>NZ_JASSOT010000069.1 GCF_030238365.1 Lelliottia wanjuensis | reverse complement strand
ATAACGCTTGCGTACTACGACCGAAAAACCGAGAGTGTGGTCCGGATAGACTAGAAAGTGTTACCTATGTTCCCGGTCTGATCTGTCACCTATGTATCCGGTCATACAGCAGCGCCACCCGGCAAAATGTTACAGCAGCGTCCGAATCCCCGCAATCAACCGCTCAACACCCTGTTCCAGCTTGCGCTTAGGGCATCCGGCGTTCAGGCGTACATACCCGTTACCTTCCACGCCATAAGTGTATCCCGGCATAATCGCCACTTTTTGCTGCTCGATCAGCACTTTTTGCAGCGCTTTATCGTCGATACCTAGCACACTCAAATCGATCCACGCCAGATAGGTCGCTTCCGGCGGCTGCCAGTTCAGCTGCGGAAACGCAGCGTTCAACTGCTCAGCCACGTAGTGCAGATTACTTTCCAGATAGGCGCGCAGCGCATCCAGCCACGCTTCGCCTTGCTCGTAAGCGGCGATATGTGCCGTCAGCGCCAGCACGGAAGGGGATGACAGCCCGTCGCGGCCTTTCAGCGCTTTCAGGTAGCTCGCCCGACTTTCGTCGTCGCCAATCAGCCCGTAGGCGCCGGTCAGCGCCGGAATGTTGAAGCTCTTGGACCCTGAGGTCAGCAGCGCCCACTTGCTCTTCGCCACTTCGTTCCACGGCGTGTGCTGGTGGTCGCCCCACACCATATCCATGTGGATTTCATCGCTGATCACCGCCACGCCGTAGCGGGCGCACAGCTCAGCCATCGTGTTCAGCTCGTCGCGCGTCCAGACTTTTCCGGTCGGGTTTTGCGGGCTGCACAGCAGTAAAATGGTGTTCTCGGGTTTCGCCAACTCGGCTTCCAGTTTCGCCATATCGCACACCCAGCCGGTCGCGCTTTTTTGCATCGAAACCGGAACGACTTTGCGATCGTTGCCCTGCACGGCGTTGTAAAACGCATCGTAGGCCGGGGTGTGGACCACGATGCCGTCGCCCGGTTTTGACCAGATGCGGATAAGCTCAGAGACCATATAGATCACCGAAGGGCCATACACGAGGGATTCTTTATCAATGCGGCTGTTGAACCGCTGCTGGAACCAGTGCGCCACGGCGGCGAGGAATTCGTCATTTTTCCAGCGGCTGTAGCCAAATACGCCGTGGTTGATGCGCTCATGCAGCGCGGCAGTGATGCACGGCGCGGTAGCAAAATCCATATCGGAGATAGTAAAAGGCAGCAGGTCGTCTGCCCCGAAGCGGTCGGCGACGTAATCCCACTGGGTACACCAGGTCCCATGGCGATCGACGACGGTTGAGAAATCAAACATAGCGCTCGTCCTTAAAATAAAACCCCCTTCATGGGAAGGGGGTGAGGTGTCAGGCTTCTACCGTACGCATCAGCGTCGATAGCTCATCTTTGACCGACTGGACCTGCGGCCCAATCACCACCTGCAAATTATGCTGATTCAACTGTACCACGCCGATGGCCCGGTTGGCCTTCAGGGCGTTGGTGTCCACTTTCGACATATCGTTCACCGACAGACGCAGGCGGGTGATGCAGTTATCCAGCGACGTGATGTTATCCGCGCCGCCCAGTGCTGCCAGAATCGCTGGCGTGTTGTAGCCAGATTTACCGACAGTCCCAACCACCGCTTGTTCAGTGCTGGCGGTGTCCGTATCACGGCCAGGGGTTTTCAGGTTAAAGCGGGTGATGGCGAAGCGGAAGATACCGTAGTACACCGCGAACCAGATGGCTGCCACAACCGGTACCAGATACCACTTGGTCGACAGACCGTGCAGGATCCCGAACACCACGAAGTCGATCACGTTGCCGTCGGTGTTACCGATGGTCACGCCCAGAACCGCCATCACGGTGAAGCCCAGACCGGTCAGCACGGCGTGGATGAGATACAGAACCGGGGCGACGAACAGGAACAGGAACTCGATCGGTTCAGTGGTACCGCCGACGACGCAGGCGATGACACCGGAGATCAGCAGGCCTTTAATTTTGTGACGATTTTCAGGGCGTGCGCAGTGGTACATCGCCAGCGCTGCGCCCGGCAGACCGCCCAGGAAGGCCGGCATTTTACCCTGCGACAGGAAGCGAGTCGCGCTCTCAGAGAAGCCGTGGGTGGTCGGGCAGCTCAGCTGCGCCTGGAAGATGGTCAGCGCGCCGCTCACGTCGTGGCCGCACACGTCCATCGTGCCGCCTGCTTCAGTAAAGCGGATCAGCGCCACCAGAATGTGCTGCAAACCAAACGGCAGGAGCAGACGCTCGCCGGTTCCGAAAATCATCGGACCGAAATCGCCTGCGCTGTTAATGATGCGGCCAATACCTGTAATGCCCATCGCGAAGACCGGCCAGATCAGCGGAATGATCAGACCAAACAGACCCATAACAACCAGAGTCGCAATCGGCACAAAGCGGGTGCCGCCGAAGAAGGCCAGGGCGTCCGGCAGGCGGATATTGTGGAAGCGCTCGTGCAGCATCCAGATGATCACACCGGCAATCACCGCACCGAGGATCCCGGTATCGATGGACTGAATGCCCAGCACGCTCTGGATGTTGTTGGCTTTCAGCACCGCGGCGTCGGTGGTAGGCAGAATGCCTTTGGCGGTCAGCCAGAAGTTCACCGCCAGGTTCATCACCGCGTAACCGACGAAACCGGCAAATGCCGCCACGCCTTTGTTCTCGCGCGCCAGCCCCAGCGGGATAGCGATACAGAACATCACCGGCAGGAAGCTAAAAGCAAAGGAGCCGACTTTACTCATCCAGATGAAAATCGCCTGCAGCACCGGATTGCCGAGGAACGGGATCAGCGTAACGACATCATGACTGCTGAGTGAGCTGCCGATCCCGAGCATGATCCCGCAAAACGAGAGCAGTGCCACCGGCAACATAAAGGTTTTACCCAGTTGCTGGAAGAACTCCCACAGCGATATTTTTTGTGCTGCTTTCGCCGTCATAAAACGACTCCTTGATGGTTTAAATGGTTTTAGCTGATTCACTGTGGCGAGAAGATAAAACGTTTTACCAAACTTTAGTGAGCTCTGAATCACATTCTCGTGCTTTAATTAGCAGTATAAATAGAACCTATTGATAAAACGTTTTATCGGACTGCACATCAGGGAGTTGCGCGTTCACATGTCTGTTGCGAAGAAGATCACCATCAATGATGTTGCGCTGGCGGCCGGGGTATCGGTCAGTACCGTTTCGCTGGTCCTCAGCGGAAAAGGGCGCATTTCTCCCGCCACCGGCCAGCGTGTAAACGAGGCGGTGGAGCAGCTGGGGTTTGTGCGTAACCGTCAGGCGGCGTCGCTGCGCGGCGGGCAGAGCGGCGTGATTGGCCTGATTGTGCGCGATCTGACGTCGCCTTTTTATGCGGAACTGACCGCCGGGCTGACGGAAGCGCTCGAAGCGCAGGGGCGGATGGTTTTCTTGCTGCACGGTGGCCGTGAAGCGGAGCAACTGCTGTCGCGTCTGGACATGTTGCTGACCCAGGGCGTGGACGGCGTGATTATCGCCGGAGCGTCGGGTGTGGGCAGTGAACTCTGCGAGCGCGCAGCCGAGAAGGGCGTGCCGCTGGTCTTCGCCTCGCGCGCCAGCTATCTCGATGAAGCCGATACCCTGCGGCCCGACAACATGCAGGCCGCACAAATGCTGACCGAGCATCTTATCCGTCGCGGTCATCAGAAAATCGCCTGGCTGGGCGGGAAAAGCTCCTCACTCACCCGCGCCGAACGCGTGGGCGGCTACTGCTCGACGTTGATCAAATACGGTCTGCCGTTCCACAGCGAATGGGTGGTCGAGTGCGAATCCAGCCAGAAGAAAGCGGCCGAGGCGATGGGGGCGCTGTTGCGCAGCAATCCGACCATCAGCGCGGTGATCTGCTACAACGACATCATTGCGATGGGCGCGTGGTTCGGCCTGATCCGCGCCGGGCGCCAGAGCGGCGAGGGCGGCGTGGAAACCTTCTTCGACCAGCAGGTGGCGCTCGGTGCCTTTGCGGATGTCGGCGAAAACGCGCTGGACGATCTGCCTATTGTCTGGGCCACCACCCCGGCGCGGGAGATGGGGTATACGCTGGCTGACCGGATGATGCAGCGCATCGAGAAATCAGACGTCCAGGCCGGGCACCAGATTGTGTCGGCGCGACTGGTGACGGTGAAGTAAGAAGCATAAGTTTGCTGAATGATCCAGATCAACGGCTGAGGTCAGCGAACGATGCATATTCAGCCTACCTGTTTTGTTCTGTAAAACGATTACCCCATGCAAATCTCCAAAACCCTGCTCGCCTTAGCGTTCATTCCCGCGTTGTCCTTCGCCTCCAGCAATATCGAAGTCGGTTTTTCACCGGAGGGCGGCGCTCAGGAGCTGGTGCTGAAAACCATTAATGAAGCGACAAAATCGATCCGCATGATGTCTTTTTCTTTTAGCGCCCCGGATGTGATGAATGCGCTGGTGGCGGCGCAAAAGCGCGGCGTCGACGTGCAAATAGTGATTGATGAGAAGGGAAACATCAGCAACAAAAGCCTGCTGGCAATGCACTACGTGACGCAAAACGGCATCAAGCTCAGAACGGATAATCACTATCGTATTCAACACGATAAGGTGATTATTACGGATGGGAATACGGTGGAAACGGGCTCATTTAACTTTGCCAAAACGGCGGAGTACAAGAACTCAGAGAACGTGATTGTGATTCATAACGCACCGGACCTGGTGGCGCAGTATCTTGCGCACTGGGAGAACCGCTGGCGGCAGGGGGTGGATTTCTCGTCATAAAAAAAAAGCCGGGTGGCGGCTTCGCCTTACCCGGCCTACAAATCCCTCAGTCGCACTGGCTCTGTAGGCCGGGTAAGCGCAGCGCCACCCGGCGATGTTCACCGTTACTGCTGCGGAGCCGCAGGTACAGCCGGTTCAGGCATTCCCAGCGTTGGCATCCCGAACATGCCGACGAAATCTTCCAGCGGCATTTTCTGCCCGTTCAGAGTCACCTGGCCGTTCGCATACTGCAGGCTGGTGCCGATCACGTTATCTTCCAGCGTCGTGATACGGAACATCTGGCCCATCGCCGCCATGCCTTTCACCTGCTGGCTTGCCAGCTTCGCGGCGTCGGCGTCGTTATACCCTTCAAGCTTCGCAATCTGGGTCATAAACTCGGTCGCCATATCCACCGGAATGGTCAGCTTGCTGTCGATGGATTTCACGCTGCGATCCACTTCCTGCGCCAGCGTCTGCGCTTCACCGGTCGCCGTTGCCGGATCTTTCAGGAACAGAGACAGGTTAAAGTTGGTTTCACCTTTGCTGTTTTTCCAGCTCAGCGGAGCGATGGTGATCACCGGTTCGCCTTTCAGCAGCAGCGGCAGATTGCTTAGCAGCGCATCCATCGCTTTTTGCTGATACAGCTCAGGGTTCTTAGTCATCAACTCTTTATCCGCGAGCAGCGCCTGGCTTTGCGCGCGATACTGCTGGCTAAACTGGTGCCACGCCTGGCCGTCGATATTGCCGATTTTCAGGGTCATTTTGCTTGAGCCCAGATCCTGGTTTTGCACTTTCAGGCTCTTCAGGCTGTAATCCAGCTGGCTGTTAACGGTTTTCTCGTCTTTGGAGATATCAGATTGACCGTTCAGATCCATCCCTTCCAGCACGGCCATCTCTTTGCCTTCTACAGAAATCGCCAGTTTATCGAGGCTGATTTTCTGATCGCCGATGCGCTCATTAAAACTGGTCAGGCGGCTGTTGCCGTCTGCTTTCAGATTATTGAAGGTCATCTGGACTTTCTGATTGTATTCGTTGACCGCGTTCACCAGGCCGCTTTCCGCCGAGCCGCTCAGGGAGAAGACGTTACCCTCGCGATCCGCATCCAGTTTGAAATCGCCGCCGCTGAAGGCCACTTTCTCGTCGCCTTTTTCGTAGTTCAGCGCTTTCAGGGCAATATCAGAGCTGGTATCACCGGCGTAGCTAATGCGCGTATCAATCACAAACGGGGATTCGTTCTTCGCCAGATCGAACAGTGGCTTAGTCGCTTCGTTGTTCACAAGCGTTGTTTTCACCGACGCCATGGAAGGGATCAGGTTGAAATGCTTAAGCTGCGCCAGCGGGAAGGGACCATGATCGACCACTTCGTCCAGCACCACGCTCTGACCGGCTTTCAGCCAGCCGTTCTCCGCTCCCGCAACCGGCTTCACGACCAGCTGCATATGGCTCTTGAAGACGCCGCGCTGGTAGTTCTGATAGCTCAGTTCCAGCCCGGCTTCCGGTGCTGTGCGTTTGATTTCGCTATTGGCCTGCGCCACCATTTCGGCCAGACGGCCTTCCAGCTGTTTGCCTGTAAACCATGACGCACCCGTCCAGACAACCCCTAATGCGACAACAACGCCAACCGCTACAACCGATTTTTTCATCGTGATTATCCCTAAAATGAAACCAGGCGGTAGAAACCGCCTGGAGATATAAAGCCTGTAACTAGCTTAGCAAGAGAGTCGATAAACTTATAGCTTATTGAAGACTCGGGCCAAACGGCCATTACCGCTGATGCTAATCGGGGACTCATTCGCCGCCACAAACGCCGACTCACCCGGCTTTAGCACCAGGCGCTGCTCGCCTTTGCTCAGCACCGCTTCGCCTTCGACGCAGAACAGGATCGCCGCGCTCTGCTGGGAAACTGCCGTCTCTTGCGCGCTCAGGTCGTGCAGGGCAAAGGCAAAATCGTCAACCGGGATTGGGAAGTCCAGCTCCGCACCGTTTTTCACCGGCTGGGTCAGCAGTTCGGCCGCCGGTTTTGCCACGAATTTGACGTTCGCCACCAGTTCAGGGATGTCGATGTACTTCGGCGTCAGACCGGCGCGCAGCACGTTGTCGGAGTTCGCCATCACTTCCAGCGCCACGCCCTGCAGGTAGGCGTGCGGAGTTTCGGCAAACAGGAACATCGCGTCGCCCGGATTGAGTTTCACCACGTTCAGCAGCAGCGGGGAGAACAGGCCGCTGTCGTTCGGGTAGAACTCAGAGATCAGGCGAATAGTCTGCCACGGCTCGCCCTGCTGGCTGTTGAGTGCCGCTTTGAGCACCGCCAGCGCGTGGGATTTTTCGTCGTCCTGCATGTTCAGCAGGCTGGCGAACAGCTGGCTCAGGCCCGCTGCGTCCGGGTTTTCGAGGAAATGGGCGATGGCGTGATGCGCGCCTGCGACCGGTTGCAGCAGAGAGACAATCTCGGAGAACTCGCGGAAGGCGTTCATCGCCAGGAACGGCGTTAAGGCGAACACCAGTTCCGGTTTGTGGTTGGGATCTTTGTAGTTACGCTCGGCGGCATCCAGCGGAATACCCGCCTTATTCTCTTTCGCAAACCCGATCTCAGAGGCTTTCTTGTTCGGGTGAACCTGAATGGAGAGCGGCTGCGCGGCGCACAGCACTTTGAACAGGAACGGCAGTTCGCCAAAACGTTCGGCAACCGCATCGCCCAGCAGCGCGGCTTTATCCGCGTCGATCACATCACGCAGGGAGCGGACCTGGCCGCTGGCGTCTTCAATTTTTGAGCTGCTCTTCGGGTGCGCGCCCATCCACAGCTCCGCCATCGGAAGGTTGTCGGGATTCGCGATACCGTAGAGATCCGTTAACGCAGTTTGACTTCCCCAGGCATAGTTCTGCACTGAGTTGATGAGTTTTTGCATTATCAAGCCCTGTTTCAAATGTGGAATTATCTTCGCGTATTAAAGCAATAAACCGCCCGGAAGTAACCTGCACATGTAAAAAGTCGTACTAGTCTCAGTTTTTGTTAAAAAATTGTGTAGGATAAGCAAACTCGCTTTTAAGCAGGGCAGCGGAACATCTGCTCTTAAATAACCAGACCGAAGCAGTAAGTGAGAGAACAATGTCGAATAAACCCTTTCATTATCAAGATCCCTTCCCGCTGGCGAAGGATCAGACTGAATACTATCTGTTAACATCTGACCACGTCTCTGTCTCTGAATTCGAAGGGCAGGAGATCCTCAAAGTTGACCCGCAGGCGCTGACCTTACTGGCGCAGCACGCTTTCCACGATGCTTCCTTTATGCTGCGCCCGGCGCATCAGCAGCAGGTGGCCGATATCCTGAGCGATCCGCAGGCCAGCGAAAACGACAAATACGTCGCGCTGCAGTTCCTGCGTAACTCCGATATCGCCGCGAAAGGCATTCTGCCGACCTGTCAGGACACGGGCACCGCGATCATCACCGGCAAAAAAGGCCAGCGCGTCTGGACCGGCGGCGGTGACGAGGCCGCCCTGGCGCACGGTGTGTACAACACCTACATCGAAGATAACCTGCGCTATTCGCAAAACGCGGCGCTGGATATGTACAAAGAGGTCAACACCGGCACCAACCTCCCGGCGCAGATTGACCTCTACAGCGTCGACGGCGACGAGTACAAATTCCTGTGCATCGCCAAAGGCGGCGGTTCTGCCAACAAAACCTATCTGTACCAGGAAACCAAAGCGCTGCTCTCACCGGGCAAGCTGAAAAACTACCTGGTCGAGAAAATGCGCACCCTCGGCACGGCTGCCTGCCCGCCGTATCACATCGCGTTTGTTATCGGCGGGACTTCCGCGGAAAGCACCCTGAAAACCGTCAAACTGGCGTCGACCAAATACTATGACGGCCTGCCGACGGAAGGGAACGAACACGGTCAGGCGTTCCGCGACGTTCAGCTTGAGCAGGAACTGCTGACCGAAGCGCAGAACTTAGGTTTAGGCGCGCAGTTCGGCGGAAAATATTTCGCCCACGATATCCGCGTGATCCGTCTCCCGCGTCACGGTGCCTCTTGCCCGGTCGGGATGGGCGTCTCATGTTCAGCGGATCGCAACATCAAAGCGAAGATCAACCGCGACGGTATCTGGATCGAAAAACTGGAAAACAATCCGGGGAAATACATTCCGGAAGAGCTGCGCAAAGCCGGTGAGGGCGAGGCGGTGCATGTCGATCTCAACCGTCCGATGAGCGAGATCCTGGCGCAGCTGTCCCAGTATCCGGTGTCGACGCGTCTGTCGCTGAACGGCACCATTATCGTCGGGCGCGACATTGCGCATGCCAAATTGCAGGAGCGTCTGGATAACGGCGAAGGGCTGCCGCAGTACGTGAAAGATCACCCGATCTATTATGCGGGACCGGCGAAAACGCCAGAGGGTTATGCCTCGGGTTCACTCGGCCCGACCACGGCAGGGCGCATGGATTCCTACGTGGATCAGCTGCAGGCCAACGGCGGGAGCATGATCATGCTCGCCAAAGGCAACCGCAGTCAGCAGGTGACGGATGCGTGCCACAAGCACGGCGGGTTCTATCTCGGCAGTATCGGCGGCCCGGCTGCGGTTCTGGCACAAGGCAGCATCAAGAGCCTGGAGTGCGTGGAGTATCCGGATCTGGGGATGGAGGCGATCTGGAAAATTGAAGTGGAAGATTTCCCGGCGTTCATCCTTGTGGATGACAAGGGCAACGATTTCTTCAAACAGATCCAGTCGTCCCAGTGTTCGGCGTGCGTTAAGTAGCTTTAAACGGCGCCGGGTGGCGGCTTCGCCTTACCCGGCCTACAAAATCTAGGGTCCGTAGGTCGGGTAAGCGAAGCGCCACCCGACGTGAAAACCGCAGTAACCGTAGGTCGGGTAAGCGAAGCGCCACCCGACACAAAAACCGCAGAATCCCGGACTGGCGACACGTAGCCGCCACCCGAAAAAAAGAGCGCACAAAGCGCCATACCGTTTTTTTGAAGCAAACAATACTTAATCCAGCATGTGAGCAATGTCGCCAACTTCATTGTTATCAAGGAGAAAGTAATGACCACCAATCGTCGCGAGAAAGATTCAATGGGTGCCATCGACGTCCCGGCTGACAAGCTGTGGGGCGCGCAGACCCAGCGCTCGCTGGAGCATTTCCGTATCTCAACGGAGAAAATGCCCGTCTCGCTGATCCACGCTCTGGCGCTGACCAAACGCGCTGCCGCGAAAGTTAACCAGGATTTAGGCCTGCTGAGCGCCGAGAAAGCGACGGCCATTATCAGCGCCGCCGATGAAGTGCTGGCCGACAAACACCCCGACGAATTCCCGCTTGCCATCTGGCAGACCGGCTCCGGCACCCAAAGCAATATGAACATGAACGAAGTGCTGGCCAACCGCGCGAGCGAACTGCTGGGCGGCGTGCGCGGTATGGAGCGCAAGGTCCACCCGAACGATGACGTCAACAAAAGCCAAAGCTCGAACGACGTCTTCCCGACCGCCATGCACGTCGCGGCGATCATCGGCCTGCGCGAGCACCTCATTCCGCAGCTGAAGGTGCTGACCCAAACCCTGAGCGAAAAATCACAGGCGTTCAGCGACATCGTCAAAATTGGCCGCACCCACTTGCAGGACGCCACGCCGCTTACCCTCGGCCAGGAGATCTCCGGCTGGGTAGCGATGCTCGAGCACAACCTCAGGCATATCGACCACAGCCTGCCGCATCTCTGTGAACTGGCGCTGGGCGGCACGGCGGTGGGGACAGGGCTAAACACCCACCCGGAATATGCCGTGCGGGTGGCGAAAGAGCTGGCGGCGATCACCGGGCAAGCCTTCGTCACCGCGCCGAATAAATTCGAAGCCCTCGGCACCTGCGATGCGCTGGTTCACGCCCACGGCGCGCTGAAAGGGCTGGCGGCCTCGCTGATGAAAATCGCCAACGACGTGCGCTGGCTGGCGTCCGGCCCGCGCTGTGGTATCGGCGAAATCAGCATTCCGGAAAACGAACCGGGCAGCTCCATCATGCCGGGCAAAGTGAATCCGACCCAGTGCGAAGCCATGACTATGCTCTGCTGTCAGGTGATCGGTAACGACGTGGCGGTGAATCTCGGCGGGGCATCGGGCAACTTTGAGCTCAACGTCTACCGCCCGATGGTGATCCATAACTTCCTGCAATCCGTGCGTTTGCTGGCGGACGGAATGGAGAGCTTCAACGAGCACTGCGCGACGGGCATCGAGCCAAACCGGGATCGCATCAGCCAGCTGCTGAACGAATCTCTGATGCTGGTGACGGCGCTCAATACCCACATTGGCTACGACAAAGCGGCGGAAATCGCCAAAAAAGCGCACAAAGAGGGGCTGACGCTGAAAGCCTCAGCCCTGGCGTTGGGCTATCTCACCGAGGCCGAGTTTGATGCCTGGGTTCGTCCGGAAGAGATGGTCGGCAGCATGAAATAATCACTCCGCCACATACAGGTGCAGCCGCGGAATAATCAATCGCAGCGGCTGTGCCTGCGGTTTATAACGATGCTGAATATTTTCGGCATCGTAATTCAGCAGTTCGCCGATATCCGGCACCATCGCCCCTTGTTCCGTGTCATACAGGGCAATCAGCGGCGTCGGACAGGCGTACTGTACCTGCTTCTGTTCACCGGAATACCAGACGCGCGCAATCGGCTGGACTTTCACCGGACGTTTGATTTTGAGACGCGCATCGTCAGGCAGCGCGGCGATATTCTCGTACTCCTGCTCGAGGCGCTCGATCCACTGTTCCCGCGACCACGGGGCCATGGTACGCGGGGATTTCAGGCTCTTCTCGAGCATCGACAGCACCTCGTTGCGGGTAAAATTCTTGATGATGTGCTTGTTCGCCCAGCCAAAGCGAAGGGTCGCCGGGTGGCGCAGGAGCGTCAGGGAGCGGTAGGCGTTGAGGGTAATCAGGCCCGGCAGTTGGCGATGCACCCACTCAAAGCGTGCGGCGGGAGCCAGGCCTGACTCTTCGGTGACAATCTTCTCAAACTGCGCCTTAAGGGCGTTAATGTGGGCAATCTGGTTTTCAATCTGCTCGCGCAGGGGGGTGTCGCACTGCAGGCATATCACGCCCGGCAGACGCACGGCGGCTTTGCTGCTGCGGTTCTCCGACTGCTGCTGGATAAAGAGATGGCGGTAGTGGGCGAGCGTCAGGTCCAGCGCCTCCTTGCCGATATGCTGCTTCACCTCAATCACATCCAACGGATCGTGCTCCGCACCTTTGACCACATCCGGCAAAGTAAAGACGCGCGCGGCCAGCAGTCGGCAGCTTTTGAGCCGTTCGCACAGGCTCATCAGCTCGTGTTCTATCTGGTGAAAAGTCGAATTCAGCCGTTCGAGAAGATCGTAAGTCGCCATAAAACACTCGCAGTAGTTACAACATACTTATTATATAGCACAGTGCGCCCGGTCAGGCTACGGTGCGGATTCGGTTGGGCAGGGTAAATCGGTCTTATCGATTGAGGGTTAACTATACGAATTTTGTATACTTTGCGTCTCTCATGCCCCCTCGGTTGATCCAGAACAGGTTAAAAGTATGATGAAAACCTAAAATCGTCACACGTTTTAGCTACCCCGAAAGGGTAAGAGGCAACTTTTGTCCAGACCAGGCCGTATCCTCTGCGCGCTGCTGGCGTGCGCGTCGTTCTTCGCACAAGCCACCGCACCGGATGAACTGACAACCGCGTGGCCCGTCAACGTTGGACCGCTTAATCCCCATCTTTATACGCCCAACCAAATGTTTGCCCAGAGCATGGTGTACGAACCGCTGGTGAAATATCAGACCGATGGCTCGGTCAAACCCTGGCTGGCGAAAAGCTGGACCCACACGGCGGATGGCAAAACATGGGTGTTCACTCTGCGTGACGGTGTCACTTTTTCCAACGGTGAACCCTTTAATGCGTTCGCCGCTGCCGAGAACTTTCGCGCCGTGCTGGATAACCGCCAGCGCCACGCCTGGCTGGAGCTGGCCCGACAGATCGTCGACGTCAAAGCCCTCAGCGATACCGAATTGCAAATCACCCTGAAAAGCGCCTATTACCCGTTCTTACAGGAACTCGCGCTGCCGCGTCCTTTCCGTTTTATCGCCCCGTCGCAGTTTAAAAACAATGAAACGATGAACGGCATCAAAGCGCCAGTCGGCACCGGTCCGTGGGTGCTGAAAGAGTCAAAACTCAACCAGTATGACGTGCTGGTACGTAACGACCGCTACTGGGGCGAAAAGCCCGTCATCCGGCAGATCACGGTTAAAGTGATCCCGGACCCGACCACCCGCGCCGTGGCTTTTGAAACGGGCGATATTGACCTGCTGTATGGCAATGAGGGGCTGCTCCCGCTCGATACCTTTGCCCGGTTCAGCCAGAGCGCGAACTATCGCACCCAGCTTTCCCAGCCCGTCGAAACGGTGATGCTCGCGCTCAATTCCGCTAAAGCGCCGACGGACGATCTGGCGGTGCGCGAAGCGCTGAACTACGCGGTCAACAAAAAATCCCTGATCGACAACGCCCTCTACGGCACACAAAAAGTCGCGGACACGCTCTTTGCCCCGACGGTGCCCTACGCGAACATTGGCCTGAAGCCGCGTCAGTACGATCCTCAGCACGCCGAATCCCTGCTGGAACAGGCGGGATGGAAGGCGCAGAGCGGAAAAGTCATCCGCGAGAAAAACGGCCAGCCGCTGCGGATTGAACTCTCCTATATCGGTACCGATGCCCTGAGTAAATCTATGGCGGAAATCATTCAGGCCGATATGCGTCAGGTGGGCGTCGATGTGGCGCTGGTCGGGGAAGAGGAGAGCAGCATTTACGCCCGTCAGCGCGACGGGCGTTTTGGCATGATCTTCAACCGCACCTGGGGCGCGCCTTACGACCCGCATGCCTTTATGAGCTCGATGCGCGTGCCATCCCACGCCGACTATCAGGCGCAGCTGGGCCTCGCGGATAAACCGGTCATCGACAAAGAGATTGGCGAAGTGCTCTCAACGAGCGATGAAGCGCAGCGCCAGGCGCTGTACCGCGATATCTTAACCCGCCTGCACAACGACGCGGTCTACCTGCCGATAAGCTACGTTTCGATGATGGTGGTGGCGAAGCCCGAGCTTGGCGTGATCCCGTTCGCGCCCATCGCCTCCGATATTCCGTTCGAACAGATCCAACCGGTGAAGCAGTAATGCTGCGCTATATACTGCGGCGTGTGCTGCTCCTGATCCCGATGATTCTCGCCGCCTCGGTGATTATCTTTCTGATGCTGCGCCTTGGCACTGGCGACCCGGCGCTGGATTATCTGCGTCTGTCGAACCTTCCGCCCACGCCGGAAATGGTCGCCTCCACGCGCGTGATGCTCGGGCTGGATCAGCCGTTAATCGTGCAGTACGGCACCTGGCTGTGGCGGGCGCTGCATCTGGATTTCGGCATCTCCTTCGCCACCCAGCGCCCGGTGCTGGACGATGTTCTGCATTTTCTGCCCGCCACGCTGCTGCTGGCCGGTGCGGCGCTGGTCCTGATCCTCTTCACCTCGGTGCCGCTGGGGATCTGGGCGGCGCGCCATCGCGACAAGCTGCCGGATTTCATCGTGCGGGTGATCTCGTTCCTCGGCGTCTCGATGCCCAATTTCTGGCTCGCCTTCCTGCTGGTGATGTGTTTTTCGGTGTGGCTCAAATGGCTCCCGGCGATGGGCTACGGCGACTGGCAGCACCTGATTTTGCCTGCGGTGTCGATCGCCTTTATGTCGCTGGCGATTAACGCCCGACTGCTGCGGGCCAGCATGCTCGACGTCGCCGGACAGCGGCACGTCACCTGGGCACGTCTGCGCGGGCTGAGCCACAAACAGACCGAGCGTCGCCATATTCTGCGCAACGCCTCGCTGCCGATGATCACCGCCGTCGGGATGCACATCGGCGAGCTGATCGGCGGGACGATGATCATCGAAAACATCTTTGCCTGGCCGGGCGTGGGGCGCTACGCCGTCTCGGCGATTTTTAATCGCGACTATCCGGTCATCCAGTGCTTTACGCTGATCATGGTGGTGGTGTTTGTCCTCTGCAATCTGGCGGTGGACGTGCTGAACGCGGCGCTCGACCCGCGCATTCGGCGTCATGAAGGAGCGCACGCATGAATTTTTATCGTTCCGCGCGTCTCTCCGTTCGTCTGGCGCTGGCGATCATCGCGCTGCTGGCGCTGGTTGCGCTCACCAGCCAGTGGTGGCTGCCGTACGATCCGCAGGCGATTGATCTGCCTTCGCGGCTGCTGTCGCCCGACAGCCAGCACTGGCTCGGCACCGACCACCTCGGGCGCGACATTTTTTCCCGTTTGCTGGCGGCGACGCGCGTGTCGCTGGGTTCGGTAATAGCCTGCCTGCTGTTAGTCCTGATTTTGGGCATGGTGATCGGCGGCGCAGCGGGGCTGCTCGGCGGACGTATCGATCAGCTCACCATGCGCGTCGCGGATATGTTCATGACCTTTCCGACCTCGATTCTGTCGTTCTTCCTTGTGGGCGTGCTGGGGACGGGGCTGACCAACGTCATCATCGCCATCGCGCTCTCGCATTGGGCCTGGTATGCGCGGATGGTGCGCAGCCTGGTGATCGCCCTGCGTCAGCGGGAGTTCGTCCTCGCGTCGCGTCTTTCCGGGGCCGGAAATCTGCGCATTTTTATCGACCACCTGACGGGGGCCGCGCTGCCGTCGCTGCTGGTGCTGGCGACGCTCGATATCGGCCACATGATGCTGCACGTCGCCGGGATGTCTTTCCTCGGCTTAGGCGTGACAGCGCCGACCGCCGAATGGGGCGTGATGATTAACGACGCGCGTCAGTATATCTGGACCCAGCCGCTGCAGATGTTCTGGCCGGGGCTGGCGCTGTTTATCAGCGTGATGGCCTTTAACCTGGTGGGTGACGCCCTGCGCGATCACCTCGATCCTCATCTGGCCACGGAGCACGCCCACTGATGCCACAGCGTATTGATTTGCAGAATATTGTTCTTAAGGCGGATCGCACGTTAGTCAACGGCGTCTCGCTGACCCTGAAACGCGGGCGCGTGCTGGCGCTGGTCGGCGGCAGCGGGAGTGGGAAATCCCTAACCTGCGCGGCCGCGCTCGGCGTGTTGCCTGCCGGTGTGCGTCAGACGGCGGGGCAGATTCTGGCCGACGGTCAGGAGATCACTCCGGCGTCTCTTCGGGGAATCAAGGTCGCGACCATTATGCAGAACCCGCGCAGCGCCTTTAATCCGCTGCACACCATGGCGACGCACGCCCGCGAGACCTGTCAGGCGCTGGGTAAAGCGTCGGATGACGCGGCGCTTATCGCGGCGTTAACTGCCGTTGGGCTGGAGGAGGCGGAACGCGTGCTGAAGCTCTATCCCTTCGAGATGAGCGGTGGCATGTTGCAGCGGATGATGATCGCCATGGCGGTGCTGTGCGACGCGCCTTTTATTATTGCCGATGAGCCGACCACCGATCTGGATGCCGTCGCCCAGTCGCGGATTCTGGATTTGCTGGACGATATCATGCACACCCGTGCACCCGGCATGCTACTGGTCACGCACGACATGGGCGTGGTCGCTCGCCTGGCGGATGACGTGGCGGTGATGGATCGCGGGGTGATTGTCGAGCAGGGCGACGTGGACATGCTGTTTCGTGTGCCGGTCCATCCGGTGACGCGCGGCCTGGTATCGGCGCATCTGGCCCTGTATGGCATGGAGTTGACCCAATGACGCTCCTTTCCGTTTCCGCAGTATCGCATCAATATTCCCGCGCAGCGTGGGTGCTGGACGACGTCGCCCTGAGCCTGAAAACCGGTGAGACCGTGGCTTTGCTCGGTCGCAGCGGCTGCGGGAAAAGCACTCTCGCGCGCCTGCTGGTGGGGCTGGAGTCGCCCAGTCAGGGCGAGGTTTTCTGGCAGGGCGAGTCGCTGTCAACACTCAATCGAGCCCGGCAAAAAGCTTTTCGCCGTGAGATCCAGATGGTTTTTCAGGACGCCATCAGCGCGGTGAATCCACGCAAAACTGTCAGCGAAATCCTGCGCGAGCCGATGCGTCATCTTTTGTCCTTAACGAGGACTGAACAGCTGGCCCGCGCCCGCGACCTGCTGCAGGCGGTTGAGCTGGACGATTCGCTTCTCAACCAGCGCCCACCGCAGCTCAGCGGCGGACAGCTTCAGCGCGTCTGCCTGGCGCGGGCACTGGCCGTGGAACCGAGGCTATTAATTCTCGACGAGGCGGTGTCGAACCTCGATCTGGTATTGCAGGCCAACGTCATTTGCCTGCTCAAAAAACTCCAGCAGCAGTTTGGCACCGCCTGCCTGTTTATCACACATGACTTGCGGCTGGTCGAGCGGTTTTGCGACCGGGTGATGGTGATGGAGGAGGGGAAAATCGTTGAGACGCAAACCGTCGGTGAGACCTTAACCTTTTCATCCATTGCCGGACAGAGGTTACAAACCGCGGTTCTTCCCGCTTTCCCCGTGCGCCGTCGCGCCAGACTTTGAGGGTTACATCCGATGCAACGTGTCACTATCACGCTTGATGATGATTTGCTGGAGACGCTGGACAGCCTGAGCCAGCGCCGGGGTTATAACAATCGCTCAGAGGCGCTGCGCGATATTCTGCGCGGCGCGCTGGCGCAGGAAACCGCTCAGGAGCACGGCAGGAACGGGTTTGCGGTATTGTCTTATGTGTATGAGCACGAGAAGCGCGATCTGGCGCGGCGTCTGGTCTCGACGCAGCACCATCATCACGACCTGTCAGTCGCCACGCTGCACGTCCACGTCAGCCACGAGGATTGTCTGGAGATCGCGGTGTTAAAAGGCGATATGGGCGATATTCAGCATTTTGCCGATGATGTGATTGCCCAGCGCGGCGTGCGGCATGGGCATTTGCAGGTGCTGCCTGACGAGGCGTGATGCGCGTCAGACGGTCACGGGAAGGGTGATGTTGTGGTACACCGGCCAGCTAAAGCAGAACTTCGCGCCGCCGAGATCGCTTTCATCGCAGCTGACGTGGCCGCCCATCGCCTGAGCAATCGAGTGGACAATCGCCAGCCCCAGACCGCAGCCGCCCGTCGCGCGGTCGCGGCTCGGGTCCAGACGCACGAACGGCTCGAACACCCGCTCGCGTTCGTCGGCGGCAATGCCGGGGCCATCGTCTTCGACCGCTAAACTCGCCTCGCTGCCGTTCAGGTGCAAGCTAATACGCAGCTGGCTTTCGCTGTAGCGCAGGGCGTTATTGACCAGGTTATCCAGCACGCGCTCCATCAGGCGCATATCCAGCGCACCGTAATCGCCAGGGCTGTTCTCCAGCAGCAGCGTGCGCTGCGGATTCACGCTCTGCACATCCTCAATATGGCTGTGGATCCACGCCGACAGATCGGGCGTGCTGAGTTTGAGTTCATTCTGCGGACGATCGAGACGGGCGTAGGTCAGGAGTTCCTCGATCAGCGCTTCCAGCTGGCCGATATCGCGATTGAGCGCCAGGGATTCGGCCTCCGTCAGGTTTTCGCTCATCTCCAGGCGATAGCGCAGGCGCACCAGCGGCGTGCGGAGCTCGTGAGCGATGCCGTCGATCAGCGCTTTTTTACTGGCGATCAGGGCATTGATGTTATCGGCCATCTGGTTAAAGGCGACGCCCAGGCGCTCAAAACTGGAGGCGCTGTCAAAGTGGATGCGCTCGGTAAAATGTCCTTCGCCAAAACGCTGCGCGGCGGATTCCAGACGCAACATATCCTGCCAGTGGGGCCGCATCCAGATAAACACCGGGAAGGCCAGCGAGATGGCGATAAACGCCAGCAGGGCCATATCAAGCAGCCGCATCTGATGCATAAAATAGAGATAAGGAACCGGGCCGACCGCCAGCACGTAGTGGCTGCGCGGAATGCGCTGGATAAAGGTGTACTGATCGTCAAGCGCCACAATGTCGCCATCGCGCAGGCGTTGGGTGGTCGGGGCATCGAGATCGTAATTTTTGAGTGGCTCGATGCGCATATTAAACGACAGATTCAGATCCAGCTCTTTCAGCGTCTTCGCCCAGTCGTGCGGCGGAATTTCTCGCAGTTCGCTGCGCATCAGATAGAGTGAGCTTTTCATCAGGTCATCCAGCGACTGCCTGCCCGCGCGCTCGGCGGTGAATTTGTAGACCAGCCCGACCAACATGGTCATGACCAGAAAACAGACAAACAGTAAAAGATAAAACTGCACAAACAGCTTTTTCATGAATGGTCACCCGTAATACTACGACTTAGCTCGGTTTTGTTGGGGCGCTCCGTCTCACGTGCCCTCAGGGGTGCTATAAAAGCAGGGTTTGCGCTGGCTGACAACACCTATGATGTGCTGGATATGGAGGACGACGGTTAAGAGCGCTTTAGAGATTTTGCAGCGATGAAGTTGGTCACGCAAAGAAAGGGAATAGCGATGAACATGGGTATGTCTGAGCCATCAAACCATGACTCACTCAACTGATTTGCAAGCGTAATGCAACCGTATACGTTAATGAAAATAAACCAGGGTAGCACGAAGGTTTTCATGGTTATCATCCTTAATGTGATTTGTTCGAATAATATCGCTGAAGAGTAACTCTCATTTCAATGCGCTGATTCAAAGTATGAGCATCCTCTCCGGAAGAGAGACTGGTGGAGCTGCAGCCTCTCTTATCTTCTGGCGATGTTTCAGCGCTAGAGCTCTGCGTGTCTGGCTATCAGGTTTCCCAGGCGTGCGGTGCGAACAGATAGCCTTTGTTACGCACGGTTTTGATGCGATACGGCTCGGTGGCGTTATCCAGCAGCTTTTTACGCAGGCGCGAAATGGCGACGTCAACGCTGCGATCCATCCCGTCGTAGCTCACGCCGCGCAGGTTTTTCAGCAGGGCGTCGCGATCCATAATCTGTCCGGCGTGGGTCGCCAGCTCCCACAGCAGATCAAAATCGGCGGTCGACAGGGCGATATCCACGCCGGAAAGCAGTACCTGACGGTTAACGGGGTCGATCGACAAGGTGCCAAAACGCATGGCTTTGTGCGGGGTCAGTGCCGCAGACGACGTCTGGCTTTCGGTGACGACGCGCTGGCGCAGGTGTAACCGCAGGCGCGCCAGCAGCACCGCAGGCGGCGTGGTTTTGAGAATATAATCGTTCGCGCCCATTTCCAGCGACAGAATGTGGTTCATGTCGCTGTCGAGGGAGGTGAGCAGCACTATCGGGCCGTCCCATTGCGCGCGTAAATCGCGGCACACGGTCATCCCGTCTTTGCCGGGGAGCATGATATCGAGCAGCACCAGGTCGGGCTTTTCGCGCAGCACCACTTCTTCCGCACGGTCGCCTCGCGGCTCAACGATAACGTCCATATCGTGTTTTCCCAGATAGGCGGCGATCAGCTGGCCGACTTCCGGTTCGTCCTCAACAAAAACGATCTTATTCATACAACGTCTGTTTTCGTGAAAAAAGCCAACATACACCGCGCAACCTTAACCTTCCATTAATCTTTCAAAATTAACCCCAGTTCCGTTATGCTGGCCGTTATTGTTATTTGATTGTTAAGGGAAAAGGATGGCGCTTTTGATCAAAGCCGCGCTGGGTGCGCTGGTGGTCGTGTTGATTGGCATTCTGGCGAAGACCAAAAATTACTATATCGCCGGGCTGATTCCGCTGTTCCCGACCTTTGCGCTGATCGCTCACTATATTGTGGCGTCTGAGCGGGGAATTGAGGCGCTGCGGACCACCATCGTGTTTGGTATGTGGTCGATCATTCCCTATTTTATCTATCTGCTTTCTCTGTGGTATTTCACCGCCATGATGCGGTTACCGCTGGCGCTGGGCGGGGCAGTGGTCTGCTGGAGCCTCAGCGCCTGGGTGTTGATCTTCTTCTGGAGCCGTTTCCACTAGTTCAGCGGGCGACCGCCGTCCACGCCGAATGAGCGGCCTGTCACGTAGCAACTGGTCAGCAGGTAGTCGATAAGATCGATCACCTCTTTCTCGCCCGGCGCGATTTTCATCAGCGATTTATTGAGCGCTTTCTGGCGATATTCCGCGTCATCGTGGTCGTTAAACAGAATCAGCGACGGGGCGATGGCGTTGACTTTGACCTCTGGCGCGAGCTTGCGGGCAAATGAGCGGGTCATGTTATCCAGCGCCGCTTTGCTTGCCGCATAGGCGATGTGTTTGTCGCTTCCGCGCTCCACCACGTAATCGGTGAAATGAATGATATCGCTTGCGGCATGGCCGTGCCCGCACAGCAGATCCTGCAGGGCGTGGTTGAGCAAATAGGGGGCGTGAACGTGGATCTGCATCATCGCGGCGAGGGTGTCACTCAGCGGTGTGCCCGGTTTTTCTGCCTGCCAGGCGCTGGCGTTATGCACGATAGCGCGCAGGCCGTCAGAGGTGGATTTCACGGTGTCAGCAAATGCCAGAATCCCGGCGTCCGTGGAGAAATCCGCCTGAATGCAGACCGCGCCTGCGTTTCTCAATCCTTCAATGGAGCCGTATTCCGTCCGGTAACTGACGATCACCGGCTGGTGCTGATTGAGGAAGTGGTGGGCAAGGGCGAGGCCGATGCGTCGGCCTGCGCCAGTAATCAGAATCGGGCGTTGCGGTACTTTTCCCATCGTGTTCTCCATATTCCTTCGACAATGGGAAAAACGCGCTTATCCCATTAACATCCAGGTCGCCGGTACGGCAGCAACCAGTAACATACCAATCAACGCCATTTCACGGCGCTTCAGCGCGTGTCCGAGCTGATGCGTGCGGCGGGCGTAGATAAACACCAGCAGACCCGGCGCATACAGCACCACCGACAGCAGCAGGTGCATTGGCCCTGAAGCATACAATAACCATAGCCCGTAGAGACAGGCCCCGACACCGACCACGTAATGCGCCGGGCGGGCAGCTATTTTTAACAGATAGGCACCGACTAAGAAATAGGGTACCAGAATCATCTCGGAGGCAATGGTCAGCAGGGTGTTATAGTCCGAACCTGTGAGCCAGATCAGCACCAGACAGACCTGCACGCTGATGTTGGTCAGCCACAGGGACGCAGACGGCGCGCTGTTTTTGTTCTGACGGGCAAACATACGCGGGAAGGCTTTATGCGTCGCGGCCAGGAAAGGTACTTCTGCGGCCATAATGGTCCAGCTCAGGTACGCGCCGCAGACCGAGACGATCAGCCCCGCCGCAATCACCACATCGCCCCAGGAACCCATCATTTTAACCATCAGGCCCGCCATCGACGGGTTACGCATTTGCGCCAGTTCGGGACGCGCAACGACGCCGATGGAGAGCAACGTCACCATCAGGTAGACGCTAAGCGCTGCCAGGACTGCCAGCAGCGTGGCACGGCCTACGTCGCGCTTGTTGCGGGCTCGCGCCGACACCACCACCGCGCCTTCCACACCGATAAACACCCACAGGGTGATGAGCATGGTATTTTTCACCTGCTCCCAGACCGGCACGCCGAGGGCGACACCGCTGAAATCAAGGCTAAAGACGTCGAGACGAAACGCGATAAACGCGAGCACGATGAACAGGCCCAGCGGAACCAGTTTTGCCAGCGTCGCCACCAGGTTAATGCTCGCCGCGGTCTGCACGCCGCGCAGCACCAGCCAGTGAACCAGCCACAGCAGGACCGATGCGCCAACGATGGATTGCCAGGTGTTACCGTCGCCAAAGAAACGAAGTTCAGGCGTATCGGTAAAGAAGCTGAGGGCCGAGAAGACAATGACCAGATAGGAGACGTTGGCGATCACCGCGCAGAGCCAGTAGCCCCAGGCCGAGCAGAAGCCAATCAGCTCGCCAAACCCTTCGCGGGCGTAAGTGAATATTCCGCCGTCCAGGTCCGGGCGGATGCGCGTGAGCAAAAGCATGGCAAAGGCCAGCAGCAGGATCCCAACGCCGGTGATCCCCCAGCCGATGAGCAGCGCCGCGGGGCTCGCGACTTCCGCCATATTCTGCGGCAAACTGAATACGCCCGCGCCGAGCATGGAGCTTAAAACGAGCGCAGTTAAAGCGCTTAGGCCAAGTTTCTTTTCCATTGGCTTCCTGTTATGAAAGGTCCAAATCCAGAATAATTATTTCGCACAAGCGCATAAAAATGGTGGATCACACTAAGGCGCGGGATTTTACGGAGTGTATTGCGGGCATGCAATGATGTGAGGCAGAAATAAGAAAAAAGTTACAAAAAAGGCGGCATTGCGCCGCCTTTTCAAACCTGTTTTGTTACTTGTACAGGTCAGCGCTGACGGTCAGGTTGTTACCACGTTCCTGCCACTGGCGGGTGATGTGGTAATACTTGGCCCCTTTCTTCGCGGCACGTTTCGCCACCTGGTAAGAGACTTCGGTCATGTTGCCGTAGTTGCCGGTGAACTTGATGCTGTCGAAAGGCACCATCTGCGCGGCAGTGGTTTTGTTCAGCTCTTCAATCTTGGTGCCGTCCGGCAGGGTGACAGTGTAACGACCGCCTTTGGTGGTCTGCGTTTCAAAGAAACGACCGACGTCAGAGCTTGGTGTGGCAGTGGTCGCAACGCCCGGGATTTCCACTTTCTTCGCTTCTTCGCCGCCTTTAGCGATGGCAGCGCGGCCTGCTTCTGAATCAGCCGGGATGGCGTCAGGGCTCTGCAGAACACGTTTTTTGGCATCCGCTTTGTAGATGAACGCGGTGATACGCTGGTTGCCGCCCTGGTTGGCGTCAATCTGGCGCACGATGTAGAAAGAGGCTGCGCCTTTCTCTTTCGCCGCTTTGGTGATGGCATCGTTCACTTCTGGCTGGCTGCGGTAGAAGCCCTGAACGGTCACGGTGTCAAAGGGTTCCAGCGCAACGGCCTGATCCTTCGGCAGCTCAACGACACCATTGATCACGCGGTTTTTCGGTGCGTCAGCTTTCGGGGCATCTTGTTTGTACAGATCGGCCACGACGCGCAGGTTGCCGCCGCTACCGTAATCGGAAGTATCCACAACGTAAAAAGAGGCAGCGCCTTCTTTGTCTGCGCGAGCGGAGGCTGCGCGTACGGCATCGCTAATAGCGTTAAAACGACCGGTAATCGTCACGCGATCGTAAGGTTTCAACGCTGCCGCTTGCTCTGGCGTCAACTCTGTCGCGGCATTTGCGGACAGGGCGGTCGCAGTAAGAAGTGCGGACGCCAGGAGAGTGTTCTTAAGCTTCATAAAAATAATCCTTCGCCTTGCGCAAACCATATACTGGTGTTGTTGTTAATTTGAAATCGTCGCCGATTATGGCATTTAAAACCCGTCGCTGTCTGCGGCATTTTTCACTCCCTGTGCTCCCGACAGGATCAAATTCGATAACATTTACTGATATGTCGAGTAAACAGGGGTTTGAGCAGTAAAACTGATTAAGCATATGACTTTTACAAGTTAATTTAATGTTAATAAGTTGTTTTAATACGGCGCTATATCATGTTTTTACCGCTTCGCTTGAGCTATTTATCGGGCCTGGCGAGGAAATTAAGGTAAATATCGCTGTCAGAGACGGCGATCACTTATTTTTCACAGATAAAGTCAGAAATAGTGTTTTCTTGCTGTAGATCACAGGCGGTATTTTCAGTAGGTTATAGAAAGTTTGTTACTGTTTTATTTTCCGTGATTATTCATCAGCCAGGTCTCACTGGCGACGCTTATGCGAATCGCGGTCATTTATCGACAAACCATCATCAAGAACCGATGGAAGGGAAAACTATGCGTATTGGGGTACCAAAAGAACGGTTAGCCAATGAAACCCGCGTTGCTGCCACGCCGAAAACGGTCGAGCAGCTGCTTAAACTGGGTTTTACCGTCGCGGTTGAAAGCGGCGCGGGCAAACTGGCGAGTTTCGATGACGAGGCATTTATTCAGGCTGGCGCTGAGGTCGTGAGCGAGGCTGAGATCTGGCAGTCGCCGGTGATTCTGAAAGTGAATGCGCCAACCGAGAGCGAAATTGCTTTACTGAATCCGGGCACGACGCTGGTGAGCTTCGTCTGGCCTGCGCAGAATCCGGAGCTGATGGAGAAACTCGCCGCACGCGGTGTCACCGTCATGGCGATGGACTCCGTGCCGCGTATCTCCCGCGCCCAGTCGCTGGATGCGCTGAGTTCAATGGCGAACATCGCCGGTTATCGTGCGATCGTCGAAGCTGCCCATGAGTTTGGTCGCTTCTTTACCGGTCAAATCACCGCGGCGGGCAAAGTTCCTCCGGCGAAAGTGATGGTGATCGGTGCCGGTGTGGCTGGTCTTGCTGCCATCGGCGCGGCCAACAGCCTCGGCGCGATCGTTCGTGCCTTTGATACCCGCCCGGAAGTGAAAGAGCAGGTCCAGAGTATGGGCGCTGAGTTCCTCGAGCTGGACTTCAAAGAAGAAGCGGGCAGCGGTGATGGTTACGCCAAAGTGATGTCCGAAGCCTTCATCAAAGCGGAAATGGAACTCTTTGCGGCCCAGGCGAAAGATGTCGATATCATCGTCACCACCGCGCTAATCCCGGGTAAACCGGCTCCGAAGCTGATTACCCGCGAAATGGTTGATTCCATGAAAGCCGGGAGCGTGATTGTCGATCTGGCCTCGCAGAACGGCGGCAACTGTGAATACACGGTGCCGAACGAAGTGATGACCACGGCGAACGGCGTGAAGATCATCGGTTACACCGACCTGCCTGGCCGTCTGCCAACGCAGTCTTCTCAGCTGTACGGCACTAACCTCGTTAACCTGCTGAAACTGCTCTGCAAAGAGAAAGACGGCAACGTGGTTGTTGATTTTGATGATGTGGTGGTGCGCGGCGTGACGGTGATCCGTGACGGCGAAATCACCTGGCCGGCTCCGCCAATTCAGGTTTCCGCCCAGCCACAGGCCGCACCAAAAGCGGCTCCTGCACCGAAAGAACCGGCTCAACCTGTCTCACCGTGGCGTAAATATGCCCTGATGGCGCTGGTGATTATTCTCTTCGGCTGGCTGGCTGACGTGGCACCGAAAGAGTTCCTCGGCCACTTCACCGTCTTCGCGCTGTCGTGTGTTGTCGGTTACTACGTGGTGTGGAACGTGTCTCACGCGCTGCACACGCCTTTAATGTCGGTCACGAACGCCATTTCAGGGATTATCGTGGTGGGGGCGTTACTGCAGATTGGTCACGGCGGCTGGATTAGCTTCCTGAGCTTTATCGCGGTGCTGATCGCCAGTATCAATATTTTCGGTGGTTTCACCGTGACTCAGCGCATGCTGAAAATGTTTCGTAAAGGCTAAGGGGTAGCATATGTCTGGAGGATTAGTCACAGCGGCATACATTGTTGCTGCAATCCTGTTTATCTGCAGTCTGGCGGGGCTTTCGAAACACGAAACGTCGCAGCGCGGGAACCACTTTGGTATCGCCGGTATGGCGATCGCGCTGATTGCGACCATCTTCGGGCCGGACACCGGCAACGTCGCATGGATTCTGGTGGCGATGCTCATCGGTGGTGCCATCGGTATTCGCCTGGCGAAGCGCGTGGAAATGACCGAGATGCCAGAGCTGGTGGCGATTCTGCACAGCTTTGTCGGTCTGGCGGCGGTGCTGGTGGGCTTTAACAGCTACCTGTATCACGAACCGGGCATGGAGCCGATTCTGGTCAATATCCATCTGACCGAAGTGTTCCTCGGGATCTTCATCGGTGCGGTGACCTTCACCGGTTCTATCGTGGCGTTCGGCAAACTGCGCGGCAAGATTTCGTCTAAACCGCTGATGCTGCCAAACCGCCACAAAATGAACCTCGCGGCGCTGGTGGTTTCCTTCCTGCTGCTGGTGGTGTTTGTGCGTACCGAAAGTACCGGTATGCAGGTTCTGGCGCTGCTGGTGATGACCGTTATTGCGCTGGCGTTTGGCTGGCATCTGGTGGCGTCGATCGGCGGGGCGGATATGCCGGTCGTGGTGTCGATGCTGAACTCCTATTCCGGTTGGGCGGCAGCGGCGGCGGGCTTTATGCTCAGCAACGACCTGCTGATTGTCACCGGTGCGCTGGTGGGCTCGTCGGGTGCGATCCTGTCGTACATCATGTGTAAGGCGATGAACCGTTCGTTCTTCAGCGTGATTGCCGGTGGTTTTGGTACCGACGGTGCGTCGTCCAGCGGTGACGAAGAAGTCGGCGAGCACCGTGAAATTACGGCGGAAGACACGGCTGATATGCTGAAAAACTCCCACTCCGTGATCATCACCCCAGGCTACGGCATGGCGGTGGCGCAGGCGCAGTATCCGGTGGCGGAAATCACCGAGAAGCTGCGTGCCCGCGGGATCAAAGTGCGTTTCGGTATTCACCCGGTGGCAGGGCGCTTGCCTGGTCACATGAACGTGCTGCTGGCGGAGGCGAAAGTGCCTTACGACGTGGTGCTGGAGATGGACGAGATCAACGATGATTTCGCCGACACCGACACGGTGCTGGTTATCGGCGCGAACGATACGGTGAACCCAGCGGCGCAGGACGATCCTGGCAGCCCGATTGCCGGTATGCCGGTTCTGGAAGTGTGGAAGGCGCAGAACGTTATCGTCTTCAAACGCTCGATGAACACCGGCTACGCAGGCGTGCAGAACCCGCTGTTCTTCAAAGAGAACACCCACATGCTGTTTGGCGATGCCAAAGCCAGCGTGGATGCGATTCTGAAAGCGCTGTAAGTGTGTTTTGCCCGGCGGCGCAAGCTTGCCGGGCCTACGCGATACATGTAGGCCGGGTAAGCGTCAGCGCCACCCGGCAATAAAAAAGCCGCCATAATTGGCGGCTTTTTTCATATTAAAACATCAATCGTCTTCTTCGTCATCCAGCTCAACCGGGGTCTGATACTGATCCGGTTTAATGACCAACAGGTCACAGCGCAGATGGTCGATCACCTGTTCCGCCGTATTGCCAAGGAACGCCGCGGAAATCCCGGTGCGCCCGACGGTGCCGAGCACCACAATCCCCGCCTGCAAATGCTCCGACAGATCCGGGATCACCTCTTCAGGCAGGCCTTTCTCTACGTGCGTCATCTTCTCGTCGATACTGAATTTCTGGCGCAGGGCTTTCATCGCCAACAGGTGCTGACCGCGGATCGCGTCGTTATACACGCTCGGGTCAAACTCCGGCAGTTCGATAGCGATATTGATAGGAGTCACCGGATATGCCCCGACCAGATGGACCTCGGTGTGATTGACCTGTTCGGCAAGCTGGATCGTCTCTTTGACCAGTTTTTCGTTCAGGGCGTTGTGATAATTCTCTTCGCTGGCGAGGTTCACCGCCACCAGCGCCTTACCGCCTTCCGGCCACGGCTGGTCTTTCACCATCCATACCGGGCAAGGACACTTACGCAGCAGATGCCAGTCGGTTGGGGTAAAAATCACGGCTTCAAGTTTGTCGTGTTGGTGCGCCATCTTCAGCAGCAGGTCATGTTGTTCGCTCATGACTTCCTGAATGATGGCTTCAAAAGGACGGTTATGCCACACCACTTTGATGTCGATGGGGATACCGGCATCGATGTAATATTTTGCCTGCTCGCGGATCCACGCGGTCCGCTGGCTGATCACTCCCTGACGCATAGCAGTGCGCTCGTCAGGCGACAGAAGGGTGGTCATCTCATATGAGAAATCATAGATCGGCAAAAACGCTTTGATTTTGCCGCCAATCCGTTGATGTAAATAGACAGCTCGCCGTAACGCCGGTTGATCGTCCTGATTAGGATCGATGGCCACCAGCATGTTTTGATACTTTGCCATACAGGTCTCCTTACTACTGTCACCACAGTCTGTAATTAAAAGAGTAACCTATATATGTTGAATGAAACAGGGGAGAAGGTTTTGCCAGATCAATAAATGACGAAAATTTATCGATCCGGCAGAAGAGAGATGAGGCTTAAGCGACGTTGCGGGAGTGACCGGCGAGAACCGCCAGCGCTTCACCGTTTTCAATAGTGATGTACTTACCTTTCACCGCCAGCATGCCGCTTTTCTGGAAACGACCCAGCAGACGGCTGATGGTTTCAACGGTCAGGCCCAGGTAGTTACCGATATCACCACGAGTCATGGTCAGGCGGAATTCACGTGGAGAAAAACCACGTTCAGCAAAGCGGCGCGACAGGTTGTAGATAAAGGCTGCCAGACGCTCTTCCGCATTCTTCTTGGAAAGCAGCAGGATCATGTCCTGATCGCCTTTGATCTCCCCGCTCATCAGACGCATCATCTGCTGACGCAGGTTCGGCATTTTGCCTGACAGATCGTCCAGGGTTTCGAACGGGATTTCGCAAACCATGGAGGTTTCCAGCGCCTGAGCGAAGCTCGGGTGATGGCCGGTACCGATAGCGTCAAAGCCGACTAAATCGCCCGCCAGATGGAAGCCGGTGATCTGCTCATCGCCTTGCTCGGTGATGGTGTAGCTCTTAATGGTGCCAGAACGGATAGCATAGAGCGATTTCAGTTCGTCTCCCGCCTTAAACAGCGTCTGCCCTTTCTGAATAGGCTTTTTGCGCTCGATGATATTATCAAGCTGATCGAGTTCATGCTCATTCAGGGTAAACGGGATACAGAGCTGGCTAATGCTGCAATCCTGGCAATGGATAGCACAACCGCCAGACTGAATGCGTCGTATAATTCGCTTTTCCGGGATCATAGGTCTGCTCAAGCCTTAATTGATATTGGTCAATTTTAACATCTTTTTGGAGTGCGCGTAAGCCTGGGAAACCATCAATAGAGACAAGTGGCGACAATGCGTCGCCATCTTCTTGATATTCCACAGTTTGATTGTGGAATAATGACCTAAATCATAGAAAATTAAGCACTAAAAGCCTGGATTTCTAAAGCAGCAAATACCCTTCGTGGCGCAATAACCACTCTTTACGCTGCACGCCACCGGCGTAGCCCGTCATGGTGCCGTTGCGTCCGATCACGCGATGGCAGGGCACCACGATACTGACCGGATTTGAGCCATTGGCCGCACCCACGGCGCGCGCAGCTCCCGCGCGACCGAGCTGCTCGGCGAGCTGACCGTAGTGCATAACTTGCCCGCAGGGGATGGCGCGCAGAGCCTGCCACACTTCGCGCTGGAAAGGCGTTCCCGCCGTGGCGGTCGGTAAGGTATCGATAATGCTGAGATCGCCCTCGAAGTAATCCGCCATCTTCGCACTCAACCCGCCAGGGTTGCTCGCGCTGATGCGTTCATAGCCGTCGCGATAGTGGATATTCAACAACTCAACCATTCGATCGCTGTGCTCTTCCCACTCCACCGCGCGCAGATTGAACTGCTCATCGGCAATGATCCACAGCGGGCCAAGCGGCGTGGCAATCTTATCTTCGAGTAATCTCAGCATCCTTTGTCCCTTAATTCAGCCGTGGGTAAATCCCCGGTCCAATTGGCAGACCGACAAGATACCACGCGACCAACATCACCAGCCATACCCCTAAAAAGATAAGCGGATACGGCAGCACCAGCGAATAGTAGGTACCCAGTTTCGCCTCGGGCTTGTAGCGTTGCAGGAAGCCTAAGAACAGCGGAACAAAGGGCGATACGGGCGCCAGCGGGATCACCGAGGAATCCGCCACGCGGAACAGGATCTGCGCGAACGCCGGATGAAAACCGAGCAGCATAAACATCGGCACAAAGATCGGCGCCAGAATCGACCAGATGGCCGACCCGCTGGCGATAAACATGCAAAGCAGAGACGAGAGCAGCGCCAGGCCGACAAACGCCGGCACGCCGCTCAGCCCGGCAGATTCCAGGGCATCGGTCAGGCCGACGGCCATGAACTTGCCCATGTTGCTCCAGTTAAACATCGCCACGAACTGCGCCAGCGGGAACACCATCACGATAAATCCGGCCATCTCTTTCATTGGCTCGATCATCAGTTGCGGCAGATCGCCCTGACGGCGGATTTTGCCGGTGGCGATGCCGTAGGCGAGGGAGACAATAAAGAAGAACAGGATAATCAGCGGGACGATGCCCTGAATGAACGGCGACGGCAGGACCGTGTGTTTCACCGGATCGCGCAGCACGCCGTTTTCCGGAACCACCATCAGGGCAATGGCCGCGATAAACAGCAGAGAGACCACGCCCGCTACGCGCAGGCCGTGGCGCTGCGCCTGGCTGAGCGACTCCAGTTTTTCATCGCGACTGCCTTCCCAGGTGCCCAGCCGCGGCTCGACGATTTTATCGGTGATCAGGCCGCCGACGATGGTCAGCACAATCACCGAGCTTGCCATAAAGTACCAGTTGTCGATCACGCTGACGTGCATGGCCGTATCGATGGTTTTCGCCGCTTCGGTGCTGATGCCGGAGAGCAGCACGTCGGTGGTGACGATCAGCAGGTTAGCTGTAAATCCACACCCGACCCCGGCGATAGCGGCCAGCAGGCCCGCGATCGGGTGCCGCCCGACGGCGAGGAAAATCAGCGCCCCCATCGGCGGCATGATCACCAGCGCCGCATCAGAGGAGATGTGGCTGAAAAAGGCGATAAACAGCACCATGTAGCTGGCGTAACGGGCGTTCACCACCGACGCCATTTTGACCATCAGGGCAGGCAACAGCCCGACGCGTTCCGCCAGACCCGCGCCCAGCACCAGCGCCAGAATTGCCCCGAGCGGCGCAAAGCCGCTGAAGTTTTTAATCACATTCGGCAAAAACCAGTGCAGACCTTCCACGCTGAGCAGGTTTTTCACCGCCACCATGCTGCCGTCCGCCGGGCTGCGCACGGAGACGTCAAAAGCGGACAGCACGGCGGTGGCGATCATCAGGATCACAATCAAATAGATAAAAAGCAGGAAAGGGTGCGGCACTTTGTTGCCGATCCTCTCAACCCAGCCATAGACCTTACCGGATGGGGAATGCGAAGGTATGGAAGACATACTCATGGGCGTTCCTCGGGACTGTTGTGTTGTTATGTTATTGTGTTTGCGTGTTTTATTATTTTAATGGTGACGGTGTCACGTTATGCGGTATCGGACACTCGTACGGTCGTTCTGCGATCTGTTGTTCAAACTCATCCCGGCAGGCCTGCAGAAGTGACGCATCCTGCAGCAGGTTCAGCGCCGTCGCGCCCATCACTTTTCCGGCCAGCAGCATCCCTTTATGGGCGATAGACGTGCGGCCCTGAGCCACCAGTTGCCAGGTATGCAGCGGCGTGCCGACGGTAAAGCAGGGGGTGAAGCATTGCGCGACCGGCATTTTCCAGCTCACATCACCCACGTCGGTGGAACCGGCCAGCACGTTATCGGTGATGGCGTACGGGGCCACTTCCTCCACCAGAAGCGTCTCGCGATTTCTGCGGGCAAAAGCTTTGCCTTCCTCTCCGCCCGTGGCGGCGATATTTTTCAGGCTGTTTTGCAGATCGTTAGCCGTCAGGGTTTTGCGGATCTCCCCGGCAAACGTGCGCTCTTCGTCCGTCCACTCTGGCGTGCCGTAATGCTGTAAGGCGCTGTACATCGCGGCTTCGAGCGTGCGGTTCGGCAGATAGCTCGAGCAGGCTTTATCGAAACGGCACTCGACGGTGGTTTCGGTCATCAGCGCCGCGCCTTGTGCGATTTTCTCAATGCGCTCGTAGATCTGCTGCGCATCGGCCATCTCCGGGGCGCGGATCAGATACAGCACCTCGGCCTGCGCCTGCACCACGTTCGGCGAAATCCCGCCGGCGTTGGTGATGGCGTAATGGACGCGGGCTTTTTCGATGATGTGCTCATTGAGGAAATTGGTGCCGGTAGTCATCAGGGTGACGGCATCCAGCGCGCTTCGCCCGAGATGAGGGGAATTCGCGGCATGGGCGGCGATCCCCTGAAAGTGCCATGAGGCCTGGATATTCGCCAGGGTGCTGACGTTAAACATTCCGGCGAAAGCCTCCGGGTGCCAGGTTACGGCGGCATCGACGTCGTCGAACAGCCCTTCGCGCACCATAAAGGTTTTCCCGGAGCCGCCTTCTTCGCCGGGGCAGCCGTAGAAACGTACCGTTCCGCTGCCACCGTGCTGTTCCAGCCAGCTTTTGACCGCCACCGCGCCCGCCAGCGCGGCGGTGCCGAGCAGGTTATGTCCGCAGCCGTGGCCGTTCGCGCCCGGCGTGTCCGACTGTGGGGTGGCGCAGTGCGCCGACTGGCTCAGGCCCGCCAGCGCGTCAAATTCGCCTAACAGGGCGACGACAGGTTTCCCGCTGCCGAAGCTGGCGATAAAGGCATTGGGAATGCCGCCAGCCTCACGGGTCAGGGTAAAACCTTCCGCCTCCAGCGCGTTGGCCAGACGGTCGGAGGACCAGAACTCCTCAAAGCGTGTTTCCGGATGATCCCAAATGTCATCGGCAATATCGGTAAAGGTCTGACATCGGGTTTCGATGGCATCGTCAATAAAAGGGTAGATCTCCTGCATTACACACCTCGCGTCCAGGGAAAATTGATCGCAGTACGGGCCAGCGTTTCAATCGCCACGCCCATGATCTGCTCGTCAAAATCAAACTTCTCATTGTGATGCCCGGCGCTTAAATCAGTCCCAAACACCATGTACGAAGCCAGACCGCCGTTTTGCTGTACGCGGGCCATCATCAGGGTGGCATCTTCTGAACCTGCCGGAGCTTTCACCTTGTCGATGGCCTGATGGACCGCCGCCACCTGGCTTGCCTGCTCGCGAAGGTAATTCACCCAGGCCGGAGAAGGGGTACCTGAGGTTGCAGCCCCCATCAGACGCACTTCGGCTTTCACTCCGTACAGCGCCGCCGCGCCGTCAATCACGCCCTGTGCGCGCTCAAACACATACTGATTAATGGCTTCGCTTTCGCCGCGCGTTTCAACTTTTAACAGCGCACTGGCCGGAACCACGTTGCGCCCGCTGCCCGCCTGCATCACGCCGACGTTAACGCGTGACGCGCCTTCGCTGTGGGGGGCAATGCTGTGCAGGGCCAGGGCGGCTTGCGCGGCGGCGAGCAGGGCGTTGCGTCCGTCTTCCGGTTTACCTCCAGCGTGGGCGGCGACGCCGGTAAAGCGCACGTCAAATTTGGTGGTCGCCATAAAGTTATCGCTGCCGCAGATGACGGTCCCGGCCGGAACGCCGGTGCCGATGTGGATCGCGGTGAAGTAATCGACGCCGTCCAGCGCACCGGCGGCGACCATCGCCCGTGCGCCGCGGGTGCCTTCTTCCGCCGGCTGGAAGATGAGTTTGATGGTGCCGTTCAGGCGGGATTCGTTCTGCTTCAGCAGATGCGCCAGCCCGAGGCCGATGGTTGTGTGTCCGTCGTGACCGCAGGCGTGCATCATCCCGGGATTACAGGAGGCAAAACCGTCGCGGAACGGGCGGTGACTCTCGTCGAGGGCTTCGCTGAGATCCAGTGCGTCCATGTCCACCCGAAAGGCGAGCGTCGGGCCGGGGCGGCCGGTGTTCAGCGTGGCGACAAGGCCGGTAAATCCGCCTTCAAAGGCACTGAGCCATTTTTCCGGCGCACCCTGCTGGCGCGCGCGGGCATATTCTGCAGCCAGAGTGTCGGCGTCGGGCAGGCCCATACGGCTGTCGGCGTCGACCACGTCGCGGCCCATCGCCAGCTCGTAGCCTAAGTTATCGAGGATCTCCGCGACCTTTGCCGCGGTGCGAAACTCCACCCAGCCAGATTCGGCATACTGGTGAAAATCACGCCGCCAGGCGATCAGCTGAGACATTAATTTTTCAAGGGATTGTGTCAGTGAATCCATCTCTGTTCCTGTCATCATTAAAATATGTGAACTGCTTCACGCTGTGATAGTTTTTACTTATCACTAACCAATTTTTCACAGTTTTAACCGTTCAGGAATTACCCTCGCACATCCATTTCCATTAAAGTAGATGACAATTTCTTTACTCTGATAAACAACGGTTATCGGTCGAACTATGTCATTTCAGGTTAAATTTCATCAGATCCGCGCGTTCGTTGAAGTGGCGCGTCAGGGCAGTATTCGCGGTGCCAGCCGGGCGATGAATCTGTCGCAACCGGCATTGACCAAATCCATTAAAGAACTCGAAGAGGGCATGGCCGCGCAGCTGTTTGTGCGACGCAGTAAAGGCGTGGCGCTGACGGAGTGCGGAGAGAGTTTCTATCAGCACGCCAACCTGATCCTCGAAGAGCTGCGTGCCGCGCAGGACGACATTCGCCAGCGGCAGGGGCTGCAGGGCGGGCAGATCAATATCGGGATGGGGGCCAGCGTCGCGCGCACCTTAATGCCCGCGGTGATCACCCGTTTTCACGAGCAGCACCCGCAGGTGAAAGTGCGAATTATGGAAGGGCAGCTGGTATCGATGATCAATGAATTACGCCAGGGAGAGCTGGATTTCACCATCAATACCTATTATCAGGGACCCTACGATCACGAATTTACCTTTGAAAAACTGTTCGAAAAACCCTTCGCAATATTTTGTCGGCAAGGTCATCCGGCCATCGGTGCAAAATCAATTAGTGAGCTTATGAATTATAACTGGACGATGCCTACGCCGCGCGGGAGTTATTATAAACAGCTGGAGGATATATTTCGTTATCGCTCACAATTACCGCAAATTGGCGTTGTTTGCGAAACATTCTCATCCTGTATTAGCCTGGTGGCGCAGAGTGATTTTCTGAGCATTTTACCGCAGGAACTGGGCTGCGATCCGCTCCTGGCGCACCGTCTGGTGATGTTGCCGGTCGAAGAGATCTTACCCAAAGCCGCTTATTATTTAATCCAGAGACGTGATTCCCGACAAACTCCATTAACCGCGTCATTAATAACTCAGTTCAGAAGACAGGCCCGCGGAATATTGCTTAACGAAGGGAAATAAAAAAATAGAGCCTGCCGACATCGGACAGACCCTACAGTACACACAGCAGTGCGTCCTTTTGCCAACTCCCGCTTTATTTGTCCGTTCTGCAGGTTTATTTAGTTATAACAGCTTTCGCCTAAAAATAAAGTGATCGGAGTGCCTGATTTCACTTATTTTTAACTTAAATTATACAGTTAATGATTGATTAAATTTATTTTAAGGCAGCTTCATTGTTATCTATTAGCCAAATTAATATCTTTCACTGCGTGATTATTTTTTCTCCGTCGCCCATGGATATTGAAACACCCCTCTGGCGCGGGTAGAGTACGCCTTCAGATGCCGCTGGAGGAGCACCATGAAACCTGACGACAAATCCCTTTTTCTTGACGCCATGGAAGATGTCCAGCCCCTGAAACGCTGCACCGATATCACCTGGCAGCCGAGTCGCAATCAGCGTACCCGCCAGAGTATCGACACCACGCAGCTCGATAACTTTCTCACGCTCGGCTTCCTTGATGTTCTGCCGCTTGCCGAACCGCTCACTTTTCAGCGCGAAGGCGTTCAGCAGGGCGTGATGGATAAATTACGCACCGGTAAATATCCGCGTCAGGCCAGCCTGAACTTACTGCGCCAGCCGGTCGAGCAGTGCCGCCAGATGCTGTTTGCCTTTATTCAGCAGGCTCAGCAGGACAGCCTGCGCAACCTGATCATCATCCACGGCAAAGGCCGGGAAGATAACTCGCACGCCAACATTGTGCGCAGCTACCTGGCGCGCTGGCTGACCGAGTTCGACGCCGTGCAGGCCGTCTGCGTGGCGCTGCCCCATCATGGCGGCAGCGGGGCGTGCTATGTTGCGCTACAAAAATCGGGTGAAGCTAAGCTGGAAAACCGGGAGCGGCACGCCAAGCGCAGCCGCTAACGGTCAGAACGTTTCCCAGTTTCCGTCTCCGGCGGACGCTGTGGCCGGGCGCAACACCTGCGGTGTTTTCAGGTTTGGCGCGCGGGGTGCGGCGGTTTGCGTCTGTACATTCAGACGGAAGGCGGCGACGGCCTGGCGCAGCTGCTCCGCCTGATCCTCCAGCGCAGCGGCCGCCGTGGCGGATTCCTGCACCAGCGCGGCGTTCTGCTGCGTTACGCTATCCATCTGCGAAACCGCCAGGCTCACCTGCTCAATACCGCGGCTCTGCTCATCCGACGCCGAGGCGATCTCCCCCATAATATCGGTCACGCGGGTGACGGCGGCGACGATCTCTTTCATGGTTTCCCCGGCTTCGCTGACCTGTCCGGAGCCGGTATTGACCCGGCTGACGGAGTTTTCGATCAGTGCTTTGATCTCTTTTGCCGCCTGCGCACTGCGGCTGGCCAGGGTACGCACTTCCCCGGCGACCACGGCAAATCCACGACCTTGTTCACCCGCTCGCGCGGCTTCGACGGCGGCGTTCAGCGCCAGAATGTTGGTCTGGAAGGCGATGCTGTCGATCACGCTGGTGATGTGGGCAATTTGCTGAGAGCTGTCGGCAATTTCGGTCATGGTGCGGATGACGTTATTCACCACGCGTCCGCCGCGATCGGCGGTTTCCGAGGCATTTTTCGCCAGCAGCGTCGCCTGACGGGCATTATCGGAGTTCTGTTTCACCGTCGCGGTCAGCTCTTCCATGCTGGCCGCCGTCTCTTCCAGGGAAGAGGCCTGCTGCTCGGTACGGGCGGAGAGATCGTTGCTGCCCGCCGCAATTTCGCCCGCGCCGGTGTAGATCGAATCGGTACTCCCGCGCACCGCGCTGACGGTGGTCACCAGCGAGGTTTGCATCTCATGCAGACCCGCCGCCAGCTGACCCATCTCATTGCGACTGTCGATGGAAATCGTCTGCGTCAGATCGCCGCTGGCGATGGTGCGGATATGATTCATCACGCTGCGCAGGGGCTTCAGCAGCAGGTGCTGCAACCCTTGCCAGAACACGATCAGCACGGCAATCACCACCAGGAAAATGGTGCCGAGCGTCCACTGCATATGGGTAAAGCTGCTCTGGTTCTCTTTGGCGGCGGCTTTCAGCAGGGTGTTATTTTCAGCGCGCCAGCGGGTGTAGACGGCCTCCATATCATCCTGCGCCTGCTGCGCGTCGAGATCGCCATACGCCTGATAGTTATCGGCACGCAGATACTCAATCGACAGGCGCATTACCTCGTGCATCTGGCTGTACGCTTTTTGCATTTCGGTGGTCAATGCCTGACTCTGGCCCTGCACGGGCGGCATCGCCTGCCAGGCACTATAGTAGTTTTCAGCTTTGGTCAGAGAGTCACCCGCGTTACCGAGCAGCTTGTTGATTGCCGCCAGAGAGGCCGGATCGCGCTGATTTTTAAGGTAACGAATGGCGACGCGCGTGACCGTGACGCGGGTTTTGACCAGCGTATTGACGCTGTCGCTCAGGCTCTCCTGCTGCGCATTGAGGCTGCCTGAGTTCTGGAAATTATGACGGTCGTTGCTGACGGCGGAATAGAACAATCCCCCCGTGACGACTTGCAACAGGCAGAATATAGTGAGAGCAAAGACAATCCCGGTAATGACGTGCAGATTTTTCAGCATGACGGAAGCCCATTTGATGTGCAGAAGTTGCATCATTGTTATCGACGTAGTGGGGCTAAACTTTAATTTTACTAATGCTTAATCAACAGGCTGATGAATATGACCCGAATTGATAAAAGTGGCAGTTATATGTTAGGTACGCATTCCGTTAACCGACTCGGCTATGGGGCGATGCAGCTGGCGGGGCCAGGCGTGTTTGGTCCGCCGAAGGATAAAGAGGCGGCGCTGGCGGTGCTGCGCGAAGCGGTGGCCGCTGGGGTAAATCACATCGATACCAGTGATTTTTACGGCCCGCATGTGACTAACCAGTTGATTCGGGAAGCGCTCCATCCGTACCGGGACGACCTGACGATCGTCACCAAAATCGGCGCCCGTCGTGGGGAAGATGCCTCCTGGCTGCCGGCATTTTCGGCTCAGGAGCTCACCCAGGCGGTGCACGATAACCTGCGAAATTTACAGCTGGACGTGCTGGATGTGGTGAACCTGCGCATTATGTTCAGCGCGCACGGACCTGCCGAGGGATCGATCGAAGAACCATTAGCCACGCTGGTGGAACTGCAGCGTCAGGGGCTGGTGCGACATATCGGTCTGAGCAATGTGACCGCCGCGCAAATTGCGCAGGCGCAGAGCATCACGCCGATCGTCTGTGTGCAAAACCTCTATAACATCGTCAATCGTAGCGACGATGCGCTGATTGACGACCTGGCGGAGCAGGGGATTGCCTATGTGCCGTTCTTCCCGTTGGGGGGATTCACGCCGCTGCAATCATCCGGTCTGCAGGCAGTCGCCGATTCACTGGGCGCCACGCCGATGCAGGTTGCGCTGGCGTGGCTGCTGAAACGCTCGCCGAATATTCTGCTGATCCCGGGCACCTCGTCGGTGGCGCATCTGCATGAAAACCTGGCGGCTGGCGACCTGGTGTTGCCGGATGAGGCTCTCGCCTCGCTGAACGCGCTGGCGGAATAACGCGCCCGTCTTACGGCCACGCGTTTACTCGGTGGCCGCTTGCGTCATTCGACTTCTTCTGTGCAGTTCCAGCGCTTCGGCGACAATCTCCTGCTTGCTGAGCCGCGTTTCATACGCCGTGGCCCGGACGTATTCGACCAGCGCAGACTGAATTCTGGCGCTTAACATTTTTAAGTCCGCATCCTTTGCGGTGCCGCGTGCTACACGCTTGTCCGGGTAATCTCGGCTTGGCATTGCTCAAGTCCTCCAAACGTTGTCTTGTTAATTCGTGCTGTGAAATATGCGTGGAGAGTGAAAACAAGTCAACTTTCTAAAACTGCGGTTTAATTTGTATTAAATCCGTTAAAAATCTGCCCACCTTTTGCGCTGCTTTTCATTTGAAAGGGGAAAGGCTTGAGTATGGAAAGTGGGCAAAATAGCGGAAACTACGCATCCGCTTTTGCATACTGTGTAAACGCTTCCATTTTCTGAATATCACATTTATGGATGTATTCCGAAGTAATCATAAATCCGCTCAATGAATTACAGAAGTGTGAGCCATTAAACACACTGGCAGCGCTAAATGTTTACATATGCAATTTACTGCTTTTCTATGCATGACAAAATTACGGCGTCGTTTTTTTCGCCGACAGTGCGCTGAAAGACGGGGGCGAAGGATGTAACATCTCCGCAAAGAACGGGCGAAATGGCAGGTAAAAAAACAGCATAAAATTCTGAGAAAGTTTTATTTTAGTGATTTTGTAGTGTCTGTTTTTTATATAAAGTGACCTCGTTTATGTTTGTTAGTGTGCTATGTTTTTAATTGTAGTGTGTGTGAAGTGTGTGGCGTTTTGATAAGGGCAGGCTGGCAACTCACATCCCTGATAGTAATCTGTGTTATTCTTTGCGGATTGGCGCTATCAGGAAGTCATGGGTATGTATCACCTTTTCTTAGAATTCGATAATCTTGAACCCGGCGTGAAGTCTGTAGAAGATCTGAAGTATGTCATCCGCGATGACAAACACACCGCCTTTGTGATGAGTGCGGTGGTGGCGAGATTTATCAAAGATGCGCTGATAATGAACCAGACCATCACCAGCCTGAAGAACTGCCGTTTCGCGTTTGCGAACGGGGCCGAGTTCGTCGAATTTGACAGCAAAGGTCAGTCAACGCGATTCACCGACACGCCGGACTGGTTCATCACACCAGGCGCGTTTGCGCGCTCTCAGTGGCTGGTGAACCACGAACTTCACGATCTGATGACCCCGCAGTTTATCTCTACCTTCCTCGAAATGTTCTCTGATGTGAAGAAACGCCGCGAGCACTGCAATCTGCTGTTTGATCTGCAGCTCGAAGAGAGCCCGAAACGCGGGAAACCCGGCGTGAAAGCGGCCCGTCAAACCCGCGGCTCCACGAAACAGAAGATTTCTGATTTGGGATCTTTCGAATTATTCAGCCAGTTCTTTACCCGTTTGAAAAAAGCCGTCGAGGCCAATCAGTTTCCGACGGTGCAAGTGCTGACGGACATCGACGAAGTCGCCAAAGTACCCGCCCCCCTGAAAAGCGCCGTGCGCACCTGGTTTAAAGCGATTTCGTCCGAGCTGCCGCCCAACAGCAAACGGGTTGGGGCCGGAAACGCCGCGCTGTTCTGTGCACCGGTTCGCGCGCAAATTCAGCACATCGAAGCCTACGGCGTCGAGCGGTATTACAAGAAGCTGTCGAAAGCGATTGCCGACGGCGGCGATCGCTACATCGCCGATTTCACCTTTAAACTGTAGGGCTGAAACTGTTCATCAGGATAAACGTCGGCTCTTTTCGCTGGTGCTGATTGATCAGCGGCACCAGACGCCGGAAGTGTTCGCTCGCACAGTGCACATCCAGCGCCGCGCGATCCGGCCACTCTTCGATAAAGACAAAATGCCCTGCATCTTTCTCATCCACGTATAAATCGTAAGCCATGCACAGCGGCTCCCGCTTTGTGGCTTCCACCAGCGCGCGGTAGAGCGGGAGGACGGTCTCTATGGCTTCCGGTTTAATAAAATCTTCGGCGATAACTTTCAGCATGATCTCTCCTTTTTAAATTCCGTGTGACTTCAACGGCTTCATTTTCGCGAGCCAGAATCGACTTGATCTGACCGGTTAATGCATAATACTGTATTTATATACAGTTATTATCAGGTTGACCATCATGAATCTCGTTTTTTCATGTGAATTGAAAGAAATCATCGAATTACCCCTTTTTCTGGAGCGCGTCCCGTGCGGCTTTCCCAGCCCGGCGCAGGATTATGTCGAGGATCGTCTCGATCTCAACAAGCTTCTCATCCAGCACCCCAGCGCCACCTATTTCGTGAAGGTGAGCGGCGATTCGATGATCGGCGCAGGGATTGGCGACGGGGATCTGCTGGTGATCGACCGCTCGTTAACGGCTGAGCATGGCGATATTGTGGTGGCGGCGATTGCGGGGGAGTTCACGGTGAAAGAGCTGCGAACCCGTCCGTATCTCCACCTGCTGCCGCACAACAAAAACTTTTCTCCCATCGTTTTCCAGTCAGAGGATGAGCTGCAGCTCTTTGGCGTGGTGACGCACACCGTGAAATCGCACCGACATGTTCGCGCTCGTTGACGCCGTCCGTTACAGAAATGCCTGGCTGGTCTATGCTCAAAACAGCAGGCCAGCCTTGATTCGATAAGTTGATAAATAACAATAATCTCGCGCTTTGGGTGGTGGGAATGAATAAGATTCTGCTCGCTTTTCTCACGTGTTTTCTCTCCGTTCTGGCTTTTACTGTCAACGCCGCTGAACCCCGTCAGGAGCCGACGGATCAAGAGCGTGCGCGCACGGTGTACATCTTTCATCATCCGGTGGTCATGCTTCAGGCGAAATTCGGTTTAACCACGCCAGAAGAGCGGGTATTGCGTATTCGCAATACGCTGCGCAATTTCACTCAGGAAGATGTCCGTGAACCGCTGAAAATCGTGTCGGTCACCCGTTACAATCAGCAAGGGAGGCTGATTGTCATGAACGGCAAACCGATCATGTTGCTCACACAGGCAGACCTGGACGAGGGGGACGATCTCACTCTCGATCAGGCAGCACAGCGTGTGTTAACGCGGATGGACGCCCAGAGAGCAGCGCTTCACGATCAATATGACACCGGCTGGCTGGCACTCTCAGTGGTGAAAACCGCAGCAGGCCTGCTGGTACTCTTTCTTTTCGGCTATGGGGCATGGCGCTCCTGGCGCTGGGTGCGGCGTTTTTATCGACGACGGATTGTCGAAAACCGCAGCTGGGTGCCCCAAAGCTGGCGGCGCTATATCGGCGCTATTGAAATTCGTCTGTACGCGCTGCTGATGATCTTGCTCGGTCTGGCGGGGTTTTACGCTTGGCTAAGCTGGTCCTTTAGCCTCTTTCCCTGGACGCGGATCTGGGGGACGTCGCTCGGCGACTGGTCCATTCGCGTACTGCAGCAAATCGCGCTATCCATTGTCTCGGCTCTGCCGGGGCTGATGATTGTGCTGATCATTTTCCTTATCACGGCGTTTATTCTGAAGCTTCTCAAAATGGTGCTCAATCAGGTGGAGGCCGGGCGTTTACAGCTGCCGGGCATTCATCCTGAAACCGTCGGTGCCACCCGCAAATTGATCTCTGTGGTGGTGTGGCTGTTTGCCTTATCGGCGGCCTACCCCTTTTTACCCGGTGCGAACTCGCTGGCGTTTAAAGGTATCAGTGTGTTTTTCGGTCTGATGCTCACGCTGGGGTCGGCAGGGGTGATGAATCACGCCATGAGCGGGCTGGTCCTTATCTATTCCCGCGCATTGCGAAAAGGGGATGTCATTCGTGTGGCGGATAACGAAGGACTGGTCAGTGAAATCGGTATGCTGGCCACCAAAATTATCACCCGCGAGAATTATGTTGTGACGGTGCCGAATGCGGTGGTGGTCAGCGGCAAAATCACCAACCTGAGCGCTCAGGAGTCGGATAGAGGCATCAACTTAACCATTGGCGCGACCATCGGCTACGACACCCCCTGGCGCCAGGTTCACGCGATGCTGGAAATGGCGGCGAGGCGTGCAAAATGCACCGACCCATCCTGTCCGCCACTGGTGCGCCAGCTGGAACTGATGGACTGGTATATCGCCTATGAACTGCAAGTCCGGTTAGTGCCGGGGCAGTCGCTGGCGGCTGCCCGCGACGAACTGCATAGCCATATCCAGGATGTCTTTAACGAGTTCAATGTGCAAATTATGTCGCCAAACTTTGTTATGCAACCGGAAGGGAGCGTGATGGTGGCCAAAGAGAACTGGTATGCCGCGCCCGCCGCGCCGCCCGCAGGAGAGAAATGATGTTCGCACTCGTTGACGTCAACAGTTTCTACACCTCCTGCGAAACCGTGTTTCGTCCCGATCTGCTGGGTAAACCGGTGGTGGTGGTGTCGAATAATGACGGGTGCATTATCTCCCGCTCGGCAGAGGCCAAAAAACTCGGCATCAAAATGGGCGCGCCCTATTTTAAGATCAAAGACGAGCTGCGGCGGCAGAACGTGGCGGTGTTTAGCTCGAACTATGCGTTGTACGCGGATCTGAGCCATCGCGTGATGTCGATTCTCACGGAGATGGCGCCCGCGGTGGAAGTCTATTCCATCGATGAGGCGTTTATTAATGTCTCCGGCGTGGCGAACTGCATTGCGCTGGAGACGTTTGGCCGCCAGATCCGCGAGCAGATCCTGAAAAATACCGGGCTGACCGTCGGCGTCGGCATCGCGCCGACCAAAACTCTCGCCAAGCTGGCCAATTTTGCGGCGAAAACATGGAGTAAAACCAAAGGCGTGGTGGATCTGTCGGATCCTGAGCGTCAGCGAAAATTGCTTGCGCTGGTGCCTGTGGACGAGGTGTGGGGTGTGGGGCGGCGAATCGGCAAGAAACTCAATCAGATGGGGATCGAAAACGCGCTGCAGCTGGCGGAGTGCTCAACCTGGGTGATCCGCAAACACTTTAACGTGGTGCTGGAGCGCACGGTGCGCGAGCTGCGCGGCGAACCCTGTCTGGAGATGGATGAGTTTGCCCCCGCCAAACAGCAGATAATCTGTAGCCGCTCCTTTGGGCACCGCATCACCGAGTATCGCGATATGCAGCAGGCGGTGTGCGCCTACGCGGAGCGGGCGGCGGAGAAACTGCGGGCGGAAAGGCAGTATTGCTGCGTGATCAGCGTCTTTATGCGCACCAGCCCGCACGCCGAAAACGAAGTGTTTTATGGCCCACAGGCCAGTGGTCGGCTGGCAATCCCGTCGAACGATACGCGCGACATTATCCGCGTCGCCAGCCAGGCGCTGGAGCGGATCTGGCAGGACGGTTTTCGCTACATGAAAGCGGGCGTGATGCTGAGTGATTTTTTCAGCCAGGGCGTCGCGCAGTTGAATCTGTTTGATGACTATCAGCCCCGACACAACAGTCAGGCGCTGATGCAAACTATCGACAGGTTAAATCTCTCCGGGCGCGGCACGGTGTGGTTTGCCGGTCAGGGAAGTCAGAAAAACTGGGCCATGAAGCGCGAAATGCTCTCGCCTGGATATACGACGCGCTACGCGGATCTACCTGTGGCGAAATAAACGTTTTCCCTGAACGTCTGAGCCAGTAAGCTCTTGCCGTGACTTTTTCTGGGCCGTTTATGAACAATCTCGCGTTAATCTATCGCCGTTTTGGTGAGCCTGAGTCGGTGCTGCAAGCGGAAGCTTTCCGCTGCGATCGGCTGAACCCCGGTCAACTACGGGTGAAGATGCTTTACTCCCCGGTCAACGCCTCGGATCTGATCCCCATCACCGGCGCTTATCGCCACCGTACGCCGCTGCCTGCGGTGGCGGGCTATGAGGGGGTCGGCGTGGTGATCGACGGGCCAACCGAACTGATGGGAAAACGCGTACTGCCGCTGCGCGGGCAGGGAACCTGGCAGCAGGTGGTGGATTGCCCGGTGGATTTGGCGATTGTGGTGCCCGATTATATCGACTCCATGCTGGCTGCCCGCGCGTACATTAATCCGCTCGCCGCGCAGCTGATGCTCAAACTCTATCCCCCGCAGGGAAAACGCGTGCTGCTGACGGCGGCCGGGTCAGACTGTGCGGTGCTGCTGGGGCAGTGGGCGCTCAGCGCAGGGGCTGAAGCCGTGTATGGCATTCACCGTTCCGCCGTCCACGCCGGGCGGCTCAAGGCGCTGGGGATCACGCCGATTTCACAGCATGACACGGCAGCGATTCGCGCCATCGCCAACGATGCGGAGATAGTCTACGACGCCACGGGGGGCGAGGTAGCAGAACAGATTCTGGAAAGGCTGCCCGAGGCGGGGGTTTTTGTCTGCTACGGCCTGTTGTCCGGGCAGATGTTCAGGCAGCAAAAGCAGGTGCGCTGGTTCCATATCCGCAATTATCTGGATGGTATGAGCGCAGACGCGTGGCAGGGGCAGTTTCGTGAAATCTGGCCAAAACTACAGGCCAGTTCCGTTGGGGATGCCACGCTGTTTTCCCTCACCGCGTGGCGTTCGGCGCTGGCCTGTTACCGCGAGGCGGGCAGGATCGCAAAGCCGATGTTTAGATTCAGCGATGACTGACGTCGCTCAGCAGCACGGCGATGCTCTGGCCGCCCGCCGTCTGCTCCAGCGCAATCTTCACAATAATGGTCAGCGGCACGGAGAGCAGCATCCCGACCGGGCCGAGCAGCCAGCCCCAGAAGATCAACGATAAAAAGACCACCAGCGTCGACAGCCCCAGCCCGCGGCCCATCATGCGCGGTTCAAGAATGTTCCCGAACACCAGGTTAATGATCAGATAACCCGTCAGCACAATCAGCGCGTCGTACAATCCACTAAACACCAGCACCTGGGCGATAGGGGGAATGGCGGCCAGCACCGAGCCGATGTTGGGAATATAGTTGAGCGCAAAGGCCAGCAGCCCCCAGACAAAGGCGAAGCGCACGTCCAGCGCGGCGAGCATGGCCCAGGCGACCAGACCCGTCACAATACTGATGGCCGTTTTCAGCACCAGATAGCGCGACACGCTGTCCAGCGCCCGCTGGATCGCCTCCATCCCTTCCACCGGGCGGGACATGATCTGCTGCAGTTTCATCGGCAGTTGCGGGACTTCGATCAGCATAAACACCACCGTCAGCAGCAGCAGGAATATCGAGGTCATGGCGCTCGAAAGCTGCGACAGCAGGGCCGTGACCAGGGTCATGGCGGCGTTCGGGTCGATATACTTCAGCAACTCCTCCACGGAGACTTCAATCCCGGCGCGCTGCAGCCAGGGTTCGAGGTGCTGGAGGGGTACGACCAGCGAGGAGCGGTATTGCGGCAGGGTGCGCGCCAGCTCGTTCAGGGAGGTTCCCAGATACGCCACCAGCAGCACCATCGCCAGAATGATCACCGTGATAAGCAAGGAAATCGCCAGCACGCGCGGGACGCGCAGGCGCACCATCCGCTGCACCAGCGGATTAAGGATCACCGCGATAAACAGCGCCAGAATAAAAGGCACGATGATGTCGGCAGCAAAACGGATCCCCGCAAGAATGATCACCAGCATTCCGAGCATGATGACAATTTTTAATCCGTTCAGGGTAATGATGGGCTTTGCCATGTGTGTTCCTGAGTTAATTCTTATATCTATATCATAACGGGAATATTCATTTACTCTACTAACCCAGGTCAAACGGGCAGGGTAAAGAAGTGAAAAGGTTTTGAGTTAATTCCTGGCTTATGGTACAAATCAGGCGTGTTTAACTACCGAGGACAATTTTCATCCGCAATGACGAGAAGCAATACCGCGGATAATTGTAATATTATGGACAATCTGTTCAGGACGTACTTTTCAAATAACACCGCTGTCTTTTCAACCTCCCTCTGCCTGCTGTCCGGTGAGCAACACTGGCGCAACGCGCTATAGTCCCGTCTTCTGCTTAAGCTAACGCTACGCGTTCAGCTATCTGATTAATATCATTTTTTCTGGGTTTGTCGTTTTCGACAAGCTGCAGTGATTTATATTCTCTTGCAGGAGATGCACCATGTTTTACTGGATATTGTTAGCCCTGGCCATTGTCGCGGAAATTACCGGAACCTTGTCGATGAAATGGGCAAGTGTCAGCGACGGCAACACCGGATTTATTTTAATGCTGGTGATGATTTCCCTTTCGTATATTTTCCTGTCGTTCGCGGTAAAAAAAATCGCGCTCGGCGTGGCGTATGCGCTATGGGAGGGGATCGGTATTCTGTTAATCACGCTGTTCAGTGTGATGTTATTTGATGAAACCCTGTCAACAATGAAAATTGCCGGTCTGGCAACGCTGGTTGCGGGTATTGTGCTGATTAAATCGGGCACCCGCAAAGCGAAGAAACAGCCGCAGGAGCCAGTTCATGCAACAGTTTGAGTGGATTCATGCGGCCTGGTTGGGTCTGGCGATCGTGCTGGAAATCGTTGCCAACGTGTTCCTGAAATTTTCTGACGGCTTCCGACGCAAGGCCTACGGCCTGCTGTCCATCGCCGCCGTGCTGGGCGCGTTCAGCGCCCTTTCGCAGGCGGTGAAAGGGATCGATCTCTCCGTGGCCTACGCCCTGTGGGGCGGTTTCGGTATCGCCGCGACGCTGGCGGCGGGCTGGATTTTGTTCGGTCAACGTCTGAACCGTAAAGGCTGGATTGGCCTGGTTCTGCTGCTCGCCGGCATGATCATGATAAAACTGGCCTGATGTGATCGCTGCCTGTTTTTACGGGCAGCGAAATTCGCTACCTGTATTACTCTTAGAAAGAAGTGCTTTTGAGAGGGCGGCGAATGTATAACCCATTAAGCTGGCGCAATATTCCCACCGCGAAAACCCTTTTCGTCATGATCTTTATGGCCGGGATTGGCCTGATCGTCTCCGTCGTGGCGCTGCTTTACCTCTCCCTGCACCTGATCAGCAGTAAAACCAATGAAATAGATGAACACCGCTCGGCGCTCTCCGTGCAGGGCGCGATCCAGACCTCGGCCAACCGCGTCTGGTCGCTGGTGATTGATAACGCCGTCTGGGATGACGCCGTCCGCGAAGTTTATCCTCCGGTTCTGAACACCGAATGGCTGTACAACACCTGGGGCGCGGGCTTTAAAATCAACAACCTGTATGACGGCACCTTCGTGCTGGACGAACATTTCAACGTCCTGTGGGGCTCGTTTAAGAGCAAAGCCTTTCACGAGCAAAATCTCGATTTTTTTGGCAATGGCCTGAAAGCGCTGATCCGTGATAACGCCGATGCGCTGAAATCTGAGAAAAATATCTACGCCGGGATCACCCGCACGCGCCAGGGGGTGGCGTTTGTCGGCATTGGCCTGATTCGCCCGATGATTGGCCGCCTGCAGGTGCACAACGACGTGCGCCGCTATCTGGTGATTACCCGCCATCTCAACCCGCAAATCCTGAGCGATCTCGGGAATACCTTTCAGATTGAAGACCTTAATTTCACCGAACAGCACACCAGCGAGGCCAGCGTTCCGCTGAAAAGTTCGGCTGGGGAACTGCTGGGCTATCTTAACTGGCAGCCGCGCCTGCCCGGTGCGCAGGCGGCCAGCGCGGCGTCAAACGACATCACGCAAATCGTGCTCCTGGCGGCGGGGCTGATCCTGCTGTTTATTCTGCTGAGCAGCGTCGGGCTGTACAAACTGGCGCGCGGCGAAAACCAGGCCCGGCGGGTAGCGCGCACGGACTGGCTCAGCCATCTGCCCAACCGACGGGCGTTGATCGAGGAGCTGGAGCGGGTCAGTTTGCGTGGGGATATCGATGTCAAAAGCGTGGTTTTTATCGATCTCGACGGCTTTAAAGATGTGAATGATATTTACGGCCACGACGTGGGCGACGACCTGATCATCATGATGGCCCGCGCCCTGCGCGATCGGGTGCCGGAAGGGGGCATGCTGGCCCGCATGGGCGGGGATGAGTTTGCGATGATGATTGGCGGCGACCACTCCCAGGCGCGGGCGTCGGCCTTTGCGGGCAATGTGCTGGATTTCCTCGGCGCACCGCTACGCCTCGGCGAACGTACGATCCACATTAGCGCCAGCATCGGGATCGCCAGCGGGACGCTGATCGAATGCACCAGCTCGGAGCTGTTCCGCCGGGCGGATATCGCCATGTATCACTCGAAAATTACTGGTAAAGGGCGCGTCACCCAGTACGATGCGGAGTTGAACAGCGTGCGTGAGCAGCAGCTGGCGATCGAAAATGAGATCCGCAGCGGGATGGAGCGGGACGAGTTTGAGGTCTGGTATCAGCCGATTATCGACGCACGCAGCCAGAAAATGACCAGCGTTGAGGCGCTCTTGCGCTGGCCGCGCCGCCCGGCGGGCGAGCTGGGGCCGGATGCCTTTATCAGCATCGCCGAAACCAGCGGCCTGATTTACGGTCTGGGGCAGTTTGTTCTGCGCCGCGCCTGTCAGGATCTGGAACCTTTTGGCGACCTGAAGCTGTCGGTGAACATCTCTCCGGCGCAGTTTCGCGATCCTGAATTTGAAGAGAAAGTCGCGCGCGTCATTGAGATGACCCGTTTCCCGGCCAATCGCCTCCAGCTGGAGGTGACGGAAACCTACGTGCTGGAAAATCCGGAGCGCGCCAGGGCGGCTATCTCCAATCTCAAAGCGCTGGGCACCGCCGTGGCGCTGGATGATTTCGGCACCGGCTACTCCAGCATTGGCTATTTGCGGCGCTTTAATTTCGACACCATCAAAATCGACAAATCTCTCGCCGGGCTGGTGGATAACGACGAACAGGCCGCGGCGCTGGTGAGCGGCACCGTGCGGATTGCCAGTGCGCTGGGGATGGCGGTGGTGGCGGAAGGGGTGGAAAACGAAAAGCAGATGAAACTGCTGCGCCTCGCGGGCTGCGACCAGTTACAGGGATTCTGGTTCAGTCAGCCGATGCCCATCGAGGCGATTATTGAATTACGTAAAGTCAGGTATGTGTAGGCTATTCCTGTGCCAGCGCTTCCAGTTTTTCCCGAAAACCTGTCACAGATAACGCCCGGTTATCGGCGCGCCAGCGGTCTTTGGCCGCAGGTGCCGAACTTTGCACGCCAATCAGCTGCCAGCCGTTGTCGGTTTTGAGCATCAATGGCGAGCCGCTATCGCCCGGCAACGTATCGCACTGGTGGGACAAGACGCTGTTTTGCGCCCAACCGGTGACGATGCAGTCCGTGTGCGTGTAAAGCGAATCCAGGTGATCGACCGGATAACCCGATTGCGTCACCTTACGGTCGGCCGTTTTTAAGGCTGCCGTCAGCGCCGCTTTGTCGCCGTCAAACAACGGCAGCGGGGTGATCCCCGATGGGGGATAGCGCAGAACAATCAGACCAAAATCCCACTCGGCTGCCGCAGGCGGCACAATCCAGCCATCTCCGTCCGGCTTCAAGCGTTTCCCCAGTGACGGATCGACACGGCCTTCGACGCCGTGGATCTCATAGCGCCAGACGCCTTTTTTGGAGATAAAGCGCAAGGCAACGGCCTTGTCAGGCTTGCCTTTCGGTGGGATCAGTAAACAGTGCCCGGCAGTCAGCGCCAGGTGAGGAGAAATCAGGGTCGCAGTGCACAAGTTGCCGCTGGCGGTTTCCAGCTGCCCGATAGCATCCCAGGGAGCCTGGGTTGGATCGGCGACACGCGTGCGGTCATCATGACCAAAAAACAGCGTTTTGATCTCTTTCGCATCAATGGCGCTATCGTCGCCATCGTCCGCATGTGTCAGGCCAGAAAAGAGACAGAACGTTCCCAGTAACAACACAACAGTTTTCCGCATATCACACTCTGGTGGGGTAATTATGATTATAAAAAGTTGAACCCTGTGAAAATACTATAGACGGGACGGCGTTAAAGTGGGAGTAAAATCAGCGTGCTACATTCAGGAAAGGTAAAACATGCTGGCGATAATCGCGCATAAAATAAGCGTGATAAGAATGAACTCAAACCGATAGCGCCGCAGCATACGCCCTCCGGATAAAAAAACGGCGCCGGGGAAAACCACTCAGCGCCGGTTTAGCAACGTGCCCGCGAGGGGCACGGTTTAACGAGTTGGCTTATGCAGCTGGCTGTGCAGCTGGTTTAGCGGCTTCGTGTTTGGTTGCTTTTTTGTGGTGCTTTTTAGCAGCCTGAGCTTTCTGCTCTACAGCAGGTTTAGCAGCCGCTTTCTTGTGGTGTTTCTTCGCAGCCTGGGCTTTCTGCTCAGTTGGCGCAGCAGTGGTGGTGGTTGCTGCTGGTTTGGTTGCTGCTTTTTTGTGGTGCTTTTTAGCGGCTTGAGCTTTCTGCTCTACAGCGGCTTTCTTGTGTTTTTTGTGGTGCACAGTTTTTGCTGGCGCCGCTTTAGTGGTCGCAGCAGCAGCCGGAGCTGGGGTAGCAGACGTTGCAGCATCAGCAGCAAACGCAGCAGAAGACAGACCCATAGCAGCGGCAACAACCAGAGCTAATACTTTTTTCATTCTCATACCCTCGAATTTGGTTTCTCATTTAACCCCACTGCGGGGCCGTTGAAATAACTATATCCTTATGGATTCGAGGCTTCCGTGAGTCATTGGTATCGGCGTGTAACCGTATGTACGAAACTTATCGCCTTAATTTTATCCTTAAAAATCAATGCGATTAGAAAGCACTCCTTGCCTTGTCAGTGTGTTTACCCACGATTATTGTATATTTATTGATAAATCACGCGGGGCGGCACCCCGCGGAGTACCCCCACAGGGCGGGAATTGCGATGGCTTTTTACACGATTGAAAAGAGGATCACGGCGAAGGGTGTAACCCGCTATCGCGTGACGGTGGGTGTTAAGAAAGGTGGTGAATATGTCCACCGGGAAAACAAAACATTCCCGCGTTTACCCCTGGCTCGCTCCTGGGGCGCTCTACGTGTAGCAGATATAGAGGCGGGAGGATTGGAGAAGAAGGAGCCTGGAATCACTCTGCGCGAACTTCTCACGCGATATATCAATGATGACAGCATGTACAAAAGCGATAGCAAAAAATCTTCCTTAAGGTCGATTATGCGCTCTTCCCTGGCAGATATGTTGCTTACTGATATCACTATGAATCTCTATGTTGACTACGCGCGCATGCGGCGCGAGGCGATCAAGCCCTCAACGCTTGCCACTGAGCTTTCGTACCTCAAAAACGTTCTAGATCTCGCCCACCCTTTCTATGATGTGCGTTCGCTGCCGGGTGAGCTTGAGGCTGCAAAATTGTATCTATACACAAGAAATATAATCACCCCATCTGATAAAAGAAACCGCCGCCCAACAAGGGAAGAATTTAATTTACTGCATGAGAATCTAACGCTAGCGTTTAAAAATTCCCCGCTTGGAATTAGATATCATGACGTTTTTGAATTCGCCGTCTATTCATGTATGCGCCGTGGTGAGATATGCCAAATAAAATGGGCTGACGTTGATTTTGATAATAGGTCTGTAATTGTAAGGGACAGGAAAGATCCAAGAAAAAAGATTGGTAATCATATGGTTGTGCCCTTGCTTGGTCGTGCGTGGGATTTGCTTATTGAGCAGCCAAGAATAAGCGACAGGATATTTCCATATAAACCCAATACCATTACAGAGATATTCCGTAGAACACGGGATAGATTAAATATTCCTGATATTAGATTTCACGACATGCGCAGGGAGGCTGCTAGCCGTCTATTTGAATTGGGGTTCTCTGTTGAGGAAACCGCGCAAGTTACAGGGCATAAGAATTTAAAAACACTCTGGACCGTTTATCGCGAAATGTACCCGCAAACCCTTCACGATCGCTTTGCGCAGCTCCAGCGCGAACGCGCAAAAGGCGACTAGGTGCATTAGTCGTGTCGAATTGACAAAGTAAATCTGTTTATCCCATCCTAAAAAAGAGATCACATTGCGATCTTGCTGCCCCGGTAAGTAGTCCGGGGTAGAGCTGCACTTAGCGTTGAGGCGTCCAATAGAGCCAGGTTGCATGGGTGCAGTAAGGGAACGGGGGTACATGAATGAACGCCACGCCCCCGGCGCTGTTCGTTATGCGTATTCGCTCGCGTGTTGAGTCACGGGAAAAGCGGAGAGCTAGCACCACGGCGCGGTAGCCCACTGCCACGGGTGAAGAATGGTGTTTAGTCCGGTATGGCATCGCCGGGGCTAATGTTGGGTGATCGAAGGGAAACTTCTGAGACGCATTCAACACGACGGGGACGAGGTTGCGCGATAAAGCGTTAACCTTCGTCTCTGTTAAGCTCCCTCGGTTGCTTTGAGGCGCGGATTGAAAACCCGCCCGGCGGCTGGTGGCTCAAATATATTTTTTTTTCGCAGCGCTCGGCAGGATGCCGATTAGTTAAGAGCGTTTGCAATGGCAACAAAAGCCAACAAAATCCGGGAACAAGCACGCAAGCGCCGCAATGCCGCTTGTGCGATCCCCGATAAACAGCAACTCAAAGAGTCAAACACCCTCAAGGGCCGTGATATTCTGCTGAGTGCCGAAGCCAAAGCGCTACTCGAAGAGATGCGCGAGCATGGCTTTGCACCTCCGCGCGGGTTGCCAACTGTTAAGCAGTTTTCCCGCTACGCCGCCTACCGCAATAGCCGCGCCGCGTCCAATCGTGCTGCTGCTCTCGACGAAGAGACGGCGGTATACATGGCAAACGGCGGACTCATGCAAGCAATCTTCGATCGCCTCGGCAAGCCGACGCTCAAAGACACAGCATTCGCCAACCTCTCAACCGCGGCGCTACGCGTGCTGAATATGGCCCCGTCTCTGGTGGATGCAGACCAGCGCATCAGTATCGCCAGTGATTCCAACATCGTTGAAGATGACGAGTTGGCGCGAGTGGCGAAAGAGTTCGGGGTTGACCTGTGAGTCAGACAGCGCACGACGCCACAACCCGCGAATACCGCGATAAGGTTCGCAAGCTGGCAACGGTGATCTGCCGTGCTGGTGTTGAGGCTATGCGCAATAACTTCCACGTTGTCCAGGCGGCGCGGTACTTCAACAAGTTCTACGCGGTTGATTTCTTCGAGCCGTATGACTACCAGCGTAAGTGGTTCGAATCCGGTTGCCGGTTCCGTCTCCGCTTGCTCTCTGCTGCCAACCGTATTGGCAAGACCTACGGCGGCGCGGTGGAGTTTGCCTATCATGCGACAGGTTGTTATCCAGCCTGGTGGCCTGGCTACGTGAGTGCGCCTGGCATCCTCTGGGCGATCGGCGTATCAGCGGAATCAACGCGTAAAGTTCTGCAAAAGGAGCTACTCGGGACAAGCGACGCCCGACAAAAACACCTCTTCGGCTCTGGATCAATCCCCCGCGAGCGCATCAACTTCGAGTCGTTCGTGTGTGACGGCGAGTCGGTGAAGTCTTTCCGCGTCTTCCATGTATCAGGCGAAGAAAGCGAGGTTCACTTCTACTCGGCAACGCAAGACGAATCCGTACTGATGGGGCAAGCGATCGTCTATGCGTGGGTTGACGAGCAATCCGAGAAGGAAGACGCGCTTATCGCTCAATGCACCACGCGAACCACGACAACGCGCGGAATTGTAGCGGTGACGGCCACGCCAGAAGTTGGGGTTACTGACTTCTACGCACGCTGCCGCGATGACGACACGGGCAAGATATTCTTCTTGAATGCAACGTGGGACGACGCACCGCACCTGAGCGAAGAAGACAAAGCCGAAATGCTGGCGCTGATCCCATATTTCCAACGCAAGATGCGCTCGAAGGGAATTCCGGTTGTCGGAGTGGGTGCTATCTACCCCTATGGCGACGAGCAAATCACCTGCGCGCCGTTCGTCATTCCGTCGCACTGGCGCGTGCTGGCGGCGCTGGACTTCGGTTATACCGGAATCTCTGACCCGTCAATCGTGGTGATGGTGGCCTTTGACCCAGACACGGGCAAAAAGTACCTCTTTGCTGAGTGGTCTAGCGAGATGGATCGCGAGCAATATGCGAATTCCCATATGCCTGATTACATGGCTTGCAAGCTGATTGGACGCGCGCCGAAGGACTGGCAGGAAAACAGCGGCACTGATGATAGTGAGTTCGCGGCGCTGGGTTATCCGTCTATCTCGACCATGGCCCCATCGGACGGCGACGGCGTGCAATCCGGTACGCAGCAAACCCGCTCAACCATCATGCGCGACCAGGGGGCCAACATGCGCCCGACAACCTGGACGCTGCACGAAACCCAAATCCCTCACGAAACGAACCGCAAGAGCAAGACCGGCTCTATTGCGCTGGTGGCTCAGTGGTTTCAAGACGGCGATTTTAAAATCTTCTCAACCTGCACAGAGACGCTCCGCGAACTGCGCCTCTATCAGTGGGTGAAAGAGGGTAAACGTACGATCCCATCACCAAAGAACGACCACTTCATGGACGCAATGCGTTATGCAGTCACGCGCGTTGAGTTCGACGGCAACTACCTCTATGAGGCTGTACGCGGCGTTGACTATGAAGAGGTTTACGAAGACAACAGCCCATATAAACGCGCATTGGGAGCCTTTAGCCTGTGAACAAAAACGAATTATTAGCTGAGCTGCAACAGCAGTTTCAATCCGCTAAAACTTTCAAAGAGGCAGTGTCGGAGCGCTACACGCTGTCATACAAAGCATATCGGGGGGAGATCCCAGAGAAGAAAATTGAAGGGGATATCGCTGCCTCCCGCGTGATGTGGGAGTCATTCGAAAGCATCTACCCAACCGTGCTGGCGCTGTTCACCGATAACGATCGCAGCCCGGTCGCATTCGATAGCGACACCATGACAACTGGCAAGCTGGCGGCGGCTGTGACTAAGGCGGTACACACAGCCGCAATGAAGGTCAACAACTCCAAGTTGTTGTATATGGCGGCTATCAAGGAGATTTTGATAACCGGAAACCAGGTCGCACGCGTCGGCTACGAAGAGAAGAAATTCGAAACGAGCAGATACGATTTTGATAATTCTCCTGCGTCTGACCTGGTGGTTAAAACCACGGTAATCATGAAAGCCGGGTACAACATCGACCAGGATATTACGGTCAATGATGATCACACCGTCAGCGGCTGGATTCGTGGCGTTCGCACGGTCAAATTCCCTGTCCTCAATCTCGTTGATTTCAAAGATTTCTACCTACACCCCAAAGCAACGAATATCGACGACTCACCATACGCCGCATACCGCGAAGATTTGTCCGTAGCCGAAGCTCTGGCGCGCGGCTATCCAGAGTCCAGGGTTATGAGCGGTCAACGCGCATACGCTGACGACGCGGCGGGAACCAGCAAGCAACTTATTGTCGTTGATTCGATGAATGAAACCGTTGATGCGCCTGATATGTCGTTTAGCGAGTACAACCGCGAAATCACGATCACTCACCACTACTGGCGCGGTTGTCTCAAGGGTAAAACGCCGAAGCTCTGGCACGTTGTCACCACTGAAACCGAAATCCTGCTTCAAGAAGAGGTCGAGGTTAACCCAATGGTGTTGGGTGGCATGTCGATCGTCTCCGGTTCCGCCTGGTCCGAGTCGCTCTATGACATGTGCATCACTGCGCAGACCAACAAAACCCGCGCCTTACGCGCCATTCAGCGCACGGCTGACGGTGTGGCATACGGTGAATACGAGTACGTCAAACAGGAGTTGACCAAAGAGGGGTTACAAGTTTTCTCAGAGAGTCGCGGCGCGGGTGCAGCGTATGAGGTTCGCAAGATTGGCGCGATTAATAAACTCCCGGTTTCCGATGTTCCGCGCGCTATGCAGCTCCTTAACCAGGAAATTGACCAACAGGCACAGGCAGCAATTCAGGGGAGTGCAGGACAGGCGCAAGCGCTGGAAGAAAACCCGCAAGCCAGTGGCGCGGCGATCGCACTCACCCAAGATAAGCAGGAGCTTAACGAAAACCAGATAGCCGAGACGGTCGCGGAAACCTTTGTTATTCCGCTCTATCGCAAAATGTTGCTCGTACTGCAGGAAATGGGTAACACCATCGAGCACGAGGGCCAGCAAATCCCGCTCAAGCTGATTCGCTCCGATCTTGGCTTGAGTGCTGATATCAAATCAGCCTACGACGCCGCCAAAGCTGCTACCAACGTGAAAGCCGCCTACGAGCAAGCCGCGCAGCTCGGCACGCTGCCGAAGAATTTCCAGCCCGAGAACGTCTACAACATCTACGCCGACTATCTGCGCGTAGCGACCGGACAAGAGGATGTGTCGCACTACATCACCGCGCCTGACGACATGCCGAAGCCCGGCAAGCTTGAGCAAATGCTCACGGCGCTAATCACGATCGCTAAAACCCGCGGCCTCATTTCCGCAACCGAACTGGCAGAAGCCAAGGTTCAGGACATGCGCGCGGACGGGCAAAAGAAATACAACGACGCCCTCTACGACCTCGCCAGGATCGCCGAGACCATGGCAGGGATTGAACTCAACAAGGTTGATTTGTTGCTCAAGGCTAAAGAGCTTGAGCAGAAATCAGCAGACGCAGTAACCCAAAACGCGCAGCAGCAAGAGCGCATCGACAACAACCAGTGAGGAGCCGTAATGGATAACCCAAATGAACAACAAACTAACACCCAAACCCAAGCGCCTACCTTGGGAAGAAACGGACGGACAGGTCTTGCGGCGCTACTTCTTAAGCCAAAAACAGACCCAGCAGCAACGCCGGGAAACCAAGGCGACGAAGAGGGCGCAAGCGCATCACTTGAAGATGCAGCGGGAATCACTCTCGGTATCACCGAACCTGGCACCGGGCTTGAGACAGGCGCTGGAGAAGGCGAAGGAGAAAGCGACGAAGTAGAAGACGTCTACGAGTTCGGCGGCGTGAAATACACCCCGGCGCAGGTTGAAGAAGCGCTTCGCGAAAAGGACAACAACCAGCGCTACAACCAGTCGGTTACACCGCTGATTGACTCTATCAACAGCTACGGGGAAAAGGCCGAGCACGCTACGTTGCTGGCTATGACTGAGTGCGACAAAGTGATCGCGGAACTTGGCAAGGCGCTCGCGTCAGGCAAGCTCACATCACAACAATATCAGTCTGCGCACATGCAGTTACGTGACGCCAATCACCGCAAGACCATGCTTGAGTCTGAGGCAAAGGCCGAGCGCGAACTACGCACCAAAGCCCTTAACCAGGCGCGCGCGCAGAACGCTAAACAAACAGTCGTAGCGCTCACAAAGGCTGGCTGGAAGCGTGAGGACATTCTAGCGGTTGATGGGTTCGCACAAAAAATCATGCCGCGAGAAGCATACGCCGAAGCCCTCAACCCGATTTTCATGGAGATCCTGCGCGATGCGCTCACGTTCCGCCAGGGCCGTGACGCTGCCGCGCGCAAGCTCCAGAGCAAAACAAACAACGCACTTAAGACCACGCGCACCGCGCCAAAAGCGCAGCCAGCGGCGCAGGGTAAGAAGTCGCTCGGTCAACTCGTTTTTGGAGATAGAAAATAATGGGACTTTTTGGCGGTGGCGGGGGGAGCTCTACAACAACCTCGCATACAGAGTCTTGGATTGCAGACCAGCTAGAGCCAATGGTGACGAGCTTTATTAGCAACTGGTCTGGAATCAACTACGAAAACAGCGTTGTTGAGGGCTTAACCCCAGCAGAGCAAGAGGCGCTCCAGCGATACGGCAGCGGCGCTTCTATCAACGCTGGCATGAATATCGCTCAGCAAGGCGGCTCGCTGGTGGAGGAGGCGATCGGCAGCATTGAAGGGCTACTTCATGGCGGCGGCAAGACTCAATTCATGAGCGGAGTCAAAGGACTTTATAACGGCGCTGACGACTTTATCAACCAGCAAGATAGCGCAATTCAGGACAGCGTATACAGCGAGATGGGGCAGACGTTCGGGAAGACTGCTCAAGCCAACATGGCTAGCACGTCCGTAGCCGGTTCCAGCGCAGCACAAAGCGCTACTAACAGCGTGCTCGCGTCTGGGGCCAACGAAATGACACAGCGTATGGCAGACGTAAGCGATAGCGTGCTCAAGGGGGCCGTGGGCCTCACAACTAACGCGATGCACAGCGAAGTGAGTTTGATTGATCAGCTCATGAGTGAGGGCGGCGACATCTTCAATACGGGCATGAAAATCACTGGCAAGGGCGCTAGCAACCAGTTCAAGGCGGGTATTTTCGAGCAGTGGTATAACCAGGAAGTCACCAACAACAACCGCAAAAACGACATGATTAACAACAACATGGACTTATTGGACATGGGCGCGTTGCTTGAATTGGTGTTGCCAACTGCGGGTATTGATACCACGACCACAAATACAGTTAAGCAAGCGTCAAGTGGTGGCATGGGTGGTCTTGCAGGGATCGCGGCTGGCGCTGGCGCTGCAATGTTGATGATGTAAGGGGGCTTAAATGGTCATGGCAAGTATTGGCGAGATGATCGCATCTGCAGCCACGTCGGTTGAGGGGGGCGCAAGCGCGCTTACTGAGTTGTTCGCAGCGGGTGATAGCGCAGCTGAGGCCGGTAAGGTGGTGGCAGGTGCGGCGACGGCGGCAAGCCCGGAAGTAAACGCGGCATTGTCAGAAGTGGGGATGGTTGATATGCCGTCCGGGAGCGGTGGCATGGTTAGTGCGGCATCGAACGTCGCCAGTGATTCGCCGTTTCTGCCTACATGGGCGACTAAAGCTATCGGCCCGGTTCTAATGTCTCTCACTCAAGCAGCATTAAGACCGCAACACAACCCGATCGCGCCAGCGGGAGGGCATGGGGTAAGCGCCAGCGCCGCGGGGGCTATGAAGCCATTCCAGGAAGTTGAAAAAATGGCAGGTGACAACCCGCTAGACGGCTTAAACCAGTGGTCGCACCTGTTCTGAGGTAAAAATGAATATTCACCAGCAATTTGCAGAAATGGTAGGTAATTACGACAAGCTCGCGGCGCAACTTATGCCAGCCGCGCAGCCAGTGACGCCCGAGACAGACCCCGCGAAGTATCAGTGGGCCAAGCAGGAAGGATATGAGCCGCACCTTAACCCGAACTCAAACCAGGTGACGTGGATTCAAAAGCCGAAGCCCTCGTATGACGTTCCTGAACTGCTGAAATTTCGCGGTTCTATGTCACCTGAAACCATGGCGGAAAACTACCCCATGTTTGGGCTTAAGACCGATCGCCTGGACCCGCTTTTGACTGAGATTTACAAGAAGGTTTTAGACGGTGAAATCAGCCAGCAGCGCGGAGAGGAGCTTTGTTATCAGCTCATGAAAAGCACATTCAAGGAAGCTAAAAAGCTCGGTAAGCCGCAGGGAGCGGGGGTTAAATCATCCAGCTTTGAGCAGACTGCGAGCAAGGCTATGAAGGGACAAACTATCGTAGGGGCCAACAAATGACCATGCCACAAACCCAGCTCCAGCAGAGCCGCCGAAATGACCAGGCGCAGACCAACTTATCTGCCGCGCAGCAGTATGACGTTAACCCCAACCAGGGGAGCGTTGTGCCAAACGTCATGCAGACGCAAAGCATTCTCGAAGCGATGATGGCGGAAAAAAACAAAATGCCGAACGTCAATCCGCCGAGCGAAGATGAAATCCAAGAAACCATGTGGATTTCATCGGGGTTGATTGGCCTTCTCGGCGCGATCGTCTCGGGTAATCCTGCTGGCGGCATCGCTGCTGGCATGACTGCCGCACTTGCGATTCACGATCGCGGCTACGACCTCCGCCAGCGCTCCGAATATGTCATGGAGCTACACAACAAGGGCTATAGCGGCAGAGCTATTCTGAATTGGTACGAAACGGGCGATAACAAGGAGTTGGACAAAGAAACCGACGATATGCAGCGCATGGCCTCGGATGAGGCTCGCAACGCCCAGCAAAAAGAGTTCCATGCTGACGATATTGAGCAGCGTGAAGCAGACCGCGCCCAGCGATCGCAGGATCACCGCGAAACGATGAGCCAGCAGTACGCCCTAGCGCAACTCCACGAAGAGGGCGCAAACCGCCGCGCAGCCATGACCGCAGCGGCAGCGGCAGGCAACGCAGACCGCGCAGACGCAAGGTTACAAAAGCAAGAGCAGACTCAATTTGATAGCGAAATGAAAAAGTCACTGGAGGGGCCAAAGCAGAAATTGCAGTACGTTACGGTTGCTGAGGAGGCCTATAAGCAATTGAGGCAATATATTGACCAGGGGCGCGACGACCTTATACCCGGCGCATTTAACAACCTAAATCATGCACTGGCGCGCGTCCAGGTTGGTGGCGGGGCCACCTTGACAGATGAACAGGTGCAGCATGCTACGGGGTTGCTCAGTTTCGCAGATAAAAAAGCGAACGACCTTGGGATTATCGTAAACGGCAGGCCCACCGAAGCGTGGATGTCGTCAGTGGGTCAGCAGATTACCGACGACAAAAAAAATGAATCAAAAGCGATTATGGATATAGGCCACGCCGCATATCAGGACCTTGTTGAGAGCGGCAAAGACCCCGTTAATGCGCATAAAATGGTTACTCGTGGAATGGTTGGTACTGCTATGGGACTGCATGATTGGGGTGAATCAGAGACAGACCAGCAGCCAGCGCAGCAGGACCAGAAAACACCACCCGCAGCCCCTCCACAGGCAGTGGCTTACCTCAAGGCGCACCCGGAATCAGCGAGTGATTTTAAAGCTAAATATGGCTACCTTCCGGAGGGTTACTAATGCCTAATCCCTATGATCAGTTCGACAACACAAACCCCTATGACCAATTTGACGATGCGCACGCGAGCTCAGCAAGCGAGCCAGAAAGCTTGTGGAGTGATTTCAAGCGCGGCGCGGAGCAGTTGGCAGAAAACTACGTCACCGCCGCGTCTGGATTCGCCCAGAGGCTGAATAACCCAGGTGAAGCAATATTGCACCCCGAATTAGTGGCAGCGGGGCATCTCGACGGCATTCACCCATATTCAGACCAGATCGCGGCCCCGCAAACAATTACCGGCTCGCTGGTGGAGGCGCTACCCACGTTCGCCGCCAGCATCCCGGGAACGAATGCTGCATTAGCTGACGTGGAGACCATGACGCTACCAACCCTTTTGAAGTGGGCTAAAAAGGGATTGGCTATGTCGATTGGTGGTGATTTATCTTCGGGCGCGCAGATGACACCGGAGAATCTCGCGGCAGGAACTGGCGCAAATATGCTGATGGAAGGGGTGTTTCATATTCCAGCAGGGCTGAGAGGTGTTGTCGATCGCATCGAGGGGAATAACGCCGATGTGCTCGCCGCCGCTGATCGCTTGGGGGTTCCGCTGACCGTTGGTAACGTCACCCGCCGACCATGGCTGCAAACAATGGAAGCTGCTGTATCAAAAATGCCAGGCGCGCGCGCGATTAGTGATACATACAAAAAACAGCTTGAGATTCTCGGTCAGATTATCGATCGCGCTCGGGACTCAATGGGCTACGAGGGTGATGTAAATCAGTTAGGCGCAGGTATCAAGCAGTCTGTAGAGCAGTACCTAGCGGATTTCAAAAAGGATAGCGGCGACCTTTACGAGGCGATTTATAACAAGATTAACCCGATCCAGAAAATCAACACGACGCAATTTTCTGCCCTCATTCAGCAGCTGGCGGAGCAGTACAAGGGCTCAGGACTGGAGGAGTTTTTAGACTCCCCAATTATTAAAAAACTGAGCAAAGCAACTAAGCAAATGGAGGGGGGTAAAACCGCTGGCGGGTTTAAACAAAACGTCATGCAGCTGCGCCACGCGCGCGCACTTTTGAACCGCATCAGTGAAGCTATCGACAAGCCTGATTCAGCATTCAAGGGAATCAGTGATTCCGAACTTCTGCGCCTACGGGGTGCGTTATCCGAAGATATCAGCCACGCATTCACAGCGCGTAACCTGGGTAAGCAGTGGCAATCCGTACAAGATCATTATGCGGCGGGCCGGGCGCTTTACGAGCAAGCGCTTAAATCGGTTGATTTATCCGCCAACGCCGACAACGTATACACTCAGCTTTTTGGCAACGCATCGGGCGCAATGAAGCCAATGAACCTGACCACGGCGCGCGCGCTGAAAGAGGTTGTTAGCCCGGCGCAATGGGGGAAAATCTCCGGTGAGGTGCTGGAGCGAATGGGGCAAGAGGGCGCAGGAGCGGCGGGAGCGGGAGGGCGGCAATTCAGCCCGGCCACGTTCCTCACGAACTGGAACAAACTCACGCCAGAAGTTAGGGCGGAGCTATTTGGGGTGGAGCACGCTCAAACACTTGATGACGTGGTGAAGGTGGTCGACGCGCTTAAGGCCTCGGGCGCGCAGAAAAACTTTTCAAATACTGCGCACGTCGCCGCCGTCATGGGTTGGCTTAACGGGACTGTTACCGCATTGCTCATGGGGCATCCAGTCACCGCCGTTGCCACGGGCGTTGGCGTGCCTCTCACTGGCGCGGGGCTAGGTAGGCTGTTAACCAACCCGCAAGCGGCGCGTGCGCTGGTGGATATCTCGACGGCAGCAGACCAACCAGCCATTCAAAAAGCCGTTAACCGCCTCGCGGTGATCCTGATCGCGCACCCTGAGTTAGCCCAGGCATTTGACGATTCAAAGGAGGGGGAATAGTCACAGTAAATTGACAATCAATTATTGCTAATGGTCTGATACACGCGTTTTACAACTCCTTTTTTAATCGCTCGACAGGAAGTCGGCAAGGGAGGCCTCATGCGATGGCATTCTTATATTCATACGAACATATCGGCGTTAAAGACGAAGTAGCAAATACTATCGCCAATCTTGCGACACGCGATTTCATCTTCACCGCCATGATCGGCAAGAAGCAGATTCAAAACCGTTTGCATAAGTGGCAAGTGGATTTTGATGAGCCGGCTTCCGAAAATGCCTACAAAGAAGGCATGAAGTGGTCAGAGGTTGACGGCGCTGAAACCCCAACAATCATGCTTGAAAACCACACCCAAAAAATGGCCGTAGCGATTGAGATTTCTACGGAATCTCAAAAGCAGGGTTATTGGGCTGCTGGTGATGTTATGGACCGTGAAACAGAGAAAAAACTACGCAAGCTGAAACGCGATCGCGAAGTAGCATTTCTGACCAACGGTAAATTCGTCCAGGCTGATGACAAAAACAACATCCCTGGCAAGTTGGGGGGCTTTAAGTCTCTCGTCTCCTCTAAAGATGGTGGCACGACCATCACCGCTGACCCGCTATCAGGTCAGGTAACTTATTTCACCTCAACTTCAACAGTTCCTACCGAAGCCGACATTATCGCCGCTCTTGCTGCGCTGTGGGTTACTGGTGCGCACCCCGAAGCGATCATGGTGAATAACACTATGGCCGCTGTCATTTCCGCAATGCAGGAAGACGGCAACGCGCGCTTAAAGGTTTTCGACGGTGAAACAGATAAGGGTATTAACTTCGAAGTTAACACGATCACTGACCCGATGGGGCAGACGGTGAAAGTAATTTACAACCGTTATATGCCGTCCAATAACGTCTACATCTTCAACTCCGAAGACTGGCAAGAAGCGGTATTCCGCGCCCCGGACGACAAGGAAGTGCCGCCAGATGGTGACTACGACAAGGTGGTTATTATTTCTGACACCGGGTTAGAGCACCGCAACCCATGGTGCTCCGCAGTCATTGAGGGAAAGCCAGAGTCGTAATGACTGGTGCGACCGTGGCGATCGACAACGTTACAGGGGAAGTGGGAACCGCCTACACCGGGCAAGCCACTGTAACTGTAACGCCAGTCGACGCTACGGGCATTACGACTACCTACGCATTAAGCGGTACGGGCGCAGCGGGGCTATCAGTTAGCGCCACTGGCGCAATTACGGGGACGCCAACAGCAGTGGGAACGGCAACCCTCACGGGAACAGTAAAAGACGACAGCGGCACAACAAAAACCGCAACCGCCACGATCACTGTTAGCGCAGCAGCAGTCAGTGAAACGCCGGGCGTAATGGCTAGCCATTATCAGGCCGTGGCAGCGCCGAGCGACACCAAATCAACGAAAACTAAAAAGGGCAATAAAAAATGAAAACTGGAAATAAAAATTTCACTTTTGGCGATGCGGTTGAAGCTCTGAAAAATGGTAAACGCGTTCAGCGTGCTGGCTGGAATGGCAAGGGAATGTATCTGCACTTGGTTAAGTCACCACAATCAGCCACGCCAAACGATTGGCGCTATGACGCTACATGCGGTGACAAGTATACATTTGTGCCTGGTGTAAAACTTCTACCGTGGATTGGCATGAAAACAGCTGATGACTGTTTTGTTCCGTGGTTGGCAAGTCAGACGGATATGTTGGCGGAAGATTGGGAGGTTATTTTGTGAAAGCAGCGATCGCAGTGGCTGAGGTGGCAATGATTTGTCATGCAGCGATAAGTGGTTATCGCACCGCCGCAACGGGCGAGGTTCAACCTGAGTGGCACGACCTGGAAGAGGTCGACAAGCTCAAAATTATTGATTGGGTGGTTGAGCTGCTAACTGGGCGACCAATTGGCGATAGCGCCGAGTGTCAGATCGTGAAGGGCATTATCAGTGTCGTTCGGGACGACAAGAAAACGCTCAAATACGCGTAACGCAGGGAGGCGGCGAAAGCCGCCTTTTTTACAGGTGAAATATGAGCACTACTTACAGTAATTTAGTAACGGCTATCAAAGCCTATTCGGGCCGCACCGATAGCCAGACCATAAACGCGATCCCGCAATTTATCGCCGCCGCGCAAACTAAACTCGACAGTGAATTACGTATCGGCACCATGAGCAGCACTACTGAGTACCCAGCAGACTCAACCCGGCTTGATGCCTCCTCATTCATCACGATTGAAACCGTGTTAATAGGTGGCCTGGTGGGTACGCTAACGACCATGGCAGATATAACAGCCCTTCGCAAAGTGACAGCGGATCGCCCGGAGATTGCAGGGTACGACTTCCACTACTCAATGAACGGCAACTCTATCGAACTGGTTAAACCCAACGAGGTAGAGATAACCGGTTATCAAAAGCCCTTGCGTATCTCCGACGCCAACCAAACCAACGCCTACACGGACGGCGCAGAAAATGCCCTTCTCTGGTATAGCCTCGGCTATCTGGGTGTTTTCGCTCGCGACAATGATGCGGCGGGTTCGTGGTCTGCAATGGCTGAAAGCGAGGTTGAAACCCTCAACGCAACCCGCGAACAATTCCAGCTCACTGGTGCAGCAAAGGTGAAAAAAAATGGCGGATTCTGATGAAAAAAATAAGTCACTACATGAGCGCGATCGCTCTCTTATTCGTTTTCTTGGCTTTGGCGGCATGGCTTGTTTGTTCGGATTTGCCGTTGTTGTTGGAAACTATCAAGAAGATATCGACGCCGACACACGAAATGTAGATCACATCCTAGCCCGGCTTGAGAAGGGGCAAGAGAAGTTGTCTCAGGCGATCGAGGGGCTACACGTCCAGCAACAGCAATTAGCCGACCTGAACGAGCGCGTAAGCGATATTGATCACCGCGTTGAAAAACTGGAGATTGCCGACAATGCCCGTAGAAACTAGCGCAACCTACATCTCTGATTTGGTACCGGATTGGCCCATCGGCGCTTCGGATTTCGTCAAGGAGGGCGACGACCATTTCAGGCTAATCAAGAAGGTATTACAGAATACTTTTCCAGGTATCAAGGGGGCTTACACGGGCGGAGAGGCCAGTTTGAATGACATGGCTAATACGTACATGTACGTAACCACAGATGACACGCTAAATATCGACTATATCCGAATTCGAGACCACGTGAAGGATGATGGCAGTAACTTGCCGTTATCTACCACGAGCGCGCCGGGCAGTGGTCTTTCACGTGAAAATCAGGGGGGATTTGCGGTCATATGGGATGACCTAAAGAGCTTTGTTTTTCCAGTGGGACACATCCTACTAACCCGCAAGCAGGGCAACCCCTCGACCTGGCTTGGATTCGGTACATGGGTGCAGCGCGGCGGATATATTGCCGGTGGTGGCATTGCAACGAAGGATGCGGCGGCATTCTCGCAAACACTTAGCGCCACGGCTAACAGTAGTAACGGTAACTGGCGCGTTCAAAATAGCCAGATCGTTTCCCAGAAAATCAACCTTGCAGACGGTGTAACGGCCCAGCACGCCGCAGTAAGCTTAGGGTACACAGGTAAAGACGGCACGGGCCACCCTGACGGCTCAACCGATGATATCGCAGCAGGTAACGCCGAATCATACCCGCGCCAAACTCAAAACATGAGCCTTCCCGCCTTTACGCTGACTGTTTCCGGTGATGTGACGATTGGTTCGGGTAGCACAACCTCTGGAACCGCCTTTATGCCGCCGTATTACGGTTGCTACGTATGGGAGCGTACAGCATGACAAAGCCAGTAATTAACCAGCTTGGCAGTAAAGGTCTAATGCTGGATGGGGATCCGACCATGTTGCCTGACCAGGCCTTTACAGACTGCCTCAACGTCAGATTTAACGGGCGAGAAATCGCCCCATACCTCGGCAACCAGCTCACGCAGTATTACACAACGGACAATACGCAAACTTATCAGCCTCAAGCGCTGTGGCTCATTGATACAGTGATGTTTGACGCGTTTAGCGCTGGATCAATGCTTCTGTTTGGCCTGGGTGTGAGTGGTACTGACGTGTGCATCTGGCAACAGTCATTAGCCGCGCCTGACTTTAAAAAACTCCCGATCACCTCCGATGAAAATTACGCTACCGGGTTCACCCTGGATAGCCTCTGGACAAGTTACAAAAGCCAGATTAACAACTGCATCATGTTTGGCACGCTCAACGCCGCGCCGCTCGGCAAGCAGTACGATTGGGACGGGTTCGACACCCTGACCGCTTGGGGGCAACAAACTATTATCCAGGCGGGTGCGCCAGTTATTGAAAACCGTCGCTGGACGTGTCGCAAGATCGTCTCTTTCGATAATCGGCTATTAATGCTGGCCACAACAGAAGAATCACAGGGCGGCGCGGATATTCCATACCCGACGCGCGTGCGCTGGTCCGGGTTCGCGCAGGAAAATGCCTTTCCTATAAATTGGGACGACACAGCAGCAAACCGGACCCCGGAAGACTTCGCCGCCGCTGTTATCGACGGTTACGCCGGGTGGCAAGATCTCAGCAGCAATTACCAGGTTATCGACGCTGCAGCGAACGGCGGCACGCTCTTTATCTACACCGAGCGCGAAACTTACACAATGACGCCGAGCGGAAACGACATGGCCCCGTTCGTGACTAAGCTGCTTTATAGCGATCTGGGTTGCCTGGATATCGGATGTTGTCTCAACGCCCACGGCTACAACTACGTGTTCACCGGTTCAGACGTGGTGAAACACGATAGCGTAAGCTGGAAGAGTATCGCAGACGGCGCGGTTAGAGACTGGCTTTCTGATTACGTGGAAAACCATAACCCCGGCATGGTCCGGTTAATGAACTTCCCGGAACTGTCAGAAATATGGCTGATGCTTTACGGCACCGACCAGGACTATACGGGCGGCGACTACAGCAAGACGATCGCGCTAACGTACAACTACGTGAAGGGTACGTGGTCCCGGAAGACGCTCCCGTACATCAATGACGTTTGCTTTTGCCAGCTCCCGCCGACCGCATACCCTACGACCTGGGACGCCGCGAGCGTCATTTGGGATGATGATGCCATTGTATGGGATGCCGGTTCCGACAAAACCGCTCAAGGCACCATGATTGGCGCTTGCGCTGCTGGTGGCGTTTACTACCTCAACTACGGTGCAACCGAAGTGCGCCGCGTCTACAGCGGCAGCACCTACACCATGAAGCAACAGCCGCTACAGTGTTACGTTGAGCGCCGGGGGCTGACATTCAACACGGGCTATCGCGAGATGATTACCGAGACGTACCTCAACGGCTCGGGCGCGAACGATATCAACCTAACTGTAGGCCGAGCAGATAACCCGGATTCGGGTTACACGTGGGAAGGCCAAACACTCAACCTGGCAGCGCAACGCCGCTCAACCTGGCGCGCAGAAGGTGGGGCGCATGGATACCGCCTGGAGTTATCCGGTCAAGGCGCTATCCCGATCGGCATTAACTTTACTGTAGTGAGCACCGGACGATGAAAAGCCAACACTCAAAACTCAAGGCGATCGCCAACGCTCAGGAGCGCTCAAGACTTGCTACCCGGCACACCAGTTTAGCTAGTGTCGACAACGAGCAAAGCGAAGTTACACGCAAGCCGCCAACAATTTACCAGGTTCCAAAAATCAACGTACCGCACAACCTGGAAGAGTTCGCCAAGCTGCTTCACCAGGAGCTAACCAGCATCGCGCAAAGTCAGTCAATCATCCTGACACTGTGGGAACAGCACCAGGCCAGCCAACTGACGATCGCAAAGCTTCAAGCCAGGGTGAACGAGTTGAGCGAGTCGCAAAGTTGGGCGGGTATTAACTGCGATAACAAAGAACCTTAAGCCACGCTACAAAGCACGCACAGCACAAAAAGCAAAACCAAACCCGCGCAAGATGTGCGGGTTTTTTATTGGCGAGGGCTATTTGTGAAAATTAAAAAATTGCTTGTTGGTTTGGGTTTGGTCGCTGTTGCTGGTTCGCTGTCGGGTTGTGTGGTCAGCCCATCAAGTTATAGCAACGTTGAGTTAATACAGTGCGCGCAGCGCGGTAAGGTCTTCATGCGCCATGACTCCTTCGGGTTGTGTGGCGAGGAGTTGGCAAGTCGTCTCAATGCCGGGAAGGTCACTCAAAATGATTTAGTTGCCGGGGGTATGGGAACCGAAGCCGCGATCGCCAGAATTGGTGCGGCGGGGAATGTTGCCGCGGCGGGTGTCGTGGCTGATGGGCTGCAAAATCAATCTGTCGGGGTGCATCGTGGCTACTAAGGGAATTACCCTGGCTATGTTGCTTGCTGCTCTCCCTGGTTATGCTCATGCATATGGCATAAATGGTAAGGCGGATTTTATGTGCGATGCAAAGGGCGGTACGGAATACGTTCTTGACGCAGTGCAGTTTCCGCAGACCATCCAAGTAAACAGTACTTTTGTCAGTCTTTATAAAGTTGCTAAGGATGATAAAGGGGTAAGGCATTATCTCTACCAGGGTTACAACGATGAACCAGTGGCTGAGGTGGCGTTGAGTGGTCGGGCGGTCTACCTGGCAGTTGATAATGAAATGATGCCATGCAAGTAATTTTTACTAATCCCCTTCGGGGGATTTTTTGTTTTTGTGTGAGCGGGATTTGGGTATACCCAAACCAGGATGCAATGTAATACGCGTAAAACGCGGAAATTAGAGCGGCCTCATGTATTATAATCCGAATCATAGTTGGGGTTAGATTTAAAATCCGATAGAGGCAAAAAATGAAGATAGGTTACGTCCGCGTATCGTCAGCTGATCAGAATCTCGATCGTCAACTCGAAGTTATGTCCGCAGAGGGTGTCGAGAGTGAGAATATTTATCAAGAAAAAAAGAGCGCAAAAGATAACGAGCGCCCCGAACTGAAAAGAATGCTTTCCAGCCTCAGAAAGGGTGACATAGTGATCGTCAAGTCAATTGACAGGGTTGCCAGAAGCTACAAGGGTTTTGCTGAGGTGTGGGAGGAGGTTCAATCGCGCGGCGCAATACTCAAAGTGTGTGATATGGGTTTGGAACTGGATGCCAATAACCCAATGACAAAATTTATCGTGGGTATCATGGCCCAGGTAGCTGAGCTTGAGCGCGGTATGATTCGCGAGCGGCAGCGCGAGGGCATAAAGATCGCCGTCAAGCAAGGTAAGTATAAGGGGCGGGGGGCTAATGTTGAGATGCATAAAAAGGTTGTGCAGCTTTTAAGGGCGGGTATGACTGGCAAGGCTATCTCGGAGACGCTAGGCGTTCATCGAGATACGGTGACGGACGTTAAACGCCGTTACACTGACGAGAGAGGCGAACTGCAAGACCCCTCTTGATCTAGCAATAACCACGGAGGCTGACGCCTCCTTTTTTGCGGAGTTTGTGCGGAATTTGGGTTAACTTAAAATCCGCACAATTAGTCAAAATCGGAAAATGAATCGGTTTTATTATTTCCGCATCGAAACACGGTGGGAAATAAAAATGAAAACCTTAATCCAGCAGTCGCAGCAAGCTTGTAACCGTATCCACACAGGGTTAGCGCATGAATACGTGCGCCGTTTCTCTTCCGTATCTGATGCGCAGCTCCAGCGCTTCGAGCGCGCTATGTCAAAGCTCATGAAACAGCATGAGGGCGCTGTATACGCTGCCTTATGGCTTGATGCCGAAGGTGAGCTGGTGGCCCGTAGCTTTGAGGCGATGTGATCCCATGGCTAAACATCAACGCAAGGCGGAAAAAGAGCACGCAGGGAAGGTGGCTGATTTGGGTTGTGTGGCCTGTTATGTCCAAGCGGGTGTATGGGGTACGCCTGGCGAACTGCATCACTTGCGCGCAGATTGCGGCGCAGCTCAACGGGCCGGGTGGGGTGAGGTGATTTGCCTTTGTCCTGAGCATCACCGGAATAGCAGCCGCGAAAAATTCGCCATTCATGCCGGGCAGAAGACGTTTGAAGCGCATTACGGCACAGAAAAAGAGCTTTTAGCCTTAACGCTCGAAAACCTGTGAAATAGCACTAAATGTCAAAATATCAAAAGTGATTCCTGTTTATACGCCAGCACCGCCAATCAACGGCATTGCTAAGGCGGTACATATGAACACGGATACTTTTAAGCAGTTAGTTAAAGAAATGACAATCGCACAAATTGACGAGTTGATTAATTTCAATAAGCCTTTTGCGCGAAAAAACGAAGAAGTAATGGGAATTCTTTTAAAGGAAAAGGAGTGCCGTAATGAAAAATCTTATTAATAAGATCACACTTTTGTTTAAAGCACCCGCCGAACTTAGCGCGGCAAATCGTTATATTGACTATATGAAAGAGGAACTCGAAATTTTGCGGGTATCTCTCGATAATAGCGTCGCTCAACTCGGGGAGATGAGTAAAGAGGTCGATCGCTCCGCACTTCGCGAGGATTCGCTACGCAATGTAGCGAAGAACCTGCGCACGCGTCTTTATTCCCACGGTTGCACCGATTTGGAAATTAAATTTCTTCGCGTTTGCGATGATATCAATCGCAAGGGAAAGATGATTTCCGAACTCCGTTTTAAATCCATGGTTGCAGAAATGGCAGACCAGCGCCAGCAAGCCTGTATCAATCGATTCAACCCTAAGGCGGCTCACGATGAAGAGTCCGAAACCTGGTGGTTGTCGTAAGGGGCTGACGGAAAAAATCCTAAGGGAATTAAAAAAGAAACCGTCGCGACACTCTGAGTTGGTTGCGCTGGCCGAAATCACCTCAAGGTTATTAAGCGTACATATTAACAGCATGTTGCGCGTGACAACTTTATATAAAATTTCGGCTAGTGATTGGTTCGTAAATGAAAAAGGAGAAAAAGACCGCGTATATGAATTGACGAAATACGGCGGAAAGGTAAAAAAGAAAACCTCTATTAAAATGAGTCCCTTCCTGTCCGGGACTGACGAAAAATATAGGACGGAAAGCCGACGCAAGAAATATTTATTAGCAGCTAAAGCGAGAGCCAAGCTCATTGCGGCGGGAACCTATACACCTGAAATGGAAGAGAAGTTATGCGAAATATTTGGATTGGTTTAATTGCACTGGCGTTGAGTGGTTGCGCCGTAATTAAAAGTGAGTCGGGCGTTAACGAGACTGTAGCTCTTGGCGGGGCATGTGCAGTGAACGCGAACGCCGACTCATATCAGGTAGCTTGCGCCAGTTCTGACGCGGCGAAGGTAATCGAAGCAATCAAAAATATCAAGGCGGGTAAAAAATGAGCCGCACTGTTTTCGGTCGTACCAAACAGCAATTTATGGTTGGAATTCTGGCAGCGTACCAGGGTGTAAGCGGCGTAGACGCTATTGATAGCGTCAATCGCTGGGAAGCCTGGTTTGATAAACATGCCGCCGATGGTGAGGAGGGTAGCGCCTCTGCTCTAGTGGTGGATCCCCAGTCATCCTCGGCTCACCTGGCTACCGCCGTTATTAACCGAGCTGCCATTGCCTTGGGGGAGATCGCCGCGAAGTTTGGTTGCGTGCCTGGTAACTACTTGCCTGGGTTAATGGATGGGCTTAGGCAAGAAACGAGCGCGCCCGGCTACGTGGAAAGCCTACTAGCCCAGCCAGGGGGTGACAAATGCGCAAATTAGGCAAAGACATTCTACGCGCCCTGGTGGGCCTCCGGTCGGCGACCTGTGAAACCCTCGCGCCAGTGGTGGAGGTTGAAAAGCGCCAGGTATCCGGGGCGATCGCCGGGCTGGTTAAAAGTGGCTACGTTCAGCGCATCGACGGCAAGCGCGGGAATTATGTATACGCGCTAATCAAGTCACCCGCGCTGGATGCGGTTTTAGCGAAACCCGATGAACCGGAGCAGCCGCAAGGCCCGTCAATCTTCGACCAGTGCCGCACGAACTGGAAGGGCTACGAGTTCCATCAAATCATCGGCAGCACGTCACGCCGCCTGACAGCTTAACGGAGAGGCCCCGCAAGGGGCTTAAACAAAATGATTATTTCACCAATTTCATTGCGAATAGCTCAGGAGTTTGTGCGGCTTCACCATCGACACAATAAGCCTCCGCGTGGACATAAGTTCAGCAT
>NZ_JASSOT010000060.1 GCF_030238365.1 Lelliottia wanjuensis | reverse complement strand
TGTCATATTCAACGTGGGAAGTGTTGATGGTGATACCACGAGCTTTTTCTTCTGGTGCGTTATCGATCTGGTCGAATGCACGAGCAGAACCACCGTAGGTTTTAGCCAGAACGGTAGTGATTGCAGCAGTCAGGGTAGTTTTACCGTGGTCAACGTGGCCGATAGTACCAACGTTGACGTGCGGTTTTGTACGTTCAAATTTTTCTTTAGACACGGCTATATTCCTTACTATAGTGCCCCCTCACCGAGGGGACACGGGATTTTGGTTTTTAACCCCGGGGCTTATTTGCCGCGGGCTTCGATTACGGCCTGAGCAACGTTGTTAGGCGCATCATCATACTTCAGGAATTCCATGGAGTAAGACGCACGACCTTTGGTCAGAGAACGCAGCTGAGTTGCGTATCCGAACATTTCAGACAACGGAACTTCAGCATGAATCTGAACGCCAGTAGCGTTAGATTCCTGACCTTTCAGCTGACCACGACGACGGCTAAGGTCACCGATGACATCACCAGTGTTCTCTTCCGGAGTCTCAACTTCAACCTTCATGATAGGCTCAAGCAGAACTGGTTTCGCTTTCTTAAAGCCATCTTTGAAGGCGATAGAAGCGGCCAGTTTAAACGCCAGTTCAGAGGAGTCAACGTCATGGTAAGAACCGAAGTGCAGACGCACACCCAGATCTACTACCGGATAACCAGCCAGTGGACCAGACTTCAGCTGCTCCTGGATGCCTTTATCAACGGCAGGGATGTATTCGCCAGGAATTACACCACCTTTGATGTCGTTGATGAACTCGTAACCTTTCGGATTTGAGCCCGGCTCCAGTGGGTACATGTCGATAACAACATGACCGTACTGACCACGACCACCAGACTGCTTAGCGTGTTTACCTTCAACATCGGTAACTTTCGCACGAATCGCTTCGCGGTAAGCAACCTGAGGTTTACCCACGTTAGCTTCAACGTTGAATTCACGCTTCATACGGTCAACGATGATGTCGAGGTGCAGTTCACCCATACCAGCGATGATGGTCTGGTTAGATTCTTCATCAGTCCATACGCGGAATGATGGGTCTTCTTTAGCCAGACGGCCCAGAGCCAGACCCATTTTTTCCTGGTCAGCTTTGGTTTTCGGTTCAACGGCGATAGAGATTACCGGCTCTGGGAACTCCATACGCTCCAGAATGATCGGGTGATCTGGGTTACACAGGGTGTCACCAGTAGTCACATCTTTCAGACCGATTGCAGCAGCGATGTCGCCCGCACGAACTTCTTTGATCTCTTCACGTTTGTTCGCGTGCATCTGTACGATACGACCGAAACGCTCACGTGCCGCTTTCACGGAGTTCAGGATGGTGTCACCGGAGTTAACCACGCCAGAGTACACGCGGAAGAACGTCAGGTTACCCACGAACGGGTCGGTAGCGATTTTGAACGCCAGTGCAGCAAACGGCTCTTCATCACTTGCGTGACGTTCAGCCGGAGTGTCTTTACCGTCGTCCAGGATACCGTTGATCGCAGGAACATCTACTGGGGATGGCAGGTAATCAATTACCGCATCCAGCATTGCCTGAACACCTTTGTTCTTGAACGCAGAACCACAGGTTACCAGGATGATTTCGTTGTTCAGAACGCGCTGACGCAGAGCTTTCTTGATCTCTTCTTCAGTCAGTTCTTCACCACCCAGGTATTTCTCCATCAGCTCTTCTGAAGCTTCTGCAGCGGACTCGATCAGGTTCTGGTGCCATTCTTCGGCCAGTGCCTGCATGTCTGCTGGGATATCTTCATAAACGAAGGTGACGCCTGCATCTTCTTCGTTCCAGTTGATGGCTTTCATTTTCACCAGGTCAACAACACCGGTGAAACCTTCTTCAGCACCAATTGCCAGCTGCAGCGGAACCGGAGTCGCGCCCAGACGGGTTTTGATCTGACCAACAACTTTCAGGAAGTTAGCACCCATACGGTCCATTTTGTTAACGAACGCGATGCGTGGAACTTTGTATTTATTAGCCTGACGCCATACGGTTTCAGACTGTGGCTGAACACCACCAACTGCGCAGTAAACCATTACTGCACCATCAAGAACACGCATGGAACGTTCAACTTCGATAGTGAAGTCAACGTGGCCCGGGGTGTCGATGATGTTTACGCGATGCGGTTCATACTGCTTAGCCATACCTGACCAGAATGCAGTAGTCGCTGCGGAGGTGATGGTAATACCACGCTCCTGCTCCTGTTCCATCCAGTCCATGGTGGCTGCGCCGTCATGAACTTCACCGATTTTATGGTTTACACCGGTGTAGAACAGAATACGTTCGGTAGTAGTGGTTTTACCGGCGTCGATGTGCGCACTGATACCGATGTTACGGTAGCGTGCGATGGGTGTTGTACGAGCCATTTGATTCCTCGTTTGATTCTTTGGCGTTCAGTTAAGTAACCCAGAGCGGGCGGCTTCTCTGAAGCGCCCGCCTGGTGACTATGACTCCGAAGGGATTACCAACGGTAGTGTGCGAACGCCTTGTTGGCTTCTGCCATACGGTGAACGTCTTCACGTTTCTTAACTGCAGTACCTTTGTTGTCTGCAGCATCAGAAAGTTCGTTCGCCAGACGCAGAGCCATGGATTTATCACCGCGTTTACGAGCAGCTTCAACGATCCAACGCATTGCCAGAGCATTACGACGAACCGGACGAACTTCAACTGGAACCTGATAAGTAGAACCACCAACGCGGCGGGACTTAACTTCTACAGTTGGGCGAACGTTGTCGAGAGCGACTTCGAAAGCTTCCAGTTCATTTTTACCAGAACGCTGAGCCAGGGTCTCCAGCGCGCTGTATACGATTGCTTCTGCAGTAGATTTTTTACCATCTACCATCAGGATATTTACAAATTTTGCCAGCAGTTCTGATCCGAACTTAGGATCTGGAAGGATTTTACGCTGACCAATGACGCGACGACGTGGCATGGGAATACTCCGTTGTTAATTCAGGATTGTCCAAAACTCAAAGAGTTTAGTTTGACATTAAGATAAATCAGTTTGGCCTTACTTAACGGAGAACCATTAAGCCTTAGGACGCTTCACGCCATACTTGGAGCGAGCTTGCTTACGGTCTTTAACGCCGGAGCAGTCGAGCGCACCACGAACGGTGTGATAACGAACACCCGGAAGGTCTTTTACACGACCGCCACGGATCAGGATCACGGAGTGTTCCTGCAGGTTGTGACCTTCACCACCGATGTAGGAAGTCACTTCAAAACCGTTGGTCAAACGCACACGGCATACTTTACGCAGTGCGGAGTTTGGTTTCTTAGGAGTGGTGGTATATACACGAGTACATACGCCACGTTTCTGCGGGCAGGCTTCCAGCGCAGGCACGTTGCTTTTTGCAACTTTGCGAGCGCGTGGTTTGCGTACCAGCTGGTTAACTGTTGCCATTAAATAGCTCCTGGTTTTAGCTTTTGCTTCGTAAACACGTAATAAATCGCCTCATACAATATGAGGACGCGAAATTTTAGGGCCACGCCGAAAAGGTGTCAAGAAATATACAGCGATCTCGCCTCACCAACTCATTTGAGTGGCGTGTTTCACCGTCAGATTGACGAAATCAGTATAGCTAACCGCGTCGATTTTGGCTGAAATTTGACCAACAAGGCCACGAGCAGCAATGTCTTCCTTTAGCGCAGAGACAGTAATGGGGGCATTGTTGAGAATTTCAACAAAGCGGCTGCCCTCAATTGCGGCCAGAACACCGTCCTGGATCAGCAACAGATCGTCGCCTTCACCCAGCATTCTCAGTAACCCTTCGATGTCGCACTGCCACGGGGAGTGGCGCAAGGTATGGAGCATGACGGCCTCAGAAAGTCAGAACAGTTTGATAATGGGAGAGTTGTTCGCGTAACGCTTGTGGGGAAATGACGGTGGCGTCCAGCACCATGGCGCTGTTTTCATCCAGCCCGCGCTCTTTTAAAGAGGCCGCACAAACCCAGAATGTCTCAATGTCGTAAAGCGGTAAAACTTTAAAGGTCGCAATATAGTCCCGCGCCAGAATCTGCTGAGGCTGTTGCCCAGCCAGGATCTGGAACACGCCATCACCGATAAAGAACACGCCGATATCTTCCGTCAGCGCCGAGGTTGCCAAAAGCGCATCCAGCCCTTCCCTGCCCGCCGCGCTGCCGTGAGGGGCGGAAGTAAATACAAATGCAATGCGGTTCATCAGAATTGCACCATCCGATCGCAGGTCAGCGCCGCTTGCGCCAGCGCCCCTAATCCACTCAGAGAAAATCCAGGCTGGAGGTTCGCCGCCGCAAGACCGAGACGCTCAGCTTCTGCGTTATCCGTCACGCCGCGACGCAAGGCCGCCGCTACGCAGATGTGCAGCTCGACGCCCTGCTGTTCATTGAGATTCTGCCAGGCGCGCACCAGATCAAACTCATCCGACGCTGGTGAGGTCAACTGATTCGCGTTGTAGACCCCTTCGCGATAGAAAAAAACGCTCTCCAGCTGATGCCCGGCAGCCAACAACGCCTCAGCGAATTGCAAAGCGCTACTGGCCTGCTGAGTACCGTAAGCCGGCCCCGTCACCATGATGGCAAAACGCATTACTTCTCTTGTCCCAGGAAATCACCGCTTTTGAACTGGCGGATGTAGAGATAAACCGTGTGCTTGGAGATGTTCAGGCGATCGGCCACCTGGTTAATCGCATCTTTAATATCGAAAATACCTTTCTCATAGAGGTTCAGCACGATCTGGCGGTTCTTGGCGTTGTTCGATACGTTGCGATCGGCATTCACCTCTTCGATGGTGAACTCCAGCGTCTGAGTGACGAGGTCTTCCACCGAGGAAGCAAAGTTCACCGACGAGTTCACTTCCGGCGTTTCAGGCGGAACAAAGGTGCTCATGATTTGAGAGAAGGGCACATCAAGGTTGATGTTGATACACAGCAGCCCGATGACGCGGTGGTCGCGGTTACGGATGGCGATCGTTTCTGACTTCATCAGAACGCCGCTTTTGGCACGAGTAAAATAGCATTTGGAGACGCTGCTGTCCGCGCCGGTCATGTCGTGCAGCATACGCAGTGCAAGGTCGGTAATTGGCGATCCAATTTTACGGCCAGTGTGCTCACCATTAGCAATGCGGATGGCGGAACATTTCAGATCTTGCAGGGAGTGCAATACGATTTCGCAGTGGGAGCCAATGAGCATCGCTAACCCGTCCACCACCGCTTCGTAGGATTTGAGAATATCGAAGTCGGTCTGGTCGAAAGGACGTTGATCCAGCAAATCGAGTTCACTGGTTTCGTTGGTTAAAAGCGACCTGGACATGAAAAAAACACTCCTTTTCAGGAGCCTGTCATTAGGTTGTCAGGGCAGGCTCATATTTACACGGACAACTAAATTAATACAGCGTAGGTAACGCTTTCCAGTGTTAATTATATCTGCCCCACAATAATAAAACCGCCGCCTTAAAGGCGGCGGTTTTTAGCGTTTTACTTCTTCGCTGCGTCTGCAGCTTTATCATCTGCTGCAGCGTCCGGTTTGGCATCTGCCTTCGGAGCCGGTTTGATGTCCAGCAGTTCAACGTTGAAGACCAGCGTGGAGTTAGCCGGAATACCCGGAACGCCTGTTTTGCCGTAAGCCAGATCCGGTGGGATCACCAGCTGAATTTTGCCGCCTTTCTTGATGTTTTTCAGGCCTTCGGTCCAGCCTGGGATAACACCGTCGAGACGGAAGGAGAGCGGCTCACCGCGGGTGTATGAGTTGTCGAACTCTTTACCGTCGATCAGGGTACCTTTGTAGTTCACCACTACGGTATCGCTGTCTTTCGGCGCATCGCCCGTACCGGCTTTCTCTACTTTATACAGCAGACCGGTAGAAGAGGTTTTCACACCCTTCTCTTTAGCAAAAGTATCGCGGTAGGCTTTGCCCTTCGCTTCGTTGTCTTTTGCGTCTTGTTCCATCTTGCCCTGAGCAGCGCCCTTCACACGCGCTTCAAAAGCCTGCAGGGTCTGTTCGATTTCCTGGTCAGACAGTTTGCTCTTGTCTGCAAACGCATCCTGAACCCCGGCGATCAGCTGGTCTTTATCCAGTTTGATGCCCAGTTTCTCTTGCTCTTTGAGAGAGTTTTCCATGTAACGACCCAGAGACGCGCCCAGCGCATAGGCTGATTTCTGGTCGTCATTTTTGAACGCAGCTTTGCTGTCTGCGCTTGCAGCAGGTTTCGCAGCGGTATCAGCAGCGAAAGAGAGCGGCGCATTCAGTGCGACGGCCATCGTGGTCGCCAGCAGCGTTACTTTAAACAGTGATTTCATCCATTTCTCCAGGTCCGGGGCCTCTCACCCCAGCATTAAACGTATATGAGAAGCGTACTATAGAACGTTGCAGAAGAAATCTACAGACAGACTCTCCCTAAACTCGCCTCTTTTCAGACTATTTTTGTTTAAATAAGTTTCTTGCCTTAAGGCGGGATGCTGTACACAGGAGTAAACTCGGGTAAAATTCGCCGCCGCCAACGCCTGAGGCGTGCGAAACTTAAGAGAGGTCAATCATGCAAGAAACTACGATGGAAGCGCGGCTGGCCGAGCTGGAAAGCCGTCTGGCTTTTCAGGAAGTTACCATAGATGAGCTGAACCAGACCGTGACGGCTCACGAACTGGAAATGGCCAAACTGCGCGATCTTCTGCGTCTGCTGACGGAAAAAGTGAAAGCGAGTCAATCGTCACACATCGCCTCACAGGCCGAAGAGACGCCACCACCTCATTATTGAGGCGTAAAAAAAGCGGGATTTAATCCCGCTTTTTTGTGCACGCTGCTTAGCCAAAAATTAATGGCAGCCGCAACCGCCGTTACCGCCACAACCACCTTTGCCGTGCTCATGACCGTGGTCATGGTCGTGGCCGTGACCACCGCAGCAACCATCGTGGCCGTGGTCGTGATCGTGGTCGTGACCGTTCGCACCGTGAACGTGGCCATGAGCCAGTTCTTCAGCGGACGCTTCACGAATCGCGATAACTTCAACGTTGAATTTCAGGTTCTGGCCAGCCAGCATGTGGTTACCGTCAACCACAACGTGCTCGTCTTCCACTTCGGTGATTTCAACCGGTACTGGACCCTGGTCGGTTTCAGCCAGGAAGCGCATGCCAACCTGCAGCTCGTCAACGCCCATGAACACGTCTTTAGGAACGCGCTGAACCAGGTTATCGTCGTACTGACCGTAAGCGTCGTTCGCGCCTACAGCAACATCAAATTTGTCGCCAACTACGTGACCTTCCAGCGCGTTTTCCAGGCCGGAAATCAGGGAACCGTGACCATGCAGGTAGTCCAGCGGCGCACTCACCGGAGACTCATCAACCAACACACCGTCTTCTGTACGTACCTGATAGGCCAGGCTGACCACCAGGTCTTTTGCTACTTTCATGATATCTCCTGAGCGTGGGAAAATTGCTGGCGCAGATTGTAGCGGAAATCTGCACCCGTGTACCCTTTAGCTTAAAAAATCTGAGGGCATATCGCTAGTCCGGATGAAAAATCCCGATCACTTGCTCTTCTTTGCGAACGTGCTCGCGAACCTCTTTGTCCGCCTCGCGCATCTGATGCCCGCACTTAACACACTCAACAATATCAATATTATTCTCACGCCACATAGCCAGCGTATCTTGCGCCTGGCAGGACGGGCATTTTGCACCTGCAATAAAACGTTTACGAACTGCCATACTTTTTCCTCTATTCGAATTCATCCCAGCCGTCCAGCTGACGTCGTTCCTTCTGCATTTCCCGCTGGAAGATCTCTTCCAGCTCGCGACGCGCTTCCCGCACGCGGGAGATCTGCGCCGTATCGCTATGGACCGGCATCAGCTCGCGCAGCATACGCATATCGAGGCGACGGAAATGCAGCTGGGCGCGCTGGGCCTGATGTGGATGCATCCCCAGCGACACCAGGGTTTTACGGCCCAACTCCAGCGCGCTGGAGAAGGTCTCACGCGAGAAGTTTTTCACCCCAGCCTGCAGCAGCTCGTGCGCCTCAACGCGTCCCCGCGCTCGCGCCAGAATATGCAGATGCGGGAAATGCTGCTGACATAGTTCCACCAGCTTCATCGTATCTTCCGGCTCGTTACAGGTGATAACGATCGACTCTGCCGCCTGTGCGCCCGCCGAGCGCAGAAGTTCAAGCTGAGTGGCATCGCCGTAATAGACTTTGTAGCCATATTTACGCATCAGGTTGACCGCGCTGATATCGCGCTCCAGCACCGTAATACGCATTTTGTTCGCCATCAACAAGCGGCCTATCACCTGCCCAAAGCGCCCAAAGCCCACCACAATCACCTGCGGCTTATCGTCCTCCACCCACGGCGTTTCGCCCTCTTCTTCCGGCGGATTAAAGCGTCGCGAGAGGGATTTATCAATCAGCTTCATCAGCAGCGGCGTGGTCATCATGGAGAGCGTTACCGTCACCAGCAGGAGCGCCATCTGATCATCCTGGAACAAACGCTGCGAAGATGCTGTGGAGAAGAGCACAAAGGCGAACTCTCCGCCCTGGCTCAGCACGCCCGCAAACTGCATGCGCTCTGAACTCCTGAGACGATAAATGCGCGCCAGCACGTACAGCACGCCGGTTTTCACCGCCACCAGCACCGCCACACTCAGCACCACCCACAGCAAATGGGTGTACAGCACCCCAAGGTTGAGCGCCATTCCCACGGAGATAAAGAACAGTCCTAACAGCAGCCCTTTAAACGGGTCGATGGCCGTTTCCAGCTCGTGGCGATATTCGCTCTCCGCCAGCAGCACACCGGCGATAAAGGTTCCGAGCGCCATCGACAGCCCCAGCGCATCCATAAACAGCGCCGACCCCAGCACCAGCAGCAGCGTCGCCGCGGTAAACACTTCGCGCACGCCCGACGCCGCAATAAAGCGAAACACCGGGCGGAGCAGATAGCGCCCGCCAATCAGCATCCCCGCGAACGCCAGCACTTTCATCCCGACCTTCATCCAGTCAAAATGATCGTCCCCGGAACCGGCGAGCAGTGGCACCAGCGCTAACGCCGGGATCACCGCTAAATCCTGAAACAGCAAAACCGAAAAACCGAGCTGGCCCGATTCGTTGCGATTCATCCCCTTGTCGCGCATCAGCTGCAGCGCCATCGCCGTCGAGGACATCGCAAGCCCTATCCCGCCGATCACCGCCGCCTGCCACTTGAATTCCGTCAGCATCAGCAACCCGCCGAGGATCACCGCGCTGAATAGCACCTGCGCGGCGCCCACGCCGAAAATCGATCGCCGCAGCTGCCAGAGTTTCGCCGGGTTCAGCTCCAGGCCGATGATAAACATCAGGAAGACGACGCCCAGCTCGGAGAAGTGAAGGATTTCATCGACGTCGCTGATAAACCCCAGCCCCCACGGGCCAATCGCGATGCCCGCCAGCAGATAGCCCAGCACCGCGCCGATTCCCAGCCGGGATGCCAGCGGCACGGCGACTACCGCCGCGAAGAGGAACAACACGCCTGCCAGTAACAGATCGGAACCTTCCATCAGCGGCCTCCTGTCAAAATCGGTGAGGCCAGCCAGTCGCCGTAGGCTTTAGCGTGACTTGCCAGCTCCTGTGCAGGCTGGCGGCGCGCCCAGTAGACCACAATCGGGCTCATCCACTGCATGCGGCACATGGCCGCCGTTAACTCAAAAGGGCGCAGAATATCGCTCATGGGATAGCGGTTTAACCCGTCGTGGCGGTAGGCGCTCTCGGGTTCACCGGTGGTGATGACACTCCGCCAGTACTTTCCCGCCAGCTGGTTTCCCCCTGGTCCACTGGAAAAGCCGCGGGTCAACACCCGGTCCAGCCACTCTTTGAGCAGTGCCGGGCAGCTGTAGGTATAAAGCGGATGCTGGAACACAATCACGTCATGCTGACGCAACAGCTCCTGCTCGTGCGGGATATCAATAAAAAAATCGGGATAGTGCGCGTACAGGTCGTGCACCGTCACATTGCTGAGTTGTCGAGCCGGTTTGAGCAAAACCCGGTTGGCGACCGAGTCCTGAGATTCCGGATGGGCATACAGCAGCAGCACTTTTGCTGTCTGGGACATCATTCCCCTCCCGGGTCGTCATCATGGCCATTTTCGGCTAACATGGCACGCCTGCGCTAAGCGCGGTATTACATTTAACCTCATTATAATGACAACTTAACATAGTCGGAACACACGGCGCTCTATGATTGTTTTCTCCTCGTTACAAATTCGTCGCGGCGTACGCGTCCTGCTGGACAACGCTACCGCCACCATTAATCCAGGGCAAAAAGTGGGTCTGGTGGGCAAAAACGGCTGCGGCAAATCCACTCTGCTGTCGCTTCTGAAAAACGAGATGAGCGCCGATGCAGGGAGCTTCACCTATCCGGGAAACTGGCAGCTGGCCTGGGTTAACCAGGAAACCCCAGCCCTGAGCGTTCCGGCCCTCGACTATGTGATTGACGGCGACCGCGAATACCGCAAGCTGGAAGCCGAACTCAACGCCGCTAACGAGCGCAACGACGGCCACGCCATCGCTACGGTTCACGGTAAGCTCGACGCCATCGACGCGTGGACCATCCGCTCGCGCGCCTCCAGCCTGCTGCACGGTCTGGGCTTCAGCAACGAACAGCTCGAACGCCCGGTGAGCGATTTCTCCGGCGGCTGGCGTATGCGTCTGAACCTCGCGCAAGCCCTGGTCTGCCGCTCGGATCTGCTGCTCCTCGATGAACCGACCAACCACCTCGATCTCGACGCGGTGATCTGGCTGGAAAAATGGCTGAAAAGCTATCAGGGCACGCTGATCCTGATCTCCCATGACCGCGACTTCCTCGACCCGGTGGTGGATAAGATTATTCATATCGAACAAGAATCGATGTTCGAATACACCGGCAACTACAGTTCGTTCGAGCGTCAGCGCGCCACGCGCCTGTCACAGCAGCAGGCGATGTACGAAAGCCAGCAGCAGCGCGTGGCCCATCTGCAAAGCTTCGTCGATCGCTTCAAGGCCAAAGCCTCGAAAGCGAAACAGGCCCAGAGCCGCATCAAAATGCTCGAACGCATGGAGATGATCGCCCCGGCGCACGTGGACAACCCGTTCCACTTCAGCTTCCGCGCGCCGGAGAGCCTGCCGAACCCGCTGCTGAAAATGGAAAAGGTCAGCGCGGGCTACGGCGAGCGCATTATTCTCGACTCCATCAAACTCAACCTGGTACCGGGTTCGCGCATCGGTCTGCTCGGGCGTAACGGCGCGGGTAAATCCACGCTCATCAAACTGCTGGCGGGAGAACTTGATCCGGTCAGCGGCGATATCGGCCTGGCAAAAGGCATCAAGCTCGGCTACTTCGCCCAGCATCAGCTGGAATTTTTACGCGCCGATGAATCGCCGATCCAGCACATGGCGCGCCTCGCCCCGCAGGAGATGGAGCAGAAACTGCGCGACTACCTCGGCGGCTTTGGCTTCCAGGGCGATAAGGTCAGCGAAAACACCGAACGCTTCTCCGGCGGCGAAAAAGCCCGTCTGGTGCTGGCGCTGATCGTCTGGCAGCGTCCAAACCTGCTGCTGCTCGATGAACCGACCAACCACCTGGATCTCGACATGCGTCAGGCGTTGACCGAAGCGCTGATCGAGTTCGAAGGCGCGCTGGTTGTCGTCTCGCACGACCGACATCTGATCCGCTCCACCACCGACGACCTCTATCTGGTTCACGACGGGAAAGTCGAACCTTTCGACGGCGATCTGGAAGATTACCAGCAGTGGCTGACGGACGTGCAGAAGCAGGAAAACCAGCCTGCCGATGACGCGAAAGAGAACGCCAACAGCGCGCAGGCGCGCAAAGACCAGAAACGTCGCGAGGCCGAGCTGCGCACCCAAACCCAGCCGCTGCGTAAAGAGATCACCCGTCTGGAAAAAGAGATGGAGAAACTCCACGCCGCGCTGGCCACGGTGGAAGAGAAGCTCGGCGACAGCGAATTGTACGATCAGGCGCGCAAAGCCGAACTGACCGAGTGCTTACAGATTCAGGCTAAAACCAAATCTGGCCTCGAAGAGTGCGAATTGGCGTGGCTGGACGCCCAGGAACAGCTGGAAGCGATGCTGCAAAGCGATTAACAATCTGGAGGGTTATGACTATCGATATCACGAGCGACATTACATTTCGCAAGCTGAGTATTTTCATGACCTTCATGGAAAAGGGCAATATCGCCCGCACCGCCGAGGCGCTTGGTCTGAGCGGTGTGAGCGTCCATCGCGCCCTGCATACCCTGGAAGAGAACGTTCGCTGCCCGCTGTTCACCCATAAAGGCCGCAATCTGATTGCCCTGCCCTCCGCCTGGACGCTGCTGGAGTATTGTCAGGAAGTGATGCAGGTAATGGAGCGCGGGCTGGAAGAGTCGCGCAAAATCGCCGGGATTGGTCAGGGACGGTTGCGCGTCGGCACGCTTTATTCGTTGACGATGGAAACCGTGCCGCGTCTGATAATGGGAATGAAGCTGCGCCGTCCGGACCTGGAAATGGATCTGACGATGGGCTCGAACGACACCCTGCTTCATCTGCTCGACGAAGGCTCGCTGGACGCGATTCTGATCTCCATCTCCGAAAGCGATATTGACCGCAATACCCTCGAAGTGCTGCCTCTGTTCCACGACGACATTTTTCTCGCCGCCCCCGCCTCCGCCAAACTGAACAGCAGCGGGCTGGCGGATCTGCGTGATTACAAAGATCAGAAATTCGTCTCGCTGGCGGAAGGGTTTGCGACCTACGCCGGTTTTCAGGACGCGTTCCAGATCGCCGGTTTTGAGCCGGAAATCGTCACCCGGGTGAATGATATCTTTTCGATGTTAAGTCTGGTGCAGGCGGGCGTGGGTTTTACGCTGATGCCAGGCAGGATGAAAAAGGTGTACGAGAATTCGGTGCAACTGCTGAAGCTCGCGCAGCCGTACCAGATGCAGCAGCTGATCGCGATTGTCTTTGCCCGCAACCGCGAGCAAGACCCGAGCCTGCGAGCGTTAGCCGCCGAAGGGCGGATGTATGCGCGCAGTTTGCAGGAGAGTGCCTGATGGTTTTGCCGGGTGGCGGCTGCGCCTTACCCGGCCTACGGTTTTGTAGGCCCGATAAGCGCAGCGCCATCGGGCAAAAAGGCTATCCGCGCAGCCGCTTCGCCAGATGGACCGCCACGTCCACGCCGCTGCGCTCCAGCGAAATCGCTTCACCGTCCCACGCCGCCTGCCGTGTCAGGCAGGTCAATACGCCGCCGGGCGGCATCTCAATCGCCAGCCGCGCTTCGCGCTCGTTGGCGGAAATCACCGCCTCCTGCCAGCGCACCGTGCGCGCCATGTTCATCGCTAAATCATCGGCAATCTTTTCCGGCTGCCACAATACCCGTCCGGTACTGCCGCTGAGATACGCACAGCGCGGACGCGAAAGCGTCACCCGGCTAAACGCCTCCGCCAGTTTCTGCGCCGGTTCCGCGAGGAGCTCACAATGGGACGGCACGCTCACCGCCAGACGATGGGCTTTGTTCGCCCCCTTCTCCAGCGCGCGTTTTGCCACGATCGCCATCCCCTCATCGGAGCCCGCAATCACAATCTGCGTTTCCGCATTGAGATTGGCGATGTAACAGCCCGTGCCTGCGATCAGACTCTCTACCTGAGACAAAGTCAGCCCCATGATCGCCGTCAGCCCGTAGCCGTGCGGATACGCCTGTTCCATCAAATCACCGCGCAGCGCCACCAGCCTTAATGCGTCGGTGAACTCCAGCGCACCGGCGATCACCGCCGCAGGATAGGCACCAATCGACAGACCGCTGACGATATCCGGCGTCACGCCGCGTCGTTCCAGCTCGCGCGCCCAGGCAACGCCAGCAATCAGCAGACAAAGCTGCACCGCGCGGGTATGTTCCAGGGCCCCGGAGGAATCCAGCAGATCCGCTTCTGCGCCCAGCACTTCGCGCGCTGTCGCCAGCTCCGTTCCCGGAAGGTCCTGCAGCATGCCCGCACGCTGCGTCCCCTGCCCCGGAAAGGTAAACAAAATTTTCATCACGCCTCCCTGTTCCACGGGTCGGCCACCAGGCGCGGCCCTGTGTGCGTTTTCAGTAGCGCTTTACCGTCGCGCAGCCACTCGTTCAGGGCGAAACCGCCGAGAGGGGTTTCCACCTGCGTGTCCACGCGGCACAGCGCACTGCCGAGCTGAACCGCCCAGCGCTCAAACTCCGCCGCCGGTAAAGACTCTGGCGCGCGGATCAGCAGATCGAGATCGCTCTGTGCATGAATCACCGGTACGCCCGTTGCCAGCGCGTACCCGGCACTTCCCGTGATGCCCCACGTCCATGGCCACGCCTGCTGCGCCAGCTGGAACGCCACCTGAACCGGGGGCTGAGTGATAAACGGCGAGCGCAGCAGGTCGGTCGCCACGCTCAGATCTTCAGGCGACACCACGCGCGTCACGCACTCGGGCTTCACCCATCCGGCGGCACGCTGGTCGCGTTTCAGACCGCGCACACCGACAGGTATGCGTCCGTTGCCGTCAACATCACGCCGCACCACCACAGGCAAACCGGTATGCCACACGCCATCCACCCAGGATTCGGTGATACCTTCCAGCGCGTCGCGCGCGGTAAGCCAGATAAGATCGTGCGGGCGTAATGTTGTGGTCATGATTACATTCCTGAAGTCAGCGAGATAAACAGCGGTAGCGACAGGATACACAGGACCGAGCTCAACAGCAGCACCGCTTCTGCATCAGGGGACTGCACGCCAAATCGGTTGCCGAACACCACGCCGAAGAAACCGGCGGAGAGTGCAATCATCAGGATCGCGGTGATCGCCACGCTGCCGTGCAGGCCGAAAATCAGCACCAGACCCCAGGCAATCGCCGGCTGAATCAGCAGCTTGGCAATGGTAGAGGTGATGACCATGGTGTTGATCTGCAGTTTACGCGCAGAGAGGATCACCCCTGTCAGGAACAGCGCCGCCGCGGTCGCCGCCAGGCCAAGCGGTTTGATGGCCGCGAGAACCAGTTCCGGCATTTTGATGCCGATAGCCGACAGAATCACCCCCAGCAGCGGGCCCATCACGATCGGTTTTTTGATGGAGCGCCACATCAGCACCGGCAGCATCGCCAGCGTCGAACCGCTGGTATTCCCTTCGGCACGCGCTTTTTCACGCTCCAGAATCAGCAGGCAGAACGGGGTCATCAGCACGGAACCACAGGCGATGGAGACCGCCACAGAGAGCGACGTCGCCGAACCTTCACCCAACACGCTGCCCAAAATGGGCAGACCGAGCGCCGCATAGTTCGGCAGTGCCACCGTCAGGGTCAGCACGGCGGCATCCTGCGGGGATTTTTTAAAGACGTTGGTGGCAAGGAAGTAGATTGCCGCATAGGTGATCCACATCGCCAGAGTCAGCACCAGAATCAGCGGTGACTGAGCGAGAATGCCGGTCCACGGCGTTTGTACGGTCGCGCTGAACAGCGCGGCGGGCAGCGCAAAATCCATCACGAAGATATTCAGCAGGGAGACATTTTTGTTGTCGACCATTTTGGCCTTACCGGCCCAGAATCCCAGCAGCATGATGACAAAAATCGGAGCAAGAGCATGAACAATTACATAAGTCATAAATCACCTGTAAACCTGTCATTTAAAAAGAAATAGCACTGGCGCGATGATTATTATTTTCAGGATGCAGGTTCCCGCGCAGGCGCAGCGAGTGCGCCCACGGGGCCTGCATCTGGCAGGACTTTTTTCTGATTACCAGCTTGCTCGCATACGTTCGCGTACCAGAGCAGAGCTGCGGCGGTTGTCAGCACCCAAACGGCTTTTCAGCGTGGTGTCCTGACGCGCGTCGTTGATGGCCTGTTGCAGGGTGGATTTCACCTGCGCCAGATCGGTGTCGGAAGGGGCGTCCGGGTTGCTGATATCCAGCAGATCGGCCAGCAGCCCCAGGGTGGCGTAGTTACTGATGTCATACGCCATTGGCGGGATGGTCGCCGCCAGTTTTTCCAGCGCCTCGACGGTGCGCAGGGTGATACGCGCGGCGGACTCTTTGCCCATCGCATGAATCAACACGCCCTTGTCGTTAAAAGCGATCAGGCGGTTCGCCTGGTAGCCGTGAGCGAGGAACGCGCCGGACATCGCTTTGCCGACGATCAGGCCAATCACCGGATGACCGGCCAGACGCGCATTGGCATAGGCTGCAGCGGCACCGGCCAGCGCCTGGTGGATCCCGAACGCCTCTTCGCGACGGCCATACGCCTGACTCGGCACGTCAATCACCGCCACAATCGGGCGTTTAACAGCTTTATCGGCGTCCGCCGCGATGGTTTCGCTGACCACTTTCGCCAGCGTCCAGCCCTCCAGCAGCCCCACTTCACCCTGCGCAGCGCGCGGGAAATGGTTATTCGCATCCGGCACCACGGCGACAAAACGCACGCTTTCACCGTTAAGTTCGCCATCTGCCGCCTGCACGGACGGGCATAAGCCTGGCAAGCGCTGAGCATTCGGGGCGAGGGTTTGCAGCCAGAGTTCGCCGCGGCTGATTGAGTTAGTCATCATTTCACCTCCCGGGCAAAAAGGGCGTGGATCTGTTCGGTATCCGCCTGTTTGCGGGTATCGAAGTGGCTCAGACGAGTCAGATAGTCGTCGTAGTTATCGGTGCGATGTTTTGCCGGAACGCCTTTAGCCAGCACGTCGTTCATCGCCTTTTTCACTGCGTTGACGCCATCGCCCACCAGCGCATCCACCAGACCACTTTCGTAGCGGATTTCGCCGCCGGTCATACTCCAGATAAACGGACGGTCGCGGGAGTCGTACTCGTCAATCCCGGCTTCCTGCTCGATCACCTGCGGGCCATTCAGGCCGAGACGCGCTTCGCGGGTAACAATCAGATAGCTACACAGCGCGGCGGCGATCGACATCCCGCCGAAGCAGCCGACGGTCCCGGCGACAATCCCAACGACTGGGGTATAGCGGCGTAAATCGACAATCGCCGCGTGAATATCGGCAATCGCCGCCAGCCCAAGGTTAGCTTCCTGCAGGCGCACGCCGCCGGTTTCGAGGCACAGGACGGCCTGCGTCGGAATGCCGTTGCGGTTATCTTCTGCCGCCAGCTCCAGCGCCGCCGCCATTTTGGCCCCTGAGACTTCGCCCATGCTGCCGCCCTGGAACGCGCCTTCAATCGCCACCACCACCGCAGGCTGACCGTTGATAGTCCCTTTCGCGACCACCATGCCGTCGTCTGCCTGCGGGACGATCCCCTGTGCGCCGAGCCACGGGGAGGTGATGCCCTCAAACGGGTCCAGCAGTTCGCGGTAGCTGCCGTCGTCCAGCAGAGCGTGAGCACGCTGGCGCGCTTTCAATTCGATAAAACTGCGATCGTCACGCATGGCTCACCTCTTCAAATACCTGTTCGATACGAATACGGGCCACGCCCGGGGTTGCGCCAAAGTCGTGAATGGTCAGCGTACCGGCAGGCAGGCTGCTCACGGTTTGCAGACGGTTGAACAGCGCTTCCCAGCGACCACGGCTGTTGTCGACGGACGTGGTGATATTGATGGTTAAGGTCTGGCTCGGGTCGGCGGTGAATAACACCTCCATATCCCCGGAACCGACAACCCCTGCCAGCGCCCTGCCGCTCAATACGCGGCTGGCTGGCACGGTTAATGTGATTTTTTCCATAACATCCTCTTAATGCTTTGAATAAGGCGTCTCGACGCGGTCGAGGAACAGCGTGGCGGCGAGCAGATCGGCGGCACCACCCGGTGAGGCATTGAGCGCCAGCATCTGGCGGTCGAGCAGCTCTAGGGCACGCTGGCCTTCTGGCGCAGCGGTTCCACCCGCGTTCAGCACGGCGCGAGCCCCGTCCTGCATGGTCTCCAGCCCTTCCATTCCGGCGCGGGACAGCACGCAGGTGTCGGTGAGCGAGGTCATGATCGCCATCAGCGCATCGAGCCTTGAATGCGTTTCGCTGCTGCCGTTCAGGCGACTGAGACGAAGCTGGGGCAGCGCCCGCTGCAAAATATGCGGGAACGCCTGCTGCGCCTCTTCACGCGCCCCCGGCACGCGATAGCGGTGCGTGGCGCGAAGCCCTTTGCTGAACACTTTCGGTGCTGCGTCATCCGGCAGCTTTGCCAGCTCCGCAGCCCGCATGGCGACGGTCTGCGGTTTGGCGTCGCCGCCGAGCATCGCTATCGCGCTGACCAGCAGTCCGAGCGCCCAGATCGCGCCACGATGGGTATTGACTCCGCCGGTGGCGGCCATCATCTGCTGCTCGCCTTCGCGACCCAGCCGCCCGATGGTTTGTCTGAGCGCAATGTCCGCCGGACGCTGCCAGCTTTGCTGCGCCAGCGCCTGAAACGTAGGGGTCAGGCTGTGCGCGGACCGCTCCATTAATGCAAGCGTGAGGTCCAGGTGTGCGCCGTTCCCCCGACTGTCCACCAGACCGGGTTTCGGGCTTAATCGTGCTTCGTCAATCAGACACTGCGTGGCGGTTCGCGCCAGCCATTCGGCACCGCCTTCAACCTGAATCTGGGGCAGAAGTTTCATTACCAGCTCCGGAATTTCGCAGGTGGGTTGTAGAGACCGCCAGACCATTCCACGAGGTCAGCCACACTGCCGGCTGCCAGCAGCGAGCGGGTCGCGTCGGTACGGCGAATGCCCATATCTTCCGGGTAGACCACTTTGCCACTCTGGCGCAGTGCGGCGACGCGTTTGGCGTCCACGCCCAGGCCGATGTCGGTGATCCCGGCGACGGCGGCGACCATCGCGCGGCGCTCTTCGAGATTTTCGGCGCGATAGAGGTAGGCAATCCCCTCTTCGGTCAGAACGTGGGTCACGTCATCCCCGTAGATCATCACCGGTGCCAGCGGCATGCCGGAGGCTTTCGCCACTTCAACGGCGTCGAGTTTTTCCACGAAGGTCGGTTTCACGCCCGCCTGGAAGGTTTCGACCATCTGCACCACCAGCTTTTTACCGCGCTGCATCGGGTCCGGTTCGGTAATCATGTTCAGCCACGCAGGCGTAGCATGACGACGACCGTGCGGATCGTGGCCCATGTTTGGCGCGCCGCCGAAGCCCGACAGACGACCGCGGGTCACGGTTGAGGAGTTGGCGTAGCCATCCACCTGCAGCGTCGAACCGATAAACATATCCACCGCGTACTGGCCTGCCAGCTGGCAGAAGGCGCGGTTAGAGCGCATCGAGCCGTCGGCACCGGTGAAGAACACGTCCGGGCGGGCGCGGATGTACTCTTCCATCCCCAGTTCGCCGCCGAAGCAGTGCACGCTCTCCACCCAGCCGCTTTCAATCGCCGGGATCAGCGTCGGGTGTGGGTTCAGGGTCCAGTGTTTACAGATTTTGCCTTTCAGGCCGAGCTGTTCGCCGTAGGTCGGCAGCAGCAACTCAATCGCCGCGGTGTTAAAGCCGATGCCGTGGTTCAGGGACTGCACCTGGTGTTCCGCGTAGATACCTTTGATCGCCATCATCGCCATCAGGATGTGTTCTTGCTTGATGAGGCGCGGGTCGCGGGTAAAGAGGGGTTCGATGAAGAACGGTTTGTCGGCGACAACCACGTAATCAATCCACGAGCCCGGAATATCCACGCGCGGCAGATCGCATTCGTCGTCCACCAGCTCATTCACCTGGGCGATGACGATCCCGTCGTGGAACGCCGCGGCTTCGACCAGCGCCGGGGTGTCTTCGGTGCTCGCGCCGGTATAGAGGTTGCCTTTGCGGTCGGCTTTAAACCCGGCAATCAGCGCCACGTTCGGCGAAAGATCGACGTACAGACGGGAGTAAAGCTCGATGTAGGTGTGGATGGCGCCGATTTCGAGCTGGCCGTCTTCCAGCAGCTGCGAAATACGCAGGCTCTGGGTGCCGGAGAAAGAGAAATCGAGCTTGCGGGCGATGCCCTTTTCAAAGATATCGAGATGTTCGCTGCGACCGACGCTCGGCATGATCATATGCAGGTCGTGCACGATTTGCGGGTTCACTTCAGCGAGTGAGCGGGACAGAAAATCGGCCTGCTTTTGGTTGTTGCCTTCAAGGACGACTTTGTCGCCCGGAGCAATCAGTTTTTCCAGCATGGCGACGAGATCGTCGGTCGGCAGAACCTTGCCTTGCACCGGGACGGAAGCCAGGCGGCGCGCTTTTTCGGTGCGTCGCGTGTTCCAGACCCGGGCGGGTGTTTGCCCAGATAACATTATTAACCTCCTGATTCAGCACATCATTCTGATTTGCTTAACGCTGAACAAAGTGTGCGCTCTGGTGAGAAAGGCATCAATTAAGCGTAGAGCGGAATCATTAGCCTGAGAGTAATAATCGAGGTAAAGATTTGTGATCGAGATCAGTTCGCGACGGGTGAAAAAATGGCAGAGGTGGCAGAAATGGCTGAATCGGAGGTAAACGCCCCTCGTTTTTATAAACAGGGTACAATTCGGAAGGTATAGTAATGACTGACAAGAATTAATATCGCATCGTTATGACCCAAATTATTCCATCAGATTTCGAGATCGCTGGCGCTGAGAGCGCAGACTTCGTGCCCATGCGGGGTGTGGCAAACCCGCACCTGCAGACCATGCTGCCGAGGATCTTGCGTCGAAAACTGCAGTTTACGCCGCACTGGCAGCGCCTTGACCTGCCGGACGGTGATTTCGTGGATTTAGCCTGGAGCGAAGATCCCGAGCAGGCCAGGCACAAACCGCGCCTGGTGGTATTTCATGGTCTGGAAGGGAGCCTGCACAGCCCCTATGCCCACGGCCTGATCCACGCGGCGAAAGAACGCGGCTGGCTCGGCGTGGTGATGCATTTTCGCGGCTGTAGCGGCGAGCCGAACCGCCGGGAGCGTATTTATCACTCCGGCGAAACCGAAGATGGCACCTGGTTTTTACACTGGCTGAAGAACAGCTACGGCAGCGTGCCGACTGCCGCCGTCGGCTATTCCCTCGGCGGAAACATGCTCGCCTGCCTGCTGGCCAAAGAGAGCGACACGGTTCCACTGGATGCGGCGGTGATCGTCTCCGCCCCCTTTATGCTCGAGCAGTGCAGCTATCATATGGAAAAGGGCTTTTCGCGGGTCTATCAGCGCTACCTGCTGAACCTGCTCAAAGCCAACGCCGCGCGTAAGCTGAAGGCCTATCCGGATACCCTGCCGATCAGCCTGCAACAGCTGAAGCGAATGCGTCGCCTGCGCGAGTTTGACGATATGATCACCTCGAAGATCCACGGCTTTGCCGACGCGATCGACTACTATCGTCAGTGTAGCGCCATGCCGCTGCTGAACCAGATCACCAAACCGACGCTGATCATCCATGCGAAGGACGATCCCTTTATGGATCATCACTCCATTCCCGCGCCGGAACATCTGCCGGCGAACGTGCAGTATCAACTGACGGAACACGGCGGCCACGTCGGCTTTATCACCGGCACCTTGCGTCGTCCGAAAATGTGGCTGGAATCGCGCATCCCTGACTGGTTAACCCCTTTTCTGGAGAGAGTAAAATGATGATTCCCTGGCAGGATCTGGCTCCCGAAACGCTGGATAGCCTGATTGAAAGCTTTGTATTACGCGAAGGCACCGATTATGGTGAACATGAGCGTTCGCTCGAACAAAAGGTCGCCGATGTAAAACGGCAGCTACAAAGCGGCGAGGTGTTGCTGGTGTGGTCTGAACTGCACGAAACGGTCAACATCATGCCGCGCAATCAGTTTCGCGGTTGATTGTTCCATCTTTCCATTCAGGGAGTTGCTATGTCCGCCAGACATCCGGTTATTGCCGTCACGGGTTCGAGTGGTGCGGGAACCACCACCACCAGCCTCGCTTTTCGCAAGATCTTCGCGCAGCTCAACCTGCGCGCGGCCGAGGTGGAGGGCGATAGCTTTCATCGCTTCACCCGTCCTGAAATGGACATGGCTATTCGCAAAGCCCGCGATTTAGGCAAGCACATCAGCTACTTCGGGCCAGACGCCAACGACTTTGGCCTGCTGGAACAAACCTTTCAGGACTACGGCCACACGGGCAAAGGCCAGTCGCGGAAATACCTGCACACCTACGACGAAGCGGTGCCCTGGAATCAGGTGCCAGGCACATTCACTCCGTGGCAGCCCCTGCCGGAGCCGACTGACGTGCTTTTTTACGAAGGATTGCACGGCGGCGTGGTGACGCCGCAGCATGACGTGGCGCGCCACGTGGATCTGCTGGTCGGCGTGGTGCCGATTGTCAATCTGGAGTGGATTCAAAAGCTGACCCGCGACATGAGCGAGCGCGGCCATTCGCGCGAAGCGGTGATGGATTCGGTGGTGCGTTCGATGGAGGATTACATCAACTTCCTGACGCCGCAGTTCTCGCGCACCCACATCAACTTCCAGCGCGTTCCGACAGTCGACACCTCTAACCCGTTTGCGGCGAAAACCATTCCTTCGCTAGATGAAAGCTTTGTGGTGATCCATTTCCGTAACCTGGAAGGCATTGATTACCCGTGGCTGCTGGCGATGCTGCAGGGCTCATTCATTTCTCATATCAATACGCTGGTGGTGCCGGGCGGGAAGATGGGGCTGGCGATGGAGTTGATCATGATGCCGCTGGTGCAACGGCTGATGGAAGGCAAGAAGATCGCCTGAGGTTTGTTGCCGGATGGCGCTGCGCTTATCCGGCCTACGTTCATGCTTTTGTAGGCCCGGTAAGCGTAGCGCCACCGGGCTTTGTTTTAAGCGTCAATCACTTCATACGAATGGGTAATCTTCACCGCTTTTTCCAGCATCAGCGCCACAGAGCAGTACTTCTCCGCAGACAGATCCACCGCGCGGGACACAGCGGCATCTTTCAGCTCTTTTCCGGTGACGATAAAATGCAGATTGATATGCGTAAACAGACGCGGCGCTTCTTCGCGACGCTCTGAGGTCAGCTTCACTTCGCAGTCGGTCACATCGTGACGGCCTTTTTGCAGAATCGACACCACGTCAATCGCGCTGCAGCCGCCAGCCGCCATCAGCACCACTTCCATCGGGCTTGGCGCTTTATCTCCGGAGTTACCGTCCATCAAAATCTGGTGCCCTGAAGCGGATTCGCCAAGGAACGTTAAACCTTCAACCCATTTCACACGCGCTTGCATTTTTATTAACTCCGAAGTTGCATTTTTATGAACAGATTACGCGTGCGTTACAATTCTCGCAACGGAAGGCGACCTGCATCATGCTGAAGCGAGACACCAGGAGACACGCGGCTAAAGCTATGCTAAAACAGTCTCGATGCTACAGTAATACATTGACGTTACACATGTATGCAGAGGACATCAAACTTTACTGGCTGCGAACAGTGCGACAGCCACTTCCCAGGTACGGGTAAGAATTCGATTGCAACCCCAGAGTCAGGATGCGATTTTGACTCTGAGACAGCTTATAACAGAGGATAACAGCGCATGGTGCTTGGCAAACCGCAAACAGACCCGACTCTCGAATGGTTCTTGTCTCATTGCCACATTCATAAGTACCCATCGAAGAGCACGCTGATTCACCAGGGTGAAAAAGCGGAAACGTTGTATTACATCGTCAAAGGCTCGGTGGCAGTGCTGATCAAAGATGAAGAAGGGAAAGAGATGATCCTTTCTTATCTGAACCAGGGCGATTTCATCGGTGAACTGGGCCTGTTTGAAGAAGGCCAGGAACGTAGCGCCTGGGTGCGTGCGAAAACCGCGTGTGAAGTCGCTGAGATCTCCTACAAGAAATTCCGTCAGCTGATCCAGGTGAACCCGGACATCCTGATGCGCCTTTCTTCGCAGATGGCTCGCCGCCTGCAGGTCACTTCCGAGAAAGTGGGCAACCTCGCCTTCCTGGACGTCACCGGTCGCATCGCGCAGACGCTGCTGAACCTGGCGAAACAACCTGACGCCATGACCCACCCGGACGGTATGCAAATTAAAATTACCCGTCAGGAAATTGGTCAGATCGTGGGCTGTTCTCGCGAAACCGTAGGTCGTATCCTGAAAATGCTGGAAGATCAAAACCTGATCTCCGCTCACGGTAAAACTATCGTGGTCTACGGAACCCGTTAATTCCGCAAAATCCGGCGTGCCATCGCAAGATGTCACGCCGTTTTTGTCTCTGACGACTATGTGGCGCAGGCTGATTTATCACCCGGAAGTTAACTACGCACTACGTCAAACTCTGGTGTTATGTCTTCCCGTGGCCGTTGGTTTGATCCTCGGTCATCTGCAACAGGGGCTGCTGTTTTCTCTCGTCCCCGCCTGCTGCAACATTGCCGGTCTCGATACTCCCCATAAACGCTTTTTCAAACGTCTGATTATCGGCGGCTGCCTGTTTGCCGGATGCAGCCTCGCCGTGCAGCTGCTGCTGGCGCGCGATATCCCGCTGCCGCTCATTCTGACCGTGCTGGCGATGACGCTGGGCGTCACGGCGGAGATCAGCGCGCTTCACGCCCGCCTGCTGCCCGCATCGCTCATTGCCGCCATTTTCACGCTGAGTCTCGCCGGAAATATGCCCGTCTGGGAGCCGCTGCTGATCTATGCCGCCGGCACGCTGTGGTACGGGCTGTTTAACTGGTTCTGGTTCTGGATGTGGCGAGAGCAGCCGCTGCGCGAATCCCTGAGCCTGCTCTACGTCCAGCTCGCCGAATATTGCGAAGCCAAATATACCCTGCTGACGCAGCACGCGGACCCGGAAAAGTCCCTGCCGCCGCTGCTGTCGCGCCAGCAAAAAGTGGTCGATCTCATCAGCCAGTGTTATCAGCAACTGCACATGCTGGCGGCCAATAAAAATCATGAATACAAACGCCTGCTGCGCGTCTTCCAGGTCGGGCTGGATCTGCAGGAGCATATCTCCGTCAGCCTGCATCACCCGCAGGAGGTGCAAAAGCTGGTGGAGCGCAGCCACGCCGAGGCGGTGATCCGCTGGAACGCCCAGACGGTCGCGACTCGCCTGCGCGTGCTGGCGGACGATATTCTGTATCACCGCTACCCGACGCGCTTTACCATGGATAAGCAGCTGGGAGCGCTGGAGAAAATCGCGCGCCAGCATCCGGATAACCCGGTCGGACAGTTCTGCGCATGGCACTTTAGCCGCATCGCGCGCGTGCTGCGCACCCAGCGTCCGCTCTACTCCCGCGACCTGATGGCCGATAAGCAAAAACGTCTGCCGTTGCTGCCTGCGCTGAAAAGCTATCTGTCGCTGAAATCCTCCGCCCTGCGCAACGCCGCACGCATCAGCGTGATGCTAAGCGTGGCGAGCCTGATGGGCGTCGCCCTGCACTTACCGAAGCCCTACTGGATCCTCATGACCGTGCTGTTTGTCACCCAGAACGGCTATGGCGCCACGCGAGTGCGCATTCTTCACCGGGCGCTCGGGACTTTTGCCGGGTTAGTGATTGCCGGGGTGACGCTGCACTTCCACGTTCCCGACGGCTACACCCTCGCGGGAATGCTGGTGATAACGCTGGTGGGCTATCTGATCATCCGTAAAAACTACGGCTGGGCGATGGTCGGGTTTACGGTGACGGCGGTATATACCCTGCAGCTCCTGACGTTGAACGGCGAGCAGTACATTGTCGCGCGGCTGGTGGATACGCTGATTGGCTGTCTGATCGCCTTCGGCGGCATGGTCTGGCTGTGGCCGCAGTGGCAAAGCGGCTTATTACGCCAGAACGCCCACGACGCGCTCGAAGCCGATCAGCAGGCGATTCGTTTGATACTGAGCGACGATCCCAAAGCCTCGCCGCTGGCCTATCAGCGCATGAAGGTCAACCAGGCGCACAACGCGCTGTTTAACTCCCTTAACCAGGCGATGCAGGAGCCGGGCTTTAACTCGCACTATCTGGCGGATATGAAGCTGTGGGTGACGCACAGCCAGTTTATCGTCGAGCATATCAACGCCATGACCACGCTGGCGCGCGAGCATACGATGCTGACGCCGGATCTGGCGCAGCGGTATTTGCAGTCGTGTGAAATTGCGTTGCAGCGCTGTCAGCAGCGTCTGGAATATGACGCGCCGGGAGAATCGGGGGATTCAAACATTCTGGAAGCGCCAGAGACGCTGACCCACGGGCCGATGAGCACCCTCGAGCAGCATTTACAGCGGGTATTAGGGCATTTGAACACCATGCACACCATTTCGTCGGTGGCATGGCGTCAGCGTCCGCATCACGGGATTTGGTTGACGCGGATTTTGCGGCGCAAAGAGTCGTGAGTTTTGCCGGGTGGCGGCTTCGCCTTACCCGGCCTACAAAACCTGAACGATCTTCTTCACCGCACTCGCAAAACGGTTCATGCCGTCGTCGATATCCTGGCTCTCCACCACCAGCGACGGCGCAAAGCGCATCACATCCGGCCCCGCATTAAGCACCATCACCCCTTCGTGGGCGGCGGCGTGGAGGAAATCACGCGCGCGGCCTTTGTACTGCGGTTTCAGCTCCGCACCCACCAACAGCCCCATGCCGCGAATATCACTGAACACATCATACTGGGCGTCGATCTGCTGAAGATGCTGCACAAACTGCTCGCGCTTCGCGCTCACACCGTTCAGTACTTCAGGGGTATTGATGATATCAAACGCCGCCCCGGCGATAGCGCACGCCAGCGGGTTGCCGCCGTAGGTGGAACCATGCGAACCGACGTGGAAGGCCGACGCGATCTCCTGCGTGGTCAACACTGCGCTGACAGGGAAACCGCCGCCGAGCGCTTTGGCACTGGTGAGAATATCCGGCGTCACGCCGTAGTGCATATAGGCGAACAGATCGCCGGTACGCCCCATGCCGCTCTGCACTTCATCAAACACCAGCAGCGCCTGATGTTCGTCGCACAGCTCGCGCAGGCCTTTCAGGAACTCCGGCGTCGCGGCCATCACGCCGCCCTCGCCCTGGATTGGCTCAACCACCACCGCGCAGGTGTGATCGTCCATCACCGCTTTCACTGCATGCAGATCGTTAAACGGCACGTGGATGATATCAGCTGGTTTCGGGCCGAAACCGTCGGAATACTTCGGCTGCCCGCCTACGGAAACGGTGAAAAGCGAACGACCATGGAAGGCGTTATGGAAGGCGATGATTTTGGTTTTGTACGGACTGTGACGTGTGGAGGCGTAGTAGCGCGCTAGTTTGAAAGCCGTTTCATTGGCTTCGGTGCCGGAGTTCATGAACAGCACGCGCTCGGCAAAGGTGGCGTCAATGATCTTACGGCCCAGGCGGAGCGCCGGTTCGTTAGTGAACACGTTGCTGGTGTGCCACAGGGTTTTACCCTGGGTTTTCAGGGCTTCCACCAGCACCGGATGACAGTGTCCCAGCGCCGTCACCGCAATCCCGCCCGCGAAATCAACGTACTCTTTGCCCTGTTGATCCCAAACCCGACTGCCTCTCCCTTTCACCGGGATAAACTCCGCCGGTGCATAAATCGGCAGAATCACTTCATCGAATGTTGCGCGCGTAATTGCAGGTTGTTCAGTTGCCATGTCATGCCCGTCCGTTTTATGTCACATTGATTGTGAAAATATAATCACAAAATATGCATAAAAAATCACAGCAAGGCAATAAAAATTCAGCGATGGAGGAAATTGGCCAGAAGCTGGTGACCCTGCTCGCTCAGAATGCTCTCCGGGTGGAACTGCACCCCTTCGAGATCCCACTCGCGGTGGCGAATGCCCATGATCTGTTGGGTGTCGCTCCAGGCGGTGACTTCAAAACAGTCGGGAAGCGTGGGCGGGTCGATGACCAGAGAGTGATAGCGGGTGACCGTCAGCGGATTATTCAGTCCGCGAAACACGCCGGTTCCGGTGTGCGTGACAGGCGAGGTTTTGCCGTGCATCACCCGTTCGGCACGGACGATGGTCGCCCCGAACACCTGAGCGATAGCCTGATGCCCCAGACAGACGCCGAGGATCGGCAGTTTTCCGGCGTAGTGGCGGATGACATCAAGCGAAATGCCCGACTCATCGGGCGTGCAGGGTCCCGGTGAAATAACGATTTTCTGCGGGGCCAGCGCGTCGATATCAGCAAGCGTAATGTCGTCGTTGCGCCGGACGATCACCTCTGCCCCCAGTTCACAAAAGTACTGGTAAAGGTTCCAGGTAAAGGAATCGTAGTTATCAATCAGCAGGATCATGGCGGCTCCGGGACAAAAATAGCCGCCCTATTCTACTCAGTTTCCCGCGCTTCGCTCACTACTTTGGCAAAGATGGCGGTGAGCGCGGTCAAATCGCCCATCGCCCCGCTCTGGTTAGCCGCTGCCCATTCGTCCGGGTCGATGCCTCGCCAGCTCAGCTGATAGCCCGCGTGGATCGCCAGTTGCTCGAAGAAGACGCGCTGGGCGATGCCGTTGCCAATCCGGAACGGGTGCAGGACGTTGATCTCACAATAGTAGTGGCTGAGGCGGGCAATGAACTCCTCACGATCGAGACCCACCAGGTAGCCTTCCTCTTCCAGGTCCTGCATCAGGGCGTTGCCCTCTTTTTCGATGTAGGCAAAGTGGCAAAAACGGGTGTCGCCCTGGTAGATATCGACCTCACGAATAGCCCCGGCCCAGCTGAAAATATCCTGATAGAGATGGCGATGAATGGCGCAGAGATGCGGCAAACCGCGCGCCGGAGGGCCGAGAGGCAGCGTGGCGGCACGTAGCGCCGTCAGTTCGTAAGAGGCCTGCGCCAGTCGCTCCGCCTGGCGGATACTGAGCGCATTGCGCATCACATTCAGGCCGGGATAGAGGTACGGGTCGCGGTCGTCGCCAATTTTATCGCTCATAGTGCCTCCTGAGTTCCTCAAGACGCACTTCAGCTTCCTGCGCGCTGAGCGTGACTAACGGGCTGTCGACCCCTTCGAGGCGTCGGCTGGCCTGGAAATTGGCATTTCGCTGTTGCTCCCAGAGACGGGACTTTTGTTTATCGGTGAGTTTTTTCACTTAACGCCTCCCTGAATATGTCCGTTTGCCACAAGTATAAGCAGCAAACTGCGCTTTCGCAGGGAGGAGCAAGCAATGCGGGCGAGGAGACCCGCAGAGGAGAAACTTACGGCAGCACTTTTGCGGAGAGGATAACGACCGGTTTTGTCGGAACATTTTGGTATGGACCGACGTCATGGGTCTGCACCTGAGAGATCTTGTCAGCCACGTCCATCCCTTTCACAACTTTACCGAATACCGCATAACCAAAATCACGCTGGCCGTGATCGAGGAAGGCGTTGTCGGCCACGTTCAGGAAGAACTGGCTGGTCGCGCTGTCTTTATCCGCGGTGCGCGCCATAGAGATGGTGCCACGGGTATTGCGCAGGCCGTTGTCGGCTTCGTTTTTAATCGGCGCGTTAGGCTGTTTCTGCTGCATCTGCTCGTTGAAGCCACCGCCCTGGAGCATAAAGCCCGGGATCACGCGGTGGAAAGTGGTGTTGTTATAGAAACCACTGTTCACGTAGTCGAGGAAGTTCTTCACAGAAACAGGAGCTTTCTGGCTGTTCAGTTCCAGCTCAATATTCCCGGCAGAGGTTGTCAGCAAAACATGGGGATCACCTTTCGCTGCCAGAACAGCAGGAGAGACAGCAGAAAGTGCAAACACAGCTGCGACAGCCGCCAGAGTTGATTTGAGCATGAGAATTCCTTAAGAAAGCGCAGTAAATAAGGCAAGTGCCTTGATTCTAAAGAGCAGTATGGACGGAGGCCAGCCTTTTACCTAATTTTACGAATTTGAAACAGTTGTAACCGGCCAATCAGTTGAATCCAGGGGGTAAAAAGGTGATTTACCTCATAAGAAAAATTGCAACGAGGATCATAATTTTCAGAAAAGATTTAAATAGATCACTTTAATGACTAAAATCTGCCCGCACTCGGCGCGGTCAACGCGCTTTACGTACCTAAATAAGGCAGACATGACTAACAGCAATCGCATCAAGCTCACATGGATCAGCTTCTTCTCCTACGCCCTCACCGGCGCACTGGTGATCGTCACCGGGATGGTAATGGGCAATATTGCCGATTATTTCCAGTTACCGGTTTCCAGCATGAGCAATACCTTTACCTTCCTGAACGCCGGGATCCTGATCTCTATCTTCTTAAACGCCTGGCTGATGGAAATCGTGCCGCTGAAAACGCAGCTGCGTTTCGGCTTTGTGCTGATGGTCGCCGCCGTGGCGGGTCTGATGGTCAGCCACAGCATCGCCCTGTTCTCGGCGTCGATGTTCGTACTCGGCCTGGTCAGCGGGATCACCATGTCCATCGGGACCTTCCTGATTACCCATATGTATGAAGGCCGCCAGCGCGGCGCGCGTCTGCTGTTCACCGACTCATTCTTCAGCATGGCGGGGATGATCTTCCCGATGGTTGCCGCCGTTCTACTGGCGCGCAGCATCGAGTGGTACTGGGTTTATGCCTGTATCGGCCTGGTGTACGTGGCGATCTTTATTCTGACCTTCGGCTGTGACTTCCCGGTGCTGGGCAAAAAAGCCGAGCAGAGTGCCGAGCCGGTGGTGAAAGAGAAATGGGGCATCGGCGTGCTGTTCCTCTCCGTTGCGGCTCTGTGCTACATCCTTGGCCAGCTGGGCTTTATTTCCTGGGTGCCGGAATACGCCAAAGGTCTGGGCATGAGCCTGAACGACGCGGGCAAACTGGTGAGCGATTTCTGGATGTCGTACATGTTCGGCATGTGGGCATTTAGCTTCATCCTGCGCTTCTTCGATCTGCAGCGCATCCTGACCGTGCTGGCAGGCCTGGCGACCGTGCTGATGTATCTGTTCATCAACGGATCACCGGAGCATATGCCATGGTTCATCCTGACCCTCGGCTTCTTCTCCAGCGCGATTTACACCTCGATCATTACGCTCGGCTCCCTGCAAACCAAAGTGGCCTCGCCGAAGCTGGTCAACTTCGTGCTGACCTGCGGGACCATCGGCACCATGCTGACCTTCGTGGTGACCGGCCCGATCGTCGCCCACAGCGGTCCGCTGGCGGCCCTGCACACGGCGAACGGCCTGTACGCGGTAGTGTTCGTGATGTGTCTGATTCTGGGCTTTGTGACCCGCCACCGTCAGCACAATACGGTAGCGGCTTCTCACTAAGTCTCTACGCCCCTTTGCTACCGGCAAAGGGGCTGTTTCGGGTAAAGTTCACTTCCTCTCCCCCGCTATCCGTCTGGATCCACGTCTGCGCCAGCTGCGTGGTGGCAATGACTCTTCCCTGACGAATCGACCAGCGTACCGGCACCTGGCAGCGCACCGCTTCAAACCCACTCTCCGCAGGCAAAATAATCAGGTTCGCCGGATTGCCCGTTTCGATCCCGTAATCCTTCAGGCCAAAGGTTCTGGCGCTGTTGTGGGTGATCAGGTTGAGACCGCTGTCGATCTGCCCATAGCCCATCATCTGACAGACGTGCAGCCCCATGTGCAACACCTGCAGCATATTGCCCGTACCCAGCGGATACCACGGGTCAAAGACGTCATCGTGACCGAAGCAGACGTTGATGCCCGCCTCCTGCAGCTCCTTCACGCGGGTGATACCCCGACGCTTCGGATAGTCGTCAAAACGTCCCTGCAGATGAATATTCACCAGCGGGTTAGCGACAAAGTTGATGTTGGACATCTTCAGCAGGCGGAACAGGCGCGAGGTGTACGCCCCGTTATAAGAGTGCATCGCCGTGGTATGGCTGGCGGTCACGCGATGGCCGATGCCCGCCTCGTACGCCAGAGTGGCGACGGTTTCAACGAAGCGCGACTGCTCGTCGTCGATCTCATCGCAGTGAATATCCAGCGGACGGTCGTATTTTTTCGCCAGCTCGAAAGCAATGTGCAGGGACTGGACGCCATACTCGCGGGTGAATTCAAAGTGCGGGATCGCCCCGACCACATCCGCGCCCAGTTTTAATGCCTCTTCCAGCAGCGCCGCGCCGTTGGGATAAGAGAGAATTCCCTCCTGCGGGAAGGCCACGATTTGCAGCGTCACCCAGGGCGCGACTTCCTGTTTCACCTCCAGCATCGCTTTCAGGGCGGTGAGCGTCGGGTCGGAGACATCCACGTGGGTGCGCACGAACTGGATGCCGTTGGCAATTTGCCATTTCAGCGTCTTCCACGCGCGGGCTTTCACGTCTTCGTGACTCAGCAGCGCCTTACGCTCCGCCCAGCGCTCGATGCCTTCAAACAGCGTGCCGGACTGGTTCCAGCTCGGTTCGCCCGCAGTCTGGGTCGTATCGAGATGAATATGCGGCTCGATAAACGGCGGGATCGCCAGCCCGCCGCGGGCGTTGAGCACTTCGTAGCTTTCGTCGTGCGCGTCGCTCATCGGGGTGATCTCAGCAAAACGGCCATTCTCAATGCCGATCTGCCATAACCCTTCCCGGCCCGGTAACCGAACATTCTGAACGAGCCAAAGCGGTGTTGTCGTCATACCTTTCTCCCGAAAAACGCGGCTGAAATTAAGGGGTACGTCATCTTAATCATTAGGCCCCTAATTTGTATAGAAAATAGACGCTCGCGAAAAGCGTGCTATTTCCGAGACTTATAAAAATCCTGACAAATCAGCGATATACCCACTAAGGAGTAGTTAAAGGCGTATTTGATTTGTATCAATAAGTGCCCCTGCTGAATCGTTAAGGTAGGCAGTAATAGAAAAGAAATCGAGGCAAAAATGAGCAAAGTCAGACTCGCTATTATTGGTAACGGCATGGTCGGCCACCGCTTTATTGAGGATCTTCTCGATAAAGCTGACGCTGCCCAGTTCGATATTACCGTCTTCTGTGAAGAACCCCGTCAAGCATACGATCGTGTCCACCTCTCTTCCTACTTCTCCCATCACACCGCTGAAGAACTTTCTCTGGTGCGTGAAGGTTTCTACGAGAAGCATGGCGTCAAAGTGCTGGTGGGCGAACGCGCTATCACCATCAACCGCCAGGAAAAGGTGATCCACTCCAGTGCCGGACGTACCGTTTTTTACGATAAGTTGATCATGGCGACTGGCTCTTACCCGTGGATCCCGCCTATCAAGGGCTCAGAAACACAGGATTGCTTCGTTTATCGTACCATTGAAGACCTCAAAGCGATCGAATCCTGCGCGCGTCGCAGTAAACGCGGCGCGGTCGTCGGCGGCGGTCTGCTCGGCCTCGAAGCGGCAGGCGCGCTGAAAAACTTAGGCGTCGAAACCCACGTCATCGAATTTGCCCCGATGCTGATGGCCGAACAGCTCGACCATATGGGCGGCGATCAGCTGCGCCGTAAGATCGAGAGCATGGGTGTGAAAGTTCACACCAGCAAAAATACCAAAGAGATCGTTCAGGAAGGCACCGAAGCGCGTAAAACCATGCGCTTCGCCGACGGCAGCGAGCTGGAAGTGGACTTCATCGTCTTCTCCACCGGTATCCGTCCACGCGACAAAATGGCGACCCAGTGCGGTCTGGCCGTGGCGCAGCGCGGCGGGATCATGATTAACGACTCCTGTCAGACCTCCGACCCGGACATCTACGCCATCGGCGAATGCGCCAGCTGGAGCAACCGCGTGTACGGCCTCGTGGCACCGGGCTACAAAATGGCGCAGGTCGCCGTGGACCACATCCTCGGTAACGAAAATGCCTTCACCGGCGCGGACATGAGCGCCAAGCTGAAACTGCTCGGCGTAGATGTTGGCGGGATCGGCGATGCCCACGGCCGCACGCCGGGCTGTCGCAGCTACGTGTACCTCGACGAAAGCAAAGAGGTCTACAAACGTCTGATTGTCAGCCAGGACAACAAAACCCTGCTGGGTGCGGTGCTGGTGGGCGATACCACGGATTTCGGCAACCTGCTGCAGCTGGTCCTGAACGCCATCGAGCTACCGGAAAACCCGGACGCGCTGATCCTGCCTGCTCATGCCTCCAGTGGCAAACCGTCTATCGGCGTGGATAAACTGCCGGACAGCGCGCAGATCTGCTCCTGCTTCGACGTGACCAAAGGCATGCTGATCTCCGCGATCAACAAAGGCTGCCACACCGTTGCGGCGCTGAAAGCCGAAACCAAAGCCGGGACCGGCTGCGGCGGCTGTATTCCGCTAGTCACTCAGGTGCTGAACGCCGAACTGGCGAAACAGGGCATCGAAGTGAACAACAACCTCTGTGAGCACTTCTCTTACTCACGTCAGGAGATTTACCACCTAATCCGCGTGGAAGGCATCAAAACCTTCGACGAGCTGCTGCAAAAACACGGCCAGGGCTACGGGTGCGAAGTGTGTAAACCGACCGTCGGTTCCCTGCTCGCCTCCTGCTGGAACGACTACATTCTGAAGCCAGAGCACACGCCGCTGCAGGACACCAACGACAACTTCCTCGCCAACATCCAGAAAGACGGCACCTACTCAGTGATTCCACGCTCTGCCGGTGGCGAAATCACCCCGGAAGGTCTGGTGGCCGTGGGCCGCGTGGCGCGCGAATTTAACCTGTACACCAAAATTACCGGTTCCCAGCGTATCGGTCTGTTTGGTGTGCAGAAAGATGATCTGCCGGAAATCTGGCGTCAGCTGATCGAAGCGGGCTTCGAAACCGGTCACGCGTATGCCAAAGCGCTGCGTATGGCGAAAACCTGCGTGGGTAGCACCTGGTGCCGTTACGGCGTGGGCGACAGCGTGGGCTTCGGCGTTGAGCTGGAAAACCGCTACAAAGGTATTCGTACCCCGCACAAAATGAAGTTCGGCGTCTCCGGCTGTACCCGTGAATGTGCGGAAGCGCAGGGCAAAGACGTGGGAATTATCGCCACCGAGAAAGGCTGGAACCTGTACGTCTGCGGTAACGGCGGGATGAAACCGCGTCACGCCGACCTGCTGGCCGCCGATCTTGACCGCGAAACGCTGCTGAAATACCTCGACCGCTTCATGATGTTCTACATCCGTACCGCCGACAAACTGACCCGTACAGCCTCCTGGCTGGATAACCTGGAAGGTGGCATCGAATACCTGAAATCGGTCATCATCGACGACAAACTCGGTCTGAACGAGCATCTGGAAGAAGAGATTGCCCGCCTGCGCGAGGCGGTGATTTGCGAGTGGACGGAAACCGTCAACACGCCAGCCGCACAGGTGCGCTTCAAACACTTTATCAACAGCACCCAGCGCGATCCGAACGTCCAGGTGGTGCCTGAGCGCGAACAGCATCGTCCGGCCACGCCGTACGAGCGTATTCCGGTGACTCTGGTGGAGGAAAACGTATGAGCCAGTGGGTAAACATCTGCAAAATCGACGACATCATTCCGGCAACCGGCGTCTGTGCGCTGCTGGGCAACGAGCACGTGGCAATCTTCCGCCCGCGCCACGACGAACAGGTTTTCGCCATCAGCAACATCGACCCGTTCTTTGAGGCCAGCGTGTTGTCTCGCGGCCTGATCGCTGAACATCAGGGCGAACTGTGGGTTGCCAGCCCGCTGAAAAAGCAGCGTTTCCGTCTCACCGACGGGCACTGCATGGAAGATGATAGTCATTCCGTGAAGCACTACGACGTCCGCGTCAAAGACGGCCAGGTGCAGCTGAAAGGCTAACTCCTCACGGGAGGCGCAACGCCTCCCGTGAGCGTCACCAATTTCTGTATGACTTTTGTCGTTACGGGTATGCTACTCAAAAAGCGGAGCGTCCGACTCCGGTAATCATCGCAACTGTTCACCCCTGAGAGGTAATGTCGTGGATCACCTGCCGATTTTCTGTCAATTACGCAACCGCGACTGCCTGCTGGTGGGCGGTGGCGATGTCGCTGAACGCAAAGCGCGCCTGCTGTTAGAGGCCGGTGCCCGACTGACGGTGAACGCCCTCGCCTTCGACCCGCAGTTTACCGTCTGGGCGCAAGAAGGGATGCTCACGCTGGTGCAGGGCGAGTTCGACGAAACGCTGCTCGACACCTGCTGGCTGACCATCGCCGCGACGGATAATGACGCAGTGAACCAGCGCGTCAGCGATGCCTGCGAAACCCGCCGTATATTCTGCAACGTGGTGGATGCGCCAAAAGAAGCCAGCTTTATCATGCCGTCGATTATCGACCGCTCGCCGCTGATGGTGGCCGTATCCTCCGGCGGGACCTCCCCGGTGCTGGCCCGTTTGCTGCGCGAAAAACTGGAAGCGATTTTGCCTCAGCATCTTGGTCAGGTCGCTCACTACGCGGGGCAGCTGCGTTCACGAGTGAAGAAAACCTTCGCCACCGTGGGAGAACGCCGCCGCTTCTGGGAAAAATTCTTCGTCAACGATCGCCTGGCGCAATCGCTGGCGAATCAGGATCAGAAAGCGATTGAAGAGAGCACCGAGCGTCTGCTGACCGAGCCGCTGGACCATCGCGGTGAAGTGGTGCTGGTCGGCGCAGGGCCGGGTGACGCGGGTTTACTGACCCTGAAGGGGCTGCAGCAGATCCAGCAGGCGGATATCGTGGTCTACGATCGCCTGGTCTCCGATGACATTATGAATCTGGTGCGCCGCGACGCCGATCGCGTCTTCGTCGGCAAGCGCGCCGGATATCACTGCGTACCGCAGGAGGAGATCAACCAGATCCTGCTGCGCGAAGCGCAAAAAGGGAAACGCGTGGTGCGCCTCAAGGGTGGCGATCCCTTTATCTTTGGACGCGGTGGCGAAGAGCTGGAAACCCTGTGTAACGCGGGTATTCCTTTCTCCGTCGTTCCCGGTATTACCGCCGCTTCTGGCTGCTCGGCCTACTCCGGCATTCCGCTGACACATCGTGATTACGCCCAGAGCGTGCGCCTGGTGACGGGCCACCTGAAAACCGGCAGCGAGCTGGACTGGCATAACCTGGCCGCGGAAAAACAGACGCTGGTGTTCTACATGGGGCTGAACCAGGCGGCGACCATTCAGGAAAAACTGCTGGAACACGGGATGCAAAGCGATATGCCGGTGGCGCTGGTGGAAAACGGCACCGCCATCAAACAGCGCGTCGTGAGCGGCGTGCTGACAGAATTGGGCGAACTGGCGCAGCAGGTCGAAAGCCCGGCGCTGATTATTGTCGGCCGCGTGGTCGAGCTGCGCGAGAAGCTGAACTGGTTCTCAAACCATTAATTTCTCTGCATAATCTCTCTTCAAAGAGTAGTCCTTAACTGGACTACTCCCGTCTTACGCCTGCCGATAACATACCGCCTGCGCAATGGATTTTTCCATTATTCCCTCGTTGTACATCCAAAAGAAATGCTCCATTACAAGGAAAGTGTATGTTTAAACTGGCAAAGGCCGCGGTTTTAGTGGGCCTGTTATCGACTTTGACGGCTTGCACCGGTCACGTTCAAAACACCAAAAACACCTGTAGCTACGACTACTTCCTGCACCCTGCGATCTCGATCTCTAAAATGATCGGCGGCTGCGGCCCGGCGGCGGAACAGCCGTAAGTCTTTTGCAGGTACAAAAAAACCGGGAAATTCCCGGTTTTTTTATGGGTGGGGTGCGGTTTTTATGCCGGGTGGCGGCTACGCCTTACCCGGCCTACCTATGTGTTTCGTAGGCCGGGTAAGCGCTAGCGCCACCCGGCAATAGCATTAAGGCTTACCCACAAACCCAATCGCCTGGTACACCGCTTTCAGGGTTTCAGACGCACGTGCGCTGGCTTTGTCCGCGCCGTCGCGCATCACCTGGTTCAGGAAAGCTTCGTCATTACGGAAACGGTGATAGCGCTCCTGCAGGTCGGTCAGCATGCCGGAAACGGCGTCAGCCACTTCACCCTTCAGATGACCATACATTTTGCCTTCGAAGTGCTGCTCGAGCTCAGGAATGCTCTGCCCGGTGACACCGGAGAGGATATCCAGCAGGTTGGAGACACCCGCTTTGTTCTGCACGTCGTAGCGCACGACAGGCGGCTCATCGGAATCGGTCACCGCACGTTTGAGCTTTTTAACCACCGCTTTCGGATCTTCCAGCAGGCCGATCACGTTGTTGCGGTTATCGTCAGACTTGGACATCTTCTTGGTCGGCTCAAGCAGAGACATCACGCGCGCGCCGGATTTCGGAATGAACGGCTCTGGCACTTTGAAGATATCGCCATAAATGGCGTTGAAGCGCTGGGCGATATCGCGGCTCAGCTCAAGGTGCTGTTTCTGGTCTTCACCCACCGGCACCTGGTTGGTCTGATACAGCAGAATGTCAGCCGCCATCAGCACCGGGTAGTCAAACAGACCGGCGTTGATGTTTTCGGAGTAGCGTGCGGATTTGTCTTTGAACTGGGTCATGCGGCTCAGCTCACCGAAATAGGTGTAGCAGTTCAGTGCCCAGCCCAGCTGAGCATGTTCCGGCACGTGAGACTGTACGAAGATGGTGCTTTTCTCAGGATCGATACCGCAGGCCAGGTACAGCGCCAGCGTATCCAGCGTCGCTTTGCGCAGTTTTTCCGGATCCTGACGCGCGGTAATCGCGTGTAAATCCACGATGCAGTAGATGCAGTGATAATCATCCTGCATGTTGACCCACTGACGTAACGCACCCATGTAGTTACCAATGGTCAATTCACCTGAAGGCTGTGCGCCACTAAATACGATGGGCTTAGTCATTTTTCGATTCCTGATGTTCACTGTGCGAAAGCCCGAGTGCGGGCAGTAAATCTTTGAAGTGATCGAACACCACGTCCGGCTCACTCAGCGTGATGGCTTCCCCGTAGTTGTAGCCGTAGGTTAAGCCAACGGAAGGAGACCCTGCCGCTTTGGCCGCCAGAATATCATTACGCGAATCGCCGACAAAGAGCAGCTGTTCAGGCGCTAATGACAGTTTTCCGGCCACCAGTAAGATCGGTTCCGGGTGCGGCTTTTTGTTCTGGACGTCATCGCCACCGACGATCACGGAGAAGTACTTCGCGATGTCGAGCGCTTCAAGCAGCGGGGCGACAAACGGCGTTGGTTTGTTGGTCACCAGCGCCAGCGGCATACCGTTGGAATGCAAGGCGCTAAGCGTTTCGACCACGTCCGGAAACAGGAAACTGCCCTCTTCTACCGTCTCTTCATAGTAACGGTTGAACAACTTACGCAGGACGCGCAGCTGTTCGTCCTGCGGGATATCCGCATGGTCAACGCCGGGTTTGCCCTGCGCAGAGCGCAAAATCGCCCGCTCCTGTCGCGCCCATGTCAGGGCACGTTCCATCAGTACGTCTGCGCCGTTACCGATCCAGGTTACCACGCGTTCTTCACCGGCGACCGGCAGTTCCAGCGCATACAGCGCCTGATCCACGGCACTGGTTAAACCTGGCGCGCTGTCTACCAGCGTACCATCGAGGTCAAACGCCACACCCCGAATTGCCTGCAACTTATTCATGACTTACCTTTGCCAGTTCACCGCGCATTTCATCGATGACTTTTTTGTAATCCGGTTGGCCGAAAATCGCTGAGCCGGCCACGAACATATCCGCGCCCGCTGCCGCGATTTCGCCGATATTATCCACCTTCACGCCGCCATCCACTTCCAGGCGAATGTCATACCCAGAAACATCAATACGACGGCGCACTTCGCGAAGTTTCTCCAGCGTCTGAGGAATGAAGGACTGGCCGCCGAAGCCTGGGTTCACGGACATCAGCAGGATCACATCGAGCTTATCCATCACGTAATCGAGATAGCTGAGCGGGGTCGCCGGGTTAAACACCAGGCCCGCTTTACAGCCGCTTTCTTTAATCAGCTGCAGCGTGCGATCGACGTGCTCGGAGGCTTCGGGATGGAAGGTAATGATGCTGGCACCGGCTGCGGCAAAATCCGGCACGATGCGATCGACCGGCTTCACCATCAGGTGAACGTCAATCGGAGCGGTGATGCCGTAGTTACGCAGCGCTTTCAGGACCATCGGGCCGATGGTCAGGTTAGGCACGTAGTGGTTGTCCATCACGTCGAAGTGGACCACATCCGCGCCCGCGGCTAACGCTTTGGCCGTGTCTTCACCCAGGCGGGCAAAATCGGCCGACAGAATTGAGGGAGCAATCAAAAACTGTTTCATCCGCATCTCCTTGAAATGTAGTTACCGGCGGGCGAAACGGCTCAGGGGCGATAAAGCGCCAGCAGTTCGTCCACCTTTTTACGCGTGCCGCCGTTGCTGCTGATGCTGCGCCGCACTTTAAGCTGAATACGATCGTTCGCCGCTTTGTACCACTCGCGGGTATCCGGCGTGTCGTGGTTCGAAATTAACACCGTGATTTGCTTACTGACCAGCTTTTCCGCCATTTCTGCCAGATGCGCCTGCTCTTTCGGGCTAAAGCTGTTGGTGTGATAGGCGGTGAAGTTCGCGGTCGCCGAGAGCGGGGCATACGGCGGATCGCAATAGACCACGGAGTCCGCGTTGGCCATTTCCATGCACTTCTCATAAGAGATGCAGTGGAATTCCGCTTTCTGCGCTTTTTCGGCGAAGTGCTGCAACTCGGCCAGCGGGAAGTATGGGCGCTTGTAGCGACCAAACGGCACGTTGAACTCACCCTTCAGGTTGTACCGGCACAGGCCATTGTAGCCATGACGATTCAGATACAGGAACAACTGCGCCCGGCGGAAAGTATCCGTGCTCTGGTTAAACTCGGCGCGATACTGATAGTAAGCGTCCGGGTTGTTGTTCTCTGGGGTAAAGAGCTCACGCGCCGCATCGATGTACTCATCGGTCTGAGTCTTAACGATGTTGTAGAGGGTAATGAGATCGCTGTTGATATCCGCGAGGATATAGCGAGAAAAGTCGGTGTTCAGGAACACCGACCCAGCGCCCACGAAGGGCTCGATAAGACACTCGCCTTTCGGCAGGTGTTTATTAATGTCGTCGAGCAGGGGGTATTTCCCCCCTGCCCATTTTAGAAAAGCGCGATTTTTTTTCATGCTGACTAACTGATTACACCTTCTCCGGCTGTGGAAAAAGCTCCGACAGCATCCTGCGCTTTAACCATTACTTCAAATCAGCCTGAACCTGATGAATCGGTTTCGCCCACGGGTTTTTCGCCTGAACATCCGCAGGTAACGTCGCTACTGCGCGCTTCGCTTCGTCTTTCGAGGCGTACACGCCGCTTACCAGCACATACCAGGGTTGTCCGTTACGGGTCGTCTGATAAACCACATAGTTTTTCAGATTGGATTTCTTAGCCCAGCCGTTCAGGTTGTCGTAGCTCGACGAGCTGCTCAACTGAAGCGTGTAGTTGCTGGATGGCGCAGATTTCAGTGAACCGACGTTGCCCGCCGTTTTACCGGCTGTCGCCGCGCTGGCCGTTGCCGTCGCCGCTGGTGCGGTGGTCGCTGCTGGCGCGGTGGTGGTAGCCTTCGGAGCCGTCGTCGTCGTCGCAGGCGCTTTCACGGCTGCGGTTTCGGTCTGCTTAGGCTGAGCAACAGGTTTGGTTTCTGGTGCTTTCGCGACTGCCTGCGGTTTGGTTTCACGCTTCGGCTCAATCACAGCCTGTTTGCGTTCCTGACGCGGCGCGGTTTGGGTCTGAGTCTGACGCGGTTTGGTTTCCGTTGCTGCGGTTTGCGGTTGTGCCGCACCGCCGCGAATCGGAGCCACGGTTGCAGGCTCGGTTGGCAGCGTGGAGCTAGCCACCACGTTGTTCACCTGATCCTGGCTCTGAGGCTGAGTCAGCGCGTTATTCAGGTCACCCTGAACTTCAACACGCTGCTGGCCTTCCGGCGCGGCAGGAGCCTGGCCCTGAGTTGGCGTCGAGGAAACCGGCGGCAAGGAGACATCCTGCGGCGCATTAGCGGTCTGACCCGCAGTCTGCTCAGCAGAAGTCGTACCCGGCGCAGGCTGCGCGCCATTGGCCTGATCGGCAGCATCATTCCCCGAAAGACTAATGCTCTTTTCGGCGGAAGGTGTCTGCTCAGTGGAATTCGTTGACGGTGCTTTGAGCGCGGAACCGATGCCGATAATCAACAGCAGCAGAACAAACACGCCAAGGCCCATCATGATGTACTGACGGGAAGCCGGTTTTTTGGCTACCGCTTTACGTTTGCGCGGGCGACGCTCTACAGGCTCTTCGTCCATTGAATCTTCTTCGGACTCATAACCCTCTTCTTCTTCTCGCTCATCACGCGCATTGCGGCTACGTGACGGACGACGATCGTCTGCATCCAGGTCAACATCGTCAAAGTTGATCTGCGGCTCGTTATCACGTTCTGAAGATTGACGAGAACGACCAGTACGACGATCGCTGGGATCGGGTTTCAGCTCGTCTTCTGGTTTGAATTCATCCATTTAACACCCCACTCAAAGGCTCATGCTTACGACGTTGCATTGCACCTGAATCTAAATAGCTACCTTTGACAGTAGCCAGACCTTTCTAGTTGTTACGCCTGCTGGCAATCAGCAATCGCGCCAAGAACCACTTCGTGCGACACTCCGCCGCGCATTTCACTCTTCCCTATTGCCAGCGGGAGAATCAACCGCATCTCGCCAGCCAATACTTTTTTATCACGCATCATGTGGGGTAAATACGCCTGCGAAGACATTTCGCGTGGTCCCGTCACCGGTAAACCCGCGCGCTCCAGCAGCGTGATGATACGTTGAGTCTCTTCTTTGGTGAACTGACCCAAACGTTCGGATGTGCGAGCAGCCATCACCATGCCTGCAGCAACCGCTTCACCGTGAAGCCAGTTGCCGTAGCCCATTTCGGCTTCAATCGCGTGCCCGAACGTATGCCCCAGATTCAGTAAAGCACGTAAGCCGGTTTCCCGCTCGTCTGCTGCAACGACTTCTGCTTTCAGCTCACAACAACGGCGGATGCAGTACGCCAGTGCCTGACCGTCGAGGTTCAGCAGCGCATCCATGTTCTTTTCCAGCCAGGCGAAGAACTCACCGTCCAGAATAATGCCGTATTTGATCACTTCTGCCAGCCCGGAGGCCAGCTCGCGTTTTGGCAGGGTTTTCAGACAGTCGAGATCCACCACCACCGAAGCCGGCTGGTAGAACGCGCCAATCATGTTTTTGCCAAGCGGGTGATTGACGGCCGTTTTGCCGCCAACAGAGGAATCGACTTGCGATAATAGCGTGGTAGGAATTTGAATAAAACGAACACCACGCTGATAACTTGCCGCGGCAAAACCCGTTAGATCGCCAACAACACCACCGCCTAAGGCAAGGAGTGTCGTATCGCGACCATGCGGTTTTTGCAGTAATGCGGTAAAGACGGTATCGAGTACCGCCAGGCTTTTATACTGCTCGCCATCAGGCAGAATCACACTGTCGACCTTCACACCTGCCTGTTCCAGCAGATGACGAATCTTGTCGAGATAAAGCGGAGCCAAAGTCTCGTTGGTGACAAGCATAGCCTGATCACCCGCTTTCAGTGGTAAGAAGGAAGCTGGATCGTTAAACAAGCCAGCCGCGATGGTGATAGGGTAACTACGTTCCCCGAGAGTAACTGTAATCCTCTCCATGACGCGACATCCACCTTAAATGCTTATACCCGTGGGCGAGTGTATATAAAGCCAGAATCAGTTGCTTTCCAGCATATGAATAATCTGGTTTGCAACCACTTTAGCGCTCTGATCGTCGGTACGAATGGTCACATCCGCAATCTCTTCGTACAGTGGATTGCGTTCACCGGCTAATGCTTCCAGAACTTCACGTGGAGGCGTTTCAACCTGCAGTAACGGGCGCTTTTTATCGCGCTGCGTACGTGCCAGCTGTTTTTCGATGGTCGTCTCAAGATAGACCACAACGCCGCGGGCGGAGAGACGGTTACGAGTTTCGCGAGATTTTACAGAACCGCCGCCCGTTGCCAGTACGATGCCCTGTTTTTCCGTAAGTTCATTGATAACTTTTTCTTCACGGTCACGGAAACCTTCTTCGCCTTCTACATCGAAGACCCAGCCCACATCAGCTCCGGTTCGTTTCTCAATCTCTTGATCAGAATCGTAAAATTCCATATTGAGTTGTTGAGCCAACTGGCGCCCAATAGTGCTTTTGCCGGCACCCATAGGCCCAACCAGAAAGATATTGCGTTTCTCTGCCATTTTTTCGGTACTACTAAGACTATTCGTTAATGGTAATCCCCGCTGCGCAGACACTCAGCGTAGCAGGACATGAACTGAAACCTCATATGCGATAGTGCGAGAGTCAGACTAAAAATTATCTCAGTAGTCCTGCTTGTTTGGCAACTGATTAAATCACCACGCCAGATGCTTAAAGCAACAAGAGGTAAGATTAGGAGAAGCTGAAACTCAAATCGGTACTCCTTGTATGCTAATTCATGCCTCACGTCAAACATCTGCAACAAACTGGATGCAAAATCCTCGCGGGGATCGTTTCCATTATTGAATGCCAATCAGACGCGGCGTGATGAATACCACCAGCTCGCGCCGCTCATTATCCTTGCCATCGTGGCGAAAGAGCTGCCCCACCCAGGGAATTCGCCCGAGCCCTGGAATCGCGTCACTGCCCGTTTTATTCTTTTGCGAGAAAATTCCGCCCAGCGCCAGCGTTTCACCGCTTTTGACTTCCACCTGCGTTTCAATTTCTTGTTTATCAATCGCCAGCGTTTCGCCATCTGCCTGCTGTAAAACCTGGCCCGGCATGTTTTCGCTGATGTGCAGTTTGAGCCGCACCCGGCCATTCGGCAGAACCACGGGCGTCACTTCCATTCCCAGAACCGCCTCTTTGAACTCCACGGAGGTCGCCCCGCTTTCGCCGCTGGACACCTGATACGGAATTTCACTGCCCTGCTTGATGCTGGCGGGCTGCATATGCGACGCCAACAGCCGCGGGCTGGCGATGATCTCAAGCTGCTGCTTTTGCTCAAGCGCCGAGAGCTCCAGATCTAACAGTCGCCCGTTGATCCGCCCGATGTTGAATCCGACGTGGCTGGTGGCATCCGCAACGGAAACATCCGCCCCCAGCGTGGTGATCTGCCCGGGCGAGCCCGCGCTGCTCGCCTCGGCCAGATTCCATTTCACCCCCAGCTCTCGCAGACTTTTTTCATTAATCGTCACGATATGCGCCGCCAGCTCCACCTGCGCCACAGGGAGATCCATCTGCTCGGCCCAGTGCTGCAGACTGTCCAGCACGCCGGGGATATCGCGCACCAGCAGGCGGTTAGTGCGTTTGTCGACGGAGAGGCTCCCCTTAGGGCTCAGCTGTTTTTCCGCGGCTTTTTGCAGCTCGGTGGCATCGGCATAGGCAAAAGAGAGCGCGCGTGAGGCCAGCGGCACGTTCAGTTTCTGCCGGGTTTGCTCTTCTTCTTTTTGCGTCTGCTGTTCCCGCGCCCACGTAGCCGTATTGATGTAAAAAATACCCCCCTCTTCCCGCAGCACCAGCCCGGCGCTGGTGGTGACGATTTGCAGCGCCTGCCGCCAGGGAACGCGCGTGAGATGCAGCGACAGCGTGCCGGTGACATCGGGCGAGACAATCAGATTACGATTCTCAAGCTCCACCAGGGACTGCAAAATTTGAACAACGGGTACGTCATCCACCGCCAGGGTGACGGGTTTTGGCGCGACGGCCCATGTCGGCATGCTGAGTATCATCAACAGGACGATTCGACTGACTATTTTCATGCTTCGTTCCCTCTCGTGGCCATCGCCACTCTTTCGGCTCGCATCCTTCGCCGAGCCCGATAACCATTTCCGTTTCATTAACAGCCAGCACCTGCCAGCCCGCTGGCAGCCGCTCTTCCAGCCGGACACGATGCCAGCGCTGCTGTTCATCTTTGACGATGCCTACGGCGCTGTCGCCCTGGAGCATTCCCTGATACCGCCACTGGCCGAGCGCGCCTGTTGCGCAGCGGTCGTCCGGAGGGCGAAAGGGGTCACGCATTCCGATAATGAGGAGCAGTGAACACACCAGCAATACGCGCAGTTCAGTTCGCATTTTGTCTCTCCACCTGCACAATCAGCTGGAGCCGCGCCCCCTCTGGCATCACGGAAAAACCGCTGATGTCCATTCCGCAGCGCGTAAGCCGCGAGAACAGCGGCGGGATCTGCATCCAGTCGGCATTCAGGGTTAACTCTCCGCCCTTCTCGCCGGGCAGCCAGTGAACCAACCGCACGCCACCTGTCTGAAAATCCAGCGGCGAAAATGGCAACGTGACGGGCACAACAGATTCCGCCGGAACCGGGTGCGGATGCGCCTCGCTCACCCAGAGCGCGGCACGGGCCGACGCTGATTGGCTGCGCGAAGATTCAAGCAGCAACCGCTTTTGGATCACCGGGCGCGCCAGCGTCAGATACGCCCCCAGCAGCACCACGCACGAACCCAGCCCCCAGCAAAGAACCCGAGTGCGTAAGCGAAACGCATGCCAGCGTTCAGAGAAGATACGCACGCTTCACCCCTGACTCGTGAGGGTAAAACTGAACGTCCAGCGCCCCTGGGTGTCCTGCTGCATTTCCCCCGCAGGTCCAATCATAAAACCGGGCAGCAGCTTGAGTGATTCCGCCAGCGCCGAGAGCGCCGACGGTGTCGCGGCAAACCCCGTTAATGTCAGGCGCGGCGGTTGATAACGAAGCTGCGTCAGCCACGCCTGCTCCGGCATGGCCGACGCCAGCGAAACCAGCGCCGGTTGCCAGTCACGCAATACCTTCTGCGGGTTTTGCAAAGGCGCAGCCTGTCGCGCTTGCCACCGCGCGCGGTGGGCGCTCAGCTGCTTTTGTATCGCGGTGTCACTGGCCAGAAGCGTCTCAAGCGCACGCGCCTTTAGCCCATAGCCGGAACGCAGGCTGTACGTTGCCACCAGAGCGATCAGCACCGAGCCGACAAAGAGCAACATCCAGAGTCGCCAGCAGGATTGCTGTCGCTGGTGTCGCCACGGCAGAAAGTTAGTCATGCAACTCCCCCATCGCGAGGGCCAGCGCAACCGTGAAATCCGCGCTGTACTGGGGCAGCGGCGGCTGACAGCGCGCAAGCAAGCTAAAAGGATCGTGCACCCCGACCGCAAAGAGCGCGATGTCATCCGGACTCAGCGCTAACAGGGCCGCCAGCTCCGCCACATTCTTCGCTTCATCGGCGCGTTTTCGCCCCCACTGGTGTCGCATCGCCCAAAGCCAGTGCTGCCCGTCGCGCCAGGCCATGCAGTGAGCGGGAGGGTCAAGAAGCGGCAGGAAGTTCGCCAGCGCCGCGGCATCCGGCGTAATGGCAGCCACGTGCAGGCGCAGCGTTTCCGCGAGCGTTAACAGCGCCGCCACCTCTTTGTTTTGCGCCGCCGTCACGTGAAACGAGCGGCTAAAGGTGTCCTGTACGTAGTCAAAGCAGAGTGCATCCGGGGCCATTTCGAGCTCGCGGGACATCGCCGACGCAATCCACGACGCCTGCTCGCTGTCGCGCAACGTCAGCGCCGGAGCGGGCAGCGTCTTTTGCAGCGTGCGAGCAGCCGGAAACGCCATAAAGATGCGGTGGTAATGGGGCAGCGTCTGGCTCCACTCGCTGAGCGCGGCAACCAGTTGTTGTGGATGGATTATTTGCCCGTCGCGGATGATTCCCGCGGCCAGCGGGATCTGCCACCAGCGGCGCAGATACCACCCGGTGCGCTCCTGGGTTATTGAGACGGCCAGAACACTATCTTGTTGAATGTGAACGCCTGTTCGCCATGTTTTAAAAGCCATGCTTTACGATCTCCTTATCGCCCGTCAGGTGACGGCTCTATCAATGCTTCAGGCTTGCCTTTATACTACCGCGCGATTGTTTAGAAACTGCCCAAGTGAAACTAAATGGGAAATCTCCAGTGAAGTTCGTAAAGTATTTATTGATCCTTGCAGTCTGTTGCATTCTGCTGGGAGCAGGCTCGATTTATGGTTTGTACAAATACATTGAGCCGCAACTACCCGATGTCGCCACACTGCGTGATGTGCGACTCCAGATCCCAATGCAGGTCTATAGCGCCGATGGCGAGTTGATCGCCCAGTACGGCGAAAAACGACGTATCCCGCTGACCCTTAACCAGATTCCTCCGGTGATGGTGAAAGCCTTTATCGCCACGGAAGACAGCCGTTTCTATGAGCACCACGGGGTCGATCCTGTGGGGATTTTCCGTGCCGCCAGCGTCGCGCTGTTCTCGGGTCACGCTTCGCAGGGTGCGAGTACCATCACTCAGCAGCTGGCGCGTAACTTCTTCCTGAGCCCGGAAAAAACCCTGACCCGTAAGATCAAAGAGGTGTTCCTTGCCATTCGCATCGAACAGCTCCTGAGTAAAGACGAGATCCTCGAGCTTTACCTCAACAAGATCTATCTGGGCTATCGCGCGTACGGCGTGGGCGCCGCGGCGCAGGTCTACTTCGGTAAACCTGTTGAACAGCTGAGCTTAAGCGAGATGGCGACTATCGCCGGTCTGCCGAAAGCCCCGTCAACGTTCAACCCGCTCTACTCTCTCGACCGGGCGACTGCGCGTCGTAACGTGGTGCTGTCGCGCATGCTGAGCGAAGGCTATATCACTCAGACCCAGTTCGATCAGGCGCGTAACGAAGCGATCGACGCTAACTATCACGCGCCGGAAATCGCCTTCTCCGCTCCGTATCTGACGGAAATGGTCCGCCAGGAGATGGTGAGCCGCTACGGCGAGAACGCGTATGAAGATGGGTATCGCATCACCACCACCATCACCCGCAAAGTGCAGCAGGCGGCACAGCAGGCGGTGCGTAACAACGTGATGGATTACGACATGCGCCACGGCTACCGCGGCCCGTCGAACGTGCTGTGGAAAGTGGGCGAAAGCGCATGGGATAGCAAAAAAATCATCGACTCCCTGAAAACGCTGCCGACCTACGGGCCGCTGTTGCCTGCGGTGGTGACCAGCGCTGATCCGCAGGAAGCGACGGCGATGATGGGCGACGGCACCTCCGTGTCGCTGCGGATGGACGGCATGCGCTGGGCGCGACCGTATCGCTCCGATACGGCGCAAGGCCCGACGCCGCGTAAAGTCACCGACGTCGTCCAGACTGGACAACAAATCTGGGTCCGTCAGGTGAACGACGCCTGGTGGCTGGCGCAGGTTCCGGACGTGAACTCCGCGCTGGTCTCCATCAATCCGCAGAACGGGGCCGTGATGGCGCTGGTCGGTGGTTTTGATTTCAACCAGAGCAAATTCAACCGCGCCACTCAGGCGCTGCGTCAGGTCGGGTCGAACATCAAACCGTTCCTGTACACCGCGGCGATGGATAAAGGGCTGACGCTGGCGAGCATCCTCAACGATGTGCCGATTTCACGCTGGGATGCGGGTGCCGGTTCTGACTGGCAGCCGAAAAACTCCCCGCCGGAGTATTCCGGTCCAATCCGTTTACGTCAGGGTCTGGGACAGTCGAAAAACGTGGTGATGGTCCGCGCGATGCGCGCGATGGGCGTCGATTACGCGGCAGAGTATCTGCAGCGCTTCGGCTTCCCGGCGCAGAACATTGTGCATACGGAATCCCTGGCCCTCGGCTCGGCTTCCTTCACACCGCTACAGGTGGCGCGCGGTTATTCCGTGATGGCCAACGGCGGTTTCCTGGTCGATCCGTACTTCATCAGCAAGATTGAAAACGATCAGGGCGGCGTGCTGTTTGAGGCGAAACCGAAAATCGCCTGTCCGGAATGCGATATTCCAGTGATTTACGGCGATACGCCAAAATCAAACGTGCTGGAAAACAAAGACATGGAAGATGTGGCTCAGTCGCAGGAGCAGCAGAACACCGCCGTTCCGCAGCCGCAGCCGCAGCTGGAGCAGGCCAACCAGGCGCTGGTCGCTCAAAGCGGTGCGCAGGAATATGCGCCGCACGTGATCAACACCCCGCTGTCGTTCCTGATTAAGAGCGCCCTGAACACCAACATCTTTGGTGAACCGGGCTGGCAGGGTACGGGCTGGCGTGCGGGCCGCGATCTGCAGCGCCACGATATCGGCGGCAAAACCGGGACCACCAACAGCTCGAAAGACGCCTGGTTCTCCGGCTACGGCCCTGGCGTGGTGACGTCCGTGTGGATTGGCTTCGACGATCATCGTCGTGATTTAGGCCGTACGACGGCATCCGGGGCGATTAAAGATCAGATTTCCGGCTACGAAGGCGGCGCGAAGAGTGCTCAGCCAGCCTGGGACGCTTACATGAAAGCGGTTCTCGAGGGCGTACCGGAACAGCCGCTCACCCCGCCGCCAGGCGTGGTAACGGTGAATATCGACCGCAGCACCGGCCAGTTAGCCAACGGTGGCAACAGCCGCGCGGAATTCTTCATTGAGGGCACGCAGCCTACGACACAGGCGGTGCATGAAGTGGGAACCGAGTTGATTGATAACGGCGAGACGCACGAGCTGTTCTAAGTTAAAAGCAGAACGGCAACGCAAGTTGCCGTTCTTATTGTTTTCTCCCTCTCCCCGTGGGAGAGGGTCGGGGTGAGGGCATCAGGCCGCTACAATCTACCCTGCCCTTTCAACCACTCCCGCACCAGGAACAGCGCACTCACATTACGCGCTTCGTTAAAATCGGGCTCTTCCAGCAGATCCATCAGATGCGCCAGCGGCCAGCGTACCTGCGGCAGCGGCTCAGGCTCATCCCCTTCCAGCTTCTCCGGATAGAGATCTTCTGCCAGCACGATATTCATTTTGCTGGAGAAATAGGACGGGGCCATGCTCAGTTTTTTCAGGAAAGTCAGGTCATGAGCGCCGAAGCCAACCTCTTCTTTCAGCTCGCGATTCGCGGCTTCAAAAACGGTTTCACCCGGATCGATAAGCCCCTTCGAGAAACCCAATTCATAAGATTCGGTACCCACCGCATATTCACGGATCAGGATCAGGTGATCGTCCACAATGGGGATAATCATCACCGCTTCGCGCGTGGATGGGCGCATACGTTCATAGACGCGACGCACGCCGTTGCTGAACTCCAGATCGACACTTTCCACGGTAAACAGACGTGATTTGGCGACGGTTTCAACATTCAGAATGGTGGGCTTTTGTAAGGGTTTGCTCATCTTGACGGGTCTTTGCTGTGTGAACTGAGTGCATTGTGCGATATGCCGCACGGTTTCGGCAATGTCAATCGCTGTTTATTTACATTTTTGCAACGTATCGTGAGTTAATCCTCATTTCCAGTCAAAAGTCAAGAGCTTGAAATAACTCCAGGAATTTGCTGATATCCCGCCTTCGTTGCCTTTGCTATTATCTCCGGTCACTGGGATGCGCTTCAAAACGCTCAAGTTCGACTCCATACTTGCCGATAGCCAACCACAGAGACTCATTCACGGTAAAAGGTGCAACTGACAACACCTGAAGATAAGTAAGATGGGGAAAGCATGAGCACCATTTTGATAATTTTCGCTGCTATGCTGGCCTGCGTATTGATCGCAGGGTGGTTGTACAGGCGTCGGGCGCAACAGCGATATCGACTGCCTTTTTTAAACGCCTTTGCCGGTGCGACTACGCGCAAACTCGCGCCTGAAGAACGCAATGCGATCGAAAATTACCTCGAGACGTTGAACCGTGTCCAGCAGACGCCTGGCCCGACCGGCGCGACCGCCGCCCCTGTTTTCCTGAAGCTCAACGCCCAAAGCGATACCGTGCTGTGCGTCACGCGCTCGATTACCCGCTATGGCATTACCACCGACGATCCCAACAAGTGGCGCTACTATCTCGACTCGGTCGAGGTGCATCTCCCGCCGTTCTGGGAACAATACATTAATGACGAAAATAGCGTTGAGCTGATCCATACGGATTCCATCCCGCTGGTCATCACCCTGAATGGTCATACCCTGAGCGAATATGTTCAGGAAGCGCCGCGCTTTGCGCTGGAACGCACCAGTTCCACACAGGCGTCGATCCGCGGTGAAGAGACCGAGCAGATTGAGCTGCTCAACATTCGCCAGGAGACGCACGAAGAGTACGCCCTGAGCCGCCCGGACGGGATCCGCGAAGCAGTTCTGATCGTCGCCGCCTTCCTGCTCTTTTTCTTCTGCCTGATGACGCCAGACGTTTTTGCGCCGTGGCTCGCCGGCGGTGCCGTTCTGCTGCTGGCCGCTGGCCTGTGGGGATTGTTCGCCAAACCGGCCAAAACCACGCTGCGTGAAATCCACTGCCTGCGCGGCACGCCAAAGCGCTGGGGTCTGTTCGGTGAGAACGATCAGGAGCATATCAACAACATCTCCCTCGGGATTATCGATCTCATCTATCCGCGCCACTGGCAGCCGTGGATTGCCCAGGATTTAGGGCAAAAAACCGATATTGATATCTATCTCGACCGCCACGTGGTGCGGCAGGGGCGTTTCCTGTCCCTGCACGATGAAGTCAAAAACTTCCCGCTCCAGCACTGGTTGCGCAGTACCGTCATCGCCGGTGGCGCTGCCCTGGTGCTGGCGATGCTGATCCTGCTGGTGCCGCTCGATATGCCGATTAAATTTACCCTGTCGTGGATCAAAGGCGCGCAAACCGTTGAAGCCACCAGCGTTAACCAGCTGGAAGAGGCCGGCGTGCGCGTGGGCGATACTCTGAAGCTGAAAGGTACGGGCATGTGTAACATCCATGCGCCGGGCACCTGGAACACGCGTCAGAACTCGCCGTTTACGCCGTTTGATTGCTCGCAAATCATCTGGAACGACGCCCCGCCTCTGCCGCTGCCGGAGTCCGATACGGTCAGTAAAGCCACGGCCCTGACCCAGGCGCTGAACCGCCAGCTGCACCCCAAACCGGAAGACAACGCCCGCGTGAGCCAGTCTCTGCGCGCGGCGATTCAGAAATCGGGCATGGTGCTGCTGGATGATTTTGGCGACATCGTGATGAAAACGCAGGATTTGTGTTCCGCCGAAGATGAGTGTGTGCGGCTCAAAAATGCGCTGGTGAATCTCGGGAACAGCAAAGACTGGGAGGCGCTGGTGAAACGCGCCGACGCGGGTCGACTCGACGGGGTGAACGTTCTGCTGCGCCCGGTCAGCGCCGAATCGCTGGAGAACCTGGTCGCCACCTCAACTGCGCCTTTCGTGCAGCGTGAAACCACTCGCGCGGCCCAGGCGTTAAACAGCCCGGCTCCCGGCGGGTTTGTGATTGTCAGCGACGAGGGCAGCGATCTGGTCGATCAGCCTTATCCGCCGGTGGCGCTGTATGATTACCCGGCCCAGGAGCAATGGGGCGAGTTCCAGCGTCTGGCGCAAATGCTGATGCAGACGCCGTTCAGCGCCGAAGGGATTGTGACGGGGATCTTTACGGATGCCAACGGCACCCGCCACGTCGACCTGCACCGCATGCCGGACAGCGCCGGACTGTGGCGGTACATCGGCACCACCCTGCTAATGCTGGCGATGCTGGTGTGCATTGTCTGGAACGGTATCGCCGCCCTGCGCCGCTATCAGCGCTCGCGTACGCGTCTGACCGACATCCAGCAGTACTACGACAACTGCCTCAATCCTAAACTCATCTCCGCACCTGAAAGCCTGATCGGATAATACCGCTGCGCGACAGTTATGCTACCCTGTCGCGCACGTTTTCTGGCTGGAGAGTTCCCCTCATGCATCTTGATATCGCCTGGCAGGACGTTGATACCGTCCTGCTGGATATGGATGGCACGCTGCTCGATCTCGCATTTGATAATCACTTCTGGCAAAAGCTGGTGCCTGAGACCTATGGCGCGCAGCAGGGCATCACTCCGGCAGAAGCACAGGATTATATTCGCCAGCAGTATCACGCCGTGCAGCATACGCTAAACTGGTACTGCCTGGATTACTGGAGCGACAAGCTCGGCCTGGATATTTGCGCCATGACCACCGCGCAAGGGCCGAATGCGGTGCTGCGTGAAGATACGGTGCCTTTTCTCGATGCCCTGAAAGCGAGCGGCAAGCGCCGTATTCTGCTGACTAACGCGCATCCGCATAACCTGGCCGTGAAGCTCGAAAATACCGGGCTCGCGTCGCACCTTGATTTATTACTTTCCACCCACACATTTGGTTATCCGAAAGAGGATCAGCGATTGTGGCAGGCGGTGGCAGAAGAGACCGGTTTGCAGCCAGAAAGAACCCTGTTCATTGACGACAGTGAACCGATTCTGGATTCGGCGGCAACCTTCGGTATTCGCTATTGCCTGGGCGTGACGAATCCTGATTCCGGCCTGGCGGATAAAAGCTATCTGCGGCATCCGGCGCTGAACGACTATCGCCGAATGATCCCCTCACTCAACGTGAAGGAGACGCCATGAAAGACAAGCCCTCCGATGGGGTAAGACTGGACAAATGGCTGTGGGCCGCCCGTTTTTATAAAACGCGCGCCCTGGCCCGCGAAATGGTCGATGGCGGTAAGGTGCATTACAACGGGCAGCGCAGCAAGCCCAGTAAACTTGTCGAACTGAATGCCACGCTGACTCTGCGTCAGGGTAACGATGAACGCACGGTGATTATCAAAGCCGTTACCGAACAACGTCGCCCGGCAACCGAAGCGGTCCTGATGTATGAAGAGACGACCGAGAGCGTTGAAAAGCGCGAGAAAGTGGCGCTGGCACGCAAGATGAATGCCCTGACCATGCCGCATCCGGACAGGCGACCGGATAAAAAAGAACGTCGCGACCTGATGAAATTTAAACACGGCGAACATGAGTAATCGCCGTTCGAAGAGAGAAAATTATGTCCCAACACGACCAATTACATCGCTATCTGTTTGAGCAATTTGCCGTTCGCGGCGAGCTGGTGACGGTATCCGAAACCTGGAAACAGATCCTCGAAAACCACAGCTATCCTCAGCCGGTGAAAAATATTCTCGGCGAACTGCTGGTCGCAACCAGCCTGCTGACGGCGACGCTGAAGTTCGCAGGTGACATCACCGTGCAGCTGCAGGGCGATGGCCCGATGACCCTGGCGGTGATCAACGGCAACAACCAGCAGCAAATGCGCGGTGTGGCGCGCGTGCAGGGTGAGGTGCCGGAAGGTGCCGATCTGAAAACCCTGGTCGGCAACGGTTTCCTGGTGATCACCATTACCCCGGAAGAGGGCGAGCGCTATCAGGGCGTGGTGGGTCTGGAGGGCGATACGCTGGCCGCCTGCCTGGAAGATTACTTCCTGCGCTCCGAACAGCTGCCAACGCGCCTGTTTATCCGCACCGGCGAAGTGGACGGCCAACTGGCGGCGGGCGGTATGCTGCTGCAGGTTCTGCCGGCGCAGAATGCTCAGGGCAATGACTTCGAGCACCTGGCGACGCTGACCGAAACCATCAAAGCGGAAGAGCTGTTCACGCTCCCGGCGAACGAAGTGTTGTGGCGTCTGTATCACGAAGAAGAGGTCACGCTGTACGATCCGCAGGACGTCGAATTCAAATGCACCTGCTCCCGTGAACGCTGTGCGGGCGCGCTGCGCACCCTGCCGGATGAAGAGATCGACAGCATTATGGCTGAAGATGGCGAAATCGATATGAACTGTGATTACTGTGGTTCTCACTACGTGTTCAACTCGATGGATATCGCCGAGATCCGCAACAACGCCTCCCCGGCGGATCCGCAGGTTCATTAATGCCCCTCCCCTCACTTCCGGTGAGGGGAAATTTCCCCGTTTAGCTGAATCGTTTTTCGTAATGTAACCCTTACGTAACTTTCTTACATGTATGCGATTACATTCACATTCTTCCGGTTAAATGCTCCAGGATTTAACCTTTTGAGAACATTTCCCCCCACAAAAAAGCGAATCCTGCGATAATCCGCCCTGCTTCGTGACAGGAGTCACAGCGTTTTCCGTCAGGAAGGGTTTTGTCCAGATACGTAAATCTATGAGCCCCGTCGCGGTTAACATCCTAAGAAAAACCCTACAATTTCAGGCAGTACATATTGGCTAAGGAGCAGTGACATGCGCGTTAAAGATTTAACCCCGCAAGATCTCAAGGCTTATGGTATCAACGACGTCCAGGAAATCGTCTACAACCCCGATTACGATACGCTGTATCAGGAAGAGCTCAATCCAGCACTGGAAGGATACGAGCGAGGTGTGTTGACGAACACTGGTGCTATCGCCGTGGACACCGGGATTTTCACCGGCCGTTCGCCGAAAGATAAGTATATCGTCCGTGACGACACCACCCGCGACACGCTGTGGTGGGCAGATAAGGGCAAAGGGAAGAACGACAACAAACCGCTCTCCCAGGAGACCTGGCAGCATCTGAAAGGACTCGTCACGCATCAACTCTCCGGCAAGCGTCTGTTCATTATTGATGCCTTCTGTGGCGCCAATGCCGACACCCGTCTCTCCGTTCGCTTTGTGACCGAAGTCGCCTGGCAGGCGCATTTCGTGAAGAACATGTTTATTCGCCCGACCGATGAAGAGTTACAGGATTTCGAGCCTGATTTTATCGTGATGAACGGCGCGAAATGCACCAACCCGCAGTGGAAAGAGCAGGGCCTGAACTCGGAAAACTTCATCGCCTTCAATCTGACCGAGCGCATCCAGCTCATTGGCGGTACCTGGTACGGCGGCGAAATGAAGAAAGGGATGTTCTCAGTGATGAACTACCTGCTGCCGCTGCAGGGCATCGCCTCCATGCACTGCTCCGCCAACGTCGGCGAAGAGGGTGACGTGGCGGTGTTCTTTGGTCTCTCCGGCACCGGCAAAACCACCCTGTCCACCGATCCTAAGCGCCGTCTGATTGGCGACGATGAACACGGCTGGGACGATGACGGCGTGTTTAACTTTGAAGGTGGCTGCTACGCCAAAACGATCCGTCTGTCGGCAGAAGCGGAACCGGACATTTACGGCGCCATCCGTCGCGATGCGCTGCTGGAAAACGTCACCGTGCTCGCCGATGGCACCGTCGATTTTGACGATGCGTCGAAAACCGAAAACACCCGCGTGTCGTATCCGATCTATCACATCGATAACATCGTGAAGCCGGTGTCGAAAGCGGGCCATGCGTCGAAAGTGATCTTCCTGACCGCCGATGCCTTTGGCGTGCTGCCACCGGTCTCTCGCCTGACGGCCAGCCAGACGCAGTATCACTTCCTGTCGGGCTTTACCGCCAAACTGGCCGGTACCGAGCGCGGTGTGACCGAGCCAACCCCAACCTTCTCCGCCTGCTTCGGCGCGGCATTCCTGTCGCTGCACCCGACGCAGTACGCCGAAGTGCTGGTGAAACGCATGCAGGCCGCTGGCGCGCAGGCGTATCTGGTGAACACGGGCTGGAACGGAACGGGCAAACGCATCTCCATCAAAGATACGCGCGCGATTATCGACGCGATCATCGATGGCTCGCTGGACGATGCGGAAACCTTCACCCTGCCGATGTTCGATCTGGCGATCCCAACGGCGCTGCCTGGCGTGGATACCCATATCCTCGACCCGCGCAACACCTACGGTTCTCCGGAGCAGTGGCAAGAGAAGGCCGAAACGCTGGCGAAGCTGTTTATTGAAAACTTTGAGAAGTATACCGATACGCCAGCGGGTGCGGCGTTGGTGAGTGCGGGACCAAGGTAAAAGCAAAAAGGTAACCCAAGGGTTACCTTTTTTTATGTTTTCTCCCTCTCCCTGTGGGAGAGGGCCGGGGTGAGGGCATCAGCGTACGCCTTTCCCCCTCACCCTAACCCTCTCCCTCAAGGGAGAGGGGACTGTTCGGTGCGGCTTGTTTTTAACTCTCTTTCACCTGCCCACGCGTCACCGGAACCGGCAGCCACGCGCGAATACACAACCCGCCCCGCTCGCTGGTTCCGATCTCCAGCAGACCGTTATGGTTATCAACAATACGCTGCACAATCGCCAGCCCTAATCCGGTGCCGCTGGTGCTGCGAGCGCTGTCGCCGCGCACGAACGGCTGGAACAGATGCTTACGCTGCTCAGGCTTGATCCCTGGGCCGTCATCTTCCACCTGGAACCAGGCGCGATTGAGTTCGGAGCCACTGCTGACTTTAATCCAGCCGTTGCCGTAGCGCGCAGCGTTGACCACCATATTGGCGACCGCGCGTTTGATAGAGAGCGGGTGCATGCGAACCTGAATCTCACCCGCCTGCAGCGCCGTATCAATTTCACGTTCGTAGCCGCTTTCCGCTGCCACCACTTCGCCCAGCACGCCGTTAAGATCCGCCATCTCCATTGGCATCTCCTGACCGGTGCGCAGGTAGTCGATAAACTGCTCGATGATGGCGTTACACTCTTCGATGTCCTTGTTGATGGACTCCGCAAGATACCCGTCCTCTTCGCCCATCATCTCTGTCGCCAGACGAATACGCGTCAGCGGTGTGCGCAGGTCGTGGCTCACACCCGCCATCAGCAGCGTACGGTCGTCGGCCAGCTGCTTCACGCCCGCCGCCATGTGGTTGAACGCCCGCGTCACCGAACGCACCTCGGACGCGCCATATTCTCGCAGCGGAGGCGGAATAATACCTTTCCCCACCTGTAGGGCCGCATGCTCAAGATCGACTAAGGGTCGGTTTTGTATTCGGATAAACAGCCACGCGCCGCCGATCGCCATCAGCATGATCGCCAGGGTGTAGCGGAATAACGGCGAGAAGTCGCCCTGATGGATTTCCGTCAGCGGGACGCGCACCCAGATGTTGGGTGACAGCCAGGTTTTCAGCCAGACGACCGGCGAGCTTTTGTTGACCTCAACGCGCACTTCCGTTGGGCCGCCGAGCTGCTGCGCCATCTGCTGGCTTAAGAATTCGTAGTGTTGCGCCCAGCGCAGACCGGCATCTTCCGCCGCCTCGTTGGAGTACAGGGAAATGCCCAGCTCGCGGTAAATCTCGCGCCGAAACGCAGGAGGCACCACCAGTTGCGTGCCGTCCTCCAGCTGCAGTTTGTCGGTCATCAGCATACGTACTTCGTAGGCTAAGACTTTATTGAACTGCTGGAGGCTTGGCAGAATCGCAAAGTTCAGCACCACCAGATACGTCGTCACCAGGCTGACGAACAGCAAGGTGACGATCAGTAACAGAGTGCGGGCAAACGAGCTGCGCGGTGAAAAGCGCATTCGCCTCATGCTTTAGAACCGTCCGGCACGAATACGTAGCCCAGACCCCAGACGGTCTGAATATAGCGAGGATGTGCAGGATCTTCTTCGACCATGCGGCGCAGACGGGAGATCTGGACGTCGATGGAACGCTCCATGGCGGAGTATTCGCGACCGCGCGCCAGGTTCATCAGCTTATCGCGCGACAGGGGCTCACGCGGGTGGCTCACTAGCGCTTTCAGAACCGCGAATTCACCGCTGGTCAGCGGCATCGGCTCATCTTCACGGAACATTTCGCGCGTACCCAGGTTCAGCTTGAACTTACCGAAAGCGATAACAGCCTCTTCCTGAGAGGGTGCGCCCGGCAGTTCATTGGCCTGACGGCGAAGGACTGCGCGAATACGCGCCAGCAGTTCACGAGGGTTGAATGGTTTTGGAATGTAGTCGTCGGCGCCAATTTCCAGGCCCACGATACGGTCAACTTCTTCCCCTTTCGCCGTCACCATAATGATCGGCATCGGGTTACTTTGACTGCGCAGACGGCGGCAGATGGAAAGACCGTCTTCGCCAGGAAGCATTAAATCGAGCACCATGAGGTGGAACGATTCACGGGTAAGCAGGCGATCCATTTGCTCGGCGTTCGCCACGCTTCGAACCTGGAAGCCCTGCTCGGTCAGATAACGCTCCAGCAGCGCACGCAGGCGCATGTCGTCATCCACGACCAGAATTTTATAGTTCTCTTGCATTGTATGTACTCCCAAAGGCCCGGATAGTATTTCAGTACGTATTCTAAAAAAGTACGCGTCTGCGACCAGCTAAATCTGGTATAAATTCTAGTCGAAATTGTTACAAAGCATATTTAACAGGAGCTTATCTGCACATTTCATCACATAACTCATTATTAATCCTGTCTGTTAAGCTATGTGGTACGTAATGTGCCTAATGCCAGTCATTGAGTAGAGTCTTAAAGGTCACACCATGAAAACGCCGCTGATCACCCGCGAAGGGTACGAAAAACTCAAAAAAGAGATGGATTACCTCTGGCGCGAAGAACGTCCGGAAGTGACCAAAAAAGTCACCTGGGCGGCCAGCCTCGGCGACCGCAGCGAAAACGCTGACTATCAGTATAATAAAAAACGCCTGCGTGAGATTGACAGGCGCGTCCGTTATCTCACTAAATGCCTTGAAAACCTACGAATCGTTGATTATTCCCCGCAGCAGGAAGGCAAAGTGTTCTTCGGCGCGTGGGTAGAAATCGAGAACGACGACGGCAATACCCGACGTTTTCGCATCGTCGGCTACGATGAAATTTTTGGTCGTAAGGATTACATCTCCATCGACTCGCCGATGGCCCGCGCGCTGCTGAAAAAGGAAGTCGGCGATTTAGCCATCGTCCAGACGCCCGGCGGAGAAGCCAGCTGGTACGTCAACGAAATTGAGTACGTTAAATAGTCCGAGAGCACCCTCCACGGCTGGCATTTTCGCGTGTCAGCCCGTATAACTATCCCCCTGTTTTTCGACAAACCAGATGACAAAGCCATGATGAAAGATTCGCTCTGCCGCATTATTGCGGGTGAACTTCAGGCCAGAGCCGAACAGGTAGAAGCTGCCGTTCGCCTGCTTGATGAAGGGAACACCGTGCCGTTTATTGCACGTTATCGTAAGGAAGTCACCGGCGGTCTGGATGACACGCAGCTGCGCAACCTGGAGACCCGTCTGGGCTACCTGCGCGAGCTGGAAGACCGTCGTCAGGCCATTCTCAAATCCATCGGCGAGCAGGGCAAACTGACCGATGCGCTGGCAGGTGCCATCAACGGCACGATGAGCAAAACCGAGCTCGAAGACCTCTATCTGCCGTATAAACCGAAGCGCCGCACCCGCGGGCAGATTGCGATTGAAGCAGGCCTTGAGCCGCTGGCCGATCTGCTGTGGACCACGCCGTCGCACGATCCGGAAACGGAAGCCGCGAAATTTATCGACGCGGACAAAGGCATCGCCGACACCAAAGCGGCCCTCGACGGCGCGCGCTATATTCTGATGGAGCGTTTCGCCGAAGACGCCGCGCTGCTCTCCAAAGTGCGTGATTATCTGTGGAAAAATGCCCACATCGTCTCGACCGTGGTGAGCGGTAAAGAAGAGGAAGGCGCGAAATTCCGCGATTACTTCGACCATCACGAACCGATCTCCACCGCCCCGTCGCACCGCGCGCTGGCGATGTTCCGCGGTCGCAACGAAGGCGTCTTGCAGCTCTCTCTCAATGCCGACCCGCAGTTCGACGAGCCGCCGAAAGAGAGTTACTGCGAGCAGATTATTACCGACCATCTAGGCCTGCGCCTGAACAACGCCCCGGCAGATAGCTGGCGCAAAGGCGTGGTGAGCTGGACCTGGCGCATCAAGGTGCTGATGCACCTCGAAACTGAACTGATGGGCACCGTGCGCGAACGCGCGGAAGACGAAGCGATCAACGTTTTCGCCCGTAACCTGCACGATCTGCTGATGGCCGCCCCGGCGGGCCTGCGCGCCACCATGGGTCTCGATCCGGGTCTGCGTACCGGCGTGAAAGTGGCCGTGGTCGACGGCACCGGCAAACTGGTCGCGACCGACACCATCTATCCACACACCGGCCAGGCCGCGAAAGCTGCCGTGGTGGTCGCCGCCCTGTGTGAAAAATACAACGTCGAGCTGGTGGCGATCGGTAACGGTACCGCATCGCGCGAAACCGAACGCTTCTTCCTCGACGTGCAAGCGCAGTTCCCGAAAGTCACCGCTCAGAAAGTGATCGTCAGCGAAGCCGGTGCGTCGGTTTATTCCGCGTCCGAACTGGCGGCGCTGGAGTTCCCGGATCTCGACGTTTCCCTGCGCGGTGCGGTCTCTATCGCCCGTCGTCTGCAGGATCCGCTGGCAGAGCTGGTGAAAATCGATCCCAAATCCATCGGTGTGGGCCAGTATCAGCACGACGTCAGCCAGACTCAGTTGGCGCGCCGTCTGGATGCGGTAGTGGAAGACTGCGTGAACGCCGTCGGCGTGGACCTGAATACCGCTTCCGTTGCGCTCTTAACCCGCGTGGCGGGCTTAACCCGCATGATGGCGCAGAACATCGTCGCCTGGCGCGATGAGAACGGTCAGTTCCAGAACCGCCAGCAGCTGCTGAAAGTGAGCCGTCTGGGGCCGAAAGCCTTCGAGCAGTGCGCGGGCTTCCTGCGTATCAACCACGGCGATAACCCGCTGGACGCCTCAACCGTCCACCCGGAGGCTTACCCGGTGGTGGAGCGCATTCTGGCCGCCACGCAGCAGGCGCTGAAAGATCTGATGGGCAACAGCACCAATCTGCGCGACCTGCGCGCCGTTGACTTCACCGACGATAAATTCGGCGTGCCGACCGTCACCGACATCATCAAAGAGCTGGAAAAACCAGGCCGCGACCCGCGCCCTGAGTTTAAAACCGCGAAATTCGCCGAAGGCGTTGAGACGATGAAGGATCTGCAGCCGGGCATGGTGCTGGAAGGCGCGGTCACCAACGTCACCAACTTTGGTGCCTTTGTCGATATCGGCGTGCATCAGGATGGTCTGGTTCATATCTCGTCGCTGGCCGATAAGTTCGTGGAAGACCCGCACACGGTGGTCAAAGCGGGCGATATCGTGAAGGTGAAAGTGCTGGAAGTGGATATGCAGCGTAAGCGCATCGCCCTGACCATGCGCCTTGACGAGCAGCCGGGCGAAACCAACGCTCGCCGCAGCAACAGCGGTGGTGCACGCGATCAGTCCCGTCCGGCAGCCAAAGCCGCGAAACCCCGCCCTCAGGCCCAGCCTGCCGGTAACAGCGCGATGATGGATGCGCTGGCCGCCGCAATGGGCAAGAAACGCTAATGTCCCGCGCGTTTGCCCGGCCAATTCGTAGGCCGGGCAAACGCAGTGCCGCCCGGCAGCCAGACCGCACCCTTCAAAATAAATAAGAACGTACTCACTCATTTAATATGAATCAGGGAACCGATTTCATATCCATATTTAAACCATCGTTTATCACTTAGTTAACAAATTAATTTTTCAAACCTCATTCACCATCTCAATAAATATTGAGCAAGGTCAAACAGTCCTCGAATTAATGTCCATATGAACATCCCGTCACATTTTAAATATTGCTGATAGAAACCATTCTCATTATCATGAATCTGTCGATTATTTAACCTTCGGTCAAAGTGGTCTCTATGCAATTCACACCAGACAGTGCCTGGAAAATTACCGGTTTTGCCCGCGAAATTAGCCCGGCGTATCGTCAGAAGCTGCTGTCACTAGGCATGCTGCCAGGATCCTCTTTTCAGGTTGTGCGCATCGCGCCGCTGGGCGATCCCATCCATATCGAAACCCGTCGCGTCAATCTGGTATTGCGTAAGAAAGACCTCGCGTTATTAGAAGTCGAAGCTTTAGTCCGATAAACCGCCAGCTGTTAGACCGAGTCTAAAACAATGAAAAAATTAACCATTGGCTTAATTGGTAATCCTAATTCCGGCAAGACAACCTTATTTAATCAGTTAACGGGCGCACGTCAGCGCGTCGGTAACTGGGCCGGTGTGACCGTTGAACGCAAAGAAGGTCAATTCTCCACGACCGACCATCAGGTCACCCTTGTAGATCTTCCCGGCACTTATTCGCTCACAACGATTTCGTCGCAGACCTCTCTCGATGAACAGATTGCCTGTCACTATATTCTGAGCGGCGATGCGGATTTACTGATTAACGTCGTCGACGCCTCCAATCTCGAGCGCAACCTGTACCTGACGCTGCAACTGCTGGAGCTGGGCATTCCGTGCATCGTGGCGCTGAACATGCTCGATATTGCCGAGAAGCAAAAAATTCGCATCGACATCGATGCGCTTTCCGCACGCCTTGGCTGCCCGGTGATCCCGCTGGTCTCAACCCGCGCACGGGGCATTGATGCGCTGAAACTGGCCGTCGATCGCCATACGGGCAATACGGATCTCGAACTGGTGCATTATCCGCAGCCGCTGGTGCGCGAGGCCGGCATTCTGGCGCAGGAGATGGCCCACGCCATGCCGCAGAAACAGCGCAACTGGCTCGGGCTGCAAATGCTGGAAGGCGATATCTACAGCCGCAGCTACGCGGGCGATGCGGCGCAGAAGCTGGATATGTCGCTGGCGCGCCTGAGCGAAGAGCTGGACGATCCGGCCCTGCACATCGCCGATGCGCGTTATCAAAGTATCGCCGCCATCTGCGAAGTGGTCAGTAACACCCTGACTGCCGAGCCGAGCCGCTTCACCGCCGCCGTCGATAAAATCATTCTCAACCGTTTCCTCGGTTTGCCGATCTTCCTGCTGGTGATGTACCTGATGTTCCTCCTCGCCATCAACATCGGTGGCGCACTGCAGCCGCTGTTTGATGTCGGCTCGGTGGCGATCTTCATTCACGGTCTGCAATGGCTGGGCTACACCCTGCACTTCCCGGAATGGCTGACGATTTTCCTCGCCCAGGGGCTGGGTGGCGGCATCAACACCGTCCTGCCGCTGGTACCGCAGATCGGCATGATGTATCTGTTCCTCTCCTTCCTTGAGGATTCCGGCTATATGGCCCGCGCGGCCTTCGTGATGGACCGCCTGATGCAGGCCCTCGGTCTGCCGGGTAAATCCTTCGTCCCGCTGATTGTCGGCTTTGGCTGTAACGTCCCGTCGGTGATGGGCGCACGAACCCTCGATGCGCCGCGTGAACGCCTGATGACCATCATGATGGCGCCGTTTATGTCCTGCGGCGCGCGTCTGGCGATCTTCGCGGTCTTCGCAGCGGCGTTCTTCGGCCAGGAGGGCGCGCTGGCGGTCTTCTCCCTGTACCTGCTGGGTATCGTGATGGCGATTTTGACCGGCCTGATGCTCAAACACACCATCATGCGCGGCGAAGCGTCGCCGTTTGTGATGGAGCTGCCGGTCTACCACGTCCCGCACATCAAAAGCCTGCTGATCCAGACCTGGCAGCGCCTGAAAGGCTTCGTTCTGCGCGCCGGTAAGGTGATTGTGATTGTCAGCATTTTCCTGAGCGCTCTGAACAGCTTTACCCTCAGCGGCCAGGCGGCGGATAACATCAACGACTCGGCGCTGGCCTCCGTCAGCCGCGTCATCACCCCGCTGTTCAAGCCGATTGGCGTTCACGAAGATAACTGGCAGGCGACCGTCGGACTGTTCACCGGCGCGATGGCGAAAGAGGTGGTGGTCGGTACGCTGAATACGCTCTATACGGCTGAAAATATTCAGGAAGAGGAGTTTAATCCGGCGGAATTCCATCTCGGTGACGAACTGCTGAGCGCGGTGGATGACACCTGGCAGAGCCTGAAAGACACCATCAGCCTGAGCGTACTGGCCAACCCGATCGAAGCCAGTAAAGGCGACGGGGAAATGGCGACCGGCGCGATGGGCGTGATGAGCCAGAAATTTGGCAGCGCGTCGGCGGCCTATAGCTATCTGATCTTCGTCCTGCTCTACATTCCGTGCATTTCCGTGATGGGGGCGATTGCCCGCGAGTCCAGCCGCGGCTGGATGGGCTTCTCGGTCCTGTGGGGGCTGAACATCGCTTACTCACTGGCGACGGTTTTCTATCAGGCGACCAACTTCAGCACTCACCCCCGCTACAGCCTGGTGTGCATTCTGGCGGTGGTGTTGTTTAACGTCGTACTCATCGGCCTGTTGCGTCGGGCGCGAAGCCGCGTGGACGTTAATCTGCTGGCGACCAATAAAACTGCGGCAAGCTGTTGCAACAGCCCGGCTGGCGACTGCCACTAAGAGGTGAATGCGATGGCATCGATGATTCAGCTTCGTGATTTACTGGCACTGCAGGGACGAATGGAGGCCCGACAGCTGAGCCAGTCCCTGCACACGCCGCAGCCGATGATCGATGCCATGCTCGAAAGAATGGAAGCGATGGGCAAAGCCGTGCGGATTCAGGAAGAAGCGGATGGCTGTTTGTCAGGGAGCTGCAAAAGCTGCCCGGAAGGGAAAGCGTGTCTGCGGGAGTGGTGGGCACTGCGGTAACAAAGCTTGCCGGGCAGGCAGATGCTGCCCGGCAGGGGTATTATTTATACACTTCCGCCGTTGCATGAACGGTTTTCTCGCCTTTATTCGCGCTGGTTACCACATAATACGTACCGCCCAGCTCATCCGCTTTTTTCGACAGCTCTTTACGGGCATCCATTGGCGCAGTGGTTTTCGAGGTCGTAATCTCACCAATCTTAGTCAGATTCATCTCTTTAACTTTGTCTTTTTCCAGCTCTTTCGCTGCAAACACGCCAAATGACAGAGACCCAATAACCAGTGATGTAACAATTCCTGTAACAAGTTTCATAACCATTACTCTCCATAGGTTTGTTGTTTTGATTATCGTAGGCTCAACCGCCGCAACGACACTTGAAGTATTGTTGCGGCATGAAACTTTTGCCAGTGGATTAGAAAATAATCAGTTTAAACGTTGACTTAACGCAGTCAGCGCCGCGCAAAAGGCCGCCGGATGCGACACGAAAGGCGCGTGCGCGGCCTTCGCAATGACCAGCGATTCACTCTGCGGCCACAGTTCATCCAGCATCGGCACCACTTTGCGCGGCACCAGTCCATCGAGATACCCGTAGATCCGCAGATGCGGCACGCTAAGCCCGGCGAGCGGTTCGCGCAGGTCGACGGTTTTCAGGATCTCCAGCCCGCCGTTGAGCACCTCGACGTCTGGCATCGGAAGCGCCAGCACCGCACTTTTGAGCATCCGCGCATCCTGGCGTGCCGTTTCAGTGCCCATGGTTTGCAGCGCCAGAAAGCGCTCGACCGTGCGTTTAAAATCTTCACTCAGCTGTTGCTGGAACCCGGCTAACACTTCCGGCTTGATGCCGGGCCATTCATCCTGCGCCGCAAAGCATGGCGATGACGACACCGTCACCAGCGCCTGAACGCGCTCCGGATGCGTGAGGGCAATCTGGCTCGCGACCAGCCCGCCGAGACTCCAGCCGAGCCAAATCGCCTTTTGCGGCGCGCGTTCCAGAACCGCCTGCGCCATCTCGTCGAGCGGCATCGCGCCAAAGCCGTGGCTGCGGCCAAATCCAGGCAGATCAACCAGATGCAGCCTAAATTGCGAGGCCAGTTCCTCCTGAATGCAATGCCAGACTTCGGCGTTCAGCCCCCATCCGTGCAGCAGCACAAGATCAACATTTCCCGTGCCCGTGGTCTGCCACCAAAGATTGTTCATCGGTTAGGATTCTCTTTTTTCAACAAGGAAGTTGCCCATGCTATCAGTGCCTGGCTTGTGCTGGCTATGCCGAATGCCGCTCAGAATGAGCCACTGGGGGATCTGCTCCGTTTGCACGCGCGCGTTCGCGCGCCGTTCGCCCTGCTGCCCGCAGTGCGGTTTACCGGCGATGAGTGTCGACCTCCCCTGCGGGCGATGCCTGCAAAAACCGCCGCCGTGGAGTGCCCTGGTGGCGGTCGATAATTACGTTCGGCCCTTAAGCGGCTTGATTCATAAGCTGAAGTTTTCCCGCCAGTGCCAGCTGGCGGTGCCGCTTGCACGTCTGTTAGTGCTCGCGGTTTTGCAGGCCCGGCGCACGCGGGATTTACCGGCTGTGGATCTGCTGATCGGCGTGCCGCTGCACCGACGTCGACACTGGCGTCGCGGCTACAATCAGAGCGATCTGTTATGCCGTCCGCTGGCCCACTGGCTGCGCTGTAGCTGGCAGCCGGAAGCGCTGAAACGCATCCGAACCACGGCGGTGCAGCATCAGTTGAGCGCCCGATCGCGCAAAAGGAATCTTAAAAACGCCTTTCGCCTTGAATTAGCGGTCAAGGGCCGCCATATCGCGATTGTGGATGATGTCGTCACGACCGGCAGCACCGTGGCAGAGCTTTCCCGACTGCTTTTGCAAAGCGGCGCAGCGACGGTTCAGGTATGGTGTTTGTGTCGCACCTTGTAGCCCTTTTCCGATGGGCGTATTATTATACCCAGGTAATTTAGTCAACTATTAGGCCAAAGCTATGATCCGTATTTCCGATTCTGCACAATCACACTTTGCCAAACTGCTGGCAAATCAGGAAGAAGGGACGCAGATCCGCGTGTTTGTGATAAATCCAGGCACTCCGAATGCAGAATGCGGTGTCTCTTATTGTCCTCCGGACGCTGTGGAAGCATCTGACACTGCCCTGAAATTTGAGCAGCTCACCGCCTATGTCGATGAGTTAAGCGCGCCATATCTTGATGACGCAGAGATCGATTTTGTTACCGATCAGCTGGGTTCTCAGCTGACGCTGAAAGCACCGAACGCGAAAATGCGCAAAGTGTCCGACGATGCGCCGCTGATGGAGCGCGTGGAGTATCTGCTGCAGTCGCAGATCAACCCGCAGCTGGCTGGCCACGGCGGTAAAGTAACGCTGATGGAAATCACCGATGACGGTTTGGCGATCCTGCAGTTTGGCGGCGGCTGTAACGGTTGTTCCATGGTCGATGTAACCCTGAAGGAAGGGATCGAGAAGCAGATGCTGAACGAGTTCCCTGAACTGAAAGGTGTGCGCGATCTGACCGAACACCAGCGCGGCGAGCACTCTTACTACTAAGTTCCCGTCTGTCTTTGCCGGGTGGCGGCTTCGCCTTACCCGGCCTACAGTTCGAGGCTTTTGTAGGCCCGGTAAGCGTAGCGCCACCGGGCAAATAACCGCACAGAACATCCAGGCCGGGTACGGCGTAGCCGCCACCCGGCTTTTGTTTGCCCGCTCCTCCCCTCCCCATATGTTGACCTGCGTCTCATAATTCAAATTTTGCCCGCCCAGGTGATTCTCAATCTGTGTATGTTACCCGTATCATTCTCATGGGCACTAAGCATCCTCATAACAGCCGACTAAACTCAATAGTTTTGCAGGCAATCAGTATTAGTGCCGTTAATTCTCTGTTCCCAGTTGGGACAATCGGAAATTGTCGTCGAAACAATGACGTTACCCATAACAATTGAAAGGCCAGGTCAATCATGCCATTAGTTATCGTCGCTATCGGTGTTGTCTTATTACTGCTCTTGATGATCCGTTTCAAACTGAACGGCTTCATCGCTCTGGTTCTGGTGGCACTTGCAGTCGGTCTGATGCAAGGGATGCCGCTGGTGAAAGTCATCAGCTCAATCAAAGCGGGTGTGGGCGGAACGCTCGGCAGCCTGGCGCTGATCATGGGCTTCGGTGCCATGCTCGGCAAAATGCTGGCAGACTGCGGGGGCGCGCAGCGCATCGCGACCACGCTGATTGCCAAATTTGGTAAACAACACATTCAGTGGGCAGTAGTGTTAACCGGTTTTACCGTCGGTTTTGCGCTGTTCTATGAAGTCGGCTTTGTGCTGATGCTGCCGCTGGTCTTCACCATCGCAGCTGCGGCGAATATTCCGCTGCTGTACGTGGGCGTGCCGATGGCCGCTGCGCTGTCCGTGACTCACGGCTTCCTGCCGCCGCACCCGGGCCCAACCGCTATCGCGACCATCTTCCACGCGGATATGGGTAAAACCCTGCTGTTCGGTACGATTCTGGCGATTCCAACGGTTATTCTGGCCGGCCCGGTGTTTGCGCGCTGCCTGAAAGGTATCGACAAGCCAATTCCTGAAGGTCTGTACAGCGCAAAAACCTTCAGCGAAGAAGAGATGCCAAGCTTTGGCGTTAGCGTCTGGACTTCTCTGGTGCCGGTCGTGCTGATGGCGATGCGCGCCGTGGCCGAAATGGTGCTGCCAAAGGGTCACGCGTTCCTGTCTGTCGCGGAGTTCCTCGGTGACCCGGTGATGGCGACGCTGATTGCCGTCCTGATCGCCCTCTTCACCTTCGGTCTGAACCGCGGTCGTAATATGGATCAGATCAACGAAACCCTCGGCTCTGCCATCAAAATTATCGCCATGATGCTGTTGATCATCGGCGGTGGCGGTGCGTTCAAGCAGGTTCTGGTGGACAGCGGCGTGGACAAATACATCGCTTCCATGATGCATGAAACCAACATCTCGCCAATTCTGATGGCCTGGTCGATTGCCGCCGTGCTGCGTATTGCGCTGGGTTCTGCCACCGTTGCGGCGATAACCGCGGGCGGGATCGTGGCACCGCTGATTGCGACCACCGGCGTGAGCCCGGAGCTGATGGTTATCGCGGTGGGTTCCGGTAGCGTGATTTTCTCCCACGTGAACGATCCAGGTTTCTGGCTGTTCAAGGAGTACTTCAACCTGACCATCGGTGAGACCATCAAGTCCTGGTCGATGCTGGAAACGATTATCTCCGTGTGCGGCCTGATTGGGTGTCTGCTGTTGGGGATGGTGGTTTAAGGTAAAAAAGCCGGGTGGCGGCTGCGCCTTACCCGGCCTACAAGGTAAATGCAAAACGGCAACCAAAGGTTGCCGTTTTAAATGTTTTCGGCCTCTCCCGGTGGGTGAGGGCATCAGAACGCACCCGCCGGGCTTTTTCTCACTTCTTCGCTTTTCTGCGCTTATCTAAATCCTTAATCAGCTTGTTCACGCCGTCGTCGGCAAACATCTTCTCAAGGGTGGTAGACAGTTTGCGCCGCCAGTTTTTGTACTGATAGCTGGTGCCCGGAATGTTCACCGGCTCCGCCATCCCCAGCCAGTCTTCCGGCTGCAGGCCAAGCAGGGCGCTATTGCTGTCGGCAATATAGCGCTGCATCCCGCGATTGAGGGTCGCCGTCATCGCCATCAGCGAGGCTTTATGTCCGGTGCGTTTTGGCAGGCAGCCGTGCTTGTGCAGCGCGTCCAGCAACCCCTGTTTTGCCAGCTCGCGGTCCTGATACAGCCCGCGCAGCACCACTTCATCCGGATACAAACCTAGCGTTTTGCCAAGCGTGAGATCGCCACTTTCCCAATAGCCTCGCAGCGTAGGAAGATCATGCGTTGTCGCGACAGCCATTGATTGTTCAGGATACGCTTTCGGCGAACGGAACGTCTTCTCATGGTCACTTTCGAAATAGAGTACTTTGTATGAATAAACGCCACTCTCGCGTAATTTGCTGACGATTTCAACCGGCACGGTGCCGAGGTCTTCGCCAATCACCATGCAGCTGTGACGCTGACTTTCCAGCGCAAGAATCGACAGCAGATCGTCCACCGGATAATGCACGTAGGCCCCGTGATCCGCCGTTTCGCCATACGGAATCCACCACAGGCGCAGCACGGACATCACGTGGTCGATACGCAGCGCCCCGCAGTTTTGCATATTGGCGCGCAGCAGATCGATAAAAGGTTCGTACCCGCGCGCAGCCATCACGTGCGGGTCCATCGGCGGCAGGCCCCAGTTCTGGCCCAGCGGGCCGAGGATATCCGGCGGTGCACCCACAGAGGCTTTCAGGCAGTACAGCTCGCGGTCGCACCAGGTTTCGGCTCCCCCTTCCGCCACGCCCACCGCCAGATCGCGATACAGACCGATCGGCATGTCGTAGCCCTGGCTCTCCTGCCAGCAGGCAGCAAACTGGCTGTAGGCCAGCCACTGCAGCCACAGGAAGAAATCCACTTCGTCGGCGTGTTTTTTGCAAAAGGCTTTCACCTCCGGAGAATCCACCGACTGATACGCTTCCGGCCACACCGGCCAGCCCCAGCGCATTTCGTCCTCTTTCACCTGATACGCATGCAGGGCGTCGAACGCCGCCTGCCAGTAAAGGCTGTCGCCTTCCTGGGCGACGAACTGACGAAACGCGTTCATCTGTTCGTCCGTGCGCTTAGCAAAGCGTTTCCAGGTCATGCGCAGGGCGGCCATTTTCAGGGCGGTAACCGTCGCGTAGTCGACCCAGTCGGCGTCGCGCGCCTGTTTCAGGGTGTGCTGAGTGGTGCTCATCTTCCACCACTCCTGCGCCTCTTTACTGTTTTTGAAATCGTCCAGCGCGTTGACGTCGATATAAATCACGTTCAGCCAGCGGCGGGACGACGGGCTGTACGGGCTGGCGCTTTCCGGGTTAGCCGGATAGAGGGCGTGGATGGGGTTGAGGCCGATAAAGGCCCCGCCACGCTTGCCCACGTCCGCCAGCATTTTTTTCAGATCGCCGAAATCACCGATCCCCCAGTTGTCGTCCGAACGCAGCGTATAGAGCTGCACGCAGGCGCCCCACAGCTTTTTGCCTTCGATCAGCGCCTGCGGCTCATAGCAGCGTTTCGGCGCGATGATCACCCGGCAATGAAAACGGTGGTCGCCCTGATTCAGCGTCAGGGTGTGATAACCCTGCGGCAGTTTCGCCGGAAGGTTGAGCGCTTTCCCACCCGTGGCATGGCCTTTGTGCTGCTGGCCCTCTTCGGTGGTTAACAGCCAACTGAACTCGCCGCTGCCTTCAACCGGCAGCGACATTTTCTTGCCCGCGGTGAACACTTTCACCCCAGGAACTGGCGCTCCCGCCGCTTTCCCGACGGGCGTGGCCTTGTGCATGGCATCCAGCAAACGTCTTTTGGTTTCAGCGCCAATTGACTGCGGTTTGCCGTGAGCATTGATGTAACTGGGGCTGATCCCCGCCGCCAGCGCGGCATTATCCAGACGTTTGCTCTCCATCGCGCTTCCTTAGCGTTTTGCCTGCCAGATACGGGCCTGATAATCACGAATTGAACGGTCAGAGCTGAACATCCCGCAGCGGGCGGTATTCAGAATGCACGCGCGCGTCCAGGCGTCCTGATCGCGGTAGAGCACGTCGACCTGCTTCTGCGCTTCCACGTAGGCGGTGAAGTCCGCCATCACCAGATACGGGTCGCCGCCCTGTTTGCCGATGCTGTGCAGCATCTGGTCGAAGGCGTGTTTGTCGCCATCGCTGTATTTGCCGCTTTCCAGCTCTTTGAGCACTGCATCCAGCACTTTGTCTTTCTTGCGCCATTTGACCGGGTCGTAGCCTTTGGCTTTCAGGGCTTTCACCTGCTCGACGGTGTGACCGAAGATAAAGATATTCTCCTCGCCCACCTGCTCGGCGATTTCGACGTTCGCGCCGTCCAGGGTGCCGACGGTTAACGCGCCGTTCAGGGCCAGCTTCATGTTACCGGTGCCGGACGCCTCTTTACCCGCCGTCGAAATCTGCTCGGAGATATCCGCCGCCGGGATCAGCATTTCCGCCGCCGACACGCAGTAATCCGGCAGGAACACCACTTTCAGCTTATCGCCGACCTTCGGATCGTTGTTCACCGCTTCGGCCACTTTGTTGATGGCGAGGATGATGTTCTTCGCCAGGTAGTAGCCAGGCGCCGCTTTAGCACCGAACAGGAACACGCGCGGCACGCGGTCGGCGTTCGGGTTCTCGCGGATCTCTTTGTACAGCGCCAGAATGTGCAGCAGGTTCAGGTGCTGACGCTTGTACTCGTGCAGGCGTTTGATCTGGATATCAAAAATCGCGTTCGGGCTGATTTCAATCCCGGTACGCACTTTCACGAACGCCGCGAGGCGTACTTTGTTCTCTTGTTTGATGGCCTGATATTTCTGACGGAACTTCGCGTCGTCAGCCTGTTTTTCCAGGTTGATCAGCTGGTCGAGATCGTTGGCCCACTCTTTCTTGAGGGTTTTATCCAGCAGCGCGGCCAGCGCCGGGTTGCACTGTTTGATCCAGCGGCGCGGCGTAATGCCGTTGGTGACGTTATGGAATTTGTTCGGCCACAGCTGGTGATATTCCGGGAACAGATCTTTGACCACCAGATCTGAGTGCAGCGCCGCCACACCGTTCACCGCAAAACCGCTGACCACGCACATGTTCGCCATGCGCACCTGTTTGTCGTGCACAACGGCCAGTTTCGCCCAGACCGCTTTGTCGCCCGGCCAGGTTTTGCTCACCAGCACTTTGAACTGGTCGTTGATCTGATTGATGATCTGCATGTGGCGCGGCAGGAGCGTTTTCACCAGTTTCTCGTCCCAGCACTCCAGCGCTTCTGGCATCAGAGTGTGGTTGGTGTACGCGAAGGTACGGCTGGTGATCGCCCAGGCCGCATCCCAGCTCAGCTGGTGCTCGTCGAGGAGCACGCGCAACAGTTCGGGTATGGCGATGGTCGGGTGAGTGTCGTTCAGCTGAATCACCTCGTAATCCGCCAGCTCAGAGAGCTTACGGCCCGCCAGATGGTGGCGACGCAGGATATCCGCCACCGAACAGGCGCACTGGAAATACTGCTGCATCAGGCGCAGCTTTTTGCCCGCCAGATGGTTGTCGTTCGGGTAGAGAACTTTAGTCAGCTTCTCGGCGTCGATGCCCTGCTGCTCGGCACGCAGGAAATCGCCGTCGTTAAATTTGGTCAGGTTGAACGGGTGGGCGTGCTTCGCCTGCCACAGACGCAGGGGCTGCGCGACGCCGTTACGATAGCCCAGCACCGGCAGATCCCAGGCTTCACCGGTGATGACAAAACCCGGCTCCCAGTGGCCTTGCTTAGACACTTTCCCGCCAATGCCTACGTGGACGTCGAGCTGCGCATTATGGCGGAACCACGGATAGCTGCCGCGATGCCAGTCGTCCGGCGCTTCAATCTGATGGCCGTCGTCAAAGGACTGGCGGAACAGGCCGTACTGATAGTTCAGGCCATAGCCGATGGCGGATTGCCCCACCGTCGCCATCGAATCGAGGAAACAGGCCGCCAGACGCCCCAGCCCGCCGTTGCCCAGGCCTGGGTCAGTCTCTTCCTCCAGCAGATCGGTCAGGTTCACGTTGTGCTCATTCAGCACGTCACTCACCTCCTGATACCAGCCGAGGTTCAGCAGGTTGTTGCCGGTCAGGCGACCAATCAGGAATTCCATCGAGATGTAGTTCACATGACGCTGGTTTTTCACCGGCTTCGCCGCCGGCTGCGCGCTGAGCAGTTCGGCCAGCGCACCGCTCACGGCTTGCCACCACTGATGAGGGGTCATCTCCTCTGCGGCGTGCAAACCAAAACGCTGCCACTGACGCGTCAGGGCAGCCTGGAACTGAGCTTTGTTGAAGGTAGGCTGTGACATAGGGAATCGGCATCCTGTAGAGAAAGAAAAAATATTGGCGCTAGTGTGCCAGGCTCATTCCCCCTCTTCCTCCTCCTGTCGGGGATTAGACAGGGAGGAGTAGCGGGGATGAGCGTAAAAGTGTGATCAAGGCCACTCTTGAGCATAGATCGAGTGTGCCTTTATGGCGCGAGGATAAACGGGAAGAGTGTCAAATAAATGAAATGCAGTTTCGGATGAAATTAACATCAGCAGAAATGATTGCTTACCAGGAATAATATTTCTCTGTTTTAGGCCTTTCTCAGAGGGTTATTTTCCCGGCACAACTATACCGGATATTTATTAACTTTGTGGTGAGAATCGCCTTATGAAACCAGTTTCAGGATAAGCGCACCAAATGCATACAAGCCAGCATCCATGCGGGATATAGGGCATCTCAGAAAGTTCCCGGTCAATGAGAAATAATTTTGTGACAGAGTGCAAATTAAGGGACATAAAAGTCGGACATAACTTGCAATAGTTCCTGTTCTGGCCGACCTTATATCTATTATTACGAAGCGCAAAAAAAATCGTCTTTCCTCGTTTCCCCACAGTGAAGTGAAAAAACTTATGTTGATTCCGTCCAAATTAAGTCGCCCGGTTCGTCTTGACCATACTGTGGTCCGCGAACGTCTGTTGGCGAAACTTTCCGGCGCGAATAATTTCCGACTGGCGCTGGTTACGAGTCCTGCAGGCTATGGCAAAACAACGCTCATCTCACAGTGGGCCGCAGGCAAAAGCGATTTAGGCTGGTACTCCCTCGACGAGGGCGATAACCAGCAGGAGCGCTTTGCCAGCTACCTGATCGCTGCCATTCAGCAGGCGACCAACGGGCATTGCGTCACCAGTGAAGTGATGGTGCAAAAGCGGCAGTACGCCAGCCTCTCCTCCCTGTTCGCCCAGCTGTTCATTGAGCTTGCCGAATGGCATCGCCCGCTGTTCCTCGTGATTGACGATTACCACCTGATTACCAACCCGGTGATCCACGAATCGATGCGCTTCTTCCTCCGCCATCAGCCGGAAAATCTCACCCTGGTGGTGCTCTCGCGTAACCTGCCGCAGCTGGGGATTGCCAACCTGCGCGTGCGCGATCAGCTTCTCGAAGTGGGCAGCCAACAGCTGGCCTTTAACCATCAGGAGGCGAAACAGTTCTTTGACTGCCGCCTGAGCTCGCCGATTGAAGCCTCCGAGAGTAGCCGCCTGTGCGACGACGTGGCCGGCTGGGCAACCGCGCTACAGCTCATCGCCCTCTCCGCCCGACAAAATAACAGCCCGACGCACCAGTCCGCGCGCCGCCTGGCAGGCATCAACGCCAGCCATCTGTCCGATTACCTGGTCGATGAAGTGCTGGACAGCGTTGACCCCGCGACTCGTCAGTTCCTGCTGAAAAGCTCGCTGCTGCGCTCGATGAACGACGCGCTGATTGTGCGCGTGACTGGCGAAGACAACGGCCAGATGCGCCTGGAAGAGATCGAACGCCAGGGGTTGTTCCTGCAACGCATGGACGACTCCGGGGAATGGTTCAGCTTCCACCCGCTGTTTGGCAACTTCCTGCGCCAGCGCTGCCAGTGGGAAATGGCCACCGAATTACCCGACGTTCACCGCTCCGCCGCCGAAAGCTGGATGGCGCAAGGTTTCCCGAGCGAAGCGATCCACCACGCGCTGGCCGCCGGTGACGCGAATATGCTGCGCGACATCCTGCTTAACCACGCCTGGGGCCTGTTCAATCACAGTGAACTGACGCTGCTCGAAGAGTCGCTCCGCGCCCTGCCGTGGGAAAGCCTGCTGGAAAATCCGCGTCTGGTGCTGTTGCAGGCGTGGCTGATGCAGAGCCAGCACCGCTACAGCGAAGTGAATACCCTGCTGGCCCGCGCCGAACAAGAGATGAAAGGCGAGATGGACGGCACGCTGCACGGCGAGTTTAACGCCCTGCGCGCGCAGGTGGCGATCAACGACGGCGACCAGGAAGAGGCTGAACGTCTGGCGATGATCGCCCTCGACGAGCTGCCGCTGGCGAACTATTACAGCCGCATCGTGGCCACGTCGGTTCACGGCGAAGTGCTGCACTGCAAAGGCGATCTCACCCGCTCCCTGTCGCTGATGCAGCAGACGGAGCAGATGGCCCGCCGTCATGACGTCTGGCATTACGCCCTGTGGAGCATGATCCAGCAGAGCGAAATTTTATTTGCTCAGGGGTTCCTGCAAGCCGCCTGGGAGACTCAGGAAAAAGCGTTCCAGCTGATTCAGGATCAGCACCTCGAACAGCTGCCGATGCACGAATTCCTGCTGCGCATCCGCGCGCAATTGCTGTGGGCCTGGGCGCGTCTGGATGAGGCCGAAGCCTCTGCCCGTCACGGCGTGGACGTGCTTTCTACCTTCCAGCCGCAGCAGCAGCTGCAATGCCTGGCTCTGCTGGTGCAGTGCTCGCTGGCACGCGGCGATCTGGATAACGCCCGGAATCACCTGAACCGCCTCGAAAACCTGCTCGGCAACGGTCAGTACCATAGCGACTGGGTTTCCAACGCCGATAAGGTGCGGGTGATTTACTGGCAAATGATCGGCGATAAAAAGTCCGCCGCCAACTGGCTGCGCCAGACGCCAAAACCGGAATTCGCCAATAACCACTTCCTGCAAAGCCAGTGGCGCAACATCGCCCGCGCGCAGATCCTGCTGGGTGAGTTCGAGCCTGCGGAAATTGTGCTGGAAGAGCTGAACGAGAACGCCCGCAGCCTGCGTCTGATGAGCGATCTGAACCGCAACCTGCTGCTGCTCAATCAGCTTTACTGGCAGGCCGGACGTAAAAACGACGCCCAGCGCGTGCTGCTGGAAGCACTCCAGCTGGCGAACCGCACCGGGTTTATCAGTCATTTTGTGATTGAAGGCGAGACGATGGCGCAGCAGCTGCGCCAGCTGATTCAGCTCAATACGTTACCGGAACTGGATCAGCACCGTGCCCAGCGCATTCTGCGCGAGATTAACCAGCATCATCGCCACAAGTTCGCGCACTTCGACGAGAACTTTGTCGAACGTCTGCTGAACCACCCGGAAGTGCCGGAACTTATTCGCACCAGCCCGCTCACCCAGCGTGAGTGGCAGGTTCTGGGGCTGATTTACTCGGGCTACAGCAACGATCAGATTGCGGGCGAGCTGGCGGTCGCAGCGACCACCATCAAAACGCACATTCGTAATTTGTATCAGAAACTCGGCGTGGCGCATCGTCAGGACGCGGTGCAGCATGCCCAGCAGCTGTTGAAGATGATGGGGTATGGCGTGTAATTCATTGCCCGGTGGCGCTACGCTTACCGGGCCTACGGTTATGTTTGGCCGCTCAACACAACTCTAACTGTAAATTGTTATCCTTAATCACCTGCAACACCCCCGCCGGTGGCATGACGTCGGTGTACACCGCATTCACCATACTGATGCTGCCCATGTTCACCATCGCGTTACGGCCAAACTTCGAGTGATCCACCACCAGCATCACGTGGCGGGAGTTCTCGATAATCGCCCGCTTGGTGCGCACTTCGTGATAGTCAAACTCCAGCAGCGAACCATCGCTGTCGATGCCGCTGATCCCGAGGATGCCGAAATCGAGGCGGAACTGAGAGATAAAGTCGAGCGTCGCTTCGCCGATGATCCCCCCGTCACGACTGCGCAGTTCGCCGCCCGCCAGAATGATGCGGAAATCTTCTTTCTGCATCAGGGTATTTGCCACGTTGAGGTTGTTGGTCACCACGCGCAGGTTTTCATGGTTGAGCAACGCATGGGCTACCGCTTCCGGCGTGGTGCCGATATCAATAAACAGCGTCGCGCCGTTGGGGATTTGGCTCGCCACTTTCGCCGCGATACGCTCTTTCTCTGCGGTTTGCGTCGCCTTACGGTCGTGCCATGAGGTGTTCACAGAGCTCGACGGCAACGCCGCGCCGCCGTGGTGGCGCAGAATGCGGTTCTGATCGGCCAGGTCGTTGAGATCGCGACGAATGGTCTGCGGGCTGACGGCGAACTGCTCGACCAGCTCTTCGGTGCTGACGTATCCCTGCTTTTTAACCAGTTCGATAATGGCGTCATGACGTTGCGTTTGTTTCATGAAATATCCCTGGGAATTATGTTCGTTTTCGCGCATTCAGCGTATCGGCAAACGCCATCGCCAGCCCTACGGCCAGCCCGGCGACGTGTGCGCCGTTGGCGATAGACATACCAAACAGATCAAACCATCCGGCAATTAGCCATATTAACGCAAAGGTTATTAAACCACGTTGCAGATAGATGCCGCTTTCGGGGTCACGTTCGCCGCGCAGCCAGACGTAGCCCATTAATGCGTATACCACACCCGACAAACCACCGAACCACGGACCGCTAAACTTGTGCTGCACATAGCCGCTTAACAGGGCGCTGATCACGGTGATGACAATGAGTTTCCCGGTGCCGAGACGCTTCTCCACCGCCCCGCCGAGATACCACCACCACAGCAGGTTAAAGAGAATATGCAGCACCGAAAAGTGCATCAGGGCGTGGCTGAAATAGCGCCAGACGTCAAACTGCACCGAGGCGTCATACGGCCAGGCGAGAGCAATCATCACCTGCTGGTCGCCGACCACGTTCATGATGATAAACACCAGAATACAGGCCGCCATCAGCAGCAGGGTAAAGGGCCCGGCGCGCTCGCGCACGGTGGCTAAGAAAGGGAAACGCTGATAATGCAGCCCGCTGTCCGTGTGGCCGGAGGTCCAGCTGGCCGCCAGATAGCGCGGGTCGGCAGGGTTTTCCAGAAAACGCGCCAGCTCTGTGTTGACGAAATTCGCCTGGCTCTCATCAGCCAGCCAGACGTCGGTCTGCGTATGCTGTTGAATCGTCAGGATCACACCCTGCGTCGCCATGTAATCGACAAACGCCTGAGCGACGCGCGGGTTGGTAAAAGAGGTAATCATCAGCATGGGCGGCAGTCGCTTATTTCCGTACAAAAGAAAACAGTATAACGATCTCAGCCGCCAAAGGCGTGTTCAACTTCCGCCGGGAAATGCCGATGCCAGGCGTCAAAGCCGCCGTCGACGCTGTAGACCGCGTCATAGCCCTGCTGGAGCAGATACTGCGCGGCACCTTTGCTGCTGTTGCCGTGATAGCACATCACCATCACCGGGGTTTCAAAGTCGTTATCGCGCATAAACGCGCCCAGGGTGTCGTTGGTCAGATGAAACGCGCCCGGCGTGTGGCCCATCGCATAGCTTTGCGGGTCGCGAATATCCACCAGCACCGCCTTTCCCTGGTGCATCTTCTGGTGGGCTTCTTCTACATTAATGCATTCAAACTGTTCCATTTTGCTCTCTTTCTTTTCATTTATCTGGTGCGGCCTGGAGCCCTCACCCCGGCCCTCTCCCACAGGGAGAGGGAGCAAACACCAAAAACGGCAACCATGTTGCCGTTTTGCTTTTACCTCGGCCTCACCCCGGCCCTCTCCCACGGGGAGAGGGGGAAAACTATTTTACCGCGTAGTGTACGTCGTCGCGGCGGCGAAACGCCATTATGTTATCTCTATCACTCAAAATTGTTTTTTTGATGTTACCAAAAGCGCGTTCGTTTGCTATTATGAGCGATATCGAACATTTCTGAGCTTTAACGAAAGTGCGTGAGGGTGACATGGAAACCAAAGATCTGATTGTGATAGGCGGGGGCATTAACGGTGCCGGTATTGCGGCAGATGCCGCAGGACGCGGATTATCTGTACTGATGCTGGAAGCCAACGATCTCGCCTGCGCGACCTCGTCCGCCAGCTCCAAACTGATCCACGGCGGCCTGCGCTACCTGGAACACTACGAATTCCGCCTGGTCAGCGAAGCGCTCGCCGAGCGCGAAGTGCTGCTGAAAATGGCCCCTCATCTGGCGATCCCGATGCGTTTTCGTCTGCCTCATCGCCCGCATCTGCGTCCGGCGTGGATGATCCGAATTGGTCTGTTTATGTACGATCACCTGGGGAAACGAACCAGTCTGCCGAGCTCGACTGGTTTGCGTTTTGGCTCAGAATCGGTTCTGAAACCGGAAATCGTGCGCGGTTTCGAATATTCTGACTGCTGGGTGGACGATGCGCGCCTGGTGCTGGCGAATGCCCAGATGGTGGTGCAGAAGGATGGCGAGGTGAAAACCCGCACTCGCGCCACCGCCGCACGCCGTGAAAACGGGCTGTGGATCGTCGAAGCGGAAGATATCGATACCGGCGAGAAGTTTAGCTGGCAGGCGCGCGGTCTGGTCAACGCCACCGGCCCGTGGGTGAAACAGTTCTTTGACGATGGCATGAAACTGCCTTCGCCGTACGGTATCCGCCTGATCAAGGGCAGCCATATCGTGGTGCCGCGCGTGCATACGCAGAAGCAGGCGTACATTCTGCAAAACGAAGATAAGCGCATCGTGTTTGTGATCCCGTGGATGGATGAGTTTTCGATCATCGGCACCACCGACGTGGAGTACAAAGGCGATCCGAAGAACGTCGAAATCGACGAGAGCGAAATCGGCTATCTGCTGAAAGTCTATAACGCGCACTTTAAGAAACAGCTGGGGCGCGATGACGTGGTCTGGACTTATTCCGGCGTGCGTCCGCTGTGCGATGACGAATCCGATTCACCGCAGGCGATCACCCGCGACTATACGCTGGATATTCATGACGTTGACGGTCAGGCACCGCTGCTGTCGGTGTTTGGCGGCAAGCTGACGACCTATCGTAAGCTGGCGGAAAGTGCGATGGAAAAACTGACGCCGTACTACAAAGGCATCGGCCCGGCTTGGACCAAAGGCGCGACGCTGCCTGGCGGCGATATCGGTAGCGATCGCGATGACTTCGCGGCAAAACTGCGCCGTCGTTATCCGTTTATTACCGAATCCATGGCCCGCCATTACGCGCGCACTTACGGCAGCAATACGGACTTAATCCTGGGTGATGCCAAAACGCTGGCCGATCTCGGGGAACATTTTGGTCATGAGCTGTACGAAGCCGAGCTGCGTTACCTGGTGGAGCACGAGTGGGTGCGCCGTCTGGACGATGCGATCTGGCGTCGTACCAAAGAAGGGATGTGGCTGGATGCGGAACAGCAATCGCGCGTGGCGCAATGGCTGGTGCAAAATGCGGGAAAGCGTGAGTTGTCGTTAGCGTCGTGAGTTTAAGTGAGAACACCGAACGGTCCCCTCTCCCTTGAGGGAGAGGGTTAGGGTGAGGGGGAAAAGTGCGCGCTGGTGCCCTCACCCCGGCCCTTATGTCTTGATCTTCTCCGCTTCTGCGGAGAAGATCCCCGACTGATCATCGGGAGGTTACCGGTGAGCATCACCCGGCCCTGGTGCCACTGAGCCCGTGGGAGAGATTA
>NZ_JASSOT010000059.1 GCF_030238365.1 Lelliottia wanjuensis | reverse complement strand
TCTCTCCCACGGGCTCAGTGGCACCAGGGCCGGGTGATGCTCACCGGTAACCTCCCGATGATCAGTCGGGGATCTTCTCCGCAGAAGCGGAGAAGATCAAGACATAAGGGCCGGGGTGAGGGCATCAAACCGCACCCTCCCCCACTCTGTGATAAACTTCGTGCAATTCCTTTTGACTGCACGAGTATCTGATGAGACGTGAACTTGCTATCGAATTCTCCCGCGTAACCGAAGCCGCCGCCCTGGCGGGCTACAAATGGTTAGGCCGCGGCGATAAAAATATCGCTGACGGTGCTGCCGTCCACGCGATGCGCATTATGCTCAACCAGGTCAACATTGACGGTACCATCGTCATCGGCGAAGGCGAGATCGACGAAGCGCCAATGCTTTTCATCGGTGAAAAAGTCGGGACCGGCAACGGCGACGCGGTGGACATCGCCGTCGACCCGATCGAAGGCACCCGCATGACCGCCATGGGTCAGGCCAACGCGCTGGCGGTACTGGCCGTCGGCGACAAAGGCTGCTTCCTCAACGCCCCAGATATGTACATGGAAAAGCTGATTGTCGGTCCGGGCGCAAAAGGATCTATCGATCTCAACCTGCCGCTGGAAGAGAACCTGCGCAATGTCGCTGCCGCGCTGGGTAAACCCCTCGGCGATCTCACCGTCACCATTCTGGCGAAACCGCGCCACGACGCCACCATCGCACAGATGCAGCAGCTGGGCGTGCGGGTGTTTGCCATTCCTGACGGCGACGTCGCGGCGTCGATTCTGACCTGTATGCCCGATAGCGAAGTCGATGTGCTGTATGGCATCGGTGGCGCACCGGAAGGCGTGGTGTCTGCCGCGGTCATTCGCGCGCTGGACGGCGATATGCAGGGCCGCCTGCTGGCGCGTCATGACGTCAAAGGCGACAGTGAAGAGAATCGTCGCATCGGCGAAGACGAGCTGGCACGCTGCAAAGCGATGGGCATCGAGGCCAACAAAGTGCTGCGTCTCGACGAAATGGCGCGCAGCGATAACGTCATCTTCTCGGCCACCGGCATCACCAAAGGCGATCTGCTGGACGGCATCACCCGCAAGGGCAATATGGCGACCACTGAAACCCTGCTGATTCGCGGCAAATCCCGCACCATCCGCCGCATTCAGTCGATTCACTATCTCGATCGCAAAGACCCGAACGTACAGACGCACATTCTGTAAGGCAATTTGTTCGAATGAGCTTTCCAGCCGCAGCAGGCTGGAAATCTCCCTCGCAAGAATGGAAGATAGCGTAAGAAAACAGCTCAGGAGAATGTTATGGCGGAGTGGGTAACAGGAAAAGTCACTAAGGTAGAGTTCTGGACCGATGCACTATTTAGCCTCACCGTGCATGCCCCCATTCACCCTTTTACCGCCGGGCAATTCGCCAAGCTGGGGCTGGAGATTGACGGCGAGCGCGTGCAGCGCGCTTACTCTTACGTCAATGCGCCCGATAATCCGGATCTGGAGTTTTATCTGGTCACCGTGCCTGACGGTAAATTAAGTCCGCGTCTGGCGGCGTTGAAACCGGGCGATGAAGTTCAGATCGTCAGCGAAGCGGCGGGTTTCTTCGTGCTGGAGGAGATTCCGGACTGCGACACCCTGTGGATGCTGGCGACCGGCACCGCCATCGGGCCGTATCTGTCGATTCTGCAATACGGACATGATCTGGAGCGGTTCAACAATATCGTGCTGGTTCACGCCGCGCGCTATGCCGCCGACCTGAGCTATCTCCCGCTGATGCAGGAACTGGAAAAGCGTTACGAAGGGAAGCTGAAAATCCAGACCGTGGTGAGCCGCGAAACGGCGGAAGGCTCACTGACCGGGCGCGTTCCGGCGCTGATTGAGAGCGGAGAGCTTGAAGCAGCCGTTGGGCTGACGATGACCACCGAAAACAGTCACGTGATGCTGTGCGGTAACCCACAGATGGTGCGCGACACCCAGCAGTTGCTGAAAGATTCCCGGCAGATGACCAAACACTTGCGTCGTCGACCGGGCCATATGACCGCTGAACACTACTGGTGATCAGAGGTACTTCACGTCCAGCGTGTCTTTCCCGTATTTATTTTCGCCCTGGGTGCCAACAAACGCGCCCAGGTCGATCACGGTCATCACAAAAATGACGGTTGGGATCAGTTTGCCCACCACCCACGGCAGAATGGACGGCAACATCGACCAGTTTCCTGCGACCAGCATCCACGCCAGAATGATCAGCAGCGCCCACAGGCCAGAGCGTCCGCGATCGTGCAGACGTTTCACCATCACCGACGCCGTTGGCCAGAGCAGACACACCAGCGCAAACGCCGCCGTTTGGGTGCCCAGCCAGTTGCTGTAGGCCAGGCCGAAAAGCACCAGCATCGCGACAATCCACGTACCAATCCAGATCCAAAAATCACGGCGTCCAATACGCCCTTTGAATGAAAACAACCACTGCTGTATGGTCATGTCAGGTTCCTTATTATCGTATGGCGCGTAGTTTACCCTGGAGTGGTGACTTTTTGACAAGCAGACCAGATATCGTTTTAATCATGAACAGTAACGTACAGGGACAATCTTCATGAAAAGTTGGGCTTACTCTTTTTGGCTGTGTTGCACCCTGCTGAGCGCCAGCTTTTCCATTTTCGCCGCCGACGCGCCGGCGACTGCGCCCTATCTTTTGCAGGGCGCGCCGTCGTTTGATCAGTCGATCAGTGAGTTTCGCGAAGCCTTCAACAAAGAGAACCCGAAGCTGCCGCTGGGCGAATTCCGCGCCATCGACAGCGCCCGCGATACCCCTACCCTGACCCGCGCCGCCAGCAAAATTAACGAAAATCTCTACGCCTCCACGGCGCTGGAGCGCGGCACGCTGAAGATCAAAAGCATGCAAATCACCTGGTTGCCGATTCAGGGGCCAGAGCAAAAAGCCGCGAAAGCCAAAGCGCTGGAGTACATGAGCGCCATTTTACGCGCCTTTACCCCGATTCTGACTAAAGCCCAGAGCCAGCAAAAGCTGCAAAAATTGCTGACAAGCGGCAAAAACAAACGCTACTACGCCGAAACGGAAGGCGCGATCCGCTATGTTGTCGCAGATAACGGCGAAAAGGGACTGACCTTCGCTGTTGAACCGATTAAGCTGGCACTATCTGACGCACTCGGAGGGGCGAATTAATGACAAAAAGCAAAGCCTTTCGAGGGAAAATCTCTATACTGATTCACAGACCATGCTGCTCTCACGGGCGGCCATAATCCTTAATTCGCTTATTGAGCGTGGAGAATTGAAATGCGACATCCTTTAGTGATGGGTAACTGGAAACTGAACGGCAGCCGCCACATGGTAAACGAGCTGATTGCCAACCTGCGTAAAGAGCTGGCTGGCGTGACCGGCTGTGCGGTAGCGATCGCTCCACCAGACATCTATCTGGATCTGGCTAAACACGCCGCTGACGGCAGCCACATCGTGCTGGGCGCGCAGAACGTGGACGTTAACCTGTCTGGCGCATTCACCGGTGAAACCTCTGCAGAAATGCTGAAAGATATCGGCGCACAGTACATCATCATCGGTCACTCTGAGCGTCGTACTTACCACAAAGAATCCGACGAGTTCATCGCGAAGAAATTCGCTGTGCTGAAAGAACAGGGTCTGACTCCGGTTCTGTGCATCGGTGAAACCGAAGCAGAAAACGAAGCGGGCAAAACCGAAGAAGTGTGCGCACGTCAGATCGACGCAGTGCTGAAAACTCAGGGCGCAGCGGCGTTCGAAGGCGTGGTTATCGCTTACGAGCCAGTCTGGGCGATCGGTACTGGCAAATCTGCGACTCCAGCGCAGGCACAGGCTGTTCACAAATTTATCCGTGACCACATTGCTAAAGCCGACGCGAAAGTGGCTGAGCAAGTGATCATTCAGTACGGCGGTTCTGTAAACGCGTCTAACGCAGCAGAGCTGTTCACCCAGCCGGACATCGACGGCGCGCTGGTTGGCGGCGCATCCCTGAAAGCAGACGCTTTCGCGGTGATCGTTAAAGCAGCAGAAGCGGCTAAACAGGCTTAATCGCTGTTGCCCTCACCCCTGCCCTCTCCCACAGGGAGAGGGTGATTCAATTCCCTCTCCCTGTGGGAGAGGGTTAGGGTGAGGGCATCAAACCGCACAGATCTGTCCTACAGCCGTCCCAGCACGCTAAACCACAAATAATCCAGCGGCAGCAGCACCACATACGTCGCCACCGCCAGCGCCAGACACAGCAACATCCCCGCTCTCGCAGGCACTTTCCCGAGCCCCATCGCCACCACAATCGGCGACGCCTGATACGGCAACAGCGGCGTGGAATACCCCAGCACCTGGATCATAATCACCGACAGCAGCGGAAACCCGGTCGCATCCGAGAAACTTTGCGCCAGGGTGGTATACAGCGCGGGCACGCCGTTGGCGGTCATAATGAAATTGAGCGCCGTGGTGATGCCCGTCAGAGCGAGGAAACTGGTGAAAGGTTTATCCGCATCGAGCGGCATCAGGCGCAGCAGCGCCTCACCAACGGCACTGCCGATACCCGTTTGCGTCACGGTGATCGCCAGCCCCAGAATCCCCGCCACGTAGATGCAGGTGCGCATATTCACCCCCGCGGAAAACTCTTCGCCGGTGATAAACCCAATGCGCGGGAGCATCACAATCACCGACGCCGCCAGCCCCGTCCAGGCCGGGCCTACGCCGTGCCAGCTCTCCGTCACCCACATCACCAGCACCACCGCCAGCAGCCACGCCAGACGCTTCTCATCGCGCCCCATCGGCTCGGCAGGCGCGAGATCCCGCGCGGGTTTTGGCGCGCCTGGGAACAGCCAGCAGATCAGACCGATCAGAATCAGTCCTTTGAGAATACCGAGTACCGGCGTATGCAGCAGCAGATAGGGCACGTAGTTCAGGTGGATACCGTATGAGCCTTCCGCCGCGCCGCTCATCACCAGGTTCGGGACGTTAGCGGGCAGGATGGTCGCCGAGAGCTGAAAAGTGCCAAACCCGACGGCCAGCGCCAGGCCATACCACGCCCGCGAGCCGTCCGCGATGCTGGCCCGTTTCGCCATCGCCGCCACAATCGGCATCAACAGCGCGATGCGTCCCATGTTGGATGGCATCACGAACGCGAGGGCATAACTCAGCAACACCACGCTCGCCACCATCAGCGGCCACGAATCGGTAAGCTTCGCCGAGAGCGCCCGCGCGGCCCTGTCCGCCAGGCCCGTTTTGCGGATCGCCACGCCGAGCACGAATCCGCTGAACACCAGCCAAAATGCTGACGAGGCAAAGCCGCCAAAAATCACATCCGGTGGCGCGATTTTGGCAGTCATCGCCGCCGTGAAGAACAGCAGCGCGGTGATAAATTCCGGCAGGAGCGAGGTCGCCCACAGCACGATGGTGACGCCAACGATAACCGAGGGCAGGAACAGAGGGTGGGTAAACCAGAGCGACATACCTGTCTCCTGTAGATTTTTTCAGCAAGTCTACGGGGACAGGCAGCGCGAGTAAACGCGATTTATGGTGGGGTTACTGGAGGATACGGCATTGATGATCCTGCAATTCCTCAGCGGACGCGCGGTTAAGCAGCAGCAGATTGCGCTCCGTCGCCAGCAGCACAAAGGAGCCGTCGGACTGCTGGGCCATCGCCAGCGCAAAGCGGCCCATATGCTCGCGCGCTTCCGGCAGTTCATCGGCCAGCATCATAAACGGACTGCGCTGCACCAGCTCGTTTTCCGTCACCCGTCGCGCCAGATATTCATGTCCTTCCAGCCCGCCGGGGAACGGCAGCCACTGGGTGCTGATCTGCCCCTGATTCGCATCCAGCTTTTCCCGCACGTCGGCGCGCAGGCAGGAGATGTGGATATGGAAGTGGTTTTGCGTACGTCCAGTCGGGGAGTTGATGGTCAGTGAGACCGCGCTGTCAGGCACCTCTGCGCCGCGTTTCATGCTCATAAAATTGCGCGACTGCCACGCCAGCCAGAAGAAGTTAGGCGTTTGCGGCTCGGTCAGCAGCGGGCTTTCGGTGCCGTTGATGCGGTACGTCGGCATCAGGAGATACTGCAGCGGGCCGTTGCGGTCTTTAAACACCACGTAACCGGCGTCCGGTTTGACCTGCGCGCACGGCGCGGGCTGACGGTTGTTCAGCTGATTCGGCACACACTGGTCGAGAACGATGTGGCGTAACGCGTCGGGATTGCCGGTCTTCATCCACAGCCAGCCGCCAGCGGCGAGGACAACGACAGCCACAATGAGGGCAATGATCTTCTTCATAACGCGTTCCCTGTTTTCGTAAGAGGCTAAAGAGTAACGCAAAATCATGACAAATAAAAAAGCCCGGCGGATTTCTCGCGCCGGGCCACTGTGTCATGCGTTGATTAGCGTTTGCTGATCTGGTCGAAGGTACCGCCGTTAGAGAAGTGCTCTTTCTGCGCTTTCGCCCAGCCGCCAAACTCCTCGTCGATGGTGTACAGCTTCAGTTTCGGGAACTCGCTGTCATATTTCTTCGCCACCGCCGCATCGCGTGGACGGTAGAAGTTCTTCGCGGCGATCTCCTGGCCTTCAGGCGAGTAGAGATATTTCAGGTAGGCTTCTGCCACCGCTTTGGTGTCTTTCTTCTCGACCACTTTGTCGACGATGGAAACGGTCGGTTCCGCCAGAATCGATTCGCTTGGCGTCACGATCTCAAACTTGTCTTTGCCGAGTTCGTTGGTCGCCAGCAGCGCTTCGTTTTCCCACGCAATCAGCACATCGCCGATACCGCGTTCAACGAAGGTATTGGTCGAGCCGCGCGCACCGGAGTCCAGCACTTCGACGTTTTTAAACAGGGATTTGACGAAATCCTGGGCTTTGGCCTGGTCGCCGTTGTTGTGATGCAGGGCGTAGCCCCACGCTGCCAGGTAGTTCCAGCGTGCGCCGCCGGAGCTTTTCGGGTTCGGGGTGATGACCGACACGCCCGGTTTAATCAGGTCGTTCCAGTCATGAATCTGTTTTGGGTTGCCTTTACGCACCAGGAAGACGATGGTCGAGGTGTATGGCGCAGAGTTGTCCGGCAGGCGTTTGATCCAGTTTTTATCAATACGACCACGTTCCGCAATGGCGTCAACGTCATAGGCCAGCGCCAGCGTGACCACGTCGGCTTCAATGCCGTTGATGACGGAGGTCGCCTGTTTGCCTGAGCCGCCGTGCGACTGGCGAATCACCACGTTATCGCCGGTTTCTTGTTTGTAGTGGGCCGCAAAGGCTTTGTTGTATTGATCGTAAAGCTCACGCGTCGGATCGTACGACACGTTCAGTAACTGGATATCCTTCGCCAGAACGCTGCTTGATGCCAGCAATAACGTTAACCCCACGCCCCATTTATTCATCTTCCAACTCTCATTGTGTTGTGTTTGATGAATGCAGCGTGCCAGAAAGCGAACCAATGATTAAAGAATAAAAAAAGATTGGCTATAACGGAGTGGAATAAAAAATGTTCAAAGGGAGAAAAAAGTAGGGCGGATAAGCGCAGCGCCATCCGCCTTTTTTTGCCCGGTGGCGCTGACGCTTACCGGGCCTACGATGTTCGCGAGAGCAAATTAATACAGCTTTTTCGCGCAGTCCAGCCAGTCACCTTTGAACGGACGCTTCATGTTTTCAATCGCGTCGATGATGTCATGGTGAACCAGTTTTTCGTTCTGAATACCGACGCAACGACCGCCGTGGCCCTGCAGCAGCAGATCGATCGCATACGCGCCCATACGGGAAGCCAGGATACGGTCGTAAGGACCCGGGGAGCCGCCGCGCTGGATGTGACCCAGAACCGTGGCGCGGGTTTCGCGTTTGGTTTCGGTCTCAATGTATTTCGCCAGCTCGTCAACGTCGCAGATGTGCTCGGTAATCGCCACGATGGCGTGTTTCTTACCTTTCGCGATGCCCGCTTTGATTTCGTTAACCAGATCTTCGCGGCTGAATTCCACTTCTGGTACCACGATGAACTCACAGCCGCCCGCGATCGCGGCCGCCAGGGTCAGGTCGCCACAGTAACGGCCCATCACTTCAACGATGGAGATACGCTGGTGAGATGAAGAGGTGTCACGCAGACGGTCAATCGCTTCAACAACGGTACCCAGCGCGGTGAAGAAGCCGATGGTGTAGTCGGTGCCTTTGATGTCGTTGTCGATGGTGCCCGGCAGACCGATGCATGGGAAGCCCATTTCAGTCAGACGTTTTGCACCCATATAAGAGCCGTCACCGCCGATAACTACCAGCGCGTCGAGGCCGCGTTTCTTCATGTTTTCGATAGCCACTTCGCGGATGTGCTCTTCGCGGAATTCCGGGAAGCGCGCAGAACCGAGGAAGGTACCGCCACGGTTAATCATGTCAGATACGCTGTAGCGATCCAGTTGCACCATGCGGTCTTCATACAGACCCAGGTAACCGTCATACACGCCAAAAATTTCCAGACCTTCTGTCAGCGCTGCACGCACAACTCCACGAATGGCAGCGTTCATGCCTGGCGCATCACCGCCGCTTGTCAACACACCGATTTTCTTAATCATGACTACCTCTGAACTTAGGAATGCAAAAATGAAATCTGTTGCCGGAAGACGTCTATTCGACCAACCAATACTGCAAATAGTATATCAATCACTTCCAGCTGAATTGATTCAGGTCAGACCCAATGGCGGTAATTTATCCACAAAATGCTGGCCTGGCTCACTTTTTTACAACGAATTACGAAAGCTCAAAATGTCCTTTGCCTTCCCTGGGTACGACTGAGCAGGGGTCCTGGTGAATAATCACGTCCGAACCCGGGAAACGCTGCAAAATCGCCTGCTCTACCTGTTCAGCCACTAAGTGGGCCTGAACCAGCGGTAAATTGTCTTCCATTTCTAAATGAATCTGAATAAAGCGGGTCGGCCCTGACTGCCGCGTACGAAGATCGTGAGCCCCACTGACGCCGGGCCAGGAGGTGACGATTTCAAAGATTTCTTCTCGTTCGGCATCGGGAAGCGCGCGGTCGAGAAGCGATTGCACCGCTTCATACCCCATGCGCAGGGCGCTGTATAAAATATAAACCCCAATCCCTAACGCGAACAATGCGTCGGCACGATGCCATCCGTACCACGCCAGTCCGAGCGCAATAAGAATCGCGCCATTCATCATAACATCAGACTGATAATGAAGCATATCCGCCCGTACCGCCTGACTTTGCGTCCTGCGAACCACCCAGCGCTGGAAAGTTACCAGAACAATTGTGCTAATAAGTGCGATAACGGTGACCACCACGCCGACGCCCGGATCTTTCATCGGCGTCGGTGACGCCAGATGCTGAATCCCGGTCAAAAACAGGAACAGCGCAGAGCCGGAAATAAACATACTTTGCGCCAGCGCCGCCAGCGATTCCGCCTTGCCGTGGCCGAACGTGTGCTCTTCATCCGCCGGTTGCAGCGAATAGCGCACCACCAGCAGGTTGGTGAGGGACGCGGCGATATCCACCAGCGAATCCACCAGCGCCGCCAGAATACTGACCGAGCCCGTATACCACCACGCAAAAATTTTGATGATCAGCAAACACGACGCCATGACCGTCGCGGCGATTGCGGCACGGCTTACCAGCCTGCCATAGGATTGATTCATAAACACTCCTGTCATGCCATGCCGCTAGTATAACGGATGGAAAAGGAGTCAAAGGATGAATAAACGGTTAACAAACTTGAATGAAGGGCAAAAAAAACCCCCACATCATGTGGGGGAAGACAGGGATGGTGTCTATGGCAAGGAAAACAGGGTCTACTGGTTACTACGGGTATTGCTACTGAAAAACTTTGTCTCAGAGCTTTGTTGCATCCGGGCAACCTCACGCAACTGGTCCATCCGTTGCTGATGTTTGTCGTTCAAAACCGCTTGCTGCTCGGGCGATAGCAGGTGGAACATCTGGTTGCGAACCCTGGCCATTTCGACCTGGCGGGCAACTTGTTCCTGCGCCATCTTTTCTGCCTGAGCGCGTACAGCGCTTTCGTCAAAATTTTCTGCGGTGACAAGGCGATGCATTGTCTCCATTTCGCTAACATTAACAGGGAGTCGATCGTGTCGTGCCCTGTGCATCAGATCTCGCATCTGTTGACGCTGATGTTCGGTTAAACTTATGCCGTCAAACATGTTGCTTTGGCCACTGTGCTGCGTAATACCCTCTGCCGAGGGACCGTTATCGCCGGTGATGACTCCAGCAGCCTGGCTAAGAGCACTAAACGCCAGTGTTGAGGCCATGACGGCAGCGGTAACTTTGCGCATCACTTGCTCCCAAAATCTTTCGTGTCGCGATTCAACGAGAGCTAGTTTACGATTCGGGCTGCAAACATGCGTCAGGGGGTGTAAAACAACGTAAAGTCATGGATTAGATAGCCTTGATGTCGTAATTTCTGCCTCGGAGGTATTTAAACAATGAATAAAATCCTGTTAGTTGATGATGACCGAGAGCTCACATCCCTTTTAAAAGAGTTGCTCGACATGGAAGGCTTTAACGTTCTGGTTGCCCATGACGGGGAACAGGCGCTGAGTCTGCTTGACGACAGCATTGATTTGCTTTTGCTTGACGTGATGATGCCGAAGAAAAACGGTATCGATACGCTGAAAGAATTACGCCAGACACACCAGACTCCCGTCATCATGCTGACCGCGCGCGGCAGCGAACTGGATCGCGTTCTCGGCCTTGAGCTGGGCGCGGATGACTATCTGCCTAAACCCTTTAACGACCGTGAACTGGTCGCCCGTATCCGCGCGATCCTGCGCCGTTCCCACTGGAGCGAGCAGCAGCAGAATACGGACAACAGTTCTCCGACCTTAGAAGTGGACTCCCTGAGCCTGAACCCAGGTCGCCAGGAAGCGAGTTTCGACGGCCAGACGCTGGAACTGACCGGCACCGAGTTCACCCTGCTGTATCTGCTGGCGCAGCATCTCGGCCAGGTAGTCTCGCGTGAACATTTAAGCCAGGAAGTGCTCGGCAAGCGCCTTACGCCGTTTGACCGCGCCATCGACATGCACATCTCTAACCTGCGCCGTAAGCTGCCGGAGCGCAAAGACGGTCACCCATGGTTTAAAACCCTGCGTGGTCGCGGTTATCTGATGGTTTCCGCTTCATGATAGGCAGTTTAACCGCCCGCATCTTCGCCATTTTCTGGCTGACGCTGGCACTGGTTTTAATGCTGGTTTTGATGTTGCCTAAACTCGACTCACGCCAGATGACGGAGCTTCTCGACAGCGAGCAACGTCAGGGCGTGATGATCGAGCAACACGTGGAAGCCGAACTGGCAAACGACCCGCCTAACGATTTGATGTGGTGGCGCAGGCTGTTTCGCGCTATCGACAAGTGGGCGCCGCCCGGACAACGCCTGCTGCTGGTCACCAGCGAAGGCCGCGTGATTGGCGCGGAACGCAATGAAATGCAGATCATCCGCAACTTCATTGGCCAGGCGGATAACGCCGATCACCCGCAGAAAAAGAAATATGGTCGGGTAGAGATGGTAGGGCCATTTTCCATCAAGGATGGGGAAGATAATTACCAACTCTATCTGATTCGCCCGGCGAGCAGCTCCCAGACCGACTTTATCAACCTGCTGTTTGACCGACCGCTGCTGCTGCTGATTGTCACCATGCTGCTGAGTTCTCCCCTGCTGTTATGGCTGGCGTGGAGCCTGGCGAAACCGGCGCGTAAGCTGAAAAACGCCGCCGATGAAGTGGCGCAGGGCAACCTGCGACAGCACCCGGAACTGGAAGCCGGGCCGCAAGAGTTCCTCGCCGCCGGGGCCAGTTTTAACCAGATGGTGACCGCGCTCGAGCGAATGATGACCACTCAGCAACGCCTGCTGTCGGACATCTCCCACGAGCTGCGCACGCCGCTGACGCGCTTACAGCTGGGCACCGCGCTGCTGCGTCGTCGCAGTGGTGAGAGCAAAGAGCTGGAGCGTATCGAGATGGAAGCGCATCGTCTGGACAGCATGATCAACGATCTGCTGGTGATGTCGCGCAATCAGCAGAAAAACGCGCTGGTGAGCGAAACGGTGAAAGCCAATCACCTGTGGCACGAGGTGCTGGACAACGCGGCGTTTGAAGCGGAACAGATGGGCAAGTCGTTCACCGTCAACTTCCCGCCTGGCCCATGGCCGCTGTACGGTAACCCCAACACGCTGGAGAGCGCGCTGGAGAATATCGTGCGTAACGCCCTGCGGTACTCGCATACGAAGATTGAGGTGGCGTTCTCGGTCGATAAAGACGGCATCACCATCAACGTGGATGATGACGGTCCTGGCGTGAGCCCGGAAGACCGCGAGCAGATTTTCCGTCCGTTCTATCGCACCGATGAAGCGCGCGATCGCGAATCCGGTGGGACAGGGCTGGGGCTGGCGATTGTTGAGACCGCCATTCAGCAGCATCGCGGCTGGGTGAAGGCCGATGATAGTCCGCTTGGTGGATTGCGGTTGACGCTGTGGTTGCCGCTGTACAAGCGTTCGTAGTCGCTGTGGTGCCGGGTGGCGGCTGCGCCTTACCCGGCCTACAGGTTCGGTTTGGGTTTTGTAGGCCCGGTAAGCGTAGCGCCACCGGGCAACGCAAGCCGCACGGAACCCCCTATTTCCCCCACAACCTCCGTGAATTATCCTCGATCTGTGCGCTAATACGCCGCTTCTGCATCGTTCTCGTCCAACTGGTGGATAACCCCGCTGCCGACAACAAACGACGATACTGCTCATCATCAAACGGCATATGCCACGCAATCGCGCAGGCATCATAAACCGACACATCGCTCAGGCGAGAAGCCAGCTCCAGGGGCGCATCTGCCGACACCTGCCCTGCCAGAATCACCCGATACAGCCAGCCGGTTTTACCCGCCGTTTGCAGCTGCGCGGACATATCGCTGATGCCGAAATGGTAGTTAAGCTTAAAGCACGGCGAGCGCGGCTGCGTCACCTGAATCAACGCATCACCCCAGCGGAAAATATCGCCGATAAACACGTTCTGTTCGGTCATCCCGTCCGTCGACAGATTTTCACCAAACGCCGGGGCAACGAACAGATCCGCCTGCTCGGGAAATTCCCGCGCCCAGTGCTGATAGTGCTCGCGCGGATAGTGGCACAGCGCGCGCTCTGGCCCGCCGTGGATTTTCTTCTCGGCCTGCTCATCTCCCGCCAGCCCGAGTTCGGTCAGAGTCAGTTCGCCGTCGACCTGGACTTTGGCAATAGCGCTCGGGCGGCTGCCGTCGTAGTCCCTGATCTTCCCTGTAAACACATTCACCGGATAGTGCATGGTTCGTTGCTCCTTGAGGCAAAAAAAGCGAGCCCTCAGACTCGCTTTTCCCTCTTCTGCGTGCAAGCTTTTTTGCCGCTATTGCACCGTCAGATCGACCGTCAGTTTGTAGTCAAACGTATAGCTGGAGTACCAGTCTTCGCCCCTGAAATTGATAATCCCGATGTAGTGCCCGGCTGGTAACGTCGGGTTATCCGCCTTATCGAAGGTAAAGACCGCATAGATTGGCGCATCGGTCACCTCACAGGTTACCGCAGCGTTCAGTGGCCGCCGCGTGCAAAGAGACTGGCGATAGCCTTTAACATTCACGCTGTACTGCTTTCCATCAGTGGCGACAAGGGCGATCGGCGTAGAGACACTCGCATAGCCCGAAGGCGCCCAGTCCAGTGACGTGGGTCCCACGGTCGGCGAGACGGTCACAAACCCTTGCGACGGGAAACCGACGATAGGCGGCGATTTGTATTCCGAGGTGGCAGAGTTAATCACCCAGCTATCGTTGATGTTATTGATAAACACCACGTTATCCACTTTCAGCGTTGAGCCACCCGCAGAAGCTTGTGCTGTGACGGCGGCCAGGCCGACGTCGTGACCTGAAAGGCTGACGTACGCCACGCCGTCATTGCTGGTCAGGGTGCTTGCTGCCGTCAGCTTGTTGAGTGACGTAGTCCACACCACTTCCGCATTCGGCACCAGGTTACCGTGGGAATCTTTCACCGTGGCGGTATATTTCACCGCGTCCGCGCCGTTAGCCGCGACGGTTGTTTTATCCGACGTTAATGTCACCACCGTGGCGGTTTTGCTGTCGCCGATAAAACTCACTTTGGCGGCGTGCATCACGCCTCCCGTGACCGGCAGCGTTGCGGTAACCACCGCATCCCCGGCCTGGGTTGTCGAGCCCAGAATGCTCGCATTCCCCATCGCATCGGTGACGCTGCTGGTCCCGCTGAGCGCCAGAGAGGCGCTGTCGCTGCTCCAGTTGACCGTGACGCCCGACAGATTATTCCCGTTACCGTCCTTCACGTTGGTCACCCAGGTCACTTTCTCCTGACCGTCCGCAACGGCCTTCGTTTTATCCGCTTTCAGGGTCTTAAGCGTGGCGCTGCGCGGATCGGCAATGTAATCGACCGTCACCGTTTGCTTGCTGTTGTTGATCCCCACGCCGACGACCGTAGGCTTCGCGGTCGTCGCCATAAATGACGTCTCAGCGATACCATTAAAATCGGTCACGCTGGACTCGCCCAACTGGAACACAACGCTGTCGTTGTCCGTGCGCCAGTACACCACCGCGTTGCGGACCGGGTTATCGTTTTCATCTGTGACCAATGCCTGCAGCGAGACGGTATCGACCCCCGCCACCAGCCCTGTCGTCTGGCTCGCCACCAGCGACGCCACTTTCTCCGTGGCGGTATCAGATATGTAAACCATTATCGGCGAGGTTTTTTGCGTGCTGTTAAAGGTGGCAACGGCTCTCAGCGGCCCACGGTCTGTCGAGGTTATCGTGACGCTCGACTGGCCATTGGCATCCGTCGGCTGATTGTCCGCTGATAAGCTGTAATCCATCGATGAAATCACCGCATGCCAGCTGACCATCGCCTGCTTCACCACGTTGCCGTACTGATCTTTCACCACGGTCGACAGGGTAATGGGATCGCTGCCGTTAGCCGTGGCGGTGTTTTTATCGACATCAATCGCCCCCGGCGTCGCGCTCTGCAGATCGGGCACGATGTCTAAGGTCAGCATTTTTGGATTCTTGTTGATCGCCCTCGCGGTAATCTGCGTCGGCATGGCCAGCGTACTGCCGTAAGTCGCCGTAGCGATCCCATTGCTGTCCGTCATGCTGTTCTCAGTACTGAATTCCCCGCTGGCATTATCGCCGCTCCAGGTCACTTTCATGCCCTCAATCGGCAGACCATTGTCGTCTTTCACCACCGCAGCAAGCGTTACGGTATCCCTGCCCGCGGTGATGTCCGCCATTTTATCGGCGGTCAGCACACGCACAGCCGCCGTGGCAACATCTGCGGTAAAAGTGACGGGCTGTGAGGTCTCTTCATCGCCGTTCACGACGCCTTTAACGAGATAGCTACCCAGCTGGTTAGCGCTCAATTCGACGGAGACCTGCCCTTGAGCGTCGCTGGTTCCTGTGCTTTGCGAGAGCAAACCGGTGGACGGCGTGACCGACCACACCACGGGGATGTTGTTCAGGGGATTGCCCGTTCTGTCCGTCACCTGGCCGCTGATGATGACTTTATCGACGCCATTCGCCACCGCCGTTGACTTGCTGGTTTTCAGACCACCCAACTGCGCCGTCGAGACATCCCCAATCAACGTCACCACAGGCGCATTCCAGGCCGTGCCACCCCCGGCTTTGGCGCTGACATTCACATCCCCGGTGGTCTTCGAGGTCATGGTGACGATCGCCACGCCGGTGGCATCCGTCCGGGACGTCGCCCCGGACAATTTCGCCGTTGCAGGCGTCACCGCCCAGTTCACCAGCTGATCGTTGAGCGGATTCCCCTCGGCATCTTTCACCGTTGCGCTGTACGTCACCGCATCGGTCCCGTTTGCCAGGGCCTGGGTTTTATCGACCGTCACCGCCGTCACTTTGGCCGTTGCCGTATCGGCGATAAAGGTCATTTCCGCCGAGTTCACCGCCGCGCCCGTCGTTGAACTGGCCGACACGACCACCGTGCCAGGATGTTCAGAGGTCACAGTGATGACGCTCTCGCCCTGCGCGTTCGCCGTGGTCTGCGCGTCACTCAGCGTGGCCTGGCCCTGCACCACCGTCCATTTCAGCGGCGCTGTCGCCACCGGATGATCGCTGGCATCGACCACTTTTGCCGTCAGCGTCACCCGATCGTTACCATTCGCCGTGGCCTGGGTTTTGTCGGCCTGCACGGATTTGGCGGTGGCCGTGGTGCTGTCAGAGGTAAAGCTCAGCGTGGCCGAGGTCTGCGTTTGCTCCTCCAGCTTCGCGGAGACTTCCAGCGCCTCGACGGTTGATGAGGTCACGCTCACACCGGCCTCGCCCTTAACGTCCGTGGTCGCGGAGGCGGCAGAGAGATGCGCCGTCGCACTGGCCGTCTGCCAGGTCACTTTTGCCCCCTGAACCGGGTTCTTATTGGCATCGACGACTTTCACATTCAGGCCGATCCCGTCCTGGCCGTTAGCCAGCCCGGTGGTTTTGCTGGCGGAAATCGCGCCCATCACCGCGCTGTCAGCATCGGCGGTGAAGGTTAATGTCTTGGATGACACCGCTGCGCTGCTGCCCGTCGCGGCGGAAATCACCGCGTCTCCGGCCAGCGCCGTCGTCAGTGAAATCGTCGCCACGCCGTTGTCGTCCGTGGTGCTCTGATTGTCCGACAAGTGGACGCCGTTCGTAGACGAAGTAATCGCCCATTTAACCGGCTGGTTAGCCAGCGGATGTTCGCTCGCATCGACCACGTGGGCGCTGAGGGTAATCGTCTCCTGCCCGTTCGCCTTCGCGCGCAGCTTGTCCGCGTCCACCTCGGCCACTTTTGCCGTTTGCAGGTCCGTCGTGAACTGCAGGACGCTGCTCTTCACCGTCTCGCCGTTTTCCAGCCCGGCGGTGACCGTCGCTCCCAGCACCGCTTTGCTGGTCAAGGTCACCGTCGCATGGCCCTGCGCGTCACTCACGCTTTGCTCTGCCGATAAAACCGCGTCGGGGTTATCCACCTGCCACGTCACCGGCACGCCCGCCGCGGGCTGGTTAGTGCGCGTGTTAGTCACCTGCGCCGTCAGGGTGATCGCATCCTGGCCGTTCGCCAGCGCGGCCGGTTTGGTCGCATCCATCTGGACGAAGTGATACTGCGTATTGGCCGCCAGCAGCGTGATGGTCGCCTTGCTGAGCAGCGTGCTGTTATAGCGAGACTGAATGATGACCGTGCCCGGCGTCATGCCGCTGGTGTAGGTGCTGACGTAGACGCCAGGGCTTTGTTCGACGAATGGCGTAATTTTTTCGCTCGTGGATGGCGCGGCGCTCAGGCGTTTAACGCTCATCTTTTTTGCACTGACGGGATGGATGAGCTGGGCGCTAAGCTGTTCTGCCACGCCGCCGATAGGTTTTCCGGTTCCGGACATGACCGTCAATGTCACCGGCGTGGAGCTGACGCCGTCGGCAATGAGATTATCGCTGGAGACGGTGGTCTGCGTGGTCGCCGTGACCGGGTTATAGCCTTTCACTTCCACGCTAATCCAGGCTTTATCTGAGGCGTTACCTTTGCTGTCATAGGCCGTCGCGGACATGACATAAATATTCTTTTCGGCACCCTCTGGCTGATATTCCGGAAGAACAATCGACCATGCGCCGTTGTTTTCACTTATTTTTCCGCCATGACTCATCAGCTCGGAATCCTGCCAGACAATATGACTTAAGGGATATTTCGTGGCTATTTTCACGGCGACAGGTAATGTCTCAGATTCAACCCCTTCAATATGCTGAGGAAGTGAAAGTGAGATTAATTCTTTTTTTCGATATTCCAGCACAATATTATTATTGCGGCTGACCAGATCTAAACGGCTGCCGCGTAATGTCCGACGCGCCTGAACATTATCCGCATCCAGCTGATCGGCGAAAGGCACGCCCGCCATCCAGTTAATATTCATTTCGACCTGGCTTTCGTGCTGATCGCCCTTCCCGGCTTTATGATTCACGCCCAACGTCACCAGCGGAACCGGGGTGTAATTCAATCCTGCGGTCACTGCATAGGGATTGCGCTGGCGCTGGTCTTTATCGCTGCCCATCAACGCCACGTCTTTGCCGTAATACTGCTCCCACATCAGCTGCATGCCCAGCTGCGGGTAAGCGGGCAGATACCCTTCCGCCCGCAGGTCATAGCCGTTCGCCACGCGCTCTTCGTAGTCCTCGTGCGCGGTGGAGTCTTTCCACCCGGAGAGGCGCGCATAGCCGTTGGCGCTGAGTTTGAGATAGTCCCAGCCCAGTTCGCCGCCTACGCCGAGACGCTGGTGCGTGTTGTCGGAAATCTGTTGATCGTAGAAGGTGTTTACCCCCCACATCCAGCTGTCGGAGAAATGGCGATAGCCGACGCCCAGATTGATCACATTGCGGTCGTCTGCGCGGCGAATGCCCGACTGGGTGAAAATCAGGTGCTGATCTTTATCATACAGTGGCAGCAGCAAATCGAAGTCAGCGCTGGCCAGCGAAAACTGCCTGTCGACGCCCAGGTTGACGCGCGCCGTCCCATACTGCTGGAGCCATTGCTGAACTTCAGAGGTGGCTTTTCCGCTGGTGCTGTTGACCAGGCTATTAATGACGGCATCCATGCGGTCATTCTGACTTAATAGCGTTCCCGCGGATGAAACATCCGCCGCCAGCGTTTTTTCATCCGCCTGAGCCGGGAAAGAAAATAAAAAAGAATGAAAGACTAATAAATAACAATAGAGAATAATATTCAGAGAGGCTGTTATTTTTCCAGTACCGCGCATAAATACACCTGAAACATCCGGAAATAAGAATTTTCGCAATAATGTCTCAAAAGCGCACGCATTACCAATACAGAACCTAAGGTCTATCCGAAGAATAAATAATACGCCCGTAAATAAAGATAATTTAAAAATAGACGTTGGGAAAAGTTGAGCGTTGGGGAGAGTAGTTTCAGCGTTGCTCAAAAACGCGCAGATAAAAAAAAAGCCTGACCAACAGGCCAGGCTTTCGAACTCAGTGACGACTTACTTTTTAGCAGCGAAACGTGCTGCTGCTTCGTCCCAGTTCACCACGTCCCAGAAGGCTTTGATGTAGTCCGGGCGACGGTTCTGGAATTTCAGGTAGTAAGCGTGTTCCCACACGTCCAGGCCCACGATTGGGAAGCCGGATGCGCCAGAGATTGCTTCACCCATCAGCGGGGAATCCTGGTTCGCAGTGGAAACCACAGCCAGTTTGTCACCTTTCAGTACCAGCCATGCCCAGCCAGAACCGAAACGGGTCGCTGCCGCTTTTTCAAACTCAGCTTTGAAGTTGTCCACGGAACCGAAGTCGCGCTCGATAGCGGCTTTCAGATCGCCCTGCAGGGTAGTGCCGGTTTTCAGGCCTTTCCAGAACAGGCTGTGGTTAGCGTGACCGCCAGCGTTGTTACGCAGAACGGTTTTCTTGTCAGCTGGCAGTTGATCCAGTTTGGTGATCAGCTCTTCAGCAGACAGGCTGGCGAATTCTGGCAGGCTTTCCAGCGCTGCGTTCGCGTTGTTCACGTAAGTCTGGTGGTGTTTAGTGTGATGGATTTCCATCGTCTGCTTGTCGAAATGCGGTTCCAGTGCGTCATAGGCATACGGCAGGGATGGCAGTGTATAACTCATAATCCTCTCCATTATTGTCGGGCGGCACAGCTGTTAATGCCGCGTAAGCAGTTGGTTCATTATAGTTAATTAAATGATATTGAAAATGATTATCAATGCCGTAGTTTTTCTAAGGTTATTCGTTTTTGTACCAATGCCGAATTTGTGAGTCTGCTCACGCGGTTAACGCGCTGATTGCCATAGACAAGAAAAGTGCGGCAACCTTCTGAAGGTTCGCTCGCCGCTTAATTTTTACACTCATCGGGTCGGAGGGAAGCCACCGGCCTATAAAAACGATGAGGACGTAAAAAAATGAATCATGCGATTACGATGGGTATTTTCTGGCATTTGATAGGCGCAGCCAGTGCAGCCTGTTTCTATGCCCCGTTTAAAAAGGTGAAACACTGGTCATGGGAAACCATGTGGTCCGTGGGCGGTACGGTCTCCTGGCTGATCCTGCCGTGGACCATCAGCGCCATTCTGTTGCCCGATTTCTGGGGGTATTTCTCCTCCTTTAGCGCCTCCACGCTGCTGCCGGTCTTTCTGTTCGGCGCGATGTGGGGCATCGGCAACATCAACTATGGTCTGACCATGCGCTATCTCGGGATGTCGATGGGCATCGGGATTGCGATTGGCATCACCCTGATTGTCGGCACGCTGATGACGCCAATCCTGAACGGTAATTTCGACGTGCTGATCAACACCAAAGGCGGCCAGATGACGCTGCTGGGCGTGCTGGTGGCGGTGGTCGGCGTGGGGATTGTCACCCGCGCGGGGCAGTTGAAAGAGCGCAAAATGGGTATTCGTGCGGAAGAGTTCAACCTGAAGAAAGGGCTGATTCTGGCGGTGATGTGCGGCATTTTCTCCGCCGGGATGTCGTTTGCCATGAACGCCGCCAAACCGATGCATGAAGCGGCGGCCGCGCTGGGCGTGGATCCGCTCTACGTTGCCTTGCCAAGCTACGTGGTGATCATGGGCGGCGGTGCGCTGGTTAACCTCGGCTTCTGCTTCATTCGTCTGGCAAAAGTGAAGAACCTGTCGGTAAAAGCCGACTTCTCGCTGGCAAAACACCTCATCATCAGCAACGTGCTGCTGTCGGCACTCGGCGGCCTGATGTGGTATCTGCAGTTCTTCTTCTATGCCTGGGGCCACGCCAGCATTCCGCCGCAGTATGACTACATGAGCTGGATGTTGCACATGAGCTTCTACGTGCTGTGCGGCGGGATTGTCGGGCTGGTGCTGAAAGAGTGGAACAACGCCGGACGGCGTCCGGTGAGCGTGCTGAGCCTGGGTTGCGTGGTGATTATTATTGCCGCCAACATTGTCGGTCTTGGCATGGCGAATTAATCACGCCGCTTTTCGACTGTGATGACGCCACTGAACCGGCGTCATCCCCACCTCGCGATTGAACACCACCGAAAAGTAGTTACTGTCCTCAAAGCCGCAGCGCGTCGAGACCTCACTCACCATCAGCTCCGTATGTTGCAGCAGATACTGCGCGTGGCAGATACGCAGCTGGCGCAGGTAGTGGTTCACCGTCATCCCCGTCTGGGTGCGGAACTGCTGGCGCAACGCGCGCTCGCTGCACTGCTCCTGCTCACAAAATTTCTCCAGCACAAAGCTACGGTTCAGACTTCCCGCGAGCGTGGTGATGAGCTTATCCAGCAGCGCTTCCTGCTCGGTGGCTGAAGGGTTGTCCGTGGCGTAGCGGTAGCGTTTGAGGGTCATCACCAGCTGGGCGAAGAGCAGCTCGGCCATCTCGTTCGCGCCCGGCTCGGCCTTCAGGCTCTCCTGTTCTAACTGGGTGATGACGTGGCGCACCTGGGTCATGCCGTTACTACTCAGGCGCCATTGCGGGGCGGTGTGCGCCTCATTAAATCCGGGGATATGCCCTGCCCAGTCGACATTGAGTTTGAGCCGGTCCGGGCAGTAAATCACGTTCTGTAAAACCAGGTCGTTGACCGAGGCGTAGGAGTGCTTGTCTTCCGCGCGGATATAAAACAGATCGCCGCGGGTGATGCGATACGGGCGGTCGTTGAGGACGTGCAGGCCGTTGCCGCGCCACACCAGCACCAGCTCGCAAAACTCGTGCGTGTGCTCGGCAAAGACGTTTTGCGGATAGCGATCGGCCACCGCGACGGCCTGCCCGGCGTTAGCAAAGAAATCGGTTTTACGAAGGATTAACGGAGCGCCCACAACACACCTCAGCGGCTAATAACCTGCCATTATTAGCCGTTTTGCGCTGAAAAAACGGTGATTGTCCTCGCGTTACTGAAGTGACGCATCCCGTCCCTGGCGGATTTCGCGCGGCGACCAGCTAAATTCCCGGCGAAACAGCGTCGAAAAGTGGTTACTGTCGCCAAACCCGCAGCGATAAGCGATATCCGTCACGCTCTCGTCCGTGTGGCGCAGCAGGTGGCGGGCTTTGATTAGCCGCAGCCGGTTGAGATAGCGCTGCGGCGTCAGGCCCGTGTGCTGCTTGAGCTGGCGATGCAGCGTGCGCAGGGAGAGCGAAAACCTGTCTGCCACCGTCTCCCAGCACACCTCTTCCGCGAAGTGATCTTCCAGCCACGCCATCAGCAGATTGAGGCGCGCATCGTTGTTTTCCGCCCCTTCCACCAGGCTGCTGCGGCGCAGCAACACCAGCAGCTGCATAAACAACAGCTCCCGGCTGGCGCGGGCGTGGGTTTCGGCATTGTCTTCGGCGTTTTCCATCTGCCCCACCAGCTGACGCACCTGTTGCAGCGTCGACTGATTCACCCGCCAGTGCGACGGGTAATGCCCGTCCTGCTCCTGGGGCAGCAGCTGGTTGAGCCCGGAGAGAAACTGGAACGCATCCGGGGAACGATAAAGCACGTTGGTCAGGCACAGATTGTCCGTATGTTCATACAAGTGCCGGTCATGGTCGCGCACGAAGCACACCGTCCCGCCGCTGATGGTGTAGGGCTGGCCGTTAAACACGTGAATGCCCGTCCCGTGCTCAACAATCACAATCTCATGAAAATCATGATGATGTTCAGGAAAAGCCGCCTGAGGCAGCCGCGGCTCGATCGCCACCGGCGAACTTCCTGAAGGGAAAAAATCCACGCTGTGCAGTACGGTCATAACGGCCACCACCAATGAGAAATGTTCTCAAAATAGTAATTAAGGGCCGGGTTTCTCACCTTCAATTTTCGACGTCAAAGCGTGCAAAGCCTGTCCGTTTTTCAAGAAACGGCGGGAAAGATCGGGAAATGCGGCAACGGTCACACGGCCTGAAAACCGCGTCATGACTGGAAACTGTGAACTCCCTCACGTTCATCTTTGCTTTCTTGCCAGCGCGGGATTTTGCCTGTCAGTGGCGAGAAGGTGCGTTTTTCTTCCCTTTCTTAGACTGTTTCGCAATGACTCCAAGAAGGACCGAATTATGACCTCTCGCCATTGTGTGGCTGTCGATTTAGGCGCATCCAGCGGGCGCGTAATGCTCGCCAGCTACGTGCCTGCACAGCGTGCACTTTCGCTTCGTGAAATCCATCGCTTCGGTAACTGCCTGCAAAAGCAGGACGGCGTGGAGACCTGGGATATTGACAGTCTGGAAGCGGAAATCCGCACCGGTCTGAACAAAGTCTGCGACGAAGGGATTCTGATCGACAGCATCGGGATTGACACCTGGGGCGTCGATTTTGTCCTGCTCGACCGCAACGGCAACCGCATCGGCCTGCCCGTCTCCTACCGCGACAGCCGGACCGACGGCGTGATGGCCCGCGCCATTGACCAGCTCGGCAAAGCCGACATCTACGGGCGCAGCGGCATCCAGTTCTTACCCTTTAACACCCTCTATCAGCTGCGCGCCCTGGTGGAACAGCAGCCGGAGCTGGTGGCGAACGTCGCCCACGCCCTGCTGATCCCGGATTACTTCAGCTACCGCCTGACCGGGAAAATGAACTGGGAATACACCAACGCCACCACCACCCAACTGGTGAACATCAATTCCGATACCTGGGATGAACACCTGCTCGGCTGGACCGGCGCCGCAGCCAGTTGGTTCGGTACGCCGACCCATCCCGGGAATGTGATCGGTCACTGGATTTGCCCACTGAAAAATGAAATCCCGGTGGTCGCCGTCGCCAGCCACGATACCGCCAGCGCGGTGATTGCCTCGCCGCTGGCAGACAAAAACGCGGCCTTTCTCTCATCCGGCACCTGGTCGCTGATGGGCTTTGAGAGCAAAACGCCCTACACCTGCGAAAAGTCGCTGGCGGCGAACATCACCAACGAGGGCGGCGCGGAAGGCCGCTACCGGGTGCTGAAAAATATCATGGGGCTGTGGCTGCTCCAGCGAGTGCTGAAAGAGCAAAACATTACCGACCTGGCGCGCCTGATTGCCGACACGGAAAAGCTGCCCGCCTGTCGTTTCGTCATCAACCCGAACGACGATCGTTTTATCAATCCGCGCAACATGAGCGCCGAGATCCAGGCCGCCTGCCGCGAGAGCGCGCAGCCCGTGCCGCAGACTCCGGCTGAGCTGGCGCGCTGCATTTTTGACAGCCTCGCCCTGCTCTACGCCGACGTCCTGAACGAGCTGGCGGCGCTTCGCGGTAAGCCCTTCAGCCAGCTGCACATTGTCGGCGGCGGCTGCCAGAACCAGTTGCTGAACCAGCTCTGCGCCGACGCCTGCGGGATCACCGTGGTCGCCGGCCCCGTGGAGGCCTCGACGCTGGGCAATATCGGCATTCAGCTGATGACCCTGGACGAGCTTTCCAGTGTTGACGATTTCCGGGCGGTGGTGACTCACAACTACCCGCTCACCATTTTTACCCCTAATCCCTGCCATGAAATTGCCCGCTATCAGGCGCAGTTTCTGCAAAAACGACTGACAAAGGAGCTTTGCGCATGACCACTCAACTTGAACAAGCCTGGGAACTGGCTAAACAGCGTTTCGCCGCCGTGGGCGTGGATGTCGAAGAGGCGCTGCGTCAGCTCGACCGTCTGCCGGTCTCCATGCACTGCTGGCAAGGCGACGACGTCGCTGGCTTTGAAAACAGCGGTGGCGCGCTGACGGGCGGCATTCAGGCGACCGGCAACTATCCGGGCAAAGCGCGCAATGCCACCGAACTGCGGGCCGATCTGGAGCTGGCGCTGAGTCTGATTCCTGGCCCAAAACGCCTGAACCTGCACGCGATTTACCACGAAGCCAGCGAGCCGGTGGCGCGTAATGAAATCAAACCGGAACACTTTAAGAACTGGGTGGAGTGGGCCAAAGCCAACAAACTGGGGCTGGATTTTAACCCGTCCTGCTTCTCACATCCCCTGAGCGCCGACGGTTTTACCCTCTCGCACGCCGACGATGAAATTCGCCAGTTCTGGATCGACCACGTCAAAGCTAGCCGCCGCGTGTCGGCGTACTTCGGTGAACAGCTCGGCACGCCGTCGGTGATGAACATCTGGATCCCGGACGGCATGAAAGACATCACCGTGGACCGCCTGGCCCCGCGCCAGCGTCTGCTGGAAGCGCTCGACGAAGTGATCAGTGAGAAACTCAACCCGGCGCACCACATCGATGCGGTGGAAAGTAAGCTGTTCGGCATTGGCGCGGAGAGCTACACCGTCGGCTCGAACGAGTTCTACATGGGTTACGCCACCAGCCGCCAGACCGCTCTGTGCCTGGACGCGGGCCACTTCCACCCGACCGAGGTGATCTCCGACAAAATCTCCGCCGCCATTCTGTACGTCCCGCGCCTGCTGCTGCACGTCAGCCGCCCGGTGCGCTGGGACAGCGACCACGTGGTGCTGCTGGATGACGAAACTCAGGCCATCGCCAGCGAAATCATCCGCCACGACCTGTTCGACCGCGTGCACATCGGTCTCGACTTCTTCGACGCCTCCATCAACCGCATCGCGGCGTGGGTGATCGGCACCCGCAACATGAAAAAAGCCCTGCTGCGCGCCCTGCTGGAGCCCACGGCGGCCCTGCGTACGCTCGAAGAGCAAGGCGACTACACGGCGCGTCTGGCGCTGCTCGAAGAGCAAAAATCCCTGCCGTGGCAGGCCGTGTGGGAGATGTACTGCCAGCGCAACGATGCGCCAGCGGGCAGCCAGTGGCTGGACAACGTGCGGGCGTATGAGAAAGAGGTTTTAGCGGCTCGCAGCTAAAACAACCCTCACCCCTGCCCTCTCCCTGAGGGAGAGGGAGAAAAACCAGCGCACCTCCCTGTGTGTGAGGGAGAAAACCAGCGCTCCGAACAGTCCCCTCTCCCTGTGGGAGAGGGTTAGGGTGAGGGCATCAGGCCTCGCCGAATTAACAGGAACATGAACACTATGCACACCATCACCAACGCCTGGTTCGTCCAGGGCATGATCAAAGCCACCACCGACGCCTGGCTGAAAGGCTGGGACGAGCGCAACGGCGGCAACCTGACGCTGCGCCTCGACGATGCCGATATCGCACCGTTCGAAGCCGATTTCCACCAGAAACCGCGCTATATCGCCCTGAGCCAGCCGATGCCGCTGCTGGCCAACACGCCGTTTATCGTCACCGGTTCCGGCAAATTCTTCCGCAACGTCCAGCTCGATCCAGCCGCCAATTTAGGCATCGTAAAAGTGGACAGCGACGGCGCGGGCTACCACATTCTTTGGGGGCTGACCCACGAAGCGGTACCGACCTCTGAGCTTCCGGCGCACTTCCTCTCCCACTGCGAGCGCATCAAGGCGACGGACGGCAAAGACCGCGTGATCATGCACTGCCACGCGACCAACCTGATCGCCCTGACCTATGTGCTGGAAAACAGCACCGATTTCATCACCCGCAAACTGTGGGAAGGCAGCACCGAGTGTCTGGTGGTGTTCCCGGACGGCGTGGGCATTCTTCCGTGGATGGTGCCAGGCACGGATGAAATCGGCGAAGCCACCGCGCAAGAGATGCAGAAACATTCCCTGGTTCTGTGGCCATTCCACGGCGTGTTCGGCAGCGGCCCGACGCTGGATGAAGCGTTTGGCCTGATCGACACCGCCGAGAAGTCGGCGGAAGTGCTGGTGAAGGTCTATTCCATGGGCGGAATGAAGCAGACCATCACTCAGGAAGAGCTGATTGCGCTGGGTAAACGCTTCGGCGTCACCCCGCTGAAATCGGCGTTAGAGCTGTACAAATAACAACATCGCGCCCCGCTCATTGAGACGGGGCGAAAAAACACCTGCAAACCCTACACATGTCATCTATCTAGTGGAGTAAAAGCAATGAAAACAAAGATAAGCTTAATCCTCACCGTTGCCGCTCTGGCGTTGTCCGGTTCCGCACTTGCAGAAGTGAAAATCGCCCTCGTGGCGAAATCTCTCGGAAATGGATTCTTCGAGGCAGCGAACGTTGGCGCGCAGGAGGCGGCCAAAGAGTTGGGTGATGTGAAAGTGATTTATACCGGCCCGACCACCACCACCGCCGAAGCGCAGATCGAAGTGCTGAACGGCTTGATCGCTCAGGGCGTGGATGCGATCGCCATCTCCGCTAACGATCCCGATGCGCTGGTGCCGGTGCTGAAAAAAGCGATGCAGCGCGGGATCAAAGTGGTTTCATGGGATTCCGGCGTGGCGAAAGCCGGGCGTCAGATCCACCTCAATCCCTCCAATAACGCGCTGATCGGTGAAACCAACGTCAAGCTGGCCGCCGAGGCGCTGAAAGCATTGAACGTCGACAAAGGTGAAGTGGCCGTTCTGAGCGCCACCCCGACCTCCACCAACCAGAATACCTGGATTGCCGAGATGAAAAAGGTGCTGCCGCAGTACCCGTCCGTCAATCTGGTGACCGTGGCCTATGGCGACGATCTCTCGGACAAGAGCTACCGCGAAGCGGTCGGCCTGCTGAAAACCTACCCGGATCTGAAAGTGATCGTCTCCCCGTCGTCGGTTGGGATCGTGGCCGCTGCGCAGGCGGTGAAGGATCAGGGCAAGATTGGCAAAGTGTACGTCACCGGCCTTGGCCTGCCGTCTGAAATGGCCGGCGCGGTGAAATCCGGGGCGAGCAAAAGTTTCGCCATCTGGAACCCGATCGACCTGGGCTACGCCGCCACCTATTTAGCCGACGATCTGGTGAAAGGCACCGCCACCAAAGACGAAGCCAGCATGGGCAAACTGGGCAAAGTGAAGCTCGATGCCGACGGCAGCGGCGCAATGGCCGAGCCGTTCGTCTACGATGCGAGCAATATTGATAAGTTCTCAAAAATCTTCTGATGTGTTTTGTAGGCCGGATAAGCGTAGCGCCATCCGGCAAAACGGCGGGTGGCGCTGCCGCTTACCCGCCCTACAAAATCCCCTTTGATGGAGAACTCTCATGACCGCATCCACCCCGCTGCTGGAGCTCAAGGGCATCACCAAGGTTTTCCCTGGTGTACGCGCCCTGGAGAACGTGCAGCTTGAGCTTTGGCCCGGCAAAGTTACCGCCCTGATCGGCGAGAACGGCGCGGGCAAATCGACGCTGGTCAAAGTGATGACCGGGATTTACCAGCCCGAAGAGGGCGAAATCCTCTATAAAGCGATCCCCATTCATCTCCCGACGCCGGAATCGGCGCATAAAGTCGGGATTACCGCGATTCATCAGGAAACCGTGCTGTTCGATGAGCTGTCGGTGACCGAAAACATTTTTGTCGGCCAGTACCTGCACAAAGGCTTTTTCAAAAAGCTCGACTGGCCAGAGATGCACCGCCGGGCGCAGGAGATCCTCACGCGCCTCGAGGTGCAAATCGATCCGCGCGCGACGCTCAAAACCCTGAGCATCGCTCAGCGGCATATGGTCGCCATCGCCCGCGCCCTGTCGTTCGAGGCGCAGGTGGTGATCCTCGACGAACCCACCGCCGCCCTGTCGCAGCACGAAATCCTTGAGTTTTATCAGATCGTTGAGCGCCTCAAGCAGGAGGGGAAAGCCATTCTCTTTATCTCGCACAAGTTCGACGAGATTTTTGAGCTGGCAGACCACTACACCATTTTGCGCGACGGCGTATTCGTTGGCGCGGGGGCGATCAACGACATCACCGAAGAGCGGATGGTGGCGATGATGGTGGGCCGGGCGATCACCCAGACCTTCCCGAAAGTGGCGTGCGAAAAAGGGGCGACGGTGCTGGAGGTGAAAGACCTCTGCCACCCGACCGAGTTCGCGCACATCTCGTTTTCTCTGCGCAAAGGCGAAATCCTCGGCTTTTACGGGCTGGTCGGCGCCGGGCGGACCGAACTGATGCAGGCGCTTTCCGGCGTCACGCGCCCCTCTTCCGGCGAAATCGTCCTCAACGGCAGCGCGCAGCATTTCCGCCAGCCTGCCGACGCCATCCGCGCGGGAATTGTCTGCGTGCCGGAAGAGCGGCAAAAGCAGGGGGCGATTATCGAGCTGTCGATTGCCCAAAACATCAGCCTGCCGCAGCTGAGTAAACTCAACCCCGGCGGCGTGTTGAACCAGGATCGCGAATGGGCGCTGGCCGATGAGTATGCCCGGCGCTTGCAGGTCAAAGCCTTTAGCTGGAAACAGCCGGTCGAGACGCTCTCCGGCGGCAATCAGCAAAAGGTGGTTATTGGCAAATGGCTGGCGACGCATCCTGAGGTGATCATCCTCGATGAGCCGACAAAAGGCATCGATATTGGCTCGAAAGCGGCCGTTCATCAGTTTATGTCCGAGCTGGTCGGCCAGGGGCTGGCGGTGATCATGGTCTCGTCGGAACTGCCCGAAGTGATGGGCATGGCCGATCGCATCATCGTGATGCACGAGGGGCTGATGGTGGCGGAATACCCGGCAGGCGGCGCGACGGCGGAAACCATCGTCAGCGCGGCCAGCGGCGCAAAACAGGAGGCCGCGTAATGTTCAAGTCACTCCTGAAACACCGCGAAGCCCTGCTGGGCGGGGTCATCGTGCTGATGATTCTCGCCATCGGCAGCCGGGTGCCGTCGTTTATCGCACCGGGAAATCTGGTGGAGATGTTTAACGATACCTCGATTCTGGTCATCCTCGCGCTGGGCCAGATGATGGTCCTGCTGACCAAAGGCATCGACCTGTCGATGGCGGCCAATCTGGCGCTGACCGGGATGATTGTCGCCCTGATTAACTTCCACTACCCCGACGTGCCGGTCTGGGCGCTGCTGTTTCTCGCCACCGCCCTCGGCCTGCTGATGGGGGTCATCAACGGCCTGCTGGTGTGGAAGCTAGGGATCCCGGCGATTGTGGTGACGCTCGGCACCATGAGCATCTATCGCGGGATTATCTTTTTACTCACCGGCGGCGGCTGGGTGAACTCCAACCAGATGGGGGCGGATTTCCTCGCTCTGCCGCGCGCCTCCCTGCTCGGCCTGCCGGTGTTGAGCTGGTGTGCGATTGCCGCCCTGCTGCTGGTCGGCTATTTCCTGCGCTACAGCCGCACCGGACGCGCCCTTTACACCGCGGGCGGTAACGCCACGGCGGCGTATTACACCGGGATCAACGCAGGAAAAATGCAGTTCGTCAGCTTCTGCCTCTCGGGCGCGCTGGCCGGATTCTGCGGCTATCTGTGGATCTCACGCTTCGCCGTGGCCTACGTCGACGTTGCCAACGGCTTTGAGCTGCAGGTCGTCGCCGCGTGCGTGATCGGCGGCATCAGCACCATGGGCGGCACAGGCCGGGTGTTGGGCTGTCTGTTTGGCGCGCTGTTCCTTGGGGTGATCAACAACGCCCTGCCGGTGATCGGCGTCTCGCCGTTCTGGCAGATGGCGATTTCCGGAACGGTGATCGTGATTGCGGTGCTGCTCAATGAGCGCGGCAATAAACGCAAAGGGCGGTTAATCCTGCGCGATGCCGCCCTGGCGCGGCAGAAACAGGCGGTGAACTCATGAGCAAAATGATGACTACCGAAGAGATCAAAAACCAACCGACTTCCACGGGGATTTTCCAGCGCCTGCTGTGCTGGGAGGGCTTCCTGCTGGCGGTCACGCTGGCGGTGTTTATCGTCAACGCGATGGCCTCGCCCTACTTCCTCGATATCTGGAACCTGTCGGATGCCACCTTCAACTTCACCGAAAAGGCGATCATCGTGCTGCCGATGGCGATGCTGATTATCGCCCGTGAAATCGATCTGTCGGTGGCGTCAACCATCGCGCTCAGCTCCACGGCGATGGGCTTTTGCGCGGCGGCGGGGGTGGATACACCGCTGCTGGTCTGCGTGGGATTAGGCGTCGGGCTGCTGTGCGGACTGTTCAACGGCTTTCTGGTGACGCGCTTTAACCTGTCGTCGATCGTGATCACCATCGGCACCATGAGCTTGTATCGCGGCATTACCTACATTTTGCTCGGCGATCAGGCGCTGAACAGCTGGCCGGAGAGCTTCGCCTGGTTCGGGCAGGGCTACGTGTGGGGCGCGCTGTCGTTTGAGTTCGCGCTGTTTATCGTCCTGGCGGCGGTGTTTGCCTTCGTGCTGCATCGCACCAACTTCGGTCGCCGGACTTACGCCATCGGCAACAACCCGACCGGGGCGTGGTATTCGGGCATCAACGTAAAACGTCACAACCTGCTGCTGTTTGCGCTGGTCGGGCTGATGTCGGGCCTGGCCTCGGTGCTGCTCACCTCACGCCTCGGGAGCACGCGCCCGACCATTGCGATGGGCTGGGAGCTGGCGGTGGTGACGATGGCGGTGCTCGGCGGCGTCAATATTCTCGGCGGGTCCGGCAGCATGGTGGGCGTGATTATCGCCGCCTTCCTGATGGGGCTGGTGACCTTTGGCCTGAGCCTGCTCAACGTGCCCGGCATTGTGATGTCGGTGATCATCGGCGCGATGCTGATTGTGGTGATTTCGCTGCCGATTATGACTCGCCGGATGTTGCAGCGAAGACGGATTTGATGCCCTCACCCTAACCCTCTCCCACAGGGAGAGGGGACTGCTCGGTGCGGCCTTTCACCCTCTCCCTTGGGGAGAGGGCTGGGGTGAGGGGCAAGGATTTCCCAAAAAATCATTAAGGAGAATTATCATGAGCTTTATGTTGGCACTGCCGAAAATCAGCCTGCACGGTGCAGGCGCTATCGGCGATATGGTTAATCTGGTGGCGAGCAAACAGTGGGGCAAAGCGCTGATCGTCACCGACGGCCAACTGGTCAAAATGGGCCTGCTCGACAGTCTGTTCACCGCTCTGGACGCCCATCAGATGTCATATCACCTGTTTGACGAAGTGTTCCCGAATCCGACGGAAGCGCTGGTGCAAAAAGGCTTCGCGACGTATCAGAGCGCCGAATGTGATTACGTGATCGCCTTCGGCGGCGGCAGCCCGATTGATACGGCGAAAGCGATTAAAATCCTCACCGCCAACCCTGGCCCGTCGACCGCTTATTCTGGCGTCGGCAAGGTGAAAAACGCCGGTGTGCCGCTGGTGGCGATCAACACCACGGCAGGCACCGCGGCGGAGATGACCAGCAACGCGGTGATCATCGACAGCGAGCGCCAGGTGAAAGAGGTGATTATCGACTCGAATATCATTCCGGATATCGCCGTGGACGACGCCAGCGTGATGCTCGATATTCCCGCCTCCGTCACCGCCGCAACGGGTATGGATGCCCTGACCCACGCCATCGAAGCCTATGTTTCCGTTGGCGCGCACCCACTTACGGACGCCAACGCCCTGGAGGCGATTCGCCTGATTAGCCTCTGGCTGCCGAAAGCGGTCGACGAGGGACACAACCTCGAAGCGCGCGAGCAGATGGCCTTCGGCCAGTATCTGGCGGGCATGGCCTTTAACAGCGCCGGTCTGGGCCTGGTTCACGCCCTGGCGCATCAGCCGGGCGCGACCCACAACCTGCCGCACGGCGTGTGTAACGCCATCCTGCTGCCGATCATCGAAAACTTTAACCGTCCGAACGCGGTGGCGCGTTTTGCCCGCGTGGCGCAGGCGATGGGCGTGGAGACACGCGGCATGAGCGACGAAGCGGCCAGCATGGAGGCGATCAACGCCATTCGCGCCCTGAGTACCCGCGTCGGCATTCCTTCCGGGTTCAGCAAACTCGGCGTCACCAAAGCCGATATCGAAGGCTGGCTGGACAAAGCCCTCGCCGACCCGTGTGCGCCGTGCAACCCGCGCACCGCCAGCCGCGACGAAGTCCGCGAGCTGTATCTGGAGGCCTTATGATCCGCAAAGCTTTTGTGATGCAGGTAAACCCGGACGCCCACGAGGAGTATCAGCGCCGCCACACCCCCATCTGGCCGGAGCTGGAGTCGGTGCTGAAAGACCACGGCGCGCACCACTACGCCATTTATCTCGACAAGGAACGTCACCTGCTGTTTGCGACCGTGGAGATTGAATCGGAAGAGCGCTGGAACGCGGTGGCGAATACCGACGTGTGCCAGCGCTGGTGGAAACACATGCGCGACGTGATGCCCGCCAACCCGGATAACAGCCCGGTGAGTGCGGAGCTGAAAGAGGTGTTTTTCCTCGAGTAAGGTGTTGTGTGATTGCCGGGTGGCGGCTGCGCCTTACCCGGCCTACGAAAGATTATGCTGCCGCCCTTGCGGCAGCGATTTCCTGCCTGCTGCTCAGCGTAAACGCCGAGATTACCGTCACCGCCAGCACGAAGCATCCGAGCATCAGATAGGTGTCCTGGAAACCGATCCGGTCATACATATTCCCGGCGAACGCCGAAAGGAAAATGGCGGCCGACTGTTTGGCAAAGTTAAAGCCAATCAGATAGATGGTCGCTGACAGACGGGTATCAAACACGCCGGTGATGTATTTAAACGCCCCCACCAACAGGAAGGGTACTTCCAGCGCATGGAGCATTTTCAGGGCGATCACTTCCACCACGGTGGTGGCGAAGGACGAACCGATAATGCGCGTCGCCATAATCAGCCCGGCAATCAGCAGGGTGTTTTTCGCGCCGATGCGGTTAATGATCCACGGCGAGCAGAACATGATGATCGCGTTACACATTTCCCCGGCCGTGGTCGCAAAACCAAAGGCGCGCGTGCCCTCTTCCGGCGTCGCAAAGAACGATTTGAAGAAGGTGGCAAACTGCTGATCGAAGACGTCATACACGCAGGCCACGCCAATCACGTACAGAATAAACATCCACATTTTGCGCTGACGGAACAGGGTGAAGACGGTTTTGGCGGTGATTTGCGGCTGGTTCGCCCCCAGCGCGTTCATCACTTCGGCAGTCTGGTTTGGCTTAGGCTTGGCGACCACCAGCAGAAGCATCAGCAGCAGCGCCGCGCCGGAGCCCATCCAGAAGACATACGACGGATCGATGCTGAACAACACGCCGCCCGTCGAAGCACACAGCCCCCAGCCCAGGCAGCCGAACATCCGCGCTTTGCCGTATTCGAAGAAGCTGTTGCGACTCACGCGCTCGATGTAGGCCTCAATCGCCCCCGATCCCGCCGAGAAGACAAAACCGATATACAGCCCGCCGCTCAGCGCCCCAAGCCAGATATTCATTTTCAGCAGCGGCGCGAAAACGTAGAGGAAGAACGGCGCGAACAAAAAGAGTAAAACCGCGATGATCCACAGCAAGTGTTTTTTCAGCCCCAGCTTGTCGGAAATGACGCCCAGCACCGGCTGGAAGGCAATCGCCGAGAGTGAGATGCAGGAGAAGACAATCCCGGTATGGGTTTTATTCAGGCCGATGATATCCGACAGCCAGATCGGCAGGAACGGAAAGCAGGTGGCCATAATGAAGAAGTAGAGAAAGAAGAACGCCCCGAAAATCCAGAAATTAGGGTTGTCTTTGTGGGTACAGGCAGTCGTGTTCATTATTTTTATCCTCAACTCAGGGCCGGTCGCCCGGCCCATCACCCTTACACGCGTTCAACGCCAATCAGAATGGCGGTTTCCGGGTCCAGAATCGGCAGGACGAGCCCCGCCTGCATCAGCCATTCGCCGCTCACCGTTTGCGGCGCTTCCATCCATGCCGGGAGTTTGCGCATGGTGTGACCCCCTTCGCCGGTCAGGCGGATATTCGGGTGATCGAGCAACGTGATGCGGTACTGCGCGTCTCGCGCCAGGCCCGGCATGCGCAGCGGCATCATCAGGGTGTAATCCGGCATGGCCAGCTGGCTGACGATAAACAGCCCCTGCCGCTGGTCTTCGCTCACTATACCCTGCGCCTGGGTGGTGGCGTCCGGCATATCCACGCGCCACTGGGTGCCGTGGTGAATCACCTCGCGCCACTGTTTGTGCAGCGCGGCATAGCGGCGGTAGCCTTCGCGCTCGTGCTCGTCGACGGTGAGCGGATCCAGCTCCAGCCCCATATGCCCAAACAGCGCCGTCAGCCCACGGAATTCAATGCTGTGCTGGCGGAAGGTGGCATGGCATTTATGATGACCGATATGCGCGCCCATCACCTCCGGCGGGAAGAAGTAGCTCATTCCGCGCTGGATGGTGTTGCGCTCCAGCGCGTCGTTGTTATCGGAGGCCCAGAAGCGATGGCAGCGGGTCAGGACTTCGTAATCAATACGTCCGCCGCCGGACGAGCAGGATTCGAATTCCACGTTCGGGAAGCGCTGACCCAGCGTCTCAAGCAGACGATAATACTGGCGCGTTTGCGCATCGGCGGCGGCTTTGCCGAGATGGCCCGGCTGCACCAGCTCGCGGTTCATGTCCCACTTCACGTAGTCCACCGGGTGCTCGCCCAGCAGCCAGCTCATGCGCTCCAGCAGATACTCGAAGGCTTCAGGTATGTTCAGGTTCAGCACCAGCTGATGTCGCCCCGTCGCCTGCGGATATCCCGGCAGGGCCAGCACCCAGTCAGGATGGGCGCGGTAGAGATCCGAGTCCGGGTTAATCATCTCCGGCTCCACCCAGATGCCAAACTCCATCCCGAGATTTTTGACGTGATTGATCACCGGCATCAGGCCGTTGGGGTATTTTTTCTCGTCGAGCGTCCAGTCGCCGAGGGCGGCGTGGTCGTCGTTGCGCCCTTTAAACCAGCCGTCGTCGATGATGAAACGCTCCACGCCCAGCGCCGCGGCTTCGTCGGCCATGCGCATGATGTATTCCGGATCGTGGTTGAAGTAGATCCCCTCCCAGGTGTTGAGATGCACCGGGCGCGGTTTGTTTTCCGGGAAGCGAATAATATTGTCACGCAGATAGCGGTGGAACTGCTGGCTCATGCCGTTCAGCCCCTGCGCGGAGTAGCTGGCGTAGAGCTTAGGCGTCCAGAGGGTTTCGCCCTCGGCAATCGCCATTTCCCCTGGCAGATAAAGCGCTTCGGCCTGCACGTAGCGGCGGCCATCGGTTTTGACTTCGGCGCGCAGGCGGTGGTTGCCGCTCCAGCCGAGATGCACACCCCACACGTCGCCGTGCATTTCGCCAAACGCCGGCGTGCCGGTCATCAGCGCCGGGAAATGTTCGTGAGAGGTGCGCCCGCGGCGGTTCTCAATCACAAAGCTGTCGTGCTCAAGGGTCAAACGATGCGGCTGGAATTCGCGGATCCAGCGGCCATGAAAGGCCATCACCTCTTTTGCGCGCTCCGAAACCGGCAGCGTCACGGCCAGGCGATCCACCTGCCACGGCTGCGCTCGTAGGTTGGTCAGACCGTGGCGCACCACCAGCACGCCGCTCTCATCGAGGGACAATTCGCTGGTCAGGCGTAGCCCGGCGTGTTCATCTTCTGCGGTAATGGTCAGGCTCTGGCCCTGCTGATCGACAGCTTCGGTCCTGAAAACCGGAGACCCGTCCAGCCCCTGACGGTGGCCTTCGATACCCGGCGCACCGAACAGACCGTGGCCCAGCTCGGCCATCAGCGTCAGCGGAATATCCACATCCAGCCTGCCATTGGCGACAGGGCGAATCAGGCTTTGCGCATCCTGCGGCGAAAAGTGGCGAAGGTGTGGCCCCCAGTAGACAATTTCGGCGAACGGGTGAGTTTTGATCACCACGTCTGTCGTCGGGCTTTCGAGTCGTAAAATGGAATCTTGCATCGGACATCTCCTGTCATCAGATGTCCTGAGTGTTGATCCGAAACGTTTCGGATACCAACCCAAACGTTTCGGATCTGTGATCGACTTTTGAATTTTGCGGAGATTTAGGCCGTCTGGCCCGGTGAAAATTCAGGCTGCCACAGCACCTGCAGCCGGGAAATATCCTCGCCATTAATCAACTGGCGCACCATGTCAGCGATTTGCTTGCCGACGCCCTCGCGGGTGGACTGGATCACTGCCGCCACGTCAGCCTCGACAATGCTGTCCTGCGGCAGACCGTCGTACACCACCAGCGAAACCGCGTCGCTGCCGGTCAGTCGTCCCTGCTGGGCCAGCGCCATGGCGGCTCCGTCACCGTGGGTGTTGCAGTCGGTGACAATCGCGGTGGGCGGGTTGGGCAGTGAAAGCAGCTCCAGCGTCGCGGTATAGCCCGCGCGGCGTGACGGCGGCATGGCGCGCAGCCATTCGCTGGAGAGCCCCGCCTCGCGCAGGGCGTCGAGATAGCCCAGACGGCGCTGGGTGATAAACGCCTGACTGTTGTTTTCGCCTAACAGGGCGATGCGCTGATGGCCTTTGTCGATCAGCCAGCGCGTGGCGCGATAGGTGCCCGCATAGTTATCGAAATCAAACCACGCGTAGGGTTTCGGCAGCTGGCTGCGGCCAAGGGCGAGGAACGGGAAACCGGCGTTTTGCAGCTGCGTGAGGCGCGGGTCCTGATCGAGGGTATGGGCGACAATCAGGGCATCCACGCGGCGACTTTGCACCATGCGCATATAGCTGTGTTTGTCGGCGAGGTCATCGTCGGCGATCAGCAGCAAATCAATCTCATGTCGCGCCAGTTCGTGGCTAATTTCGCCGACCATGTCCATAAACACGCTGTTATTAAGCGGAACCGGATGCACGGGAAACACCAGCCCGACGGCGTCGATTTTGCCCATCTTCAGACGACGGGCAAAGGTGTTCGGTCGATAGCCACGGCGCTGCGCTTCGGCTTCCACGCGGGCGCGCGTCTCGCGAGAAACGTCATCATATCCGTTGAGGGCGCGGCTGACGGTGGTAACCGACAGCCCCAGTTCTTTGGCAATGGCTTTGAGCGACATGATTTCCGTGTCCGAAGAAGTTAGTTTTGTTCCGCTACTAAAAGCGCGTGGGTGTCGGGTTCCAGCGCCTTAAAGATATGCGGCTGATCGGCGGGATAGCAGATGTAATCGCCAGGACCGAGCTCTTCCGGCGCGTCCGTCAGGCCGATCAGCGCCCGCCCCTGGGTGACAATAATGTGCTCCACAGAGCCCGGCGGATGCGGCTGCGAAATACGGTCCGCGCCCGGCTGGGTCATCAGGAGATAGACATCCCGACGCGCGCCCGGCGGGCAGGACGCCAGTAAAATCGCCTGATAGTTCGCCTGCTCGGCAATCACCTTGGTGCCTTCGCCCCGGCGGATCACCTGGGTGGTCGGCTGCTGCGGCTCCAGCAGACGCGCGAAGGGAATTCCGAGCGCCACGCAGAGCGACCAGAGCGTTTCCAGGCTAGGATTGCCATTGCCCGACTCCAGCTGTGACAGCGTGGATTTGGCGATCCCGGCGCGGCGCGCGATTTCCGCCAGCGACAGCCCGGTTCGCAGGCGTTCCCGCACCAGGCTTTTGGCGATCACGCTGATTGGCTGCGTCATAAAACGGCCTCTTGTTCTATAAATCGAACGAATCGTTCATCTTGAAAAACGAAAGTGATGCGTTCATTATAATGGAATCTCGTTCGATATGGCTAAAATTGTATGAAGAACTCCCTCTCCTGCCTGAAAGGCGACACGATAAAAGCGATCGTGCTGGTGTGCCTCGCCGTCGGCGTGGTCGGCATGTCCTACGGCTCGCTGGCGATGGCTTACGGCTTCCCGGTGTGGGTGCCGTTTTTACTCTCGATTACCGTCCTCGCGGGCGCGTCAGAATTTATGTTTATCGGCATCGTTGCCAGCGGCGGTAATCCCCTTGCGGCAGCGGCGGCGGGTCTGCTGGTCAACGCCCGCCACGTACCGTTCGGCGTGACGGTGCGGGAACTGGTGGGAAAACGCGGCCTGAGCTTCCTCGGCTGCCACATCATGAACGACGAAAGCGTGGTGTTTGGCCTGTCGCAAAAAACGCCCGAGCAGCGCAAAGCCGCCTACTGGCTGTGCGGTATGGGCGTGGCGATCGTCTGGCCGCTCGGCACGCTGTTAGGGGCGATGGTCGGCAAACTGCTGCCCGCGCCGGAAACCATCGGTCTCGACGCCGTATTCCCGGCGATTTTGCTGGCGTTAGTGGTTCCGGCGTTTAAAAACCGCACCACGCTGATTCGCGCCTGCAGCGGCGCGGCGCTGTCGCTCGCCGCCGTGCCGTTCGCGCCGGTCGGTTTGCCGGTGTTGTTGTCATTGCTCGGTCTCGCCGCGAGGAAGAAATAATGGGAAATATGACGGTCTTTATCCTCGGCATCGCGATTTTGTCGGCGGGCACCTATCTGATGCGCCTCGGCGGGGCGAAACTCGGCAGCCGCCTGGCGCTGTCCGAGCGTTCGCAGGCGTTGCTCTCAGATGCGGCAACGGTGCTGCTGTTTTCCGTGGCGCTGGCTACCACGTTTTACGAAGGCGACCATTTTGCCGGTATGGCGCGCGTGCTCGGCGTGGCCTTTGCCGTGTTCCTGGCCTGGCGCAAAGTGCCGCTGATCCTGGTGATTATCTCCGCGGCGGTAGTGACGGCGCTGCTGCGGGTGGCCGGAATCCATTGATAAAACACATTCCCTGATGATGAAAGATTCATCAGGGAAAGATCACGCCACAGAATGTGGGTTCGCCCACAAAACGCCCCTTTGATTCCCTGCTGTGTTGTCACATCGCGCTGACATATTCCCTCTCATAGCCCCCGCCTTGCCCTCGTAGAATGGCTGCAGACATTTTCTGCTGGAGTGGCACCATGGCTCTACTGACTTCCCACTGCATTAACCTCGATATTCACGGCAACAGCCCCTATTCCGTGCTGAAAGCCCTCTCCGATATGGCCTTTCAGAACGGTTTTATCACCGATCGCAGCGCCTTTTTGCAGACGCTGTTACTGCGCGAAAAACTGCATTCGACCGGGTTCGGATCCGGCATCGCCGTGCCGCACGGCAAGAGCGCGACCGTCAAACAGCCCTTTATCCTCTTCGCGCGCCAGACGGCGGGCGTGGAGTGGAAAGCCAGCGATGACGAGCCCGTCACCTGCTGGATCTGCCTCGGCGTGCCGCAGGAGGGCGAGGACGATCAGGTGAAAGTGATCGGCAGCCTGTGTCGCAAAATTATCCACGCCGATTTTATCGCCCAGCTCAAACAGGGCGATGCCGACCAGATTCTGGCGCTGCTCAGCCAGACGCTCAGCCAATAGAGGGGTTACCCATGGAAAAATCCTTACGCCTGGTGGCGATCACCAACTGCCCGGCAGGCATTGCCCACACCTACATGGTGGCCGAGGCGCTGGAGCGCAAAGCGCGCGATCTGGGCCACAGCATTCAGGTGGAAACCCAGGGGTCGAGCGGGGTTGAGAATCACCTGAGCGACGCCGCCATTCACGCCGCGGATTATGTGATTCTGGCGACCGGCCGCGGCCTGAGCGCCGATGACCGCGCGCGCTTTGCGGGCAAGCAGGTTTATCAGATTCCGATCTCCCAGGCGCTAAAAAATATTGACGCCATTTTTGAACAGTTATCCACGCAATCACAGCTTTTCACCGCCGATAGCAGCGTGAAGCTGGGCAAACAGGATGTGCAGCAGGGCAGCGTAATGAGCCATCTGATGGCAGGCGTGTCGGCGGCCCTGCCGTTTGTGATTGGCGGCGGTATTCTCGTCGCCCTCGCCAATATGCTGGTGCAGTTTGGCCTGCCGTATACGGATATGGCGAAGGGCGCGCCGTCGTTTACCTGGGTGATCGAGTCCATCGGTTATCTGGGATTCACCTTTATGATCCCGATTATGGGCGCCTACATCGCCCTGTCGATTGCCGATAAACCGGCGTTCGCCCCTGCCTTTTTGGTCTGCTATCTGGCGAACGACAAAGGGCTGCTCGGCACTCAGTCCGGCGCGGGTTTTCTCGGCGCGGTGGTGCTGGGGCTGGCGATCGGTTATTTCGTACTGTGGTTCCGCAAGGTGAAACTGGGCAAGGCCCTGCAGCCGCTGCTCGGGTCGATGCTGATCCCCTTTGTCACCCTGCTGGTGTTTGGCGTGCTGACGTATTACGTGATTGGCCCGCTGATGTCCGACCTGATGGGCGGCCTGCTGCATTTCCTCAACACCATTCCACCGTCAATGAAGCTCGGCGCGGCCTTCCTGGTCGGCGCAATGCTGGCCTTTGATATGGGTGGCCCGGTCAACAAAACCGCGTGGTTCTTCTGCTTCTCCCTGCTGGAAAAACATATCTACGACTGGTACGCCATCGTCGGCGTGGTGGCCCTGATGCCGCCCGTCGCGGCAGGGATTGCGACCTACCTTGCGCCGAAACTCTTCACCGCGCAGGAGAAAGCGGCGGCCAGCAGCGCGATTGTGGTGGGCGCGACCGTCGCCACCGAACCGGCGATTCCTTACGCCCTCGCCGCGCCGCTGCCGATGCTGACCGCCAATACCCTGAGCGGCGGTATCGCGGGGATGCTGACGATTTCATTTGGCATTCAGCGCCTGGCGCCGGGGCTGGGCGTATTTGACCCGCTGATCGGCCTGATGTCTCCGGGGGGTTCCTTCTATCTGGTGCTGGCCATCGGCCTGGCGCTGAATGTTTCGCTGATTATTTTACTGAAAAGCTGGTGGCTGAAGCGTCAGGCCGCTCGTCTGGAGATGTCCCATGAACATTGAGCTACTGAAAAACCTGTGCGCTTGCAGCGCTGTCAGCGGGGATGAGCAGGAGGTGCGCGATGTGCTTATCCACACCCTGGAAAAACACGCCGATGAAATCCGCTTTGACGGACTGGGGAGTTTTATCGCCCGCAAAGGTTCGCGTGGCCCGAAAGTCGCCATCGTCGGGCACATGGACGAAGTGGGCTTGATGGTCACCCATATCACCGACGAGGGTTTTATCCGCTTCGACACCATCGGCGGCTGGTGGAGCCAGTCGATGCTCAATCATCGCGTGACCCTTCGCACCCGCAGCGGACGCAAAATCCCCGGCGTGATTGGCTCTGTCGCGCCCCATGCGTTGAGCGAAAAACAGAAGCAGCAGCCGATGACCTTTGACGAGATGTTTGTCGATATTGGTGCGAACAGCCGTGAAGATGTCGTCAAACGTGGCATCGCGATGGGAGATTTTATCAGCCCGGAAGCCAATTTCGCCCAATGGGGCGAGGACAAAATCGTCGCCAAGGCGCTGGATAATCGCGTCGGCTGTGCGCTGATGGCGGAGCTTTTCCAGCGCGTTGATAACCCGAATATCACCCTTTATGGCGTCGGGAGCGTGGAAGAAGAGGTGGGTCTGCGCGGGGCGCAAACCTCCGCCGAGTCGATTAAACCGGATGTGGTGATTGTGCTGGACACCGCCGTGGCGGGCGACGTGCCGGGCATCGACGCGGTGAAATATCCGCTCAAACTCGGTCACGGGCCGGGAGTGATGCTGTTCGACAAACGCTATTTCCCGAATCAGAAACTGCTGGCGGCGCTGAAAGCGAGCGCCGAAAAACGGGAAGCCGCGCTGCAATTTAGCACCATGAAAACCGGTGCCACCGACGGCGGGCGGTATAACGTGATGGGCGGAGGCCGCCCGGTGGTGGCGCTTTGCCTGCCGACACGTTACCTGCACGCCAATAGCGGTATGATTTCGGCAACGGATTACGACGCGGCACTCACCATTGTGCACGAGCTGTTGATGTCCCTCGACGAGGAGCACGTCGCCGCGTTTACGCAGTTTCGCTAAGGATGCAGCATGTTGAATGAACGCCAGTTTTCTCTGCTCGATGCCATCGAATCACAGCCCGTGTCCCTGAGCGTGCTGGCGCGGCAGACTGGCGTTTCGGCGCGCACCATTCTGCGCGATATTGATTATCTCAACTTTACCCTGAGCGGAAAGGCGCACATCCGCACGGCGGGTAACGCGCTGTATCAGCTGGAAATTGTTGATCGCAAAAGCTATTTCCAGCTTTTGCAGCGTCATGATAATGATGACCGGATGCTGGCCCTGCTGCTGATCCACCCGGTGATTTCCCGCGCGCAGCTGGCCGACGCGCTCAACTTGCCCGACAGCTGGGTCGCCGAGCGTTTACCCCGGCTGAAAACCCGCCACCAGCGGGCGTTCAGCCTGGCGAGCCGCCCCGGTGCGGGTCATTACATCGACGTCGATGAACACAAACGTTTTCTCCTGCTCGCCAATGTCTTTCGCAAAGATCCCTTTGTCTATCCCCTCACGGGTATGACGCCGGACGCTTACGCTCAGCTTCAGGAAGAGTGTCGTCGGCAGACGGACTGGCCGAATATCTCCCCTGACTATCGGGTGAGCATGATCCTCGCGGCCTGCGCGCTGCGGGAATGCCCACAATGCCCAGGCCCAACGATTCCAGAGAAAGTGCGGGAGCGGCTCAATCATCTGCAGCATCAGGCCGAGAGCATGACTCCCGAGTATGTCAGGGAATTGCTCGCCGCCAGTTCCAGCGCGGGCTCGCCGCATGTGGTCGATGCGCAGCTGATTGAGGATCTGACCGGCCATCTCAAACGCTGCGTGGCGATGCCGCAATGGCTGGCGGAAAATCGTCAGGGATCGATGAATCACCTGAAAGCCGCCTGGCCTGCCGCCTTTGATATGAGCGTGAAATTTATCAATCATCTGCGAACGGTGATGGATATTCCATTAATCGACAGCGATCTGCCGGGGCTGTACTTCGCCTGTGCGCTGGAGCGCCATCAGCACGAATCGACGCCAGTGATTTTATTGGCCGACCAGAACGCCATCGCCGCTATCAACAAAATGGCGATTGAGCGCGAAGTGCTGAACTGCCGGGTGATTGTGGCGCGCACGCCCGACGAACTTGATGCCATCTGCGAAGAGCTGACGCCTGCGCTTATCATCAACAACGGTCATGACACGCTGGATAACGGGCCGCGCCACGTCCTGACTATCCGCAATATCATCACCTCAGCCGGTATCGATCAGATCAAAGACTTCCTCGCTTCGGCGTTTATTCGCCAGCAGCCGGAACGGTTTTTCCCGCCGGAGGGCTATTTTCATTACCCCAACGCGGCAGGTGAAAGTTGGGCGCAAATTGTCGCGGCGATTGCGGCGCGGCTGTGCGCCGAAAAGCGGTTAACGCCCGAAGAATCACAGCGGATTTGCCAGCGCGAGCAGGAAGGGGAAAACCTGATTGTGAACCGCATCGCCATCCCCCACTGCTGGAGCGATCGTCAAAAACCCTTTCGCGGATTTTTCATCACCCTTGAGCGCGGACTTCTGGTGAACGGGGAAGAGGTACAACATCTGCTGATGGCCTGCGCCAGCGCGGCGAACCGCCAGGAGCTGAAAATTTTTAGCTTTCTGGCCAGCCAGCTGAACAGCCATTCGGCGGAGACGATTGAGAAAATCAGGGACTACGAGGGGTTTGTGGTGTTACTGCGCTAAGACCTGTCCCTGCTCCGAAGAGCAGGGGACAGTGGCGGCATAGCTTATTTGTTCAGTTCAGCCGTCATGTGCACACGGTTACCGGTAAATGCCTGGGTGATGGTGTAAGACGATGCACCAGCCTGCTGTGCCTGAGCGGCAATTTTCGCTTCTGCACCATCGATGGTAGAAGAGGTGGCGGTCACGGTATCAGCAGCGAAAGAACCGAAAGAAGCGGCCAGAGCGATAACTGCAACAAAAGTTTTGATGTTTTTCATGATGTAAATCCTTCATTTGGTTGTTTAGATAAGGCGTTGCGCCTTGATGTGATAATAATAGGCCTCATCACCAACAACGAAAAGCGGAAGGATTTGCTAAAGTCTTTCAAATTTACTGATTAATAATTAAGCGCTGTGGATGGGTGTAGATGGTGACGCGCCCCGGCTTGCAGAACCCCACCAGCGTCAGGTTACAGCGCTGGGCCACTTCCACCGCAAGGGTGGTCGCCGCCGAGACGGCAAACAGGATTTCGACGCCGCACATGGCCGCCTTTTGCACCATCTCATAGCTCGCCCGGCTGGAGACCAGCGCCGCACCCTGCTGCCAGGCTTCGCTCTCTCCGGCGCGACGCCCGAGTAGTTTATCCAGCGCAACGTGACGGCCCACATCTTCGTGACCGCCCGCAATTTCCCCCGATGGCAGGACCCACGCCGCCGCGTGCGTGCAGCCGCTCAGCTGGCCGATCGGCTGCACGTCGTTGAGATGCTCAAGGGCGCGATCGAGATGTTTGAGATTGAAAGTCTGGGTGAACGGCAGCGGGACAATCGGCTTGCCGATATCGTTGAGTTGCTCGACGCCGCACACGCCGCAGCCAGTGCGTCCGGCCAGCGCGCGACGGCGCTCTTTGAGGCCCATAAAGCGGCGGCTGGAGAGCTCGATTTGCACTTCCAGGCCGTTGCAGACCTTCACCACCTCCATGCCGTAGATCTCCTGCGGGCGCTCGATGATGCCCTCGGAGAGCGAAAAACCGATCGCAAACAGCTCGAGATCTTTCGGCGAGGCCATCATCACCACGTGGGAGATACCGTTGTAGACCAGAGCAACAGGCACCTCTTCCGCCAGAAAATCGGGGACGCCGTGGGTAATGTGAGGGGGTCTGTGTACCACCTGCTCCACAACGCCGACGGGCAGTGGAGACGAATGGGTATCACGATTCTGTTTTGACACAACGGTATTCCTGAGCAACCACAAAGGTGAGCCTGCTATTGCATCACAAACCGCAGGCCTTGCGCATAGTATGGATCAACTTTTCGGCAGCCATACTCATCAAGTTTACCTACTCATTTGGGAGTGGCACAACCGAAGCGCTGATACAGCTCTTTAACAAGCCAGGGCCTAAATGTGATCAATATCACACTTTATAATCATCAGAGTGATAATACGTTCACTTTGTATTAACCCCACCGGAACAGGCTTACCGACATTGTGGTATTCTCAAATCATATCCCTCGTGGAATTGAGGGAATACATCAAATTTTGAGCGTTATGGTTGTTTTGCAATCATGCGCGAAAACAAAAATGAGCATTGTCAGAAAGAACAAAAAAGGAGTGACCCATGCAGGTCAGCAGAAGGCAGTTCTTTAAGATCTGCGCTGGCGGTATGGCAGGCACAACGGCAGCGGCGCTGGGCTTTGCCCCTGGTGTAGCGCTGGCGGAGACGCGGCAGTACAAACTGCTGCGCACCCGCGAAACCCGTAATACCTGTACGTACTGCTCTGTCGGTTGTGGGCTGTTAATGTATAGCCTCGGCGACGGCGCGAAAAACGCGAAAGCTTCCATCTTCCATATCGAAGGTGACCCGGATCACCCGGTCAACCGTGGTGCGCTGTGCCCAAAAGGGGCCGGTCTGGTGGACTTCATCCACTCCGAAAGCCGCCTGAAATTCCCCGAATATCGCGCTCCTGGCTCCGATAAATGGCAGCAAATCAGCTGGGAAACGGCGTTCGACCGTATCGCCAAACTGATGAAAGAAGACCGTGATGCGAACTTTGTCGCGCAGAATGCCGACGGCGTCACCGTTAACCGCTGGCTCTCCACCGGCATGCTCTGTGCCTCTGCATCCAGCAATGAAACCGGGTATTTAACCCAGAAATTTACGCGCGCACTCGGTATGCTCGCGGTCGACAACCAGGCGCGTGTCTGACACGGACCAACGGTAGCAAGTCTTGCTCCAACATTTGGTCGCGGTGCGATGACCAACCACTGGGTCGACATCAAAAACGCTAACCTCATCGTCGTGATGGGTGGAAACGCGGCAGAAGCGCATCCAGTCGGGTTCCGCTGGGCGATGGAAGCCAAAATCCACAATGGCGCGAAACTGATTGTGATCGATCCCCGCTTCACGCGTACGGCGTCAGTGGCGGATTTCTACACCCCTATTCGTTCAGGTACTGACATTACTTTCCTGTCAGGCGTATTGCTGTACCTGATGACCAACGAAAAATATAACCGTGAATATACCGAGGCTTACACCAACGCCAGCCTGATTGTGCGTGAGGATTACGGCTTCGAAGACGGTCTGTTCAGCGGCTACGACGCAGAAAAACGCAAATACGATAAAACCAGCTGGAACTACGAGCTGGACGAAAACGGCTTTGCGAAACGCGATACCACCCTTGCCCACCCGCGCTGCGTGTGGAACCTGCTGAAAACGCACGTTTCCCGCTATACGCCGGAGGTGGTCGAAAACATCTGCGGTACGCCGAAAGCCGACTTCCTGAAAGTCTGCGAGTACATCGCCGAAACCAGCGCCCACGATAAAACCGCGTCGTTCCTCTACGCGCTGGGCTGGACGCAGCACTCCATCGGCGCGCAGAACATTCGCACCATGGCGATGGTTCAGCTGCTGCTCGGCAATATGGGGATGGCAGGCGGCGGTGTGAACGCCCTGCGCGGTCACTCCAACATTCAGGGCCTGACGGACCTCGGCCTGCTGTCGCAGAGCCTGCCGGGCTACATGACGCTGCCGAGCGAAAAACAGACCGACATCCAGACCTACCTGACCGCCAACACGCCGAAACCGCTGCTGGAAGGCCAGGTCAACTACTGGGGCAACTACCCGAAATTCTTCGTCTCGATGATGAAAGCCTTCTACGGCGATAAAGCGACGGCGGAAAACAGCTGGGGCTTTGACTGGCTGCCGAAGTGGGACAAGGGTTACGACGTTCTGCAGTATTTCGAGATGATGCACCAGGGCAAAGTGAACGGCTATCTGTGCCAGGGCTTTAACCCGGTCGCCTCGTTCCCGAATAAAAACAAGGTGGTGGAGTCTCTGTCGAAACTGAAATTCCTGGTGACGATTGACCCGCTCAATACCGAAACGTCCACGTTCTGGCAGAACCACGGCGAATCGAACGACGTCGATCCGTCGAAAATTCAGACCGAAGTGTTCCGCCTGCCATCCACCTGCTTCGCGGAAGAGAACGGCTCGATCGTTAACTCCGGTCGCTGGTTGCAGTGGCACTGGAAAGGCGCGGACGCCCCGGGCATCGCCCTGAACGACGGCGAGATCCTGGCCGGTATCTTCCTGCGCCTGCGCAAGATGTACGCGGCAGAGGGCGGGGCGAATCCGGAACAGGTTCTGAACATGGCCTGGAACTATTCGACGCCTGACAATCCGGCCCCTGAAGAGGTGGCGATGGAGAGCAACGGTAAAGCGCTGGCGGATGTGATTGATCCGGCCACCGGCACCGTGCTGGCGAAGAAAGGCGATCAGCTGAGCACCTTTGCGCATTTGCGCGATGACGGCTCCACCGCCAGCGGCTGCTGGATTTTCGCCGGAAGCTGGACGCCGAAAGGCAACCAGATGGCGAACCGCGATAACGCCGATCCGTCGGGCCTCGGCAATACGCTGGGCTGGGCATGGGCGTGGCCGCTAAACCGCCGCATTCTCTATAACCGTGCTTCCGCTGACCCGCAGGGTAAACCCTGGGATCCGAAGCGCCAGCTCCTGAAGTGGGACGGCGCGAAATGGGGCGGTGTGGATATTCCGGACTACAGCGCAGCCGCACCGGGCAGCGACGTCGGGCCGTTTATCATGCAGCCAGAAGGCATGGGCCGCCTGTTTGCCATCGATAAAATGGCAGAAGGACCGTTCCCGGAACACTACGAACCGTTTGAAACGCCGCTGGGGACCAACCCGCTGCACCCGAACGTGGTCTCCAACCCGGCTGCCCGTATCTTCAAAGGCGATTTTGAAGCGCTGGGCAAAAAAGATAAGTTCCCGTACGTCGGCACTACGTACCGTCTGACCGAGCACTTCCACTACTGGACCAAACACGCGCTGCTTAACGCCATCGCGCAGCCGGAACAGTTTGTGGAGATCGGCGAGAAGCTGGCGAATAAGCTCGGCATCGCGCACGGCGATACGGTGAAAGTCTCCTCCAACCGTGGCTACATCAAGGCCAAGGCGGTGGTGACCAAACGTATTCGCACGCTGAATGTACATGGGCAAGAGGTGGATACCATCGGCATCCCGATTCACTGGGGTTACGAGGGCGTGGCGAAGAAAGGCTTTATTGCCAACACCCTGACGCCGTTCGTCGGTGATGCAAACACGCAGACGCCGGAGTTCAAAGCCTTCCTTGTGAACGTGGAAAAGGTGTAACGGAGACGACTTATGGCTTATCAATCGCAAGACATCATTCGTCGTTCCGCGACTAACGGTCTCACGCCCGCGCCTCAGGCGCGGGACCACCAGCAGGAAGTGGCGAAACTCATCGACGTGACCACCTGTATCGGCTGTAAAGCCTGTCAGGTGGCGTGCTCGGAGTGGAACGATCTCCGTGACGAAGTGGGTCACAACGTCGGGGTGTACGACAACCCCGCCGATTTGACCGCCAAGTCCTGGACGGTGATGCGTTTCTCGGAAGTGGAACAGAACGACAAACTGGAGTGGCTGATCCGCAAGGATGGCTGCATGCACTGCGCCGATCCGGGCTGCCTGAAGGCGTGTCCGTCAGAAGGGGCTATCATTCAGTATGCCAATGGCATCGTCGACTTCCAGTCTGAGCAGTGCATCGGCTGCGGCTACTGCATTGCGGGCTGTCCGTTCAACGTGCCGCGACTGAACCCGGAAGACAACCGCGTCTACAAATGTACGCTGTGCGTCGACCGCGTGAACGTCGGCCAGGAACCGGCCTGCGTGAAAACTTGCCCGACGGGCGCTATCCACTTTGGCTCCAAAGAGGATATGAAAACCCTGGCGGGCGAGCGCGTGTCCGAGCTGAAAACCCGTGGTTACGACAACGCCGGTCTGTACGACCCGGCGGGCGTTGGCGGTACGCACGTGATGTATGTGCTGCACCATGCCGACAAGCCGAATCTGTATCACGGCCTGCCGGAGAACCCGGAAATCAGCGCCACGGTGAAATTCTGGAAAGGTATCTGGAAACCGCTGGCCGCCGTTGGCTTTGCCGCGACCTTTGCCGCCAGTATCTTCCACTACGTCGGCGTCGGTCCGAACCGCGCGGAAGAGGAAGACGACAATCTGCATGAAGAGAAAGACGAGGTGCGCAAATGAAAAGACGTGACACCATCGTGCGCTACACGGCGCCGGAACGTATCAACCACTGGGTCACCGCCTTCTGCTTCATGCTGGCGGCGATAAGCGGGCTGGGGTTCTTCTTCCCCTCCTTCAACTGGCTGATGCAAATTATGGGTACTCCGCAGCTGGCGCGCATTCTGCACCCGTTTGTCGGCGTGATCATGTTTGCCTCGTTTATCATCATGTTTTTCCGCTACTGGCACCATAACCTAATCAATCGGGATGATATCTTTTGGGCGAAGAATATTCGTAAGATCGTCGTCAACGAGGAAGTGGGTGATACCGGGCGTTATAACTTCGGTCAGAAATGCGTATTCTGGGCGGCGATTATCTTCCTGGTCCTGTTGCTGGCAAGCGGCGTGATCATCTGGCGTCCGTATTTTGCGCCTGCTTTCTCAATCCCGGTGATCCGGTTTGCGCTGATGCTGCATTCATTTGCCGCAGTAGCATTAATTGTGGTTATCATGGTGCATATCTACGCCGCCCTTTGGGTGAAAGGCACCATTACCGCGATGGTGGAAGGATGGGTAACCAGCACGTGGGCGAAGAAGCATCACCCGCGCTGGTACCGTGAGGTCCGCCAGAAACAGGAAAAGTCATCTGAATGAGTATTCGCATAATCCCACAAGATGAGCTGGGTTCGAGCGAGAAACGCACGGCGGAGTACATTCCGCCGCTGTTATTCCCCAGACTCAAGAACCTCTACAACCGCCGCGCAGAACGCCTGCGCGAGCTGGCAGAGAACAATCCGCTCGGTGAGTTTCTGCGCTTTGCGGCGCTGATCGCCCATGCGCAGGAAGTGGTGCTGTACGACCATCCGCTGCAAATGGATCTCACCGCGCGCATCAAAGAAGCCAATGAACAGGGCAAGCCGCCGCTGGATATCCACGTCCTGCCGCGCGACAAGCACTGGCAGAAGCTGCTGCACTCGCTGATTGCCGAGCTGAAACCCGAGATGAGCGGCCCGGCGCTGGCGGTGATCGAGAATCTGGAAAAAGCCTCAGACCTTGAGCTGGAAGAGATGGCGAGCGCCCTGTTTGCCTCTGATTTTTCCCTGGTCAGCAGCGATAAAGCACCGTTTATCTGGGCCGCACTGTCGCTCTACTGGGCGCAGATGGCGAGCCTGATTCCGGGAAAAGCGCGCGCAGAATACGGCGAAGCCCGTCAGTTCTGCCCGGTGTGCGGCTCGATGCCGGTCACCAGCATGGTGCAAATCGGCACCACGCAAGGTTTGCGCTATCTGCACTGCAACCTGTGTGAAACCGAGTGGCACGTAGTGCGCATCAAATGCAGCAACTGCGAGCAGACCCGCGATCTGAACTACTGGTCTCTCGAAGACGAGAATGCGGCCATCAAAGCGGAAAGCTGCGGCGACTGCGGGACTTACCTGAAAATTCTCTATCAGGAAAAAGACCCGAAAGTGGAAGCCGTCGCCGACGACCTCGCCACGCTGGTGCTGGACGCGCGCATGGAGCAAGAGGGCTTTGCCCGCAGTTCCATCAACCCGTTCCTGTTCCCGGGTGAAGGGGAGTAGTTTTCTGTGATAGTGCCGGGCAGCGCTTGCTTGCCCGGCCTACAGAACGTACGGCGTTTCTACTCCATTAATTCCGGCAAAATCTTTCGTGTTGCGCGTGATCAGCTGGCAATTTCTGACCTGAGCGCTGGCCAGGATAATGGCATCCGGTAACTTCATCCCGAACTCTGCACGCAGTAAGACACTCCGCTCCGCCACATCCCGCGAGACATCAATCACTTCAAACGCACCCAGCACCGCTGCGGTTTTGGCTTCCTGATGATATTTTCGTGCACCGACCATCACCTCCATCCAGGTGATCATACTGATCGCTCGGTGAGCTGCCCCATTTTCAATGGCATCCGCCGCCTCAACCTTATTGTTCAGGAGATCGATCAGAATATTGGTATCGAAAACAGCCATGCGCTCCATGCCTTACCACTCCTCACGCAGCTTACGCTCATACTCAAGGCCATCTTCCTGGCTATCGCCCCATAACCCTAACGCCTCCCGAATCACCGATGAACTTTGCCTGTCGAGATACTGCTCTACCGCTTCTCGTAGCAATTCGGCACGCGGTTTATTTCGCAGCTGCTTGAGATCATCAAGCCGCTGAAGGACATCGTCTGACAAATCGAGGAGTATTCTGCCCATATCCATTCCAGCCATTATGCTCATATATACTCCCAGTATATCATCGTGGTTAATTTGCAAACAAAATACACATCGAAAATGGGGTTTTAAAGCTCAATTTTGCAGCTGCGATCGTTTTTGCGAGCCTCTTTCCAGATTTTCAATTCCCTCAAAATCGTTCGTTTTCATCTGCTAAAAACCAGGTTATAACGCTGTGTATTCATACAGCTTTCAGGGAAGAATAATGATGACCGATTGTGTTCGCACGAATCGCGCGCTAAGGGTATTCCAGCCTGACGATGCCGGTGCTATCTTGTGTTGATAGATAACACAGAAGGATATCACTATGCCCAGAACCACAAGCATCACCATCGGTGAACACCTCGATCGCTTTATCAGTGAAATGATAGAAAGTGGGCGCTACGGCTCAACCAGTGAAGTCGTTCGCTCTGCTCTGCGTTTACTGGAAGAACAAGAGTTACGAACCGGCAAGCTTCGCGAAGCACTTGAAGAAGGGCTTCGCAGTGGTGAAAGCTCACTGTCATTACAAGAAATCGCGGCAAGGAAGAAACGCCATTTAAATGTATAAACTTTCAAACCTGGCAGCGGATGACTTCGGCGCTGTATATGAATATACGTGGAGGAAATTCGGCCCAGGGCAGGCTGATAAATACACTGACGAGTTGGATTTATTTCTCAGGTTACTGTCGGCCAATCCACAGATGGGCCGGGACTGCTCAAATATTATAGAAGGGGTTCGGCGCCATGATCACCGCCATCACAGCGTTTTCTATCAGCCATCGGATGACAGTATTTTTGTCATCCGCATCTTGCATCAGCAGATGAACCCCTTACTCCATCTGAAATAGAAGGATCACTCCTCCTCGTTCCCACCCTCTTCATACGGACCAAACGGCTTAGCTGGCAGCACGAGGTAAGTACCCTCGAAGATGGCGCCGGAGGATTCATCGCCAAACAGCTCGACCTGCATCTGCACGCGTGCTTTTCGTCCGCGCGCCAGGCGGTCCAGATCGCCGCTGAGGGAGCCTAAGTCCGCGACTGCGCTCGGTTTGCCGCTGATAGGGCTGCTGTAACGGATATGGGCGTCGGCGAGAATAATGGTGCCGCCGAGGTGGCGCTCGCGCAGCATCAGCCAGATCAGCCCCCAGCCGGTCAGGGTGGCAAGTGAGAACAGGCTACCGGCGAACAGAGTATGGTGCGGGTTCTGATTGCCGATTTCCGGCATGGTGGTAATGAATTTTTGCCCGGTGTATTGCTGGATACGCACGCCCATCTTTTCGCTCAGCGGGATGTGCTGATACCAGGCCTGCTGCAGCTGGCCGCACCAGTCGGCGCGGTGGAGAATATCGTCGAGGGTGGCGATGGGTTTGATCATCAAAAAATGACGAATCGGGGTGGTTTGCGGCGCGGTGATTTCGCCTTCGTTGACGAAACCGAGCTTGGAGAAAAACTCCACCGCATCTTCGCGGGCGCTACAGGTGACGCGTTTCACGCCCTCCTGACGGGCAACGGATTCGAGCGTCATCGCCATCAGGGTGCCAAGTCCTTTGTCCTGCACGGACGGGTGCACGGCCATAAAGCGGATCGAGGCTTCGTTATCGGCATTGATATACAAACGCCCGACGGCAACCAGGTTGCCCTCTTCGTCCACCACCATCTGATGATGCGCCATCGCATCCCAGGCGTCGCGCTCGGAGCCTTTTGGCTGATGCAACGGTTTACGCAGCATTTCCCAGCGGAAGTGATAGTAAACCTCTAATTCTTCTTCTGTTTGCGGTACTCGAAGGTGATACATAGCTGTACTCTCTCTTGTTACCCGCGGCCATGCCGCCAGCTGGCTCATACCTGGAGCCAGAACGTGACGGGGCCATCGTTCACCAGCGAAACCTGCATATCTGCAGCGAATCGTCCGGTTTGCGTGTTCATTTCCTGTTGGCGACAACGTTCAGCAAAGTATTCGTAAAGCGCTTCTGCGCGGTCCGGTGCGGCGCCTTTAGAGAACCCCGGACGCATGCCGCGCTCCGTGTCGGCGGCCAGGGTGAACTGCGACACCACCAGCACGCTGCCACCCGCCTGCTGAACGTTAAGATTCATCTTCCCTTCGGCATCGCTGAAAATGCGATACCCGAGCACACGCTCGCACAGACGATTTGCTTTTTGTTCGTCGTCATCCTTTTCGACACCTAACAACACCAAAAGTCCTGGGCCAATTTCACCCGTCACCTCATCCTCCACGGTGACGCTGGCACGGGTTACGCGCTGAATCAATGCAATCATGGTTGTTCTGCTTCTTCTTGTTCTGCGGCTTGTTTGAGTTTGCGGTATTCACCGAGAGTGACAGTTATTTCGGCACCTAGCAAGACGATACACCAGGTCCAGTACACCCAGACAAACAAAATCGGGATCACCGCCAGCACGCCATAAATCAGCTGGTAAGAGGGGAACATGGTGATGTAGACCGCGAATCCTTTCTTGCCCAGCTCGAAGAGGACCGCCGCTACCAGCGCGCCGACAATGGCGTCCCGGTTGGGCACGCGCGTGGTCGGGACCACGCTGTAAAGCAGCCAGAAAGAGAGCCAGGAGAGGATCAGCGGGAAGATGCGTAACACGTTGTCGATCACGCTGTTCAAATCGCTCGCCCAGCGTAACGACAGGAGATAAGAGCTGATCGCCAGACTGGCCCCGGCCAGCAGCGGCCCCAGCGTCAGGATCATCCAGTACACGGCAAAGGAGTAAACTTTAGGCCGCGCCTTTTTACTGTGCCAGATGGTGTTCAGCGCGCTATCGATGGCGTACATCAGCAGCAGCGCCGTGACGATTAAGCCACATGCGCCCACGGCGGTCATCTTGCTGGAGTTCGCCACGAACTGCTCGATGTAGCCCTGAATCACATCCCCGGTAGCGGGAATAAAGTTGGCAAAAACGAAATGCCGCAGCTGCAGGCTGACGTCGGCAAACATTGGGAAGGCAGAGAACAAGGCAAAAATCACCGCCACCAGCGGCACCAGTGAGAGCAACGACACGTAGGCGAGGTTGCCCGCCAGCGTGGTCATGTTGTCCTCATCGATGCGCTGCCAGAGCAGTTTGATCCACGCCCGAAACGGACGCGTATGATGAGTGGCTTTTTGATGAACGGTTTTTAGCATAACTGCTTCGCAAAGTAGTTCGGTATCGTCTCTTTCCCGGTCACCAGGATCGACGTGATACCTAACTGGTTAGCTCCCTCTATATTATCGGCATTATCGTCAAAAAAGACCGTATCGGACGCGGAGAAACCTTCGGCCTGTAAGACGGCCTGGTAAATGCGCGCCTCGGGTTTGCGCATGCCCATCTCCTGCGACAGGTAGATTTTATCCGCTACGGCCTGGATTTGCGGGTATTCGTCAGGCCAGAAGGTGGTGTGCAGACGGTTGGTATTGGACAGGACGACCACGCGATGCCCCTGCTCGCGCAGTTTGTTCATGGTGTCGACAACCTCCGGGCGGAGCGCCACAAACACCGCCTGCCAGCCGTGAGCAAATTGCTCGTAACTTAAAGGCAGGTCCATCTCGTGACACATGGCTTCAGCGAAAGCTTCATCGCTGATTTCACCCCGCTCATGCTGATGGAACGCCTCTCCCATAGTGAAATTCTGCTTAAGCGTCGCCAGTGGCACACGGCTAAAATCGCTCCATGCCCCCAGCACTCGATTGAAATCGATATCGACGATGACATTTCCTAAGTCAAAGATATAAAGCATGTTTATCCCCTTCGCGCCGTGGAGAAATAACTGTAGCGGGAAAGAGAGGCTTTGGCTATGCGCCAGATTCAGGTTAGAGCAAGAGAGGAAACTCCCCGACGCATCAGTCGCCGGGGATGGAAATGCAGAGGTTAACCGGCCTGCTGTTCATCGCTGGAGCTGACTTCGACCAGTTCGACTTTGCTGGATTTCAGCAGGCTTTGCAGCCCAGAGCCGGGAAGTTCGTCGGTGAACAACGCCGTGACCTGCGAAACATTACCAATTTCGACGGCTGCCGAGGCCTGATATTTGGTGTGATCGGCCGCAAGTAAGACATGCCGCGAATGGGCGATCATCGTTTTCACAACGCTGGCTTCATTGACATCAAACTCCATCATCGCCCCGTCGCTCTCGATAGCGCCTACGCTGGTGACCAGATAATCCGCCCGGAAACCGGAGACAAACGCGGTCGCGGCGGGCCCGATAATCCCGCCGTTGTGCGCGCGCAGCGTGCCGCCCGGCACCATCACTTCAAAGCGCGGATTTTTATACAGGATATGCGCCACCCGCAGGCTGTTGGTGATGATGCGCAGGTGGTTGTGATTAAGCAGCGCACGCGCGACGTGTTCCACAGTGGTGCCGATGGTGATAAAAATCGTCGAGCCGTCCGGGATATAGTCCGCAATGGCTTCCGCGATCGCGCGCTTCTCTTCCGTTAACGAGACTTCACGCTGCTCAAACGCCGTATTGACCACGCTGGAGGCGCGGCCTGCACCTCCGTGATGGCGCGTAATCAAGCCCTGCTCGCTGAGTTTGCGGATATCCCGACGCACAGTCTGCGTGGAGACATCCAGCAGTTGCGCCAGTTCATCAATGTTCATGTAGCCGCGATCGGCGATCAACGTCAGCAGTTGATCGTGTCGCGGATTACCGGTCAGTTCAGTCAGGCTCATGGGCTGTCCTCGAAATACCATCACGCCCCGCATTTTATACAAAAAGTGACAAGAAAGAGCGGGTTTGATCACAGTCAGGGATGCCAGCACGTCCGCCGGGACGCGTACACTTGAGCGCGGCAACGGCGCTGGCAAACTGAACCGCCTCTGCCACCCGCGCTTTCTGCGCCAGACTCACCGCCAGTGCGCCATGAAAAACGTCGCCCGCGCCCGTGGTATCCACCACTTCCACGCTAAAACCGGGCTGATGGCAAAGCTCTCCGGCCTCAAGCCAGTAACAGCCCTCTTTGCCCTGGGTGACGTAAACATGTCCATTTGTGAGCGTTTGTGCTTTTTTCAGTGCGTCGACGGGTGAAGAGAGGCTGGTCAGGCGCTGCAGGCCCGGTGCGGAGAAGGCTGCGTGATCGCTCAAGGCCACCAGCTCGCTGATATCCTGCGGCGTGATATCCGCATCCAGCACCGTCGTCACGCCCTGCTCACGTGCGCAGGTAAAAGCCTGCTTTGCCCCGTCGTGCCAGCGCACATCCGCCAGCACCACGTCCCATTGAGAGAAGTCGATTTCGCGCAGCCAGTCCGCCTCCGCCGGGAGATCCGGGCTGGGATAGTTGGCAATAATGCGCTCGCCGCTGGCATCCACCAGTACCGCAGATTGCGAAGAGCGCGCCCCTTTCACGACGCGGGTGTAGCGGGTGTTGACCCCCAGGGACTCCAGCTCCGCGAGGAGTCGGTTGCCGGTATCGTCATCACCCACGCGGCCAATGAAGTCCACCTGTGCGCCCAGTTTTGCCGCGGCCACTGCCGCCGTCGCCGCCGGGCCACCGCCCACTTCCGTATAGTTATTCGCGACATACTTTCCGCCTTCCTTTGGTAAATCACTGAGATACCAGATGCGATCCAGCACGGTGATGCCAACACACACGATTCGAGTCATGGTTTTTCCTTATGCGTTTTTGATGCCTCTCATTTTAATTTCACAAAATGTTTAAAAAGTGACCCATGTCTATTTTTTGACTATAAATTACAAATACGATCAAAAACAGACACCACAAACGCTCACTAATTGACAATTTGTGACAAGCAGGAGAGAGGAATGTCAGCAATCGCATTTATAGGTTTAGGGCAGATGGGCGCGCCGATGGCGAGCAATCTGCTTAAGCAGGGCCACCAGCTGCAGGTATTTGATGTGAATCCTGAGGCGGTTCAGGCGCTGGTCGCAAAGGGGGCGCAAGCGGCGACGACGCCCGCGGATGCAGCAAGCGACGCCGAGTTTGTTATCACCATGCTGCCCAACGGCAATTTGGTTCGTGCGGTTCTGTTTGGTGAAAACGGTGTTTGCCAGGGGTTATCTCGCGAGGCGCTGGTCATTGATATGTCGACCATTCACCCGCTGCAAACGGACAAGCTCATTGCAGAGATGGCGGAGCGCGGGTTGAGCATGATGGATGTGCCCGTCGGCCGCACCTCTGACCATGCCATTGCCGGAACCTTGCTGCTGCTGGCAGGCGGCACGCCTTCGCAGGTCGAGCGCGCGACGCCGGTGCTGATGGCGATGGGGAGTGAACTCATCAACGCGGGCGGTCCCGGCATGGGGATCCGCGTCAAGCTCATCAACAACTACATGAGTATCGCCCTGAACGCCCTTTCCGCAGAAGCCGCGGTGCTATGCGAAGCCCTGGGGCTCTCTTTCGACGTGGCGCTGAAAGTGATGAGCGGCACGCCCGCCGGCAAAGGCCATTTCACCACCTCCTGGCCGAACAAAGTGCTGAAAGGCGATCTTTCTCCGGCGTTCATGATCGACCTTGCCCATAAAGATCTGGGGATTGCGCTGGATGTCGCTAACCAGCTGCACGTCCCGATGCCGCTCGGGGCAGCTTCCCGTGAAGTTTACAACCAGGCGCGCGCCGCCGGACGCGGCCGCGAAGACTGGACCGCGATTCTCGAGCAAGTTCGGGCGTCTGCCGGGCTGAACCACACACGTTAATGAAAAGGACTGAAGAATGACCCCTTATACCCTGAAAGATATCACCCGACCTTCCGGCGGTTTCGCCATGCTGGCCGTCGATCAGCGTGAAGCGATGCGCCTGATGTTTGCCGCTGCGGGCGAAAAACTGCCGGTCACCGACCAGCATTTAACGGATTTCAAAGTCAACGCGGCAAAAATCCTCTCGCCTTACGCCTCGGCCATCCTGGTCGATCAGCAGTTTTGCTATCGCCAGATCGTCGAGCAACACGCCGTCGCCAAAAGCTGCGCGATGATTGTCGCCGCCGATGAATTTATTCCGGGGAACGGACTTCCGGTCGACAGCGTCGTTATTGATAAAAGCATCGATGCCCAGGCGGTACGACGCGACGGCGGCAAAGCGCTGAAACTGCTGGTGTTGTGGCGCAGCGATGAAGATCCGCAGCAGCGCCTTGAGATGGTAAAAGCCTTTAATCAGCTGTGTCACAGCCAGGGGCTGCTCAGCATCATTGAACCGGTGGTGCGCCCACCGCGCCGCAGCGCGGCATTCAACCGTGAGCAGGCCATCATCGATGCGGCGAAAGAGCTGGGTGATAGCGGGGCCGATCTCTACAAAGTCGAAATGCCGCTGTTCGGAAAAGGCACGCAGCAAGAGCTGCTGGCCGCCTCGCAAAAGCTGAATGAGCAGATCGCGATGCCGTGGGTGATCCTCTCTTCCGGCGTTGATGACAAACTCTTCCCGCGCGCCGTACGCGTGGCGATGCAGGCGGGCGCCTCCGGCTTCCTGGCTGGTCGCGCCGTGTGGTCGTCCGTGGTGGGTCTGCCGGACACGGAGCTGATGCTGCGCGATGTCTCTGTGCCAAAACTGCAGCGTTTGGGTGAGATTGTTGACGAAATGATGGCAAGTCGCTGAAAGAGGGATTGAACAATGAAATGGTTTAACACACTGAGCCACAACCGCTGGCTGGAACAAGAGACCGATCGCATTTTTGATTTTGGCAAAAACGCCGCCGTTCCGACCGGTTTTGGCTGGCTGGGTAATACCGGGCAGGTGAAAACGGATATGGGGACGCATCTGTGGATCACCGCTCGCATGCTGCACGTCTACGCCGTGGCCGCCGCGATGGGCCGCCCTGGCGCGTATGCCCTGGTGGAGCACGGGATTAATGCCCTGAACGGTGCGCTGCGCGATAAAGAGTATGGCGGCTGGTACGCCTGCGTGAACGACGAAGGCGTTATCGATGCCTCCAAGCAGGGCTATCAGCACTTCTTCGTGTTACTCGGTGCGGCCAGCGCCGTGACGACGGGCCATCCGCAAGCGCGCCAGCTGCTGGATGACGCCATCGAGGTTATCGAGAAGTATTTCTGGAGCGAACAGGAGCAGATGTGCCTGGAATCCTGGGATGAAGCCTTCAGCAAAACCGAGGATTACCGCGGCGGCAACGCCAATATGCACGCCGTTGAAGCCTTCCTGATTGTCTATGACGTCACCCACGACCGCAAATGGCTGGACCGCGCCCTGCGCGTTGCCTCGGTGATTATTCACGATGTCGCCCGCAAAGGGGAGTATCGCGTTAACGAACATTTCGACACCGACTGGAACCCGATTCGCGATTACAACAAAGACAATCCGGCGCACCGTTTCCGCGCTTACGGCGGTACGCCGGGCCACTGGATCGAGTGGGGCCGCCTGATGCTGCATCTGCGTGCAGCCCTGGAAGCACGCTTTGAAACCCCGCCGGAATGGCTGCTGGAAGATGCGAAAGGCCTTTTCCACGCCACCATTCGTGATGCCTGGGCACCGGACGGCGCGGACGGGATCGTCTACACCGTCGACTGGGACGGCAAACCTATCGTCCGCGAACGCGTGCGCTGGCCGATCGTCGAAGCCATGGGAACAGCCTACGCGCTCTATACCGTCACCGGCGATCCGCAGTATGAAGCCTGGTATCTGACCTGGTGGGAGTACTGCATAAAGTACCTGATGGACTACGAAAATGGCTCGTGGTGGCAGGAGCTGGATACCAACAACGAAGTGACCACCAAAGTCTGGGACGGCAAGCAGGATATTTACCATCTGCTGCACTGCCTGGTGATCCCGCGTCTGCCGCTCGCTCCGGGTCTTGCACCTGCCGTCGCGGCCGGGCTGCTGGACTGCAACGCGAAGTAATTCCAGGAGAAGGGCATGCATAAAAGTGGCAAAACCCTCGTCCTGAATGCGGGCGATTACCGGGCTGAAATCGTCACCGTGGGCGCTGGGCTGGCTTCCCTGACGCATCGTGGGCGTCACCTTGTGATCCCGCACGCGCCGGAAGAGATGCCGTTAGCCCATCTGGGAAAAGTCCTGATTCCCTGGCCCAACCGCATCACGGATGGCCGCTATACGTTCGACGGTGAAACGCTGACGCCCGCCATCAACGATCGCGCCTCGAATACGGCGATCCATGGGCTGCTGGCATGGCAGAACTGGCAGATTGCCGGGCAGACGCCCTCAAGCGTTACGCTGACGGCCTTTTTGCCGCCGACCTACGGCTACCCTTTTATGCTTGCCGCTGAGATCACTTACCAGCTGGTTGAGTCTGCGGGCCTGAGCGCCCGTATTCTCAGCAAAAATCTCGGGGATCGTGCTGCGCCTTATGGCGCAGGCGTTCACCCCTATCTGACCTGCAATCAGCAGCCTATCGACCGCTGCGAGTTGCAGCTGCCCGCCTGCGATATTTTTGACGTTCCGACATCAACGCGCGGCGCGGTCAGGGAACTGGATTTCCAGGCACCGCGCACCATCGGCTCGACGCAGATCGACCACACCTTTCACCCGTTGGACGTCGGGTCTCGCTGGGAAGTCAGGTTAACGGACCCGCAAAGCGCGATGGCCGTTTGGCTGCGCTCGAACCAGCCGTGGATCCAGATTTACTCCGGCGAAAAGCTGGAACGAAGAGGCCTTGCGGTGGAACCGATGAGCTGTCCGCCGGATGCCTTTAACTCAGGCGTTGACCTGGTGGTCCTCGGACCGGGCGACGCCCATCAGATGAGCTTTGAAATTGGCTGCGAATAACTAAAACAAAGAACCCTTACCCTACAACGGAGGTCAAAATGGCTTCGCAATACCCTGATGTGAAAGTGATAACCCGTGACGATGGTTTTAGCCTGTCGTTTCAGGACCGCCTGATCCTGTGCCACACGCCGCAATCGCCTTGCCTGTGGATGGGTTCGGGCGCGGCAGATATTGAGATGTTTCGCGGCAACTTCAGCATCAAAGACAAACTCAACGAGAAGATTGCCCTGACGGATGCGACGGTCACAGCGCAAGGCGCAGGCTGGACGATTCGTTTTACCCGCGGGGATGCGGTGAGCGCCACCTTGCTGGTCGGCACGGATAAACAGGGCCGCCTTGAGCTGAAACTCAAAAACGAGCTTCCCAGCCATAACCGCATCTGGCTGAGACTGGCGGCGCAGCCAGCGGACCATATCTATGGCTGCGGCGAGCAGTTTTCATATTTCGATCTGCGCGGCAAACCTTTCCCGCTGTGGACCAGCGAACAGGGCGTGGGGCGTAACAAACAGACCCTCGTCACCTGGCTTGCCGACTGCAAAGAGAATGCGGGCGGGGATTATTACTGGACCTTCTTCCCCCAGCCGACCTTCGTCAGCACGCAAAAGTATTACTGCCACGTCGATAACAGCTGCTACATGAATTTTGACTTCAGCGATCCTGATTTCCACGAGCTGGCGTTCTGGGAGGATAACGCCACGCTGCGCTTCGACTGTGCTGAAACCTATGTCGATCTGCTGGAAAAACTGAGCGGATTACTGGGCCGACAGCCGGAGCTGCCGGACTGGGTTTACGACGGCGTGACGCTGGGCGTTCAGGGCGGGACCGAGGTGTGCCAGCAAAAGCTCGATACGATGCGTAACGGCGGCGTGAAGGTGAACGGCATCTGGGCGCAGGACTGGTCCGGCATCCGCATGACCTCGTTCGGCAAGCGCGTGATGTGGAACTGGAAATGGAACCGCGAGCTTTATCCGCAGCTTGATGAGCGCATCCCGCAGTGGAAACGCGAAGGCGTGCAGTTCCTCTCCTACATCAACCCGTACGTTGCCAGCGATAAAGATCTCTGCGAAGAGGCAGCGACACGCGGCTATCTGACCAAAGATGCCGACGGCAAAGACTATCACGTCGAGTTCGGCGAGTTTTACGCGGGCGTGATCGACCTGACCAACCCGGAAGCCTACGACTGGTACAAAGAGGTCATCAAACGTAACCTGATCGAACTCGGCTGCGGCGGCTGGATGGCGGACTTTGGCGAGTATCTGCCTACCGACACCTTCCTGCACAACGGCGTGAGCGCCGAGATCATGCATAACGCCTGGCCTGCCCTGTGGGCGAAGTGTAATTACGAGGCGCTGGAAGAGACCGGCAAGCTCGGCGAGATCCTGTTCTTTATGCGCGCGGGTTACACCGGGAGCCAGAAGCATTCGGTGATGATGTGGGCGGGCGATCAGAACGTGGACTGGAGTCTGGACGACGGCCTGGCGTCAGTGGTTCCGGCGGCGCTGTCGCTGGCGATGACCGGGCACGGTCTGCATCACAGCGATATCGGCGGTTACACCACTTTATTCGAGATGAAACGCAGCAAAGAGCTCCTGCTGCGCTGGTGCGATTTCAGCGCCTTCACGCCGATGATGCGCACCCATGAGGGGAACCGCCCTGGCGATAACTGGCAGTTCGACAGCGACGCAGAAACTATCGATCACTTCGCCCGAATGACATCCATCTTCACCACCCTGAAGCCCTACATCAAAGACGCCGTGGCGCAGAACGCGAAACGCGGCCTGCCGGTGATGCGCCCGCTGTTCCTGCATTACGAGGATGACGCGCAAACCTATTCCCTGAAATATCAGTATCTGTTTGGCCGCGATCTGCTGGTCGCGCCCGTGCATGAAGAAGCTCGCCGCGACTGGACGCTTTATCTTCCGCAGGACAGCTGGATCCACGCCTGGACGGGAGAAGAGTACACCGGCGGAGAAGTGACGGTGCAGGCGCCATTGGGCCAGCCGCCGGTCTTTTATCGGGCTAACAGTGAATGGCGCAAGCTGTTCGACCAGCTTATCGCTCTGTAATTCAAGGAAAGAACATGGACTTCTTTACTCTGTTTACTCCAGACGGTGTGCCTCTGGATTACGGCGTGATGGCTATCGTGATTGCCATTATGTTTATGTACACCTTCGTTGGGATCTGCGCCGGTTTCGGCGGCGCACTCACCACCATGCCGCTGATTACCCTGCTCCTGCCGCTGAAAATGGCGGCACCGATGTCGGTAATTGTCGGCACGGCGACGGCGCTGTACGCCACCTGGCTCTCGCGCAAAGAGACGCAGTGGAAATCAGCGCTGGTGCTGATTCTGTTCTCCTTTGCCGGGATCCCGGTCGGCATTTACGCGCTCTCTTATCTGCCCGATCACATCATGAAAATCGGTCTCGGCGGTTTCCTGATCCTCTACTCCTTCTACAGCCTGTTTATTCCGCGTCTGCCGGTGTATGACAAAAACTGGATCGCCATGCCGATTGGCGTGATTGCCGGTGCGCTGGGTTCAGCCTTCTCCACCAACGGGCCGCCGGTGGTGATTTACGGCATGCTGCGCAATCTGGCTCCGGCGGCGTTTCGCGGCACCCTGAACGCGTTCTTTACCGCCAACAACATCGCCATTATTGGCGGGCTGACCACCAGCGGTATTTTGACGGTGTCGACCATCAAGCTGGTGCTGTTCTGCGTGCCGACCATGATCCTGGGGTCGCTGGTGGGCCAGTACGTGCACAAGCGGATCTCCGTCAACGTCTTCCGGGTGATGGTCTTTTTACTGCTGATTGCCTCCGGCGCGATGCTGATCAAAGGCGCCACGGGTATTTCCACGCTGAGTGCGTTACTGCCGGTGTTTGGTTTGCTGCTGGTACTGCAGATCCTGTTTGGCAAAAAAGTGGCCGCCATTCGCGCCGCCAGTCAGAGTTAGCGGAGAAGAGACGATGAGTCAGTCAATGACCGAAAACGGCAATCCGGCCAGTCTGCGTTTGCCGTTTAAAGAAAAACTGGCCTATGGAATGGGCGATCTGGGTTCCAATATTCTGTTGGATATTGGCACGCTCTATTTGCTGAAGTTTTACACCGACGTGCTGGGGCTGCCGGGCACCTACGGCGGCATTATCTTTTTGATTGCCAAATTCTTTACCGCGTTTACCGATATGGGCACCGGGATTATGCTCGACTCGCGGCGCAAGATTGGGCCAAAGGGGAAATTCCGCCCGTTTGTGCTGTACGCGGCGTTTCCGGTCACGCTGTTAGCCATCGCCAACTTTGTCGGCACGCCTTTTGATATCACCGGCAAAACGATCATGGCGACCCTGCTGTTCATGCTCTACGGGTTGGTTTTCAGCATGATGAACTGCTCCTACGGCGCGATGGTGCCTGCGATCACCAAGAACCCCGATGAGCGTGCCGCCCTCGCCGCCTGGCGTCAGGGCGGAGCAACGCTCGGATTGCTGCTCTGTACGGTCGGTTTTGTGCCGGTCATGAACCTGATTGAAGGCAGCTCGCAGGCCGGGTATATCTTTGCCGCCACTCTGTTTTCCCTCTGCGGATTGCTCTGCATGTGGTGCTGCTATCGGGGCGTGAAGGAGCGCTACGTCGAGGCGCAGCCTGCCCATATGGCGCAGAAACCGGGCCTGCTCCAGTCGTTTCGGGCTATCGCCGGGAACCGGCCGCTGTTTATCCTCTGCATCGCTAACCTGTGCACCTTAGGCGCGTTCAACGTCAAACTCGCGATTCAGGTTTACTACACGCAATACGTGCTCAACGACCCGATTTTGCTGTCGTACATGGGATTCTTCAGCATGGGCTGCATTTTTGTCGGCGTATTTATGATGCCCGGTGCGGTGCGGCGCTTCGGCAAGAAAAAAGTCTATATCGGCGGGCTGCTGATCTGGGTGGCGGGCGATCTCCTGAACTACTTCTTCGGCGGCGGGCCGGTCAGCTTTGTCGCGTTCTCCTGTCTGGCCTTCTTCGGGTCGGCATTCGTGAATAGCCTGAACTGGGCGCTGGTGTCGGACACGGTGGAGTACGGCGAATGGCGAACCGGCGTGCGGTCAGAAGGAACGGTTTACACCGGATTTACCTTCTTTCGCAAGGTGTCGCAGGCGCTGGCCGGTTTCTTCCCGGGCCTGATGCTGACGCAAATCGGCTATGTGCCCAACGTGGTTCAGTCCGCCGGTACCGTGGAAGGCTTACGTCAGCTGATATTCATCTATCCGTGCATTCTGGCCGTCGTCACCATTGTGGCCATGGGCTGCTTCTATAACCTCAACGAGAAGCTGTATATGCGCATCGTTGAAGAGATAGAGCTTCGTAAGGCGCTATGAGGATCGCGTATGACTAAGACCCCTGATCCGTTAACCCTGAAACTGAGCCTGCGCGAGAAGTTTGCCTATGGAATGGGTGATTTTGGCTCGAACCTGATTCTGTCGATTGGCACGCTGTACCTGCTGAAGTTTTATACGGATGAGCTGGGCATGCCGGCGTTTTACGGTGGGATTATTTTTCTGGTGGCGAAGTTCTTCACCGCCTTCACCGACATGCTGACCGGTGTGCTGCTGGATTCACGGCGCCATATCGGCGCACGGGGGAAATTCCGGCCCTTTATTCTGTACGCCTCCGTTCCGGTCGCGCTGGTCGCGACGGCACAGTTCATCGCCAATGATTTCAGTCTGACGGTCAAAACGGCCATCGCCACCGTGTTATTTATGCTGTTCGGCCTGTTCTACAGCCTGATGAACTGCTCGTACGGGGCGATGGTTCCGGCGATCACCAAAAACCCGAACGAGCGCGCGCATCTTGCGGCCTGGCGTCAGGGCGGAGCCACGGTGGGGCTGCTGCTGTGTACGGTGGGCTTTATGCCCATACAGGCGCTGTTTGCCAGCCAGACGTCGCTGGGGTATCTGGTTGCCGCGTTGCTCTTCGTGACCACCGGGCTGTTCTGCATGTGGTACTGCTACAGCGGGGTGCAAGAGCGTTACGTCGACATCACGCCCGAGCACCATAAGCCAGGGATCATGAAATCGTTCTATGCGATTTTCCGCAATCCCCCGCTGCTGGTGCTGTGCATCGCCAATCTCTGCACACTGGCGGCTTTTAACATCAAACTCGCAATCCAGGTCTATTACACCCAGTACGTGCTTAACGATATTCATCTCTTGTCGTGGATGGGGTTTTTCAGCATGGGCTGCATTCTGGTGGGCGTGCTTCTGGTGCCGGGCGCAGTGAAACGCTTTGGCAAAAAGCAGGTGTATTTAGGTGGGCTGACCCTGTGGCGGTGGGCGATGTGCTGAACTTTGTCTGGGGAAGCAGCTCGCTAACGTTCGTACTGTTTTCCTGTATGGCGTTTTTCGGCACGGCTTTCGTGAACAGCCTGAACTGGGCGCTGGTGCCGGATACCGTTGAGTATGGGGAGTGGAAGACGGGGATCCGCGCCGAAGGCTCGGTCTATACCGGCTATACCTTTTCGCGCAAGATTTCGGCGGCGCTCGCCGGATTCTTACCTGGGATTATGCTCACGCAAATCGGTTATATCCCGCACGCGGTACAAAGTGCAGGCACCCTGCTTGGCCTGCGTCAGCTGATTTTTCTTTGGCCGTGCGGGCTGGCGATTATCGCCGCCATTACCATGGGACTGTTTTATAAGCTCAACGAGCAACGCTTCGCTTTTATCGTTGAGGAGATAGGGAAGCGGAAAAAAGAGCCGGAACCCGATGCGCCGGCGAAGAATAAACCGTCTGCCGTCACTCAGTTCTGACATAAAAAAAGCCGCTGAATATCAGCGGCTTTTCGCATTACGCACCTCAGAGAGGCATCGTATTAGTCTTTGCTGCCACGGCCCGCACGTTTACGGTCGTTCTCAGTCAGGTGACGTTTACGGATACGTACGGAGGTAGGGGTAACTTCTACCAGTTCGTCGTCATCGATAAATTCCAGAGCCTGCTCAAGAGACATTTTCTGTGCTGGAACCAGCGTGGTGGCTTCGTCAGTACCGGAAGCACGCATGTTGGTCAGTTTCTTACCGGTCAGGCAGTTTACAGTCAGGTCGTTAGAACGACTGTGAATACCGATGATCTGGCCTTCGTAAACTTCTGCACCGTGACCCAGGAACAGCTTACCGCGGTCCTGCAGGCTGAACAGTGCGAACGCAACTGCTTTACCCTGGCCGTTAGAGATCAGCACGCCGTTCTGGCGCTGGCCGATTTCACCCGGTTTAACGTCATCGTAGTGGCTGAAGGTGGAGTACAGCAGACCAGTACCAGAAGTCATGGTCATGAACTCGGTACGGAAGCCGATCAGGCCACGTGCCGGGATCAGGTAATCCAGACGAATACGGCCTTTGCCGTCAGGGATCATGTCTTTGACATCGCCCTTACGCTCGCCCATTGCCTGCATCACAGAACCCTGGTGCTGTTCTTCGATATCCAGCGTCACGTTCTCGAACGGCTCTTGCATACGGCCATCGATCATACGGTTGATAACTTTCGGACGGGACACAGCCAGTTCGAAGCCTTCACGACGCATGTTTTCGATAAGAACAGACAGGTGCAGCTCGCCACGACCGGATACACGGAACGCGTCCGCATCTTCGGTTTCTTCAACACGCAGTGCCACGTTGTGCACCAGCTCTTTGTTCAGGCGGTCAAGGATCTGACGAGAGGTAACGTATTTACCTTCTTTGCCACAGAACGGAGAGGTGTTGACGTTGAAGAACATGGTAACGGTTGGTTCATCAACAGACAGGGCTGGCAGCGCTTCGACGTTTTGCGGATCGCAAAGGGTGTCAGAGATGTTCAGCTCGCCCAGACCGGTGATCGCGATGATGTCGCCCGCTTCGGCTTCGGTGGATTCAATACGCTCCAGACCGAGGTGAGTCAGTACTTTACCGACTTTACCGTTGCGAGTTTTACCTTCGCTGTCGATGACAGTGACTTGCTGGTTAGGCTTCACTTTACCGCGCTTGATACGACCGATGCCGATAACGCCAACGTAGTTGTTGTAGTCCAGCTGGGAGATCTGCATCTGGAACGGACCATCGAGGTCAACGCTTGGTGCTTTAACGTGGTCAACAATCGCCTGGTACAGCGGAGTCATGTCTTCCGCCATCTCATTGTGATCGTTACCCGCGATACCCATCAGTGCTGATGCATAGATGATTGGGAAGTCGAGCTGCTCGTCGCTTGCGTCCAGGTTCACGAACAGGTCGAAGACCTGATCCACAACCCAGTCAGGACGCGCGCCAGGACGGTCAACTTTGTTGATAACCACGATTGGCTTCAAACCATGGGCAAATGCCTTTTTGGTTACGAAGCGCGTCTGCGGCATTGGGCCATCCATTGCGTCAACGACCAGCAGAACGGAGTCTACCATGGACATTACACGTTCAACTTCACCACCGAAGTCGGCGTGCCCAGGGGTATCAACGATGTTGATACGGTAGTCATTCCATTTGATAGCGGTGTTTTTAGCGAGGATGGTAATCCCACGCTCTTTCTCCAAATCGTTGGAGTCCATCACGCGTTCGGTGGCTTCAGCACGTTCATTACTGAAGGTACCGGATTGCTGCAGCAGCTTGTCAACCAGGGTAGTTTTACCATGGTCAACGTGCGCGATGATGGCGATATTACGCAGATTTTCGATCACAACTTTGCCTCAGGCATTTAGAAATAGCGCGTTATTGTACACGGATTAATCGCAGGACTAAACAGGATCACAAACATCCTCCGCAAACAAGTATCGCAGAGTTGCTTTGTGACCGCTTTCACGCAGCGTAAAAAGCGCACTTTAACGAAAATTGCACCAATATGGTGCTCAATGTTCACACTGAAGCACTATACTGGTGCAAGATGACTATCGTGGTGCAGTTCATTTGCACTATGACGTGCATGATAACGCCTTTTTGGGGTGATTTAAAAGTTGGCACAGATTTCGCTTTATAAAAATACGGCAAAAAGATGGCAACCCTGCCTGCCATAAACAGAATTGAAGACCTCGTTACCACGACGACAATGACCAATCCGGGAGAGTTAAGTATGTCCGCTGAACACGTTTTGACGATGCTGAACGAACACGAAGTGAAGTTTGTTGATCTGCGCTTCACTGATACCAAAGGTAAAGAACAGCACGTCACAATTCCTGCTCACCAGGTAAATGCCGAATTCTTCGAAGAAGGCAAAATGTTTGACGGCTCCTCAATCGGCGGCTGGAAAGGTATCAACGAATCCGACATGGTTCTGATGCCAGACGCAACCACTGCGCTCATTGACCCGTTCTACGAAGAGTCTACCCTGATTATCCGTTGCGACATCCTCGAGCCAGGCACGCTGCAGGGCTACGACCGCGACCCACGCTCCATCGCTAAACGCGCTGAAGAGTACCTGCGTTCTACCGGCATCGCGGACACCGTGCTGTTCGGGCCAGAGCCAGAGTTCTTCCTGTTCGACGACATCCGCTTTGGTGCGTCTATCTCCGGCTCTCACGTGGCTATCGACGATATCGAAGGCGCATGGAACTCTTCCACCAAATACGAAGGTGGTAACAAAGGTCACCGTCCAGGCGTGAAAGGCGGTTACTTCCCGGTTCCTCCGGTCGATTCTTCTCAGGACATCCGTTCTACCATGTGTCTGATCATGGAAGAGATGGGTCTGGTTGTTGAAGCGCATCACCACGAAGTGGCGACGGCGGGTCAGAACGAAATCGCCACCCGCTTTAACACCATGACTAAAAAAGCGGATGAGATTCAGATCTACAAATATGTGGTTCACAACGTGGCGCACCGCTTCGGCAAAACCGCGACCTTCATGCCAAAACCAATGTTCGGCGATAACGGTTCCGGTATGCACTGCCACATGTCCCTGTCCAAGAACGGGACTAACCTGTTCTCTGGCGACAAATATGCGGGTCTGTCCGAGCAGGCGCTGTTCTACATCGGCGGTGTGATCAAGCACGCTAAAGCGATTAACGCCCTGGCGAACCCGACCACCAACTCCTACAAGCGTCTGGTCCCAGGCTACGAAGCACCGGTCATGCTGGCTTACTCTGCCCGTAACCGTTCTGCTTCTATCCGTATCCCAGTGGTTGCGTCTCCAAAAGCGCGTCGTATCGAAGTGCGCTTCCCGGACCCAGCGGCTAACCCATACCTGTGCTTCGCAGCGCTGCTGATGGCGGGTCTTGACGGTATCAAGAACAAGATCCATCCAGGCGAAGCGATGGACAAAAACCTGTACGACCTGCCGCCAGAAGAAGCGAAAGAGATCCCACAGGTTGCCGGTTCTCTGGAAGAAGCACTCAACGCGCTCGACGCTGACCGTGAGTTCCTGACGGCTGGCGGTGTGTTCACCGACGACGCTATCGATGCTTACATCGCCCTGCGTATCGAAGAGAACGACCGTGTGCGCATGACGCCACACCCGGTTGAGTTCGAACTGTATTACAGCGTTTAAGTTTTAACGATGACCCGCGACCTTTTCCGCGGGAAATCGAAAGCCGTTTTTTGTTGCCGTGGAAACTTTTTAGCCCATCTCCGGATGGGCTTTTTTCTCCACCAACAAACTGATCTCACGCGCTTTTTACAACGAAAAAGCTATACTGCACTAAAATAGTGCACCCAACTCCAGGAGACTGCTTAATGGCAACTGGCACGCTGCCCGATGCTGGGCAGATCCTCAATTCTTTAATCAACAGTATCTTACTGGTCGACGATGAGCTGGCGGTGCATTACGCCAACCCTGCGGCGCAGCAGCTGCTCGCCCAAAGCTCGCGTAAATTATTTGGTACGCCGTTACCCGAACTGTTGAGCTATTTTTCGCTGAATATTGCCCTGATGCAGGAAAGTCTCGCGGCGGGCCAGGGGTTCACCGACAACGAAGTGACTCTGGTGATCGACGGGCGCTCGCATATTCTGTCGCTGACGGCACAGCGTCTGCCGGACGGGCTCATTCTGCTGGAAATGGCGCCGATGGATAACCTGCGTCGCTTGAGCCAGGAGCAGCTCCAGCACGCTCAGCAAATCGCCGCCCGCGATCTGGTACGTGGCCTTGCCCATGAGATTAAAAACCCGCTGGGTGGCCTGCGTGGCGCAGCACAGCTGTTAACCAAAGCTCTGCCCGACCCTACGCTTGCAGAATACACCAACGTCATCATTGAACAGGCCGATCGCCTGCGCAACCTGGTGGACCGTCTGCTGGGGCCTCAGCAGCCGGGTATGCACGTGACGGAAAGCATTCACAAAGTGGCTGAACGCGTAGTGAAGCTGGTCTCGATGGAGTTACCCGCAAACGTCACGCTGGTGCGCGATTACGATCCAAGTCTGCCGGAATTGCCGCACGATCCCGACCAGATTGAACAGGTTCTGCTGAACGTGGTGCGTAACGCCCTGCAAGCCTTGGGCGCAGATGGCGGGCAGATCGTTCTGCGTACGCGGACCGCATTCCAGTTAACGCTGCATGGCGTGCGCTATCGCCTCGCCGCTCGTATCGACGTTGAAGACAACGGGCCAGGCATTCCCTCGCATCTTCAGGACACGCTGTTTTACCCGATGGTGAGTGGCCGCGAAGGCGGGACCGGGCTGGGATTATCCATCGCCCGTAATTTGATCGACCAACACTCCGGCAAAATTGAATTTACCAGTTGGCCGGGTCATACCGAGTTTTCGGTTTACCTGCCAATTAAAAAATAAAGGTGACGACGATGCAACGAGGGATAGTCTGGGTAGTCGATGATGATAGCTCCATCCGCTGGGTGCTTGAACGCGCGCTCACGGGCGCAGGATTAAACTGCACCACCTTTGAAAGCGGCAGCGAAGTGCTCGATGCGCTCATCACCAAAACCCCGGACGTGCTGCTTTCGGATATTCGGATGCCAGGCATGGACGGGCTGGCGCTGTTAAAACAGATCAAACAGCGCCATCCGATGCTTCCGGTCATCATAATGACCGCTCACTCAGACCTGGATGCCGCCGTCAGCGCCTACCAGCAGGGTGCATTTGATTATCTGCCAAAACCCTTCGATATCGATGAAGCCGTCGCCCTGGTGGAACGTGCGATCAGCCACTATCAGGAACAGCAGCAGCCGCGCAACGCGCCGGTGTTTGGCCCGACGACGGATATTATTGGCGAAGCGCCCGCGATGCAGGATGTGTTTCGCATCATCGGTCGTCTGTCGCGTTCGTCCATCAGCGTGCTGATTAACGGTGAATCCGGGACCGGTAAAGAGCTGGTCGCTCACGCCCTTCACCGCCACAGCCCGCGCGCGAAAGCGCCGTTTATCGCCCTGAATATGGCCGCCATCCCGAAGGATTTGATCGAATCGGAGCTGTTTGGTCATGAGAAAGGCGCGTTTACCGGCGCGAACACCATTCGTCAGGGGCGCTTCGAACAGGCCGACGGCGGGACGCTTTTCCTCGATGAGATCGGCGATATGCCGCTGGACGTGCAAACGCGTCTGCTGCGCGTGCTGGCCGACGGACAGTTTTACCGCGTCGGCGGGTATGCGCCGGTGAAAGTCGATGTGCGTATTATCGCCGCCACGCACCAGAACCTGGAGCAGCGCGTGCAGGAGGGCAAGTTCCGCGAGGACTTGTTCCACCGTCTGAACGTCATTCGCGTTCACCTTCCGCCGCTGCGCGAACGCCGGGAAGATATTCCGCGTCTGGCGCGCCATTTCCTGCAGGTTGCCGCCCGTGAACTGGGGGTTGAAGCGAAACTGCTGCACCCGGAAACCGATGCAGCATTGACGCGTCTGGCATGGCCGGGAAACGTGCGTCAGCTGGAAAATACCTGCCGCTGGCTCACGGTGATGGCTGCCGGTCAGGAAGTGCTGATTCAGGATCTACCGAGCGAATTGTTTGAAGCCACTGCGCCCGAAAGCAGCAGCGGCCAATCGTTACCCGACAGCTGGGCGACGCTGCTGGCGCAGTGGGCGGATCGTGCGCTGCGTTCCGGTCATCAAAATCTGCTTTCCGAAGCGCAGCCTGAAATGGAACGCACCTTGCTGACAACGGCATTGCGCCATACGCAGGGGCATAAACAGGAAGCGGCTCGGCTGCTGGGTTGGGGGCGAAATACCCTGACGCGGAAGCTGAAAGAGCTGGGAATGGAATAACGCCTGATGGCGCTGCGCCGATCAGGCCTACCATCTGTAGGCCCGGTCTGTGTAGCGCCTAGATCACGCGAGAGAATTGCTGCAATCGCGCTTTCTGACGCAGATAGGCGTCAAAGCACATGCAGATATTACGAATTAACAGGCGTCCTTTTGGTGTTACCTGAATCGCGTTATCCGTCACCTCCACCAGCCCATCTTTCGCCAGCGGCGCGAGCAGTTTCAGATCTTCCGCAAAGTAGTCGGTAAAGGCGAGTTCCCACTGGGATTCGACGTCAGCAAAATCGAGGCGGAAGTTACAGATCAGCGCCTTAATAACATCCCGACGGATACAGTCATCGCGCGTCAGCGCAATTCCGCGCCACAGAGCATTGCCGCTTTCATCCACCTGCTGATAGTACTGTTTCAGCTCTTTTTGGTTCTGCGCATAGCAGTCGCCAATCATGCTGATCGCCGACACGCCCATCCCCAGTAAATCCGTATCGCCCTGAGTGGTGTAACCCTGGAAGTTGCGATGTAAGACGCCTTCACGCTGGGCGATGGCCAGCTCGTCATCAGGACGGGCAAAGTGGTCCATGCCGATAAACTGGTAGCCGGTTTCCGTCAGAGAAGTAATGGTCTCCTGCAGGATATCGAGCTTTTGCTGCGCAGACGGCAGGTCGGCATCTTTGATTTTGCGCTGGGCGGCAAACAGCGTCGGCAGGTGCGCATAGTTAAAGACGCTCAGGCGATCGGGGTTCAGCTCCGCCACACGTTTCAGCGTAAAGGCGAAGCTTTCCGGCGTTTGCTTCGGCAAGCCGTAAATCAGGTCGATGTTGGTCGAGGTAAAACCGATTTCACGCGCGTGGTTCAGCAGCGCAAAAATAAACTCCTCGTCCTGCTCGCGGTTGACCAGGCGCTGCACTTCTTTGTTGAAGTCCTGCACGCCCATGCTCAGACGGTTGAAGCCCTCGGCACGCAGGTGATCGAGCACGTCCAGTTCGATTTCACGCGGATCGACTTCAATCGAGATTTCAGCATCGGCATCAAAACGGAAATTGGCGCGCAGGAGGCTCATCAGGCGGCTGATTTGCGCTTTGTTGAGATAGGTTGGCGTACCGCCGCCCCAGTGCAGCTGGCTCACGTGACGCCCGGCCACCAGCGGCGCGCGGTGCAGGATCTCCTGCTCTAACGCATCCAGATACTGATCGGCTTTGTGCTGCTGGCGGGTGACGATTTTATTGCAGCCGCAGAAATAGCAGAGCTTATGGCAGAAGGGGATGTGAACATACAGCGACAGCGGGCGCTCAGGATAGCGCGCAACCGCCTGCAAAAAGTCGGCCTCACCGAAGGATTCCGAGAACTCCAGCGCGGTCGGGTATGAGGTATAACGCGGCCCGGAATAGTTATATTTCTGGATCAGGGCCAGATCCCAGTCGATGCTTGGTACAGACATGCTCACTCCTTCCGTTGGTGTCGCGTTCGTATACGGCGGCCCGTTTTGACCCCACTGCGGGTCAACATTCGGGTGCGCAGCCACCTCTGTCGCCGCGACAACCGCCGTAGTTTAACGAATAACCACACCAGATAACATATAACCGGAAGGGTTATAAGCAGGACTATAGAGCCCGCCGGGTGCAAATGTTAGTTTCCACCTTTCAGCAGACGCATCATGTCGTCCTGCTTCTCTTCTTCTTCGTCTTCTTCATCGTCGTAAGAGAGACCGAGCTGCTGCATCAGTTCATCAATACGATCCAGTTTGGCATCAACCCATTTCTGCTCTTCAGCATTCAGCGCTTCGCCCTGTTCAAGACGTTCCAGCAGCGCATCCAGGCGCTCATCATTCTCCAGCATATCCAGCTCAGCCTGCGGTGAAAGCATAGGTTTCTCGCTCTTTTTAGGTTTTTGCTGCTTGATAACCGGGGCGTCGGTGACGCCCAGTGGAATTGGCGTTTTGCTCCCGATGCGCGGGTCTTTCTGTTTGGATTGCTGCGCAGCGGAACCTGTGACACTGCTACCGCTCGCGCGGCTACCCGATGCATGACCACTATGCTTTTTCGCACGTTTACGATCGCGAGCTTCCTGATTCAGTTCTTCACGGGTTTTGCGGTGTGCTTTTGCCGGGCGTTTAGCGCCCGCTGTGGATGTCGGTTTTTTCATGATGCCTTGTCTTTAAGCCATTTTATTCAGTATAGAATTGCGGCGAAATCTAGCAGAAAGCAAGCAAAGAAAAAAGGCGACAGAGCAATCTGTCGCCTTTTTTCCTGACTCTCAACCCTTAACGGGTCAAACATTCCATGTTTGCCAACAACTAACCCTGTTTATCCTTTAGCGGATACCGTCCATGATACGGTTCCTTTTCCTTTCAAACGCCTCCAGGCGTGTCACCATCCTGGTTGTCCTGAGTCTTCGCCTCCTGGCGCTCCTGACCCTTCATCCTGAAGTCGTTATCCTGCTGGCATCCTCGCCTTGGTTGCTACTTTACCTTTTTCAGGTTTTCTGACAAGCCACCTGCGCGTCCAAATTAGAACTTTCGGATAATTCCTTATCGTCAACATTATGATTTTAAAGGTTTTGCTATTTTTACTGCATGAGGATCCTCTTAAATATCCCATAGCAATAATGGTCAATGTCTTACATTTATAATGGTTTTAATCTACAGCCCGAACGCGAAGAGAAAAGCCTTTTGCCTGCATTCAGGTATACTCCCCATCAGATTACGATTTTTGGAGACGACCACGTGACTACCTGGAACTATCAACAGACGCATTTTGTCACCAGTGCGCCTGATATTCGCCACTTACCGCCTGATACGGGTATCGAAGTGGCATTTGCTGGCCGCTCCAATGCGGGAAAATCCAGCGCCCTGAATACGCTGACAAACCAGAAAAGCCTGGCGCGTACCTCAAAAACCCCGGGTCGTACTCAGCTGATTAACCTGTTTGAAGTTGCCGACGGTAAGCGTCTGGTGGATTTACCCGGTTACGGCTACGCCGAAGTGCCGGAAGAGGTCAAAATCAAATGGCAGCGCGCGCTGGGAGAATACCTGGAAAAACGCCAGTGCCTGAAAGGTCTGGTGGTGCTGATGGACATCCGTCACCCGCTGAAAGATCTCGATCAGCAGATGATCCACTGGGGCGTTGCGAGCGATATCCCGGTTCTGGTGCTGCTGACCAAAGCCGATAAACTGGCAAGCGGTGCGCGTAAAGCGCAGCTGAAACTGGTGCGTGAAGCCGCGGTGGAGTTCGGCGGTGACGTGCAGGTTGAGACGTTTTCCTCCCTGAAAAAGCAGGGTGTGGACGTGCTGCGTCACAAGCTCGACAGCTGGTATAACGGACTGGAACCCGCGACTGAAGCGGAAGAGTGATGAAGAGCGCGGCGATGACCGCGCTTTTTTTTGGTCCAAATATTTTCTTTGCCGCAATAAAAAACGCCCCAGTCATTACTGACTGGGGCGGCTAAAATATTCAGCCAAATCCGATTACGTGAAGTAAAAGGTCTGAAAGATAGAACATCTTACCTCTGTACCCTACATCGATAACTCTACTCTTTTTTTATCGCTGGACAAAGCACTTTTTGTAGTTTTTTTTCACTCTTTACATAGGTAAATCTAATGGTTGTCACAAAAAGCGGGCTGTTATGTTGCTTACTTACATAATCAGCCGCTTGTTCATCGAACCCTTAGTGAGCCTGATCCCAGTTCGCCCCACTCCCCACTTCCACCAGCAATGGCACATCTAATTTCACGCTGCTTTCCATCAGTTCGTGGATCTTTTTCGATACGGCTTCCAGATCGTCTTTGTGCACTTCGAACACCAGTTCATCATGCACCTGCATGATCATTTTCACGCGTGGTTTATCGTTTTCCAGCCAGGCATCAACCGCAATCATGGCGCGCTTGATGATATCCGCGGCCGTCCCCTGCATCGGGGCGTTGATGGCCGCGCGCTCTGCACCAGCACGACGCGCCGCGTTGCTGGAGGTGATATCCGGCAGATACAGACGGCGACCATCCAGCGTTTCAACGTAGCCCTTATCTTTTGCCTGGGCACGCGTGCGTTCCATGTATTCCAGTACGCCCGGATAACGCTCGAAGTAGAGATCCATGTACTTCTGCGACTCTTTACGCGGAATATTCAGCTGGCGAGAAAGGCCAAAGGCGCTCATACCGTAGATCAGGCCGAAGTTGATCGCTTTCGCGCTGCGGCGCTGCTCGCCGGTTACGCTCTCTAATGGCAGACCAAAAACTTCTGCAGCCGTAGCGCGGTGGATATCTTTCCCTTCGGCAAACGCGGTCAGCAAACCCTTGTCACGCGACAGGTGCGCCATGATGCGCAGTTCGATTTGCGAGTAGTCGGCAGAGACGATCAGGTAATCTTGCGGAGCGATGAAGGCCTGACGGATGCGTCGCCCTTCTTCGTTACGCACCGGAATGTTCTGCAGGTTAGGATCGGTGGAGGACAAACGCCCCGTCGCCGCTACCGCCTGATGATAGGAGGTGTGAACGCGACCAGTTTTTGGGTTGATCATTAGCGGCAGCTTATCGGTGTAGGTCGATTTAAGCTTCGCGAGGCCACGGTATTCCAGAATCACTTTTGGCAGCGGGTAATCCAGCGCCAGCTCTTCCAGTACCTCTTCAGACGTAGACGGCGCGCCGCCCGGCGTTTTCTTCAGCGGTTTAATACCCTGTTTTTCAAACAGAATGGTTTGCAGCTGTTTGGTCGACGCCAGGTTGAAGGGCTCGCCCGCAATGTCATGAGCTTTCAGCTCCAGCTCATTCAGACGCAGGGTGATCTCTTCCGAATGCTTGTGCAGAACGGCCGGATCGATTTTGACGCCGTTGCGCTCAATACGAGACAGCACAGGCACCAGCGGCATTTCGACATTCTCGAAAATGTTCAGCGGCCCTTCCTGCTTTTGCAGTTTCGGGTACATTTTCAGGTGTAACTGCAGCGTCACGTCAGCATCTTCTGCCGCGTAGCGACCCGCCTCTTCCAGGGCAATCTGGTTGAAGGTCAGCTGATTTTTGCCTTTGCCGGCAATTTCTTCGAAGGTGACGGTTTTATGCTTAAGCCAGCGATCGGAGAGCGAATCCATATCATGACGGCCCGCGACGCTGTTCAGAATGTAGGATTCCAGCATGGTGTCGTAGGCGATACCGCGCAGCTCGATGCCGTAGTTCTGCAAAATGCCGCGATCATATTTCAGGTTTTGCCCAACCTTGAGCGCTTTATCATCTTCCAGCAGCGGCTTGAGCAGCTCAAGTACGCGGTCACGGGATATTTGATCCGGTGCGTCCAGATAGTCATGCGCGACAGGGACATAAGCGGCGATGCCCGGCTCTGTCGCAAAGGAGAGACCGACCATGTTGGCGGAGATGTTATCGAGGCTGTCGGTTTCGGTATCGAACGCGAAGACCGGCGCTTTTTTCAGTTTCTCAATCCAGGCGATGAGCTGCGCTTCGTCGAGTACCGTTTCGTAGTTTTCGAAGGAGAGCTGACTCGCCGCCTCTTCGACTTCCTCTTCGGCATTAACAACGAGGGTCTCTTTTGGCTTGGCGGCAGGTTTAGCGCCCTTCGCCTGCATCCATTTCCCGGCTTCGACGTCGGTTATCCAGCGTTTGAACTCATACTGCTTAAACAGGCCAAGGAGCTCTTCCGCGACCGGCTGCTGCACTTCAAGCTGCTCGCAGGTAAGTTCCAGCTCGACGTCAGTTTTGATGGTGGCCAGCTTATAGGAGAGGTAAGCCACATCTTTATTTTGCTCGAGCTTCGCGGCCATGGTTTTGGCACCACGGAACGTCAGCCCGGCAATTTTGTCGGATTCAGCATACAGCGTATCCAGTCCGCCGAGGCCCTGCAGCAACGCCTGCGCGGTTTTCTCGCCCACGCCTGGCACGCCCGGAATGTTATCCGAGGAGTCACCCATCAAGGCGAGGAAATCGATGATCAGTTCTGGCGGCACGCCATATTTGGTGACGACCTCTTCCGGCCCAAGGATGGTGTTGGTCATGGTATTGATCAGGGTGATCCCAGGAGTCACCAGCTGCGCCATGTCTTTATCACCGGTACTGATCAGCACCGGACGGCCCATTTTCTCCGCTTCACGCGCCAGGGTACCGATGACGTCGTCAGCTTCCACCCCAGAAACCGCCAGCAGCGGCAAGCCCATCGCTTTCACCATGGTGTGCAGCGGCTCGATTTGCGCGCGCAAATCATCCGGCATCGGCGGACGGTGGGATTTGTAATCCTCGAATAGCTCATCGCGGAAGGTTTTGCCCTTCGCATCAAATACCACCGCCGCATGGGACGGCTGGTATTGCAGGATCAGGCTGCGCAGCATATTCAGCACGCCATACATCGCGCCGGTTGGCTCCCCCGCGCTGTTGGTCAGAGGAGGAAACGCATGATACGCCCGATACAGGTATGAAGAGCCGTCGACGAGAATAAGAGGGTTTTCTGGAATCTGAACCATAATGTCCGTGCCTTTAATCAATTTATGGCTAAAGGATGCCACAGAAGGATGAAAACATCAGTTTTTAGCGCCGAATACAGGAAAAGATTTTGCGATCGTCAGGATCGATCGCAAAATCAAACTGTGGATAAGTTTGTGCATACTTTTAATTCATATGAAGAAACGAGTCATAAATGGATCTTATTTGAATTTTTTATAAATTAAAATCAATGCTTTATAAATAGATCCGATCGGTATATTTCCAATTGATGACTATTTGCTCTATGTGGATATAAGAAGAGCCAAATAGGCTATCGCAGACAAATACTCTGTTAAGGCACATATCCCACACTATCGCAGAGTGAAAGCCCCCTGCTTTAATTCGTTTTCTGGTAAAATCAGCGCCCTGCGCAGCGATCTGGCCGCCAGACTCCAGCTAACTATCTGAAAAAACTCATCATGCCGAGATTACTCGCTGCGATAACATTACTGTTAAGCATCATTTTAACTATCCTGGTGACCATCGCCTGTTCTGTACCGATCATCGTCGCCGGAATCATTAAACTTCTGCTGCCGGTTCCAGTCGTCTGGCGCGCGGTATCCGCATTCTGCAATTTTATGATGTACTGCTGGTGTGAAGGGCTGGCACTGCTGCTGCGTCTTAACCCACATCTGAAATGGGATATCGAAGGGCTGGAAGGCCTCAACAAGAAAAACTGGTATTTGCTGCTCTGCAATCACCATAGCTGGGCCGATATCGTGGTGTTATGCGTGCTGTTTCGCAAACATATTCCGATGAACAAGTACTTTCTTAAGCAGCAGCTGGCCTGGGTGCCGTTTATCGGGCTGGCATGCTGGGCGCTGGATATGCCGTTTATGAAACGCTACTCGCGCAGCTATCTTATTCGACACCCGGATCGCCGTGGCCGTGATGTTGAAACAACGCGTCGCTCCTGCGAGAAATTCCGCGCACACCCGACAACCATCGTTAACTTTGTTGAGGGCTCCCGTTTTACGGAACTGAAGCGTCAGCAAACTCGCTCCCCTTATAAAAACCTTCTGCCGCCGAAAGCCGCGGGGATTGCGATGGCGCTTAATGTGCTGGGCGCGCAGTTCGATAAATTGCTGAACGTCACTCTGTGCTATCCAGAAAATGACGGCACACCGTTCTACGATATGTTGAGCGGGAAGCTGACGCGGATTGTGGTGAGAGTTAATCTGGTGCCCGTGGATGAAGGACTACACGGGGATTATATCAATGATAAGAATTTCAAACGTCGCTTCCAGCTGTGGCTGAACACGCTGTGGAACGATAAAGATGTGCTGATAAACGATATTAAATCTGCAAACAAAAACGCCGGTCAATGACCGGCGTTTTCACTTTTATTTCTTCTCAACCAGATATTTCACGGTCTCGGCATACTGCTGCACGAAGATATCCATGCTGCTGGTATCCATACCCTGTGGGTTCACCTGGTATTTACCGTTAACGAACATCGCCGGAACACCCTGCAGCTGGAGATCGGCTGCGGCTTTCTCCTGCTGAGCCACCAGAGATTTCACCACAAAGCTGTTCCAGGCCGCGTCGTAATCTTCGCCTTTCACACCGGCATCAACAAAGACTTTACGAATATCTGCAACGGTCTGAACGGTCTGGGTTTTCTGTACAGCTTCGAACATTGGCGCCGTCACCTGATCTTCCACGCCCAGCGCCAGAGCAACCGCCCAGGCTTGCGTCAGATCTTTACCCAAAGGACCCAGGAATTCGACATGATACTTGGTCATTTTGGTGCCTTCAGGCAGCTTTTTCTTCACGTTATCGGAAACGTGCAGAACTTCTTCAAACTGGTAGCAGTGCGGGCAATAGAATGAGAAGAACTCCAGCACCTGAGGCTCACCGGCGACCGGCTTTTCAAGGGTAGTGAACTGCTTGCCATCGCTGAATTGAGCAGCAGATGCGCTAAATGTCAGAATCATACCTGCCAGCGCCAGCCATATTTTTTTCATGATCAACTTTCTCCTGATGTGTCCGATTAATACATTGGCGTTAATTGTAGTGGCGGTTCCTGCAGAACCTTAACTTGCTGAATAAAGGTGGTTGTCTGGCTGCGCCAGTAATCTTCCCCGGTCAGCCATGGGAAGTTTTTAGGAAACGCGGGATCGTCCCAACGCCTGATTAACCATGCGAGATAATATACAAATCGCATGGCGCGTAAAGGTTCAATCAGGGCGATTTCGTCTGAATTGAAGGGGCTAAACTCTTCATAGGCTTCAATGATGGTTTCGAGCTGCATGCGCTGTTCGGCTTTATCACCATTGAGCAGCATCCAGAGATCCTGAATCGCTGGCCCCATGCGGGCATCGTCAAGATCCACAAATAGCGGGCCGTCGCGCCAGAGGATATTCCCGGCGTGGCAGTCGCCGTGCAGGCGCAGAATGTCCGTTTGATCGTCCCAGCGCTCAGTCACCGCCGCAATAAGCGCATCGGTGGCTTTCAGGAAATCCGCTTTCAATGCCTTCGGAATGAGCGTTGATGTTTCGAACACCTGGCGGGGTTCGGTCAAATATTCCTGAATCCCGATCGTAGGGCGTGCGTTGAAGGTTTTTTTACGTCCCGTCTGATGGATTCGTCCCAGATAACGGGCAACCCACTCCATCTGATCGATATTATCCGCCTCAAACTGGCGGCCACCCAGGCTCGGAAAAACAGCAAAGTAATATCCCTGATGCGTGAGCAGTGATTGGTTATTAAACTGAATGGGAGCGGCAACCGGAACATCATCGTTGACCAAATCGAGAGCGAACTGATGCTCTTCCTGAATTTGCTCAGCCGACCAACGCTTTGGGCGATAAAATTTAACGACGAAGCGCTGACGATCCTCGTCCTGGAATTGATAGACGCGGTTTTCGTAGCTGTTTAAGGGAGTTAGCCCGGAATCCACCCGAATACCCTGTTCGAAGAGGGCATCCATAATGGTATCCGGGTTTAATGTCTGGAAAGTAAAAGCCGTGTCGTTCATCCGATCATCCGGAAATTATACGAATGATTCAGGATATCATTTCACAGCGATTTCGGTGGCGCCGCTTACAAGGTTTTACTCTTTAATTACGCCACGGGCGCGCAGCAGCGCGGTTTTGAAATCTTCCTCATAGTCTTTCTTAATGCCCGGAATAGCGGCATCTTTATCAGAATCACGCATTTTGAGATGGTAGATCAGGATGTCATCAGAAAGGTCGGTCAGTTCACCGTCATAACCTGACTCTTTCGCCAGTTTCTGTAAAAATTGCATCAGGTTGAGCTCAGGCTCTTTTTGCCAGGCGGGCTGGAGAAGTTCGATAACTTCGTTCAGGCGTTTACATTTCATCGTAGTGCTCCTTTCATTGATAGGGACACGTTAGCAGGGTCAATCCCACAATAAAAGAGGCGACATTCGTGAATCAGTGCCGAGGAGTGACTGGCATCGTGCTTGCCGGGGGAAGAGCGACGCGCATGGGCGGAAAAGATAAGGGTTTACAGTTACTTAATGGCAAACCTCTATGGCAGCACGTTGCCGCTACGCTGAGTGGACAGGTTGAAATGATGGCTATCAGCGCTAACCGCCATATCGAGATTTATCAGCAAAGCGGGTATCCGGTATTTCAGGATAGCTTAGCGGATTACCCTGGCCCACTGGCCGGTATGCTGAGTGTTATGCAGCAGTCTGACGAGGAGTGGTTTCTCTTTTGCCCGTGCGATACGCCGTTTATTCCATCCTGTCTGGCTGAACGTCTTACTCATCAACGCAAAAACGCGCCCGTGGTCTGGGTATATGACGGTGAGCGCGATCATCCCACGATTGCGTTAATGAACCGGACATTGATTCCTGAACTGCAGGATTATCTGGCAGCAGGAGAGCGACGTGTGATGGTATTTATGCGCCAGTCTGGCGGCCACTCCGTTGATTTCAGCGATCTGAAGTCTGCTTTTATTAACGTCAACACGACTGAGGATTTGCAAACGATGCAGGGGAAAGAATGAAACCTGTTCTAGCGATCGCCGCCTGGAGCGGCACCGGGAAAACGTCGCTTCTAAAAAAATTGATCCCAGCCCTATGCGCGCAGGGGATCCGTCCTGGGCTGATTAAACATACTCACCACAACATGGATATCGATAAGCCGGGGAAAGACAGCTACGAGCTGCGCAAAGCCGGTGCGGCGCAAACCATGGTCGCCAGCGCTCAGCGATGGGCGTTGATGACGGAAACACCTGAGGAAGAGGTGCTGGATTTAGATTATCTGGTGAGTCGAATGGACCATTCGACGCTGGATCTGGTGCTGGTTGAGGGGTTTAAACATGAATCCGTGGCGAAGATTTTGCTTTTCAGAAGCGATGCGGGGCATGAGATCGAGGAACTAACTGTGGATCAGCATGTGATTGCGGTCGCCAGCGACGTTTCACTATCACTTGATGTTCCGGTTCTGGATTTGAATGATGTGGATGCGATCGTAGGGTTTATTCGGGGATGGATGGCTGGGCGCTGACATATTGTCAGCTTCTTATCAACGACAAAAACGCAAAAAGGCCATCCTTGCGGATGGCCTCTTCACTTATTTGATGCCTGGCAGTTCCCTACTCTCACATGGGGAGACCCCACACTACCATCGGCGCTACGGCGTTTCACTTCTGAGTTC
>NZ_JASSOT010000058.1 GCF_030238365.1 Lelliottia wanjuensis | reverse complement strand
GTGTTCCATCTTTTCCGGCAAGGTAGTGATTGACGACAGCTAATCTGGTTTCGAGGGAATATTTTGGCTTTGCCATAAAAAACTGCACCTTAATCAGTTGGGTGTCCAACTTTTGGGGTGCAGTCCAAGTGCGGGCCTTTTTAACGCTTTTCAGCAACTCAAATTACAGAACGTCAACCGCGTTCAGCTCTTTGAATGCCTGCTCCAGACGGGTGATCATAGAGGTCTGGGCAGAACGCAGCCATACGCGTGGATCGTAGTATTTCTTGTTCGGCTGGTCTTCGCCTTTCGGGTTGCCCAGCTGGCCTTGCAGGTAAGCTTCGTTGGTTTTGTAGTACTGCAGGATGCCGTCCCAGGTTGCCCATTGGGTATCGGTATCGATGTTCATTTTGACTACACCGTAGCTTACGGAATCTTTGATTTCCTGAGCAGAAGAACCGGAACCGCCGTGGAAGACGAAGTTCAGGCTGTTGTGCGGCAGGTTGTGTTTCTTAGAAACGTATTCCTGAGAATCGCGCAGGATAGTCGGGGTCAGAACCACGTTACCTGGCTTGTAAACGCCGTGCACGTTACCGAAAGATGCCGCGATGGTGAAACGTGGGCTGATTTTGCTCAGCTCGGTGTACGCGTAATCAACGTCTTCTGGCTGGGTGTACAGTGCAGAAGCGTCCATGTGGCTGTTGTCCACGCCGTCTTCTTCACCGCCGGTGCAACCCAGTTCGATTTCCAGGGTCATGTCCATTTTGGACATACGCGCCAGGTATTTGGAGCAGATTTCGATGTTTTCGTGCAGTGACTCTTCAGACAGGTCGATCATGTGAGAAGAGAACAGTGGCTTACCGGTCGCTGCGAAGTGTTTTTCACCCGCGTCCAGCAGACCGTCGATCCACGGCAGCAGTTTCTTCGCGCAGTGGTCAGTGTGCAGGATAACTGGAACACCGTAGTGCTCAGCCATCTGGTGTACGTGGTGCGCACCAGAGATAGCGCCCAGGATTGCTGCGCCCTGAGGAACGTCAGTTTTCACGCCTTTACCGGCGATGAATGCTGCGCCACCGTTAGAGAACTGTACGATAACCGGCGCTTTAACTTTTGCAGCGGTTTCCAGTACGGCGTTAATGGAGTCGGTACCCACGCAGTTAACTGCCGGCAGAGCAAAGTTGTTTTCTTTAGCTACCTGGAACACTTTCTGAACGTCATCACCAGTGATCACGCCAGGTTTTACGAAATCAAAAATTTTAGACATGTTACGTAGTCCTGTATCTTCGGCCGTTAGAAAAGGTGCGAGCTCTAAAAAGCACGCTGAAATTTGGGCAGGTTTCCCTGCCCATGAATGGCTTACTTCTTAGCGCGCTCTTCGAGCATTGCTACTGCTGGCAGAACTTTGCCTTCCACGAATTCGAGGAATGCGCCGCCACCAGTGGAGATGTAGGAGATTTTGTCGGAAATACCGAACAGGTCGATAGCCGCCAGAGTATCGCCGCCGCCTGCGATGGAGAACGCTTCGCTGTCTGCGATTGCGTTAGCCACGATTTCAGTCCCTTTACGGAAGTTAGGGAATTCGAACACGCCAACCGGGCCATTCCACAGAATGGTTTTCGCGTTTTTCAGGATGTCAGCCAGTTTCTGTGCAGACACGTCGCCCAGGTCCAGGATCTGCTCTTCATCTTTGATGTCGTTAACAGATTTCAGGGTCGCGGTCGCGGTTTCAGAGAACTCGGTTGCCACGCGAACGTCCGTTGGGACTGGGATATCGCAGGTGGTCAGCAGACGTTTTGCTTCGTCAACCAGGTCCGCTTCGTACAGGGATTTACCGACGTTGTGGCCTTGAGCAGCAACGAAGGTGTTCGCGATACCACCGCCAACAATCAGCTGGTCAGCGATTTTAGACAGGGAATCCAGAACGGTCAGTTTGGTAGACACTTTAGAACCACCAACGATAGCAACCATTGGACGTGCTGGTTCTTTCAGTGCTTTACCCAGTGCTTCCAGTTCGTCAGCCAGCAGTGGACCTGCACAAGCGACGTCTGCGAATTTACCGATACCGTGAGTAGAAGCCTGCGCACGGTGAGCGGTACCGAATGCATCCATCACGAATACGTCGCACAGGGCAGCGTATTTCTTGGACAGCGCTTCGTCGTCTTTCTTCTCGCCTTTGTTGAAGCGAACGTTTTCCAGAACAACCAGTTCACCTGCAGCCACTTCCACGCCGTCCAGGTAATCTTTCACCAGACGTACCGGGTTAGACAGTTTGTCTTTCAGGTAGTTAACAACTGGCAGCAGAGAGAATTCTTCGTTGTACTCGCCTTCGGTCGGACGACCCAGGTGAGAGGTTACCATCACTTTCGCACCCTGTTTCAGTGCCAGTTCGATGGTTGGCAGAGAAGCACGAATACGCGCATCGCTGGTCACTTTGCCATCTTTAACAGGTACGTTCAGATCGGCACGGATGAAAACGCGTTTACCTGCCAGATCCAGATCGGTCATCTTAATTACAGACATGGTGAATCCTCTCGTTGATTCTTAAAGTTTTGCATGCGCACTTTGCGCCCTACCTGAAACCTTGTGCGGCCATGGCTAACGTGGTGTCGAGCATCCTGTTAGCAAAGCCCCATTCATTATCGCACCACACCAGCGTTTTGATGAGGTGAGCACCGCTGACCCGCGTCTGTGTGCCATCAACAATGGCACTGTGCGGATCGTGGTTAAAATCTACTGAGACCAACGGTAATTCCGTATAGTCAACTATACCATGAAATGCTCCCTGTGCTGCTTTTTGCAGCAACAGGTTGACTTCATTAGCTTTTACCGGTTTCTTCACGGTAACACTGAGGTCAATCGCGGTGACATTTATGGTCGGCACGCGAACCGCAATGGCTTCAAAACGATCGTTAAACTGGGGGAAAATACGGGTGATCCCCGCCGCCAGTTTCGTATCCACCGGAATGATGGACTGACTCGCCGCGCGCGTGCGACGAAGGTCCGGGTGATACGCGTCGATTACCTGCTGGTCGTGCATGGCGGAGTGGATCGTGGTGACTGTACCCGACTCAATGCCATACGCGTCGTCTAACAGTTTGATGACCGGAATAATGCAGTTTGTGGTGCAGGAGGCATTGGAGACAATACGGTGTTCGGCTTGCAGCTCGAGATGGTTCACGCCGTAGACGACGGTTGCGTCGAGATCGTGACCACCGGGATGGGAAAACAGCACTTTCTTCGCGCCTGCTGCCAGATGCGCCTCGCCGTGTTCGCGATTGCCGTACACGCCGGTGCAGTCCAGCACCACATCCACACCCAACTCACGCCACGGCAGCGCTTCAATGCTGCGCTCATGCAGGACGCGAATCACATCATCGCCGACGAACAGTTGCTCTCTTTCCTGGCGAACGTCCCAGGCAAAGCGCCCATGGCTGGTATCGTATTTCAACAAATGCGCCATACCCGCCGCGTCTGCCAGTTCATTGACAGCCACTACGGTGATTTCCGCCCGACGCCCGGATTCATATAAAGCACGAATCACGTTACGTCCGATGCGACCAAAGCCATTAATCGCTACGCGTACGGTCATAGGTCTCCTGCAAGGCTATCCCTGAATTGAAGTGGCTGAAAGAGTAATCCAGCTACGCTCAGAGGGGAATCCTTGCCTGTCACAAACTGCGACTGATTGGTCAATTGTCGAACATTTAATCGACTGAAACGCTTCAGCAAGAATAAGCGAAACGGGGAATAAAAGGAACGTTCACCCCGAGAGATTCGCCATTTATCTGACTTGCGTCACATTTCTTCGCCCATTTACGGCGGAATTATTCCACTCAGGCGAAAACATATTCGCCCTCTGCCGTCATCTGCAACGTCAGATCCGCCGGACGACTATGGCAAAGAACACGTTCGACGTTTGGACCGTCTGTGCGCAGGTAAAATGCCTCGGCATCTTCCTGAGATAAACCCCCTGCCCGCTTGCGCTGCACCAGGCGTTCGCGCAAAGCAGCAGCAGGCGCGCTGATAAACAGGGAAAAATCACAGAACTCACCCAAAGCGCGCCACTTATCGTCATCCAGCAGCAGCCAGTTGCCTTCCACAATCACCACGGGGGCCGTCACCCTGATGGCCGACTCCACCGGATCGTGTTTTTGCCGACTGTACTGGGGCCAGTCGCCATCCCCGTCGCGGATCTGACGCAAATTTGCCGCCAGCTTGTCGACGTCGAAGGTCTCGGGAGCGCCTTTAAAAGGCCGCAGATTGTGCGCATCCAGCCAGGCGTTGTAGTGGTGAAAACCATCCATCGGCAGCGTCTGGATTTCCGGTAAATCCGGGTCCTGGCGGGAGAGCGTTTCCCAGAACGTGGTCAGGGTCGACTTCCCCGTTCCCGGCGGTGCGCTCAGGAAAACAAGGGTTCGACGATGAGGGGTTAAAGCGTGGCGCTTCGCAATCTGTTGCAGCAGCGGGATATGAACGTTTTGAATCTCATGGTCTGAATAATACGCATCAATCTGCAATCCATTCACCATCAGGCCGATTTTCACGGGGTTAATTCCTTTATTATCGTCGTTATCGCCAGCGTTAATGCCGTCTTCACCATGGCAGTAAATCGAACTTCAGACCAGGCGGCAAAGTCGGCAAATTTCATTGCGTTGAGCGCATTGAATAACGTTGCGTTGCGGGTGATGGTGTTAACGTTGCTGATAAAATCCCAGGTAATTTCATCCGCAAAACCCGGGATCTCATCCTGCTCTCTGAGATACTGATAAAACTGGGAAAAATGGGTGATATCCGCATACAGCCATTTATCCATTTTCCCCAGCGCATAAATCAGACGCAAAGCAACATCAATATCATCCAGCGGCCCGCTTTGGGCGAGTAACGGCTTCACTGCATATTCGAGGATTTCTTCATCATTATTCACGAACAGCGACGGCAGGAAGTGCTTTATACTTCGCAGCAAAATGTCATTTGCCGTCGTCATAAACGAAAGTAAATTATCCTGAGCGTCCAGTTGCTCAAGCACATCATCTTCTGTCAGCGTCGTCATTCGTTTCTCGATAAATCACCATGAATGCAGAGAGTCTATTATATTACACGTTCGATCTGCGCCACCGATCAGTAAAGTTTGCGTGCGCACGCCGTTCGTGACCTGTTGAATACCGCTGACGAGATCGCCCCCTGTCACGCCGGTGGCCGAGAAGATAACGTCCTTCCCTTTCACCAACTCGCCAAGGGAATAGACGCGGTTGATCTCAACGCCCATCGCCTTGCAGCGGGTGCGTTCCTCCTCCGCCACCAGACGGTTTTCCGCCGACTCGCCTTTCGCCTGACAAAAATCGATCAGCTCCGCCTGCATATCCCCACCTAAGGCTTTGACGGCGCAGGCAGAGATCACCCCTTCCGGCGCACCACCGACGGTGTACATAACGTCATACTGATTGTCCTGCAGACAGGTCAGCACGCTGGCCGCCACGTCACCGTCCGGCAGAGCAAAGACCTTCACGCCAAGCCGTGTCGCCTCATTAATCGCCTCGCGCGATCGCGGCTTATCCAGCGTCACCATGCGCAGACGGTCCAGAGGCTTACCCAGCGCCAGCGCGACGTTACGCAGGTTGTCCGCCAGCGGGAGGGCAAGATTAATCGCCCCCTTCGCCTGCCGGTTGACCACCAGCTTTTTCATGTACATATCGGGGGCGTGAAGCAAACTGCCCTGAGGAGCAAAGGCCATGACGGCCAGGGCGTTGCTCTGCCCCATCGCCACCATGCGCGTGCCTTCGATCGGGTCCACGGCAATATCCACGTGAGGCCCGGCACCCTGCCCGACCTCTTCGCCAATCCACAGCATCGGCGCGCGGTCGATTTCGCCTTCGCCGATGACAATGCGCCCGCGAATGGCCATCTGATTGAGCGCCTGGCGCATCGCAGAAACCGCCAGCCCGTCGATTTTGTTTTTATCGCCGCACCCGATTTGCGGCCAGGCCGCCAGCGCGGCCTGTTCCGTGGTACGAAAGAGCGGCCATGCAAGTGACATCATGCCACCGCCTCCCCGGTATCTACGCCGAAGTGAGCCAGCAGATATTTCTCGGCCTGCTCGTTCCAGATGCCGTGGGTCTCGGCGACCAGCAGCGCGAGCTGTTTAAACAGCGGATCGGTTTTCCCTTTTTCGGCAAAATCAGCAATCGCCGTGAGGGGCATGGTGACACCGTTATAGATGAGCTTCTTGCCGCCAGGAATGTTGGGCAGGTTTAGCACCGTTTCAGGGACCGCATCCAGCCCACCGATGTGAGTGACCATGAACGAAGGCTGCAGTTTTCCGCAGGCACTGAGCGCAATCGCCTCTTTCATGTCGTCCGTGGAGCCGCCGGAAGTGCCGACAACGTGGGTGCTGTTGTAGTGCACGTTGTAGAAGTTAAAGGGCACCTTGAAGTTTTTATCCGTCGGTCCGGCGAAAAAGTTCAGGCAGCCATCTTCCGCCAGCAGCTCATCGGCCATCTCCACCACCGCCGGAACCGCGGCGTAGACAAAGACGTCGTCGAATCCGGCATCATCCGTGAGGGCGCGCAGCTCGGCTGTCGGGTCATTCATCTTTGCGGTGTTCACATAGATAAGCTCAATCCCCCTGGCCGCCGCCAGCTCAACGGGTAACAGTTTGCTCGCCTGCGCCAGTCGGGCTTCATCAATATCCACCACCACGATGCGCGAAGGCTGGATCCCGCCGTTGATGGCGTAATCAATCGCGCCGATCCCCATCGGCCCGGCGCAGGCCAGCAGCGCCAGATTTCCGCCGGGCTTTATTCCCATGCGATGTTCATACACATACTGGGTGGTGTGATAATTGGCGTTGTACGCGCCAATTATGCAGCACGTCGGTTCTGCCAGCGACGCGGCGGCAAAATAAGAACCGTGATAGGGCAAAACGCAGCCCATATTAACGGCCACTTCCGGAATAATCATATAAGTCGCATTGCCGCCAAAATATTCATAGCTGTAGCCGGCGGAATAGCCAGTGGGTAATCCCATGGCTGGCTGCAATACAAATCGCTGCCCTTTTTTATATTGTCCCGTGAGATTTTTCCCCACTTCAACAATCACACCCGCACATTCATGCCCGGTTATCACCGGATGGTTTTCTAAATCATCCGGCACGCGTTTGTGTTCGCTGCCTAATAATGCTGCTTTCCAAGTGGACAGGCAGACGCTGTCGGAAATCACACTCACCAGTAATTCATTATCGGTTATCGCGGGCAATTCGAATTCACGCAGACGTACATCGCCCTTGCCGTATATTGCAGCAACTTTCGTTTTCATAGTAAACCTCTACAACAGGCGTTAGATTTCAGCGGTCAGTTTTTTAAATAAAATGTCGAGCTGCGGGTCGCCGATATAATTATTAATCAGCACCAGCGGTTTTTCACAGACGCGTTTTACTCGTCCTTCCAGACTGGAATGTGTCACCACAATATCGGCATCATCCGGAACATTTTCGATGGCGTAATGTTTAACGTCGATGGCAAGGCCGTTTTTCTCAAGGCGCTTACGAAAAGTCGTCGCCCCCATCGCGCTGGAGCCCATACCCGCATCACACACAAACGCGATGCGTTGAACATGGCGCAGGGAAAACGCGCCCTCCTGCTTCATGTTTTTTACCGCTTTGGCTGACTCGGCAAACTGATCTTCACTTTCCGTTTCGACCGTTTTTTCCATTTTCAAAATTAACGCTGTAACAGCAAAGGTTACGAGGGTTCCGACCGCCACACCGGCAATGGTGGCTAAAAACGATCCCTTCGGCGTTAAGGCGAGATAGGCAAAGATAGACCCCGGACTCGGACCGGCCACCAGCCCGCCGCCCAGCAGATTGAAGGTCCAGGTTCCGCACATCCCGCCCGCAATCATCCCGATCAGGGTGAGCGGCTTCATCAGCACATACGGGAAGTAGAGTTCATGAATCCCGCCTAAGAAGTGGATAATCATCGCGCCCGGCGCGGAGCGTTTACTCATCCCCTTGCCAAAAAGGCTAAACGCCAGCAGCAACCCCAAGCCCGGCCCTGGGTTTGACGCCACCATAAAGAAGATCGATTTCCCGTCCACAGAGGCCTGCTGCATGCCCAGCGGATAGTACACGCCCTGATCGATGGCGTTGTTGAGGAAAAGAATTTTGGCCGGTTCATTGATGACCGAGAGCAGCGGCAAATAACCCGCGTGGACCAGCGCCTCAATGCACTCTTTCACGAAGTTGTTGGCAATCAGTACGGCCGGGCCAATCACTTCAAACCCCAGCAGGCACAGCAACATACCGGCGATACCGAGCGAGAAGTTATTGATCACCATCTCAAACCCGGCGGGAATACGTTTTTCCAGCACCCGGTCGATGTGTTTGATGATCAGGCCACCCAACGGCCCCATGATCATCGATCCCAAAAACATAGGAATATCAGCACCGATGATCACACCAATAGTACCGATACCGCCCATCACCGCACCGCGTTTACCACCAATGAGATGACCCCCGGTCGAACCAATCATCACCGGCAGCAAATAGGTAATCATAGGGCCGACGATTTTGGCGAAATGCTCATTCGGCAGCCAACCGGTGGGAATAAATAACGCCGTAATTAAACCCCAGGCAATAAAGGCACCGATATTGGGGATGACCATTGCGGTCAAAAAGCCCCCAAAAGCCTGGACTTTTGCGCGAGCACACTTATTTTCCATGATGTTATCCTGTGAAGGAAAGTAGGATTATGCGTGAGCGATAATATCCGCGAGCTGTTTTTCGGTATGACATTCTAACAGCGCGGCTAACTGATCATCTTCCGATAACAGTTCGCTGAGCGCCTGAATGGCACCAATATGTGAATCCGCGTCCGCAGCAGATAAACCAATTAAGAGTTTTACCGGCTCATTGGTTTCACTAAAAAAGACACCTTCCTGTAATAGAGTAAGGGACATGCCTGTTTTTAATGCGCCATATTCTGGCCTGGCATGGGGCATTGCCACGCCCGGAGCCAGAATATAATAAGGGCCATTATTCAACGTGGATTCTTTAATAGCGTCAATATACTGTGCATTAACATAATTTTGTTTCAGCAGCGGAGCCATGGATAAATCAATCGCCTCCTGCCAGTCTCGCGCCGCCTTTTTTACCGTGATAGATGCTTCAGGGAAATAATTGATTAGTCGCATGAGCACTCTCTTATTTTTAGGTACTGTAGGGTCTAAAAATAAAATACTCGCGCAAAAGGGTGAAAGCAAACAGGCGGGAATGGGGATACTGCTCGAAATCTTAATTTTGAAACTTGATAGATAACAATGCGTTATTTACTTAAATAAAAAATGCAACCCTATAAATGAGATCTGAATTACAAATACCACAAAAAGTCATTATATCAATTTGTGATACTAATCACTTTTAATCTCTTGCCAGATTGAAATTAAGTGATCGTGCTCATAAAAAAACCAGGTGATATTTCTATGCACCTGGCCTTGTTCCGTCGGCCCGGCTAACGAAATGCCGCCGGGCATGACTGCGATTACAGCAGTTCTTTCGCTTTCGCGACTACGTTCTCAACGGTGAAGCCGAACTCTTCGAACAGCAGTTCTGCAGGTGCAGACTCGCCGAAGGTGGTCATCCCGACGATAGCGCCGTTCAGGCCCACGTATTTGAACCAGTAGTCAGCGATACCCGCTTCTACGGCAACGCGCGCAGAAACCGCTTTTGGCAGTACGGATTCACGGTAAGCGGCATCCTGCTTGTCGAACGCGTCGGTAGACGGCATGGAAACCACGCGCGCTTTCACGCCTTCGGCAGACAGTTTGTCCCACGCAGCAACCGCCAGTTCAACTTCAGAACCGGTAGCGATGATGATCAGCTGCGGCTGCGAACCTGCGCAATCTTTCAGCACGTAACCTCCGCGAGCGATGTTAGCCAGCTGCTCTTCGGTACGATCCTGCTGTGCCAGGTTCTGACGGGAGAGGATCAGCGCGGTAGGACCGTCCTGACGCTCAACGCCATATTTCCACGCTACCGCGGACTCAACCTGGTCACATGGACGCCATGTGGACATGTTCGGGGTCACACGCAGAGACGCGACCTGCTCAACCGGCTGGTGAGTCGGGCCATCTTCGCCCAGACCGATAGAGTCGTGGGTGTAGACCATCACCTGACGCTGTTTCATCAGCGCAGCCATACGCACGGCGTTACGCGCATATTCCACGAACATCAGGAAGGTGGAGGTGTACGGCAGGAAACCGCCGTGCAGGGAAATACCGTTCGCAATCGCGGTCATACCGAATTCACGCACACCGTAATGGATGTAGTTACCGGCGGTATCTTCGTTGATCGCTTTAGAGCCAGACCAGATGGTCAGGTTAGACGGTGCCAGGTCAGCAGAGCCGCCGAGGAATTCTGGCAGCAGCGGACCGAAAGCTTCGATCGCATTCTGAGACGCTTTACGGCTGGCGATTTTCGCCGGGTTAGCCTGCAGTTTGGCGATGATTTCGTTCGCTTTCGCTGCGAAATCTTCCGGCATGTCACCTTTCATACGACGGGTGAATTCAGCCGCTTCCTGAGGGAAGGCTTTGGCGTAGGCCGCGAACTTCTCGTTCCAGACGGACTCTTTCGCCTGGCCTGCTTCTTTCGCGTCCCACTGAGCATAGATCTCAGACGGGATTTCGAATGGCGCATATTTCCAGCCCAGCTGTTCGCGGGTCAGCGCGATTTCTGCGTCGCCCAGCGGTGCGCCGTGGGAATCGTGGGTACCGGCTTTGTTTGGCGAACCGAAACCGATGATGGTTTTGCACATCAGCAGGGACGGTTTGTCAGTGACCGCACGCGCTTCTTCTACTGCGCGTTTGATCGCCGCTGCGTCGTGGCCATCAACGCCACGCACCACGTGCCAGCCGTAGGCTTCGAAACGTTTAGCGGTGTCGTCAGTGAACCAGCCTTCAACGTGACCATCGATGGAGATGCCGTTGTCATCGTAGAACGCTACCAGTTTGCCCAGTTTCAGGGTACCAGCCAGGGAGCACACTTCGTGAGAAATGCCTTCCATCATGCAGCCGTCGCCCATGAAGGCGTAGGTGAAGTGGTCAACGATGTCGTGGCCCGGACGGTTGAACTGCGCCGCCAGGGTTTTCTCAGCAATCGCCATACCCACCGCATTCGCAATACCCTGGCCCAGCGGACCGGTAGTGGTCTCAACGCCAGCGGTGTAACCCACTTCCGGGTGACCTGGGGTTTTGGAGTGCAGCTGACGGAAGTTCTTCAGCTCTTCGATTGGCAGCGCATAACCTGTGAGGTGCAACAGGCTATAGATCAGCATAGAGCCGTGGCCGTTGGACAGTACGAAACGGTCACGGTCAGCCCAGGACGGGTTCTGAGGGTTATGGTTCAGGAAATCACGCCACAGGACTTCGGCAATGTCAGCCATACCCATAGGGGCACCCGGGTGACCGGATTTGGCTTTCTGTACTGCGTCCATGCTCAGCGCACGAATAGCATTAGCAAGCTCTTTACGTGAGGACATTTTAACTCCAGATCGGACTGTTAAAGGCCGTGCCCTTGACGACAGCGCGTTTTGGGCTATGCCAGAAAAAAGTGCCAACAATGTAACCCAAGCGACAAAGCATGTACATGGAGCATTCTTTTGCCCTTTAAGAAATCTCTGGATCATGCTCGCATGTTGCGCAATCTACTCGCCCGGGCCTCCAGATATTCCTTATACTTAGCTCGACTGCGGCTTCGCTGCCGGAGCATTTTTCAGACTTTTTTCAGTTAACGAGTACGGAAGCAACATCATGAAAATGCGTGCAATAGTGCTGGCCCTGGGTACGACGCTGCTGCTGAGCGGCTGTCAAAATATGGATTCAAACGGTCTGATGAGTTCTGGTGCAGAGGCTTTCCAGGCCTATTCCCTGAGCGATGCGCAGGTCAAAGCCTTGAGCGATCAGGCGTGCAAAGACATGGACGCCAAAGCGACCATCGCCCCCGCCAGTAGCACGTACGCACAGCGTCTGAATAAGATTGCCGCCGCGCTGGGCGATAACATCAACGGTCAGCCGGTGAACTACAAAGTCTACATGGCGAAAGACGTGAACGCGTTTGCGATGGCGAACGGCTGTATCCGCGTCTACAGCGGCCTGATGGATATGATGACGGACAACGAAGTCGAAGCGGTGATCGGCCATGAAATGGGCCACGTCGCACTCGGTCACGTGAAGAAAGGGATGCAGGTAGCGCTCGGCACCAACGCCGTGCGTGCAGCGGCAGCCTCTGCGGGCGGGATCGTCGGTAGTCTGTCTCAGTCCCAGCTCGGCGACGTGGGTGAAAAACTGGTCAATTCCCAGTTCTCCCAGCGTCAGGAATCCGAAGCGGATGACTACTCTTACGATCTGTTGCGCAAACGCGGGATCAATCCGTCAGGGTTAGCCACCAGCTTTGAGAAACTGGCCAAACTGGAAGAAGGCCGTCAAAGCTCAATGTTTGACGATCACCCGGCTTCAGCCGAACGCGCGCAGCACATTCGCGATCGCATGGCGGCAGACGGCATTAAATAAAAAAAGCCGGGTGGCGGCTACGCCTTACCCGGCCTACAAAGGCCCGGTAAGCGCTGCGCCACCGGGCGATTTCTTGATTACTCGCCTTTCTTCGCCGCCTGGATGTAGAGCATTTCCAGCGCCAGCGTTGCCGCCGCCAGAGCGGTGATTTCAGACTGATCGTAAGCTGGCGCCACTTCCACGACGTCCATCCCCACGATATTCAGATCTTTCAGACCGCGAACCAGTTTGATTGCACGATCAGACGTCAGACCGCCGATCACCGGCGTACCGGTACCCGGTGCAAACGCAGGGTCCAGACAGTCGATGTCAAAGGTGAGATATACCGGCATATCGCCCACAATCTGCTTCACCTGAGCGATGATATCGTCCACGCCGCGATCGTTCACCTGGCAGGCGTCCAGCACGGTGAAGCCGTTGTCTTTGTCGAACTCAGTACGAATACCGATCTGCACAGAGTGGTTCGGATCGATCAGTCCTTCGTTCGGCGCAGTGTAGAACATGGTGCCGTGGTCAAACTCGCAGCCGTTCGCGTAGGTGTCGGTGTGGGCATCGAAATGGACCAGCGCCATTTTACCGAAATGCTTGGCGTGAGCACGCAGCAGCGGCAGCGTCACGAAGTGGTCACCGCCGAAAGAGAGCATACGCTTGCCGGCAGCCAGCAGTTTCTCGGCGTGCGCCTGTAGTTTTTCGCTCATCTCACGCGCGTCGCCGAAGGCATACACCAGGTCGCCGCAGTCGACGACGTTCAGGCGTTCGCGCATATCGAAGTTCCACGGGAAGCGGTTGTGCTCCCAGGCCAGGTTGGTGGAAACCTGACGGATCGCCGCCGGGCCGTGACGGCCACCGGCACGACCGGAAGTCGCCATATCAAACGGAACGCCGGTGATGACCCAGTCAGCGTCGCTGTCGTACGGCTGGAAGTTCATCGGAAGACGTAAAAAACCAAACGCGTTAGATACCAGAGAGTTGTCGTACTGATGACCTAAAGTGCTCATGTCCTGACCTCGTGTAGAGTCGATACAAGAAAATAGATGAAAAAAAATCCCCTCCGCGTCGTTAAACCCGACGAGGAAGGGATTGATTCGGAAACTGCATATTGGGGCGAATTATCGCCGTTAATTCGTACAGGTTCAAGTATCCCGTAGGCCCGGTAAGCGCAGCGCCACCGGGCACGAGCGGTTACTCGTCTTCCAGATAGGTGTACCCGTACAGACCCGCTTCAAACTCTTCCAGGAACTGCTGCTGTAGCGCGGCATCCAGGTCGGTGTTTTTCACCTGATCGCGGAACTGAGTCAGCAGTTTTTTCGGATCCAGCTGCACGTATTCCAGCATATCCGCCACGGTGTCGCCCTCGTCGGAAAGCTCCACTTCGACGTTGCCGTCAGGGAAGACAAACACGTCAACCGCTTCGGTATCCCCGAACAGGTTATGCATGTTGCCCAAAATTTCCTGATAGGCGCCGACCATAAAGAAGCCCAGCATTGGTGGGTTCTCTGGATCGTACTCCGGCATCGGCATGGTGGTGGCGATCCCGTCGCCGTCCACGTAGTGATCGATAGCCCCGTCGGAGTCGCAGGTGATATCCAGCAGCACCGCGCGGCGTTCCGGCGCGTGATTCAGCCCTTCCAGCGGCAGAACCGGGAACAGCTGATCGATACCCCAGGCATCCGGCATCGACTGGAACAGGGAGAAGTTGACGTAAATCTTATCCGCCATACGTTCCTGCAGTTCGTCGATAATCGGACGGTGCGCACGGTTGCTCGGGTCGAGCTGTTTCTGCACTTCGTGACACATATTCAGATACAGCTGCTCTGCCCAGGCACGCTCCTGCAGGCTGAAGGTTCCCGATGAATAGCCGACGTGAATGTCGTGCAGATCCATCTGGCTGTCGTGCAGCCATTCGCGCAGGGAGCGACGGTTGCCCGGCTCATGCATCTCCTGCCAGGTTTCCCACATGTTCTGCAGGGCACGCGGCGCATCGTCCTGCGGCGGGGTCGCTTCGGTATTTTCGCTACGTTCCACGCCGATGATGTTGGAGACCAGCACCGTGTGGTGCGCAGTCACCGCACGACCAGACTCGGTGATCACCGTTGGATGCGGCAAACCGTTCTCTTCGCAGGCATCGCCGATCGCCCAGATAATGTTGTTGGCGTATTCGTTCAGGCCGTAGTTCACGGAGCAGTCAGACTGCGAGCGCGTGCCTTCATAGTCCACGCCCAAACCGCCGCCCACATCGAAGCACTCGATGTTCACGCCAAGCTTATGCAACTCAACGTAGAAACGCGCGGATTCACGTACGCCCGTGGCGATATCGCGAATGTTGGCCATCTGCGAACCGAGGTGGAAGTGCAGCAGCTGGATGCTGTCCAGACGACCGCGCTCGCGCAGCATTTCCACCAGCTGCAGAACCTGCCCTGCCGCCAGACCGAATTTGGATTTTTCGCCGCCCGAGGACTGCCATTTACCGGAGCCCTGGGACGCCAGACGCGCACGCACGCCGAGGCGCGGCACCACGTTCAGACGCTCGGCTTCTTCCAGCACGATGGCAATTTCAGTCATCTTCTCGATAACCAGATAGACCTTGTGGCCCATCTTCTCGCCAATCAACGCCAGACGAATGTATTCGCGGTCTTTATAGCCGTTACAGACGATCACCGAGCGCGTCATACCGGCGTGCGCCAGTACCGCCATCAGTTCCGCTTTAGAACCGGCTTCCAGACCCAGTGGTTCACCGGAGTGGATCAGGGATTCAATGACGCGACGATGCTGGTTAACCTTAATCGGATAGACCAGGAAGTAGTCGCCCTTGTAACCATAGGACTCACGCGCACGTTTGAACGCGGCGTTGATGGAGCGCAAACGATGTTGCAGGATCTGCGGGAAGCAGAACAGTGCAGGCAGACGTTGGCCTTGCGCTTCGCGCGCTTTCACCAGTTTGGCGAGATCCACACGAGCTTCCGGTACGTCAGGATCCGGGCAAACGCTGATGTGGCCCAGTTCGTTGACGTCGTAGTAGTTATTACCCCACCAGGCAATATTGTATGTGCGCAGCATCTTGCTGGCCTCTTCGGAGCTCATCGCAACCTCCTGCATAGAACGTAGTACACCCTGTTCGCCCGCTGACGAAGGCGAAACCGAAGACATGTCGTCAGACATAGCGAACCTCAACTCTTTGTATTAAGTGTAAAACAGTTGACTACTATCGCAGTGTCACACCGCGATAACAACCCATAAACGGCCCCGTCTTCCAGCAGAGTGTGCTGAAATCCAGACCGTGCGACCGGTTTCTTATTCATATCATTGTAAAACACGTAACCGAACTCTGTATGACAAGGTTCGGAGAAACCACGAGATAACTCCTGAATTAACAAGAGCGCCCTTGTTCAGTTTTCACAAAGCGGATGGCCGGCCCTGGAATCCTGAGAAGCACCGAAATGGGTATAACATCGGCAGGTTTGCAGAATAGAAATGCGAGTAGCGGGAAACAGACGTACGCCAGAACGGCGTAACTGAGTTAGCGGAAAACGATGGTTCATTATCGGGTATCACCTCCACGGCCGCCTTCAGAAGACGAACCTCAAGCCAAAGCTAAGTATTCACTGCTCAACCCGGCTGGAAGTGGCGACACGATGAAATCATCGAGCGCTTTTTTGTATGAGCCGCGCGCCGCGTTTTATACCGATAAGAGGGGCAAAATGCAAAACATTAATGCGCACCTTGCCAGTACCGTCAGGAAAAATTTCCACCTGCGATTTCAGCACAATGAGAGCGGGGTCAAAAAAAACTGGAAATCGGGCGAAGAAGTGACCTAAAATAGCCGTCCAGATGTTAATCCATCTATACTGATTAACACTCAGACTGCCGGTGTTATTTACCTGCAGGTCTTGGTAGAATCGTCTTCTACGGCCATTGCGCACAGCAGTTTGAGCTTACCAAATACTCCTTAGGTGAAATATAACATGGCAAAACACCTGTTTACGTCCGAGTCTGTATCAGAAGGGCATCCTGATAAAATCGCTGACCAAATCTCCGATGCAGTGCTGGATGCGATCCTGGAACAGGATCCTAAAGCGCGCGTGGCGTGCGAAACCTATGTCAAAACTGGCATGGTTCTGGTTGGTGGTGAGATCACCACCAGTGCATGGGTTGATATCGAAGAGATCACCCGTAACACCGTGCGTGAAATCGGCTACGTGCATTCTGATATGGGCTTTGATGCCAACTCTTGCGCCGTTTTGAGCGCGATTGGCAAACAGTCCCCGGACATCAACCAGGGCGTTGACCGTACCGACCCGCTCGAGCAGGGTGCTGGCGACCAGGGCCTGATGTTTGGCTATGCAACCAACGAAACCGACGTGCTGATGCCTGCGCCAATCACTTACGCCCACCGTCTGGTGCAGCGTCAGGCTGAAGTGCGTAAAAACGGCACGCTGCCGTGGCTGCGCCCGGATGCAAAAAGCCAGATCACTTTCCAGTATGACGACGGCAAAATCGTCGGCATCGACGCGGTTGTTCTGTCGACTCAGCACTCCGAAGACGTTGCGCTTAAAACGCTGCAGGAAGCGGTAATGGAAGAGATCATTAAGCCGGTTCTGCCTGCAGAATGGCTGAATGCCTCGACCAAATACCACATCAACCCGACTGGCCGTTTTGTTATCGGTGGCCCAATGGGCGACTGCGGTCTGACCGGTCGTAAGATCATCGTTGATACCTACGGCGGCATGGCTCGTCACGGTGGCGGCGCGTTCTCCGGTAAAGATCCGTCTAAAGTTGACCGCTCTGCGGCATACGCGGCACGTTATGTGGCGAAAAACATCGTTGCTGCAGGCCTGGCCGATCGCTGTGAGATTCAGGTCTCCTACGCTATCGGCGTGGCAGAACCGACCTCCATCATGGTCGAAACCTTCGGTACCGAGAAGATCTCTACCGAACAGCTGACCCTGCTGGTGCGCGAGTTCTTCGACCTGCGTCCATACGGCCTGATCCAGATGCTGGATCTGCTGCACCCAATCTACAAAGAAACCGCTGCATACGGTCACTTTGGTCGCGAACATTTCCCATGGGAAAAAACCGACAAAGCCGCCCTGCTGCGTGAAGCTGCCGGTCTGAAGTAATCGACCGATAGCGTTTGAAAAGGCCAGCCTTGTGCTGGCCTTTTGCATTTGTGCGCGCTGCCTTTGTCGGGTGGAGCTGCGCTTACCCGACCTACGAGTTACGGTTTTGTAGGTCGGGTAAGGCGTAGCCGCCACCCGACAAAAAACCACCTAATGAAACCGCTTACACCACCCTCTACAGCCCTTCATTTCAGATTAATCTCTTTGCATGTTCTGCCTTCATCTGCTGTTACATTTCATTTCAGTTAAGTCCTAAACTGCGCCAAACGGGATGCGCATCAACAGAATTAACACTATATTTTCATAGCTTTAATAATACTGACAGTTTGCATCGAGTGTAACCGATTACACCAACGTGAGATATGTCACATATTTTTACGTCGTACTCACCTACCCTTTACATTGATAAAATTGATAACCCAACTGGAGGGCATAATGCCTGACAATAAAAAACAGGGGCGTACGTCCAACAAGGCGATGACATTCTTTGTCTGCTTCCTCGCAGCCCTGGCAGGACTTCTTTTCGGCCTGGATATCGGCGTCATTGCCGGTGCTTTACCCTTCATCACCGATGAATTCCAGATTAGCCCGCACACCCAGGAATGGGTGGTGAGCTCCATGATGTTCGGTGCTGCCGTCGGTGCCGTCGGCAGCGGCTGGCTCTCCTATCGCCTCGGGCGTAAAAAGAGCCTGATGATCGGCGCGATTCTGTTTGTCGCCGGTTCGCTCTGCTCTGCCGCCGCGCCTAACGTCGAAGTGCTGATTATCTCTCGCGTACTGCTCGGCCTGGCGGTCGGCGTGGCGTCGTATACCGCCCCGCTCTACCTGTCGGAAATTGCGCCGGAGAAAATTCGCGGCAGCATGATCTCCATGTACCAGCTGATGATCACCATCGGTATCCTCGGCGCGTACCTGTCTGATACCGCGTTCAGCTACAGCGGCGCATGGCGCTGGATGCTGGGTGTGATTATCATCCCGGCGATTCTGCTGCTGATCGGCGTCTTCTTCCTGCCGGACAGCCCACGCTGGTATGCCGCTAAGCGCCGCTTCCACGACGCGGAACGTGTGCTGATGCGCCTGCGTGATACCAGCGCAGAAGCCAAACATGAACTTGATGAAATCCGCGAAAGCCTGAAGGTCAAACAGACCGGCTGGGCGCTGTTTAAAGAGAACAGCAACTTCCGTCGCGCGGTGTTCCTCGGCGTGCTGCTGCAGGTGATGCAACAGTTCACCGGGATGAACGTCATCATGTACTACGCGCCAAAAATCTTTGAACTGGCGGGCTACACCAACACCACCGAACAGATGTGGGGGACGGTGATCGTCGGTCTGACCAACGTGCTGGCGACCTTTATCGCCATCGGTCTGGTGGACCGCTGGGGCCGTAAACCGACGCTGACCTTAGGCTTCCTGGTGATGGCAGTCGGCATGGGCGTGCTGGGGACCATGATGCATGTGGGCATTCACTCCGCGACCGCACAGTACTTTGCCGTGGGGATGCTGCTGATGTTTATCGTCGGTTTTGCGATGAGTGCCGGTCCGCTGATTTGGGTCTTGTGTTCCGAAATTCAGCCGCTGAAAGGGCGTGATTTCGGTATCACCTGCTCAACCGCGACCAACTGGATCGCCAACATGATCGTCGGCGCAACCTTCCTGACCATGCTCAATACACTCGGCAACGCCAACACCTTCTGGGTGTACGGCGGTCTGAACCTGTTCTTTATTGTTCTGACCCTGTGGCTGGTTCCTGAAACCAAACACGTTTCCCTGGAACATATCGAACGTAACCTGATGAAAGGTCGTCCGCTGCGCGAGATTGGCGCCAGCAACTAAGAACCCCGCCCGGCGGCGCAAGCTTGCCGGGCGAAACCTCCTCTTGCACCCGCCCTGTCTCCCGTTTTATCCTCTGCCCCTATGAAAACCTCACGCCTTCCCATCGCCCTCCAGCAAGCCGTCATGCACGCTTTGCGGGATAAACTCGCGCAAGCCAACCTGAAACTCGGGCGCAACTATCCTGAACCCAAACTGGTCTATCAGCAGCGTGGCACCTCGGCGGGCACCGCCTGGCTTGAATCCTATGAGATCCGCCTGAATCCGGTGCTGATGATGGAAAATCAGCAGGCGTTTATCGAGGAAGTGGTCCCGCACGAACTGGCGCACTTGCTGGTGTGGAAACACTTTGGCCGCGTGGCACCGCACGGCAAGGAGTGGAAATGGATGATGGAAGCCGTGCTCGGCGTTCCCGCCCGGCGCACGCACCAGTTCGAGCTGGAATCAGTACGGCGTAACACCTTCCCCTATCGCTGCCAGTGCCAGCAGCATCAGCTGACCGTCCGGCGTCACAATCGCGTGGTGCGCGGCGAAGCCTCCTACCGCTGCGTCAAATGCGGTGAACCGCTGGTCGCAGAATAATCAATTGAACAATCAGGAACTTTCCTGATCTGACTGATTGCATACTGGAACATCTTTCGCTACGTTGCGGGCTCGTTTTGACACGGAGTTTGAGATGTCCCGTAATTATTCTTTCGCTGTTGCCCTTCTGGCGACAGTGCTCGCAGGTCCTGCGCTGGCCGACGGTATCAACAATTTTTCTCAGGCCAAAGCCGCAGGCGTCAAGGTGAACGCCGATGCACCGGGTGATTTCTACTGCGGCTGCAAAATTAACTGGCAGGGTAAAAAAGGGGTCGTTGACCTCGAGTCGTGCGGTTACAAAGTGCGTAAAAATGAAAACCGCGCCAACCGAATCGAATGGGAACACGTGGTTCCGGCATGGCAGTTTGGTCACCAGCGCCAGTGCTGGCAGGACGGCGGGCGTAAAAACTGCGCCAAAGATCCGGTCTATCGCCAGATCGAAAGTGATATGCACAACCTGCAACCGGCCGTGGGCGAAGTGAATGGCGACCGCGCCAACTTCATGTACAGCCAGTGGAACGGCGGCGAGGGCCAGTACGGCCAGTGCGGAATGAAGGTCGATTTCAAAGAGAAAGTCGCCGAGCCGCCGGCCCGCGCGCGCGGCAGCATCGCCCGCACCTACTTCTATATGCGCGATCGCTACGAGCTGAATCTCTCCCGCCAGCAAACTCAGCTGTTCAACGCCTGGGATAAGCAGTATCCGGTCACCGACTGGGAGTGCGAGCGCGATAACCGCATCGCCAAAGTCCAGGGGAATCACAACCCGTATGTGCAGCGCGCTTGCCAGGCGCAAAAGAGCTAACCTACACTAGCGGCAATTGATTCATACCGTACTCATATGGAATTTCTGACTATGCGCATCCCCCGCATTTATCACCCGGAACTGATTGCCGCTGGCAGTGAAATTGCTCTTTCCGACGAAGCCGCCAACCATGTTGGCCGCGTACTGCGCATGGGCGCGGGCCAGGCCGTGCAGCTTTTAGACGGCAGCAACCAGGTTTTCGACGCCGAAATCACCCGCGCCGATAAAAAGAGCGTGCAGGTTAACGTCCTGCGCGGCGAAGTGGATGACCGGGAATCCCCGCTGCATATCCATCTGGGCCAGGTGATGTCGCGCGGTGAAAAGATGGAATTCACCATCCAGAAATCGATCGAACTGGGTGTAAGCCTCATTACGCCACTTTTTTCTGAGCGCTGTGGCGTTAAACTGGATGCTGAACGTCTGAACAAAAAGATTCAGCAGTGGCAGAAGATCGCCATCGCCGCGTGCGAACAGTGCGGTCGCAACCGCATTCCGGAGATCCGCCCGCCGATGGATTTAGAGGCGTGGTGCGCCGAAGAAGAGAGCGGTCTGAAGCTCAATCTTCACCCGCGTGCCAGCGCCAGCATCAACACGCTGCCGCTGCCGGTCGAGCGCGTACGACTGCTGATTGGCCCGGAAGGCGGGCTGTCGGCGGACGAAATTGCCATGACCGCACGTTATCAATTTACTGATATTCTGTTGGGACCTCGCGTTCTACGTACTGAGACGACTGCACTCACAGCCATCACCGCACTGCAGGTGCGTTTTGGCGATCTGGGTTGAAGCATTAACGGAGAAGAACAATGATCAAGCTCGGCATCGTGATGGACCCCATCGCAAGCATTAACATCAAGAAAGATTCCAGCTTCGCAATGCTGCTGGAAGCACAGCGTCGCGGCTACCAGCTCCATTACATGGAGATGGCCGATCTTTACCTGAACAATGGTGAAGCCCGCGCCCGCACGCGCATCGTTAACGTCGAGCAAAATTACGATAAATGGTACGAGTTCGGTTCTGAGCAGGATATCCCCCTCGCAGAACTCGACGTGATCCTGATGCGTAAAGATCCTCCGTTCGACACCGAATTCATTTACTGCACCTATATCCTTGAGCGCGCAGAAGAGAAAGGCACGCTTATCGTCAACAAACCGCAGAGTCTGCGCGACTGTAACGAGAAGCTGTATACCGCCTGGTTCTCTGACCTGACGCCAGAGACGCTGGTCACGCGCAACAAAGCGCAGCTGAAAGCCTTCTGGCAGAAGCACGGCGATATCATCCTCAAGCCGCTGGACGGCATGGGTGGCGCGTCGATCTTCCGCGTCAAAGAGGGTGACCCGAACCTTGGCGTGATCGCAGAAACCCTGACCGAGCACGGCACCCGCTACTGCATGGCGCAGAACTACATTCCGGCCATCGTGGATGGCGACAAACGCGTGCTGGTGGTTGACGGCGAGCCGGTGCCTTACTGCCTGGCGCGTATTCCGCAGGGCGGCGAAACCCGTGGTAACCTGGCCGCCGGTGGCCGTGGCGAACCGCGTCCCCTGACCGACAGCGACTGGGAAATCGCCCGCCGCGTCGGCCCGATGCTGAAAGCCAAAGGGCTGATTTTCGTCGGCCTGGATATCATCGGCGACCGCCTGACGGAAGTGAACGTCACAAGCCCAACCTGCATCCGCGAAATCGAAGCTGAGTTCCCGGTCTCCATTACCGGCATGCTGATGGACGCGATCGAAAAACGTCTGAAGCAGTAACTCGCTTAACGGCGAAGTATATACAAGGCCCAGGTTTCTCCGCATACTGGGCCTTGTCGCTTTTTAAACCAGGAATCAGAACCTCTGACAATGAATTTACAGCATCACTTTCTTATTGCCATGCCTGCTCTCCAGGACCCGATTTTCCGTCGCTCGGTCGTTTATATCTGCGAATACAGCGAAGACGGCGCGATGGGGATTATCATCAACAAACCGCTGGAAAATCTGCAAATCGAGGGCATTCTTGAAAAGCTCAAGATCACCCCTGAAGATCGCGCCCCGGAGATCCGCCTTGATAAGCCGGTGATGCTCGGCGGCCCGCTGGCAGAAGATCGTGGCTTTATTCTGCATACTCCTCCGGGTTTCTCCTCCAGCATTCGCGTTTCCGATAATACGGTTATCACCACCTCACGCGACGTGCTGGAAACCCTGGGCACGCATAATCAGCCTTCCGAAGTGCTGGTCGCGCTGGGCTACTCCTCCTGGGAGAAAGGCCAGCTGGAGCAGGAGATCCTCGACAACGCGTGGCTCACCGCCCCTGCCGACCTGAACATTCTGTTTAAAACTCCGATCGCCGATCGCTGGCGTGAAGCGGCGAAACTCATTGGTATCGACATCCAGACCATGCCTGGCGTAGCGGGGCACGCATAATGAGCGGAACCCTTCTTGGTTTTGATTTCGGCACCCGAAGTATCGGCGTGGCGATCGGCCAGCGCATTACCGGCACCGCGCGTCCGCTGACGGCGATAAAAGCCCAGGACGGCACGCCCGACTGGAACATCATCGAGCGCCTGCTGAAAGAGTGGCAACCCGAAGCCGTTATCGTCGGCCTGCCACTCAACATGGATGGCACCGAGCAGCCGCTCACCGCCCGCGCGCGTAAATTTGCCAATAAGATCCATGGCCGCTTTGGCGTCGTGGTTATGCTGCACGATGAACGCCTGAGCACCGTTGAAGCCCGCGCCGGTCTGTTTGAGCACGGCGGCTTCCGCGCCCTGAACAAAGGCAGCGTCGATTCAGCCTCGGCGGTGATCATCCTCGAAAGTTTCTTCGAGCAAGGGTTTTAACGTCGCTAAAGCCTTCCCTGCGCTTTACGCTCGGCGAGACTCTGGTCGAAGTTCTGCATCCCCGCCTGCTGCCCGGTCTGAATCACGCCGGGCAACTGCCAGGTTTTCCCCTCGCGAATTAAGTTCGCCGAAGCCGGTGTGTTGACCAGCATCTCGAACAGCGCCACCCGCCCGCCCTGAACGTCCCGCATCAGCTTTTGCGCCAGTACTGCACGTAAACTTCCTGCCAGCTGATTACGCACCGGATCTTTCTCTTCGGCCGGAAAAGTGTCCACCAGCCGTTCAATGGCCTGCGATGCTCCGCGCGTATGCAGCGTCGCCAGCACCAGATGCCCGGTCTCCGCCGCCGTGAGCGCCAGGCGGATCGTTTCGCTGTCGCGCAGTTCGCCCAGAAGAATGACATCCGGATCTTCGCGCAGCGCCGCCCGTAGCGCCTGCGCAAATGTCGGGCAGTGCAGGCCGATCTCACGCTGCTGGATCAGACAGCGGTGGCTTTGATAGACATACTCCACCGGATCTTCCAGCGTCAGAATATGCCCGTCGCAGTGGTGGTTTAGATAATCCACCATCGCCGCCAGCGTGGTGGATTTGCCGCTGCCGGTCGCTCCCGTGACCAGAATCAGGCCGTTGTCACTGGAGAGCAGATCGGGAATGACGCGCGGTACGCCGAGCGTCGAGAGCTGCGGGCACTCCACCGGTAGCAGCCTCAGCGTAAGCGAGACGCCATGAATATGCACGAACGCGCTGGCGCGCAATCGCTGGCCGCCGAGCAACGTCACCGCAAAATCCACGTGCCCGTTCGCCCACCATGCGCCCTGCTGTTCGTCATTCAGCCAGGACTTTAACAGCAGCGCGACATCGGGCGGGGGAAACGGCGCGGGTTCGAGTTTGCCTAATCTACGCCAGCGCGGCGGGGAATCGCTGCACAGGTGTAGATCCGAGACATTATGCTTTACACTAAGGGCCACAATTTCTTCCATATCCATACAACCATCCTCGGACTCATGAACGACATTGCGCATAACCTGGCACAGGTCAGGGACAAAATCTCAGCCGCTGCAACGCGTTGCGGCCGTGCTTCAGAAGAAGTTTCGTTGCTTGCAGTGAGTAAAACCAAGCCTGCGAGCGCCATCGCAGAAGCCATCGACGCCGGGCAGCGTGCTTTTGGTGAAAACTACGTTCAGGAGGGTGTGGACAAAATTCGCTATTTCCAGCAAGCCGGGAAGGCGAGCCTACAATGGCACTTTATCGGCCCGCTGCAGTCGAACAAAAGTCGGCTGGTCGCAGAGCATTTCGACTGGTGTCATACGGTCGACCGCCTGCGTATCGCGACGCGGTTGAGCGATCAACGCCCTGCCGGGATGGCTCCGCTTAACATCCTGATTCAAATCAATATTAGTGATGAGAACAGTAAGTCAGGTATCACTCTGGCTGAGCTGGATGCGCTGGCCGAACAGGTGGCGGAACTGCCCGGTCTGACCTTGCGTGGACTGATGGCGATTCCGGCACCCGAAACGAGTTACGACAGGCAGTTTGCCGTAGCACAGCAAATGGCTGTAGCATTTGAGGCGCTTAAAGCGCGCTACACCACCGTAGACACGCTTTCACTGGGCATGTCGGATGATATGGAAGCCGCCATCGCGGCAGGCAGCACTATGGTGCGCATCGGCACAGCTATTTTCGGTGCGCGCGATTACACCCCAAAATAAGGAAACCTGAGGAACGCCATGAAGACGTTGACTTTCCTGCTCTCAACGGTCATTGAGCTGTATACGATGGCGCTGCTGTTACGCGTCTGGATGCAGTGGGCCCGCTGTGATTTTTATAACCCCTTCTCGCAGTTTGTCGTGAAAATCACGCAGCCTGTGATTGGGCCGCTGCGCCGCGTGATCCCGCCGATGGGGCCAATCGACAGCGCCTCCCTGCTGGTGGCGTTTGTGCTCAGTATCATCAAAGCCATCGTGCTGTTTATGGTGGTCACCTTCCAGCCGATCATCTGGATCGCCGCCGTATTAATCCTGCTGAAAACCATCGGCCTGCTGATCTTCTGGGTGCTGCTGGTGATGGCGGTGATGAGCTGGGTCAGCCGCGGCCGTAGTCCGGTCGAGTACGCCATGATTCAGCTGACCGAGCCGCTCCTGCGCCCGATCCGCAATCTGCTGCCAGCCATGGGTGGAATCGATTTTTCGCCGATGATTCTGGTTCTGCTGCTGTATGTCCTGAACATGGGCATCGCTGAACTGTTACAGTCAACGGGCAACATGCTGCTGCCGGGGCTGTGGATGGCGCTATGAGTGCCGTCAGCCCCTGCGTCGACGGGCTGGTTTTACGGCTGTATATACAGCCGAAAGCCAGCCGCGACAGCATTGTCGGATTACATGGCGACGAATTAAAAGTCGCCATTACCGCTCCTCCCGTGGACGGCCAGGCGAACGCGCATTTGACCAAATATCTGGCAAAACAGTTTCGCGTCGCCAAAAGCCAGGTCATCATTGAAAAGGGTGAACTGGGACGTCATAAACAGGTAAAAATCCTCAACCCGCAAAACATCCCGGCGGAAGTCGCGGCACTGTCACAACAGGATTAAATTATGCAGAAAGTTGTTCTCGCCACCGGTAACGCCGGTAAAGTGCGCGAGCTGGCCTCGCTATTAAATGATTTTGGTCTGGATGTGGTCGCGCAGACCGAGCTGGGCGTGGATTCGGCGGAAGAGACCGGCCTGACGTTTATCGAAAATGCGATCCTGAAAGCGCGTCATGCGGCACAGGTGACCGGTCTTCCGGCGATTGCGGATGATTCAGGCCTGGCGGTAGATGCCCTGGGCGGCGCACCCGGTATTTACTCTGCGCGCTACTCCGGCGTGGATGCAACCGATCAGCAGAACCTGGAAAAGCTGCTGGAAACCCTGAAAGACGTGCCGGACGCACAGCGTCAGGCGCAGTTCCACTGCGTGCTGGTCTATATGCGTCATGCAGAAGACCCGACGCCGATCGTCTGCCACGGCAGCTGGCCGGGCGTGATTGCTCGCGAATCGGCGGGTAACGGCGGCTTTGGCTACGATCCGATTTTCTTTGTCCCTTCTGAGGGCAAAACCGCCGCGGAACTGACCCGCGAAGAAAAAAGCGCGATTTCCCATCGTGGGCGCGCGTTGAAACTGTTACTGGAAGCATTACGTAATGGCTAATTTGCCACCTCTGAGTCTTTATATTCACATCCCGTGGTGCGTGCAGAAATGCCCGTACTGCGATTTCAATTCGCACGCGCTGAAAGGCGAAGTGCCGCATGACGACTACGTTCAGCATCTGTTAACCGATCTGGATGCCGACGTACCTTACGCACAGGGACGTGAAGTTAAGACCATTTTTATTGGTGGCGGTACGCCGAGCCTGCTCTCTGGCCCGGCGATGCAAACGCTGCTGGACGGCGTGCGAGCGCGCCTGAATCTGGCAGCCGATGCGGAAATTACGATGGAAGCCAACCCTGGCACCGTTGAGGCCGACCGTTTTGTCGAGTATCAGCGCGCCGGGGTGAACCGTATTTCGATTGGCGTCCAGAGTTTTAGCGAACCTAAACTCAAGCGTCTGGGGCGTATCCACGGCCCGGAAGAGGCGAAGCGCGCGGCGCATCTGGCGACCGGTCTGGGGCTGCGCAGCTTTAACCTCGATTTGATGCACGGGCTGCCCGACCAGTCTCTGGAAGAGGCGCTGGACGATCTGCGCCAGGCCATCGAGCTGAACCCGCCGCATCTCTCCTGGTATCAGCTGACGATTGAGCCGAACACGCTGTTTGGTTCGCGTCCGCCGGTCCTGCCCGATGACGACGCCCTGTGGGATATTTTCGAACAAGGTCATCAACTGCTGACAGCGGCGGGTTATCAGCAGTACGAAACCTCCGCCTACGCGAAGCCGGGCTATCAGTGTCAGCACAACCTGAACTACTGGCGTTTTGGTGATTATTTAGGGATTGGCTGCGGCGCCCACGGCAAAGTGACCTTCCCCGACGGGCGCATTCTGCGTACCGCCAAAACCCGTCATCCGCGTGGGTACATGGAAGGGCGTTATCTGGAACGTCAGCACGATGTGGAAGTGGAAGATAAACCTTTCGAGTTTTTCATGAACCGCTTCCGTCTGCTGGAAGCCGCGCCGCGCGCGGAGTTTGCGCTCTACACCGGCTTGCCGGAATCGGTGATTCGCCCGCAGATTGATGAAGCGCTGGCGAAAGGGTATCTGACAGAGTGCGACGCATTCTGGCAGATCACCGAACACGGAAAGTTGTTCCTAAACTCTCTGCTTGAGCTGTTCCTCGCCGAAGAGTCCTGAAGACAGCTTCAGGATTTTGCATCCCGTTCTGCTGGCCGAGGGAAAGGCTGGCAGAGTGTGGGGATGGAAAAATCTAAACAACTCCGCAAAGGTATGACTCCCGAAGAACTTCACCTCTGGTATTTACTCCGGGGGCGTCGTTTTTACGGGTTCAAGTTTCGCCGCCAGATGCCCATAGGGTCATACATTGTGGATTTTGCCTGCTTTGAGGCAAGGTTGATTGTCGAGCTTGATGGCGGCCAGCATGACGATAATCACGAATATGATTTACGCAGGACTGCGTTTTTGAACGCCAGCGGCTGGCGAGTGATTCGTTTCTGGAATAATGAATTCAGGACGAATGAGGAAGGGGTGTTGGGTGCCATTTTGGACGGTTTGAGCCGTCTGGTCCCCTCACCCCAGCCCTCTCCCAAAGGGAGAGGGAGCTAAAACCGCACCTGACAGATTCCCTCTCCCGTGGGAGAGGGTTAGGGTGAGGGCAACAAACCGCACCTGACAGATCCCCTCTCCCGTGGAAGAGGGTTAGGGTGAGGGCAACAAACCGCACCTGACAGATCCCCTCTCCCGTGGGAGAGGGTTAGGGTGAGGGCAACAAGCCGCACCTTACTTAAGCGTCCCCACCAGCGCCTTCCGGCTATCTTCCAGCGTCACGACGCGCTGGCACACATCTTTGCCAAACTTCTGGAAATCCGCTTCCTGATTCTTCCATTCGTTCTGAATCGAAGTCTGCAATCCGCCCAGGCTGCCTAACACACCCTGCAGTGGATTACCGCCGCCTTTCAGCACGGCTTTCGCACCCATCTCATTGATGCTGTCCTGCAGGATGCCGCCCATCGCCTGATTCACCAGGTTCTGGCCGTCGGCGCGGACCTGATCGATAGCCTTGTAGTGGAACGTCAGGCCATCCGTACGGTGCTCGATGATGCGGTTCATCTGCTCTTTCAGCTGGGCGTCCAGCTTGGTCAGGCGGGTGCGCATATTGCTGCTCTCACCCACCTCTTTAGCGATGATCTTATCCAGCGCCACGCGGCCTTTCTCGACGCGCGTCAAAGCGCCTTCGTCGATCCACGGCAGCGCCGAGCGGAGATCCGCCTGATAATCTTTCGCCTGCTCGCGTTGGGCCGCGCTCAGGGTATATTGTTTGCCGTTGTACATCACGTTGCCATCTGGCGTGATCACCAGATTACCGTTCTCACCTTTTACCTGAACGGTTTGCGGGCTGAGAATCACATCGTCGCGCGGTGTGACTTCACATTTGTATTCCGCATGGGCAGTTAACGCGGTGGTCATCAATGCCACAGCCAGCAGCGTTTTGCGCATCATATTTATCCCTCAAGACAAAACGGGCCGGCATTTGCCGGCCCTTTGCTAGTTAGTCCCACCAAATGTCGAAAAGTTCGCTAACGCGGACCTCTTCGAATTTGCGGTCTTCCAGCCATTTGCGCACGAGTGTCTGCTGTTCTTCGGTACACTTACCGATCTCTTGCTTGCAGATCAGGCCTTCCCAGGAGAGATAGCCGCTGCCATCAAACGCCAGTTTGTTCGGCTCGATCACTTCATCGATAAAGGCGTCAACTTCCTTATCAATGGTTTCTACGCTCGTCCCTTCCGGGAAACGCCATGCGACGGAAAAACCGACTTCCTGGAATTCCTCGATGTGCATCTTTTTACGCAGACGACGGCTACGGTTTGCCATTATTTAACCCTCTCGAACATTAAGTCCCATACACCGTGACCAAGACGATGGCCACGCTGTTCAAATTTCGTTACCGGACGTGAATCCGGTCGCGGTACGTAGTCGTTGCTCTGTGACTGGTTTTTATACCCGTCGAGTGACGACATCACTTCCAGCATGTGTTCCGCGTAAGGTTCCCAGTCGGTGGCCATATGGAAGACACCGCCCAGTTTTAGCTTACTTTTCACAAGCTCAGCAAATTCTGCCTGAACGATACGGCGTTTATTATGACGTGCTTTGTGCCACGGGTCAGGGAAAAAGAGCTGAACCATGTTCAAAGAATTGTCAGGAATCATTTTGTGCAGCACTTCGACCGCATCGTGGCACATGACGCGCAGGTTCTCGACGCCCTCTTCGTGCGCGGTGGCAAGGCATGCGCCCACGCCCGGTGAGTGCACTTCGATGCCGAGGAAATTCTGCTCCGGACGCGCTTTCGCCATCGTCACCAGCGAAGAACCCATACCGAAACCGATCTCCAGGGTGATCGGCGCATCGCGACCAAACAGTTCGGCGAAGTCGACTGGCTGTTCGCTGAACTCAACGCCCATCACCGGCCAGTAGTTATCCAGCGCATGTTGCTGCCCTTTTGTCAGGCGCCCCTGACGGCGGACAAAGCTGCGAATACGGCGCAGCGGGCGACCGTTTTCATCAAATTCCGGTGAAATGACGTCGTTTTTCATAAAAGAGTAGTCTGCTTGTGAGATTGTTCGGGAAACGGGCATTATCCAAAGTTAAGCCCTGTATGCAAGCATGGGAAAGATCCGGTTTACAGTCGCAAGGCGCTGTGCTGCAATCTGCGTCCCTGATTATGCGAATCGATACTCATGCAAGCCTCTCAATTTTCAGCCCAGGTGCTGGACTGGTACGACAAATACGGGCGTAAAACCCTGCCCTGGCAAATTGAAAAAACGCCGTACAAAGTATGGCTCTCCGAGGTGATGTTGCAACAAACGCAGGTCGCGACGGTTATTCCTTACTTCGAGCGTTTTATGGCGCGATTCCCGACGATCACCGATCTCGCCAACGCGCCGCTCGATGAAGTGCTGCACCTGTGGACCGGGCTTGGCTATTACGCCCGCGCGCGCAATCTGCATAAAGCGGCGCAGCAGGTGGCGACGTTGCATAAAGGTAAGTTCCCGGAAACCTTCGATGAGGTGGCGGCCCTGCCTGGCGTCGGTCGTTCCACGGCGGGCGCGGTGCTTTCTCTCTCACTCGGTAAACATTTCCCGATCCTCGACGGTAACGTGAAACGCGTGCTGGCGCGCTGTTACGCAGTGGACGGCTGGCCGGGCAAGAAGGATGTTGAGAAACGCCTGTGGGAGATCAGCGAAGCGGTGACGCCCGCGAAAGGCGTTGAGCGCTTCAACCAGGCGATGATGGATTTGGGGGCGATCGTCTGCACTCGCTCCAAACCGAAATGCGAGCTCTGCCCGGTGAACAACATCTGCGTGGCCTATGCGAATCACTCCTGGGCGCAGTATCCGGGCAAAAAACCGAAGCAGACGATCCCTGAACGCACGGGCTTTATGTTGTTAATGCAGCACGGCGATGAGGTGTTTCTTGCCCAGCGTCCGCCGAGCGGCTTATGGGGCGGACTGTACTGTTTTCCGCAGTTTGACAGCGAAGAGGGTCTGCGGGAGTGGCTGACACAGCGGCATATCAACGCCGATAAACTCCAGCAGTTGACGGCGTTTCGCCACACCTTTAGCCATTTCCATCTGGATATTGTGCCAATGTGGCTTCCCGTGTCCTCCTTCGCCTCTTGCATGGATGAAGGCGTGGCTCTCTGGTATAACTTAGCGCAACCGCCATCCGTCGGGCTGGCAGCTCCCGTGGAGCGCCTGTTACAGCAATTACGTGCCGGAGCAGTGGTTTAGCTTCGACAAGACAACGAGGAATAAGAATGGCCAGAACAATTTTTTGTACCTATCTGCAGCGCGACGCCGAAGGGCAGGATTTCCAGCTCTATCCTGGCGAACTGGGCAAGCGCATCTATAACGAAATCTCCAAAGAGGCATGGGCGCAGTGGCAGCAGAAGCAGACCATGCTCATCAACGAGAAAAAACTCACCATGATGAACCCGGAACACCGCAAGCTGCTGGAGCAGGAGATGGTGAACTTCCTGTTTGAAGGCAAAGATGTGCACATTGAAGGCTACACGCCGCCGGAAAAATAACCGCGCGGGCTGATGCCCGGCGGCGCTTCGCTTGCACTGGCCTACGGACGGTAGGCCGGGTCAGCGCAGCGCCACCCGGCAACGGTCGCGACAAAGCAAACACAACACGCAATCCCGGAATGATGAAAAAATTATTAGCGCTAGCCCTTGTTGCGCCGTTGCTTGTGTCTTGTTCCAGTAAAAAAGGCGATAGCTATAACGAAGCCTGGGTAAAGGACACGAACGGTTTTGACATTCTGATGGGGCAGTTTGCCCACAACATCGAGAATATTTGGGGATTTAACGAAGTTCTGATCGCGGGACCGAAGGACTACGTTAAATATACCGACGCCTACCAGACTCGTAGCCACATCAACTTTGATGAGGGTACGATCACGATCGAGACCATCGCGGGAACGGAGCCTGCGGCGCGCTTACGCCAGGCGATCGTCAAAACCCTGCTGATGGGTGACGATCCCGGCTCAATCGACCTCTATTCCGACGCTGACGATATCACCATCTCCAAAGAGCCGTTCCTCTACGGACAGGTTGTTGATCAGACCGGTCAGGCAATCCGCTGGGAAGGACGCGCCACCGCCTTCGCCGACTATCTGCTGAAAACGCGTCTGAAAAGCCGCAGCAACGGCCTGAAAATCATCTACAGCGTGACCATCAATCTGGTGCCAAACCACCTCGACAAGCGTGCGCATAAGTACGTGGGCATGGTGCGTCAGGCGTCGCGCAAATACGGCGTGGATGAGTCGCTGATCCTGGCGATTATGCAGACCGAATCGTCGTTTAACCCGTACGCGGTGAGTCGTTCCGACGCGTTAGGGCTGATGCAGGTCGTCCAGCACAGCGCCGGGAAAGACGTGTTCCGTTCGCAGGGTAAATCCGGCACGCCGAGCCGCAGCTTCCTGTTCGATCCAGCCAGCAACATTGATACCGGCACCGCCTACCTGGCGATGCTGAGCAATGTCTATCTGGGTGGCATTGATAACCCAACGTCGCGTCGTTATGCGGTGATCACCGCGTACAACGGCGGCGCGGGCAGCGTACTGCGCGTGTTCTCGAACGATAAAATCCAGGCCGCGAACATCATCAACAGCATGGCGCCAGGGGATGTTTACTCGACCCTGACCACCCGCCACCCTTCCGCCGAATCTCGCCGTTATCTTTATAAGGTAAATACGGCGCAGAAGAATTATCGTCGTAGATAGTTTTTTCCCCTCACCCTAACCCTCTCCCAAAGGGAGAGGGGACGGTCTGGTGTTCTCCCTCCCCCGCTGAGGACGGTTTTTCTCCCTCTCCCTGCGGGAGAGGGCCGGGGTGAGGGCAACAGACCGCACCAGCCCAACCCCATCCATACGAAAATGTTATTTGCATCACAATCTAAACTGCAAATTAATGAGGATTGCATTTTTTTGCGGGAGGTAACAAAACATAACCTCGCCTGCTGATAGAATTGCATCAAATAACAACCCTGAATGTTCCCATAACAACATATCTCCCGCTCAATTGTGAGGAAAGTAACATGAACCTTAAGCTGCAGCTTAAAATCTTGTCGTTTCTGCAGTTCTGTCTGTGGGGGAGCTGGCTAACCACGCTCGGCTCCTACATGTTTGTGACGCTCAAGTTCGACGGTGCGTCTATCGGTGCCGTATATAGCTCGCTGGGTATTGCAGCGGTCTTTATGCCAACGCTTCTGGGGATCGTGGCGGACAAATGGATTAGCGCAAAATGGCTCTACGCGCTTTGTCACCTGGTGGGGGCAGGAACGCTGTTTATGGCAGCCGGGGTGACCACGCCGGGGGCGATGTTTATGGTGATCCTCCTGAACTCGCTGGCCTATATGCCAACGCTTGGACTAATCAACACCATCTCCTACTACCGCATTAAATCTGCGGGAATGGACATCGTGACGGACTTCCCGCCAATCCGTATCTGGGGCACCATCGGCTTTATCATGGCGATGTGGGGCGTGAGCTTCGCAGGCTTTGAGCTGAGCCACATGCAGCTCTATATCGGTGCTGGCCTGTCCGTACTGCTGGCCCTGTTCACGCTGACCCTGCCGCACATTCCGGTGTCTAATCAGCAGCAGAAACAGAGCTGGAGCTCCATGCTCGGTCTGGATGCATTCGCGCTGTTCAAAAACAAACGCATGGCGATCTTCTTTATCTTCTCCATGCTGCTGGGCGCTGAGCTGCAAATCACCAACATGTTCGGGAACACCTTCCTGCATAGCTTCGATAACAACCCGCTGTTCTCCGGGAGCTTTATCGTTGAGCACGCGTCGGTGATGATGTCGATTTCGCAGATCTCTGAAACCCTGTTCATCCTGACCATCCCGTTCTTCCTGAGCCGCTACGGCATCAAGAACGTGATGCTGATCAGTATCTTCGCGTGGATGCTGCGCTTCGGTCTGTTCGCCTACGGCGACCCAACGCCGTTCGGCACCGTGCTGCTGGTTCTGTCGATGATTGTTTACGGCTGCGCCTTCGACTTCTTCAACATCTCCGGTTCGGTGTTTGTCGAAAAAGAAGTTAAGCCTGAAATTCGCGCCAGTGCTCAGGGTATGTTCCTGATGATGACAAACGGTTTCGGCTGTATTCTCGGCGGCATCGTGAGCGGTAAAGTCGTGGAAATGTATACCACCAACGGGATCACCGACTGGCAGCCAGTGTGGCTGATCTTCGCCGGTTACTCGCTGGTGCTGTTCTTCGCCTTCATCGCCCTGTTCAAATACAAACACGTCCGTGTTCCGAATGGCGCACAGCCAACCGCACATTAAGATGTGATGCTCTTGTGCCGGGTGGCGGCTTCGCCTTACCCGGCCTAAGGCTTTTGTAGGCCCGGCAAGCGTAGCGCCGCCGGGCAACATTCCGCCAGCACAATCCCCACCGACAGCAAATCTGCACTGCCTCCCGGGCTTAAGTTTCGCGCAATCAGCGCATTATCCATCTCCGCCAGCGCCGCCCGATCCCAGCCATGAGCCACGAGATGCTGAGCGTATCGCTGCACATAGCGCAGCCCTTCCATGCCGCCGCGCGACACCAGATTACTGTCCTGATTCACCACCATTAAGCGCAACAGCAAATCATGCAGCGACTGACGATTCCACTGCGCCAGCACCTTTCTTACCGTCGCAAACCCGCTCTCCGCTTCGCCGCGCGCCCCCGTTAAACCATAATCCTGATATTGACGCTCACCGGCGGTTGCCCTGCCCAAACGACCCACCAGCTCGCGATCCACCAGCCCGCGGCACATGTTACTCACCTCACAACAGAGTGTATGTGCATTCACATTCGGCACCCGCCCGGCGGCATAACAGAGCAACCCCAGCGCAAAAATCCCGCCTTTATGTGTATTGATCCCTCCCGTTGCGGCGTACATCGCCTGCTCGCAGGCCATCCCCATCGGACGAATCAGGCGCAGTTGTTCTGAGGCCGGTTTCGCGGCATGTTCCGCGCCCAGCTCCGCAAAGCGCAAAAACCACGGCGCGATGGCCGTGATGCTGCGGACAAACAGCCCGTGATCCATATCGCGATGCGAACCACTATTGAGCTTGTCCACCAGCCCCGGCTTCGGTGTGAGCTCCAGCTCCAGCCACAGAGCCTCTTCGGCGAGCAGTGGCACATTTAAGACGCGCGGTTTAGTCGCGAGCGAACCAGTCATCGGCAATCTTCTCCACGCGGGCGACAACCTGCTCGACCGGATGCTGACGCGAGCGGGAACAGGCGTGAGCGGGTTCGTCGCAGATCAGGCAGCGGCGCATGTTCTCCCCCAGCGAACGCCGCCCGACGTGCCCGGCGCTCGGGCAAATCACGTCCATATCCCACAGCCGCCCCAGCGGGTGCGTCTGTTCAAGCTCGGCGCAGTGGGCTTTGATTTCCGGTGCCTGATGGGCCACGCACCACATGGCTTCCGGCCCCGTCGGCAGCCACAAAACCTGACGATCCAGCACCTGCCAGCGGTGTTCCCACAGCAGCTGATCGCACATCTGCAACGCCACGCCCATGGTATTGCGATAGCGCAGGCTGTCTTTGATTGCACCGGGCGTCACCAGGGTCAGGGAAATCACCGGTTGTTGATAGTGCGTAAGCCAGTCAGCCTGACGCGTCGCACGGCTCTCTTTCGCCGCCAGCATCTGCGTAAGGCTGACACCCGTTTGCACGGGTGTCGCAATGGTCATGATTATGACTCCTTAACCTGTCGGACGGTGTCGATCACGCTGCCGTCACGGTAGCGGATCACGCCGACGATTTTGTCGGTAAATTCAATAGGTTTTGGCTCCCCGGTGAGCGAAATTGCGCGCGCGTATAGGGCCTCGATATCAACAACCTTTAGCCCCGCCGCTTCCAGCCGCTCGCGGATCTCCGGGCGCGCAGGGTTGACGGCGATACCGTGATCGGTCACCAGCACGTCGATACTTTCTCCTGGGGTTAAGCGCGTGGTCACACGTTTCACCACCGTCGGGATACGGCTGCGCAGCAGCGGTGCGACGACAATCGTCAGGTTCGCGGCGGCCGCCACATCGCAGTGCCCGCCCGATGCCCCGCGCATCACCCCGTCGGAGCCGGTAATGACGTTAACGTTGAAATCGACGTCAATTTCCAGCGCGCTGAGGATCACCACGTCGAGCTGATCGCAGCTCGCCGCTTTGCTGCCGGGATTGGCGTAGACGTTGGTGGAGATCTCCACGTGATTCGGATTGCGCGCCAGCGAGGCCGCTGCCTGTCCGTCAAAGCATTGAGTATCGAGCAGTTTTTCAATCAGCCCTTTCTCGTGCAGGTCAACCAGGCTGCCGGTGATCCCGCCCAGCGCGAAGCGCGCTTTCACGCCGCTGCGCTCCATTTTTTCGCCCATAAAGCGCGTACAGGCGGTGGCCGCCGCGCCGGAGCCGGTTTGCATCGAGAAACCGTTTTTGAAATAGCCGGAGTGTTCAATCACATCTGCCGCATAGCGGGCAATCATCAGCTCGCGCGGATTACTGGTGACACGCGCCGCGCCGACGCTGATCTTCGCCGGATCGCCCACGCTCTCGACCTGCACGACATAGTCCACGCGATCCTGCACCAGGCTGGCGGGCATGTTCGGGAACGGCACCAGCTCTTCCGTGAGCAGCACCACTTTACGGGCAAAATGGGCATCGACCATCGCATAGCCCAGCGAGCCGCAGCAGGATTTCCCCTGAGTGCCGTTGGCGTTGCCAAACTCATCGCTGCACGGCACGCCGAGGAACGCGACGTCGATGTTGAGCTCGCCATCCTGCAGAAGTTTGACGCGTCCGCCGTGGGAGTGGATCTGCACTGGCTCGTCCATCAGCCCGTGAGAGATAGCATCCGCAAGTTTGCCGCGCATCCCGGAGGTGTAGATCCGGGTGATCACGCCGCTCTGGATATGTTCGATCAGCGCATCGTTGCAGGTCATCAGCGAGCTGGACGCCAGGGTCAGATTTTTAAAGCCCATTTTAGCCAGCAGCGCGACAACGTTATTTATCACCCGGTCACCTTCGCGAAAAGCATGATGAAACGAAATGGTCATCCCGTCCTGCAGGCCGCTGCGCTTCACGGCCTCTTCCAGGCTTTCACACAGCTTGCGGTGATGTTTGGCGTCGACGTCGGCCAACCACGGCGTGGCGCTGTGGGCCGTATCAAAGGGTTTCAGTTCCCGCAGATGGGGGAAATTCAGGTGGAGCAATTCTGTCTGATTCATTGTGTCATCCTTAGCGACGCACGCCGGAGGCAGCGGCGCGTTCCAGCACCCTCTGCGCGTGGTCAATAATCGGCGCATCGACCATTTTGCCGTTGAGCGACACCACGCCCAGGCCGTTGCGTTCGCCCTCTTCTGCCGCTTCGATCACTAACTTCGCCTGATCCACTTCCTGCTGAGTCGGCGCGTAGGCGTTGTGCAGCAGGTCGATTTGGCGCGGGTTGATCAGCGATTTGCCGTTGAAGCCCATTTTGCGGATCAGGTTAACTTCGCGCAGGAATCCGGCTTCGTCGTTGACGTCTGACCACACCACGTCGAAGGCGTCGATCCCGGCGGCGCGTGCCGCGTGCAGCACGGCGCAGCGAGCGTAGAACAGCTCGGTGCCGTCGCCGCGTTCGGTTTGCATATCCATCACGTAGTCAAACGCCGCCAGGGCGATGCCGATCAGGCGCGGGGAGCTGCGGGCAATCGCCACGGCGTTAATCACGCCAATCGCCGATTCAATCGCCGCCATCACGCGCGTTGAACCGACTTCGCGGCCACACTCGCGCTCAATGCGCTCCAGATGGCCTTCCAGCTCGAAGATATCTTCCGGGGTGTCGGTTTTCGGCAGACGGATCACGTCCACGCCCGCGCGCACCGCCGCTTCGAGATCCAGCAGACCAAACGGCGTGCTCAGCGGATTAATACGTACCACGGTTTCGATATCCTGATACATCGGGTGCTGCAGTGCGTGGAAGACCAGCAGGCGCGCGGTGTCTTTCTCGCGCAGGGCCACGGCGTCTTCGAGGTCAAACATGATGGAGTCAGGGCGATAGATAAACGCGGTAGAGAGCATGGCGGCGTTGGCACCCGGTAAAAACAGCATACTGCGACGGAGTTTATTCATGACATTTTGCTCCAGTAGATCTGCTGCGTTTCTGAGGCGCGGATCAGCGCACTTTGCAGGCGGGCGCGGATCACACAGTCCAGCGCCCCTTTGTCTTCAACGATAATCAGCCCCTGGCGCACGTCCATGGCGCGCAGGGTTTCGTCGACCACCTGGCGGATCTGCTCGCCAAACTGCTTAATCACTTCACTGTGGATGACAATCTCCAGCTCGCCGTGGGCGGGGGCGATTTTCACCATCAGGTCGCTGGACTCCTGCGTTCCGGCCAGCGCCTCCCTTACAATATTCATGATAAATTCCTGATAGTTATGCGACTTCCGCGCTCGCGCTGTAGTGCGCTTCGAGATGCGCGAAAGTGGACTCCGGGACAATTTCCCGAATGCGGGAAAACTGCTGTGTCTTGAGTAAACGGCGCACTTCTGACGCTGAAATAGCGTTTCCTGTCGCCTTAATGCGCGGCATTTCCACCACCTCGATTTCCGCTGCGAGGAGCTGATGCAGCGTCTGGTTGTACTGGCGGGTGATGTCGCAAAACGGCTCCGAGCCGATAAAGCGATGGGTGATCCCAAGCGCGGGGGCGATAAAGTCGCGGAAAATCAGTACGTCGATTTCGCTCCACGCCTGCTGCACCTTCCCGGTCTCTTTGAGGAAATAGGCCGGGAAGGTGGCGCGGGAGATGATGTACTGCGAGCCTTCATGCACCGAGACATTCGGCAGATGCGCCACGCCCGCGCGGACCATCTCCAGACGGTCGCAAAACGGGAAGAACGACGCATCCTCGCGCACCACGAACAGGTGCAGCCAGTCACACTGGTTCGCCGCCTGCTCCACCAGATGTCGATGCCCGAGGGTGAACGGATTGGCGTTCATCACTATTGCGCCGATTTTTTCCCCGCACTTGCGGCTACGTTGCAGCGAGCGACAGTAACGCTCGATACCCTGCGGCGTGTTTTCCAGCAGCACCGCGTTGTTGCCGCTCTGGGCAATCGGCCAGAAACCGCTGCGGGCGAAGCGCTCTTTGTTGCACGGGCGGGTGCAGAGAAAGAGGTGAAAATGGCCGCGCGCCAGCGCAGCATTTTCCACTTCGGCCAGCAGACGGGCGCTGAGATTCGCGCCCCTTAGCTTTTCATCGACCGCCACGCACTTGATGACATTGGCAGCGAGCCCTGCGCATCCCACTAACTGCGTGCCGGACCAGGCCTCCACAAACAGCGTGATGTCGTTGTCCAGCCCCAGGCCGCTGTCCGCCAGCAGATAGCGAATCTGGCTTAAGCGTTCCGGGTGTTGCGCGACAATCGTATGGCGAAAGTCGATAGGGAGTTGCGAGTGCATGCTGCCGCCTTAATCAGTGCGCTGCCGCCAGGGTTTGCGCGGGTGCTTCCATGATCACATTGCTCAGATGACCGATGTTTTCGATCTCCACCTCAATACGATCGCCCTCTTTCATAAACAGTGGCGGGTTGCGTTTCTTACCCACGCCGCCCGGCGATCCGGTGATGATCACGTCGCCTGGGCTGAGGCGGGTAAAGGTACTGATGTATTCGATCAGCTCAGCGACCTTGTGGATCATGCTGCTGGTGTTGTCTTCCTGTACCATGCGGCCGTTGAGCCAGGTGCGGATCGCCAGACTGTGCGGGTCCGGGATCTCATCGGCGGTCGCCATCCACGGGCCAAACGCCCCGGTCTGCCGCCAGTTTTTTCCGGCGGTGAACCACGTGTGCTGCCAGTCGCGGGCGGAGCCGTCCATGTAGCAGCTGTAACCGCCGACATGGCGCAGGGCGTCTTCACGACGAATGTTTTCGCCACCTTTGCCGATGATCACCGCCAGCTCGCCTTCGTAGTCAAATTCACAGGAGTGGCGCGGTTTGAGCACCGGCGAATTGTGCCCGGTCTGTGAATCCGCAAAGCGAACGAACAGCGTCGGGGCCGGGTTGTGCTGGTCAAACTCTTTGCGTTTGTCGGCGTAGTTCATGCCCACACAGAGGATTTTTTCCGGCTGCTCAATCACCGGCAAAAAGGTGATGGCGCTCATCGGAATATCTACGGCGTCGTTGAGATAACGCGTGGCGTCCGCCAGGCCGTTACCCTGCAATAGCGCTTTGAGGTCGCTGTAGCGATCGCCCAGACGGCGACCTAAATCCACCACGCCGTCGGCCTGCACGATGCCGTAGCTGCGTTTACCCTGATACAGAAAACTTGCGAGTTTCATTATTCTTTCCTGAAGACTTAGACGAGGAAGTTGCCCAGAACCAGCAGCGAGACGGAGACGTTAATCGCGCCGCCAATTCGGGTAGCAATTTGGGCGAACGGCATCAGGCTCATACGGTTGCCTGCGGTCAAAATCGCCACGTCGCCGGTACCGCCCTGCCCGCTCTGACAGCAGGAGACGATGGCGACATCAATCGGGTGCATACCAATCTTTTTACCGACGAAGAACCCGGTCGCCACCAGCGCGGAGACGGTGCTGACAATCACCAGCAGATTGCTGACGGTGAAGGCATTGACCAGTTCCTGCCATGGGGTGATCGCCACGCCAACGGCAAACAGAATCGGGTAGGTCACGGAGGTCTGGAAGAATTTGTACACCACCTGAGAACCTTCCAGCAGGCGTGGAGACGCGCCGTTGCAGAGCTTCACCAGCACCGCCACAAACAGCATGCCAACCGGAGCAGGCAGGCCAATCAGCTTGTGACCGAGCATCCCCAGCATGTAGAGCAGCACCGCCAGCAGTGCGCCGGAGGCAATGGTGGTCACGTCCGCTTTACCGGAGAAGGCCGGTTGTGACACGTTGGCGTCAGCATTAGCGCGGTTTGGCATCAGCTGGCCTTCGCCGGTCAGGTGCGGATAGCGTTTGCCCAGCTGGTTCAGGCAGCCGGAGATAATGATTGCGGTTAAGCCACCCAGCATCACCATCGGCAGAACGCGACCGAGGGCCACGCCCTGATCCATGTGCAGCAGCGTGGCATAGCCGATGGAGAGCGGAATCGCCCCTTCGCCTACCCCGCCCGCCATGATCGGCAGAATAATAAAGAAGAAGATCTGGAACGGCTCAAGACCGAGCGCCATGCCGACGCCCATCCCGACGATCATGCCGACGATTTCGCCGCACAGCATCGGGAAGAAAATGCGCAGGAAGCCCTGAATCAGCACCGTGCGGTTCATGCTCATGATGCTGCCGACAATGATGCAGCAGATGTAGAGATAGAGAATGTTGGTAGATTTGTAGAACTTGGTGGTGGACTCGACCACCACGTCCGGCAGCAGGCCGTAATAGACCATCGCCGACGGGATAAAGGTTGCGCAGATTGCCGCCGCACCGAGTTTGCCGACAATCGGCAGACGCTTGCCGAACTCACCGCAGGCAAAACCGAAGAACGCGAGCGTGGCGACCATCACCACGATGTCGCTTGGCAGCTTACCGCCCAGGCAATCAATGGCGATCAACGCACCGGCTAACACAAACAGCGGCAAAGGAATGATCCCGACTTTCCAGGTATCCATAATGTGCCACCAGCGCTCTTTAAGCGACGGCCGCTGAATATCAATCGGGTCGTGGGTAACAGAGAAAGAATCGTCAGTAGTGCTCATAATTAAGCCTCTTGGTTATTTGTCCGTTAAGCGTAGAGTCGCAAAGGCTTACTTAATGTGAGGAAAGGCATATTAAAACCGAAGTTTTAATGGCCTCTATGGTTTTAATGGTTTCTTTTATTTAATGTGATTAACGCCGTATTTATTGCCGTGGTTTTTATGGTTTCTTTTCCAGATTGTACAAACAAATAACATTGTTAAATTAGCATTAGGACCCGCCTGAATTTTCTATTTTTGTTTTGCGATCAGCGCTGTGGAAATGATCACAAGTTTCAGGCAAAGCCCGTGGTTAGCGGGAAAAAGATGATATATTGGCACTCCCTGCTGATACCGTGCGTGATAGTCATGAAAGTGTCGTTTCAGATTAAGCTCTTTATTTCGCTGGTCGTCTTTTTCTCAGTGCTCTTTGCATTACTGGGTGGATATTATTATGTCGACGTCGGCAGGCAGCTTTATCAGGAGATGAGCACGCGCGCCAAAATACAGGCGGAGGAGATTGCGATTATTCCCACCTTGCGCAAAGAGGTGGAAAAAAAGGATATCAAAGCCATTCGTGAATTTATGTTCAAAATAGCGGTGCGCAGCGATGCCAGCTTTATTGTCATTGGTGACAATAAAGGTCTGCACCTGTTCCATTCTGCGTTTGCAGATCGTATCGGTAAAACGCTGGTCGGCGGGGATAACGAGGAGGTGCTGCACGGGAAAAGCACCACCACCATCCGCAAGGGGGGGTTGGGGATTTCGTTGCGCAGCAAAGCGCCGATTTTCAACGATGCGGGAGAAGTGGTAGGGATTGTCTCTGTCGGATATCTCACCAGCTATCTCGACACCATTACCGTCAGTAAAGTGGTGAACATTTTGATTGCCGCGGTGCTGCTGCTGATCGCCTTGTTTGTCTTCTCGTGGTTTTTCACCCGCAGTATCAAAAAGCAGATCTTCTCCCTCGAACCGCGCGAGATTGGCTTACTGGTACGACAGCAAAAAGCGATGATGGAGTCGATCTACGAAGGGGTGATCGCTATCGATGATAATTACCGGATCGAAGTGATCAACCAGGCGGCGCGTAATTTACTTGGTTTGCCGCAACCCGCACGGGAACTGCGCGGGCAGCTGATTAGCCAGGTCATCGCTCCGGTGCCGTTTTTCGCGCCGCAGACCATGCTGGCGAAAGATACGCACGATGAGATCTGCCGTTTTAACGATCTGACGGTGATCGGAAGCCGCGTGCGGATCATGCTCGAGGACTCCCTGCAAGGCTGGGTGATCACCTTCCGCGATCGCAACGAGATCGACTCTCTGAGCGCCCAACTCAGCCAGGTCAAACGCTACGTCGATAACCTGCGCATCATGCGCCACGAGCAGTTGAATCGTATGACGACGCTGTCGGGATTGCTGCATATGGGGCGCTACGAAGAGGCAATTGGCTTTATTCAGGCACAATCGGAGCACGCCCAGGAGCTGCTGGACTTTATCTCCTCGCGCTTTAGCTCGCCGACGCTGTGCGGCCTGCTGCTGGGGAAAGCGGCCCGAGCGCGCGAGAAAGGCGTTGAACTGAACTTCGATCCCGCCTGTCGGATGGACAAACCTTTTGCTCCCCTGCTCGAAGCGGAACTGATTTCCATCATTGGGAATTTACTGGATAACGCCATCGAAGCCACCCAGCGCGCACCGCATCCCCATGAACCGGTGGAAGTGCTGATTAAGCTCAACGATCGGGAACTGATCATTGAAGTGGCAGATCATGGCGTCGGCATTAAGCCCGAGATCCGCGAGCGGATCTTTGAGCGCGGCATCACCACCAAAACGCGTGGCGATCATGGTATCGGCCTGTACCTGATCGAAAGCTATGTCACCCAGGCTGGCGGCTCCGTTGAGGTTGCCGATAACTCGCCTCGGGGCGCTATTTTCTCGCTGTTTATTCCCGCCACGGGAACTCCGCCGCGCCCCGTTCAGGAACTGGAAGAGACTGACTATGCAACATGAACATATCGACGTATTGATCGTTGAAGATGAGAACGAACTGGCACAACTTCACGCGGAACTGATTAGCAAACATCCGCGCCTGCGGCTGGTGGGGATCGCCTCTTCTCTCGCAGAGGCTCAGACCCTGCTTTCCAGCCTGCAACCGCAGCTGGTTTTGCTCGATAACTATTTGCCGGACGGCAAAGGCATCACCCTGATCAGCAACCCGTTGCTGGTGCATGCCAACTGCTCGGTGATTTTTATCACCGCCGCCAGCGACATGGACACCTGTAGCCTGGCGATCCGCAACGGCGCATTCGACTACATTCTGAAACCTGTTTCCTGGAAACGGCTCAGCCAGTCGCTGGAGCGCTTCGTGCAGTTCGCCGAGCAGCAGCGGGTATGGAAGATTGTCGATCAGCAGAACGTTGATTCCCTGTATCAGCTGCAGGCGAAAAACTATCGGCTGGACAGCGGGAGCAAAGGGATCGAAGAGAACACGCTGGCGCGGGTGCAAAGCCTGTTCAACGACAAAGCGACGCACTGTTTTTCCGTGGATGAGGTGGTGAACGAAACTGGGTTGAGCAAAACCACGACCCGGCGCTATCTGGAACACTGCGTGGATGCGGGGTTTTTAAGTGTGGAGATGCTGTACGGGAAGATTGGGCATCCGCGGCGGATGTATCGGCGGAGTGCGGAGTAAAAAAGCCGGGTGGCGGCTGCGCCTTACCCGGCCTACGGTCATGGTCCCCTCTCCTTTTGGAGAGGGTTAGGTTGAGGGGAAAACTACCTCAAAACATACCCATACAACCGCTTAATCCCGTCCGCATCTTTCTCGCTGTACACGCCCTGCAACTCAGGCGAGAAGCCCGGCAGCAGATTCACGCCCTCTTCCAGCGCCAGGAAATAGCGCTGCACCGCGCCGCCCCAGACTTCTCCCGGCACCACGCACAGCACGCCCGGTGGATATGGCAGCGCGCCTTCGGCTGCAATGCGCCCTTCGGCTTCGCTGATACGCACCAGCTCCACGTCACCGCGAATATAGGCCTGATTCGCATCCTGCGGATTCATCACCACCGCAGGCAAACTCGCTTTGCGGAACATCGCTTTTTGCAGATCTTTCACGTTAAAGCTGACGTACAGATCGTGCATCTCCTGGCACAGGTCGCGAATCGTATAGTCGCGATAGCGCACCGGGTACTTATTGAAGATGGTTGGCAGCACCTCGGCGAGCGGCGTGTCGTCTTCGATGTGCTGCTCAAACTGCCCCAGCATCGCCACCAGCTGTGCCATTTTCTCGGCGCTTTCTGCGGGCGTCAGCAGGAACAGAATGGAGTTCAGATCGCACTTCTCCGGCACGATGCCGTTTTCACGCAGGTAGTGGGCGAGGATGGTGGCCGGGATACCGAAATCCGTGTAATCGCCCGTTTCCGCGTCAATGCCCGGCGTGGTCAGCAGCAGCTTGCAGGGATCGACAAAATACTGCTCGTCAGCGTAACCCTCAAAGCCATGCCACTTCGCGCCCGGCTCAAAGCTGAAGAAACGACGCTCGCTGGCAATCGCATGCGTCGGGTGATCCTGCCACGGCCGCCCCGCCACCACCGGCGGAATGAAGGGTTTGATCATCTTGCAGTTGGCGATGATCGCTTTGCGCGCCTCAATACCGAGCTCGACGCACTCCGCCCACAGCCTGCGCCCGCTCTCCCCTTCATGGATTTTGGCGTTGATATCCAGCGCGGCGAATAACGGATAAAACGGACTGGTGGAGGCGTGGAGCATGAAGGCATTATTCAGACGCTTGTGCGGGCAGAACCGCGCCTGACCGCGAATGTGGTTATCCTTTTTATGGATTTGCGACGTTTGCGAGAATCCGGCCTGCTGCTTATGCACCGATTGGGTCACAAAAATTCCCGGATCGTTCTCGTTGAGTTCCAGTAACAGCGGCGAGCTATCGGCCATCATCGGGATAAACTGCTCGTAACCGACCCACGCGGAGTCAAACAGGATGTAGTCGCACAGGTGGCCAATCTTGTCGATCACCTGACGGGCGTTGTAGATCGTGCCGTCGTAAGTGCCGAGCTGGATCACCGCAAGGCGGAACGGTCGAGCATCAGCGGCTTTTTCCGGCGCCACTTCGCGGATCATCTCGCGCAGATATGCATCGTCAAAACAGTGTTCGTCGATACCGCCGATAAAACCAAACGGATTACGCGCGGCTTCCAGATACACCGGCGTGGCCCCCGCCTGAATCAGCGCCCCGTGGTGGTTGGATTTGTGGTTATTGCGGTCAAACAGCACCAGATCGCCGCGCGTCAGCAGTGCGTTGGTCACGACCTTGTTGGCCGCGGACGTTCCGTTAAGCACAAAGTAGGTCTTATCCGCATTGAATACTTTTGCCGCGAACTTTTGCGCATCTTTAGCGGACCCCTCGTGGATCAGCAGATCCCCGAGTTTGACGTCTGCGTTACACATGTCAGCACGAAAAACGTTTTCGCCAAAAAAGTCGAAGAACTGACGCCCCGCCGGATGCTTTTTGAAGAAGGCTCCGTGCTGATGGCCAGGGCAGGCAAAAGTACTGTTGTTCATCGCCACATACTGGCTCAGGGTGTCAAAAAAAGGTGGCAGTAAGTTCTCTTCATAGCGACAGGCTGCCGCTTCCAGTTCCAGGAACTCTTGCGCTTTACCGCTGATGACTGCCATGACGCCTTCTGGCGCAACATCTGTCTCCTGCGAGAAGATAAACACCGGAAGCTGGAACCCTGTGCGTTTCAGCAACGCGAGAATGCCGCTGCGGCTCTCGGCCAGGGTAATGACGACTGCCGCCACATCCGTAAAATCGGTACTGTCCAGCGCCACCACTTCACGGTGCGTGGACAGAGTGGAAATCAGCTCATGGCTGACGGCAATTTTTAGTGATTTCATAGGCGTAGAGACCCGTTTCAAGGGGAGAAGAGATCCAGACAGGAGGAGAAAATTCGCGCAATAATGTCACCTTTTATTTTGAGGTGCAAGACAGAGACTTTATGCATTTCAGGCAGCGAAAGCTACCCGTTCTCCGCCTTCCTCATGTAATAATAATGCAATATCAATGATTAAATAGCGGGAGTGTATTTTGGTTATTGGACCCTTTATTAATGCCGGTGCCGTACTACTCGGTGGCGTGCTCGGCGCGGTGTTAAGCCAGAGATTACCTGAACGTATTCGCACTTCCATGCCCTCGATCTTTGGGCTGGCGTCACTCGGCATCGGCATTTTGCTGGTCATCAAATGTGCCAACCTGCCAGTGATGGTGCTTGCCACCCTGCTCGGCGCACTGATCGGTGAGTTTTGTTACCTGGAGAAAGGGATTAACGGCGCAGTCAGTAAGGCCAAAAACCTTATCTCTCGCCCAGGAAAAGCCGCAAGCGGAACGCATGAGACCTTTATTCAGAACTATGTGGCCATCATCATTCTGTTTTGCGCCAGCGGGACGGGGATATTTGGCTCGATGCAGGAAGGGATGACCGGCGACCCCAGCATTCTGATTGCTAAGGCGTTTCTCGATTTCTTCACCGCCACCATCTTCGCCACCACGCTAGGCATTGCCGTCGCGGCGATTTGCGTGCCGATGCTAATGATTCAGCTGGCGCTCGCCACCTGCGCCACGCTGATATTGCCGCTCACCACACCGGCGATGATGGCAGACTTCACCGCCGTGGGCGGCCTGCTGCTGCTGGCAACAGGACTTCGAATCTGCGGAATTAAGATGTTTGCGGTGGTGAATATGCTGCCCGCACTGGTACTCGCGATGCCGCTCTCAGCCCTGTGGACGCACTTTTTCGCCTAAGTTGTCATCAAAGTGGTGAGAGAGTGTGCACTCCGTTGCGAAATCGACAAATTTCGTTGACGCCGGATGCCCAATCGGGTTTAATGCGCCCCGTTGCCCGGATAGCTCAGTCGGTAGAGCAGGGGATTGAAAATCCCCGTGTCCTTGGTTCGATTCCGAGTCCGGGCACCACTTTCACTTCTTTAGTGGTCTTCAGAACTCCTCCAAACTCCTGTATAATCACACACATATCCCGTTTTATCTCTCATCGAGCTCCACGGAACTCCATACAGTTCTTTCCCAATCCAGACTCTGTTGGGGGCCATTGTGGGGGCTCATCGTGTTCAACGTGATTCAGGGGCCCCCAGATGGCACTGACAGCCCGGCAGGTAGAGACTGCCAGACCCAGAGAGAAAGAATATAAGCTCGCCGACGAACGCGGGCTATTTTTGTTGGTTAAACCCAATGGCGGTCGTTACTGGCGAATGAAATACCGCGTCGCCGGTAAAGAGAAAAAATTATCCATCGGTGTTTATCCGGATATCAGTCTTGCCGAAGCGAGACTCAAGCGTGACGATGCACGTAAAGTGCTGGCGGAAGGCGGTGACCCGAGCGAGAAAAAACAGCTCGAAAAACTCACCAAAAAGCTGACCGTCGAAAATACGTTTAAAGCACTTGCACTGGAATGGCATCACCATAAGCTCGCCTCGTGGTCAGAAAGTTACGCTGAAAGCGTTCTGGAAGCGCTGGAGAAGGATATCTTCCCGCATGTGGGTAAACGCCCTGTCGCGGAAATCCTGCCGCTGGAGATGCTTGAAGTACTGCGTATGATTGAAAGGCGCGGTGCGCTGGAGAAAATGCGTAAGGTGCGTCAGTATTGTAACCAGATTTTTCGTTACGCTATCGCCACCGGCCGCGCCACCATAAACCCCGCAGCAGAACTTACCGGCACACTTACCCCACCTAAGACAGAACACTTCCCTCACCTCTCCGTCAGCGAGCTCCCGGAGTTCCTCGACAAGCTTGCGGCTTACCACGGCAGCCCCATCACTCGAATGGCAACGAGCCTGTTGTTGCTTACAGGTGTGCGTACGATTGAATTACGGGCTGCTGAATGGTCGGAGTTTGATTTTGATAATGCGTTATGGTCGATACCGGAAGCACGGATGAAAATGCGCCGCAAACATCTGGTGCCGCTATCGGATCAGGTCGTGGCGATCCTGCGTGAGCTACAGAGCCTCACCGGGCAGTACCGGCTGGTGTTTCCGGGTCGCTGCGATATCAACAAGCCCATGAGTGAAGCCAGTATCAATATGGTGCTCAAACGTATCGGCTACGACAAACGGGCAACCGGCCACGGGTTCCGTCATACGCTGAGTACCATTCTGCATGAAAACAGCTTCAATACCGCGTGGATTGAAATGCAACTTGCTCACGTCGACAAGAACAGCATCCGTGGTACCTATAATCACGCGCTTTATCTGGACGATCGCCGGGTGATGATGCAATGGTATGCGGATTTTATTGATAAACAGAATGCAGCCAGGACCACTGTAGTGTAAATCATGCTTATTTTTCGCTCACAGATGTAACGTAGAGTTGCATCTGTTTTTATTTTTTTACATCAAAACCGAATAGATTAACCATTGATACTCAAAATAGTAAAAGGAAACTATTATGCCTGATAGTAACTCATCATCATTCAAACTCGACTCATCATGGTTTAATCGTTATGCAAAAATTAATTACTCCGTAGATGAATGGTATATAGCCATTTCACGCAGAGCAAGAGCCTGTAGAATTTTCGATAACTATTTCAGAATCAAAGGGAGCGAAACCCCCTTCCCTTTGCTCGGTTATGCAGGAAACAGTAAATACCATAAATGTGAACTCATTCGTACTCTTGGCAAACAGCCGTCTGACAGAGAGTATATGGCTCACATTCTATTGCAGCCTTATTATCAACAAGGATTAATTACCGTCGATATCGCAAATAAACTTCGATATAAATATAGCCGTTCAGATGAGGATATTAGAAATTTAGTAAGAATAATAACAAGAGCAATATCTAAGCGCGAAAATATAGATAACAACAATACAGAATCTGCTGAAAAAATACTTGAGCTACACGAGATAAATAACGTTAATTTCGACATCATATCCTCAGACTTAACCTTGAAAATATTTAATCCTGAACCTTACATAGAAGAATTAAAACTTAGATGTAGTGACAACTATACGCTTATCGATATAGAAGAAAAAATCAAATCAGGAAAAATATTAACCATCCTCTCCAGTGATGATTTTTATCCTGACATTACAGACATCATTAACATCAAAATGCCTTTATCACAACGTGAGGAAAAATCATTTATAAACCTTACATTCCCAGTAAGCGACTTCTCTATATTTAACATGTTCTCTAGATACACTGGCGATTCAGATAAACTCATTCAGGAGGTATCTAAATATTTGAGCGAAGGAAGTGAATGTTTAGTAAAAAGATTGCGGGAAGAATTTATTACGGATGATAGTCTCAATGATAATGCATCCCCAACCAGTTTGCTTATCGAAGATTTGAAAACATTTGGATGGAATAAAACAATTGACAGTAATGGTGCATTATCGTTAAGCCGAGCAGTATGCTCCATTGATTTAACCATTCCAGAAGAAGAGATCCTTTATAATTTTCGCTTGTGGCTTAATCAGTATACGCAACCCACTCACACAGACACGGAGAATAATACTCTTCGTTCAAAAGATGATAGTGATTTAAAAAACAAAAAATTAACAGAAGAAAGAATAGAAAGAAAAACGACAACCAGGAGTAAAAACATAGAAAGGCTAGAGATGGAAATAAAAAAATTAAATAAAAAACACACTGACATAGTAAATACCATCCTCAACTTTGAAAAAAGGTACTTACTTTGTTTTCTTGACTTCACCATCCTCTCTCTTCTGAATGAGAATCTATCTTATAATGATATAAATAACAATCATATTCACAATCAAGTAATCGATAAAGACCAAAAAAAGATGTATTTTAACCTTGTCCGAAAAGCGATGGATAAAACGTTCATTAAGGAATTGCAATTAGAAATTAACTCTGACAAACATGCTCAATACCGAGACCTGAATATTGAACGCCACTAATATGGGTCTTGCATCAAATTTTTTCGTGATGGTAACTTATGTTCAGAAACCAAAACAATGGAGTAATCACGCTGGCTCCTGGTTTTAAAGGGCGATCGTCACTACCGGACAACCCTGCCGCCATGTTTTACGGCGGCTCGCGTCTTGGTTAAATCACGCATAGCTTTATGAGTCAGGTCAGGTATCCAGACAGGGGGGAATTCACCAGCACGTAGCAATCTGATAAAGGAAACAGCATTCCGATGATCATTACTGATCCTTTATGTCGTCGATTCTAGAATTCAGGAAGGAACGATAACCTACATGCCACATTCATTACTGTAAATTGATGCTATAAGCCAAAACAACAGGTACTTGCTTCATAGCAGGAAAGAACCTTGTCGTATATTCCCGGCAATTTCTGGAATAACCGACGAACTAACTGAGGTTAGTGATTAATCGTACTAGTATTAAACGCCACCAGGACGCCAGGGATAATCAACTGCCAGCGTCTCCTTATGCACAACAAACCAGACATAGGCTGCAATATTTGTCGAATGAATGATGACCTCCTCTGGAATATCTCATCAGTGCTAACAGCTAGTATATAAAGTCATATCATCAGCTGCGATCATGGCTGGAAATGTGGAGCGCTACAGTAAGCGTTATCAAAAAGAGCAGACTGAACAGAATCGAGCCAAAACGTGATTTCCATCTTTCTCCCCAACTACATATGCAAGTGTTTTAAGTCAATTAAAAAAGTCAATCATTTTTTTTGCCATTTAATTTTTCCGTGATCTGATCGCCTTGTTGGTCTGAGAATGCGCGTGTAATTAATACAAATATACGCGAGCTTTTACCATGACAAAACCTAAAAACAGCAGCACGGAATCGGTAAAGATCGATCGTCTGCTAACCATGAAAGAATTTGCCCAGTTAACGGGCATGAGTCTTTCATGGCACTACGAGCAGAAGAAGCAGGGTAAACTCCCGGCCGCTATCTGCCTTGGTCGCGCCCGCCGCTACCGCGAAAGCGATGTGCTGGCCTGGATCCAGCAGCACTCTGACGCTAAGGAGGCTTAATCATGGGTCGCCTTAAATTCAGCCCACAGCTGGTAACAACCACTCAAGGCCGCGAACATCAGACTCCCCTGCCGGTCGCATTCGTACCGGAAGTTGATGTCCATACTGTCGCTGGTGAGCCGCTGATGGTGGAACCACGCCAGTATAACCGCAAAAACTCACTTGAACATCTGGCCGAAAACCAACAGATTTGTGCAGAGCAGGTGCTCTTGGCGCTTTATCAGCTCATTGATAACCAAAATGATGATGGACAAGATCCCGCCAGCCAATACGCATTTTATAGTGAACGCCAGCAACGTAGTGGGCAAATGCTCAAAATCCTTTTGGAACTACGTATCCCATCTAAACGTTTTCCACTTGATTTCGCCCAAAACTATATCCATCAACTTGAAAATTTCGCATTTCAGTTAGGTGAATTGTGTCAGCATAATAGCGATATTCACCCGGTACTCATTGAAATTATTGACAATGAATACAATCAGCTGATACAGCACAAGTATGAGATCATTCAACTGATCCAGTCATGCCCGGAGCACCAGAAAGAGGAGTTGGCAGGCCCTACACGCTTTTGCCCACCACAACCACGTCCTGATGCAGTGTACGTACCACCGACGCAACAGGGGCCAGCTAACCCGGCACATAGCAACAATGACATTCGCAAACACGCTAGTACAACGGGTTCTGGGGAGCCAGCCTCACATATACCAGTGGTACCCGTCGGTGTTAGCCAGGCTAATGCGCATCAGCGCGATGATGATTCATCGTTTTTTTTGGCGAAATCATCAGCTAAAACTGAACAGCTACCGGCTACGGCTACGGCTACGGCTACGGCTACGGCTACACACGACAGTGTAGCGACAAAACTGGCGCGGAGCACAAACGTATCAGCCATCCACGAACAATTCACTACTCAATGCGTTGCCAGACTTTTAGGCAACGCAGCTACGGTCGATTCTGCTGGCCCTGAAGAGTCGCAGATACAAACCGTTAAACGGTGCCACTTGCCTGCGGGCGCAGTGACTCACTCTTTTGCCACCATCAGCATCAATCATGCCGAAAGTGCCATACAACAAAAATGTGCAGCGACCGTACCCGCTACGCCGATAGCACCGGCTCACGCAGGTATTGCCAAACGCGTATCAATCGAGGCTCCCCGCCTCTGGTCGCAGCCAGTACGTCAGCGTAAAACATCTGCTTGTTCCAGTGTCCGCACTGGCCCCGAATTAGCTAGCTACTTTTCAGAGCGTAATCAATTTATTACACCAGCGCTGGCCCCAACTACGCTCACGGCCCGGTGTAACGTTCCGCCGTAATTTTTAGCGGAACACTTCCTGTCACAACCATCCTTATCGTCAATACCTTTAAAAATGGTGTTGAAGGGAGCGTTGTGCCCAAAATCCAGTGCGGTGACAGCTCATACCTGCCCGTACAAAAATAAAGGAGCACAATATGTGCGCGATGAAAACCAATGGACATATTAAGTATCCAGGCCGGATAGCCTGCGGAGATTATCCTGTGGACGATTTGCCCGAAGAGCTTTACCAGGTTGCAATAGAAATACAAAAGCTGACGCAGGCGCCATTTGAGATGATTGTGTCATGCATACTGTCTGTTTTGTCTCTCGCAGCTCAGGGAGCCTATGATGTAAAAGCGTTTGAAAGTCAGGGAACTATCCCTCTTTCACTGTTCATCATAACGCTGGCTTTATCTGGCGAACGTAAGACAACGGTTGAAAAGCTGCTCATGCGGGTATTTCGCGAGTATGACAGCAAGGCGGCTGAACAGTATCAGCTGGATTTACAAAACTACCAGATTCTGTCAGACATCTGGAAGACAGAAAAAAAAGCACTGGAATCAGCACTTAAAGCGGCAGTCAAAGGGGGGAAAGAGCCGCAGGAATTCAGAGACCGCCTGGAAGCTCATGGGCACAAAAAACCGAATGAGCCAGTAAAACGACAGCTCATTTACGACAACACGACCGAAAGGGCGCTGCTTGAAGGGCTTCGTGGCAGCGGTGCATCAGCCGGGTTGATGTCTGATGAAGGTGGCAATTTGCTGAAAAGTAACATTTTTAGCAATCTTCCAACGATAAACAAGTTCTGGAGCGGAGGGGAAGCTCCCGTTAACCGCATGAAAGACTGTTTTATCGTCAAGAATGCGCGACTCACTATGCACATGATGGTTCAGCCAGATTTGTTTTTATCGTCTGAAAAGCTTACAGAGCATTTTTTCCGGGAGTCCGGTGCTGGGGCGCGTTTCCTGCTGTCGTACCCAGTAAGCACCATGGGAGAGCGTTATGAATCATCTTATAGCCTGACACTTGCTGAATGCACAGAACTTCAAAAACTTGAAGTAAAACTTCAGGCATGGTTAGAAGAAAGTCTGAACTGCAATGGTGAACGTCAGGTACTCGTGGTGGGTGATATGCACTATCTCACAGGATTGCATAACCTTGTCGAAAGAGAACTTAACTACGGCCACACACTGTATGATTTTAGCGATGTGGGCTCTAAGATCATCGAAAATACGGTACGTATTGCCGGGACCTTACACTTACTTACCCGCAAAGATAACTCGCTCATTATCCCACGGGAGTGTATTGATTCCGCTCACGCGCTTTGTGGCTGGTACGTCAACCAGTTTATGAGCATTTTCTCTGAAAATGCCAGAGACGAGCATGATGAAGCTCTGGTAATGGACTGGCTGGATAAGTACCACACTGACCCGCGCTGGCAGGCCGGTTTTCCTGTCAGTGACGTAGCAAACTTTGGGCCGAGCGCGTTGCGTAACAAGGACAAAAGAATACACCGGGCCCTGGAGAATATCGTGGCGAAAAGTAACGGAACATTCATGTTTGTTGAAGCACCACGTAAGACACCAGGTCGACCAGGTGTGAAATATTTTGTTTCCAATAGCCAATTTAACGACTATTGGAAAAGGTCCTGAATAAGCACAACTCCCGACCATTATGGTCGGGTTTTCTGATTTAGTTTTTTCATCACACGGGGGAAAGCCGCTTATTCCGCTTAGCTTAAGCGGAATAAGCGGCCTTTTTGCTTCACTTCTGAAAAATTTCGCTTCATTGCATTGGATTTAATTCGGAACAAAATGAATATGTCAACAAAATCCACGCAAAATACTGTTTCAGCATCAACATGGTTTTCACGTCATCTGCGGGATCCTGACGCCGATGACCTCACCCCTTCAGCCTTGTGCAAACTGGCGGGTTGTAACCGTCCGCTGTACCGCATTTCCGAAAACGCAGCGTGGCGACTTTGCCAGAAGCATTATGACAGTCGGTTGCTGAAGCAGCAAAAAAAGTTGCAACCACCTGATACCCTGCATTGCAAATTCTGCGGCAAGGTCATCACCAGCCCGCGTAACTCCACCTATTGTGGTCGCAATTGCGCGAATGCCGACCGTCGCGTGATCGACGATGCACACACCGTTAAAGTGTTGAGCCATTCCTGGTGGCGAAATATTGAAACGCTGTTTCGGCACAACCCCTTCGGCCTTGACTCTGCCCCCTCCCCGCTGACCGATATTCCGGGGTTGTGGAAACTTTATGCCCTGAAAGCAGCCTGCCAGCAAAGTTTTAATGTCATCGAAGGTGAATGGCTTATCGATCCGGACACACATCAGCCGGTGGAAAAGCTGACAGCATCCATCAGACTGGAATTATGCCATCGCAGCCCAAACGCTCGCGGAGGCGCAAACACCCCACATAATATTGTTATTGCCCCCGGATTCACCAACCGCCCCCTGCAGAGCCGTCAGCCACCACAAAATGCAAATGCCCGGTTCAATGGTATTCAGGCCGGAACTGGCGGTCAGCCCATGACGCAAAGTTTGATTACAGAGTTGAAAACTCGCTACGGTGAGGACGATGTCCGTGCAATGATGCAAAAAATCAAACCTTCGTTCGCCGGGAAGCTGAAAGCCTACCCACACCGCAAGCCCGGCTATGCCACGCTGTACAGTATCCTGGTGCTTGAATGCAAACGGCTTGGTTTTACCTGTCTTGGTAGCCAGTTAGATAAACTCTACCGGCTTAGTGCCGACGCGTTGGGGTTACACCTTGAGTTACTGGCTTCAGCGTTCTTCATTGCTCTACAAACCCAGGATGCCGACGGGCTGATAGAAACGACAGAGCAACTTGACCTCAATGCCAGTTGTCGGATGACCGAAAAACCGGCAGACCTGAACATGCTCAACAGAAACCTGCGTCTTCCTTTACTGGTCTACGAAGGTTCACCGATGCATACTTTGCTCTGTACTGCCAATGCCGTGCTACGAAGGTACCTGAAAGTCGATATCTTCGAATCTGTTCAGACGCACTTTTTGAAACTGTATAACTCTGCGTTTTACCAGCCACCCGTGCTGGCTTACAGTCCACTGGAACTGGTACCGCTCAGCAGCCCACATCATAAGGAACACCCGGAGCATGACCAGTGGGCGAAAAGGGTCCACCGCAAGGGACGGACAACAAAATGGCAAAATCAGCGTCTGCATCAGGCCATCAGCGATGAAGTTAAAAAGACCCAGACCCGGCGCTCATAAACAGCAATGGTCCCGATCAAAGCCAGTTCACCAGCAAGATGACTATTTTGCCAAACCATCGGCAGACTTGCTGGCGGGTGTGGCGTCATTCCGGATATTCGCCTAATGGTATATACCTTCACTCACGCCACCATTCTCCCCCATCCGCTACCCGAGCGTCGTTGCGCGTATGCGCCCCATTGCATCCACGTGACCTGCTGGCGTGCGCACGGCACGTCATCAGGGCTCGTCTATGCTCACTGGCTACACAGCACATCGTCAGCTCGCAGTCACTCATAACCGTAGCCTTCACACGCTCATCCCTATCACCGCTGACTGGTTAGCGCGTAATCTCGCCGGTCGCACGCTATAACTAACGCACTCAAGCCTTCCCCTGCACGCACACCCACTTGCAACCCGTCTGTACTCGTGCGCTTACCCGACCGTAGCTGCATTTCTATACAGTACTCGTTACACCTTTCTTACCAGCGTGTATAAGCTGCTTATTATCCTTACAGCTCACCGACTGGTTATTGTTCACATTTCGAACATCTACATACGTACCCTCTTCTGTCTAACCGTAAAATTATTCAGTGAAAGTTCGCGGTAGTTTATTTTTCATTCAAAACTAAACGGTAGTTTCTTGCTGCAATCTATTCACTCTCATTCTATTACAATTACGCCCGCAGGTTGATGCTCTCCACTACTGCTCGCCTACTGCTGCTTAATACGTAATCTTCGTGGTTCTTTTTAGCTCTGTCTACACGGTGTAAGCTGCTGTCCTTGTTATTGCAACCGATATTCTGATTACCTGTATTTATTGCTCTAACCATCCTTATTAGCGTAAGTATTCTGACTTTTGCTTTTATAGTTCGCGCAAGATATGACTGGTAAGTCCCCTCACCTACAATTGATTATCAGCAGATTAAATCAGGGGTATTTATCGCTATTTAATCGTGTTTAGTAGGCTATTTATTTCACTGGTGCGTCATGACTCCACGGGTATTGGTGAATGCTCGTTATTCGTAGTAACGATGTACTCTGCGATTAAAAACATACTCACTCCCTATATTTACCATACATTACCCCTCCCAAAATAATGAGCAACGCACTTAAAACAGTGGTTCTCACCCATGCTAGAAAATCATTAACATTAGCGCTCACTGCTCCTTTTTTTAATTGAGCAGAATACCATTTAAAAAATCCGTACAAATATCTGTATAAAGGAATATTGAGATCTCTACCGGTCTGATAGCAGTCATCACCGCAGAAATTCAAACCCATTGTCCGAAAAACCGCCAGCGCAGCATCGCGCTCTCCTGACCACAGAAAATAGTGTGACAATGCATATTTTTTATCATCTGAAGTAATATCCGTACGCAACAGGTCGATCAGCGCCTTAGAGTCAGCTTGTGATAGATGGTGGCTGAGAGTGCGAGTATAATAATACTTATCACTGATAATGGCGTTATCAGGATATTTTTTTAGCGCAGCGTCTAAATCGGGCTTCGTTTTTGATTTATTGTAAATAAGTATACCGTAGATGTCTTCTGCCTGCGTCTCACTGGTGGGTGTATAGTACGAGCGGTCAAACGTTTTTCTGTAAAAGACTGCCCCCAGGTGAGCTATTTCCCCCTCATTATTCATTGCTGTCGTCTCCCAGTAATTAAAATGCCCGCCACTATTTTTCCATGCGAAGAAACCATGGCCTGGCGCATAAACAATATATGGCTCAATGCCGTGCAGTCTTGCGGCATCCATCAATAAATATGTGTTTGTGTCGCAGTCAGAGCGATTTATAGCATAGTTATTCGAAACCTCAACGCTTGGGGTATAGTAAAAGTGAGCGGCAATCACGTGGCTCGCACATTTTACGAAACCCGTCTGCCCGGCATCCGTTCCGTCAGATCGGCATTTCTGATTCACCGCATTAAGGTACTGATTCACTTTGTTAATGGCTTTGCTGGCGGTTATTTCGTCAGTAATACCTTGTTTTAAATCCTTCATTATCAACCGATGAGTCAGTAGCGTCATATCAACCCTCGTATCAGTTTTTCTACCTTGCTCATCCCGGTATCGTTGATAGAAATCTCGCTGATAGCCCTCCCATTTGTTCGACGATGAAAAAGCAGTCTGGCATCCGTATAATAAAAGAAAAACCCCCGTAGATAATAATATTATATCGAGTGATATCCATATATTAACAAATAACAACACTACAAACCTAAATGACCTCTTTATAAAATTGGATGATTTTACTTTCTCGATAATAAACATTTTTGATTACACCTTACTATACAGGCTGTTGCGTTGTTCTGGATTGCTTTTGATACAAAAATAATCTCTTTCCCACTCTCTATCTGTCACCGCTGACGGTATCCGGCGTATACGGCTGGAAAAGCGGTAACGAAACGCATCGGGCACGGTACTGAGATCGGCTTTAATGCTGTAAGCCGTCCCGCGCTTTTTACCGTTGACTACCACCCTCTTCTGACTGAGCTGTAGCGGGTCTCGCTGGCGATCAATCAATTGTGGTGTCTGCAGCAACAACAACCGAAAAGGCAGCGCAAAGCTGGTGACGTAATCCACGTTCAGGATCCATTGCGTTTAATCGCAATGAGCAGTCCCACGATAAAGACCAACACCCCGATTAACCCCAAAAAGATCTCAACCTGATACATATATTCGTCCTCAGCGCACCAGCGCTTCCTGTATCGTAGATATCTTCTCCAGCTAACCAGCAAAGTCAGCATGTTTCAGACGAAGTTTATTGTTAATAAGAACAAATTCAAAATTCTCAGAATGGTCACATAGCTCAGACAGGCCAGGAAGTTGGTTATTTGCTGAAGAGCCGACATACGCTATCATTTCATCGTCACTGAATTCAGCACTACTGATGGCATCGCACACGCCATTCACAAAGTGTCTCTGGTCATTTTCCAGATAGTAGTACAGGCCTTCATCATCGTCATCCGCAGGATAATATTTCCTGCTTTGCTCTTTAGCCGATAAAGCATTATCCCGGTGTTCTTTTATTGCCAGCGTCTGTGGCTCTATCGTAATCTGGCTCAGCGGACTCAGTTCATCTATGACAGATGCAGAGTACTGGTCAAACAACGCCTCCGTCATTTCCTCTGGTGGATTATCTTTATTTTCAGGCAGGAATGTCATGTCCCAGTGGACAGGAAAATCAAGGTAGGATTTCACCTTTGCAACATTTTTCTCCCGCAACGCGCTCTGAAATTGCTGAAACTGAGTCAGCATTTCACGCTTTTGCGCGTCATTAAGCGGAACTGGAACATCTACTTTTTCAGCAGGTTCAGGCTTGTCAATATCCGTCAGATCCAGGAGCACAGGAGTCATCTGGTACATAGATTGCGCTATAACAATTTTTCCCTGTAGGGTGATTTTTTTGCCAACCATTCGTTCGTATTCCGGGTATTTATCTGAAGGAATAATTAACTGAACATACCTGTCCCATTGAGCCTGATCCATATCGGCTCCTGAAACACACTGAAGATCAACGGTTTTTAACTCAAGATCAGTTTCTTCATGCACACGATCTTCTTCAACTGCGTATTTTCTTTGGGTTACCACGCCGTTCAGCGTAATATTTTCACCCTCTTTATAGCAGTACCTGGCTGTAGCAGCAGAATCTAAAATATACTTTCCTTTACTTTCATCAAATGCAAAACGAGAATTATAGTAGATTTCAGTAGGTTCATTATATAAAAGTGAAGAATGTTTATATCCATCAAGACTTCGTGGGCAATTCTCAGGACGATTAAGCATCATATCTCTGAACGCTGACCATGATTTTTTTAAGCTGTCACGACCTATAGGTATATCAGTATCTCCAGTCAGATCTTTCGATGTATTATCCATGATATACTCAAAATTATTAGCTTCCAGTGCTTTGCAAAATGCTGTTGTGTTTGCTATATAGAGCGTTTTTTTCTTCTGTGATTCCGGAGAAAGTAAACTCTTTAATAATTTAATGTTTTCATGCTCTGTTTCAGTGATAAGTGCATCGACATTTGTAAATGCAGGATGATACCAGGGTTGCTTCCTAAAATATTCATCCATTTCCCCGCCAGCAATAAAGGTATAGCCATAACGGGCATAAATTTCATTGAGCATGATTTTCAGGTCATCAACATTTTTTGCATTTGTATCTGCAGTTCTTAACGTAAGCAGAGTACGGGAGGCTTCAGGATATTCACCAGGAAGGGTGATATTTTTTACCTGAGGAATGAATTCATTATGATCGCCATAATTTAATAAGGTGCCTTTCATTCCTTTTGGGATGACCCCTTCTTTTTCTGAAGTCGCAAGAAGCTCCACACATCGTATATTTTCATCACCGGTAACCGTAACCGTGTTGTCCTTCTTCTCCATAAATTGCAGAGAACACCATGGTGCGCCATCTGAGATGGAGCCATCATCAGGTATGACCCGTTGCCAGTGATCTGAAGTCACCGAATCGGCATAAATACCAAGCCATTCATCTGCCGTATACTCATCACTTGCCCCTCCCACAAAAAATTCGCTACTATCACCAAAGAATTTAAAATCACCGGATTTGTAATCTGTTTTCTTCCCCTGGTAATAAATCGGCTTATCTTGATTGTTTACATCTCTCGCCATTCCGGCCATTGTCACGCTGGAAAGCAACAACCCTGTCAGGGTCACAAAAATATAATTCTTTATCACTTTGCCTAACCTTTAGTTACAGGATTATTTTCATTAGTTACTGGGAATGATGTGCTTAAGTAACCTCATCACACAGAGGAAGATACTCACAAGAACATATTTATTCACTGAAAGCAGTTGCTGTGATAATCATTCATTTAATCTCTTCAGCGGTTGCAGAACAGATATTCCCTATAACATGCTGAGGTATAAAAATGAGGGTGTCTTTCAAAAAGTCACTTCCTGCATGCATTTGCTCTGCGCCAGTATCGCAGTTGATTGTAGAAGCAGATGCCTGGCTCCATTCACAGGAGTCGTGTTCTCTACAGGCTCATCATAGCAGTCATATCTTTTATCCATGACAATTATCATTTTATTACAATGCCTCTGCGTACCACTTACTTTTTGTTGTTCCATTTCTGATATGGAATTATCATTCAACAACATATCCAGTAAATTTATCGATTTCGCATACAGGAAGTCGGTTCTAATTATCATGAATGCCGGAAATATCAGTCAGCAAGACGGGTGAATTATCATTAGCAGTGGCGGCCAGTTCAATACGGCCATCGATGGTTACATGATGATTTAAATAGCGGCTGTCTATTTTATCACTATCTATCAAATCTATCTGCATAGATTTATTCCAGTTCGGCGAATCACGGGTCTCAGCGCCAGTGACGCACGTCAGGGGCTTATCAGGATAAAGAAACCAGTCATATACTTTCTCATCTGTTTCAGGATTTTCTCCCCAGCCAGGAGGGCCATAGAACATCTCTTTTTTCAGTACGCCGGAAAAAGAAACCCTGTCACCTTCTTTTAAACACGCAGCCGTTGCTGAAATGTTAAACATAACGAGCACCGTGAATAGCACATGCTGTACAATATTCTTCATTTTTTCTGGCCTTATCATCTGTGCCAATGGATTATTACTGCAGCACCAGTAATTTTTCAGAGGTCGTTTTCGTTACCTCACCACTGCCGCTGCCGACAGCCTCCATATCCGCGCGAACAACGTTCACCTGCCCAGGATGCGCCGTATCCGGTTTGATAATATCGGAATCGGAGAGTTCCTCTTCAACGTTGACGTTATACGAAATCGGTGCGATATCACGTATCCACTGCTTTTGCTGAATATCATAAAGATAGAGTGGTGCCCATGCGCCCATATACGACCCGGTATGGATAACCGCCCGGTCCCGCCCGCTGTTATCCAACGACGGCAGTGTGATAATGCCTTCAATCAACCGATCGGTGACGTTGACGGGCGCAACACCGGGATCGCTGCTCCATAGCAGACTATTACACTCTGTCTCTTCGGTGCACACCTCTCCGGTACGGGGATCGAACGACGTTGTCCAGACGTAGCTGACATGTTTACCATCAAACTTCCCCTTAGCAACGGAAGCATCTGGCTTTTCGCCCGATTTCTCCTTCTGGTTATAGCGCGTCACGCCATCTGTTTCGCCGGTAATTCGCCAGCCCTGAGGCAGCTTTCTGACCAGAAACTCTGCCGGGTAATTTGCTTCGTGCCCGGAACTGAGCGTCACGTTTTTGACAAAAGTCACCCGCACATCGTCCCTGCCGGATTGTGACTCTTCATCGCCTGCAGGCTGAATCATCAACTGGCTGGCAATACGCTGAACGTAGTACGCCTCATTCTTTTTCACAAACGCCTGCTCGCTGGCAGTCACCTGCTGCACAGACATCGATTTTCCGTACCATTCTACCTGATCGGCATAAACCATCTGCGGCTGCGCATCAGCATGGTGATTAAAAACGTCATTCCAGCGGTCCAGGAGCGCATTAATTTGTTGCTTATCGGTCGCATTAAGCACGACCTCCGCTGAAGAAGAAAAACTCACCAGACTCAGTAAAATAAGCGACGCGCTGGTCGCTGTGCGTGCATAATTAAGATTCATACTCTTCCTGATAATGAAATATCAATAAACAAACTGCTTAACCAGTGCCAGTTTCACCTGGCTTGCGTACAGAAATAACAAAGATACGTTGCTTTTCATCCGGCGTTCCTGCACTGGCCGCGACCAAAACCTGCACCACCATTAAAATATGCAGGCCATAACCACCAAAAGAATGCGCACAGACCTGGTACGATTCTTTGCTGGCTATGTTTCCCTGGTTCAACATAATCTGGCGCTGGCAGCATCTTTTACTTACCCGCAGATCAGACACCGTTATGAATCATTTTTTCTTCATATTCCGGACCTGATCCGGAAATGCCCTGAACATTGCGCCATTCGGCCTGGCTATTCCCATTTTTTCCTGTGTGGCATTCGCGGCTTTGTTGATTGCCGAAATATCTAATTTTTCCTGTGCAATAACCGCAGGTGCCACCATCGACTGGCAGTACTGACGTCGCTGGCGGATCCACTCCCGTTGCGCATCGGTATGCTCAGTACTGTTCATTACCACCAGCCAGCGGGCCGCTGCCCTGCGCCATAACCCTGCGGCTTCCAGCTTTTGAGCAGTGGCATCATTAACCCTTTCAGACATCGCTCCCCCTTCTTCTTAACATCCTCAGCCACCGGTCTTTATGTAGAAGGCGATAAAGGACAGACCGCCGTCGTTATTCCCGTGCTCTTACTGAGCCGGGCCAGCACCATCTTCTGGTGTCCGTCTTCAGCTTCCGTCAGCCAGTCACAGGCCATTCCGTTGGGCACCGGGCAACAAATCATTACGGCACTGTCGGTATCCGCAAATTCATCCGGCTTTTTTGGCACCGCTTTGCCGGTACATCCTGCCAGCAGCAGGGTGGTTAACAGCACGCATAGCACTTTTAGCATCAGGCAGCCTGGTCAGAGAGGATGCGGCGCAGGCAGGCTATCTGCAGCACTGCCGGAATGGTCACCCGGTAAGCGCTGCCGCTGACGGCTTTCACCCCGTTCAGCGCTGCTCCAAAAGGACCGCCCAGACCCGCTCCGCGCAGCAGACCATGCCCGACAACACCGATGGCGGCGTGCGTACGCAGGATTTTACTGAGTTGCCCTGAGAGCAGGTGCGATACGCCCGCAGCCAGTTTCTTGTCCTGCATCAGTTGAGGAAGCAAGGCTTCCAGCTCAGTGACCTTTGTATCCACTGCCGCCAGGAACTCTGCCTTATGCGCTTCATCCATCTTCTGCCAGCTGTTGCGCAGGAAATGCTCCAGCAGGCTCTGCTCTATCTCCAGGGTGAACATGGTTTTGTCGGCCTTCAGCTTCAGGCGCTTGCACACATCCATCAAAATGGCCCGGTACAGCAGGCCATGACCACGCACCTTATTGGCGATACTGTCACCGCCAAAATGCTGCAGCTCACCGGCAATCAGCTTCCAGTTGCGACGATGCTGTTCTGGATGGTTTTCAAGCGCTTTAAACTCGCCATGCTTCAGTAATTCACTGGCAAGCCGCTGCTTTCCCTTATCGTCGTGTGTCAGTAATTCGGTAATCACCTTTAACTGCTCTTCTGAACAGTGTTGTAAAAAATGCAAATCTTCGTCGTCTTTGTACGTCAGTCCCACAATAATTTCCTCGCAATAAACAATAGTGAAACCAGAGGCGCCGGGTTAACGGCAAAATAAGAAAATACGTTGTTATTTTTGTGTGACGGATATCCGGACATCGTCAGGTAGCGCGCTGATTCATTAATGGCGCGCTGTTTCGCTATGCCAGATTTTCAATGGCCTGAAAGAAGACGTCTTCGGTCAGGGTGCTTTTCATCGTGCTCGCCTGATGCTCTTCCCGAATAAACCAGCCACCTTCCGGTTTCATGCTCAGATAAAATCGCTTTCTGCCGGGTTTGTGATCTGGTGTGTCAACGGTGAGCGTGACACAGCCTGTGCATCCATCCTGGTAAAGCTGTTCCGGCTGAATACTGACGCTGCGAATGTCGTTCTGCAGTCTGATGGTGGTGATATCGTAACGGGACACACCGCTGTTAAGACTGCGCCCCACGGTACTCAGGTCCTGCAGGGATATTGTCGTGATAACCACCTCAATGCCGGTGCCATCAAACCACTGCTGTATCTGCCGGGCCAGCACGGCCATTCGCTCACAGAAGGTCCGGATATCATCCTCAACTGAGCCGCCACCGGGCGTGGCTGCGTGTTGCTTTTGCTGCACTTTTTTAAAAAACTGTTCCCTGACTGACACCTTATATCCCCGCTTTTGATGTGTTGCCTGACGCTGTCATCCTGTTCATTCTGGCTCTTAGCCTGTACTGCCGTTCACGGGCTTTACCCACCGAACGGTAAGTGCGCCCGGGAAATTTCACCGCCAGTTCGCACAGCGGCAGATGCGCATATTTCTTCAGCAGCGCCTGCTCTTCCTCACTCCACATTTTCTGCCGGTTTTCCCCACCGCCCAGAAATGTAATCCCCAGCTCACAGGCCCTGATTTTTACCGCGTCCGTCGACCTGCCCGGCAGGTATTTTGATACTGCGGTTCCCTCCTGCGGGTAGTGAGCGGCCAGAATGCATTCTTCTTCCCGGCTCCAGCCTCTCGCGCTCACTACCCCCAGCCTGCCTGCCATCCAGGTGACCATTCCCGGTGTACGCTCCGGCAGCAATGCCCTCACCGCTGCATTGCCTTCCGGGTAGTGAGTGCGCAGGATATCTTTTTCGGCTTCTGTCCAGGCGGGTCCATTTCTGCGTGAACATTCCAGCGCGCCCGCCGCAGAGCGAACCGACTCTGGCGAGCGGCCAAGATATTCTGCGATTTCCACTGCCGTCATATCCTGGCGATAGTGCTTTTCCACAAAATCCAGCTCGCGCAGTGTCCAGGGCGACCGGTGGTTCCGGTAAGGAGGGAAGTAGCTCATCTGCCCGGTTCCCGCTGCACGACAAGCGCATAGCGAGCGGTAAGCTGCTTCAGCGCTATTTCTGTCTGGCTTTGCAGAGCAACAGGAGACTGCCCCGGCGGTATTTGTGCCAGTTGCCGCAGTTGCTCTTCCACCGGTACCGCGCGGTTAAACGACCGGGTGATGTCATACACCATGGTTTTCAGCTCACTCCCCGTCAGATAGCGCCCTTTCCGCTCATCCAGCGCGTTCAGTTTATCGCTCAGTTGTTGTAACTGTGTCATGCCCTGATGCCAGCCGTTGAGGTTTTCAGCAGGAAGCGCCGTGGCATTAAGTTCCTGCTGCCACTGTTGCGCCAGTTTCTGGCTCTGCTCTGGCCACAGTGCCTGCATCTGGCGAACCAGCTGATTACCGTACTGTTGCGTCCAGATCGGTGACTGGAGGGTAAGGCGATTGAGCTGTTGCTGCGTTTGCTGAACCAGGTCACCCGGCAGGTTGCCTTTCTGTCTCAGGCTCGCCAGTTGTTGCTCTGTCAGCGCCGCCGGCAGCGGTGCCAGCGAAGCATTCAGTTGCGATATCAGTGGGTCTGGCCGCTGAAATACCTGCCAGCCCCACAGCCCTGCGCCGCCTAACACCAGCATGGAAAACGCGCCGATTGTAAATGATTTCCAGGGACACACCGACGGTGGGAGTTCTTTCGCCACAACTACTCTGGGTGCAGGCTCTTGCTGTGCCACAAATATCCACTGCGTGGCAGTTAGCTGAGTACTTTCGGTCGCCGTAGCTGACGGTAGCACGACGCCCTCATGCGCAGCTTCCTGGCCAGTATCACCACTATTTTCCAGCCGCACCGCCGCGTTATGCAGTTGTGAACGCAAAGCCTCCAGCTGGCTGACGTGTTTCAGTTCAAGGCGCTGCAAAACTTCGCCCATATCGGATAAATGCTTCTCTGCCTGGTAGAGTTTTCCCAGGTCGGTATACGAGAACGACAGCGTACGCACCACCTGTTGCAGGCGCTGACTGAGGCTCGTCAGAATTTCCATCCGGGCGTGTACCGGCTGCGGCCAGAGACTGCCCCACTGGTGTGAGAGCAGCGCATCCATTACCGCCAGCCCTTCACACAGTCCGTCCAGTCCGGCAAGACGGGTGCGTGCCAGCGTATACCAGGCTGCAGTTTGTAACTCCATGCCGTTCTGACTGAAAAGGTTGAGACAAAGCGTCTCCACGTGCTGCCAGTCCACATCCGGGCGGGCCGGATGTGTCAGTTTGCTGAGTTCATCGCGCAGTTTTGCATAATCCGGCAAGGCCCGCGGGTCGCCTCCGGGCCGCAGACGTTGCGGAGTTCCGTAAGACATCTGTGATATCCCTCAGCTAATCAGTCGTCACCAAAGACTTTCAGCGTCGCCATATCCGAGGAGTTCACCGTATGCCCGGAGAAGGTGATTTTCGACACGCAGCGCTTGTTGTCATTATCACTGTTAATGTTAATCCAGTCGGTGGTGGTGCCTTCCTTAATTTCCGAAGGGACATTCAGCGTCTGGCTGCTGCCTTTAGCCGCCTTAAAATAAACGGTAGCCCCACTTAAGTTCAGGTCCCCATGTTCAGCGGTCAGTTGCAGACGTTTTATCACCCGACAGACCGGGATTTTCAGCGCCAGGTCATTCGTTTCATTACGTGGCATGGCAATCACGCCCAGTGCTTTATGATCGTTCGCCTGAACGGACAGGCTCAGCAGTAAGCCGGTTAACAGGCACGGTAATGCAAGACGACATTTTTTCATCTTCAGGTTCTCTGTGGTTAGTGTGAATAATGGTTCAGCCCCGGAGAATATTCCGGCCAGGGCAACCGGTCAGCGGCTTAGCCACTCTGGAAGGTGAGCCCCAAGCGGCATCGCCGGGGTGGTAAAGCGCAGCGGTGTTTTCTCAAGCCTCAGCGCAGTATTAAAGTAGTGCAGTTCGCCAAAGGGTCCGGTTTCGGTTGCCATACAGGCAGCAATCCATTCTTCGTCCGAACCTGTGGCTTTTTGCCATCCATCCACCAGCCCCTGCTGTTGCAGCCAGGTAGCGGTGCGGCATAGCGAGACGTCCACCTGCCAGGCTCCGCCTTCACGGCTCTGACGCTCCAGTGCCATCAGAACGCCAAGCGTGGCAAGGTATCCCGTCAGGTAGTCATTCGGATAAGTGGGTCCGAGCTGAGGTCTCTGATTTTCCCCCTGCGCCATCGCCATACCCGTACAGGTCTGCGCCAGTTGTTCAAAACCGGGGCGATTTTTCCACGGGCCAGTGTGACCGTAGCAGTTCAGGTTCACGGCTATCAGATGCGGGTTCAGTTGCACCATTTCCGGAACGCTCAGGCCGTAGCGTCCCAGCGCTTCCGGGCGATAACTCTGCACAAACACATCGCCGTCACTCACCAGCCGTGCGGCGGTCTGCTGGTCAGCCAGCACGGACAAATCCAGATACGCATTGCGCTTGCCGTGGTTGGTGTCCACATCGAACGGCAGAATGCGTGGCCGGTGCGGCGAGGAGATATGCAGCACATCCGCTCCCATCTGCGCCAGACCCCGGGTGGCGGTCGGTCCGGCAATCACATGGGTAAAATCCAGCACCCGCAGGCACTGCAGTGTTTGCTCTGTACCATAGAGCCGGGAGCGCGGTGCGCTGTCGCTCACTTTCGTCAGACGAATCAGCGGTTCAGCACAGACTACCCGCCCCTGCGGATGAGCCTGCCACTCCTCAAAAGTGCGAACCACGGCACCGCAAAGTCCGGCATCCGCGAGTGTGGACTCCAGGTATTCGGCGTTCCAGGTCATCACAGCATCTGCAATGCAGCTGCGGTTATTGGGCACATTGAGGATATCCAGAATGCCGTCGCGCAGCTTCGGGTAGCCCCCGTGCAGAAATATCCAGCGGCTATCACCGGTGCGGTAGAAATCGGTTGTCGGATAGTCCGGGTCGTTGTACTGCCAGTTGTGCCCGTTCTGGCGCTGGAAAGCGACTGCATACGTCGAGGCCGCTGCGCTGTGGTAGTCCACCGTAATCTGCTGCGGGGCCATACCCTGCTGCACACGGAGTGAGTCCAGCATCACCCCCTGCAGAGCCAGCACAGCAGCCGCCGCTTCGCCGATACGAAAAGGCATCGGGTATACCGGGTCGGCACCGGTCAGCGTGACCCGGTCAGCAGGAAAAGCATCCAGCCCCAGTTCACAGCAAAGGTTTTCGAACAGGATGTATGCACTCATAGCAGGATGCTCCAGTTGTTACGGATGTTTTTATCTGACATCAATACCTGTAGCTGATGCTCCAGGGCGTCGCAGTGTGCGATATCCCGTCATTACGCCGCTTCGGTATCTGTGCTGTCCAGGCTCTGCCAGTACTGAAGCGCCACCGGATCGGCAATGTATTCAACCTGCCCATGATGGCGCTCCACTTCGTTAATGATCTTCGCCAGCTCCACCCGGAAGAACTCTTTACGCAGATTAATTCTATTCATCCGGTAGTGCTCAAGGTGTTCATGTAACACTTTCTCCAGAGCCGGGGCATCATCACAGGAGATCATTGCATGGACATCAAAATCAAACGGCACCGAGGCATCACTCAGCTCTTTAACCCTGTCCATTGGTTCAAGCCGCCGGGTCATGCCTACTTTATAAACATTCTCACCGAAGGAGCCGATGTTCGAAATGATATAGACGTGCCCCTGCCGGGTGAGCTGAGCCATGGATTTGGCTCTTTCATACTGCTGGTGAACCGCCGCAATTTGTTGCTCCAGCTCAACACGCTGCCTTTCCAGCTCCGTCTTGTGCGCACCTTCCGCAGCCAGAAGCGCTTCCTGCAGCACCCGCTGCTGCTCTTCGAGACGGTGCTGTTCTTCTTCCGCTTCCTGCTGTTGTCTGCCCAGCTCATCCTGGCGTTGCTTTTCCTCACGCATCTGGCGCTTAATTTCTGCCTGATATTCCTTCTCTTCCTGCGCTTTTTCCAGTAAGGCAACCTTATCAAGGAATTGCTGTCTGACGCCGTTCCAGTCGGCATTATCCTGCAATTCAAGATGGGTGATTTTTTCACGAATAGCCGCATACCCGGCCATCTCTTTTCTCAACTGGTCGTACTTACTTTGCCAGTTATTGATGGTGGTGCCTGCAAGCAGCGTTTTCGCTTTAAAGGTATATGCAGAGTCCACGATGCGCTGCAGCGCACGGGAGGATTTGGCTCTGGTTTCGTTAAACACCTCTTCACGGCGGGCAAGGCGTTTGCGCTCACCGTACATCACGCGCTCTACCTCATGATTTACCCGTTCAGTAAAGGCATTCTCTTGTTGCTTCAGCTTTTCCCTGGCCTCTTCAAGTTCTGCCGTGCGTTGTTTAAATCCCCGATAAATAAAATAGCGAACCAATATGCTAACCAGAATCAACAGACCGAAGAACAGACCAATAATCCCGGCAGGTCCGGATGCAGCCTCAATAAAGCGCTCGTTGATATTAATTAACACTCTTATTACGGCATAAATAGCCCATAAAATGACACCAAGAATAATCAAAATACCTGAAGCGGCATCACCGCCACTTTTTTTTCTGGCCATATATCAGTCCTTTGCTGTTTAGAAAATAACTGAGGGGAAAAATCGACATAACGGCTAAAGCTATGACATAGCTCGTGCAGTGAGGAATTGTTGATTTTTCAGATGCCGGATTAATACTCGTCCTTCCGGCATAAATTCTGTGCCGTAGCGCACCAGCCCAATCCCCTTAAGTTCTGCATCAATGGCGTAGCGCAACTCACCTGGCACTTTCTGTTCGAGCAGGGTCACATTGAGGGACTGCAAACGAGGTTCATACTTGAGCAGGACACCGGCCAGCGTTTCGATCAGCTCGTGGGCTGTCCCGGGCATGCCTTGCAGAATTTTGGTCATATCCGGCAAACCATAATCTGGTAGATGGGATATGGTCCCGGCCCGGGCATTCAAAATACTCTGGATGTTATCCAGCACGGATAAAATTACCTGGTCTTCTTCGTTTACAACTTCAAGGGGAAGGTCTCCTGTAAAGTTGCCAGTAAGAATTTCGTATAAAGATGCTGATTTTCTATCCAAAGTAAATACCATGTGGGATTAAATATTAATTGGGCTCAGGAAGATACGTTTTAATATAATATTCCCTTGTTCTTTGGAACCATTCCGCACGTCCAAGTCAAGCTCCTCTCGCGGCAGTTTAAGATACTCGCAAAATGTCATGAATGAAATATCACCTCAATATACTTGATTTATAATCATTTCATTTTCTGCACTTTCTCACAACAACCAAAAATAGTATTAGCATAGCACTGGATAATATTAACGGGGCAATATAGACGAGACTGGCAATTTCTCCGTATTTTTCTAAAAGAGCAACGAAAACATTTAACTCAAAAACATCATGGTGATTTCGCATATGATTTTTCAATGAAAAAATGAAACTATTCACCACATTAAAAAATAGAAGACCAATCAATATGTAGAATCTAACTTTGAATCGATTGGGTGTGTTTTTTAGCAGAAACAAACAACTAAAAATCAATAGAAGAAAATTGAAAATAGTAACCATTAAATCAAATCGAAACAAAGAACTTAAATAACTTGAAAGTTCCCCTTCGTTTACAATATCATAATAATGTAGTTCCCCACGATAATAGCCAACATTTAACAAGTAAAACAAAACAATGCTAACAAGTAAAATTAATGAAAAGTAAATTAAGAATTTCATCTCCAGTCCTTAATCCAGATTTCGAATGGCGGCTCTTACTGGATGGTATTTTTCATACAACCTCGTTCCGTAAGCTTGCCCTAAATTATTAGCTTCCATGTCTGATTTGGTGTCATCCCAGCTCCCTCCATTTATTAAATCATATGCTTCTCCCGCATATTGCGCTGTATCCGTTATAATTTGCATTGTATTATAACGTTTCCCTGCGCTATATGTAAAATGTTGAATTTTGTCGTATCCCGGGCTTGTGTGTGTTTTAGGAATAAGCGCCTCATAGATATGATAAAAAGCCAGTAGTTCTGACCTCATGTAGCTATCCTCCATATTTGTACCAAATATACTGACAATTTCATCAACAACCGAATCAGGATCTTTTGAGTTCTTTAGGAAATATTCAAATATCTTCACCATTAAATCCCTGTATATTAGCCTTGAATAATCCCCCTTACCTGCATTGCTTTCATTTTTTAAACACTCTAATGCATGTTTAATATATTTATTGGTGATTTCACTCGGGTTGTTTATCTTATCTATTGTTTCCTTCGATGTTTTAGATACACCGCCAGATCTTCTTTTTATATAATACCCAACCGTTAAGTTACGTTCTTTCGCTATTTTTTCAATCTCACTCAGGCCCAGTAAAATGGCCTGATTGCTCTGCTTGTTTATGGTGTAAATATTTAATTTTAAGTTAAATGAGCACGTATTGTCTTGTTCGGCACAGGTTTCTGATACGGTAGATTTTAAAGATATTTCTTTTGTTTTTATATCATCAAAAACGCTTAAATTTATTTTCTTAAGTTCAACACCCCGAATGTAAATGATTAGCATTACCTTAACGTGCCTATCATTAATACCAATTGACGCGATCGTTTTTGACGAGTCCAACTTCCCCGTAAGAGGCATTCCTATTTGGTCCATAAAAACAAGTTTATAATTGATGTATTGCTCATCCAAATACACAGGCAAATCAACAATCTTTACGGCCTCAGTATAATAATTCTTACTATTAATCATTTTCATCCTCTTGATCTAAGATGATATGAATACTGAATTTTTTCTTTCCATTTGTATAAATGGAATCAGTGTATCCATTTTCATCAGTTATGCCTGACGTTATCTCCCCTGATTCATCAATTAACAAATATCTTGCATGGGGAACAAAATTTCCGACTGTGTTGCTTAACTTAAATTGAAGATTATAGAAGGAGTGAATTTGCTGAATCATTTTTGATTCTATCGGTATTGTATTTGCTCCCGCCGCCATAGTCCTTTTCACTTTGCGCATATAGGTCGCTGTCGTGCCGTACTCGACCTTCCCGGCCTCAAGCTTCAGGTAACTGCCACCACCAATTAGGGTGATACGTTTTTTTCCGGCAAAGGAGATGTCACTCGCTGAGCTCAGCGTCAGCTTCTTCTCAGCGAACAAACGCATACTGGCGTTTTGCGCCTGGACATCTATTGGCCCTTCCCCGGATTTCAGGCTCAGTTGACCGGTGCGGGCAAAGAGCCCCAGCTTCTCCCCGGTCAAAGCGGTCGCATTGCCCATCACGCCAACACTGAAGTCTTCTCCGGCGTTAAGCGCAAGGTTCCGGCCAGCGGCCAGCTGCATATCTTCACCGCTGGTCAGAGCCATGCCTTCTGGCGCAGAGAAAAGCACCGCTTCATTGAGCGGTTTCAGTCGCTGCTCAAACATCTGTATCTGGCTGTCGACATCCCCTTTCAGCGCCAGGGCCTTTTCTGCGGCCATTTCCAGCTGTTGCAGTTGCTGATTAAGCCTGTCGATTTCCTTCAGCGCGGCATCCATATCAAGAGCATCACCCTGGGCTTTCGCCTGAGCATCCGCAGCGACAAAGAGTCCCTTTCCTGCTCTCAGGGTTCCCCACTCATCGGTGCGCAGCTCTGTGCCTTTACCGCGCAGTTGTCCCTTGCTGTCCACCAGGTTTCCGCTGTTGAGCTGCGTCTTGCCGTATTCCGTGGCGAGTTTGATGTGCTCCTCACCTCGCTTGTCTTCCATCCGTAATTTTGAGTTGGCAGGCGTCCGGAGGATGTTCCGGGTGTGATTGTCCCGGTTCACCAGGTCGGGATGCTCGGAGTCGTGCAAGGCATAGGCGATGTACGGCAGATCAATATCGCCATTGCTGTACGCAATCGCCACTTCGGTGCCATCGATGAGCGGCGTATGCCAGCCCAGCGTTTCACCGGAATAGGGCTTCGCCATCCGTAGCCATAGATAACCGTAACCGGGTTCCGTGCCTTCCCGGTCGAAGTCCAGCTTCACCCGATAGCGCCCCTGCTCGTCCAGGTGTGCGTAGATATCATTTTTTTCGCGACTTTCGATCCGGGCCGGAATCGTACCTGGGATGACCGGACGTGGGATCTCTGCCGGACGAAAGCAGTAACGTTCGGTGTAAGGCAGGCCCCAGACCGACACATGCAGACGGGAATCACGCGCACCCCGGAAGGTCAACAGCGTGAGGATCACACCCTCTTGCAGGGCCGTAATGACGTCGCCCTGCGGCTCCAGCACCTGCCCGGGTGTGAGGTGTGCAGCATTGCTGAACAGGTGAACACGGGCCGACCTGTTGAGCTCCCGCTCGTGGTGAAGTCGGGCGTAGAACGCGCCAGATTCAGTTTCCGGCTCCGGGCTGGCGTCATCACCCGCTTCACGATAAGGTGCCGCGTAACGGTAATGCTCTCCGGTGGTGACAGCATTATTACGCACGCTGACCGCCGCATTCATCGGCGTAGTGGCTGTCCGGTAGTTGTAATCACGCGTGGTGACAGTGCGGGTGGCAATGTTGTGCCAGGTCCGCACATCCCAGACCGATTCTGCTGCGCCGTCGAACAACCCCGAGGGCTCGCTGTAGGGCAACTGCACATCAAACTGGTAGTTAAGCTGGCTGTCGGCCAGTATGTAGGTATCCAGACCGCGCACGTCATCCATCATCGTGCGCCAGTAAATGCCCACCTCAGACAGAATGCGCTGGATGAATTGCAGATCCGTCTCCTGCCACTGAGTGATAATTTCACGCGGCGGGTACGTATGCTCCAGTTTGAATTCAAAATCGGGACCTTCCAGACCGTGTTTACGCAGCACCTGCTCAACCACCTCAGGAACGGACTGGTTCTGATATACCGCGCACTGTCGGGTGTATCCCAGGAGCGCCAGGCGCGAACTGAGCGTAAGCCGGTAGTGAGACTGATCCTTTGAGGTTGAAAGCCATTCCAGGCGGGTCACCATGCCGTGAACACTTTTACCGCTCCGCATCCGGAAAGAGGCATATTTCATCAGTACCGCTTCCGGGGGGATGTTCGCCTGAAGCGTGGTGAACTCGATGTCCCAGCTGAAGGGTTCGCTCAGTGCTTCCCTGCCGTAAAAGCGCAGAACATCCGGCTTCACTGAACTGTCATTGATATCCAGAAAATATCGGGTCTGTCCGTCAAAAAGCGCTAACCAGTTATCCATCACTTCACTCCTTCACCGGCACGAGGCTGAGCCAGCCATCACCCAGTTCAATCGTGCGGGGTTTGTCCGGGTCCAGGTCGTCACGGGTCAGTACCAGGCGCCAGCGGTTGTCCTTCTGATCCGGGCGGTTAAACAACCCCACTACAACCACGAACTGAGCGTCTTCATCCATGGGCATATTGAGTGTCATGCTGCCTTTGGGCATCACCAGCAGCGATTTTGACGCCAGTACGTCGTCTTTAAGTACCGTATCGGCATTACGCAACAGTGTCTGGTAATCGGCGGCATCAACCGCTTTACGATCCCTGAGCTGATAGACTCTCACCATCGTCGCCAGCGGTGTCTGTGCGCCATCGGCGTTAATAGCCGTACGCGGGGTAAAATCCAGATGCAGCGTTTTAATTTTTTTGTAGAAGATGGATTTCGTGATGCTGACCGTACCGTCCGTGACAGTCTGAGTCAGACCGCAGCCAGCGAGCAGGCTACAGGCAATAAGCGTCAGCGCCCACCAGCGGGTTACTGTTGCCATTCAAAAGTTCCTTTATTGAGAGTGGGAGTACGTGATTATTCGAAGCGGTAGTGCCCGTCTTCAGCGGACGGTAACGCAGAACATTGCAACCCTTCATAGCAGCCCAGATTGACGGTCAGACTCTCCCGACTATTGCTGAGCTTGCCAGCTTTCAGGCCCAGCAAGCCGGTGCGGCCCAGCTGGATACGTCTGCCCTTACCAAGGCGAGGCTCAGGCAGCAATCGTACAGGTACGGTGAGACGCAGTCGGGCGTCACTGCGGTAGCCGAGATAAACACGCAACAGGACCAGTAAATCGGTATGGAGAAAGCCACCAGGTAACCACCCTTCTGCTTCCTCCGGATCTTCTGTCTCCAGTGTCACCAGTACCCGACTGCATGCTTCTTTTGCGGTTTTACCCAGCGTGGCTCGCTGAGACAGACGGATCCGATTTTGGACACCCAGTCCGCTGCGGTTATCGATATGGACCTTAACCGGGTCGGGTTCGGTGATAATTGCCCGGGTATTCGGTGCCAGCAGACTCACCAGGGCCCGAATGCCTTCTGCATTGCGGGTGGGTAATCGCATGGTGCCCAGCAAGGCCAGAAAGCGGGAAACCGGCGTTGCCACCTGCTCAGCCGTGCCCGGTATACCGAGTCCCACCAGTCCCAACAGACACTGTGATGTGGCATCGCGGCCACCAGCCTCAAAGGTGGCCGGATAGGCGTATTTTCGCCAGATCCGATAGTACTGGGTGGTGATACGGTGGCTGAAAATATCCAGAAACGAGGTGACCGCCTCGTGCCCTTCGCGGCGCTGCGCAATGTCGTCCAGATAGGACGTTGGCAGAGGGGAGTCCACGCCATACATCCCCAAAAATGTCGTACGGACCGTTGGGGGCAATGTCGGGTTGTCTTCGTCGGTCTCCACCGCTTTGAGTGTACTGACCGGGAATCCCATACCAGGCCAGGGCCTGAATCGTACCGGATCGTTGGCCGGATGGCTGGTGGTGCCCAGTTTCGGCGCGTCCGGATTTTCCTGCTCCAGCAGCTGGCAGAAACGATAAAAATTGGCCCGCCAGATATCTTTGCTCAGGACTAATGTCAGCCCGGTACGTGCTGGCTGTGATTCTCGCGCCATCTCAGTCGTTTTCCTGTCGGTTGCAGCACCAGCGTGAGCTGGTTAAAGAGGTGAATATCCGCGTAGAGCGCAAAGAAGCGATGCAGCATCTCGCCGAAGAGATTCACATCGCCTTCGCCTGCAAAATTGTCCATGTTCAGCGTGACTTCTATGTCCACGCCCCGAAGCATAAAGCCCTTCTCAAAGCGTCGGATCAGGGTGTGCTTCACCGCGACGATAGCTTCGAGCCGACGGCGGTTCATTTCATCATCGGTCCAGTCGTACAGCGCCAGTGTTCCCCGCAGCACCTCAGGATTGTCCATCATGCTGAGGAAGTTTGAGCCGAGATGGCTCATCACTCGCCAGTGAAAACGGTCGTTTGCGGGCGGGTACAGCGGCATTGTCGGTGCTGTGACGTTCAGTACCCTGACGGGCACCTTCCCGGTTTTGACCACCCTGTCCAGCAGGGTACTTTCCAGTGCTTTACGCGGAAGCTGACCATTGGTACCGGTGATCCGCATCGAGAGCGACTCTGGTTTCTCAGACAGCTGCTCCAGTTCGAACGAGCGGCCGCCGAGGATCAACCAGGTGTCATACAGCCCAGAGGGACCCCGCTTCACACGGGTATGGAAATAACGCTCTGGTGCATCGTGGCGCATCATTCCGCCACGGTGCCGGAAGCTGGTGAAGGGTACATAAGGATGTTTGCCATTCTTCACCGCGCCATGGATATTATCGACGCTGTAAATCTCGGTGTGACCATCCTGAAGACGCAACGGCCTGAGCAGGTATTCGTTATCCAGCGGGTTAAGCGTCAGCGGGTCGGCTTCCAGGGTGAAGAGGTTGATGACCGGCGCACAGTGCAGCCGGAAGTTTTCCGTCTCAAAAGGCAGATCGGATGACCAGGCTTCACTGAGCACGATGTCGATTTCAAACCAGGAGCTGGCCTCAGTGAGCCCGATGGTGTCGAGACCACGCAGCTCAACAAACATAAATTTCGGACGGAAGCTAAAATATTCCAGCAGCAGCTGGTAACCGCTGAAGGCTGTATCTGCTTTCTTCCACAGGCCGTCATTGTCATCAAAGCCCATGGGTTTGCACCAGCCATCAAACTGATGGCGTTCGGTGTATGTCCCTGCATGGCGGGCATACATGGCGTGGACGCGACGGGTCATTGCCAGATGCAGTGCTGAACTGATCGGACTCTCTGCGTTGAGGAATATGGCGACTTTGTCGATCCCGGCTTTACTCCAGTCCACTTTTTCCGGGCATTCGAAGCGCAGACGGATAGCAGAGCGGCCATCGGTTTCAGTATGCAGGCGGGCGTCCGCAAGATGCAGTGGTTGCAGGGGAACATCGCGGGTCGTCCGATACTGACAGGCGGTTTTATGCGGCCCAACAGGGCGTGAAAGCACGGAGAAGCCTTCAGCCAGCATTTCGGCCTGACGCAGGCCACGCCAGTCTGGCGAGAATTCGACAATGGCCAGCGACGGGATGGTCCGCATATAGTGCGGCCACAGCAGACTCACCAGCCCTTCGGTCAGTTCCGGCAGGTCATCATCCAGTTTTTCACGCAGACGGCCCATCAGGAAGGCAAAACCTTCAAACAGACGTTCTACATAGGGATCGTGGGCGCCGGGTTTATCCAGATTAAGCATCGCTGCCCGATCAGGATGGGCTCGGGCAAACTCTTTACCCGCCTCACGCAGGTAGCGCATCTCAGCTTCGTAATAGCGTAGGGTTAAATCATCCATGCACGGCATTCCTGAAAATTTTTAAATAAAACATTAGCCACAGAGCACCATGGCACGGGCCGGATCGATGGCGATCAGACCCGCCAATAGCGTATCCATCTCAGGCATCAGACGGGCTTTATCGGATTCGCTGCGACCGGCTTTCAGGCGCAGCAGTTTCAGGCGGCGAGCCTGGACTTCAAACAACAGAGCGGGTTCCCAGTCTTCCAGTGTCAGCTGTGGTGCGCTGCTGGTCAGTTCGCCAAGCAGATGAAGCGCCATATCATTTCGTCCATACTGTTCTGCCACCCGGGCCATCAGCAGGCGTATCAGCCAGCGATGGCGTGGTGTGTCCATCCCCGGTCGGGACTGGAGCCAGGCAAGCGCCGCTTCAGGTCCTTCCGCGTCACCTTTTTCCATCGCTTCAGATTCAAGAAGCAGCACATCGTCGGACTGGCTGTTAACAACGGTGGTCGGTTCATCACCGTACAGCAGGCCTTCCTCATTCACTTTTTCAGCGATCCAGGCGGTGGTGACTTCATCAGCGAAGGGCGTTCCGTCATTCCATGCCAGCCCTTCAAGGCCCGGAAGGCGCTGAAGGAGGAGCCGCAGATCGAGAAGAACGGAGTCTGTCCAGGCATCCCACGGGTGACCGGCATGACTGAGCCCCTGCCAGAGATACCACTGGAGATCGAGCCAGAAATGATTCACCCCCTCGCAAAACATCTGGCTGGCCTGCTCAACCAGTTCAGTCCAGTTTTTCTGAAGGTAGAGCCGCTTGAGTTGAGCCCGGTACTCGGCCTTCGGCGGTACCAGACGGGTGCGCCCGCTACTGTCCAGCGGAGGGATCTGATCGACCGTGTCCCATCGCACAGTCTTAATCAGCCGGTGAGAGGCAAGCCAGCCCTGCGGCTGTTCACTCAGCCAGCGGGAAAGTAACTTTGCCTGGTCGAGCAAATCGCGACCAGATTTCACGGCTGACAGCTGCGGTGAATCTGAGTGGGCCGGTTCACGTCCATGCTCCTGGGCGCTGCTGTTCTGGGGGACCAGCGCGTCCATACCGCCTGAGCGAGCCAGGCGGTTTTCCAGTGCAGTACACAGGCCAGCAAAAGAAGGCTTTTCAGCTTCCGGCCAGTTGGCAACGGCAGACTCAAGCAGGTTTATGGCGCCGACTGTCAGACCGGCATCATTACTGTCGACTTCCGGCCATAAAGAGAGTGTGTCGATAATTTTTGTACTGTTCAGCCACTCCAGGGCCGCTTTACGGGCAACCGGGCGTTGTGGATGACAGGCCTGGCCGAAGCGGGTCAACATCGCGACAAGAAGCAGTAGGCCCTCAGACAAACCTTTTTCGCCGTCGCGGCTGAGGCGGGCCTGAATGTACCAGGTGACAACACGAATATCTTTGGCGCTTTCGCAAAGACACGTCCGGGCCAGTTCGCACAATCGTGCTGAATCGGTACCCGAAAGCTTATTGATCTCTTCACGCATCAGCTGAAAATTATCATCGTATGCGGGATCGTCGCCGGTTTCAGGGCCAGAGGTGAACGGGTGCAGCCAGTTATCCCAGAGCGACAGGGCGTCATTTGCCCGGGAGAGGAGACGCAGCCTTTCTTCTTCGCTGGTGGCACAGGCGGTTAACAGATCTTCCGGTGAACTCATTGATTTCCCCATTCATTACTAAATGAAACGTTAAACGCTTCTATTGATCATTGTTCCGGACAGTGGGCACCGTAATCGGTTACAGTAAAATCATCCCCCATTGTTATGACATTCAAAGAGATTCCACCTTCACGTTGATAATCAAAGTTACAGAATCCAAATCCAGTCCCAGAGCAAGAATCCACTTCGGTTATTCCTTCGGCATTTAAATCTTTGGCAATGGAGTCGCCCTGATCTGCTTCGATATTTTCAGCCTTCCATCCATAATTATTGAGCAATTTTCTGGCACTCTTAATATCTTTTCCGTAAATGTTTGGTACAGGTGCGATCCCATTACAAAATGGTTCTATCGGTGCAATTGGCTGAACACGAGCAATATTACCGTCATAAAACAAATCAGCTACTGCGGCCATACCCGGGAAAAATTCTCTCAGACGAAATGTGTTATTTATATTGGTTTTGGAAACTGCTCCCAAAGGCGAATTTGAGCCATCGGTGATTTTATCACCATAAATTAAAGCCTGGAGAGATCCCTTGCTATAAATTGCCACATTTCCATCTTTGACAAAGCAGGATCCGCTTGTACCATCCTCACCTTTGCTGAAAAAACCGACGATAGTCAAATCACCTTTAGAGATTTCACTAATCACTCTCCATCCCAGAGATGAAACAGCTTTTCCCTCGATAGTCCTGGGTGGATCTCTATCACAATTTAATACAGGCTCACCAGAAGGTGTTTCCTGAGGCGCTGCTGGCAATTTATTAATGGTGACAATATGCAAGCCTTCTACCGTTGATGATACTTTAGGTATATTTTCCGAAGCAGTGGATGAAAAAGTAGTTGTTAAAAAAAATAAATTGCAAACACATATTAAACAGTGTGTAAATCGACGGGTATAATTTAAAATCATAGATGCCACATGGTTTTTAAAGGTATAACGTTTCGCATGTGAAACGTTATGCGAAAAAATAATAAATTTTAATTTATTTTGCTGCTTACTCTTAATATAGCGTTGTCGTAAACAGGGTTTTGTTTTTCTTTTTTGGCTGCATTGTAGTAATTCAGGGCATCATTATACTGACCTTCCCCTTCGTATATTTTTCCTATATTATAATTTGCACCCGCCCGGATTGTTGCTGCATTTTTACCAGAGGCCAGTGTAATAGCTTTGCGGTTTGCCCATATAGCTTCAGCAGTACGACCAACCTTCTGATATACCAACCCGAGATTGCCATATGCTTTGCCATTTTCTGAATAGTTATTGACTGACTCTGTGAAAAACGAAATTGCCTCCTCATATTGCTTCCGACGGTATGATTCTTCACCCTTCAGATTCAGCGCATTTGAAATGTCAATTTGCTCAGCCCCCCAGTTTTGATGAGACAATGTTGCGTTGCTATTTAAAAGTGGCGTTAAAACATTATCGATATCACTGGCGCCGACAGAAATACCTTTTATATTGTTCACGTCTTCGATGGCACCATTTTCATTAACTTTAAAAACAGTCCATAAATTACCCGACTGGTCTTTAGGTACATAATATGTTCGAACTAACGACCCCCCAACATAAACAAACACTTTCGCTTCACTGTTAGATAAATTCTTGGTATCTGGATCAGACTTATCACTATAGTCGTGAACAGCATAAACATAGGGCTTCCCATTCTCACGTCTGGTTAACGTAATAGTTTCAGGTCCATAGCTATCTGTATCATCAACGTCAAGATTTCCATTATCGCCCAACTTATGGTCGAAGAAAATATGGTTTCCCGGATATACCATATGTGAATCAAGATCAGAAGGTGAACTTCCCCATCCCAAAACAACGCGCATACTATCAAGCCCTTTCATTGTCGGGCTTAATGCATAACTCATCCCACCACATGGGCATTTCGCCACCAGGGTTGAATATCCATTTTTCTTTATAATTATCAGACTTTCATTTGTGTCGGTTGTGATATTGCCAATCTGGGCGTTTCCGGAGTCATCACTTAAAGAAGAAATGGATTGCTCTCCGTTTCGCTGAATAACCACCTGCGCACCTGATATTTTTTTGTCCTTAACGACAGCGCTTAAGACTTCTACAGTATTACTTTCAGCATATCCAGCGAAACTGAATGAGATTGATAAGGCCAGTAAACTTAATTTAATTACACCCTTCATGTTTATCCTTAAATAACTACTATATTTCAATATAATTAAACCGACACATCTTAATTCAGGATGATTTGTCGATGTCCTTCATGAATCTGATGACGGCTTCCAGAGAATCGTCGTCCTTGCCATTGACGATTTGCGGTGGCTTCCACTTCAGCAACATACTTTTCTCTTCACCCTGAGTGGGTTTGCCCTTCCAGTAGCTTTGCCAGTGGGCTTTTCGGATATGGGGACGAAGGCGCCGATGGGGCGCGGAGGATCTGTCCCCGGAGGTACTTGCTTCCGATACTCGCGGTGCCTGTCTGAGCGCCGAACCGGCCCGGACACCCGCAAAAATTTGCACGGGTTTATCCGGAGGAATGAAGCGCTGATGCTTTCCGACGCGTCTGGGGGCTGGCCGGACGGGTTTCCCCTGCCTGCCCCATTCACTGTTTTCAGAGCAGAGCCAGAACAGCACCGGCAGTACCGCGTTCCAGAATCCATGGATCCCCTTCTCCTGCTGACTGATGGCTGTGGAAACAGGGTTGGTTAAGGCGAGGTACTCCATCCCTAATGGAATGTGCTCCCGGGAAAGCGGATCCTGAGACAGCGTCAGAGCGAGCAGCGCATCCGTCTGGTTATCATGATCGGCAAGGGTGAAGAAAGCGCCCATCAGAGCGCCCTGACCTTCGGCAAAGACCGTGTCAGCCGGAAAATCAAGCCAGAATCCCCAGAACGGCAGGCGGCGAAGCATTTCACCTGACAGAGCATCTGTCTGACGGGTTTCACCCAGGATCCGAAAGAGGGATTCATCGCAGTGAAGGAGTGTTTTACCGGTACGCCAGGCTGCAAGCGCCATATAAACGATATGTGGCGGGAAACGCTTCATGAGCACGGGGCTAAGAAACCCTTCCTTTGGCGCCGGATTATGCCTCAGCCAGTCACTGATCCAGGCCCGACACTGCCGAAAGGTCATAAACTGCCAGGGGGCCGGTGATTCAGGCTCCCGCCATTTATCAATCTTGCTGAAAATACCCGGGGACCAGCCTTCCACCTGTTTTGCGAAAGCGAGTGCCGGATGAAGTTTCCCGCCCATCGTTACTGGCGCTCTTCTGCGCCAGCGGCGACATTAAAGATAGCGTTGGGCAGCGTGAATCCCTGTAGCTTCAGCAAGGCAAGTGGGCCGTTGCCGAGCTCACTGCGCATCACAAACTTCAGAGGGTTGCCGTCGGCGGTGATCCACACCAGTTGCGTTCGGCTGGCATCAAGCGGGGTGATGAGAGCCTTGTCCAGCAGGCGAATGAAACCCCAGTTGCCCTGATTGTTAGCATAGAGCTGCATACCACTGTTCACGCTCCGCCAGCTGAGCGACACGCCTGGATACCAGGTATTCCCCGGCCAGGTGAAGCTCTGCCAGCTTTCCATCTGGTTGAAGTAATCCAGGTTTTGCTCATCAAGGGTAAGCTGCACTCTGGCAACATCCCGCGAAGGACGCGCCATCAGTTCGAAGTGAACCCCTGCATCGCCCTGAGAGAACATGATATCTGACAGTTCTGCCAGCTGGTTAATCGCCTGAAGGAAATCCGGGCTCACCACCATTCCCTGGCTTGCAGAAGGGTCAACGACCCAGCGATTGCCTTCCTGATGAAGGATCCCGCCAAGATTAGTTTTCAGGAAGGTAGTGATTCGACCCGAGTCGCTACGCAGGAACTGTGCCAGTAACGGCAGGGAGGCATCGCTGCCGGTGGCTTTAAACGGATACCGTCCCGCAAAGGCCTTATTCCACTGATCGACAATGGTTGTCTGCCAGCGGGCATTGAGGCTTCCCGCAGCCGGGGTAAGAACCTGCCGCCAGGCCAGATCCAGTGGTTGCACAAACAACGACTGGCCAAATCCGTTCCACTCCTGCCCCAGGCTTGCCGCAACCAGACTTCCATAATCGCGGGTGTCCGTCAGATCGATGGCTTTACCCTGGAACACGGTCTGGGCAAGCATCTGCGACATAGCCTGCGGATCCGGGGCGCTGGTGACCTGCTGAAGCTTCAGTCGTACCTGGGTAACACGGGCAAGCCAGGACTGGAAACTGAGATTACCGTTGCTACCGGTTCCCTCTTTACCTTCCATCAGACCCATCAGCGGTCCAAATACACCATCGAGCGGGCCTTTAGGGCCCTGCGCCTGTTCGATAAACTGTCTGGCATTTTTTTTCTGGCCGATCAGTTTCTTGGCCGAGTCCACTAACGAATCAGCCAGTGCCTCACCCTTTTGCCCTGTTTTTCCCTGCCAGGCCAGCGTGTTCATCAGAGCAACCAGCGGTGACTGGCGGACATCGCCGATCAGATTAAGCTGAGCGATTGCTTCAGAAAGTGACGTGGCTTCCTGCCACTGAATGCTGTTGACCATGTTCAGCCAGGCATTACCAAAATCGGTAAAATAGCGTTCTGTCAGACGGGCTTTCAGCGCCTCCGGGGAGATATCGCTCCCTGTCTGGTGCGTCTTATCCGTCAGGACCCAGTCAATTTCATCGCGACGGGTTTTGACAACCTCGTTAATCGCATCCTGAACCTGCTCTTCCCAGGCCTGACGCGTAAACATTCCCGGGACGACTTCGTCAGTGCTGAATACCGTTGAGGCATCGGTGTCGCCGGTCATATCTGCAAGGGTCAAATCAGGCCAGTTGCTGGCAACGCGCTTCAGCATGTCCTGGTATAACCCGGATTCAGCGTTACGCTGGCCTATCTGCTTGAGCAGGATCTGACGGACTGTGCTGATTAATTCAGCGTCGGGCTTAATTTTCCATTCCGGATGAGCCGGGAGGTTCTGTGCGTAGAAGCCCAGCAGTTTCGGTGCCAGGTCCTGCCATGTGCCATCCGGCACATTCTGACGTTTCGGCCAGGCGACCAGTACGTTTTTTGCCAGCCAGCCTGCGTCCGCTTTATCCGGACGGGCCAGCATCAGATAACTTTTCAGCATGTCATAGGTGTGCTGTGTGCCCTGCGTACGGGCATCACTGGCAGGAGGAAGTTGCACAAAGGCATTCAGCTGCTGCCTGAGACTCTCTGCTGTGGCATCCCTCATCAGCTGCGCGTTGTTTTTCGCATACAGCGGCCAGAGCGCGGCCAGCGTGTCGCTGTCCTGATTAAGACCAAAGCGGGTGTACCACGGAGCGCCGGTCACTTCACGATGTTGCAAACGGGCGATAGATTGCTGTAGTACGAGCTGGTTGTGCAGGCGTTCAGCCAGGGGTTTTGCAGTATCCGCTGCCTGCCTTGCCGTCTCCTGCGCCTCATAAATCTGAGCCCGGTTAACAACGAGCGACAGCAGAGTACCGGCTCCCCATAAAAGGATCAGGGAAAGCAGGAGTAATCGCAGCACCTTCAGCCAGTTGAAGCCCAGCTTTCTGCCGC
>NZ_JASSOT010000057.1 GCF_030238365.1 Lelliottia wanjuensis | reverse complement strand
AACTTCGTAATGAATTACGTATGTTCACTCAGAGACTTTGGTATTCATTTAGCGTCTTGCGACGTTAGAATCCATGTCACTTTGAGTGCCCACACAGATTGTCTGATAAATTGTTAAAGAGCAGTGCCGCTTCGTTTTTCTCAACGGCGCGGGGTGTGCATATTACGCCTTCCCGCTTCAGAGTCAAGCTTTATTTTCGCTTTTCTCTGTCGGTGTTCATCGCTGAACCCCGCTAACCCGGCGGCCTGTAAGCCGTTGTTCCGTGTCAGTGGAGGCGCATTATAGGGAGTTCTTCGGAAGTGACAAGCATAAAATTCAAAAAACTTATCGTTCGCTTATTTTTCAAACTCGACGTTGATTAAACAGGCGAATTGCCGGTTAATTGCGCGATTTCCCGGGCGAAACTGGCCACCTGCGGCCAGTCGGTATACACCACTTCTTTACGCGTATCGGTTTCGCCGCCGGTCATCTTCATAATCAAGCGGATCATAAAGCGGTCATACCAGCTATAACGTGGATAACGCAGCGCCCCCGCAAAGACGGCGCAGAGCTCTGGCTGCCACGGCGAGTTCAGCAGGAACTTGCGCGTATAGCTGTTGGTCTGCGGCGTGCGCTTTTCTGGCTTACGTGCAACGAGGTTCACGGAGTAGAACGCGCCCGGCAGACTCTGTAAGGTGTCGAGGTGCTTTTTCACAAAGCGATCCAGCGCCGGATGGAAATGGCCGTAACGTATAGAGGCACCAATCACCACGCGATCGTAATCCGCCCAGTGGATCTCTTCGGTACGATTGAGATTCACCACGTCAGCGTATATGCCCTGCTCTTTCAACTCAGACGCCAGATAAGAAGCAATCTCGCGCGTCTGACCGTCACGCGTCGAGAATAAAATTAATGTCTTCACCAGATAATTCCTTACTCGCGCCAGAATGTTGGGGTAAACAGTACCAGCAGCGTAAACACCTCAAGACGACCAAACAGCATGTTGGCAATCAGGATCCATTTCGCGACCGGATTCATGCTGGCAAAGTTATCCGCCACCACGCCGAGCCCTGGGCCCAGGTTATTGAGCGTCGCCACCACGGAAGCAAACGCCGAGAAATCATCCACGCCGGTGGCGATAATCGCCAGCATGCTGACGATAAAGACCAACGCATAGGCAGAAAAGAAGCCCCACACCGCTTCAAGGATACGTTCCGGCAGCGCGCGGTTGCCAAGCTTTATGCTGTAAACCGCATTCGGGTGCACCAGACGTTTCAGTTCACGGTTGCCCTGTTTGAACAGGAGCAGAATACGGATGACCTTCAATCCCCCGCCCGTCGACCCCGCACAGCCCCCGATAAAAGCAGAACACAGAAGCAGGACCGGCAGGAACAGCGGCCAGCGGGCGATACTGTCGGTGGTAAAGCCCGCGGTGGTTGCCATCGACACCACCTGGAAGAAGGCCTGGTTAACGGTCGTGACCGCCGAGCTGTAAACATCGTGGAACCACAGCACCAGGGTGCAGATGATCACCAGCGTCAGCTGGACGCCAATAAACATTCTGAATTCCGGGTCACGCCAGTAGACCCTCAGGCTGCGCCCGCTTAATAAAGAGAAGTGCAGGCCGTAGTTACACCCCGAGATCAGCAGGAAGATAGCAATAATGGTGTTGATGGTCGGGCTATCGAAGTAGCCGACGCTGGCGTCGTGAGTCGAGAATCCACCAATCGCAATCGTCGAGAAGCTGTGACCAATCGCATCGAACGCAGGCATCCCGGCAAACCACAGGGCCAGCGCGCAGGCGACGGTCAGTAATACGTAGATAAACCAGAGCGTTTTTGCCGTCTCTGCGATACGCGGGCGCATCTTGTTATCTTTCAGCGGCCCCGGCATTTCCGCGCGATAGAGCTGCATCCCCCCGACGCCCAGTATCGGCAGGATCGCCACGGCCAGCACGATGATCCCCATCCCGCCGAACCACTGCAGCATCTGGCGATAGAAGAGAATAGCGTGCGGCAACGAGTCCAGCCCCACCAGCGTGGTGGCGCCCGTGGTCGTTAACCCGGAGAAAGATTCAAAAAAGGCGTCGGTGACGGTCAGATTCGGCTGCTCCGCGAAGATAAACGGCAGAGCACCCACGCTCCCCAACACGGTCCAGAACAGCACCACAATCAGAAAGCCCTCGCGGGACTTAAGCTCCCCCTTCTCACGGCGGTTAGGCCACCAGAGAATCGAGCCAATCACCAGCGCGGCGAAGAAGGTCTGCGTGAACGCGCGCCCCGCGCCGTCCCGATAGATAAGCGCTACCAGCCCTGGGAGGATCATCGTCCCGGAAAAAAGTATGACCAGCAGTCCAACGATTCGGGTTATGGCACGAAAATGCATCTCTGCCGTTCCTTTGGTATTCAAAAAGTAAGGTGGGGATTATTCTTCAATCGGCAGTAATTGCAACGCACCACGACTAAAATCAGCCAGTTTTGCTGAAAAAGCCGTCAGTTCCGCCTGAGGAAGCGCCACGCGTAATTGGACCGTCGCCTGGTAATCACTCTGCACAATCACGCCGTTAAATTGCTTAAGCAGCGTTTCGATGCCAGATAACTGAGCGTAATCACACAACAAAGTATATTCGGTCAGTGGCGTTTTGCGGACTGTCTTCAGCAGATTAAGCGCCTGCTGCACACCTCCGCCGTAGGCTTTGACCAGCCCACCGGTTCCTAACAGGATGCCGCCGTAGTAGCGAACCACAACCGCGGTGATCTCCCCGACGCCGCTTCCCATCAGCTGAGAAAGCATCGGTTTCCCCGCCGTGCCTGCGGGTTCACCATCATCAGAAAAGCCAAGCTGCTGAGAATCATTCGGCGGACCGGCGACCCACGCCACGCAGTGGTGACGGGCATCGGGGTGCTCCGCGCGAACGGATTCGACAAAAGCCTTCGCCGCCTCCACGCCGTTGGTATGGGCCAACAGCGTGATAAAGCGGCTCTTTTTGATCTCTTCGACGAAGATGACCGGCTCAGCCGGTATCAGCCAGCTATCCATCACGCCAGTTTCTGATCTCGCGTCATGTTCTCGATGCTGTTTTCGTGGATGACCACGTTATCTTCGATACGGATGCCCCCGAACGGTTTCAGCGCTTCAATTTTCTGCCAGTTGAAGTGTTTGCTGAACTGGCCTTCACGCCACGGCTGCAGCAGCGAATCGATGAAGTAAATGCCCGGCTCGATGGTCAGCACCATGCGCGGCTGCAGCACGCGGGTGCAGCGCAGATACGGATATTTCGACGGCGCTGCCAGATGGGTACCGGTATCATCTTGCATAAACCCAGCCACATCGTGCACCTGCAGCCCCAGCGGATGACCAATCCCGTGCGGCATAAATGGCCCGGTGAGATCGTTTTCCACCATCGCCTCTTCGCTGATGTCCGTCACAATCTGGTGCTTACGCAGCAGCTTGGCGATGCGCTGATGGAACTGAATATGGTAATCAACGTAGCTGGTCCCCGCTTTCAGGGTGCTGATAAGCGCCAGTTGCTCGTCATTCACGTCTTTGATCAGATGCGCGAAATCGGTGTCCGCGTTCGCTGCCCAGGTACGGGTCAGATCGGCCGCATAGCCGTTGTACTCAGCGCCTGCATCCAGCAGGAAGCTGCGCATCTCAGCCGGTGCGCGGTGATCCAGTTTGGTGTAGTGCAGCACGGATGCGTGCTCGTTCAACGCCACGATATTGCTGTAAGGCACGTCGGTATCACGATGACCTGTGGCAGTCAGATACGCCTGATTGATATCGAATTCGCTCATCCCGGACAGGAAGGCTTCATGAGCCGCCTGATGACCGTTCACCGCCGTTTTCTGCGCTTCACGCATGCAGGAAAGTTCATAGTCAGTCTTATACGAGCGGTAATAGTGCAGATAATCGATCACCCCTTTCGGGTTGATGTTATCCGCTGGAATCTCCAGACCCAGGGCACGTTCCGGCACCGGACCGATATAGCCGATATTGCCGCGCGCAGCAGGCAGCTGGCTGCCGATTCCGTCGGCTTTTGGCAGGGCAATCACCTCCACTTCTTCGGTCCAGAAGCTGGTCGGCAGCGGTTCAACGTTGTGCCAGTAATCGACCGGCAGATAGAACCACAGTTTCGGCTTGTTCACGCCATCCACCAGCAGCCAGCAGTTCGGCACCTGTGTCACCGGCACCCAGGCTTTAAACTGTGGATTGACCTTGAACGGGTACGGATGGTCGTCCAGGAAGACGTTGACCAGCTCACCGGAGTGAATCAGCAGCGCATCGAGCTTGAAGCGCGCCAGTACATCGCGGGTACGTTCCTGTAACGTAACAATATGATTTTTATAAAGTGAGGCCAGTGAGTCCATCATTCTTCCTTTCTTTATTGAGCTCAAGTCTTCGCATCTTAGCACACCTCGCTTTTACTGCGTGATTTCCACCGAGCGTGATCAATGCAGCAATTATTTAATGAGTGATTTGCATTTTATTAACATAAATTCCACACTCGACTTCATCTGGTATGACCAGATCCAATTGCTGGATTCAGGAGACTGACATGCTCTACAAAGGCGACACCCTGTACGTAGACTGGCTGGAAGATGGCATCGCCGAACTGGTGTTCGATGCCCCCGGCTCAGTCAACAAACTCGACACCGCAACGGTGGCCAGCCTCGGCCACGCGCTGGATGTCCTCGAAAAACAAGCTGATTTGAAAGGGCTGCTGCTGCGTTCCGAGAAAGCGGCCTTTATTGTCGGTGCTGACATCACCGAGTTCCTCTCTCTGTTCCAGGTGCCGGAAGAACAGCTCAGCCAGTGGCTGCATTTTGCCAACAGCGTCTTTAACCGCCTGGAAGATCTTCCTGTCCCGACCATCTCTGCCGTGAACGGCTACGCGCTGGGCGGCGGCTGCGAGTGTGTGCTGGCGACCGACTATCGTCTCGCCACGCCGGATCTGCGTATCGGTCTGCCGGAAACCAAACTCGGCATCATGCCGGGCTTTGGCGGTTCCGTGCGTATGCCACGTATGCTGGGCGCGGACAGCGCACTGGAGATCATCGCTGCGGGTAAAGATGTGGGCGCAGAGCAGGCGCTGAAAATCGGCCTGATCGACGGCGTGGTGAAGGCAGAAAAACTGCGCGACGGGGCCATCGCCATTTTACGTCAGGCAATTAAGGGCGATCTCGACTGGAAAGCCAAACGCCAGCCGAAGCTTGACCCGCTGAAACTCAGCAAAATTGAGGCCACCATGAGCTTCACCATCGCCAAAGGCATGGTGATGCAGACGGCAGGCAAACACTATCCGGCACCGATCACCGCGGTGAAAACCATCGAAGCCGCTGCACGCTTTGGTCGCGAAGAAGCCCTGAAATTAGAAAACCAAAGCTTCGTCCCGCTGGCTCACACCAGCGAAGCGCGCGCGCTGGTCGGCATTTTCCTCAACGACCAGTTCGTGAAAGGGAAAGCCAAACAGCTCACCAAAAATGTGGAAACGCCAAAACACGCGGCGGTTCTCGGCGCAGGCATTATGGGCGGCGGCATCGCCTACCAGTCGGCCTGGAAAGGCGTGCCGGTGGTGATGAAAGATATCAACGAGAAATCCCTGACGCTCGGCATGAACGAAGCGGCCAAGCTGCTCAACAAACAGCTCGAGCGCGGCAAGATTGATGGCCTGAAGCTGGCGGGCGTGATTGCAACTATTCAGCCGACGCTGGACTACAGCGGTTTCGACCGCGTGGACGTGGTCGTTGAAGCGGTCGTCGAAAACCCGAAAGTGAAAAAAGCGGTGCTGGCCGAAACGGAAGAGAAAGTGCGCCCGGATACGGTTCTGGCGTCCAACACCTCGACCATTCCGATCGGCGAGCTGGCAAGCGTGCTGCAGCGCCCGGAAAACTTCTGCGGGATGCACTTCTTTAACCCGGTGCACCGTATGCCGCTGGTTGAAGTGATTCGTGGGGAAAAAACCTCCGATCAAACCATCGCTAAAGTGGTGGCGTGGGCCAGCAAAATGGGCAAAACCCCGATTGTGGTCAACGACTGCCCGGGCTTCTTCGTCAACCGCGTGCTGTTCCCATACTTCGCCGGATTCAGCCAGCTGTTGCGCGACGGCGCGGACTTCCGCAAAGTCGACAAAGTGATGGAAAAAGTGTTCGGCTGGCCGATGGGCCCGGCTTACCTGCTGGACGTGGTCGGCATCGACACCGCGCACCACGCGCAGGCCGTTATGGCCGCTGGTTTCCCGCAGCGTATGCAGAAAGATTATCGTGACGCCATCGACGCGCTGTTCGAGGCGAATCGCTTTGGACAGAAAAACGGTCTGGGCTTCTGGCGCTATAAAGAAGACAGCAAAGGCAAGCCGAAGAAAGAGGACGATGCCGCCGTTGAAGATCTGCTGGCAGGCGTAAGCCAGGCCAAACGTGACTTCAGCGACGAAGAGATCATCGCCCGCATGATGATCCCGATGGTCAACGAAGTGGTGCGTTGTCTGGAAGAAGGCATCATCGCAAGCCCGGCCGAAGCGGATATGGCGCTGGTCTACGGCCTCGGCTTCCCTCCGTTCCACGGCGGCGCGTTCCGCTGGCTGGATACGCTCGGCAGCGCGAAATATCTCGACATGGCGCAACAATACCAGCATCTCGGGGCGTTGTATGAAGTGCCGGAAGGCCTGCGCGCTAAAGCGCGTCATAACGAACCGTACTATCCCCCAGTTGCGCCTGCCCGTCCGGTCGGCGAGCTGAAAACGGCTTAAGGAGTCACAATGGAACAGGTTGTCATTGTCGATGCAATTCGCACCCCGATGGGCCGTTCAAAGGGCGGCGCATTCCGGAATGTGCGCGCGGAAGATCTCTCCGCGCACCTGATGCGTAGCCTGCTGGCGCGTAACCCCGCGTTGGAAGCGGCGGCGCTGGACGATATTTACTGGGGCTGCGTGCAGCAAACCCTGGAGCAGGGCTTTAACATCGCCCGTAACGCCTCGCTGCTGGCTGAAATCCCACACTCCGTTCCGGCAGTTACCGTTAACCGCCTGTGCGGCTCGTCGATGCAGGCGCTGCACGATGCAGCCCGAATGATCATGACCGGCGATGCGCAGGTCTGTATGGTCGGTGGCGTGGAACACATGGGCCATGTGCCGATGAGCCACGGCGTGGACTTCCATCCCGGCATGAGCCGTAACGTGGCGAAAGCCGCCGGTATGATGGGGCTGACCGCCGAAATGCTCTCCCGCATGCACGGCATCAGCCGCGAAATGCAGGACGCCTTCGCCGCGCGTTCCCACGCTCGCGCCTGGGCTGCGACGCAATCCGGTGCGTTTAAAAATGAGATCCTCCCGACCGGCGGCCACGACGCGGACGGCGTGCTGAAACAGTTCTTCTACGACGAAGTGATTCGCCCGGAAACCACTGTCGAAGCGCTGTCCACCCTACGCCCGGCGTTTGACCCGGTGACCGGCACGGTGACGGCAGGTACTTCGTCTGCCCTTTCCGACGGTGCGGCGGCGATGCTGGTGATGAGCGAAAGCCGCGCCCGTGAGTTAGGACTGAAGCCGCGCGCTCGCGTGCGTTCGATGGCAGTCGTCGGATGCGATCCGTCAATCATGGGTTATGGCCCGGTTCCGGCATCAAAACTGGCGCTGAAAAAAGCCGGTCTGACGACCAGCGACATCGACCTGTTTGAGATGAACGAAGCGTTCGCCGCGCAGATCCTGCCGTGCATTAAGGATTTGGGGCTGATGGAGCAGATCGACGAGAAGATCAACCTCAACGGCGGCGCGATCGCCTTGGGTCACCCGCTGGGTTGTTCGGGAGCGCGTATCAGCACCACCCTGATTAACCTGATGGAACGCAAAGACGCCCAGTTTGGTCTGGCGACGATGTGCATCGGGTTGGGTCAGGGGATCGCGACGGTGTTTGAGCGAGTGTGAGCAAGATAACCCAGGACCGATAAGCGAAGCGCCATCGGGCAACAAGCCGGGGGCGCTGCGCTTGCCCGGCCTACAACAGAATGAGTGATTTAGTTGCCGTTTTTCCCGCCTGTCAGGGGCGGGTTTTTTATTTAGATAAACGCAAACGCATCGCCGAACAGGCGGTCTTCACGCGCATCGCGCTCATGGCAGAACAGGTCGCGGGCAATCTTCGCCATTTCAAAACGACCGGCAATATAGATATCGTGCCCGGCCAGCGTACCGTGATCCTGCAACACCGCCGTCAGCACCGTACCTGAACGCCCACGCCATCCCTCTTCCGGCTGCTCAACCACCGGCTCAACGCGCAGATTCGGGTGGGTCACGCTCAGCGCTTCCAGCTCGGACAAGTCGTAGAGATGCTTCTCTTCACGGCCGCCCCAGTAGATGGTGATATCGCGGTTCGGGTTTTGTGAAAGCGCGGTCAGCAGAATAGAGCGCACGTAGGAGAAGCCCGTGCCACCGGCAATCAGAATCAGCGGACGGTCTTCGTCTTCGCGCAGCCAGGCTTCACCGTGCGGGATATCCACGTCGATTTCACGCTCTTTCAGAATGCGGTCCATCACCGCCATGGCATACAAATTAAGCTCTGACGCACCGATATGCAGCTCAATAAATTCCTGCTCTGCTGGCGTAGACGCCATAGAGAAAGGGCGCTTATCACGCTCGTCCATCACTACCATCAAATACTGGCCCGCGCGGAATGAAAACGCCGCCTCCGGAACCAAACGGACGCGATATACGGTGTCGGTGATAGCATCTACCGAGGTCACTTTACAGCTTAAGGTTGTCATTCGCTCTCTCTGTCGGGAAGTCTATAGGGCTTAACGGTCAGTCTCTGGCTTACCGTCATTCAATATGGCCAACTCGTCCCATATCGCGTCAATTCGCGCGGTCACTTCAGGATCTTTTTTAATCGGGCGACCCCATTCACGCTCGGTTTCGCCGGGCCATTTATTGGTGGCATCCAGTCCCATTTTTGAACCAAGCCCAGAAACCGGCGAGGCAAAATCCAGATAATCAATCGGTGTGTTTTCCACTAACACCGTGTCGCGCGCCGGGTCCATCCGCGTAGTGATGGCCCAGATAACGTCATTCCAGTCGCGAGCATTGACGTCGTCATCGCAGACAATAACAAATTTGGTATACATAAACTGGCGCAGGAATGACCACACGCCCATCATCACGCGCTTGGCGTGACCTGCGTACTGTTTCTTGATCGTCACCACCGCCAGGCGATAGGAGCACCCTTCCGGCGGCAGGTAGAAATCGACAATTTCCGGGAACTGCTTCTGCAGAATCGGAACGAACACTTCGTTCAGCGCGACGCCTAATACCGCAGGCTCATCCGGCGGACGGCCGGTATAAGTCGAGTGATAAATCGCATCTTCGCGCTGAGTAATGTGCGTCACGGTAAACACCGGGAAACTATCCACTTCATTGTAGTATCCCGTGTGGTCGCCATACGGCCCTTCCGGTGCCAGCTCGCCCTGTTCGATGTAACCTTCAAGCACGATCTCCGCGCTGGCTGGCACTTCGAGATCGTTGGAAACACACTTCACCACTTCGGTTTTGGTGCCGCGCAGCAGGCCCGCGAAAGCATATTCTGAAAGGGTATCAGGAACCGGCGTCACCGCGCCGAGAATGGTCGCCGGATCGGCACCGAGCGCCACCGAAACCGGGAAGCGTTCGCCCGGATGCGCCGCGCACCACTCCTGGAAATCAAGCGCACCGCCGCGATGCGACAGCCAGCGCATGATCAGTTTGTTTTTGCCAATCAGCTGCTGGCGATAGATACCGAGATTCTGGCGCTCTTTGTGCGGGCCACGGGTGACGGTCAGACCCCAGGTAATCAGCGGCGCGGCGTCTTCTGGCCAGCACTGCATAATCGGGATTTGCGTCAGATCGACGGCGTCACCTTCGAGGATTTTCTGCTGGCACGGCGCACCGCGCAGGCGTTTGGTCGGCATGTTCAACACCTGCTTAAACTGCGGCAGTTTGTCGAACAGATCGCGGAAGCCTTTTGGCGGCTCAGGCTCTTTCAGGAACGCCAGCAGTTTACCGACTTCGCGCAGAGCACTGACATCTTCCTGACCCATTCCCATCGCCACACGCTTAGGCGTGCCGAAGAGGTTGCAGAGCACCGGCATAGAATAGCCTTTTGGATTTTCAAACAGCAGCGCGGGGCCACCGGCACGCAGGGTGCGGTCGGCGATTTCTGTCATTTCCAGATAAGGATCAACAGGGAGCGTAATGCGTTTAAGTTCGCCCTGCTTTTCCAGCAGCGCCAGGAAGTCGCGTAGATCGTGGTATTTCATGCAGTTAGTCATGGCCTCTCGGTAAGCGCTTCATTATACGGCGTTCGTCATCATGACGCTGTAATTTTGTTAAATAAGCGTGAAGTTCTGCCTCAACTTCCCCTTTCGGCCATTATAATCACCTTAGCGATCCCGCCGGGGTTTTGATATGCTTGCGCCGCGAACAAAGGGAAAGAGTGATTATGCAAGCCTGGTATTTACTGTATTGCAAGCGTGGGCAGATTCAGCGCGCGCAAGAACATCTGGAGCGTCAGGCAGTCAATTGTCTGATGCCCGTCATTACGCTTGAAAAAATGCTGCGCGGCAAGCGGACGATGGTCAGTGAACCCCTGTTCCCCAACTACCTTTTCGTTGAGTTCGACCCGGAAGTGATTCACACCACCACCATCAACGCCACGCGCGGCGTGAGCCATTTCGTGCGTTTTGGTTCAAACCCGGCGACCGTGCCTTCGAAGGTGATCCATCAGCTATCCGTCTATCAGCAACCGGAAGATATTACCGATCCTGAAACCCCCTACCCGGGCGATAACGTGGTGATCACCGAGGGCGCGTTTGAAGGGTTTCAGGCGATCTTCGCGGAACCAGACGGCGAAGCGCGTTCCATGCTGCTGCTGAACTTCCTCAACAAGCAGGTGCGTCAGAGCGTCAAAAACACCGAGTTCCGCAAAGTTTAAAACGCGACGCCGAACAGACGGCGTACGTTGTCATCTGTTTGCGCGTCCAGCCATTGCACCTCTTCGCCCCGCCAGTGCGCAATCCGCTCCAGGATATGCCCGAGATAAGCCGGTTCGTTGCGTCGCGACGCAGGTTTGGGGCGCATATCGCGCGGCAGAAGATACGGCGCATCCGTTTCGACTAACAGCCGATCGGCCGGAATGACCGGCAACAGCTCGCGCAGTTCCAGCCCGCGACGCTCGTCGCACACCCAGCCGGTAATGCCCAGATACAACCCGCGATTAAGACAGTCCACAGCCTCCTGACGGGAGCCGGTAAAACAGTGCAGTACCGCGCCAGGGAGTTTATCCAGCCAGGGTTCCAGCAGCGCCAGAAAACGCTCGTGGGCATCGCGACAGTGCATAAACACCGGCATGCCAAGTTCAGCCGCCAGCGCCAGCTGCGCGGTGAAAGCTCGCTCCTGCTCGGCCGGAGTCGAAAAATTGCGGTTGAAGTCGAGACCACATTCGCCGATGGCTACCACTTCTGGCGTTTTCGCCAGCGCATACAGCGTCGCGGCGCTTTCATTAGTCCAGTGGCTGCTGTCGTGAGGATGCACGCCTGCGGTTGACCAGCAGCGTTCGAAGCCTTGCGCCAGCTGCAGCGCTCGCTCGCTCTCCTGCAGATTAGTTCCCGTCAGCAGCAAGCCTTTGACGCCCGCGGCAAACGCGCGCGCCACGACTTCATCACGGTCTTTCGCGAACTGCGAACTGGTCAGATTCAACCCAATATCAAACATGCTCTCTCCCATATGACAACCGCCCTGTCGGGCGGCTGGTTTTACTCTTCTGTCGGATTCTCTGGCTCATCTTCTTCGTCATCCCGCGAGCGACGTTTGCCCACGTAGAAGCGCGAGAAGAACACGCCGACCTCAAACAGGCAGTACATCGGTATCGCCAGCAGGGTTTGCGAGAAGACGTCCGGCGGCGTCAGCAGCATCCCGACCACGAACGCACCGACCAGCATGTACGGGCGCTTTTTACGCAGATCTTCTGGCGTCGTCACGCCCATCCAGCAAAGCAATACAATCGCGACCGGCACTTCGAAGGCCACGCCAAACGCCATGAACAGCGCCATCACAAAGCTGAGATAGCTGGCGATATCCGTCGAGACCTGCACCCCTTCCGGCGCAGTGTGCGTCAGGAAGCCAAAGGCCAGCGGGAAGACGACGAAGTAGGCGAAAGCCATACCGATGTAAAACAGCAGCGAACTGGAGACCAGCAGCGGGATGACCAGCTTGCGCTCATGCTTGTACAGCGCAGGGGCCACAAACGCCCACACCTGGTACAGAATCACCGGCGCAGAGGCGATCAGCGACACCCAGAAGGTCAGCTTGATTGGCGTGAAGAACGGCGACGCCACGTCGGTGGCAATCATGGTCGCGCCGAGCGGCATCTGCTTAATCAGCGGCGCGGAGACCACCTGATAGATGTCGTTGGCGAAATAGACCAGGCATAAGAAAATCAGGAAAACGGCAATAATGCAGTTTAACAGACGCTTACGCAGCTCAATGAGGTGCGTAATAAGTGGTTGAGTATCATCTACTGCCATGTTTACGCTTTATCACTCGACGAGGGGGCGGATTCGGAAACGGGCGCGGCGGCTTTAGCTTCTGCAGCCTTCGGTTTCACCACAGGCTCTGGTGCAGGAGCAGGCTCGGGCTCTTGTGCCGCAGGAGCTTGCGCGGGCGCACTGGCCTGATGCTCGGCATCGGCAGGCGTCACACCTTCATGCTGCGCTTCGTTACCCTTCACTAACGGATTACGAATGGTGTTCGCTTCGTCGCTCGCTTTTTCAGGGTCATTGACGCTGTAGGAGCGCTTCATGGACTCTGCGGCTTCTCGCAGTTCATCCATTGAGGCTTTCAGCTCAGGCGACAGGTTATCCATGCTCGCCTTCTCAACCTTTTTCAGGCTGTCCTGAAACTCCTGGAGCTTGAGTTCCTGCGCCAGTTCATTTTGCACCGTCGTTGCCAGCGAGCGCAGCGCGCGCACCCAGCCTGCGACAGTTTTTACTGCCACCGGCAGACGTTGCGGGCCCAGTACAATCAGGCCAATCACGAACACCAGCAGCAGTTCACCAAAACCAATATCGAACACGACTTACACCTGCTCTTTATCGTGGCGTTTAGCGTCTTCCTTTTTGGCTTCGTCCTGTTTGTCTGCGATGGATTTAGCCGTGAAATCCGCATCCTGGCTGGATTTTTCCTGCTTGTCTTCATCATCGCTGATGGCTTTTTTGAAGCCTTTGATGGACGCGCCAAGGTCGGAACCGATAGAACCGAGCTTTTTAGTGCCGAACAGCAGCACGACGATGACGGCAATGATTAACAATTGCCAGATACTGATACCACCCATACTACATCCTCGATAGATGATGATTAATTAATCAGGTTGCATTATACGTATGCAACCTGGCGATAGCGACGCAATTCAGCGCGTTTTTCTCCAGCCGATCAGCCAGACCACAAGGCCTGCGGCCATCACCCAGGCGGGCATCATCTCCCAGTCCGGACGATTGATCAGCAGCAGCGTGCCGCTCAGCAGCAAGGTTGCGCCTATCCCGAAGAGATAGCGGGATTGTCCCTGACGCACGCGGTTTGACTGAAGCTCGCGGGCGATTTTATCCATGCTGTGCTGAAGGTTCTTGCTCTGACGCAAAGTGTCGTAAACCAGTTCAGGAATCTCTGGCATTTTTTCGATCCAGAACGGCGCTTTCTCTTTGAACGCCCGCACCAGGGAAGGAATACCGACCTGATCTTTGATCCACGACTCAAGGAAAGGTTTCGCCGTCTTCCATAAGTCTAACTGAGGATAGAGCTGGCGGCCTACGCCCTCAACGTAAAGTAGTGTTTTCTGAAGTAAAACTAACTGCGGCTGCACTTCCATATTGAAGCGACGCGCGGTGTTGAAGAGATTCAGCAGCACGTGACCAAATGAGATTTCCGACAGCGGCTTTTCGAAAATCGGCTCGCAAACAGTGCGGATCGCAAACTCGAACTCTTCGACGTTGGTATCCGGCGGAACCCAGCCGGAGTCGACGTGCAGCTCGGCCACCTTGCGGTAATCGCGATTGAAGAAGGCGATGAAGTTCTCCGCCAGGTAGCGCTTATCTTCTTTATTCAGCGAGCCGACAATCCCGCAGTCGATGCCGATATACTTCGGATCTTCCGGGTGTTCGTAGCTAACAAAGATGTTGCCCGGGTGCATGTCCGCATGGAAAAAGCTGTCGCGGAACACCTGGGTGAAGAACACCTGCACGCCGCGTTCGGCCAGCAGTTTCATGTTGGTGCCCTGTTTTTCCAGCGCCACCACATCCGACACGGGAATGCCGTAGATACGTTCCATCACCATCATATTCTGACTGCAGTAGTCGGAATAGACTTCTGGCACATAGAGCATCGGGCTGTTTTCAAAGTTGCGGCGCAGCTGGATGGCGTTGGCCGACTCACGCAGTAAGTTCAGCTCATCGATCAGCGTCTTTTCATATTCGCGTACCACTTCCATCGGACGCAGACGGCGCCCATCCGGCAACAGGCGCGGAACCCAGCGTGCCAGACGGTAAATCAGTTTCATGTCCGCTTTGATGACCGGCAGAATGTCCGGGCGGATCACCTTGATGACGATCTCTTTGCCGTTCTCTTTCAGGCGCGCGGTGTGCACCTGCGCAATGGACGCTGAGGCCAGCGGCGTGATTTCAAAATCATCAAACCAGGTTTCAACCGGAATGCCGCCCATCGCCTCTTCAATCTGCTGTTTGGCGCGCGCACCGTCGAAGGGTGCCACGCGGTCCTGTAACAGCGCCAGCTGATCGGCAATCTGCGGCGGGAAGAGATCGCGGCGGGTGGAGAGCATCTGCCCGAATTTTATCCAGACCGGACCGAGCTCCTGCAATGCCAGGCGTAACCGCTCGCCAAGAGGCTGGCCTTTGTGACGGTTTGGCATCCAGAACAGCATGCGCCGCCCGATTCGCAGCGGCAGCGTGATACGCATTTTGGGGATAAGCTCGTCGAGCCCGTAACTCAAAAAGGTGCGAACGATAAAGTAGAGGCGCCGAATTTCACCAGGCGTCATTTGCCCTCCAGTTTTTCCAGGCGTTTGGTGAACGCGTCAACCGCACGTTCAACGGCAGCAGACTCTTCCGCAAACCACGCCATCTCCAGCGGGCCGGGCGCCATGCGCCACTCTTCGGTCAGTACTTCGGCAACGTAGCGTTGCTGGCGCTGTACGCCCTTACGCAAGAATGACGAGCCGCCGCGCAGAAACTTGCCAATGCCTTCGGCCACGATGTCACCGGTATAAGGAGCCAGTAGCTCCGCCGGATCAAACTCGGCCAGATCGGCCAGCGCGACGAAGTTTTGCACCACCTGAATATCGCCTTCGACTTCCAGCTCACCGCTGCGGATCAGCGCCGTCAGCTGCTGGCGGTCACGCAGTTTGGGCAGGACGCTCATGTGCGTGATGACGGAACAATCCGCCTCGCCTTCCCATTCGCCCACCACGTCGAGCTGGCGCTCGCTGAACACCAGCACCAGCGGCGTGGAGAACTCTTTTAAGACGACACGCAGCACCTTGCCGTTCAGCCGCTGACGCGCCGTTTTCAGCGCAGGCGAGCGGTACAGGAAACTATTCAGGACATTCTCGATGCCCGCGGTGACTAACGGTTTAAAAGGCATAATTTGCCTCCACTCAGAACTTGTAGCCGCGATGCAGCGCGACAACACCCGCCGTCAGGTTGAAGTACTCCACGTTTTCAAACTCGGCGTCCTGCATCATGGCTTTCAGGGTGTCCTGATCCGGGTGCATACGGATAGATTCCGCCAGATAGCGATAGCTTTCTGCGTCATTGGCCACCATTTCGCCAATGCGCGGCAGAATATGGAACGAGTAGGCGTCGTAGGCTTTGCTCAGCGGTTCGATAATCGGTTTGGAGAACTCCAGCACCAGCAGACGTCCACCCGGTTTCAGCACACGGTACATGGAACGCAGGGCTTTCTCTTTTTCGGTCACGTTACGCAGACCGAAAGAGATGGTGATGCAGTCAAAGGTGTTATCCGGGAACGGCAGGGCTTCGGCGTTAGCCTGAACGTATTCCACGTTACCCACTACGCCGATGTTGCGCAGTTTTTCACGCCCCATTTTCAGCATGGAGTCGTTGATATCCGCCAGCACCACGCGGCCGGTTTCACCGACCATACGGGAGAATTTAGCCGTCAGATCGCCGGTACCCCCCGCAAGATCCAGAACGGTTTGACCACGGCGAACACCGCTACAGTCGATAGTGAAACGCTTCCACAAGCGATGAATGCCGAATGACATCAGGTCATTCATGACATCGTACTTCGACGCCACGGAATGGAATACGTGGGCCACCATGTCAGCTTTCTGCTCTTTGGCGACAGTCTGGAAGCCAAAGTGCGTTGTTTCTTGTGAATCTTCAACCATCTCAGTGCCTGCTAATCAGTCAAATGTTCGTGAAGTGTATCAGATTGGACGCGATTGCCCTACGATTCAACCACCCTGAAAGAATCGTTCTGACGCCGTTTCGGGCGCCGCTTGCGCGGCTAAATCATTGTCATCACAGTCCATATTTTGTTCATCGACGCCTTCGCGCAGACGGTATTCTTCATCCTGCGCCGTGGCCTGTTCCGCCAGTTCCGGATTAATCTCGCGCTTCACCTCCACGCCCAGCGTGCGGAAGGCCTCGGCCTGCGAAAGCAAATTACCGCGCCCGGAAGCGAGTTTTTTCATTGCCTGGCGATAGTTATCCTGCGCGCGATCCAGGCTTTGCCCTACAGAGGACATATCGTCGACAAACAGGCGCATTTTGTCGTACAGCTTGCTGGCGCGGTCAGCGATCTGCTGCGCGTTGCGGCTCTGATGTTCGTAACGCCACAGGTTGGCAATAGTACGCAGCGCCACCAGTAGCGTGGTCGGGCTAACCAGCATAATGTTGTTTTTCAGCGCCTCGGTAATCAGCTCCGGCTGCCTGTCGAGGGCCAGCAGGAACGCCGGTTCGACGGGGATAAACATCAGCACATAGTCCAGCGAACGCAGACCGGGCAGTTGCTGGTAATCCTTGCGGCCCAGCATGCGGATGTGGTTTCGCACCGAGGCGATGTGCTCCTGCAGCGCGGATTCACGGGTGAAATCGTCTTCGGCATTGAAGTAACGCTCGTAGGCGACCAGCGTCATTTTGGCGTCAATCACCACGTCTTTGCCCTGCGGCAGCCGCACGATCACATCGGGCTGCATGCGCGAACGGGTATCGGTTTCGATGCTGACCTGGGTTTGATATTCATAGCCTTCACGCAGGCCGGACGCTTCCAGCACGCGGGTCAACACCACTTCTCCCCAGTTGCCCTGAGTTTTGTTGTCACCCTTCAGCGCCCGCGTCAGGTTAACCGCCTCCTGCGCCATTTGCGCATTCAGCTGCTGGAGATTACGGATTTCGTGGGCCAGCGTGTGGCGCTCGCGCGCTTCCATACCAAAGCTGTCCTGCACCTGTTTGCGAAAACCGTCGAGCTGTTCGCGCAGGGGGGTCAGCAGGCCGTTCAGACTCTGGCGGTTTTGTTCGTCGACGCGGCGGTTGCTCTGCTCGAATATGCGGTTGGCGAGGTTTTCGAACTGCTCGCTGAGGCGCTGTTCGCTGTTGATCATCTGGCGGATTTTGTCTTCCGCATGCAGTTGGGTAGATTCCAGACGGGTGGTGACTTCGCGGAGATCCGCTTCGAGGGAGGTGTTGATGTCGCGCAGGTTGCGCAGTTCGTTGTTGAGCAGCTCACACTCATCGCGCCAGTGGGCGCTCTGGGCCAGCTGCTGTTTCGTCGCGCTCAGCTCCGCGACCATCTCTTCGCGGTCAATCAGCTGTTCCGCTTTATGCTGCGCATGTTGGTAGCCTGAAATCAGCCAGCCAATGGCCAGCCCCGCCAACGCTATCGCCGCATAAATGATGATTGAGATATCCACACCGCCTCCTGCATCAAACCGTTACCGCACAAAATAGAATTGTGCTGTATAAACGTCCAGTTTAAAAGGGTTTTCCTGCGAGGCGCTACGCAAAAAGAAAAGGCCGAACGCGTCGGCCTTATACAGAATGCAGTGTGATTAGATCAGGCGGCGAGCCGCTTCAACCACGATTTTCACCGCGTGGCTTTCGGTCTGCTTCATGGTTTCAGCGTTCGGGATCTCTTGCTGAGTACGGTTGACGATCACGCCCGCCACCATGCCCGCACGCAGACCCTGGCTTGCGCACATGGTCAGCAGCGTTGCCGATTCCATCTCATAGTTCATGACGCCCATTGACTGCCACTCTTCCATGGAGCCTTTGAAACGGCTGACTACACGACCAGAGAAGGTGTCGTAGCGCTCCTGGCCAGGGTAGAAGGTGTCAGAAGAGGCGGTCACGCCGATGTGGGTGGTTGCACCGATAGATTTAGCCGCTTCAACCAGCGCTGTCGTACATTCGAAGTCCGCAACCGCCGGGAATTCCATTGGCGCGAAGTGCAGGCTTGCCCCATCCAGACGCACAGACGCGGTGGTCACCAGAACGTCACCGACGTTGATGTGCGGCTGAATCGCACCGGTCGTACCGATACGCAGGAAAGTACGAATGCCCAGCTGCGCCAGCTCTTCCACAGCAATAGAGGTAGACGGGCCGCCGATACCGGTCGAGCACACGATAACCGCTTTGCCGTCCAGCTCTGCACGCCAGGTGGTGAATTCACGATGCGCTGCCAGCTTGACCGGCTTATCCATCAGCGCGGCGATCTTTTCCACACGCTCAGGATCGCCCGGGACGATAGCCAGCGTAGCCCCTTGTAGATCGTTTTTAGTGAGGCCGAGATGAAAAACATCAGACTTAGACATAGGTGACTCCTCTGTGGGTCGGTGTGTCAGAAGAAGTAAAACGGTACTTTACAGAAGCACCAGGCTTAATTTCGTGACACACCTCACCATGAATGAAAATGGTTGCAGTTAATTTCCATAAAATAGTGATTTACATCACATTAACAAGTTATATCGTTCAGCGCTGCACAAAAGATAGCCCGTTTCGGGCACTGTGAGTTGTTAACTTGAGGTCTATATTTACTTTTGCGCTAACAGGTACGGAGAATACCATGACACAAAAGACCCATTTTGCACCTGCTGCAGCCCCTCACGCCGCGACCATCGTCTCCACCTCAGAAGAAGCCATTTCCGCAGGCGAAACCTCGATCCCCACGCAGGGTGAGAACATGCCCGCCTACCACGCTCGCCCGAAAGAGGCGGACGGTCCGCTGCCAATCGTGATTGTGGTGCAGGAGATTTTTGGCGTTCACGAACACATTCGCGATATTTGCCGCCGTCTGGCGCTGGAAGGTTATCTGGCCGTCGCACCAGAGCTCTATTTCCGCCAGGGCGACCCCAACGACTACAGCGATATCCCGACCCTTTTCAGTAATCTGGTCAGCAAAGTGCCGGATGCACAGGTGCTGGCCGATCTGGACCACGTCGCCAGTTGGGCCGCGCGCAACGGCGGCGATCCGCATCGTCTGCTGGTCACCGGTTTTTGCTGGGGCGGGCGCATCAGCTGGCTGTATGCCGCCCACAATCCGCAGCTGAAGGCTGCCGTGGCCTGGTATGGCAAACTGGTCGGTGAGAAAACGCTGAATTCGCCGAAGCATCCGGTGGATATCGCCACCGATCTCAACGCGCCGGTGCTGGGGCTGTACGGCGGGCAGGATACCGGGATCACCCTGGAGAGCGTGGACACCATGCGCCAGGCACTCCGCGCCGCCAATGCGAAAGCCGAGATCGTGGTCTATCCCGACGCGGGCCACGCCTTTAACGCCGACTATCGCCCGAGCTATCACGAAGAGTCCGCCAAAGACGGCTGGCAGAGAATGCTGGCGTGGTTCAGGCAGTATGGCGTCAAAAAGTGATTATCTGGCCCTGGTACACACCGGGGCCAAATTAAGTGTATCTGATCACAGACTTGCGACAATTTTTTTCATGGAAACCACCTCACGCATCAACTTTTTTGTTGCTGGCTCCAATGTTATGACTCCCCTCACACTCCCCCTGCGCTGCACTCGTCTGATACAAAAAATTCGTTGCTGTGCGTAAAACTATTTTCCTGTTTAACCCTACTTTTCTCCTGGATACTCAGTACCAGACCAAATGAATCGTCATTCTGCGAACAGGAGATTTACCATGACGCAACACGAGTTTCATGCCCAACCTTTTGCGCTGCCTTTTGATCCGCAAACTACGGCGCTGGTGATGATTGATATGCAGCGCGACTTTGTCGAAGCCGGTGGTTTTGGCGAAGCGCTGGGCAACGATGTTTCGCTGGTTCGAACGGCGATTGGACCCTGCAAAAAATTGCTAGCGGCAGCCCGCGACCGGGGCGTGCTGGTGATCCATACCCGTGAAGGCCATCGCGCCGATCTGAGCGATTGTCCGGCGGCGAAACTGACGCGCGGCGGTAAAACCTTTATTGGCGAACCCGGTCCGATGGGCCGCATTCTGGTTCGCGGCGAAGCGGGACACGATATTATCCCTGAGCTTTACCCCGTTGCCGGTGAACCGGTCATCGACAAGCCCGGCAAAGGCGCGTTCTATCAGACCGACCTGCATCTGATTTTGCAAAACCACGGTATCAAAACCCTGATCGTCTGCGGCGTCACCACCGAAGTGTGCGTCACCACAACCGTGCGTGAAGCCAACGACCGCGGCTACGAGTGCATCATTCCCGAAGATTGCGTCGGCTCCTACTTCCCTGAATTCCAGAAATACGCGCTGGAGATGATCAAAGCCCAGGGGGCGATTTTCGGCTGGGTCAGCGATGCCAGCGCCATCATCGAAGGGCTGAAAGGCTAACTTACCGCTCAACACTTTCGCACCACCGTTAATTTTCCGTAGCGCCCGATAACCCGCTATGCGGGTTTCTGCTGCCGTCATACGGCCATCGGGCCGCAACCACCAGGCATAACGCTATGAATGTTAAGCACAAGATTTTTAAAAACCTCTATCAAGACTCCGTCTCACTGATGCAGATCTCCGCGCGCATCAGTAAATTGCCGGGGATCCAAAACGCGTCAGTGGTGATGGGAACCCCCACCAACCTCGACCAGATCCGCGATGCCGGAATGGGCGACGATCTGCCCGCCGGTCCTAACGACCTGATTATCGCGGTGATGGGCGAGGAAGCCGCCTGCACAGAGGCGCTCACGCTCGCAGAAGAACGACTGAACAGCAAGCCGGACGAAGGTCAGGCCGATACCAAAGCCCCGGATGTGGTGAGCATGGAGATGGCGCTGGAGCAAGTGCCGGACGCGAATCTGGCGCTGATCTCCGTCCCTGGCGACTACGCCGCAGCCGAAGCCATTAAAGCGCTGAACCTCGGCATGAACGTGATGATGTTCAGCGATAACGTCAGCGTTGAGCAGGAAAAAGCGATCAAAATCCTCGCCCGGGAACGCAACCGCATCGTGATGGGGCCAGACTGCGGAACGGCGATTATCAACGGGATCCCTTTAGGCTTCGCCAACGTCGTGAAACGCGGCGAAATTGGCGTGGTTGCCGCGTCGGGTACGGGTTTGCAGGAAGTGACCTGCCGTATCGATCAGCTCGGGGCAGGGATTTCCCAGGCGCTGGGCACCGGCGGGCACGATCTGAGCGAGCACATCGGCGGAATTTCTATGCTGTTCGGCCTGCAGGCGCTGGCTGAGGACGAGTCGACCCGCGTCATTGTGCTGATCTCCAAGCCCCCTTCACAGGCGGTTGCCGAGCGCATTCTTGAGCTGGCGCAGTCCGCCGGGAAACCGGTAGTGGTGAATTTCCTCGGCGCAGATCCACAAACGGTGAACCGCCCGAACGTCACCGCCGCCACCACGCTGGCGGGTACCGCAGATCTCGCCGTCGCACTGCTCAACAACCAGCCGCTGCCAGAGACGCATCTCGAATCCTCGCAGGCGGAACTCGCCATGCTGCAACAGTTCAGCCTGCACCTGTCCGCCAGCCACCAGCTTATTCGCGGCGTTTTTGCAGGCGGGACGTTCTGCTATGAAGCCCAGCTGATCTGCCAGCAAAACGGCTTTACCGCCTCGTCAAACACGCCGGTGTCAGGCAATCACAAACTGGCAGATATCTGGCAGAGCAGCGGCCATACGCTGATCGACATGGGCGACGATGATTTCACGCGCGGTAAGCCGCACCCGATGATCGACCCTACCCTGCGCAACCAACGTCTGATCGCCGAGATTAAGGATCCGCACACCGCCGTGGTGTTGTTCGATTTGGTGCTGGGCTACGGCGCATCGGAGGCTCCGGCTACCGAACTCCTTGAGCAACTGGCTCATATCGATAAACAACATGCGCCCGTTCTGATTGCCCACGTCTGCGGCACAGAAAGTGACCCTCAACAACGTAGCCGTCAAATCAGCGCTCTGCGCGAGGCGGGCGTGATCATCGCCAGCAGCAATGCTCAGGCCGCCTTTTGGGCAAGCCAGGTGGCGCAGATTCAGATGCAAAAGAAGGAAATCAGCGAATGAACACCCTATTTACCCAACCGCTGAAAGTGGTCAACGCCGGGCTTCAGAGCTTCGCCAGTAATATTCAAAAAGTGGGTGGTGACGTGACGGCGCTCAGCTGGCAGCCGCCCGCTCAGGGCGATGTCGCCGCAGGGTTAGATCTCGCCGCGTTGCTGTGCCATCCGCGGGTTGAGCAGGCGAATCAGATCGCCATGGAACGTTATCTCAACGCTCAACCGGCTCTTGTCGACGTGATGTTCGCCCACGAAGCAATCCCCGCCATGGCCGAGCGGAAGCTGATTCTGCACTCTGGTCCGCCGATTAGTTGGGAGAACATGTGCGGCCCGGTGAAAGGGGCAATTGTCGGCGCGATGCTGTTTGAAGGCTGGGCCACCAGCCACGAGCAGGCCGAGTGTCTGATTCTGGCGGGCGATATCAGCCTGGAACCCTGCCACCACTACCACGCCGTCGGCCCGATGGCGGGGATCATCAGCCCGTCGATGCCGCTGTGGGTGATTGAGAACAAAACCAACGGCCAGCGGGCTTTCAGTAATTTCAACGAAGGGCTGGGCAAGGTGCTGCGCTTCGGGGCCAATAACGACGAAGTGCTCAATCGCCTGAGCTGGATGCGCGACGAGCTGGCCCCGGCGCTAAAAGCCGCCGTCCACCAACTGGGCGAGCTGGAGCTGAAACCGCTGATGGCGCAGGCGCTGCACATGGGTGATGAGGTTCACAACCGCAACGCCGCGGCGACCGGGCTGCTGATTAAACGTCTGCTGCCCGCCCTGCTGAGCTGCAATCTGCCCCTCGACAATGTGCAACGCGTGGTCGCCTTTATCACCGGCAACGACCACTTCTTCCTCAACCTGTCGATGGCCGCCTGTAAAGCGATGATGGATGCCGCCGCCAACGTACCGTTCAGCTCGATGGTGACGGTGATGGCACGCAACGGCGTGAACTTCGGGATCCGTCTGTCGGGCACGGGTGACCAGTGGTTCCAGGCCCCGGCTAACGCCGTCGAAGGGTTGTTCTTCCCAGGCTACGGCGTGAATGACGCCGCCGCCGATCTGGGCGACAGCGCGATCACTGAAACCGCAGGCGTCGGCGGGTTTGCGATGGCCTCCTCTCCGGCGATTGTGAAATTCGTCGGCGGTACACCGGCTGACGCCACCAATAACAGCCGCCGCATGCAGGCTATCACCCTGGGCGGGAATCCGGCCTTTACCCTGCCCGCACTGAATTTCGCGCCCACCGCCGCCGGGATTGATGCCCGCAAAGTGGCCGACCGCGGCATTCTGCCGGTGATCAACACCGGGATCGCCCATAAACAGGCGGGCGTCGGCCAGATAGGGGCTGGCATCACCACCGCGCCGATGACCTGCTTCGTCGAGGCGATTAGGGTCCTGGCGAAAGAAGTTCAGAACGGAGATAAAGCATGAGTAAGCCTCTGGCTGTGGTCGCCGTCGGCGGCAACGCGCTGATCCAGGACGATCGCCGCAACAGCATTCCCGATCAATATGCCGCGGTGATGGAGAGCGTCACGCACATCACCGACATGGTAGAAGCAGGCTGGGATCTGGTTCTCACCCACGGTAACGGCCCGCAGGTGGGCTTTATCCTGCGCCGCTCCGAGCTGGCAAGCGGTGAAGTTTCGCCGGTGCCACTGGATTACGCCGTCGGCGATACCCAGGGCGCAATCGGCTACATGTTCCAGAAAGCGCTGCACAACGAACTGGCGCGCCGCGGCATTCACAAACCGGTGGTGACGCTGGTCACCCAGACCCTGGTGAGCCAGCACGATGACGCCTTTTCCAACCCGAGCAAACCCATCGGCGCTTTTCTGGATGAAGCCACAGCGCTGGAACGACAGCAGCAGCTGGGCTGGACGCTGATGGAGGACGCCGGACGCGGCTGGCGGCGCACGGTGCCGTCTCCGGCGCCGCTGGAGATCATCGAGCGCGACACCATCGCGCAGCTGGTCCGCCAGGGTTACATCGTCATCGCCTGCGGCGGCGGCGGGATCCCGGTGATCCGCGATGAACATCAGCAGCTGACAGGCGTGGAAGCGGTCATCGACAAAGATCTCGCCTCCGCCCTGCTCGCCAGCCAGCTGGGGGCCGATCTGCTGGTCATCCCGACCGGCGTGGAGAAAGTGGCGATCAATTTTGGCACTCCAGAGCAGCAATGGCTGGATTCACTCGACACCGCTGAAGCGCGAACACTTTTACAGGCAGGCCAGTTTGGCGTGGGCAGTATGCAGCCGAAGGTCGAGGCAATTCTCGATTTCGTGACCGCCAGCCAGCAGCAGGGCAAACAGGCCAGCGGCCTGATCACCAGCCCACAGGCTATCAAAGCGGCGCTGGCCCATCAGAACGGCACCTGGATTACCCCTTAAAATTTACCGGAGAAAATGATGATGAAAACCACCCTGCTGGCCGTCAATGGCACCCTGATGCGCGGCCTCGAACTGAACAAGAATATGCAAAAAGCGGGCGGCGTCTTCGTGCGCGAAGACCGTACCGACGCCCATTACCGTCTGTGGAGTATTCAGGATCGCCATCCGGGTATGATCCGCGTGGCAACGGGCGGCACTCACGTTGAGCTGGAGATCTGGGAGCTGCCGCTGGCGAGTTTCGCTGACCTGCTGATGAGCGAACCCGCCGGGCTGGCCATCGGGAAAGTGAAGCTCGAAGACGGCAGCGAAGTGCTGGGCGTGCTGGCGGAAAACTGGCTGACCGAAGGGCAACGGGAAATCACCGAACTGGGAAGCTGGCGCAAGTACACCGGGCATTTCCATATCGCGTAACGCGCGTTTCAGAGGGAATAAGATATGCGTAAAGCAGAAGAAAACAGCAATACCGCCTCCGGGTTACGCATTGCCATGATTTTGCTGGGCATTGCCGTGACGCCGGTCCTGCTGTCGTCCTCAAGCCTCGGCAACCAGCTCTCCAGCAGCAGCCTGATGAGCGTGCTGCTGTTAGGCGGGCTGATTCTGGCGATCCTTTCCGCCATCACCATCAGCGTCGGCGAAAAAGCGCGTCTGCCGACCTACGGGATTGTGAAGTATGCCTTTGGCGAAAAAGGGGCGATTGCGATCAACATCCTGATGGCGATTAGCCTTTTCGGCTGGATCTCGGTCACGGCCAATATGTTCGGCCACTCGGTACATGATGTGCTGGCCCAGCACGGGCTGGAGCTGCCTGTGCCGCTGCTGGTCGCGGCGGGCTGCGTGATTTTCGTCGCCTCCACCGCCTTTGGTTTTGCCGTGCTGGGGAAAGTGGCGCAGGTGGCGGTGCCCGTTATTGCGCTGGTGCTGTGTTATATCCTCTATGTGGCGACGCACAGCGCCGTGGCCGCACCTGCCGCGGTCAACAGCATGAACACCGGCGTGGCGGTCTCTACCGTGGTCGGGACGATTATCGTGTTGGTCGCCACACTGCCCGATTTCGGCAGCTTTGTGCATAACCGCAAACACGCGCTGATTGCCGCGGGCGTGACGTTCCTTGTCGCCTACCCGCTGCTGTACTGGGCAGGCGCGACGCCGGGTGCGATCAGTGGGAAGGGTTCGCTGTTGGGGGCCATGGCGGTGTTTGGCGCGGTGCTTCCCGCTGCCCTGCTGCTGATTTTCGCCTGCATCACCGGTAACGCCGGGAACATGTTCCAGGGAACATTAGTGGTTTCCACGCTGCTGACCCGCTTCCCGAAATGGCAGATTACCGTGGCGCTGGGCGTGCTTTCGGCCATCGTCGGCAGTCTGGATATCATGGCGTGGTTTATTCCGTTCCTGCTGTTCCTCGGGATCGCCACCCCGCCGGTGGCCGGGATTTATATCGCCGACTTTTTCCTTTATCGCCGCAACGGCTATCAGGAATCGGTGCTGACGCAAGAACCTCAGGTCAAAGTGCTGACGTTTATCGCGTGGATTGCGGGCGCGGCGGTCGGGTTTATGACGGTAAAAGGCCTGTTCACCCTGACCACCATTCCGTCTGTGGATTCGATTGTTGTGGCCTGCGTCGCTTACGCATTACTGAGTCGGATAGGTCGCAGCTAGTTCCTGAGTATAATTGGCATCATCTTCACGGCTGAATCGGTCACCGGTTCAGCCGCACTTTGCCGACCAGGAATGCTTATGTTTATCTCTGACGAAACTCTCCGCGTGATTCATCTGGTCGCCAGATACCAGAGCATCACCTCCGCCGCGGAACAGCTCAACAAAGTGCCCTCCGCCATCAGCTATACCATCAAGAAAGCCGAAGAGGCGCTGGGCGCGGATCTTTTCATTCGTAAAGGTCGCTACATTGAGCTGACTCCCGCGGGCTCGTATTTCATCGAACACAGTAAAACAATTCTGACCGATATGGACGCGCTGCGGCGCAACACCGTGCTGGTGCACGACGGCATTGAGCGTGAGCTCACGATCGCCGCCAATAACATTATCCCACCGGCGGTTCTGGCCGCGTTTATTGCCGATTTCGAGCGCCAGTTTACCTCCACCACCCTGACGGTGAGCCTTGAGGTGTACAACGGCTGCTGGGATGCGCTCTACAGCCGACGCGCCGATCTGGTGGTGGGCGCGCCGCATGCGGTGCCGAGTACGGAGGGGATCATCAGCGAGCCGATTGGTCAGATGGAGTGGGATTTTGTCGTCAGCCCGCAGCATCCGCTCGCCGGGGCGCGCCATCCGCTGGAAAACACCGAGCTGCGCCAGTATTCCGCCATCTGTATTCGCGATACCTCCGTCAACTTTACGCCGCTCCATGCGTGGCTACTGGAAGGACAAAAGCCGCTGTTCGTCCCGGATTTTGCGATGGCGATTGCGCTGATTGAGCAGAATGTGGGGATCGGCTACATCCCGCATCATCTGGCATTGCCGCTGTTAAATAGCGGGACGTTGTTGAAAAAACCGATGCGCGAACATAAGCATGCGACCAAGCTATTTCTGGCCGCGCGTTCAGACGGGATGGGGAAGGTGTGTCGCTGGTGTATGGATTATTTCCAGCAGCCGGAGACGCGAGCACGGTTGAGCGGGGGATAGTTTGTTGCCGGGTGGCGGCCTACAGGTTGGTTTTGTAGGCCCGGTAAGCGCAGCGCCACCGGGCGGAATACCGCACGAACATCAACATTGAGCCGGGTGGCGGCTTCGCCTTACCCGGCCTACAAGTGCTGCCTCGTCGCTGGGTTACGCCTGACGCAGGTTCTGCGCGGCTTTCACCATGTTCGCCAGCGCGGCGCGAGTCTCAGGCCAGCCGCGGGTTTTCAGGCCGCAGTCCGGGTTAACCCACAGACGCTCCGCCGGAATACGCTGGGCGGCTTTCTGCAGCAGGGCTTCAATCCATTCCACGCTTGGCACGTTCGGGGAGTGAATGTCGTACACGCCCGGCCCGATTTCGTTCGGGTAGTCGAACTCTTCGAACGACTCCAGAAGTTCCATATCTGAACGCGAGGTTTCGATGGTGATCACGTCCGCATCCAGCGCGGCGATGGAGTCCATGATGTCGTTAAATTCGCAGTAACACATGTGGGTGTGGATCTGCGTGTCGTTCTTTGCCACCGCCGCGTTGATGCGGAAGGCTTCCACGCCCCACTCCAGGTACGCCGCCCAGTCGCTGCGACGCAGCGGCAGACCTTCGCGCAGCGCCGGTTCGTCAATCTGGATGATGCCAATCCCGGCCGCTTCCAGATCCGCCACTTCATCGCGCAGCGCCAGAGCAATCTGCTTGGCGATGGTTTCGCGGGTCACGTCTTCGCGCGGGAAGGACCAGCAGAGAATGGTCACGGGACCCGTCAGCATGCCTTTCACCGGTTTGTCGGTCAGAGATTGAGCGTACTTCGCCCACTCGACGGTGATCGCTTCCGGGCGGCTGACGTCGCCGATGACGACCGGTGGTTTCACGCAGCGGGAGCCGTAGCTCTGCACCCAGCCGTTCTGGGTGAAGACGAATCCGTCCAGGTGCTCGCCGAAGTATTCCACCATGTCGTTACGCTCAGCTTCACCGTGGACCAGCACGTCCAGACCCAGACGCTCCTGCTCAACAATCGCCTGCTTGATGTGTTCCGCGATGCCGGTGCGGTAGTTGTTGGCGTCGAGATTGCCTTTTTTGAAGTCCAGGCGCAGGCCGCGGATTTCAGTGGTCTGCGGGAAGGAACCGATGGTCGTCGTCGGCCAGGCCGGCAGATTGAAGCGCGCACGCTGAGCTTCTGCACGCACTTCGTAGGCGTTTTCACGCTGGCTGTCTTTGGCGGTGATCGCCGCCAGACGTTTTTCCACCGCCGCGTTGTGAACGCGAGTCGAGTGACGGCGCGCCTGAATCGGAGCGCTCCATTCGGTAATCGCCGCCGTGTCGCCGCTGTTCAGCGCATCGCGCAGCAGCGCCAGCTCTTCACATTTCTGCAGGGCGAAGGCAAACCAGCTCTTCACTTCCGCATCCAGACGCGTTTCAACGCTCAGGTCGATCGGGCTGTGCAGCAGGGAGCAAGACGACGCCACCCACAGGTCACGTTTGCCGACGATGTCTTTAATCTGCGCGTATTTCTCGGTGAGATCGGCGCGCCAGACGTTACGACCGTTCACCAGACCGGCAGAGAGCAACCAGTCAGACGGCAGACGCTGGTGAATTTCCGCCACGTCATCTTTGCCGTGAACCAGGTCCACGTGCAGACCCTGGACCGGCAGCGCGGTAATGGTGTCGAGGTTCGGCGTGACGCCTTCGAAATAGGTAGTCAGCAGCAGTTTGACCTGGCCTGCCAGCGCGTCGTACGCCGGTTTGAAGGCATCCAGCCATTCCTGCGGCAGCTCCAGCACCAGCGCTGGTTCGTCGATTTGCACCCACTCGACGCCGCGTTTAGCCAGCTCAGCCAGCACCTGTTGGTAGACCGGCAGAATGTCGTTCAGCAGGCTCAGGCGGTCAAACTGTTCGCCTTTCACTTTGCCCAGCCACAGGTAGGTCACCGGGCCGAGCAGCACAGGTTTGATTTTATGGCCCAGCGCCAGGGCTTCGTCCACTTCATCCAGGATCTGGGTCCAGGTCAGTTTGAACTGCTGGCCCTTCACAAACTCCGGCACCATGTAGTGATAGTTGGTGTTAAACCATTTGGTCATTTCCGCGGCGGCGGCGGGCTCACCGGTCGGTGCGCGGCCACGGCCCAGACGGAACAGGGTGTCGATATCTACCGATCCATCGTTGTTCTGATGACGAGCCGGCACGTTGCCGAGCAGCAGGCTGGTGGTCAGAACATGGTCGTACCAGGCGAAATCGCCCACCGGCAGCAGATCCACACCTGCCTGTTTTTGCTGATCCCAGTGGCGAGCGCGCAGTTCACGCCCCACCGCCAGCAGTTCGTCACGCGTGGCGTTGCCCGCCCAGTAGCTTTCTTGTGCTTTTTTCAGCTCGCGGCGCAGGCCAACGCGAGGGAAACCGAGGGTGTGGTTAATAATTGTCATGTCGCTGCCTCTTATGGAATTCGTTATTTAGCCGTCCAGATGTTTACACATCTATAATTGGCAGGTACTGTATATTCCTCAAGCGCAAAATGTTCATGGCGAAGTGAAGGACTTTCATGATCGAGATAAAACACCTGAAAACGCTACAAGCGTTGCGGAACTGCGGTTCGCTCGCAGCGGCTGCGGCCACGCTGCATCAAACACAATCCGCCCTGTCACACCAGTTCAGCGATCTGGAACAACGCCTTGGCTTCCGTCTGTTCGTGCGTAAGAGCCAGCCGCTGCGCTTTACGCCGCAGGGCGAGATTTTGCTGCAGCTGGCGAATCAGGTGCTGCCGCAGATCGCCAGCGCGCTACAATCCTGCAATGAACCGCAGCAGACGCGGCTGCGCATTGCCATTGAGTGTCACAGCTGTATTCAGTGGCTAACGCCCGCCCTGGAAAATTTCCGCCAGAACTGGCCGCAGGTGGAAATGGACTTTAAATCGGGCGTGACCTTTGACCCGCAGCCCTCCCTCCAGCAGGGCGAGCTGGATCTGGTCCTGACCTCCGATATTCTGCCGCGCAGCGGTCTGCACTATTCGCCGATGTTTGATTATGAGGTGCGCCTGGTGCTGGCCCCGGATCATCCGTTAGCGCTGAAAACCCGCGTCACGCCGGAAGATCTGGCGACCGAAACCCTGCTGATTTATCCGGTGCAGCGCAGTCGTCTGGATATCTGGCGTCATTTCCTGCAACCGGCAGGCATCAGCCCGAACCTGAAGAGCGTCGATAACACCCTGCTGTTGATACAGATGGTGGCGGCGAAAATGGGGATCGCGGCGCTGCCGCACTGGGTGGTGGAGAGTTTTGAACGCCAGGGTCTGGTGGTGACCAAAACCCTGGGCGAGGGACTGTGGAGCCGACTTTACGCCGCAGTGCGCGATGGCGAGCAGCGTCAGCCGGTGACGGAAGCCTTTATTCGCTCAGCGCGGAATCACGCTTGCGACCACCTGCCGTTTGTTCGGAGCGCGGAGCGACCCAATGGCGATGCACCCATAGCGAAGCCAGGATCACCGTCCCCCCAATAATAAAGCTTGGCCAGTGCGGTTGTTCCTGCCAGATCGCCAGGTTTACCAGCAGCCCTGCGGGCACGTGAACGTTGTTCATGATGCCCAGCGTCCCGGCGTCCACCTGCGTGGCACCGTAGTTCCACATAAAGTAGCCCAGCCCTGATGCGACCACACCCAGCCAGACAAGCACGCTCCACTGCAGCGTGGTGGTCGGCAGTTTTTGCGGATTGCCGAGCATAAACCACGCCACCACCGCGACGATGAACGCCCCCATGTAGAACCAGGCGAAGGCGTTGTGCTGCGGCATCGGGTGGATCTCCATCAGGCGTTTGTAGCCCACCATCCCAATGGCAAAGCTGATGTTCGCCAGCTGGACAAACATCAGGCCGGTCCAGAAGTGATCGCTCACTTTTTCGTAGCGAATAATCGCCGCTCCGGCCACCGCCAGCAGCGCGCTCAGCACGTAGCCCCAGCGCAGGCGGCGTTTGCTCAATAGGTCATAGATCAGGGTGATATAGAGCGGCGTCAGCACCGTAAACAGCAGGAACTCCGAGACCGACAGATAGACATACGCGCGGAAACTGAACAGGTACATGATGCCGAGCTGCATCGCGCCCACCAGCATGTACAGCAGAATGGTTTTGAGCGTTTGTCCGCGCAGGCGCAGAAACGGCAGGAACACCAGCGCCGCCAGCCCGACGCGCATCAGCACCGAGAAGTAGCTGTCGACGTGTCCGGCAAGGTATTCACCGATCAGGCTGAACGAGAAGGCCCACAGAATAGTGGTGATAATGAGTAGCGCCACAATGCATGTCTCTCAGAAAGAAGGACTGGCATTGTAGCGAACTCTTCAGTTGACAACTGAGCAATAAACAATCAAATGAAGATTATTCAAGGAACAGCTTGCGCAGGTAGTTCGGCACGGCGTTGTCGGCGTTGGTGCCGATCACTTCCAGCTCCGGATGCATGTCTTTCAGACGCTGGTGCGCATTTTCCATGATGCAGCCTTTCCCGGCCATCGACAGCATTTCCGCGTCGTTCATGCCGTCGCCAAAGGCGATGCAATCTTTCAGCTCGTAGCCCATGCGTTTCGCGACCGCTTCCAGCGCGTGGCCTTTCGACACGCCGCCCGCCATCACTTCCAGACAGGTCAGAGTGGAGAAGCTGACGTTGACGCGATCGCCCCAGCGCGCGTTAATCGCCTGCTCCAGCGGGAGCAATTCTTCGTGGCTTTCGCAGGTGAAGAACACTTTGCTGATCCCTTCTGGCTCAAGTAAACCTGGCTCGTACAGGGTGTAGTTGAACACCGCTTCCTTGAAGAAACGCATCTCATCCGGGCGATGACGGTTCATAAACCAGTCGTCGTTGCGGTAGACGTTAGTGACGATCTTCGGGTTGCTATGCACCACGCCAAACAGGTCGGCGGCGATGTCGCGGTCGAGGTTATGGGTGAAGATCAGGTTGCCGTCGGTGTCGTGTACGCGCGCACCGTTGGAGGTGATCATGTACGCTTTAATGTCCAGATTATCGCGGATCTGCCCCACATCCACGTGGTGGCGGCCCGTCGCGAAAACGAAGTTCACGCCACGAGCAGTCAGGAGTTTTAAGGTTTCTTTCGCGTAAGGCGACAGGGTGTGATCGGGGGAAAGCAGCGTGCCATCTAAATCAGATGCGACAACCTGGTACATAGGAAAATTTAACCTCAATAGGAAATCAGTTATGCCTGTCGAAAAACTCGACGATGGCGTTGAGCGCGACTGAGCGCATGGTGTCCTTTTCAAAAAGGATCTCATGGTACGCGCCCTTTATGACCAGCGGTTTTTCCCCTTCACAGGGATGTCCGGCGGCGGCGCGCAATTCACAAAAACGGTCGTGCATGCGGTTATCCACCACACGCTCTTCTTCGGCCTGAATCAGAAGCGTCGGCGTCGCATCTTTATTGACACCCGCGAGCGCTGATTCACCCGCGCGGATGCCCTCACGCACCCAGTGGTACGTTGGCCCACCGACGCGCAGACGCGGCTCATCGGCGTAAAAGCGCAGGTTGCGGCGATAGCGCTGTCGGCTGTGCGTCAGCACGTTCATGGCAAACGGCAGGGCGCGCCAGCGACCGGTACCGATCGCGTAGCCTTCACGAATGCGCTGATGGCCCTCAGCCCAGTCGAGAATATGGCGCACCATCCAGTCCGGGAAGCGCATCACGATGCCAAACATCGGCGCGGTAAGCGCAATGGCATCGCACTGATGCGGGTGACGTTGTAAAAACAGCGTCGCAATTGCCCCGCCCATCGAGTGCGCCAGAATGTAGCGTTTGCGCCACGGACCGGGCTGCACTTCCTGCTCCCAGAACGCAGCGAGATCGTCGACATAATCGCTGAAATTCACCACATGCCCACGGTGCGTGTCCGATAACAACCGCCCGGAGCGCCCTTGCCCACGATGGTCGATTATCAACACATCAAAACCAAGATGGAAAAGGTCGTAAGCCAGTTCAGCGTATTTGACGTAACTTTCGATTCGACCGGGACAGACAACGATCACACGGTCGTTTTTGACATCCCGAAAACGCACAAAGCGCACCGGAACATTATCCACGCCGGTAATTTCGGCCTCTTCGCGCTGACGCCAGAAATCGGTCAGCGGCCCCATGGAGAAAGCAGCAAATGCGTTCTCGCGTGTTTCCCAGTCCTTTTTCTGCTGAAACATCGGGTTTCCACCCCTGTAAGCCAAGGAATATCGTTTTTTCAGGACGCATCGCACAACGACGCGACAATAGCGTATTGTGGCATAAAAATAGACGATTCGGGAGTTTCAAATGACCTTCGAGTGGTGGTTCGCTTACCTGCTGACATCCATCATCCTGAGCCTTTCCCCTGGCTCCGGCGCGATCAATACCATGACCACGTCCATTAACCACGGCTATCGCGGCGCGGCTGCGTCCATTGCCGGACTACAGACCGGGCTGGGGATTCATATTGTGCTGGTGGGGATTGGGCTCGGTACGCTGTTCTCGCGTTCAGTGCTGGCGTTTGAGGTGCTGAAATGGGCGGGCGCGGCGTATCTGATTTGGCTGGGAATCCAGCAGTGGCGCGCGGCGGGCTCAATCGACCTGAATACCCTCGCCCACACGCAGACGCGCGGTCGTCTGTTCAAGCGCGCGGTGTTCGTGAACCTGACCAACCCGAAAAGCATCGTGTTTCTCGCCGCCCTCTTCCCGCAGTTCATCGTCCCGCATCAGCCCCAGGTGATGCAGTACGTGGTGCTGGGTGCCACGACCATTATTGTCGATATCATCGTGATGATTGGTTACGCGACGCTGGCGCAGCGGATTGCGGCGTGGATTAAGGGGCCTAAGCAGATGAAGGCGTTGAATAAAGTGTTTGGGTCGTTGTTTATGCTGGTGGGGGCGTTATTGGCTTCGGCGAGGCATGCCTGAATGAGAAAAGCCGGATGGCGGTGCACGCACCTTATCCGGCCTACGAAAACTTAGCGCGAAATAATCAGGTGAATCCCAAACCCTGCAAACAGCGCACCGGCAAAACCGTCGATCCACTTCGCCAGACGCTGATAGCCGCGACGCATGGACGGTAAGGCGAACAGGCTCGCCACCACGGTGAACCACGCGAAGGTTTCGACGACGATCAGCAGGAAAATACCCCAGCGCGCGCCTGCGCCGACGTCGTCACCGACGAACAGAGAAAACACCGAGCCGAAATAGATAATCGCTTTGGGGTTGGCAAGGTTGGTCAGTAATCCGCGCACAAAGCTGCGACCGCCGGTGGCCAGCTCCACTTTCGGCTCTGGCGCAGCAACGCCCTCTTCTTTCTTCAGCGCACCGCGCAGCATCTGGTAGCCCATCCAGCACAGATACAGGCCGCCGCCGACCATAATGATGTTATGCAGCCAGGCCATTTTCGCGAGGATCAGGTTCAGGCCGAGCAGCGCCACGGCAGCCCAGACCATTACGCCCATGGTAATCCCGAGCACGCCCATCATCGCCTCTTTACGGGAGCGGCTGACGGCGGTCTGCGAAACGAAGAAAAAGTCAGGGCCAGGGCTCATCAGCGCAACGATGTGCACCAACGCCACAGTGAGGAATAGCATCAACATAATTAACTCGCGGGAGAATAGTTCAGTGAGTCACCATCCTGGCACTTTTTAGCCGGGCTGACTACTCCTCATCGTCACCATCCGCATGAGAGCGGATCAGCGCCATGAACTCTTTGCCGAAGCGCTCGAGTTTGCGCGTCCCGACGCCGTTAACGCTGAGCATTTCACCGGCGCTGAGCGGCATCTGCTCGGCCATTTCAATCAGCGTCGCATCGTTAAACACCACATACGGCGGGATGTTCTCTTCGTCGGCGATCGCCTTACGCAGCTTGCGCAGTTTGGCAAACAGCTTGCGGTCGTAGTTGCCGCCGTAGGATTTTTGCGCCACGCGTGGTTTCAGGGCAATGACGCGCGGAACCGCGAGCTGGAGTTCTAACTCGCCGCGCAGCACCGGGCGCGCCGCTTCTGTGAGCTGGAGCGCAGAGTGCTGGGCAATGTTTTGCGTGGCAAAGCCGAGATGAATCAGCTGGCGGATAATGCTCACCCAGTGCTCGTGGCTCTGTTCGCGACCAATGCCATAGACCGGCAGCTTGTCGTGGCCCATCTCGCGGATACGTTGGTTATTCGCCCCGCGCAGCACTTCCACCACGTAGCCCATACCAAAGCGCTGGTTCACGCGGTAAATGGTTGAGAGCGCCTTACGCGCGTCCATCAGGCCATCGTACTGCTTCGGCGGATCGAGGCAAACATCGCAGTTGCCGCACGGCTCCTGACGCCCCTCACCAAAATAGTTAAGCAGCACCAGACGACGACAGGTTTGCGCTTCGGCAAACGCGCCCATCGCATTGAGCTTGTGACGTTCGATATCCAGCAGCTGACCCTGCGGTTTTTCTTCCAGACAGCGGCGCAGCCACGCCATATCCGCCGGATCGTAAAACAGCATCGCTTCCGCAGGCAGACCGTCGCGCCCGGCGCGGCCCGTCTCCTGATAGTAAGATTCGATATTACGCGGGATGTCGAAATGCACCACGAAGCGCACGTTCGGCTTGTTGATCCCCATCCCGAAGGCGACGGTGGCGACCACGATTTGCAGGTCGTCGCGCTGGAATTTCTCCTGCACATCGGCGCGGATGTGGTTTTCTAAACCGGCGTGATAGGCCGCGGCGCTAAAGCCACGGTTTTGCAGACGCGCGGCGGTGTCTTCCACCTTCGCGCGGCTGTTGCAGTAGATGATGCCGGATTTGCCGCGCTGCTCCTGCACGTAGCGCAGAAGCTGGTCCGTCGGCTTGAATTTTTCCATCAGCATGTAGCGGATGTTAGGGCGGTCGAAGCTGCTGACCTGAATGAACGGATCGTTCAGCCCGAGCAGACGCACGATATCCAGACGCGTAGTGTCATCCGCCGTGGCGGTGAGCGCCATAAACGGCAGCGCCGGGAATCGCTGACGCAGTTGGCCGAGCGCGGCGTATTCCGGACGGAAATCGTGTCCCCACTGGGAGATACAGTGCGCTTCGTCGACCGCCAGCAGCACCGGGTTCCAGTGCGCTAAATGATCGAGGAAGTTATCCAGCATCAGGCGTTCAGGGGCGATGTACAGCAGACGAATCTGCCCGGTACGGCAGCCCGCCATTACTTCCTGCTGCTGTTCGCGGGTCTGGGTGGAGTTGATACAGGCAGCGGCAACGCCGTTCGCCAGCAGCTGATCCACCTGGTCTTTCATCAGGGAAATGAGCGGCGATACGACGACCGTGAGGCCGTCCAGCACCAGCGCGGGCACCTGATAGCAGAGCGATTTCCCGCCGCCAGTCGGCATGACCACCAGACAGTCACGGCCTTCCAGCACGGTTTCAATGATGGTTTCCTGGCCAGGGCGGAACTGCTGATAGCCAAAGGTTTCCTGCAAAACCTGTTTAGCCAGCGATTCCTGATTCATTACTTCCGCCTGCGCCACGTTAACCCCATTTGCCAGATACAAAACAGGCGCTATTTTCAGCGCCTGAGAGAGAAACTTCAACGTTTAACGCAAAAACATTCGAGCAGGCTAGAAAAGATCGTTCAGCATCACGCCCACGCCGACGCGCGTTTGATTAAAGTTGTAGTCGATCAGCGACTCGCCGTAACCGCTGTACACCTGCGTATAGATACGCACGTGTTTGGTCATCGGGTAGCTTAAGCCCAGCTCTGCGCCGCCGTAGCCGGTATTCCAGTTGTACTGACCTTTGGCGCTCAGCACCGCGTCGCCCAGCTGATAGCCGATTTTGAGCTGATAGTAGCCCATGTATTTGGTGATATCCGGGTTGTCATCCGTATCGCCAATCACATACCACGGCTTCACTTCCACCATCCAGTTGCCGTTTTGCGCCATCAGGCGGGTGTAGAGACGGTTCCAGCTGCGGGAAGTCGGGTCGGAACGCCCGTTGGAGTCGTGGTTGAAGCCAAACTCCACGTCGCGCAGCGTCCAGCCCGCGAATTCGTCGTCGGTCGCAAAGCCAAGGAACAGCTGCGGCTCATAGTTGGTTTCACGGAACGGAGAGGATTCGCCGCTGTTGGAGAGCTGCCACCAGGATTTCTGCGTGTAAGAACCGCCCAGAACCGAGTTCGGCCCCAGAATGCCGCGCCAGAACGGGAACGCCAGGCTGAGCTGGAATTTCACTTCGTCTTTGCGCGCATTATCGGACCAGTTGTAGGAGCTGATCGCTTCTTTGTTCAGATCGCTGGTCTGGGTGTAGATCACATAGTTGGTGTCGTACGGGTAGAGCGTGAACGGATTGTCATGCTCCTGAAGCAGGTTAGCGATAATGCTGCCGCGCACGGCGGGTTTATCGTGTACCTCTTTGAGCGTCGCTTCCTGCGCAAATGCTGTGAGGGGCAGCGCAACCGCCGCCAGTAACCAACCCAGATACATCCGCATCGGTGGTGTTCTCCTGCAAATTAGAAATTATGTGAATAGTTATGTGCGACACATTCTACCTATTTCTCAATTAACTTCCCCTCCTCGTTTCTGAAAGTGGAAATCCTTATCCTTGAAGCATAAAATCAACATTTTGTTAACAACGAAGGATGCGACTGTTCATGTCAGCCACGCTTACCGCTGAAGAAGCTTTGAAACTGGTGGGGGAGATTTTTGTCTACCACATGCCCTTTAACCGCGCGCTGGGGCTGGAGCTGGAGCGTTACGAGAAGGGCTTCGCGCAGCTGAGTTTTAATAATCAGCCGATGATGGTCGGAAACTGGGCGCAAAGCATTTTGCACGGCGGGGTGATCGCCTCGGCGCTGGACGTCGCCGCCGGGCTGGTCTGCGTGGGCAGTACGCTGGCGCGTCATGACACCATCAATGAAGATGAGCTGCGTCAGCGCTTATCAAGGATGGGCACCATCGATCTGCGCGTGGACTATCTGCGTCCGGGCCGCGGAAATCGTTTTACCGCCACCAGCAGCCTGCTGCGCGCGGGCAATAAGGTGGCCGTCGCTCGCGTCGAATTGCATAACGAAGAGCAGGTTTACATCGCCAGCGCAACCGCCACTTATATGGTGGGTTGAGACGGTTTAATCGGGTAAAATGAATTTACTTTCTTGTAACGGATTATCCCGATGGATGCTAAACAGACGCGGCAGGGCGTTTTACTCGCCCTTGCCGCTTATTTTATTTGGGGTATCGCGCCCGCGTACTTCAAGCTGATCTACTTTGTCCCGGCTGACGAAATCCTGACCCACCGCGTGATCTGGTCGTTTTTCTTTATGATCGCGTTGATGAGCGTGAGCCGTCAGTGGTCAGGCGTGAAAACGCTGCTGCAAACCCCGAAGAAAATATTCCTGCTGGCGCTGTCGGCGGTGCTGATCGGCGGCAACTGGCTGCTGTTCATCTGGGCGGTGAATAACCACCACATGCTGGAAGCGAGTCTGGGGTACTTCATTAACCCGCTGGTGAATATCGTGCTGGGGATGCTGTTCCTTGGCGAACGCTTCCGCCGGATGCAGTGGGTGGCGGTACTACTTGCGCTCTGCGGCGTGCTGGTTCAGCTGTGGACCTTTGGCTCGCTGCCGATTATCGCCCTGGGACTGGCGTTTAGCTTCGCGTTTTATGGTCTGGTGCGTAAGAAAATCGCCGTGGAAGCACAAACCGGGATGCTGTTTGAAACCCTGTGGCTGCTGCCGCTGGCCGCGATTTACCTGTTCGGCATTGCCGACAGTAGCACCAGCCATATGGGCAATAACCCGTGGTCGCTGAACCTGATGCTGATTGCCGCGGGCGTGGTCACGACCATTCCGCTGCTGTGCTTCACCGGGGCCGCCACGCGCCTGCGTCTGTCGACGCTCGGCTTCTTCCAGTACATCGGCCCGACGCTGATGTTCCTGCTGGCGGTGGTGTTCTACGGCGAAGTGCCGGGGGCGGATAAGATGGTGACCTTCGCGTTCATCTGGGTCGCGCTGGCGGTGTTTGTTGCTGATGCGATTTATACCCAGCGTAGGGTGCGGAAAGGGTTGTAGTGGTTTTTTGCCGGATGGCGGCTTCGCCTTATCCGGCCTACAAAAACCGTAGGGCGGGTAAGCGCAGCGCCACCCGCCAGATTTTCAAAGCCAGTTACGGCGTTTGAAATAGAGATACGGCGCCAGCCCGGCGAGGATCATAAAGATAATCGCGCCTGGGTAGCCGAAGCTCCAGCGCAGTTCCGGCATAAATTCGAAGTTCATCCCGTAGCTCGACGCCACCAGCGTCGGCGGCAGGAACACCACGGATACCACCGAGAAGATCTTGATGATGCGGTTCTGCTCGATGTTGATAAAGCCCATCGCCGCCTGCATCAGGAAGTTCACCTTCTGGAACAGGGATTCGTTGTGCGGCAGCAGGGATTCGATATCGCGCAGGATCTCACGCGCCTGCTCCAGCTGACCGCCCGGCAAACGCGCTTTACGCACCAGGAAGTTCAGCGCACGCTGGGTATCCATCAGGCACAAACGCACTTTCCAGCCGATATCTTCCTGCTCCGCCAGCGTAGAGAGCGCTTCATCGTACTCATCGCCCTGATGGCCTTCCATGATCACGCGGCTCAGCTTTTCCAGATCGCTGTAGATGTTTTCGATTTCGTCCGCCAGCTGTTCGATTTTGGTTTCGAACAGATCGAGCAGCAGCTCGTAGGCGTTGCCGTCGACCATTGCCTGGCTGCGGGCACGCATACGATAGAGACGAAACGCAGGCAGTTCGCGCTCGCGCAGGGTGAACAGGCGGCCATCGCGAATGGTAAACGCGACGGTGGAGTTACCGGCGTGGTCTTCCGCATCTTCAAAAAAGAAGAAGGAGTGGATATGCAGGCCGTCTTCGTCTTCAAAGAAACGCGCGGAGGCCTCGATGTCTTCCAGTTCCGGGCGGGTTGCCAGGCTTTGCCCGAGCTCTGACTGTACGCGAAGGCGTTCATCGTCGTCCGGCTCGACCAGATCCACCCATACGGCATCAATGAGGGGCTGTGACTCTTCAGCTTCAAGCCGAATCAGTCGGTTTTTTTCCAGTTGAAATGCGCTCAACATGACCGGGACTCCCAATGCAAAAAATATCGGACAGTTCGGTGGGCACACAGAAACAATATGGGTTTCAGACCATTAAAAGCCTGACTCAGCGCGACGGGAATTATACAGGTCGCTGACAACCACTAAGGCCATCAGCAAGAGGAGATAGCCTTAGGAGTTGTTCCTGGATGACAGGGAATTGAGCCAGTATCTACTGGGTGTGTCCAAGGCGAATGTCCTCTTAGCGTAATCGTGCGCGCATGTTACGCCAGCAATAACTGCGGCGTCAACACGCAACGGGACGCTGAAGGGCAATAAATAGCCTTACGCTTATAAGGCTAGCAGATTATTACAAAATAATGATATTTTTCTGAACGTTACACTGCTTCCAGCTTCGCGTAGGCCGCGACCAGCCATTTGATCCCCTGGCCCTGGAACGCCACCTGCAGGCGGCTGTGCTCGCCGCTGCCTTCCAGATTGACGATAGTGCCTTCGCCAAATTTTGAGTGGCGAACGCGCTGGCCCAGCTTGTAGCCGGTATCGTTTTCCGAGATGGGCGTGCCCATCCGCTGATGGTTCACCGGACGGCTGATGCTGGCGCGTAGACGTACCTCTTCCACGCACTCTTCCGGCAGCTCGCCAATGAAGCGTGACGGACGGTGATACACCTCTTTGCCGTACAGGCGGCGGGTTTCCGCGTAGGTCAGGGTCAGCTTTTGCATCGCACGGGTGACGCCGACGTAGGCCAGGCGACGCTCTTCTTCCAGACGCCCGCCTTCATCGAGCGACATCTGGCTCGGGAACATCCCCTCTTCCATCCCGACGATAAACACCTGCGGGAACTCCAGCCCTTTCGCCGAGTGCAGCGTCATCAGCTGCACCGCATCCTGCCAGGTATCCGCCTGCCCTTCGCCTGCTTCCAGCGCCGCGTGGGAGAGGAATGCCTGCAGCGGCATCAGATCTTCGTCTTCTTCGTTGTAGCTGAACTGGCGCGTTGCCGTCACCAGTTCCTCTAAGTTCTCAATTCGTGTCTGGCCTTTTTCGCCTTTTTCCTGCTCGTACATCATCCGCAGACCGGAATCTTTCACCACCCGGTCGGTCTGCACGTGCAGCGGCATGTCGGCCGTTTCCTGCGCCAGAGCGTCAATCAGTTCCATAAAGCGCTGTAACGCGCTCGCGGCGCGTCCTGCCAGCGCTTTTTCCTGCAACAGCTCACGGCACGCCTGCCACAGCGTCAGCTGGCGGTCACGGGAAGCCTGACGCACCACGTCGAGGGTGCGATCGCCGATGCCGCGCGTTGGCGTGTTCACGACGCGCTCAAAGGCCGCGTCGTCGTTGCGGTTGGCAATCAGGCGCAGATACGAGAGCGCATCTTTGATCTCCTGGCGTTCGAAGAAGCGCATCCCGCCATAAATGCGGTACGGCATGCTGACCTGTAACAGCGCCTCTTCCAGCACGCGCGACTGGGCGTTGCTGCGATAAAGAATGGCGCACTGCTCCAGCGCTCCGCCGTTCTCCTGCCAGGTTTTAATGCGGTTCACCACAAAACGGGCTTCGTCCAGTTCGTTGAACGCGCAATAAATGGAAATCGGTTCGCCGTCGACGCCGTCGGTCCACAGCTTTTTGCCCAGACGCCCGTTGTTGTTCTCAATCAGGGCGTTGGCGGCGCTGAGGATGTTGCTGGTCGAACGGTAGTTCTGTTCCAGACGGATGGTTTCGGCACCGGGGAAGTCGTTGAGGAAGCGCTGGATGTTTTCCACCTGCGCACCGCGCCAGCCGTAGATCGACTGGTCATCATCGCCGACGATCATCACTTTGCCGGTGTCGCCCGCCAGCAGGCGGATCCACGCGTACTGAATGTTGTTGGTATCCTGGAATTCGTCCACCAGGATATTGGTGAAGCGTTCGCGATAGTGCTGAAGAATATGCGGTTTATTGAGCCACAGCTCGTGGGCGCGCAGCAGCAGTTCGGCGAAATCCACCAGCCCGGCGCGATCGCAGGCTTCCTGGTAGGCCTGATAAACCTTCTGCCAGGTTTGCTCCACCGGATTGCCGAAGCTCTGAATATGGTGCGGGCGTAACCCTTCGTCTTTCTGGCCGTTGATGTACCACATCGCCTGACGCGGCGGCCACTGCTTCTCGTCGAGGTTCATCGCCTTGATGAGGCGCTTGAGCAGACGCAGCTGGTCTTCGCTGTCGAGGATCTGGAAATCCTGCGGCAGATTGGCGTCCATGTGATGCGCGCGCAGCAGACGGTGCGCCAGCCCGTGGAAAGTCCCGACCCACATGCCGCCCTGACTGGTGCCCATCAGCTGGGCGATACGGTGGCGCATCTCCGCCGCCGCTTTGTTGGTGAAGGTCACGGCCATGATGGAATACGGCGAGCAGTTTTCTACGCTCTGCAGCCACGCGATGCGATGCACCAGAACACGTGTCTTACCACTGCCCGCTCCAGCCAGCACCAGCATATTGGTCCGCGTCGCGGCAACCGCGTCACGCTGTTTGTCATTAAGGCTGTCGAGAAGGTAAGAAACGTCCATTGGCACCAAAACCTGGTTATTTATACAATACTGCTGGTGATTATATCAGCGTGGTCAGGGATGCCAACCGCGAAATTTCGACGTGCGGCAACAGGCGGCTGTCGGCGGTCTGCATCAGGTCGGCATTTTCCGGTTTGATCCAGCAGGCCTGCATCCCGCAGCGGATCGCACCCGCCACGTCGGTGGTCAGGTCATCGCCCACGTGCAAAATCTCGCCGAGCGGCAGGCTGAGTTTTTCCGCGGCCAGGTGATACATATCGTTAAACGGCTTCGCACGCCCGTGCGGACCGGCGCGCAGGACGAACTCGAAATAGTCGCCGAGACCAAACAGTTCCGGCTGCGCGTTGCCATTGGTGATCGCCACCAGCGGCCATTTTTTAGCCAGCAATGCCAGGGTGTCGTGGGTTTCCTGCGGCACGTCGATGCGGCTGCGCCATTTGGCAAAGTTCGCCATCGAGGCCTCTGCGCCAAGCGCCGCCTCTTGCGCGCTCAGCCCGGCGTTCAGCATCGCCTGCTCAACGGCACGACGTCGCCACTCGGTCACGTCGTGGTAGATCTCCGGTTCGGTTTCACGCAATAACTGGCGCAGGCGCTGGAAATCTTTGTTTTGCAGCGTCTTTAAAGAGGGATGGTAGTTTTGCACAAACGCCAGCGCTTCCTGCTCGGTTCGCAGGATCACCTCGCGGTTGTCGTAAAGGGTGTCATCAAGGTCAAACGTCAGGGCAGAGATCTGACCCAGTGGGCGGTAAAAACGCATTATTTCCCCCGTTTTGCGCGTGGATGCGCCGAGTCATACACCGATGCAAGGTGTTGAAAATCAAGATGGGTATAGATTTGGGTGGTCGATAAATTGGCGTGGCCTAACAGCTCCTGCACGCCGCGCAGATCGCCGCTGGACTCCAGCATATGGGTCGCAAAGGAGTGGCGCAGTTTATGCGGGTGAACGTGGCTGTTCAGCCCCTGCTTGATGCCCCATTCGGCAAAACGCTTCTGTACGTTTCGCGCGGATATACGTTTCCCGAGCTTCGAGAGAAACAGCGCGTTCTCTTCCGCGCCAAACAGGCCGCGCAAATCCAGCCAGTGTTCAATCCACGCCACCGCATTGCGGCCAATGGGTAAACGGCGTTCTTTGCTGCCTTTCCCCATCACCCACACTTCGCCGGTATCGAGATCGAGATGTTTAAGATCCAAACCCACCAGCTCAGAAAGACGCAATCCCGCGCCGTACATCACTTCGAGCATGGCGCGATCGCGCACCGCCAGCGGATCGTTAAGATCGATATCCAGCAGACGATTCACATCATCGACGTCGATATTTTTTGGCAGATGACGCGGGGCTTTCGGGGTGGAGATGCCTTTCGCCGGATTGGCTTTGAGTTCACCCTGGCTCACCAGCCAGTCGAAGAAACTGCGCAGGGCAGAAAGACGTAACGCGAGGCTCGCCGGGCCTAAGCCTTTGCGGCGGCTGCGCACCACAAACCCGCGTACGGTGGCCGCGTCACAGTGTTGCCAGCTCTTCAGGCCGATCTCGTCGGCAATCTGCATGATGGCATCAAGCTGACGCTGGTAGTTCAGCAGCGTGATAGGGCTCAGCTGGCGTTCAACGCCCAGATAGCGCAGGAAACGCGCTACCAGAGGCGCAAGCAGGGAATCCGTCATACGCGCTCAATCCAGCGCTCCAGCAGCTCAGGGAGCATCAGGGCGATTTCCTGCAGCAGATGCGTGCCTTGTCCCTGCTCGTAATGATGCGCGTCGCGGCTGGTGAATAACATCACGCCCAGATCGCCTTCGCGCCCCATCAGGGACATGGCCACTGAACCGATAGCTTTGGCCTCAGGCAGTACCACCAACAGTTCCGGTCCGTTCAGCGGGCCGAGATAGTGATGTTCATGCCCAAGACGCTGAATACGCAGCGGTTCAAACGCCTGACGGCTTATCGCCAGATGGGTGAAACCGGAGGGTGCGCCGATGCGCCAGCGATCGGGGAACAGGCGAATCGTCGCACCTGCCAGGCCAAGCTCGCGCGCCCAGCGATGAAAACGGCTGAGGAACTCTTCCAGACTGTGCGCCGACGCCAGCCGCGCCTGCAGATGCAGCAGACGATAAAACAGACTTTCGTTGTTGCTGGCCTGTTCCATCAGCAGGGTCATGTTCTCTTCCAGCTGATCAATGTGCTTGCGCGAGCGCGCCATGTGCCATTCGACCAGCGAGACGGTGTCGCGCACCGGATGCGGCACGCGCATCTGTTCGACCACGCGTGCATTGCGGATAAAAAACTCAGGATTGCGCAGCAGATAATCCACAACCGTCCTGTCATCCAGTTCCGTTATGAGCTCCTGCAGTTCTTCCCCTGGTTGTTTCATAGATGGATAAACCCGTCGTATACGTGTGCCGCCGGGCCAGTCATATACAGTGGATGACCCGGACCTTTCCAGGCGATATCAAGACGACCGCCCGGCAATTCCACGCGAACCTCTTCTGCCAGTAACCCTTGCGAGATGCCGACAGCCACAGCCGCGCACGCGCCGCTGCCACAGGCACGCGTTTCGCCCGCGCCGCGCTCGTACACGCGCAGGCGGATGTGTTCGCGTTTCACCACCTGCATGAAACCAATATTGGCGCGTTCCGGGAAGCGTTCGTGGCTTTCCATTATCGGGCCTAAGGTTTCGACGGCGGCGATATCCACATCATCAACCTGAATCACGCAGTGAGGATTGCCCATCGAGACAACGCCGCACAATACTGTCTGCTCGGCCGCCCGCATAATATAGGTCTTTTCCGCTTTGATAGCGCGGAAGGGAACCGCCGATGGCTCGAAGTTAGGCTCACCCATGTTGACGCGCACCAGCTCGTCGTCGGTGACGCTAAGCACCATGCGGCCATTGGCCGTGCTGACACGAATATCGCGCTTGTTGGTCAGCCCTTTCAGGCGCACGAAGCGCGCAAAGCAGCGCGCACCGTTGCCGCACTGAGACACTTCGCTACCGTCGGCATTAAAGATGCGGTAGTGAAAATCGAGATCGGGATCGTAGGGCGGTTCGACCACCAGCAGCTGATCAAACCCCACTCCCAGATGCCTGTCCGCCAGGCGACGAATCAGCTCAGGGGAAAAAAAGACATTCTGCGTTACCGCGTCGACGACCATAAAATCGTTGCCAAGGCCATGCATTTTAGAGAACTGCATCATTTACTCCATTGCGCGGTTGAACAACTGATTGTCAGAAGTTGACCTGGCTTGGGCCACCGTTGTCGCCGCGATCGTTGCTCACCGGTGTCGATGACTCTATCTGGCTTGGCACGGGTTTGGTTGGCGGCGGAGCGGTTTTATCTGCCGGCGGGAAGTACAACGGCCCTTTCAGACCACAGCCAGTCAGACTAAACAAAGTGATGAGAACGGCAAGCGTTCGAAAAACGTTTTTCATTATAGGTTGCCCGTAAGTTCATGCTTTCTGTTTCTATCATCGCAGGAGAAGGCACAAAAGCAAGAGTTAGCCGCTTTCCTGCAACGGGAATTATTTAGCGTTATACTGCCGCCATCACGAAAAACAGGAACAAAACCATGAATGACAGTGAATTCCATCGCCTGGCAGATACCCTGTGGCAGACCATTGAAGAGCGTCTGGACGACTGGGATGGCGACAGCGATATCGATTGTGAGATCAACGGCGGCGTGCTGACGCTGAGCTTCGATAACGGCAGCAAGATTATTATTAACCGCCAGGAGCCGCTGCACCAGGTGTGGCTGGCGACAAAACAGGGCGGCTACCATTTTGATCTGAAAGGTGACGAGTGGATTTGCGACCGCAGCGGCGAAGCGTTCTGGGATTTGCTGGAGCAGGCTGCTACTGCGCAGGCGGGTGAGGAAGTGAGTTTCCGCTAAGTCTGTTGCCCGGTGGCGCTGCGCTTACCGGGCCTACGTTCGAGTCGTTGTAGGCCAGAAACGTAGGCCGGATAAGCAAAGCGCATCCGGCAATCGCGCCTCAGGAGAAATACTGCTGCAACAGCGGCTGATTGGCGTCCTCATTCATCGGCACCGGAGCAATTGTTTGGGTGCGGAACGGGATCACCTGCGCGCGGCCATCAACTTTCACAATCTGATAGAACTGCGGCAGGTTGAAGTTGATGAAGCTTGAGCCGTAGGTAAAGCGATCGTGTGAGGACGAATAGAAGCGGCTGACGTCGCGCACCAGCTCCTCTTTGCTGCCTTCGCAGTGGTGATACACCTCAGCGCGGTTGGTCTCATCCAGAATATAAATATTAAACCCGGATTCATCCCCCGCCTCTTCGAAGAAGAACTGAATAATCCCTTCGCTGGCAAAGCCATCCACCACCTGCGGCAGTTTGACGTGGTTGGTTTCCACCTGCACGGACAGGCCATGCAGCTTGTTGTGGGAAATCGCGCCGTAAAACTCAATCGCGTTTTCCAGCTTCTGCACCGACACGTTCAGACGTTCAAAGAACAGACCCCAGGTCTGGCCGGAGACGCGGAGCGCTTTGAAGCGTCCGGTTTCCTGACGCGTGCTGGACAGGCGCAGTTCGATGCATTCGGACACCAGCTGCTGCACGCGGGTGCGAATCAGACCGCGCAGATGCTGGCTGTAGCAGAACACTTCCACGCTATCCGGCGGTGCGGCGTCCTGGTGCATTTTGCCGAGAATGGTTTTCAGGGCTTCGATCATCGCCTGCTCGCCGTTGAAATGCAGAGTACGCACTTCGTTCCACGAGTTGCGATACAGCAGGTCAACGCTGCCCACCAGGCAGTTTTGCTGCTCGCCAAAGCTAAAGACATCCAGCTTGCGGAAATCAAAATGGACCACCTGATTGCGGAAGGCCGCCGTCGGGTCGTATTCCAGGTTGACGATAATCGCCAGATGGCGAATTTCACACGGGCTGTAGAGCGCTTTTGGCGTCGGCGCGGGCAGACGCAGCGGGAAGTGGTGCGACACATCGGCGACCATTTCCTGCAATTTGGCGAGATCGACGACGTCGTTGCCTTTGATAAACAGGCGGGTACGCGACGTCAACAGGCCGTTAAACCAGGCCCAGGCCACCAGCTTGTTCAGATAGCGGTTATATTCCAGCGGCTGATGGCTGATGATCGAATCCATGCTTGGCGCACGGTTGTACAGATACCAGCCGGTGCGGTTGGCGCGGCCTGGCGGAACATAGATAAAGGTCAGGTTCGGTTCTGACAGGTCAGGCGAAATCTGCGGGTTCACCAGCGTGACTTTGCCCGGCAGCGCTTCGAACGCGGCGTACAGTTTACGGGTCAAGACACCGATATCCTGCGGGCTGGCGGAGACGCTGAGGTTATTACGGCGGGCGAAGCGAATCAGGTTGCGGTAGCTCTGCATCATCGCATCGAGCAGTTCGTTGTGCGCTTCACGCACCTGATCGATTTTCCAGTTGGCGCGGTTATCGAGCATGGACAGACGCTCTTCGTCCCATCCCCACTCTTTGACTAACTGACTGACCACTTCACGACGCCAGCCAACGCATGCGCGTTCGCGGCTGAGTTTTTCACAGACTTTGAGATAGAAACATCGACGCACCAGGTCGAGACGCGTGGTGTCATCAATGGCTTTCAGGTATTCGGTGACGCGTTCGAGCATCATGCAGTAAGCATCGAGGCCGAAGGAAACGATCTCCCCGTCGTGCAGACGCTGTTTGATATCTTTTGCCAGCAGGCGTGGCGTCGGGTATTCCCAGGAGTAGGCTTCGAGCAGCAGGGTTTTCAGCACCGCTTTGTACGGTGAATCGATACTTTTATAGAGCTGCCACAGGCTCGCGCCAAAATACTCTTCGGCGGACAGGGAGCTTAAACCGCCCAAATCCAGCCATTCGTTTGGCGTCAGTACGCCCTGAGAATAGAGCGACATGACGTAGTCGTCGTAATGCTCTTCTTCTTCGCACGGCACCATATTCCACAGAATACGCTTCCCGGCGAGACGCACGGCGCTACGGTAAAATTCGTCGAGCAGCAAAATGTGCTGCGTGGAGCCGCAGTCTTCACCGCCGAGACTGCCACTTTCGTTATGGCGGAAACGGTTCTCATCGATCAGGAAGAAGCTCACTTCCACGCCGAGCGATGCCGCCCAGCTTTCCAGCAGGCTGCATTTACGCTGCAGCAGCTGACGCTCGTCGTTATCGAGCCAGGATTGATGGCAGACCCAGATATCCAGGTCAGAAGAGCAGCTTTGTCCTACGGACGAGGTACTCCCCATGGTGTAGACGCCGGTAATCGGCAGCTCACCTTTCGGGGATTCTTGCGGCGGCATACCGCGGTAGAGTTCCAGCTCGCTCAGATAGTGCTGCTGGGTTTCATCAGGCGTGAAAATACATATGCCCTGGGGAACGTTACCATCAAGGTAACCCGGCATCAGCGGATGGTGATAGTGCAGTAATGTTGGCAGCAGACTGTAAACCTGTTGGAAAGCAGGTCCCATGGCAGCAAGCGCACGATCCACGCGCAATTGATTTATGGCATCCAGTCTCTGTTTCAGAGTCTCAATATAGAGGTACAAGACATATCGCCTGATGTTGCCGGACGTAGCAATCGTTCAAAAGAGCGAATGATTACGAGCCCGCAGTATTTCAAAAAAGAACCGTTACCCTTTTTTGTCTCTCACTTTATGGTGGTAGCGACGAAAAAATGGTCTAAAACGTGATCAATTTAACACCTTGCCGATTGACCGTAAAGAAAGATGCGCTACATACAAGTGTAGCACCGTTCTGTGCGTGTAAATTCCTTAATACGGCAGCGGGTGTCCTGCGCACCGCCTTGTCCCTCACCCCTTCATCGACCGTAAAACTGACATCCCAGAGTCAACAATGTTAGGATGGTCAGCGATTGATAATGACGGTAACAAGCATGTTAGACAATGTTTTGAGAATTGCCACACGCCAAAGCCCCCTTGCGCTCTGGCAGGCACAATATGTTAAGCAGCGCCTCGAAGCCTGCCATTCAGGGCTGCGTGTCGAACTGGTTCCGATGGTGACGCGCGGGGATGTGATCCTTGATACCCCTCTCGCGAAAGTGGGCGGAAAAGGCCTGTTTGTCAAAGAGCTGGAAGTTGCACTGCTTGAGAATCGCGCCGATATCGCCGTCCATTCCATGAAAGATGTTCCGGTCGAATTCCCTGAGGGATTGGGCCTGGTGACGATTTGTGAGCGCGAAGATCCGCGCGATGCGTTTGTCTCCAACCACTACGCCTCCCTTGATGATTTACCTCTCGGGAGCGTGGTTGGCACGTCAAGTTTACGCCGTCAGTGTCAGCTGGCTGAACGCCGCCCGGATCTGGTGATTCGCTCCCTGCGCGGTAACGTCGGTACGCGTCTCGGTAAACTGGACAACGGCGATTACGACGCCATTATTCTGGCGGTTGCGGGCCTGAAGCGTCTGGGGCTGGAATCTCGTGTGCGTGTCGCCCTTCCGCCTGAGCTTTCCCTTCCGGCTGTCGGTCAGGGCGCGGTAGGAATTGAGTGTCGTCTTGATGACGAGCGCACCCGCAGTCTGCTTGCCCCGCTCAATCACGACGAGACCGCGATTCGCGTTCAGGCAGAGCGCGCGATGAATACCCGTCTGGAAGGCGGCTGTCAGGTGCCGATTGGCAGCTATGCTGAATTAACCGACGGTGAACTCTGGCTGCGTGCGCTGGTTGGCGCGCCGGACGGTTCACAGATGGTGCGCGGTGAACGCCGCGGCCCGGCAGCAGACGCCGAAGCGCTCGGCATTTCTCTGGCCGAAGAGCTGCTGAATAACGGCGCACGTGAGATCCTGGCAGACGTCTACAATGGAGAGCCACCAGCATGAGTATTCTCGTCACCCGCCCTTCTCCCGCAGGAGAGCAGTTAGTGAGCCGTCTGCGCGCACTGGGGCAGGTGGCATGGAGTTTTCCGCTGATTGAGTTCTCCCCGGGTCGGCAGCTCTCTGCGCTCGCCGACCATCTTCATGCCCTGAAGGAAGGCGATTTGGTTTTCGCCTTATCGCAACACGCCGTGGAATTTGCTCACGCCCAACTGCAGCAAGAGAAGCAAAGCTGGCCGACTGTGCCACGCTATTTCGCCATTGGACGCACCACAGCCCTGGCCCTGCATGCGGTCAGCGGAATTGACGTTCAATACCCGTTAGATCGGGAAATCAGCGAAATCTTGCTACAATTACCTGAATTACAAACTGTTGCAGGCAAGCGCGCGCTGATCCTTCGCGGGAACGGTGGTCGTGAATTACTGGGTGAAACCTTAAGCGCCCGTGGGGCTGACGTGACCTTCTGCGAATGCTACCAGCGCTGTGCCAAATATTATGACGGTGCAGAGGAAGCGATGCGCTGGCACACGCGCGGCGTGGATACGGTGGTCATCACCAGCGGCGAAATGCTCCAGCAGCTCTGGTCGCTGATTCCGCAATGGTATCGTGAAAACTGGTTACTCAGCTGTCGACTTCTGGTCGTCAGCGAGCGTCTGGCGAACCTCGCCCGGGAACTGGGCTGGCAAGATATTCGGATCGCTGATAACGCCGACAACGATGCGCTGCTGCGCGCATTACAATAACTCTCATAATGGGAAGCCATAATGACGGAACAAGAAAAATCCTCCGCCGTGGTTGAAGAGACCAGGGAGACTGTGGCCACCCCGCCGCAGCCAGAGAAGACTGAACAGATTGTTGAGAAAAAAAACGGCAGCAATAAAACCAGCCTCGCGTTGAGCGCGATCGCTATCGCCATTGCGCTGGCGGCCGGTGTCGGCTTGTACGGTCTGGTGAAAAAGCAGGCCACTAACCAGACGATGACCAGCGATGCGCTGGTGAATCAAATTACTGCCCTGCAAAAAGCGCAGGAGACGCAGAAAACCGAACTGGAAGGCGTCATTAAGCAGCAATCTACGCAGCTGGCCGAAGCCCATTCCCGTCAGGAAGAGCTGACCAAACAGCTCGGCGAAGTGCAGCAGAAAGTGGCGACCATTTCCGGGACCGATGCCAAAACCTGGCTGCTCTCTCAGGCCGATTTCCTGGTCAAACTGGCTGGGCGTAAGCTGTGGAGCGATCAGGATGTCACCACTGCCGCCGCGCTGCTGAAAAGCGCCGACGCCAGCCTGGCCGATATGAACGACCCAAGCCTGATCGTCGCCCGTCGCGCGATTACCGAAGACATCGCCAGCCTCGGCGCGGTTTCGCAGGTGGATTACGACGGCATTATCCTCAAGGTTAATCAGCTGGCGAACTCGATTGATAACCTGCGTCTCGCGGATAACAACGACGACGACTCCCCGATGGATTCCGACGGCACCGAGCTGTCGAGCTCCCTGAGCGAGTGGCGCATCAACCTGCAGAAAAGCTGGCAGAACTTCATGGACAGCTTTATAACCGTCCGCCGCCGCGATGAAACCGCCGTTCCGCTGTTAGCGCCAAATCAGGATGTCTATCTGCGCGAGAATATTCGCTCCCGTCTGCTGGTCGCCGCGCAGGCGGTACCGCGTCATCAGGAAGAGACCTACAAACAGGCGCTGGATAATGTTTCGACGTGGGTGCGTGCTTACTACGACACCAGCGATGCCACCACCACCGCGTTCCTGGACGATGTTGATAAGCTCAGTCAGCAGAACATCACCATGAACGTCCCGGACAAACTGGAAAGCCAGCCGATTCTGGAAAAACTGATGCAAACCCGCGTGCGCAACCTGCTGGCTCAGCCAGGCGTGGCCGCACAGCCGGATGCAGCAGCCCCTGCGCCTGCCCCTGAAAGCGCACCTCAAGGAGAGTGATCATGTTAAAAGTCTTATTACTCTTCTTATTGCTGATCGCCGGGATCGTGCTGGGTCCGCTGATTGCGGGTCACCAGGGCTATGTCCTGATCCAGACCGATAACTACAACATCGAAACCAGCGTCACGGGTCTGGTGATCATCTTGATCCTGACCATGGTGGTGCTGTTTGCGATCGAATGGATCCTGCGCCGCATCTTCCGTACCGGGGCGCACACCCGCGGCTGGTTCGTCGGGCGCAAACGCCGTCGCGCGCGCAAACAGACCGAACAGGCGCTGCTCAAACTGGCGGAAGGCGATTATCAGCAGGTTGAAAAGCTGATGTCGAAAAATGCCGATCACGCCGAGCAGCCGGTGGTGAACTATCTGTTAGCCGCCGAAGCCGCCCAGCAGCGCGGGGATGAAGCGCGCGCGAATCAGCATCTTGAGCGCGCGTCGGAGCTGTCATCGAACGATCAGATCCCGGTGGAAATTACCCGCGTGCGCATTCAGCTGGCGCGTAACGAGAATCACGCTGCGCGTCATGGCGTTGACCGTCTGCTGGAGATCACCCCGCGTCATCCGGAAGTGCTGCGTCTGGCCGAGCAGGCTTATATCCGCACCGGCGCATGGGGTTCACTGCTGGATATCATTCCGTCGATGGCGAAAGCCGACGTGGGCGATGACGAACATCGCGATGCGCTGCAGCGTCAGGCGTGGATTGGTCTGATGGATCAGGCACGAGCCGATCTGGGCAGCGACGGTCTGAAAACCTGGTGGAAAAACCAGAGCCGCAAAACGCGTCAGCAGGTTCCGCTGCAGGTGGCAATGGCCGAGCATCTCATCGAATGTGACGATCATGACACGGCGCAGGAGATCATCCTTGATGGCCTGAAACGTCAGTATGATGACCGTCTGGTGATGGTGATCCCACGTCTTCGGACCAACAATCCTGAGCAGATGGAAAAAATGCTGCGCCAGCAGATCAAAACCGTGGGCGACCGCCCGCTGCTGTGGAGCACGCTGGGCCAGTCGCTGATGAAGCACGGCGAATGGCAGGAGGCGAGCCTCGCCTTCCGCGCAGCGCTGAAACAGCGCCCGGACGCGTTTGATTATGCCTGGCTGGCTGACACGCTGGACAAGCAGCACAAGCCGGAAGAAGCCGCAGCAATGCGTCGCGACGGCCTACTGTTAACCTTGCAGAATAACGGTCAGTAAACTCAAGCACCGCGCATCAGGAGGCCTCAGGGCCTCCTTTTTTATGGCCGCTATTTCGGGAATCGCCCATAAAAAAACGCCTGCTATAAAAGCAGGCGTTAAACAGGTCTGTTTGACAACATATGTGGTGCTTCACTCAACGTTATGTCCATGGTGTTTGATGAGGCCGAAGCGACATCTGTCTGTGGACGATAAGCACCTTAAATGGCTCTGCGTCATTCCTGAGTTTATGAGGCACGAAGGCGAACATAAGAGATGGAATGAGCATCTACACGTATATTATTGCACGTAACGTGCCAGGGTTACAGAAAGAAGTTTTACATTTCGCAACATGATAAGAAAAAAGGAGTTTTTCTTTTGATGTGGTATTCGGAGCAGCAGAAAAAGCGTCAAAACTGGCGCAAGTGTCTCCTGAGAGCGACACAAATACCAATAAAGAAAAATAGTGAAATAAAACAGGGAATTAGCTGTCTCTGAATCGCGACAAAGAGGGATGGCGTTGTCGGGAAATGACAACAGAGGCATAAACCGCAGAAAACAAAAAACCCCGCCGAAGCGGGGTTCAAAATTGGTCGGCGAGAGAGGATTCGAACCTCCGACCCACTGGTCCCAAACCAGTTGCGCTACCAAGCTGCGCTACTCGCCGATGTACTGCTTTTTTGAATTTTTAGTTCAATTCTTTAAGTCGTGGTGCGAGGGGGGGGACTTGAACCCCCACGTCCGTTAAGACACTAACACCTGAAGCTAGCGCGTCTACCAATTCCGCCACCGTCGCAATGTCACAACTTATCAAATAATGGGGTGGCTAATGGGATTCGAACCCACGACAACTGGAATCACAATCCAGGGCTCTACCAACTGAGCTATAGCCACCACTACTTATTCTTTCACGCGGTATGTACTACTACCACCGCAGCTCGAACGCCAGACTACTTAATTGGCGCGCCCGACAGGATTCGAACCTGAGACCTCTGCCTCCGGAGGGCAGCGCTCTATCCAGCTGAGCTACGGGCGCTTAGCGCCGTTGCGGGGCTGGATATTACGGAGGTCTCGGTCTGCTGTCTAGTGCTTTTTCGAAAAAAATGCGCGTTTGGTTACGCTTTGTGCATTTTGTCGCTTATTACTCCACTTTCTGGATTTCAGCGTGGCGGCTGAGGCCAAAAAGCTTATAGCCAATCGACACGGCGGCCATAAAGATAATCCCGACAAACAGCGACATGCGGGTGTCTTCATTGAAGTACATTCCGATCAGGACGCAAATCAGGAACGCCATCGTCGCATAGTTCGCCCATGGGAACAAAATGGAGCGGAACGGGTGGCTGGCAATCGCCTCTTTGTGCGCCTGACGGAAGCGCAGCTGGCTTATCAGAATCACAAACCACGGCACCATGCCCGGCAGTACGCTGGCGCTGTAGACGTAAACGAACACGCGCTGCGGATTCGGGATGATGTAGTTCAGGCAGGATCCAATCAGCAGAATGACGATAGAGACCGTCACACCCGCCACAGGCACACCAGCGCGGGAGACTTTACCCATTGCCGCCGGCAGCTGACGGTTTTTCGCCAGCGCGTAGAGCATACGGCCACAGCTGTACATGCCACTGTTACAGCCCGACAGCGCCGCCGTCAGCACCACGAAGTTAATAATCCCAGCCGCCGCGGTAATCCCAATTTTAGCGAAGGTCAGCACGAACGGGCTGCCGGTGGTGCCAATCTGGTTCCACGGGAAGATGGTGACGATAACGAAAATCGCACCCACGTAGAAAATCAGGATGCGCCACAGGACTTTGCCCACCGCGCTACGCAGGGTGACCTGCGGGTTTTTTGCTTCACCGGCAGTGATGCCGATCAGCTCCACGCCCTGATAGGACGCCACCACGATACAGAGCGCCGTCAGGAAGCCCTTCCAGCCGCCGGCAAAGAAGCCGCCGTGCTCGGTCAGGTTGCCAAAGCCAATCGACTGCCCGCCGTTGCCGAAGCCAAAGAAGATCACGCCAAGGCCAACCACAATCATCACGATAATGGTGGTGACTTTGATCATCGCAAACCAGAACTCAATTTCCCCGTACAGTCGCACGGCCGCCAGGTTCGCGAGCGCCACCAGCCCCACGGCGATGAGCGCGGGTATCCACTGCGCCATTTCCGGGAACCAGAACTGGACGTAGACCCCAATCGCGGTGATCTCCGATATCCCCACCGCCATCCACATAAACCAGTACGACCAGGCCGTGAGATAGCCAAAGAACGGGCTCATGTATTTGTGCGCGTAAACGGCGAATGAACCGGCGACCGGCTCAAGGAACAGCATTTCGCCCATCGAGCGCATGATGAAGAAGACGAACAGCCCGGCGACGATATACGCCAGCAGTACAGACGGGCCAGCCCATTTGAGCGTGCTGGCGGAGCCCATAAACAGGCCAACGCCGATAGTGCCGCCCAGCGCTATCAATTCTATGTGACGAGCTTCCAGCCCACGCTGAAGCTCAGGTTTTTTCTCTGCCATAAATCCTCGGTTGTGTTTGCTGTTGCCCGGCTTTTGCCGGTTATTATTTTTGGGTACTGAAATACGGGGAGGAATGGTTTCTTAAATCCTGCCAAATGGCAAACGAAGCATTAAAAAAATGAACGTATTGCACAGAAACGCAGCAGTTTTGCAGGTGGGTTGCAGCGCGAATAGCACATCGCGCTACATTTTGATTACATTTTGCCGGTGTAGTGCCAGGCGAGATAGCGCAGGAGTTTGATCTGTCGTTTGATGCGGCTCGGCTGGGACAGGAGACGATACAGCCACTCCAGGCCTAAGTTCTGCCACACTTTTGGCGCACGCTTCACATGGCCAGTAAAGACGTCGTAGGTGCCGCCAACGCCCATATACAGCGCATTCGGACAAACCAGACGGCAGTCGCGCATCAGGATTTCCTGGCGCGGTGAGCCCATCGCCACGGTCACGATTTTCGCCCCGCTGTCGCGGATGCGCTCAAACAGCGCCTGCCTGTCTTCCGGTTTGAAGTAGCCGTCCTGACTGCCCACGATGTTAACATTCCACTGCGCGCGGAGCTTTTGCTCCGTCTGCGCCAGCACATCGGGTTTGCCGCCGATCAGGAACACTGGCGTGCCATCCTGCCCTGCTCGCGCCATCAGCTCTTCCCACAGATCGGCCCCCGCGACGCGCGAAACCTGCGCCTGCGGGAACTTCTTGCGGATCGAACGGACGACGCTGATGCCGTCGGCGTATTTAAACTCGGCGGCTTCAATCAGGCTTTTCACTTCGGCGTTATCTTCAACGGCCAGCATTTTTTCAGCGTTAATCGCCACCAGCGTACCGGATTTGATCTGCCCGTCAGCGCAGAGATAATCCAGCGCGTGCTGCATATCGCGCCAGCCAATCAGTTTCAGTCCGCGCAGGGTATACACTGGCGCAGAGGTATTGTCAGTCATGATTATCCTTACTCAGACCTGGGAAAGTGTTCGGGTTGTGCGCGTCAGGCGACGGTGAATCAGGCCCGCGCTGTCAAACAGCCAGTACAGCAGTTTCGCCAGTAGCAGGCAGAGACCGAAGACCACCATGAAAAAGACCACGCGCGAGACAAATGAATCCAGCCCCTCACGCGCCAGCACGATCATATTGAAAATGGCACCAAAACAGAAACTGTGCAAAATCGCCGCCTTGTAGCGGTTGGTCTCTTCATTCCCGCGCACATACAGCCAGTCGAACCATTTGATGATAAGCCCTACAGCCACGGCGCCCGGCAGGATAAACCATACGCCGCCCATCACCACCAGCGAACCAATCAGCGTCGGGGAGATCGCAAGGCCAGAGTGGTTATTCAGCACTTCCCAGGTGAAGTAATTCGCCGTGTTCAGCACCACGCCTGGCCGGTCTGGCCATAGCCATGTCGGGATAAAGACGTAGAAATCACGCACGATGGGAGCCAGCCCCTGGAAGTCGATTTTGTCGTAGTTTTGCAGGAGCAGCGCCAGGTTTTCCCACGGCGAGAAGGTGTCGCGGGTGAGGTACAGGAAGGTGTAAAACGCCTCGTCACCGCTCACATCCATACCGTAGCGTTTGAGCGCCAGCCAGAACATGCCGACGATGCCAAACACCCCTGCGGCCACCAGCATCCACAGGGAAATCCAGCCGCGGATGATGCCGATGAACAGAAAAATAGCGAAGGCAATGATGATGTTGGCGCGCGTTCCGCCCACAATCATGTAGGTCAACAGACCAAACGCCACCGTGCTCACCAGGAAGAACAGCCAGGCTTTGCTGTCCTGGCGCAGGAAGTAGATGACCAGCATTGCCGGGATGAAGAAATAGAAGAAACGCTTAAGTGCCACGCCGGAGACTTCGGCGGAAAATATCTGGCTGTACGAATGCAGCTTGAACAGCAAAAAGCCGTTATGCATGAAGAAAATACCGACGCTGACCAGGGCGATAATCATCAGCATCACCCAGGTCAGATGCGTTTCCACCCGGTTCATGGTGAACAGCGGGCGGCGCGGCGCGTGGTTCGCCGGGCGTAAGCGCGTTTTGTAGGTGACGTAATACACGGCATAGAAACAGGTGGCGGACAGCAGCGCCTGCATCAGAATTTCCGGCGGCGCGACGCTGACGTCAAAGCGGAAGACAAGAATGCTGGTCAGCGGGAATCCGAAGAAGAAGGTCAGCAGAAACAGCAGCGAGAAGAAGACGTTGAAGTTAAAACGCACGCGGCGGAACTCAAACCAGGTGAGCGTGGCGATAAACAGCGAGGCCAGAAGCCAGATCACCAACAGGCCGCTAAATTGCAACTGGCTCATGCCTTCTCTCCTGCAGCAATCCGCAGCGCCTGATGCCAGGGCGTGAGGAAATTCGGGCTGAAAAAGTCGATGGCATTTTTATCCACCAACGCCAGCTGGCGCTGTGCTTCACGCACCACGTCGTCATTCAGTTCGTCCGTGGTGAACAGCACCGGAATGTGCTGTTCCGCCATATCCTGCCAGAACGGATTTTCGCGGTTCAGCACGCACGGCACTCCGGCCTGAATCAGCAGACACAGCGTACCAATCCCCTGCTGACGGGCAAAAATGAAGTACCCGAGATCGCATTTTCGCAGCAGAGCCAGGTAATCATCAAACTCCAGCTTATCGCTGAGGATCTGCAGATTCTCCGGGCTAAACAGCGCCAGTCCACTTTGACGCACCTCTGAAATGTACGCGTCATTATTTGCAGGATAGCCCATCGGCACGATCACGTTCACCGTATCGCCAAACTGCTGATGGACGGCTTTGAGCGCCGCGATGTGTTCGTTGCTTCGATCGCCGGAGTTACCCACCAGAATAGTCAGCTTGCCTTCGCGCTGCGCCTCGTTCGCCATATTGTTCAGCGCCGGGTCCATGCGGGTCGGGAAATAGAGTAATTCGCCGCGCACGGTGGGGTACAGCTGCGCAAAATAGTTCAGGTCACCCCGCGTCGCAAACACGCAGCCGACGCGGCCCTGAGCCATGCGGCGCACAGGATAGAACAGGCGGAATTTCCAGCCGCGGGAGACTTCATACAGATCCGCGCCCCAGATATGCCAGTTAAACTGCGCGGGCTTGATGCCGCCTTTCAGCAGCGCCAGCCACAGGCCGGTATTAAACTGGCCGTGGAAGAAGAAACGCTGCTCGCGATTTGCTTTGGCTTTGGCGATCACCGCGTTTGCCAGCGCGGATTTGTCCGGCCAGAAACTTATCGACAGCGCAGGACAGGCGGCACTCAGCCCATTATCCTGGCCTGCAACCATAAACTCGCGCGCGTCGGCGCTGCCGGTCGCCAGCGAGTCATTAAAAAACTGTAATACTGTGCGGTTGTGGTGCGGAATATCCGAACCCAACACGTGAATCAGTGCAGTCATGCGCGTCTACGCCAAAGTAAAAATACGCCGCAACAGGCAGCGAAATAGACAATGTAAGTGGCCATGTAGGCCTGAGCTGCGCCCAGCGCGCCATGCGTTGGGATCAGCCAGTGAGAGAACGCGGTCAGCAGCGTGAACTGGCTGATCTCCGCCAGGATATAGAGTCGCAGAGAAGCTTTGGCAATCACCAGATAGCCGAAAACGTAAGCACCCACTTTCAGTACATCACCCACCAGCTGCCAGGCGAACAGGTCGCGCATCGCGGTAAATTTCGCGGAGAACAGCAGCCAGATAGCGACGTCACGCAGCAGCCAGACGGTCAGACTCGCGGCGGCCACGGCAGGCAGCACGAAGCGCAGGGAGCGGCCGATTTCGCGGGTGATGTCCTGACGGGAGGTCAGGCGCGACAGCGTCGGCAGCAGGTAGACGCTAAACGAGGCGGTGATGAACTGGAGATAAGCGTCAGAAATACTGCTCACCCCCTGCCAAATCCCTACTTCATCCCAGCTGTAATGCGCCGCCAGCAGGTTTCGCATCATCACATAGGCCACGGGAAGCGTGACGGAGGTGATCAACGCCATCAGGGTGAATTTCCCCAACTGCCCGGCCAGCATTTTGTCCCACTGCGGTTTGAGATAGCTCAGCGGAATGGTGCGTCTGCGCATCAGCATAAACGCGGCAGGAATAACCACCAGCGCAGGAACCAGCGCCAGACCAAGCAGCGCGCCTTCGTAGCCGCCGAGACGATAGCAGACGTAATAGGCGATGACGCCGATCAGGCTCCCCAGAATCAGCGCCAGCGCGTTTCCGGCGGCGTCGCGGAAGCCTTTCATCAGCGCTAACAGCAGGTTAGTCCAGGCGATCCCCATCTGCACCAGCGCCACCAGACGCACCAGCCCCTGGTAATGGGTATTGCCAAACAGCCCCTGACTGATAGGCGCGGCCGCCAGTAAAAAGACAATGGCCAGCAGAGTGGAGAATCCGAGGACCATCGCCGAGGAAGTCCCGACCACCCTGCGCAGCGCCGCCGCATCGTCGTGATGCTGCGCCACGTATTTGGTGACACCGTTGAAGATTCCGGCCCCGGCGAGAACGCCGAGCACGGTCACAAGCTGGCGGAAGTTTCCGGCCTGTCCGACACCGGACGGGCCAAAGGAGACCGCCAGCAGTTTAACCACCAGCAGCCCTGCGCCAATCTTGACGAGCGTGGACGCGGCGGTCCACACCGATGCTTTCGCCAGAGACATATCAGCGGAAGTAGCTCAGAAGGGTATTAATCACCGTGCGCTGATTGACCGGCGCGAGGTTGTAGAACAGCGGCAGACGAAGCAAACGCTCACTTTCTTTGGTGGTGTAGCGATCTTCACCGACAAACTGACCGAAGGCTTCACCCGCCGGGCTGGAGTGCAGCGGGATGTAATGGAATACCGCCATGATCTCCGCCTCTTTCAGGTAGGCGATCAGGTTGCTGCGGTCATCGTTGTCGCGCAGTTTGATGTAAAACATGTGCGCGTTGTGAACGCAGTCTGCCGGAATGGTCGGCAGCTCGATGCGCCCTTGCTGCGCCAGCGGTGCGAAGGCATCGTAATAGGTCTGCCACAGGGACAGACGTTGCTGATTGATGCGCTCGGCAGCTTCAAGCTGCGCCCAGAGATAGGCGGCCTGCAGATCGGCCATCAGATAGCTGGAGCCGATATCGCGCCAGGTGTATTTATCGACCTGCCCGCGGAAGAACTGGCTGCGGTTAGTGCCTTTCTCGCGGATCACTTCGGCGCGTTCCACCAGCGCACGGTCGTTGATCAACGTCGCGCCACCTTCACCGCCCGCGGTGTAGTTTTTGGTTTCGTGGAAGCTAAAGCAGCCGATATGGCCGATCGTACCCAGCGCGCGGCCTTTGTAGGTGGACATCACACCCTGCGCGGCATCTTCCACCACGAACAGGTTGTGCTTTTTGGCGATGGCCATGATGGTGTCCATCTCGCACGCTACGCCCGCGTAGTGAACCGGCACAATCGCCCGCGTTTTGTCGGTGATCGCCGCTTCAATCAGGGTTTCATTGATGTTCATGGTATCCGGTCGGACATCAACAAAGATAATTTTCGCGCCACGCAGAACGAACGCGTTCGCCGTCGAAACAAAGGTGTAGCTCGGCATGATGACTTCGTCACCCGGCTTGATGTCCAGCAGCAGCGCGGCCATCTCGAGGGACGCCGTGCAGGACGGCGTCAGCAGCACTTTGGCGCTGTGAAAACGCTGCTCCATCCACTGCTGACAGCGACGAGTAAACCCGCCGTCGCCGCAGAGTTTGCCGCTGCCCATGGCAGACTGCATGTAATCGAGTTCAGTGCCCACAACGGGAGGCGCGTTAAATGGAATCATCTTGTCACCTGTATAGCCAGTAAGCGGTCGCATCAATGTTGCCACCGCTTGCAATGTAACGTTTAAGCGCGGCGGTGTTGCCCAGTTGGGTCGCCACCCGCAATGTTGATACCTGACGCTGCGCGGCCGAGTGAAGCGCCGCCTGCATCAGTTTGTCACCCATCCCGCGACCGGCGAGCAGGCCGATACGCGCTTCGCTCTCACTCAGCTGGCGCAGAGAGACAAATGCCTCAATCTCGCCGCTGCTGGCGCGGAAAACCAGGCACTCATGGTCGAAGGTGCCTTTAACGGCGTTTTCAATCCACTGCGCGTAAAACCGACCGCTGGCGTCGGGCGCATACCAGGGCGCACGAAAGCGGCTCTGGGCAAAAGCCAGGGCTGCCATCTGGCGCAGCGCGGGGATATCCCGCTCCGTTGCCACTTCAGCTTCTGTCGGGGCGTGCTGGGTGACGGCGATGGTCAGATCGACTTCGCCTTCTACCAGCTGAAATCCCAGCTTTTGCAGGGCATCCAGCCAGTCGGCACGTCCCGCCGGGATTTTGGCCTGTACGCACTGCCACGGCGTGAAATCCGTCGTCGTCAGTGCCGGCGCATCGTCGCGAAAGCGCACCACCGCCGAGGAGAGACCAAAAAAATCGGTCTCCCAGGTGAGCGGTTCAATACTGGCGTGGACGGGCACGAAGTAGCTCCAGCAGATACTGGCCATAGCCAGTTTTAGAGAGTCGGCTGGCGGCGCGTTTCACGCCTTCGTCGTCCAGCCAGCCATTGCGCCAGGCGATCTCTTCCAGGCAGGCAATTTTAAATCCTTGACGTTTTTCGACGGTCTGTACGAACGTACTGGCTTCAATCAGGCTGTCGTGAGTACCGGTATCAAGCCAGGCAAAGCCACGGCCCAGCAATTCGACGGTCAGCTTTCCATCCTCCAGATACATCTGGTTAATGGAGGTGATCTCGAGTTCGCCGCGTTCAGAAGGTTTCACCCGTTTCGCATAATCGACCACGTTGCTGTCGTAGAAATAGAGCCCCGTGACGGCCCAGTTCGATTTAGGGTCTTTGGGTTTTTCTTCCAGACTGATGGCGCGGAAATTATCGTCAAACTCCACCACCCCAAAACGTTCCGGGTCCATGACCTGGTAACCGAACACCGTCGCGCCTTCAGTACGTGCCGCGACATGACGCAGTTTAGGGCTAAACCCCTGACCAAAGAAGATATTATCGCCAAGCACCAGACAGGAAAGCTCGCCGTTTAAAAACGCTTCGCCAATGATAAAAGCCTGAGCCAGACCGTCCGGGCTCGGCTGCTCGGCGTAACTCAGTTCAATGCCAAACTCTGAACCATCACCCAGAAGACGCTGATAGGAGGCTTTATCTTCCGGCGTCGTGATGATCAGAATCTCGCGAATACCTGCCAGCATAAGCACTGAAAGCGGATAGTAAATCATGGGCTTATCGTAAATCGGCAGAAGCTGTTTCGACACGCCTCTTGTGATCGGATGCAGTCGCGTACCGGATCCACCCGCCAGAACAATACCTTTCATCAGATTTCTCCTGCGTTATCCCTGTAGACCCAGTCGCTCGCCCTGATAGCTCCCATCCTGAACCTGTTTCCACCAGGTCTCGTTTGCGAGATACCACTCCACCGTTTTACGAATACCGCTCTCAAAGGTTTCTTGCGGTGTCCAGCCCAGTTCGCGCTCAATCTTCGATGCATCAATCGCATAACGAAGATCGTGCCCGGGGCGATCGGCGACGTAAGTAATCAAATCACGATAATGGTTCACGCCTGCAGGTTTTGCCGGAACCAGCTCCTCCAGCAGATCGCAGATCGTCGTCACCACATCCAGATTTTTGCGTTCGTTATGACCGCCGATGTTATAGGTTTCGCCAGGTTTACCCTGCGTAGCCACCAGATACAGCGCTCTGGCATGGTCTTCCACGTACAGCCAGTCGCGAATTTGCTGCCCATTGCCATAAACAGGCAGGGCCTTTCCGGCGACGGCGTTAAGGATGATCAGCGGAATGAGCTTTTCCGGGAAATGGTACGGACCATAATTGTTGGAACAGTTGGTCACCAGAGCGGGCAGTCCGTAGGTTCTCTGCCATGCGCGCACCAAATGATCGCTACTGGCTTTCGAAGCAGAGTAAGGGCTGCTAGGCGCATAAGGCGTTGTTTCTGTGAAGTAATCATCGGTCGAATGCAGGTCGCCGTACACTTCGTCCGTCGAGATGTGATGGAATCGGAACTGGGCTTTTTTATCGCCAGATAGGCCCGCCCAGAATTCACGGGCACTCTCGAGCAGCGTGTAGGTGCCAACGATGTTGGTCTCGATAAACACTGCAGGGCCGTCGATGGAGCGGTCTACGTGGCTTTCAGCGGCCAGATGCATGACGGCGTCTGGCTGGTATGTCGCGAATATCCTTTTTAGGGCGTCGCGATCGCAAATATCCACCTGCTCAAACGCAAAGCGCAAATCATCCGCGACCGGGGCCAGAGAGGCCAGGTTGCCGGCATAGGTCAATTTGTCCACCACCACGACGGAGTCCGCGGTGTTTTGGATAATGTGGCGGACAACCGCAGAGCCGATAAACCCTGCGCCGCCGGTAATCAGGATCCGTTTCAACGCCACACCCCTTTGGTATCAACGATAAACTTCTGCTGCACCGCGTCGCCGCTGATGGCTTTAAACTCTTTGTGATCCACCAGCAGGACCAGCACATCGGCCGTTTTCAGAGCGTCATCGAGCGTGGCGAGCTGACAGTGCCCCGCCAGTTTCTTCGGCAGGGTATGAATGTTCGGCTCAACGACCAGCGTTTCGCCCGTGTGCCAGGTGGCAATCATCTCGGCGATGCCCATCGCCGGGCTTTCGCGCAGATCGTCGATGTTCGGTTTAAACGCCAGACCAAAGCAGGCAATTTTGACTTCGCTGGCGCGCTTGCCGCTTTCGGCGAGGCAATCCGCCACCGTAGCTTTCACCTGGTTCATGACCCAGTGCGGTTTGCCGTCGTTCACTTCGCGGGCGGTGCGGATCAGACGCGCCTGATCGGGGTTTTGCGCCACGATGAACCACGGGTCTACGGCGATACAGTGCCCGCCGACGCCTGGGCCTGGCTGGAGAATGTTGACGCGCGGATGGCGGTTCGCCAGGCGGATCAGTTCCCAGACATTAATCCCCTGGTCTGCGCAAATCAGCGACAGTTCGTTGGCGAAAGCGATGTTCACGTCGCGGAAGCTATTTTCGGTCAGCTTGCACATTTCCGCCGTGCGTGAGTTAGTGACCACACACTCGCCTTCGAGGAAGATGTTGTAGAGTTCGCTGGCGCGCGCAGAACAGACCGGCGTCATGCCGCCAATCACGCGGTCGTTTTTAATCAGCTCAACCATCACCTGGCCCGGCAGAACGCGCTCCGGGCAATAGGCGATATTGATATCAGCCTGCTCGCCCGCCTGCTGCGGGAAGGTCAAATCAGGGCGGGCTTCGGCCAGCCACTGCGCCATCTGCTCGGTCGCCCCGACAGGAGAGGTCGACTCCAGAATTACCAGTGCGCCTTTCTTCAGCACCGGCGCGATGGATTTGGCCGCCGCTTCGACATACACCATATCCGGCTCATGCTCGCCTTTAAACGGCGTTGGCACGGCAATCAGATAGGCATCCGCCTCGACAGGCTTAGTGCTGGCTTTCAGGAAACCGCCTTCGACGGCGGTTTTGACCACTTTGTCGAGATCCGGCTCCACGATATGAATTTCACCACGGTTAATGGTATCTACCGCATGCTGGTTGATATCCACCCCGATAACCTGCTTTTGACGTGAAGCAAAGGCGGCCGCAGTCGGCAGTCCAATGTAGCCAAGACCAATGACAGAGATGGTAGAAAAACTCATAGCGTTACCCGATTATGTTTAAGTGCATGCAAAATACGGCTGCAGGCCTGCCCGTCGCCATAAGGGTTATGGGCGTGGCTCATCGCCTGGTACTCTTTTTCATCGTGCAGCAGGCGTGTGACCTCTGCCACCAGATGTTTGGTGTCGGTTCCCACCAGGCGCACCGTTCCGGCTTTGATCGCCTCCGGGCGCTCGGTGGTTTCGCGCATCACCAGCACCGGTTTACCCAGTGAAGGGGCCTCTTCCTGAATACCGCCGGAATCCGTCAGGATCAGCCAGGCGTGGTTCATCAGCCAGACGAACGGCAGGTAGTCCTGCGGCTCAATCAGGATCACGTTCTCGATATGACCCAGAATACGATTGACCGGCTCGCTGACGTTGGGGTTGAGGTGGACCGGATAGACGATCTGCACGTCCGGGTTTTGCGCGGCGATTTCCGCCAGCGCATGGCAAATTTGCTCAAACCCGCGGCCAAAGCTCTCGCGGCGGTGGCCCGTCACCAGAATCATCTTTTTGCCCGCGGTAAGGAACGGATAGCGCACCGCCAGTTCTTCCCGCAGGTCGTCGCTCGCCATCACGCGATCGCGCACCCAAATCAGGGCATCAATCACCGTGTTGCCGGTGACGAAAATTTTGTCGTCGCGAATGTTTTCGCGCAGCAGGTTCTGCCGGGAGTTTTCGGTTGGCGCGAAGTGATACATCGCCAGATGGCCGGTGAGCGTGCGGTTGGCCTCTTCAGGCCATGGGGAATAGAGGTCGCCAGTGCGTAAACCGGCTTCAACGTGCCCGACCGGAATGCGCTGATAGAACGCGGCCAGACTGGTAGCGATAGTGGTGGTGGTATCGCCGTGAACCAGAACCACGTCTGGTTTAAAAGATTCCAGAATAGGTTTTAACCCTTCCAGAATGCGACAGGTAATTTCGGTCAATCCCTGTCCCGGTTTCATAATATTAAGATCGTAATCCGGAACAATGGAAAAGAGATTTAAAACCTGATCAAGCATCTCCCGATGCTGCGCGGTGACGCAAACTTTCGCCTCAAACCAGGGATCATTTGCCAGCGCATGGACCAGCGGCGCCATCTTGATGGCTTCCGGCCTTGTGCCAAATACGGTAAGTACTTTCACATCGATTCTCTTCGATTAGGTGATGAAGGCCGGAGCCTTCATCGTAGACGGCGTTCTTAATTTGTGCGACGACGTGTTAACGCCACGCCTGCGCCCGTCAGTGCGCCCACAATCCCCCACATAATCATCAGGAATGCGCGACGCGGACTATCGCGTTTTACAGGTTCTTCAGGCGTTCGCAAATAACGATAGGTCTGAAAACGCGGATCCAGTGTTGGACCCACATTCAGGGTGTTAAGCATGGCGCGGTTCTGGTCGTAGTCGAGATCGAAATCTGGCCCGACGGCCTGCAGGTTTTCAAGACGCGCCTGCAGCATCGGGCGGCCCAGCAGGAACATTTCGGAATCCGGCAGCTCGTCGGCCGGTACGTCCGTTTCGCTGCGGGAGATATTGCGCTGCTCGGCGATTTTCAGCGCCTGTTCAATATTATGGACGCGGCGGGAGAAAATGGCTTTTGCCACCTCTTCCTGACGTTTAACCTGCGCCTTCATTTGAATGGTGCGCGCGGCCCATGCGCCTTTCAGCTCATCATTTAGATGGCTCGCAGCACGCTGGCTGGCGAAGGCGACATACTGGCGAAGCAGATTGTTCGCGTCCGGCGCGGTTTCAGCAATCAGCTTAACGTTGTCGTTGATGTTGCGCAGCACATCGCCTGGCGTGAACTGGATGTTGTTGATCAGGTCATCCAGCAGGGCGGCATCGGCTTTACTGTTACCGACCATGCGTTGTTTGTAGTAGTCCGTCTGGGACCAGAAGTCGCGGCGAGTATCCCAGGACGCCAGCTGCATGATGAACTCTTTGTAGGATTCATCCATTACAGAGGGCTGGTCCGAAGAGGCCAGATTGGCTTTGATGTCGAGGTTACGCAGGAACTGCTGCTGCGAATAGAAACCGCCCAACATGTTTACCGTTGGTCGATCGGTGATCGCGGTTGCGCTCCACTCTTGTTTCGCAAAAAAGGTGTACGCCAGCGCCAGCAGCGCGAACCCCAGTGCGATTCCTGCAATCCACAGCTTGCCCGCCCATAAAACACGAAACAAACCACGAATATCCAGCTCGTTCTCAGTTACCACTGATTTCGTTCCCGCCAACGGTTGAGTCATCACAGTCCCGTTTTTACTTAGTTAATGTTGGATTTTTACCACTGTTTCTACGCATCCGGCGTTTTACACGTTTAATGAAGCGCGCGACTTTCCATGCGCGTTTAATGCAATAGCCGTACATGAAGAATGCTAGCAAGAATAATACCAACATTACCCATTCAGGAATAAAGTGCGCATATTCTGCGGCTACCCCAATGCCAGCCAGCAGCGCGGCGGCGAGGGTGATCAGCACAAATGCCTGACGTGAAGTAAAACCTGCGCGCATGATCAGGTGATGAATATGCTGGCGGTCCGGTGAGAAAGGACTCATACCCTTGCGCAGACGACGATACATGATTGCCACCATGTCCATCAGCGGAATAGCGATGATCCACAGCGCGGTGACCGGGCTGATAGGGTGCGTTTTGCCCTGAGTCGTTTCCAGCAGGATCCAGATGACCGTGAAACCAATCAGCGTACTGCCTGCATCGCCCATAAAGACTTTATAGCGACGCCCCAGCACACCGAGGTTAAGCAGGATATAAGGCAGGATGGCCGCAATCATGGCGAAACACCACATTGACAGGCTGTACTGACCATCAAACCATAAAATGATACCGATAGCGGCGAAGGAGACAGACGACAGGCCACCCAGCAGACCGTCAATCCCATCAACCATGTTGAAGGCGTTGATGGCAGCCCAAACAGCAAACAGCGTCAGGAAGAAACCGAACGGACCGAGAACCATCTCCCAGGTGCCAAAGATATAACCGAGGCTGCTCAGATAGAGCTTACCGACCACCATCATGATGATGCCGATCGCGGCCTGAACCGAAGCACGGAATTTTACGCTGATATCGAAGCGGTCATCGAGCGCGCCCACCAGCACCAGAACACCCGCACAGGCCAGATAGAGTGCAGCGTGAGGGATATAATAATCTGCGATTCCAAAGGTAAAGCAAATGCCCGCGTAAACGGAGATTCCCCCAACCAGCGGGATCAGGCCCTGATGGCGTTTACGATAATTGGGTTTATCCACTAACCCGACTCTTTTTGCCACCTTACGCGCAATGAACAAAAAACAGGTTGTGAATAAAAAAATACTGATTAGCTCAGTAACCGCAGTGAGTAGATTCACAATTCATGCTCTCAACAAATGTTAATCCTGGAAGTATAACTACGAAGCCATAGCTCCCGAAGGAATAAAGCCAGCCTCTTACAACTCCCTTTGTATGTTTTTCAATCAATTACTTTTTGACGTTACAAACATTCTAATTGTCGCACTGGTCGGTCAAAAATGGGAGTCTGCGGTTATAGCGTATAGTCCAAAAAAAGAAAACGCCACGTAAAAACGTGGCGTTAGCTGGGTTTATTTGTATTACGAGCGTTTCATCATGTCGAAGAATTCGTCGTTTGTCTTAGTCATAGCCAGCTTATTGATGAGGAATTCCATTGCGTCGATTTCGCCCATTGGGTGAATGATTTTGCGCAGGATCCACATTTTCTGCAGCTCTTCCTGGGTGGTGAGCAGCTCTTCTTTACGGGTACCGGAACGGTTGTAGTCGATTGCCGGGAAGACGCGCTTCTCTGCAATTTTACGAGAGAGGTGCAGTTCCATGTTACCTGTACCTTTAAACTCTTCGTAAATCACTTCGTCCATTTTGGAGCCGGTATCGATCAGCGCTGTTGCGATGATGGTCAGGCTTCCGCCCTCTTCGACGTTACGTGCAGCACCGAAGAAACGTTTTGGACGATGCAGGGCGTTCGCATCCACACCACCGGTCAGCACTTTACCGGAAGCCGGAACGACGGTGTTGTACGCACGCGCCAGACGAGTGATGGAGTCGAGCAGGATGATAACGTCTTTCTTGTGTTCAACCAGACGCTTCGCTTTCTCGATAACCATTTCAGCAACCTGAACGTGGCGAGAGGCTGGCTCATCAAAGGTAGAAGCAACCACTTCACCTTTAACCAGACGCTGCATCTCGGTCACTTCCTCTGGACGCTCATCGATCAGCAGAACCATCAGTACGCAGTCTGGGTGGTTGTAAGCAATGCTCTGTGCGATGTTCTGCAGCAGCATGGTTTTACCCGCTTTCGGCGGTGCCACAATCAGACCACGCTGGCCACGACCAATCGGAGAAGCCAGATCCAGAACGCGAGCGGTGAGGTCTTCGGTAGAACCGTTACCACGCTCCATGCGCAGACGCGAGTTCGCGTGCAGCGGCGTTAAGTTTTCGAACAGGATCTTGTTGCGCGAGTTTTCAGGTTTATCGTAGTTAACTTCGTTAACTTTCAACAGCGCAAAGTAGCGTTCACCCTCTTTCGGAGGACGAATCTTACCTGAAATGGTATCACCTGTGCGGAGGTTGAAACGGCGGATTTGGCTAGGGGAAACGTAGATGTCATCAGGACCGGCGAGGTAGGAGCTGTCTGCAGAACGGAGGAAACCAAATCCGTCTTGCAATATCTCCAGGACACCGTCGCCAAAGATATCTTCGCCACTCTTTGCGTGCTGCTTCAGGATGGCAAAAATAATGTCCTGCTTGCGCATACGAGCCTGGTTTTCCAGCCCCATATTTTCGCCGAGAGTGATCAGCTCAGAAACCGGCGTATTCTTTAATTCGGTAAGATTCATAATGGTGTGGGTTCTTAAACTCGGGGTGATACTCGAACTTAATGTTGTGAATGGTATGGCAGGGTCATCCATGCCTGTTAGCGGCCATCAACTCATGTCTGTTCGCTGTCTGGTCAAAGAGAAAGCACAGAACTGAAACGACAAGACGGATTGAGTGACAAGCCCGGAATCTATCTACCTCTCGCATCGTTCATTTAACAATGGGAAGTATCGGGTAAAACCAGAACGACAAGGTAGTGTGTAAATCGAAGTCATAGGTAACTTAGCACGACTAAAGCCGGGCGTCCAGAGATCCACAGAATTTCGGAATCCAGACGCCGGCCGAGAAACCTTACGCCAGATTAGCGTCCAGGAACTCTTTCAGCTGACCTTTGGACAGTGCGCCCACTTTGGTTGCAGCCACTTCGCCGTTTTTGAACAGCAGAAGGGTTGGGATGCCACGGATGCCGTATTTTGGCGCGGTGCCCGGGTTCTGGTCGATGTTCAGCTTGGCAATGGTCAGTTTGCCCTGATATTCGTCAGCGATTTCATCCAGAATCGGGGCGATCATTTTGCAAGGACCACACCATTCAGCCCAGAAATCGACGAGGATCAGCCCGTCAGCTTTAAGTACGTCCGTGTCAAAACTGTCGTCAGTCAGGTGAATAATTTTATCGCTCATATATAACTCCACAGGAATAAGCCTGGCGTGTTGGTGTAGGATTAATCAACGACGTGTTGATGTAGCATTAACCAACTAAAGGTTGACTTTATTTCACCGGATACGCTTTCGTAAAGCAATAGTAAGCTGATATTCTACCACACTATGAGCAAAACACATTTAACAGAACAGAAGTTTTCCGACTTCGCCCTGCACGCAAAAGTTATCGAAGCCCTTGAAAATAAAGGCTTTCATAACTGCACGCCCATTCAAGCCCTCGCCCTGCCGCTCACGCTGGCCGGTCGCGATGTTGCAGGGCAGGCGCAAACCGGTACTGGCAAAACGATGGCGTTTTTGACGTCAACGTTTCATTATTTACTTTCTCATCCAGCAATTGCTGACCGAAAAGTTAACCAACCGCGTGCGCTGATCATGGCTCCAACGCGAGAACTTGCGGTGCAGATCCATGCCGACGCGGAACCTCTGGCACAGACCACTGGCCTGAAATTAGGCCTGGCTTATGGCGGCGACGGCTACGATAAACAGCTGAAAGTGCTGGAAAGCGGCGTTGATATTCTGATCGGTACCACCGGTCGTCTGATCGACTACGCAAAACAAAACCACATTAACCTCGGTGCAATCCAGGTTGTGGTCCTCGACGAAGCCGATCGTATGTACGATCTGGGCTTTATCAAAGATATCCGCTGGCTGTTCCGTCGTATGCCACCGACCACGCAGCGCCTGAACATGCTGTTCTCTGCCACCCTCTCCTACCGCGTCCGTGAACTGGCGTTCGAACAGATGAACAACGCCGAATACGTGGAAGTCGAGCCGGAGCAGAAAACGGGCCATCGTATTAAAGAAGAGCTCTTCTATCCGTCTAACGAAGAGAAGATGCGTCTGCTGCAAACGCTGATCGAAGAAGAGTGGCCAGATCGCGCCATTATCTTTGCCAACACCAAGCATCGCTGCGAAGACATCTGGGGCCATTTGGCGGCAGACGGACATCGCGTTGGCCTGCTGACCGGTGACGTGGCACAGAAAAAACGTCTGCGTATTCTTGAAGAATTTACCCGTGGTGACCTCGATATCCTGGTCGCTACCGACGTGGCTGCGCGCGGTCTGCACATTCCTGCCGTCACACACGTCTTTAACTACGATCTGCCTGACGATTGTGAAGACTACGTTCACCGTATCGGCCGTACCGGTCGTGCTGGCGCAAGCGGTCACTCCATCAGCCTGGCCTGTGAAGAGTACGCTCTGAACCTGACGGCGATCGAAACCTATATCGGCCACTCTATTCCGCAGAGCAAATACAATCCCGATGCGCTGTTGAGTGAACTGCCACCGGCGAAGCGCCTCACTCGCGCCCGCTCCGGCAATGGCCCACGCCGCACCGGCGGAGCACCACGTAACCGTCGTCGTTCAGGTTAATTACTATGCTCAGTTCCACCTCGCTTTATGCAGCTATTGATTTAGGTTCGAATAGTTTTCATATGCTGGTTGTACGCGAGGTGGCGGGGAGCATTCAGACCCTGACGCGCATCAAGCGCAAGGTCCGCCTCGCGGCGGGCCTGAGCAGCGATAATCATCTCTCTCCTGAAGCGATGGAACGCGGCTGGCAATGCCTGCGTCTGTTTGCTGAACGTCTGCAGGATATTCCGCACAATCAAATCCGCGTTGTGGCTACCGCCACGCTGCGACTGGCCGTGAACTCCGTCGATTTTATCGCGAAAGCGCAGGAAATCCTCGGCTGCCCGGTGCAGGTCATCAGCGGTGAAGAAGAAGCGCGTCTGATTTATCAGGGTGTCGCCCACACCACCGGTGGCGACGATCGTCGTCTGGTGGTGGACATTGGCGGCGCCAGCACCGAGCTGGTCACGGGCACCGGTTCGCAGGCGACGTCACTGTTCAGCCTGTCGATGGGATGTGTGACCTGGCTCGAGCGCTACTTTACCGATCGTAATCTTGCCCAGGAGAACTTCGACGAGGCCGAAAAAGCCGCGCGCGAAGTGCTGCGTCCGGTGATGGATGAACTGCGTTATCACGGCTGGAAAGTGTGTGTCGGCGCGTCGGGTACGGTTCAGGCTCTGCAAGAGATCATGATGGCGCAGGGCATGGATGAGCGGATTACGCTGGCCAAACTGCAGCAGCTGAAACAGCGCGCCATTCAGTGCGGTCGTCTGGAAGAGCTGGAAATTGAAGGTTTGACGCTCGAGCGCGCGCTGGTGTTCCCGAGCGGTCTGGCAATTCTGATCGCCATCTTCACCGAATTAGATATTCAATGTATGACCCTGGCCGGCGGCGCACTGCGCGAAGGACTGGTCTACGGCATGCTGCATCTGGCGGTGGAACAAGACATTCGCAGCCGCACGCTGCGCAATGTTCAGCGCCGTTTTATTGTTGATACGGAGCAGGCACAGCGCGTGGCCCAACTGGCCTCCAGCTTTGCAGACCAGGTGGCGACCACCTGGGCGCTTGAACCTCTGAGCCGTGATCTCTTACTGAGTGCCTGCGCACTGCATGAAATTGGTCTGAGCATTGATTTCAAACAGGCACCGGTTCACGCCGCGTATCTGGTGCGGAATCTGGATCTGCCGGGTTTCACTCCGGCGCAGAAAAAGCTGCTGGCGACATTGCTACTGAACCAGACCAACACCGTCGATCTCTCGTCTTTGCATCAGCAAAATGCCGTCCCGCCGCGGGTTGCCGAACATCTCTGTCGACTGCTGCGTCTGGCGATTCTGTTCGCCAGCCGTCGCCGCGCCGACTTATTGCCTGCTATCACCCTCTCCGCGAATGGCGAAAACCTGACGCTCACGCTGCCGGATAACTGGCTGGATCGTCACCCGCTTGGGGCTGAGATGATTGAGCAGGAATGCCAGTGGCAGAGCTACGTCCACTGGGATCTGGAAGTGAAATAGCGCCGCCGTTACTTCTCTTTGGCTTTCGCCAGCATGGCGCGAATGTTCGCCACGTTGGCTTGCCCTTTGTGCATCCTTTCTTCAGCCGTAATCACCTTACGCTCTTGCTCCCAAATCAGATCGTCCTGCGGCAGTTCCAGCAGGAAGCGGCTCGGTTCCGGGCGTACCATTTCGCCATACTGACGGCGCTCTTTGCACAGCGTAAAGGTCAGCTCTTTTTGCGCACGGGTAATGCCCACGTAAGCCAGACGTCGTTCTTCATCGACGTTGTCCTCATCAATGCTGCTCTGATGCGGCAATAATCCCTCTTCCATTCCCACCAGATAAACATACGGGAATTCAAGGCCTTTGGACGCGTGCAGGGTCATCAGCTGAACCTGATCCGCTTCCTCTTCGCTCTCGCCGCGCTCCATCATGTCGCGCAGGGTAAAGCGGGTGACGACCTGCGTCAGGGTCATCGGTTCGTCGATTTCGGAGCCTTCCAGCATTTCGGTCATCCACGTAAACAGCTGGTTGACGTTTTTCATGCGCATTTCGGCCGCTTTTGGGCTGGCGGACGTTTCGTACAGCCAGGATTCGTAATCGACGCCGTGGATGAGATCGCGTACGGCGGCGATCGGCTCGCGCTCGGCGAGGCGCTGGATCTCTCCCAGCCACTGGGTAAAGCGCGTCAGCGACTCGTAGCCGCGCCCGGTGAGCGTCGTGCTCAGCCCCATATCGAAGCTGGCGGTGAACATACTTTTATTTCGGGTCATCGCCCATTCACCCAGCTTTTGCAGCGTCGCCGGGCCGATTTCACGCTTCGGCGTGTTGACGATGCGCAAGAACGCGCTGTCGTCGTCCGGGTTGGTCAGCACACGCAGATAGGCGAGTAAGTCTTTGATCTCAGGGCGGGAGAAGAACGAGGTCCCGCCGGAGATTTTGTAAGGGATGCGGTTTTGCATCAGCATCTTTTCAAAGACGCGCGACTGGTGGTTCCCGCGATAGAGGATGGCGTAGTCCTTGTACTCGGTTTTATTGACGAAGTGATGGGCAATCAGCTCGCCTGCCACGCGCTCGGCCTCGTGCTCTTCATTGTTGGCACTGAGGACTTTCAGCTCGGTGCCATACCCCAGCTCGGAGAAGAGACGTTTTTCGAAGACGTGTGGGTTGTTGGCGATCAGAATGTTAGCCGCTTTCAGAATGCGCCCTGACGAGCGGTAGTTTTGCTCGAGCTTGACCACCTGCAGCGCGGGAAAATCTTTGCTCAGCAGGACCAGGTTTTGCGGACGTGCCCCGCGCCAGGAGTAAATCGACTGGTCGTCGTCGCCCACCACGGTAAAGCGCGCGCGTTGCCCCACCAGCAGTTTCACCAGTTCATACTGGCTGGTGTTGGTGTCCTGATATTCATCCACCAGCAGATAGCGGATCTTGTTCTGCCAGCGCTCGCGCACCTCTTCATTGCGCTGGAGCAGCAGCGTCGGCAGCAGGATCAGGTCGTCAAAATCGAGAACGTTACAGGCTTTGAGGTGGTCGTCATACAGGCTGTAACAGTGGGCGAAGATCCGATCGCGCTCACCTTTGGCGCTCGCCGCAGCCTGCGCCGGCGTCATCAGATCGTTTTTCCAGTTGGAGATCGTCGAGATCAACTGCTGCAGGATGGTTTTGTCTTCTTCGAGCCGCCCTTCGGTCAGCTCTTTCAGGAGTGCGACCTGATCCGTATCGTCGAAGAGGGAGAAATTAGACTTCATCCCCAGCGCGGCGTATTCGCGCTTAATGATGTCCAGCCCCAGCGTGTGGAAGGTGGAGATCATCAGCCCGCGCGCCTCTTTGCGCCCGAGCGTCTGCCCGACACGCTCTTTCATCTCGCGCGCCGCCTTGTTGGTGAAGGTCACCGCCGCGATATGGCGCGCCTGATAGCCACAGCCGCGGATCAGATGGGCGATTTTATTGGTGATCACGCGCGTCTTTCCGGAACCCGCACCCGCCAGCACCAGGCAAGGTCCGGTGACGAATTCGACGGCTTGTTGTTGTCCGGGGTTTAAACGCATAAGAAGTTCACTCAATGAAGGTCGGGAGGAGATAAAAAGGAAAAACGCGTGTGGTAGTATAGCGAGCCTAATCCATACCACTCAAGGCACGATCATGGCAAAAACAGCAGCAGCACTGCATATTCTTGTTAAAGAAGAGAAACTGGCACTGGATCTTCTGGAGCAGATCAAAAACGGCGCGGACTTCGAGAAACTGGCGAAAAAACACTCTACCTGCCCGTCAGGCAAAAAAGGCGGCCACTTAGGTGAATTCCGTCAGGGCCAGATGGTTCCGGCGTTTGATAAAGTGGTGTTCTCCTGCCCGGTGCTGGAGCCAACCGGCCCACTGCACACTCAGTTCGGTTATCACATCATTAAAGTGCTGTACCGGAATTAACAGCAAAGCCTTCTCATAGAGAAGGCTTTTTATGTTTGCACCCTCTCCCGTGGGAGAGGGCTGGGGTGAGGGCATCAGGCCGCACCTCCCCGCAAAACAAAAAGCCCGGTGGCGGCTTCGCCTTACCGGGCCTACGAACGGAAGATGTGTAGGTCGGGTAAGCGTAAGCGCCACCCGACTTTTTTATTATCCTGCTACAGCAATACGCTTCATATCTTTCATGTATCCGCGCAGCGTGTGGCCCACGCTCTCAATCGCATGGCTACGAATCGCTTCGTTCACGTCGCGCAGCTGTGCGTTATCAACCGTGCCTTCGGCAATCGCTTTACCCAGATCGCCTGCCTGCAGGGTGGTCATGAACTCTTTCAGCAGCGGTACGCAAGCGTAAGAGAACAGGTAGTTGCCGTATTCTGCGGTATCAGAGATTACCACGTTCATTTCATACAGACGCTTACGGGCGATGGTGTTCGCGATCAGCGGCAGCTCGTGCAGTGATTCGTAGTAAGCCGATTCTTCGATGATGCCGGAGTCGACCATGGTTTCGAACGCAAGCTCAACGCCCGCTTTCACCATCGCGATCATCAGAACGCCTTTATCGAAGTACTCCTGCTCGCTGATTTTACCGTCGAACTGAGCGGCGGTTTCGAACGCGGTTTTACCGGTCTCTTCACGCCAGGTCAGCAGTTTCTTATCGTCGTTCGCCCAGTCAGCCATCATGCCGGAGGAGAATTCACCGGAGATGATGTCGTCCATGTGTTTCTGGAACAGCGGCGCCATGATCTCTTTCAGCTGTTCGGACAGCGCATAAGCACGCAGTTTTGCTGGGTTGGACAGACGGTCCATCATCAGCGTAATTCCGCCCTGCTTCAGCGCTTCGGTGATGGTTTCCCAGCCGAACTGAATCAGTTTTTCTGCGTAAGAAGGGTCAGTACCCTCTTCCACCAGCTTGTCGAAGCACAGCAGAGAACCGGCCTGCAGCATACCGCACAGGATAGTCTGCTCGCCCATCAGGTCAGATTTCACTTCTGCTACGAAGGAAGACTCCAGCACGCCCGCACGGTGACCGCCGGTTGCCGCAGCCCAGGCTTTGGCAATCGCCATGCCTTCGCCTTTCGGATCGTTTTCCGGGTGAACGGCGATCAGGGTCGGTACGCCGAAACCACGTTTGTACTCTTCACGCACTTCGGTGCCTGGGCACTTCGGCGCAACCATCACCACGGTGATGTCTTTACGGATCTGCTCGCCCACTTCAACGATGTTAAAACCGTGAGAGTAGCCCAGCGCCGCGCCGTCTTTCATCAGCGGCTGAACGGAGCGCACAACGTCGGAGTGCTGTTTGTCTGGGGTCAGGTTAACCACCAGATCCGCCTGTGGGATCAGCTCTTCGTAGGTACCCACTTTGAAGCCGTTTTCGGTCGCTTTACGCCAGGAAGCGCGCTTCTCAGCAATTGCTTCTTTACGCAGGGCGTAGGAGATATCCAGACCGGAGTCACGCATGTTCAGGCCCTGGTTCAGACCCTGTGCGCCACAGCCGACGATGACCACTTTTTTACCCTGAAGGTAGCTCGCGCCATCGGCGAATTCATCGCGCGCCATAAAGCGGCATTTGCCCAGCTGTGCCAGCTGCTGACGCAGATTCAGTGTATTGAAGTAGTTAGCCATGGTGAACTCCGTGATGTTGTGTTGCTTGTTGTTCTGGTCGCTTATGCGAGTATGGACTTACTATATGACAGGAATTTTATTGCGGAAATTGATATATTCACAACGTCACGTTGCAATTTCTGCAACGTAAAAACGTGGAGTGTGGTCTGTGGATTTACGCGATCTCAAAACCTTTCTGCATCTGGCGGAAAGCCGTCACTTTGGCCGTAGCGCGCGGGCCATGCACGTCAGCCCCTCCACGCTTTCCCGGCAGATCCAGCGCCTGGAAGAGGATCTCGGTCAGGCCCTGTTTGTGCGCGATAACCGCACCGTGACGCTCACCGAAGCGGGCGAAGAGCTGCGATCGTTTGCCCAGCAGACGTTGCTCCAGTATCAGCGGCTGCGGCACACCATCGATCAGCAGGGGCCCTCCCTCTCCGGCGAGCTGCATATTTTCTGCTCCGTGACGGCCGCCTATAGCCACTTGCCGCCGATTCTGGACCGGTTTCGCGCCGAGCACCCGTCGGTAGAAATCAAGCTCACCACGGGGGACGCCGCTGATGCGATGGAGAAAGTGGTAACGGGCGAAGCCGATCTGGCGATTGCAGGCAAACCCGAAACGCTGCCCGGCGCAGTCGCATTTTCGATGCTGGAGAATCTGGCGGTGGTGTTAATCGCCCCGGCGCTGCCGTGTCCGGTGCGTAATCAGGTATCGGTCGATCATCCCGACTGGTCAACGGTGCCGTTTATCATGGCCGATCAGGGGCCGGTGCGCCGTCGTATCGAGCTGTGGTTCCGTCGGCAAAAAATCAGCAATCCCTCGATCTATGCGACGGTGGGCGGGCATGAAGCCATGGTGTCGATGGTCGCCCTGGGGTGTGGCGTGGCGTTGCTGCCGGAAGTGGTGCTGGAAAATAGCCCGGAGCCGGTGCGCAATCGCGTGATGATTTTAGAGCGTAGCGATGAGAAGACGCCGTTTGAGCTCGGCGTGTGCGCACAAAAAAAGCGGCTGCATGAGCCGCTTATTGATGCGTTTTGGCAGATTTTGCCGAACCATTAAACCCATACCGGACGCATTGTAGGCCCGATAAGCGCAGCGCCATCGGGCATTTGGACGTTAGCCCGCCAGGAAGAACCTGAACGCCGGGTTATGAGTTTCGTCATGGCAATCGTAGCCCAGCTCGTTCAGCCGGGTTTCGAAATCCGGTTCATGCTCACCCAGTTCGAACGCCGCCAGCACGCGCCCGTAATCGGTGCCGTGGCTGCGATAGTGGAACAGCGAAATGTTCCAGTGGGTGCCCAGCGTGTGCAGGAACTTGAGCAAAGCCCCCGGTGATTCCGGAAACTCAAAGCTGAACAGACGCTCCCGCAACGGCTTCGACGGACGCCCGCCGACCATATAGCGCACGTGCAGTTTCGCCATCTCGTCATCGGAGAGATCCACCACGCTGTAGCCGCCCTCATTCAGCAGGTGAAGGATCTCTTTGCGCTCCTCGAGCCCACGGCTCAGCCGCACACCGACAAAAATGCAGGCATCTTTGGCATCGGCAAAGCGATAGTTAAATTCGGTCACTGAGCGCCCGCCGAGCAGCTGGCAGAATTTCAGGAAGCTGCCCTTCTCTTCAGGGATCGTCACCGCCAGCAGGGCTTCGCGTTGCTCACCCAGTTCGCAGCGTTCGGACACGTAACGCAGGCCGTGGAAATTGACGTTCGCGCCAGAGAGCACATGCGCCAGGCGTTCCCCGCGGATGTTGTGCTGAGCGATATATTTTTTCATCCCCGCCAGCGCCAGCGCGCCAGACGGTTCTGCCACCGCGCGGACATCCTCGAACAGATCTTTCATCGCCGCGCAGATCGCATCGCTGTCGACGGTGATGATGTCGTCGAGATACTCCTGGCACACGCGGAACGTCTCATCGCCGATACGTTTCACCGCCACGCCTTCAGCAAATAATCCCACGCGCGGCAGATCCACCGGATGACCGGCGTCCAGCGCCGCTTTCAGGCAGGCGGAATCTTCCGCTTCCACCGCAATCACTTTGATCTGCGGCATCAGTTGTTTAATGAGCACCGCGACACCCGCTGCCAGACCGCCACCGCCGACCGGGACAAACACGCGATCGAGGTGGGCATCCTGCTGCAGCAGTTCCAGCGCCAGCGTACCTTGCCCGGCAATCACCATCGGGTGATCGAAAGGTGGCACCCAGGTAAAGCCCTGCTGCTGCGCCAGTTCGATGGCGCGCGCTTTGGCTTCATCAAAATTGGCCCCGTGGAGCAGGACCTCGCCGCCGAAGCCGCGTACCGCGTCGACTTTGATATCAGCAGTCGCGACCGGCATCACGATCAGCGCTTTCAGCCCTAAACGTGCGGCAGAAAACGCCACGCCCTGGGCGTGATTCCCCGCCGATGCGGTGATAACCCCGCGCGCTTTTTGCTCTTCGGTTAACCCGGCCATCATCGCGTAGGCGCCGCGGAGCTTAAAGCTGTGGACCGGCTGGCGGTCTTCGCGCTTCACCAGAATCACGTTATCGAGACGGGACGACAGCTTGTCCATTTTCTGCAGCGGCGTGACCTGCACCGCCTCGTAGACCGGCGCGCGTAGCACCGCTCTGAGATATTCCGCCCCCTCAGGGGCGGCGGATAAGGGTTGTGATTCGGCCATCATTAGCCCCCAAGTTTGGATTTATCGCGCACCGCGCCTTTGTCCGCACTGGTGGCAAGGGTGGCGTAGGCGCGCAGGGCGAAGGAGACTTCGCGCTGGCGATCTTTTGGCGTCCAGGCTTTATCGCCCCGGGCTTCCTGAGCTTCACGGCGTGCAGCAATTTCCTGCTCGCTCAGCTGCAGCTGAATGCCGCGATTTGGAATGTCGATCGCAATCATGTCGCCGTCTTCGATGATGGCAATGTTGCCGCCGCTCGCCGCTTCCGGAGAGACGTGACCGATGGAGAGACCGGACGTACCGCCGGAGAATCGACCGTCGGTGATCAGCGCGCAGGCTTTGCCGAGACCCATGGATTTCAGGAAGGTGGTCGGATAGAGCATCTCCTGCATGCCTGGCCCGCCTTTTGGCCCTTCGTAGCGGATAACCACAACATCGCCCGCGACCACTTTACCGCCCAGAATGGCTTCCACCGCCGCGTCCTGGCTTTCATACACTTTTGCAGGACCGGTGAATTTCAGAATGCTGTCGTCCACGCCTGCCGTTTTGACGATGCAGCCGTTTTCCGCAAAGTTGCCGTACAGCACGGCCAGACCGCCGTCTTTGCTGTAGGCATTCTCCAGAGAGCGGATACAACCTTCGGCGCGATCGTCATCCAGGGTGTCCCAGCGACAATCCTGCGAGAAGGCCTGGGTGGTGCGGATGCCTGCCGGGCCGGCGCGGAACATCTTTTTCACCGCTTCGTCTTTGGTCAGCATCACGTCGTACTGGTCCAGCGTTTGCGGCAGCGTCAGGCCGAGAATGTTTTTCACGTCACGATTCAACAGGCCGGCGCGCTCCAGCTCGCCGAGAATGCCCAGCACACCACCGGCACGGTGAACGTCTTCCATGTGGTATTTCTGGGTACTTGGCGCGACTTTACACAGCTGTGGCACCTTGCGGGAGAGCTTGTCGATGTCACTCATGGTGAAATCAATTTCAGCTTCCTGCGCTGCGGCCAGCAGGTGCAGAACGGTGTTGGTGGATCCGCCCATGGCGATATCCAGGGTCATGGCATTTTCGAACGCCGCTTTGTTGGCGATATTGCGCGGCAGCGCGCTGACGTCGTCTTGCTCGTAATAACGTTTGGTCAGCTCAACGATGCGCGTACCGGCATTGAGGAACAGCTGTTTGCGGTCAGCGTGAGTCGCCAGCAGCGAGCCGTTGCCCGGCTGTGAAAGACCCAGCGCTTCGGTCAGACAGTTCATGGAGTTGGCGGTGAACATCCCGGAACAGGAGCCGCAGGTCGGACAGGCAGAACGTTCAACCTGATCGCTCTGCTCGTCGGAGACTTTCGGGTCCGCGCCCTGAATCATCGCGTCGACCAGGTCGAGTTTGATGATTTTGTCGGAGAGCTTGGTTTTACCGGCTTCCATCGGGCCGCCAGAGACGAAGATCACCGGAATGTTCAGGCGCAGGGAGGCCATCAGCATCCCCGGGGTGATTTTGTCGCAGTTGGAGATGCAGACCATCGCATCGGCGCAGTGGGCGTTCACCATGTACTCGACCGAATCGGCGATCAGCTCGCGCGACGGCAGTGAATAGAGCATGCCCCCGTGGCCCATCGCGATACCGTCATCGACAGCGATGGTATTGAACTCTTTCGCCACGCCGCCTGCGGCTTCGATTTGCTCGGCGACCAGTTTACCCAGATCGCGCAGGTGAACGTGACCCGGCACAAACTGGGTGAAGGAGTTAACCACGGCGATAATCGGCTTACCGAAGTCAGCGTCGGTCATCCCGGTTGCGCGCCACAGCGCGCGGGCACCGGCCATATTGCGGCCATGGGTGGTGGTGGCGGAACGATACTTAGGCATGCTTTATTTACTCCCGTCTATCTAATAAATGGGACGGTGCGTGCCGTCCCAAAATTATGCTTATGAATTAACTTGATCCAACCAGCCCCATTTATCTTCCGTTTCACCGGTGAAGAGGCCAAAGAATGCATCCTGAATACGTTTGGTGACCGGGCCACGACGACCTTCGCCCACCTGAATACCGTCTACGCTGCGAACCGGCGTGATTTCTGCCGCGGTACCGGACATGAAGACTTCATCGGCCAGGTACAGAGATTCGCGGGACAGCACCTGCTCGCGCACTTCGATACCCAGATCTTTCGCCAGCTTAATGATCGCATCACGGGTGATGCCCGGCAGCGCGGAAGAGGTAAATGGCGGGGTGAACAGAATGCCGTCTTTCACTTCGAACAGGTTCTCACCGGCACCTTCAGAGATATAGCCGTTGACGTCCAGAGCGATACCTTCCTGATAACCGTGGCGGCGCGCTTCGCTACCGACCAACAGGGAAGAGAGGTAGTTACCGCCCGCTTTGGCTGCGGTTGGGATGGTGTTTGGCGCAACGCGATTCCAGGATGAAACCATTGCGTCGATCCCCTGCTCCAGCGCTTCTGCACCCAGATAAGCACCCCACGGGAACGCGGCAATGATGACGTCAGTGGTGTAACCGGCTGGCGGGTTCACGCCCATGCCCACATCACCCACGAAGACCAGCGGACGAATATAGGCGCTGGTCAGATTGTTTTTGCGCAGCACGGCGCGGCACGCTTCCATCAGCTCATCAACGCTTTGAGAAACCGGGAAACGATAGATTTTGGCTGAGTCATGCAGACGCTGCATGTGTTCGCGATGGCGGAACACCACTGGTCCTTTGTGAGAATCGTAGCAACGGACACCTTCAAACACAGAGGTACCGTAATGCAGGGCGTGGGACATCACGTGTACCGTGGCATCTTCCCAACGAACCATCTCACCGTTGAACCAAATGTAATCAGCTTTCTTCGTCGTCATGTTTTCTTCCTGTCACGCTCAAGCGCGGATTTGTTGTGATGTGGTTGTGCTCTGGCAGATGGCCACGTGGGCGACATCAACCAGTTTACTTAACTGGCTAAACAGTAAGTCGACCGACCGTGGGCTGGCAACGGTCAATTCGATATTTATGTTCTGGGCATCGGTGGCGGTTTCCATATTCATGGCGCAGATCTGAAAGCCACGGTGACGGACCACGCGTAAGACGCGTTCTAATGTTTCGGGATTGAAGCGGGCCTGAACGGCGACCTGATGTTGCATCATGATAATTTCTCCATCATTTGTGCGTTACTGGCGCCAGGTGGCACCAACGGCCAGACATTCTCAAGCTCGTCGATTGAGACATGAAGCAGGTATGGTCCTTCGCTGGACAGCATGGTGTCGAGTGCCGCTTCAACCTGGTCTTTACGGGTGATGTGCTGGCCAGGGATGCCGAAGGCGCTGGCCAGTACGAGGAAATCGGGGTTATCCGTGAGGGTGGTTTCGCTGTAGCGCTCCTGGAAAAACAGCTGCTGCCACTGGCGAACCATTCCCAAACGCTGGTTATCCAGCAACAAGATTTTCAGCGGCAGCTGCTTGCGTTTGACCGTGCCCAGCTCCTGCACGTTCATCATGAACGAGCCATCACCGGACACGCAGATGACCGTATCATTCGGGCGCGCAACCTGAGCGCCTACGGCTGCTGGCAGGCCGAAGCCCATGGTTCCCAATCCGCTGGAGGTGATGAAGTTTTCCGGGCGGGTATAGGTCATATGCTGGGCCGACCACATCTGGTGCTGGCCGACGTCGGTGGTGACGACAGAGTCTGCCGGTTTGCGATCTGACAGCTGTTTTAACAGCAGCGGGGCATAGATGGCCTCGCCAGGATGATCGTAACGCCAGGCGTTTTCCACACGCATCTGCGCGGTGTGCTGGCGCCAGCTGTCGACGGACAATGGCTGTTGCAGCGCCGGTAACAGGGCGTTCAGATCGCCCTGCAGCGCGACGTGCGCCTGACGCAGTTTGTTCATTTCGGCCGGGTCGATATCCATATGGATCACTTTGGCATGCGGTGCGAAGGTATTCAGCTTGCCCGTCACGCGGTCGTCAAAACGCGCGCCAACGGCAATCAGCAGGTCACACTCTTGCACCGCCAGGTTGGCGGCTTTGGTGCCGTGCATCCCCAGCATGCCGAGGTAGTTCGGATCATTGGCATCAACCGCACCCAGGCCCTTCAGCGTACAGGTGGAGGGTATTTGGGTGACGGCGATAAATTCGCGCAGCGCCGGAACCGCCTGCGCCATGCCCACTCCGCCGCCCACGTAAAGCATCGGCTGTTGCGCCTGAGCCAGCATCTGGCGGGCTTCTTCAACGGCTTCGTGCGGGAAAGAGTCATCGCTTTCAACGGTGGAGAAATGCGGCTCTAAATCGCCGATCGCCAGCTGAATGTCTTTTGGGATATCAATCAGAACCGGGCCAGGACGGCCTGAGTTTGCCACCTGGAAGGCTTCTGCCATGACGCGCGGCAGCTCTTCCAGCGACTGCACCAGGAAGCTATGTTTGGTGCAGGCCAGGGACAAACCGAGAACGTCCACTTCCTGAAACGCATCGGTACCGATGAACGGCGAGGCGACCTGCCCGGTAATCGCGACCACAGGGACAGAATCCAGCAGCGCATCGGCCAGGCCGGTGATCAGGTTAGTCGCACCCGGTCCGGACGTCGCCATGCACACGCCGGTTTTACCGGTGGCGCGCGCAAAACCAATCGCCGCCATGGCCGCACCCTGCTCGTGTCGACACAACAGGTGCTCCACGCCGCCGTCATACAGCGCATCGTAGATCGGCATGATTGCGCCACCCGGATAGCCGAAGACCGTTTCGACCCCCTGTGCTCGCAACGCATGTACTACCCATTGTGCCCCGTTCATAGTGAGTTCCCCGTCATAAATCTGGAGAAACAGAATTTTGTGCTAGTTGTCATATTCTGCTCCTCGTTTAAGTTTTTAGGTCATAAAAAAACCCCCGGACCTTTCGGTGCGGGGGTCTTAGTTCGTTAAGGCTTGTTTTTTAAGCCTTTCCTCGTCCAAGTGCAGCCCCGCACGGTGGGATAATAATCACCACCACGCTAATCACGACCAGGCTAATCACTAGTAGAAGGGCTGTCATTTTGAGTTCTTTTGGCATCTTGTTCGAAGGAATACCTAAAGAGTTATCACAGACATCGAATTAAACACAAGAAAAATTTATGACCCGATTCCTTAGGCTGCGAATACTTTCTCAAAAAATGTTTGTTTTATATGAGAAAAACAGGAAATGAATATTTTTCATTTTTTGTCAGCCGCCGATGGCCGCAAAAACTTCGCTTTTTGTCTTTTTGCGAGCGGGATCCAGCCAGAAAGTAACCATTTCCTCATTGCATCAAAATGCAGGAACATGCCTCGTAATAGCGCGATTTGTCGCTAAAAAACGAAGAAATGAACTGGCATAGTGACCTCCAAAGGAGACACCTATGTCACTGTCAGTTGTTTATACTCGCGCCGCTTTAGGGGTGCAGGCACCACTTATTTCCGTTGAGGTCCATCTGAGCAATGGGCTGCCCGGCTTAACGCTCGTTGGACTGCCTGAAACCACGGTGAAGGAGGCTCGGGATCGCGTGCGAAGTGCGATCATCAACAGCGGTTATACCTTCCCCGCTAAGAAGATCACCATTAATCTTGCGCCTGCCGATCTGCCGAAAGAAGGCGGGCGATATGATTTACCTATCGCCCTGGCGCTCCTCACCGCCTCTGAGCAGCTTAACGCGCCCAATTTGAGCAGGTATGAGTTTGTGGGCGAACTGGCGCTTACAGGCGCGTTAAGAGGCGTTCCCGGTGCAATATCTGGCGCGCTGGCAGCGTTAAAGGCTGGAAGACAAATTGTTGTTGCCGCTGAAAATGCCTCAGAAGTTAGCCTAATCGAAGAGAAGGGCTGCCTGATTGCCGTGCATTTACAGGAGGTCTGCGCCTTTCTGGAAGGCCGCCATGAGCTGGCTGAGCCAGAGGAGAATCGCATCGTTCCACCGGAGCACACCGAAGACCTGAGCGATATCATCGGCCAGGAGCAGGGAAAGCGGGCATTAGAGATCACCGCGGCGGGCGGGCATAACCTATTGCTAATAGGACCACCGGGGACGGGGAAAACGATGCTGGCCAGCCGGCTGAACGGTTTGCTACCGCCGTTGAGCAACCATGAGGCGCTGGAGAGTGCGGCAATCATCAGTCTGACGAATTCCACGTCATTACAGCAACACTGGCGCAGAAGGCCGTTCCGTTCGCCTCACCACAGTGCTTCACTTACCGCGATGGTGGGCGGCGGCTCGATTCCTGAACCCGGTGAGATCTCCCTCGCCCATCACGGCATTTTGTTTCTGGATGAGTTACCTGAGTTCGAGAGACGCGTGCTGGATGCGTTGCGAGAACCGATTGAGTCCGGGCAGATCCATATTTCCCGTACTCGCGCCAAGATCAGCTATCCGGCTCAGTTTCAGCTCATCGCTGCAATGAATCCAAGCCCTTCAGGCCATTATCAGGGTAATCACAACCGGAGCACGCCCGAGCAGACACTTCGCTATCTGGGGAGGCTGTCAGGGCCCTTTCTCGACCGTTTTGATCTCTCACTGGAAATCCCATTGCCGCCGCCGGGTGTGCTCAGCCAGACAAATGTGACTGGCGAGAGCAGCCGCATTGTACGGGACAGGGTGATTCACGCGCAGGAACGGCAGTATTTACGCCAGGACAAACTCAATGCGCGTCTCGATAACGCTCAGATCCGTCAGTTTTGCCACCTGGCAGAGAGTGATTCTCGCTGGCTGGAAGAGACGCTGACGCGGTTTGGGCTCTCAGTACGTGCCTGGCAACGGTTATTGAAGGTGGCGCGCACTATCGCTGATTTAGAGGGGGATGATGATATACAGCGGCGGCACCTGCAGGAGGCGTTGAGTTACCGCGCAATAGATCGATTGCTGCTGCATCTGCAAAAGATGCTGGCGTAAAAAAGGGGCCGTAGCCCCTTTTCACATCATATCAATCGTCAGATTCGGTGTAGTCTTCTGCACCTTCCATCTGCGGCTTACCGCCGGAGAGAGTATGGAAACGCTTTGGTCGCTTGATGCGAGCCATGTATTTGATCCATACGCGTTCTGCTTCAGATTCTGGCTCACGCTCACCACGGCAAACGGCAACAAACAGTTTTTCGTCTTCAGTTGCAGGCTCACGTTTCCCCAGATCCAGCTCGTTAAAGGCATAACCATGGCGCTCAAGCAGTTGCGCCTCTTTGATGGTGAAATCGCCATGACGAGAGAACCCGCGCGGATAATTTTTATTGTCGAAAAAACGATTAGTTGTCGTAAAGCTTTCCGCCATCCTACACGCTCCTAATTCTTTGGCCGAGCTATTTATGGCGCGGAGTATTAGTTACGCTTGACAGAGCGTCAAACAAAACATTTAAATCATAACGACAAATAATTTTGCGGAGAAAGATGTGGATACGGAATTGCTAAAAACTTTCCTCGAAGTGAGTAGAACGCGTCACTTTGGGCGAGCAGCGGAAGCACTTTACCTGACTCAGTCGGCGGTGAGTTTTCGTATTCGTCAGCTGGAAAATCAACTCGGTGTGAATCTTTTTACCCGCCATCGCAACAACATCCGGTTAACGGCGGCCGGAGAGAAGCTCTTACCCTACGCCGAAACGCTGATGAATACCTGGCAGGCTGCGCGAAAAGAGGTGGCGCATACGTCCAGATACAATGAGTTTTCCATCGGGGCAAGTGCGTCTTTGTGGGAGTGCATGTTGAGCCAGTGGCTCACGCGGCTGTATAAATCTCACGATAATCTACAATTTGAGGCCCGGATCGCGCAGCGGCAGTCCCTGGTGAAACAGCTTCACGAGCGTCAGTTGGATCTCCTGATCACCACAGAAGCGCCCAAGATGGATGAATTTAGCAGCCAGATCCTGGGGCAGTTTAGTCTTTCGCTCTATGCGTCTGAACCCTCAATGATGAAAGCGGATCTCAGTTATCTGAGACTCGAGTGGGGACCCGATTTCCAGCAGCATGAAGCCGGTTTGATCGCCGCCGATGATGTCCCTACGCTGACAACCAGCTCAGCTGAAATTGCCTGTCAGCAATTAGCCCTTCTGAAAGGTTGCACCTGGTTACCCACTCGCTGGGCAGATGAGAAACCGGGCCTGCATACTGTCGCTGATTCAACCACGCTTATCAGGCCACTTTATGCCATCTGGCTTCAGAACAGCGATAAACATGCTCAAATTAAAGATCTATTGAAAATCAATGTAATGGATTAGTTCAAAACGCTTGCAGGGACGCAAGAAAGAAGGGAAGTTTGAGGTTTTTGAAGCAAAAAAAATCCTTTGCCGAAGCAAAGGATTCTATATGGCAGGGGCGGAGAGACTCGAACTCGCGACACCCGGTTTTGGAGACCGGTGCTCTACCAACTGAGCTACGCCCCTAAATCTTCTTGCTATTAAGCCTGCTACGTAAGCAGGCTTAATATCTTAATAAGTGGCGGAACGGACGGGACTCGAACCCGCGACCCCCTGCGTGACAGGCAGGTATTCTAACCGACTGAACTACCGCTCCACCGAAGACTTCTGTAACTACCGGATTGATGCACCGGTTTACTACTTAATTTGATGCCTGGCAGTTCCCTACTCTCACATGGGGAGACCCCACACTACCATCGGCGCTACGGCGTTTCACTTCTGAGTTCGGCATGGGGTCAGGTGGGACCACCGCGCTAAAGCCGCCAGGCAA
>NZ_JASSOT010000056.1 GCF_030238365.1 Lelliottia wanjuensis | reverse complement strand
ACGGCGCGAAGGTGCCCGGCTGGTAAATCGTCTGGATGCGGGTGGTGTCGGTCTGGGTGGTGGTCAGCCGGTCGCCGTCCCAGCCGTACCACACGGATTCAGCGGGGGCGGTCGGGAGATACCAGATGCCGTCGTGTACCCGGCCGTGCCAGACCTGTTTGCAGATACGGCGCCCGAGCGGGTCATACGCGTAGCGGCTCTCGGTCAGCAGGTGACCATTCTGCCTCTTTTGGTAGTGTGTCAGCCGTTGCTGGTTATCGTATGCGTAGTGATGGGTAATGCTCCCGTCCTGATGGATGCGGCGCTCGTCTTTTTCTGTCAGGCTGCCGTGGACGTCGTAATGATAAAAGTGCTCTGCGTCCTGCGTGATACGGTTGTCCCGCCACACATCCGGCAGGGCTTCCTGTGCCGCAATCCGGTTCCCCGCCGGGTCGGTCGGGGTCTGATGTGTCAGGTCGTGGTGCGCGGACTGTATGTGTGTGCTGAACAGACGCCCGTTCTCATACCCGTAGTCGCGCTGGTCATGCGGGCCGCGGATGTGGGTGAGCTGTCCGTTCGCATTCCAGGTGTAGTCCCGGTTCAGGGCTGTCTGGCTCAGGTGATGACTCTCCAGCTGTCCGCCTGCGGCGTAAGCCGTTTCCAGTGCGTAGCCGCCGAAACGGCGCTGCGTTTCCCGGTGCAGGCGGTCGCGGGTGTACTCGATGAGCGGCATGTCGCCGAGCTTAATCCCCGCCAGGTAACCGGAGCCATACGTCAGCCATTCCACCGGCGGCAACCGGTCGTGCTGCACCCGGTTCACGAGACCGGCGCGGTAGTCGTGTTTTGTTTCATGCTGCCACAGCAGGGCGTGCGTTTCCGGGCTGTGCACCGTCTGGCGCTCGGCCGTGAGACGGCCTTCGGGGCTGTAGTCATATGAAACCGTGACGCGGTGTCCTTCGCTGAGATGGCTGATATCCGTCAGCCAGCCGCGCGCGTCGTAGCACCACTTTTCTGCGGGTTCACCGTCAACCATGCGGCTGACCAGGCGTCCCGCGTCGTCATACTGCCAGACGGTAGTCAGGCTTTCGTCTTCGCTGTGAACCAGCTGCCCGCTGGCGTTGTACCTGTAGCGTCTGATGCGTCCGTCAAAACCGGTCTCCTGCGTCAGACGGTCCAGCGCATCGTAAGCGAATTCAGTGTGGCTGCCGTTCTCGTTGATAAGCCGGGTGGTACGGCCTGCGGCATCGTATTCCACCCGGTGGGTGATATTGCCCTGTGTCGCGAGGATAATATTTCCCCGGGCATCGAACCCGGTTTCGCTGCGGGTCCCGTCCGGGGATGTCACCGCAGTCAGGTTACCAGCGACGTTGTATTCATAGCGGGTCTGCTGTCCGGCAGCATCGGTTATCGCCGCCAGTCTGCCGCGCGCATCGTATGCCCGGTACTGGTTTAATCCTTCCTCACGATGAACAACGGTCAACTGGCCGAAGCGGTCGTATTCATAGCGGGTTTCATATCCCGAACAGTCGGTATAAGAAAGCAGCTGGCCGTAGCGGCTCCAGGTCATCAGCTTCCGGCTGCCGGTGGGGTCTTCGGATGCAGTCGGATACTCGCTGTGCGGGTCATCATACGCATAACGCGTCACGTCGCCCTGGCGTGAGGTGTCGGCGGTCAACCTGCCCAGGTCGTCGTACTCCTGCCGGCTTGTCAGTCCGTCCGGGTAGACCGTGGCGATGAGCTGACGCTGGCTGTTGTAATAAAATTCGGTCAGCCTGCCGTCCGGCGTGACCGTTGCTGCCAGCAGACCCGAGCCGGGACTGAGCCGGTATTCTGTCCTGCGGCCTGCCGCATCGGTCTGCGCCACCAGGCGGCCCGCGTTGTCGAATTCACTCTGTGTGATGCTTGCGTCGGCGAATTCTTTTTTCACCACCCGCTTCAGACCGCCTTCGCCTTCGGTGTGCAGGACCTCGCGGCGGTTCAGGCTGTCGGTAATCACCGTGTGGTGTTTTTCATACTGGTAGCGGTAGCTCAGACCGTCCGGGTTGTGCTGCTCCGTGACGCGCCCGGTGGCGTCGTAGCGATAGGTCGTCCGCGGCCTGCCCGCATACTGATGGGCCACCATCCGGCCCTGATGCCTGTCGTCATACGTAAACTGACGAACCTGCGTGCCGCTGCGGTCATACACCGAGGAAAGCTCACCGCGCGGGGAGTAGTCATAGCGCGTGAGCGGCGTGACGGGCAGGTTGCCCGGGTACTCCGGGTCGTGTGCCAGCCAGACTTCGGAAAGACGAACACCACTGGCTGTGCTGGTCAGCACCAGCCGGAAGCGGCGGCCTGCGCCGTCGGTCACTCCGGTGATGCTCCCGGCAAACTCACCTGAAGGGGCGCGGTGAAACGTCAGCGTGCGACCAAAATTATCCACCAGCCCGGTCAGCACCCGGTACGGCGGGAGCGGCGCGGGAAGGGGTTCATCCACGGACGGCACGCGCTCCGCCCACCCGAGCAGCCACCACGGACCCTGCAGGCTGTTGGTGGCCAGGTAAATGTTGGGGCTGAGGCGGACATCCTCCGGCAGGGCCTGCCAGAGACGGTGCAGGGGATGGACCTCATTCAGGTTCAGCACGCCACCCCGCGCCAGCCAGAAGGACTCGGTGCGGCTGAACGCCACTTCGCCGGGCAGAAGCAGGTCAAAGTGAATGCTGCGCCCGCCGTTGTCGTTGAGGATGAGTTCATTGTCGCGAAGTTGCAGGCGGATATCGGAAGGCGCTTTCCAGCCGGGACCGAAAAGGCCCTCCGGCGCAGGCGTTTTCGTGCGGTAGCTGCTGTAGGTGCGCGACAGAACAAAGGGCAGCGGGCCGGGCAGGGCAAGGTCCGTTTCACCGGGCAGGACTTTGGCCCCGAGCAGCGGGTTTACCGGGCTGCCGGACACCACGCCGCCGGGACACACCGAACAGGCGACGCCGGTCGGTGCGCCAATCATCACCCCAAGGCTGCCCTGCACAATCGGGCCGCCGATGGTGGTCATATCGCCCTGACGGGCGGCGGGTTTTCCGCTCATGGTCAATTCCTTTTGAAATTAGCGATGAGCGGAGACTACAGGGAACGACAGCTAAAAAAATGCTCTGAAAAGCGACAAATGAAACTTTAGGAATATATAAAGACCCACTCCTTACTCAAAAAACACCGCAATTTTATTAAACATGGTCGGATCGGACTGGTTGCGCACCACTTGGGTGACGTCTTCCAGTTTGTCGATTTGCGCCATCATCTGCTCCAGGCGCTGGTCGTCGTTTACCAGTAGCCAGATGCGGCTCTGATCGCTGCCCTGAATCGGCAGACACAGAATGCCTTCGACGTTAAACGCGCGGCGGGCGAACAGGCCGCAGACGTGGGTCATGACGCCAGGGTGGTTGCGGACGGTGAGTTCGAGAATGACGTTATCGTATTGTTTCTGCATGGCTTATTCTCCCACCATCTCAGTATTGGCCGCACCCGGCGGGACCATCGGATACACTTTTTGTTCTGGGTCGATGCGCACGTGGATCAGCGCCGGGCCCGGACGGGAAATCGCCTCCTGCAGGGCGGCCTGCGCGTCCTCAGCGGCGTTCAAATCGCAGGTGTGCAGGCCAAAACCGGCGGCAATCTGAATGAAATTGATCGTTCCCGGATAGGTCGCCGCAAACACGCCCTGCTTGTAGAACAGGCTCTGCTGCTGATGCACCAGGCCCAGCGCTTCGTTGTTCATCAGGATGATTTTCACGTCGAGCTGGTTTTCCGCCGCCGTCGCCATCTCCTGAATATTCATCATCAGGCTGCCGTCACCGGAGAAGCAAATGACCTTACGATCCGGATTCGCCAGGGCTGCACCCACGGCAGCAGGCAGGCCGAAGCCCATCGTCCCCAGGCCGCCGGAGGTCAGCCACTGGCGCGGACGGTTCAGCGGGTAGGCCTGAGCGGTCCACATCTGATGCTGACCGACGTCGGTGGTGATAATCGCGCTGTCGTCCACGCAGGAGGCGACGGCGTTAATCAGGCCGTAGTGGCTGAGCGGATCGCCTTCGGTCGGAATGGCGCTCGGGAACTCCTGCTGCAGCTGGGCAACCAGATCGCGCCATTCGGCGTTGTCGGTGGCGTGGGTTTGCGGGATCAGCTGGGCCAGCACTTCGCCCACGTCGCCCTGGATCGCCACGTGCGGCTGTTTGATTTTACCCAGCTCGGCGCGGTCGATATCGACGTGGATGATTTTCGCGTTCGGGCAGAACTGCTCGGTTTTGCCAATCGCCCGGTCATCAAAACGTGCGCCGAGAACAATCAGTAAATCAGACTCTTGCAGAATAAAGTTGGTGCTGCGCGCGCCGTGCATCCCCAGCATTCCTAATGAGAGCGGGTGCGCTTTCGGCAGCATTCCCAGCGCCATCAACGTCATGGTGGTCGGCAGATTGGCTTTTTCGGCGAATTCACGCACCTGTTCAGAGGCGTTAATCGCCCCGCCGCCCAGATAGAGCACCGGGCGAATCGCTGCGTTGATCATCGCGGCGGCATCCTGCACGCTCTGCGCGCTGAATTCCGGCGCGGGGGCGCGGTCACCCGGCTCCGGGAAGGACTCGATGTCGATTTCAGCGGTTTGCACGTCCTTAGGAATGTCTATCCACACCGGGCCCGGGCGACCGGATTGCGCAATGCGGAACGCATCGGCGATCACCTGAGGTAACTCGGCGATATCGCGAACTAAATAGTTGTGCTTGGTGATGGGGATAGAGATGCCGTAGGTGTCGACTTCCTGAAACGCATCGGTGCCGATCATCGACGAGGGAACCTGGCCGGTAATGCAGATCAGCGGGATGGAGTCGAGGCGCGCGTCGGCGATGGCGGTCACCAGGTTGGTGGCACCCGGTCCGCTACAGGCCATACAGACCGCGGGTTTGCCCTGAGTTCGCGCCATGCCCTGGGCGATAAATCCGGCCCCCTGCTCGTGGCGCGCCAGCACGTGGCGGATCTGCGTGCTTTGACTTAAGGCGTCATAGAGCGGCAGAACCGTACCGCCCGGAATGCCCGAAACGATGCTGATGCCCTGACGTTCCAGTAAGTGAACGATTAACTGCGCGCCGGTAAAACGCGTCTTGCCAGATGTTGTGCCCGAACTTGCCATGCTCCAGTCCTTTTGTTCTGAGCCGACTTTCCGGGGAGGTTTAAACTAAAAACCCCGCCGGTTTGCGCCGGCGGGGTTTTGGATTCGTGTGTTGATCCAGTCCCTACGGCGCATTGCCGACGACCACCACCACACGTACGACGACCACTGCGGCAGGTTGCGCAGTTTTTAGTAGGGTCGACGCCATCATGGAAGTTGTCATTGAGGACCTGTGTTTAGAATCATTGATAGAATTTATACAAACACAGGATTCAGAGCCTGACAATGGAAATATTTTCATCCACCTGAATTTGCGTCAGGGATCACGTTTCGTTTGTCGAATGATGAAAACAAAAAACCCCGCCGGAGCGAGGTTTTTTTTCAGGGTTTGCGGTTGGTTTCCGCGAACACACTGTGTTACGTCAACGCAAGAAGTATACGCGATCGGCCACGAACGCGCAATTTTAGGCTTCTTTTTTGATGAATCTGAGTATGGATCAGCCCGCCGATTTTGTCGATAAAATACTGTTCATGCATCCAGTATTTATCTATACTGATTTTGTTCGCAGTGAGTTACGGGGGGCCGCAAGCAGTACACCGGCGCAACGAAGTCCTGGCTGAAACGGGTGGTGCCGTCAGTGCCTTAACCCCCCAATGAGCACACTGTGTTACGTCAACAAAGGTGCTGGCAACAGGCGGCGGAGAGGTACGCCAGCATCGTGCTCCTTCTGCCAGAAGGAGGCGCGTATGGGCGTCGTGGATATGGTCATTCTTATCCTGAAACTCATTGTTGCGGTACTGCAACTGCTTGATGCCGTCCTGAAATACCTGCGGTAATTCAGGTTCAAGTCGCACCAGAGAGGGGCGGGCAACCGCCCCTCTTTAACACCTGTACAGTGGCAACATAAGTTGCCGAGATCGTTTACAAATCCTGCCTGCTTTCGCTCAACCATTCACCTCAGAGATGCTTAATTTGTCATCTCATTGTGGTAGATTCCTCGCGCATTTATGGGAATGCGCAGTCACTTATTCTTTATTTCTCTCTTTTTGCAAAAGTATTCAGCGACATGAAAAAGCAAAGGAACGTTAATTTACTGTTGATGCTGGTATTACTGGTGGCCGTCGGTCAGATGGCGCAGACCATTTATATTCCGGCGATTGCAGACATGGCGAAGGAGCTCAGCGTGCGCGAAGGCGCGGTGCAGAGCGTGATGGCCGCCTATCTGCTGACTTACGGCGTCTCGCAGCTGGTCTACGGTCCGCTCTCTGACCGCGTTGGACGCCGCCCGGTGATCCTCGTCGGCATGACGATTTTCATGATCGCCACGGTGATTGCGATGACCACTCACAGCCTGACAATCCTGATTGCCGCCAGTGCCTTACAGGGCATGGGAACCGGCGTCGGCGGGGTGATGGCGCGAACGCTGCCGCGCGACATGTACCAGGGGACGCAGCTGCGTCACGCCAACAGCCTGCTGAATATGGGCATTCTGGTCAGCCCGCTGCTGGCCCCGCTGATTGGCGGCGTTCTGGACAGCATCTGGTCCTGGCGCGCTTGTTACGCCTTCCTGCTGGTCCTGTGCATTATTGTCACCTTCAGCATGGCGCGCTGGATGCCGGAAACGCGCCCGACGGGTGCGCCGCGCACGAAGCTTATCGCCAACTACAAAACGCTGTTCGGCAACGGGGCCTTCACCTGTTATCTGCTGATGTTGATTGGCGGTCTGGCGGGGATTGCGGTGTTCGAAGCCTGTTCCGGCGTGCTACTCGGCGCGGGCCTGGGGCTGAGCAGTATGGTGGTGAGTATTCTGTTTATTCTGCCGATCCCGGCGGCATTCTTCGGGGCGTGGTTTGCCGGTCGCCCGAATAAACGTTTTTCCACCCTGATGTGGCAGTCGGTGATGAGCTGCCTGCTGGCTGGCGTGATGATGTGGGTCCCGGGCTTACTGGGCGTGATGACCGTCTGGACGCTGCTGATCCCGGCTGCCCTGTTCTTCTTCGGCGCGGGTATGCTCTTCCCGCTGGCGACCAGCGGCGCGATGGAGCCGTTCCCGTTCCTCGCCGGTACCGCGGGCGCACTGGTCGGGGGTTTGCAAAACATCGGTTCCGGCGCGCTGGCCTGGCTCTCCGCCATGATGCCGCAAACCGGTCAGTCTAGCCTTGGCCTGCTGATGACCCTGATGGGGCTGCTGATTTTGCTGTGCTGGCTGCCGCTGGCGTCGCGTGAGCCGCATCACGAGCAGACGATTTAATCACATGATGGCCCGGCTTCTCGTCGGGCTTTTCGCACACCGGGGCGAGCATTGCCTGCAATAACGGTTCCGGTCCCGGTCGCCACGCCCCCTCCTCCCCGTCGTAAAACTGGAAATCCGCGTTAATCGCGTAAGGGATTTTGGCTTTTTGCAGTTCACAGGCCATGAAGTTCGCGAACGCCATTTGCGGCGCCGTCGGCGTCACGCGGCTGGATTCGCCCACGCCCCAGCCGCCCACCCAGCTCACATGCCCGGTTTTTTGCTGCCAGCGCAGGGCGGTGTTGATCCGGCTGCGAATCGCCGATTTCTCGGCGGCGGTGCCTGACGTCCAGGGGTATTTACCGTTATTCTTGAGCGGTCCCCACGGGAAGATGTGCCACTCGGCCAGCACGTAGTTTTGGCTATGAGCAGGCAGCCGGAGGCTGGCGAGATCTTCCGGTGCCGCGCGCAGGCGCGGAGCGACGAAAATCATGCGATCCGCATCGATGGCGTGAATCGCTTTGATCGTTTTATCGTAGACGCGGTTGAGGGACGCGATGTTGTGATTCAGCTTGTCCGCCGGTTCGTAGATCAGGTCAAACCCGAGCAGCGGCGAGCTTTTCTCGAAGTAGTGCGCGACGGCAATCCACCAGTTCACCACCTCTTTTTCGTTATCCGCTTTCGGGTCGTTTTTGTACTCATCCGCCTGGTAGGCAATCACCGGGATCACGCCGTACTGGTCGCAGGCCTCCACCAGCTTGCGCAGGTGAATCAGCCGCGCTTCCGTTGGCTCCCCCGCCACGCGAATGCGCACGTGAGTAAAGCCTTTGGCCTTAAAATCACGCACTTCCAGCGGGTCGAACTCACGAATGCCGCGCTCGGTGCGCGCCCAGTCCACGTCGATACCCACGCCGAGCTGCTGCGCATAGCGCGCAGCCGTCAGCGGAGGCTCAGCGGCAGACACCCAGCCAGAGGAGAAAATCAGCGCAGCGGCGATCAGAGGCTTTAACACGGTTAACCTTGCGAAGAATCGAAAGCAATAGGCTGTATTTAGCACGCTTTTTGCCGTTTGGTGTAGAGGCTAAGCGTAATAATTCTTCATCCCACCTGACTTTTCAGCCAGTCGATAAAGGCATCAATTTTCGGCCACTGCCTGCCGGAGAGGGTCGAGATGTAGTAGTGCTGATGGCATTTCAGCGCTTTCTCGCCGAATGGCGCGATCAGCTCCCCGCGATCCAGCCGCTTTTGCACCAGCCGCTGGCGCCCCATGGCGACGCCGACGTGGTTCATTGCCGCGATAACCGCTAAATCGGAGCGATCGAAGCCAATCCCCGATGATGGCGGCAAATTCACCCCAAAGTGCTGCGCCCAGCTAAACCACTCGTCGGTGCCGGAATCATTGCTCCACGCCTGGCGGTCGTGCAAAAGAGTGCAGTGGCGCAGGTTGTCGGGGTTTTTCATCAGCTCGTGCTCGCGGGCGTATTCCGGGGTGCAGACCGGCAGGATAGCTTCGTCCATCAGGAAATGGTGAGAAAGCTGCGTGGGCGGCGTATCGTCGAAATAGAGCGCCAGATCGATACCCGTTCGCTGCATGTTCGGGTAATCGTTGCCCGTCAGAATGGTCAGGGAGATCGACGGATAGCGGCGGGTGAAATCCCCGAGCATCGGCACCAGCCAGCACTGGGCGATAGACGGGCGCGAATAGACGGTCAGGGTGCCTGAGAGCGCCTGATTTTTGATGTCGAGGATCTCCTGGTTCAGGGTATCGAGCGACGATTTCAGCGTCCAGAAGACCCGCTTTCCCTCCGGCGTCAGTTCCACCTTGCGGTGCGAACGGACGAACAGCTGAATGCCCAGCTCCTCTTCCAGCAGGTTAATGCGATGGCTGACCGCGCTCGGGCTGAGGGACAGCTCTTCCGCCGCCAGCGCGAAGGACTCGTGCCGGGCCGCCACTTCAAAAGTGTACATTTTCGATAGCTGCCAGCCGTTCAGCAGGCGATTTCCGACCTCGTTCTCATCGTTCATGGCGACTTTTTTCTCTCTTCTGAGTCATTACTCTGCGCCCAGAATACCGGTTCTGGATGAATTTATGTGAACCAACCCCGTAATAAGTGCGCTTTTTAGAACGGCGTCACTCACTTGATCCAATCTGGCTCACCTGAACGGCAATTTATATCGTTTGTCAGCCGGTGCCGTTTTTTCGTCCAATAGCCGCAGATAACTTAAGGGTGAGGTGAGATATGGGATCTCAGATGTGGGTTGTGGCGACGCTGCTGGCAAGCATCGTGTTGATTGTATTAACCATCGTAAAACTGAAGTTTCACCCGTTTCTGGCGCTGCTGCTGGCGAGCTTTTTCGTCGGCGCGATGATGGGCATGAGCCCGCTGGATATGGTGAATGCCATTGAGAGCGGCATCGGCGGCACGCTGGGATTCCTCGCGGCGGTGATTGGCCTCGGCACCATTCTCGGCAAAATGATGGAGGTGTCCGGCGCGGCGGAGCGCATCGGCCTGACGCTCCAGCGCTGCCGCTGGCTCTCCGCCGATGTGATTATGGTGCTGGTTGGGCTGATCTGCGGTATCACGCTGTTTGTCGAAGTGGGCGTGGTGTTGCTGATCCCGCTGGCGTTCTCGATTGCCAAAAAGACCCAGACCTCGCTGCTGAAACTGGCGATCCCACTCTGTACCGCGCTGATGGCGGTTCACTGCGTGGTGCCGCCGCACCCTGCAGCGCTGTTTGTGACCAACAAACTGGGCGCGGACGTGGGCACGGTGATTGTTTACGGCTTGATGGTCGGGCTGATGGCGTCCCTGGTGGGTGGCCCGCTGTTCCTGAAACTGCTCGGCGATCGCCTGCCGTTCAAGCCGGTTCCGGCGGAGTTTTCTGACCTGAAAGTGCGCGAAGAACACACCCTGCCGACGCTCGGTGCCACGCTGTTCACGGTGCTGCTGCCGATTGGCCTGATGCTGGTGAAAACCATCGCCGAGCTGAACATGGCCAAACCCGGTTCGCTCTACACGCTGCTGGAATTTATCGGCAACCCGATCACCGCCATGTTTATCGCCGTCTTTGTGGCCTACTACCTGCTCGGGATTCGCCAGCATATCGGCATGAGCGCCCTGCTCAAGCACACGGAAACCGGCTTTGGTTCGATCGCCAACATCCTGCTGATCATCGGCGCTGGCGGGGCGTTTAACGCGATCCTCAAAACCAGCGGTCTGGCCGACACTCTGGCGCTGATTTTATCGAACATGCACATGCACCCGATTCTGCTGGCCTGGCTGGTGGCGTTGATTCTGCATGCGGCGGTCGGTTCTGCCACCGTGGCGATGATGGGCGCGACGGCGATTGTCGCCCCGATGCTGCCGCTCTACCCCAACGTTAGCCCGGAGATCATCGCCATTGCCATTGGTTCTGGCGCCATTGGCTGCACGATCGTGACGGATTCTCTCTTCTGGCTGGTGAAGCAATACTGCGGCGCGACCCTGAATGAGACTTTCAAATACTATACAACGGCGACATTTATCGCCTCGGTACTTGCACTTGGCTGCACGTTCCTGCTTTCTTTCATTATCTAAGCGCGAAGAGACGTACTATGGAAAACGCAAACATCACCACCTTAACCGCCCAATTTCCTCTGGTAGAGGATCTGATGGCGCTGAAAGAGACCACCTGGTTTAACCCGCGCACCACCTCGCTTGCCGAAGGGCTGCCGTACGTCGGGCTGACCCAGGCGGATGTGAAGGATGCCCACGCACGCCTGGCGCGTTTTGCGCCTTACCTGGCGAAAGCCTTCCCGGAAACTGCCGCCAAAAACGGCATTATCGAGTCCGACGTGGTGGCTATTCCTGCCATGCAGAACCGACTGGCGAAGGAATTTGCGACGCCGATTAACGGCACCCTGTTGCTGAAAAAAGACAGCCATCTGCCGATCTCCGGCTCCATTAAAGCGCGCGGCGGGATCTATGAAGTGCTGACCCACGCCGAAAAGCTGGCCCTGGAAGCGGGGCTGCTGTCGCTCACGGACGATTACAGCATCCTGCTGGAGCCGCGCTTCAAGGACTTTTTCAGCCAGTACAGCATCGCCGTCGGCTCGACGGGCAACCTCGGGATGTCGATTGGCATCATGAGTGCCCGCGTCGGCTTTAAGGTGACGGTGCATATGTCGGCCGACGCCCGAGAGTGGAAAAAGGCCAAACTGCGCAGCCACGGCGTGGAAGTAGTGGAGTACGAGCAGGATTACGGCGTGGCGGTGGAGCAAGGGCGCAAGGCCGCCGAGAGCGATCCGAACTGCTTCTTTATCGACGACGAAAACTCCCGCACGCTCTTTTTAGGTTATGCCGTCGCAGGTGAGCGCCTGAAAGCGCAGTTTGCCGAGCAGGGGCGCGTGGTGGATGCGGATCATCCGCTGTATGTTTATCTTCCGTGCGGCGTGGGCGGTGGCCCTGGCGGCGTGGCGTTTGGTCTCAAGCTGGCCTTTGGCGATCACGTTCACTGCTTCTTCGCCGAGCCGACCCATTCGCCGTGCATGTTGCTGGGGGTGTATACCGGTTTGCACGATGAGATTGCGGTGCAGGATCTGGGGATTGATAACGTCACGGCGGCAGACGGCCTGGCGGTCGGGCGCGCGTCCGGGTTTGTGGGACGTGCCATGGAGCGCCTGCTGGATGGCTTCTACACCCTGTCCGATCAGAGCATGTACGACATGCTGGGCTGGCTGGCGCAGGAAGAGGGGATTCGCCTCGAGCCATCGGCGCTGGCGGGCATGGCCGGGCCGGTGCGGGTGCCTGTTCAGCCGAACGCGACGCACCTCGTCTGGGCGACCGGCGGCGGTATGGTCCCGGAAGCGGAGATGGCGAAATACCTGGCGAAGGGCCGTCCGTCACTTCTGCCGTAACAGCGCCATCAGCTCCTGCGTCGAGCGGTTGTGCTTTTTCAAATCGCGCATCACTTTCATAAAGGGTGCGCTGTAGTCATAGAACGCCAGATAGCCCTGACAGAGTTCGTCGTCATTGGCCGCCGTGCATAAGCGGCGGCCAGGGCAGGTCTGGCATTTCAGCAGGTCCTTCTTCTCGCACAGCGCGGTGCCGCACCAGCCGTTGAGCGTTTCGTCGAACAGGCGCACCGAAATCTGCCCGATATCCTCCCGAACCCACATGGCAAAGATCTGCGTTAAGAACTGGCCCCAGACCTCTGGCGTGACGGGCTTTTCGCCCAGCGTCTGGGGTAAAAAATGGAGGTTTTTGCTTCCGCTCTGACGTAACGATTGATACACCTTCCCTGGTTCACGTACGTTGCAGTTATCCACCACAACCACGCGGGTACTCTCGTGGCATCCTGTCATTGACGACCCTAAAAATTCAGAATTTGCTGTAAGTGCGTAACAGCAAACAGCAATGCGAGGGAGAGTACTGCGAGAGAGATCAAGAATTTGTCACGCACCGCTTTCGGCTGCACAAAATCATCACGATTCACGTCCATCAGATTGCGGCTGCGGGTGTAGCGCCAGAGAATTGTCGCCACCAGCGCCAGCACCACCAGCGATACCCAGAACGGCAGACCGGTGCGGTGCCAGTTGTGTTTAATCGCCAGCGCAATCAACGCACCGTAGCCGAGCAGCGTGCGCAGCCAGGCGAGCGATGTGCGTTCAGGCTGCAGGCCGGGATCGACTTCCCGCCGCGCTTTGCGGCTATCCGCCATAGAACACCAGCGCCATCACTACGCCCGCCACCGTCAGTAAAATCACGCTGATTGCCAGCAGCCCGCGCGTGTAGGGCAGATCCTGCTTGAGGCGCATCGCCTTTTCATTGCGCAGCCAGCGAAGGTAGCCGTAGATCGCCAGCACACCGGCGAACAGGCAGAGCAGCAGCGCCAGCACTTCGCGAATCAGGGGAGTGGCAAAATCCGGGGCGAGCTGGTCCAGCCCGACGCCTGCGGCAAGAAACCCCAGCGCGGTGCGGATCCATGCCAGAAATGTGCGTTCATTGGCGAGAGAAAACCGATAGTCCGGCGCTTCGCCCAGCTGGGAAATTTTCATGAAGGCTCCTTGTCGTCGCGCAAGCAGGCTTCAGCATAGCGTAAATTGACCGGCATCTGGGATGCCGGTCGGCGGGATTAGTGCAATTCAGGCCAGTACTCTTTGTTGGCCTCAATCAGATCGTCGAGGATGGCTTTGGCAACCGAAGCGCTCGGCACGGTTTTAGAGAGCGTAATCGCCTGCCAGAGTTTGGTGTAGGAGCGCTCTTCCCAGGCGTCGACCACCAGTTTTTCGACCGCCACCTGCTGGCCCATCAGCCCTTTCTGGAAGTGCGGGATGTCGCCGACGGTCAGCGGCTCAGGGCCGTTTTTGCCGACCAGGCACGGAATTTCGACCATCGCATCGGAATCGAAGTTATGGATGGCGCCGTTGTTCGGCACAATCAGCAGCATCCGCTCCTGAGTGTTGAAGGCGATGGCCGTTGCCAGATCGACGATGTACGACGCATGTTCGTCGATTTCCAGCTCACCGGCGGAGGATTTCCCGGCTTCGATGATCGCACGGCAGGAGCTAAAGACGTGCTTCTCGCGGTGACCCATCACTTCGTTGGCGCGGGTGCGTTCCGGGTTGGAGTGCGCCACCACGTAATCCGGGAAGAAGTAATATTTCAGGTAGGTGTTCGGCATGGTGTCCGGGTCGAGCGCCTGCACGTCTTTTGCCTTGGCGAAAGTGTCGTTCCAGCTCGCTTCCGTATGCGCATCGTCAGATGGCGGCACATAGCCGTGTTTCGCCACGTATTCGCGCAGTTTCGGCATCAGATCGTTCCCGTTCAGGTCTTCAATCGACGTCCACCAGCCGAAGTGGTTCAGGCCGTAGTAGCGCACGCGCATCTCTTTGCGATCTTTCAGGCCGACAATCTGCGCCATTCGCCCTTCGATGCCTATCGGCATATCGCAGATGTTGAGGATTTTGGCCTGTGGACGCAGACGACGCGTGGCTTCAGCGACGATTGCCGCCGGGTTGGAGTAGTTGAGCATCCACGCGTTCGGGGAGTATTTCTCCATGTAATCCACCAACTCCAGCACGCCGCCAATGGAGCGCATGCCGTAGGAGATCCCGCCCGGCCCGCAGGTTTCCTGGCCCAGCACGCCGTGACGCAGTGGGATTTTTTCATCTTTTTCGCGCATCGGGTATTTGCCGACGCGAATGTGGGCCATCACAAAGTCCACGTCCGTAAAGGCCGCTTTAGGGTCGGTGGTGTAGCTGAATTCGATGTCCGGAGCCTGCTCCTGAAGGATGATTTTGCACGCCTCGGCGATGGTCTCCTGACGTGCGCCGTCGTTGTCATAGAACTTGAGGGCGCGCAGCGGGAAGCGATCGCGATTCGCCAGTAACATCAGGACGATACCCGGAGTGAAAGTACTGCCGCCGCCTGCGATAACAACTGAGAATTTTTTCATGATACAGCCTCTGTCAGGATAGATGATGGGGTCGAAGAAGGAGTGTTCATCAGGGATTCAAGCTGGTCGCGCACCTGTGGCACGTGCAGCCCGACAATCACCTGAATCCCGTTGCCGCGACGCACCACACCGTGGGCGCCAAGGGCTTTGAAAACGTCGTCACTTTGCGTTTTGCTCATGTCGATCAGGGCGATACGCAGTCGAGTGGCGCAGTTGTTGATGCTTTCGATATTGCCTGCCCCGCCGAGCGCCTGCAGATAGCCTGCCGCCTGGCCCGAGCTGGTGTTGGCGGCGACGGTGGTTTGCCCGCGCGCGGCCTGGTAATCCGCTTTGCTGTAGAGTTTGATTTCGCTCTCTTCGCGGCCCGGTGTTTTCAGGTTGAAGCGCTCGATGAGCGTCTTAAAGACCAGGAAGTAGAGCCCGGTGAAGCACACGCCGATACCAATCTGGGTGAACATCATCGAGGCATGGTTATGGAACATGGGGATCCAGTTTTGCGGCAGGAACTGGTCGAGCAGACCGCCGCCCATGTTGCCGACCACGCCGAACATGTACATCACGGTCGCCATGGTTGCCGCCAGCACCGCGTGAACGGCAAACAGCAGCGGGGAGATAAACAGGAAGGTGAATTCCAGCGGCTCGGTGATCCCCACCAGCATCGCGGTGAGGGTGGCTGGGATCAGCAGGCCCGCCACTTTGACGCGGTTTTCCGGCGACGCGGTGTACCACAGCGCCAGCGCAATCCCGACGGAGCCGAACACTTTCGAGTTGCCGTGCAGAGCAAAACCGCCTTCCGGGAACAGGGTTTTCAGCGGCAGCGTGCTCTGGCTGAACTCCTGCAGATGCTGCGCCCAGTAAACCTGGATACCGCCCTCGACCGCTGCCGGGCCGAAAATAAACGGACCGTAGACGAAGTGATGCAGGCCGGTTGGAATCAAAATGCGTTCGAGGAAGGTGTAAACCCACACGCCCAGCGCCCCGGCGGAGCGTAAAAACGCCTGCAACGACTCAATGCCCATCTGCACTTTTGGCCAGCCGAGCAATGTCAGCCAGGCGCAGGGAATCATCACGAAGAAGGCGATGATCACCACGAACGAAGTGCCCTGGAAGATGCCCAGGAAGACCGGCAGCTGTTTATCGAAATAGCGGTTGTGGATGGCGGTCACCAGCCCGGAGATCACAATCGCGCCGATGATGCTGGTGTCGAGGGTTTTGATCCCGGCAATCATCGCCAGCCCGCTGCCCGCCGTCGGCTCAGCCATAAAGTTCACGCCAAAGAACTGACCCCAGGTCATGCCCATCGCGTTGATAAAGTAGTTCCAGGTCAGGAAGCTAATCAGTACCGCCAGACAGGCCCGGCCCTGCGCCTGTTTGGCGAGGCCGATCGGTAAACCGACGGCGAAAATCAGCGGCATATTGCGAAAGACCGCCCAGCCGCCCTCTTCAATGATGTGGACGATTTGCGCAAACAGATGATCGGGTGCCGTTAACGCCTCGCCCACAAAAAGCGGATTGCGCAGCATGATGGCAATTCCGACCACCATGCCTGCAAAAGGGAACAACAGCACCGGGGTAAACATGGCGCCGCCAAAACGTTGTATTTGACTGAGCATCTTTAAATCCTCATGTAACAACCTGTAGGGGGTTTGGCCTTATTGGTTTTGTGCTGGCCTGAACTGAGGATAAGAATTTACTCAGCGGCTAACACCGCGTCCCGCTGCGTTCCGTGATCGCATTCATGGTTTTAATTTGCTCACTCAGGTCTACTTTCAGTTCAAAATATGGACATGTTAAGACGCAATGCCCGAATGAATCAGCGCAGAGAGGTCTACAGGTGATCTACAAATCCATAGCCGACAGACTCCGGTTGCGGCTCAATTCGTCCGATTACAACGTCGGCAGCCCGCTGCCCGGCGAAAAAGCGCTGGCGCAGGAGTTCGGCGTGGCGCGCATGACGATCCGCAAGGCTATCGATCTGCTGGTCGGCTGGGGGCTGGTGGTGCGCCGTCACGGCAGCGGCACCTTTGTCGCGCGCAAGGACGTTCACCACGAAACCACCAATCTGACCGGGCTGGTGGAGGTGCTACGCCAGCAGGGTAAAGAGGTGCAGAGCAAGGTATTGCAGTTTGAAGTGATGCCCGCCCCGCCCGCTATCGCCAGCCAGCTGCGCATCCAGATAGATGAGCGGATCTACTTTTCGCGCCGGGTGCGTTACGTCGAGGGAAAACCGCTGATGCTGGAGGACAGCTTTATGCCCGTGAAGCTGTTTCGCAACCTGTCGCTGGCGCATCTTGAGGGGTCGAAGTTTGATTACATCGAGAAGGAGTGCGGGATCACCATCAGCGGGAATTACGAGAGCCTGACGCCGGTGCTGGCGGACCGCCAGATGGCAAACCTGATGAACTTACCGGAACAGACGCCGCTGCTGCGCATTACCTCCCTTTCCTACAGCGACAGCGGCGAGTTCCTCAATTATTCGGTGATGTTCCGTAATACCAGCGATTATCAGGTGGACTACCATCTGCGGCGCATCCACCCGGACGAGCTGTTAGCCTATCCCCCAGAACAGCACGGCCAGTAGCTGCGGGGTGATGATGCGCAGGAACATCACCAGCGGATAAACGGTGGCGTACGAAAGCGCCGCCGCGCCGCTGGTGGCGTGCAGGTTATTGGCGAAGGCCAGCGCGGGTGGATCGGTCATCGACCCGGCCAGCATCCCGCAGAGGGTCAGGTAGTTCATCTTCGCGAACATTCGCGCCAGTATCCCGACCGTCAGCAGCGGCACCGCCGTGATGATAATCCCGTAGCCAATCCAGCTTATCCCCTCGCCCTGGGTCAGGGTATGGATGAAGTCCCCGCCGGATTTCAGCCCCACCACCGACAGGAACAGCACAATCCCCAGCTCGCGCAGGGCCAGGTTCGCGCTCGGCGGCATGAACCAGTACAGCTTCCCGATACAGCCGATCCGCCCCAGAATCAGCGCCATGATCAGTGGCCCACCCGCCAGGCCGAGCTTCAGCGCCACCGGGAAACCGGGCACGTACAGGGGAATAGAGCCGAGCAGCACGCCGAGCCCAATGCCGATAAACACTGGCAGCATCTGCACCTGCTGCAATTTTTGCTGCGCGTTGCCGACCATATCGGCGACGGCATCGATGGACGACGGGCGGCCCACCAGATTGAGGATATCGCCGAACTGCAGGCTAGCATCCGGGCTGGCGACCAGCTCAACGCCCGCGCGATTAAGACGTGAGATCACCACGTCGTAGCGCTCTTTCACCTGCAGATCGCGGATTTTCTTACCCAGAACCTGCTCGTTGGTGACCACCACGCGTTCGACGCGCATGTCGGTGCCGCGCGTGGAGAGCGACGTATCCACCTCCTGACCGATCACCAGCTGAGCGCTGTGCAGATCGCCAGGCTGGCCGACCAGATGCAGTAAGTCGCCGAGCTGAATCACGGTGCCCGGCGAGGGCACCATCAGCATCTCGTCGCGTTTCAGGCGTGAGCAGATGATGTTGGCGCTGTTCAGGATCGGCACGTCCTGAATCGCCATCTGGTTCAGATTGGGGTTTTCGACGCGGATGTTGATGGTTTTGATCAGCATGTGGCCGTTGGTCATCGTCGATTCATGCTTTTTCGCCTCGTCATCGACGTTGATGCGAAACAGCACGCGCACCAGCCACATGGTCAGCAGAATGCCGCAAATCCCGAACGGGTAGGCCATCGCATAGCTCATCCCCATTTGATCGACGACGTCGGGCGCAATGCCGAGGTCGCGCAGGATTTGCTGCCCGGCCCCCAATGCAGGGGTGTTGGTGACCGCGCCGGAGAAGATCCCCAGCACCACCGGAAGCGGAATTTCAAAGAGTTTGTGCAGAATGGCAGTAACGAGACCGCCCATCACCACTATGCCGAGGGCAAAGAGATTCAGGCGCAGGCCGGAGACGCGAAGCGAGGCGAAAAAACCAGGGCCGACCTGAATACCGATGGTGTAGACGAAGAGGATCAGGCCGAATTCCTGAATGAAGTGCAGCATTTCCGCGCTGAGCGTCAGCCCAAGCTGATCGGCGAAATGGCCGACAAAAATCCCGCCGAACAGCACCCCGCCAATGCCAAATCCGACACCGCGGATTTTGATATTGCCAATCCACAGCCCAACCACCGCAACCAGGGCCAACACGCTAACCGTTAACGCGATATCACTCATGACCTTTTCCCTGCGCATATCCTTAGTGATTAAGGGGATTCTCGCAGAGGTTGCGGGGAATGTATGGGTGATGGCGCACAAAAAAGCCCCGCCGAAGCGGGGCTTTGGAGAGGTCGGGCCTTGTGCGGTCTGGTGCCCTCACCCCGGCCCTCTCCCTGTGGGAGAGGGAGAAGAGCAACACAGCGTATTAGCTATTCAACGCCGGACGCTCGCTGATCGCGATTTTCTGCGGGGCCAGGGCTTCCGGTACGTTGCGCGTCAGGTCGATGTGCAACAGCCCGTTGGTAAAGGTCGCACCTGAGACTTCCATATGGTCGGCCAGGGTAAAGCTCAGGCTAAACGGCTGAGTCACCAGGCCCTGATGCAGCCACTGGGTCTCGGTTTGCGGTTTTTCCGGCGTCCCTTTCACGGTCAGACGCGTGCCTTCGAGCTGGATATCGAGATCGTCCTGACGGAACCCGGCCAGCGCCAGCGTGATGCGGTAGTGGTTGTCATCGCTCTTTTCGATGTTGTACGGCGGAAAACTCTGTTGTTCAGCCGTGCTTTGCAGGGCGTTAGCCAGTTTGTCAAAACCAATCCACTGACGCAGCAGGGGGGATAAATCGTAGTTACGCATCGTTAATCTCCTTCTGAGAAGCGAGTTAAGCACTGTTTTTAGTGCGCAGTTGTTCCTGCAAATCCTGACGGATTCGCACCGGCTCCCGTTTCGGCAAGCCACTCTGGGTGGGCCGCACAGGCGACCCGCTTAATTAGTTGATCTCGATACGGCGCGGTTTTTTCTCTTCCGGAATCACACGTTCCAGATCGATAAACAGCAGGCCGTTGACCAGGTTCGCACCGTGAACGTGGATGTTCTCAGCGAGCTGGAATTTGCGCTCAAAGTTGCGCTCAGCAATGCCCTGGTAGAGATAGGTACGCTCTTTCTGCTCGGCGGTATGCGCCCCTTTCACCACCAGCAGGTTGTCCTGCGCGGTGATTTCCAGTTCGCTCTCGGCAAAACCGGCGACGGCAATCGCGATGCGGTAGTGGTTTTCGTCAACCAGCTCAACGTTGTATGGAGGGTAGCCGTTACTCTGGCTTGAGTTATTTTCTAAATGGTTGAACAGGCGATCGAAACCAATTGCAGAACGGTACAGCGGGGAAAAATCGAAATTACGCATAGATCAAAGCTCCTGAAATCAGCGAGTAATGTTTGCCTTCCACCATGGACAGGCCGTTGTGCCACCAAACACCCATCAGGCGTGTTCGTTCTTCGGCTACCTCTCTAAAATGGGTTTGGTTTCGGTCTTTTCAAGAGGTTAAATGCGAGATTTTTTTGCACTTTGCGAGGACTCGCATAGACTGGGACTACAGCACAAAGAGTGAAATTGCGATGCCTGCCACAGAGCAGCGCTTTCCAGCTATTCTTTTCGTACATGGCTCGCTATAACTCGATATTGCCGTTATGTCGTGCCATTAACATTGATTGACTGATGATGAAAAATGTTCTGATAAAGCTGACAACATGCAGCGTAGTGGTTTTACTTTGCGGGTGTTCGAGCGTGATGTCTCACACCGGCGGTAAAGAAGGAACATATCCGGGCACGCGCGCCAGCGCGAATATGATCTCGGATGACGAGACCAACTGGGGCACCAAATCCCTGGTGATTCTGGATCTGCCGTTTACGGCGGTGATGGACACGCTGTTGGTGCCGTGGGATCTGTTCCGCACCGATAGCTCAGTGCGGTCACGCGTCGAAAAAAGCGAGCAGCAGACGAAGATGACCAACGCCGTTATCCCGCCCGCCGAGATGTCTGCCCCCTGATTACTCTCCGGTTTCTGTCACCCAAAGCTGACGGAAACCGACTGTCTCTTCCATCCACGCCACATAACGGCCATCCGGTGAGAACACCACGGCATCGCCCGACGGCGGATTGCCGTGATCGGACGTCAGAAACGTCACTTTTCCGCTGTGCGCATCGCAGCAGGCAATGCGATTATCCAGCACAAAACCGAGCGCGTCGCCCGACGGATGCCAGTTAAACGCCGACTGAACATCGCTCTGGTTATGTGTCAGCTGGCGCGGTTCGCCGCCCTCTGGGGCAATCAGCCACAGCTGCACAATCCCGTTATCATCGCGCATCAGAAACGCGATCTCGCTCCCCTGAGGGTTGCTGCGCACCCAGTGGCGCGGCACGTTGACTAGCCCCGGATAACGATTTTCATGGGTGAAGGTTAAACGACGCTGCATCACGCCTGCGGGCGGTGCGGGCATGTTTTCCACTGTGCCTTCCAGCGGCGCGTCGCCTGCGCGCTTCCAGCCTGCCTCATCTTTAGGCAGATCGACGATAAACAGCTCCGGCACTTTTTCGCCGTGCTCAGACAGCGTGTCGCCGATAAAGGCTATCCGGTTGTTTCCCACCCAGCCCTCTTCGTAGGCGCGATTGATCTCATCGCTGCCTGGGCGCGGTGTCGGGGTCGTGCGGCTGATCAGCACGCTCCAGAATGTTCCCGCATATTCGCGCGGATGGTTACCCTGCGGGGTGACCGGGCCAAACGGCGCGGCGACGCCGACGTTACGCAGATCCAGCGCCACGTCGCGCTCATGCAGGACATGGTCGTTATAGGTAAAGCTGACGAATTGCCCGTTGGGACTAAAAACGTGAACGTGGCTGCCGCCGCGCAGCGCGCCGGGGGTAAAGGGTGCGGTGATGTCCATCGCATCGAGATTTTTCACCTGGCCGTTTTGCGCTATCACGCCGCGACGGTGGTGAAAATCATACTGCCAGCTTGCATCCGGGTTTTCCGGGCCATGAATGAAGACGTATTGGTCATCCGTGGGATGAACGGTCACCACGCCGACGTGCGCGCCCTGTTCAGCGCGATAGATCACCTCGGTTTCGCCCGTTTTCACATTAACTCGCTCGATCGTCTCGCCGGTAAAAGACGCGCCGGATGGGCGCACGTCATACGCCAGCCACTGGCTGTCAGGCGTCCAGGTGTTGATGTTCGTAAGCTGATGATTGCGGGGAGCGTAGGTGATTTGTTTCATGAAAAGACCCTGATGCGCGGATATCGCATCAGGGTAAAGCATCGCGAAGATTTAGCCTACTCGTTTAACATCGCCCACCAGCAGGATGTAGGAGAGCGCACCAATCAGGGTGATGACGGAGATGTAGGTCAGGGCGGGCGCAAAGCCGTGCGCCTGCGCCAGATAGCCAATCACCAGCGGCACCGTGATCCCGCCTAAACCGCCGGCAAAGTTAAACACGCCGCCGGTGAGGCCAATCAGGCGCATCGGTGCCAGCGAAGAGACCAGCGACCAGGTAATCGACGCAAAACCGTTGCCGAAGAAGGCGACCGCCATCAGCACGGTGATCCACACCGGGTCATTGGTGTAGTTCGCGCCCATGATGCAGGTGGAGATCAGCAAGCCAAAGATGATCGGCAGCTTGCGCGAGAAACCAATCGAGTAGCCTTTGCGCACTAATCTGTCGGCAATCCAGCCGGACAACAGCACGCCGACAAATGCCGCCAGGAACGGCACCGTGGTCATGAAACCGGCTTTCAGCGCGGTGATACCTTTTTCCTGAGTCAGGTAGTTCGGGAACCAGGTCAGGAAGAACCACAGGGTGGAGGCAATCGCGAACTGACCCAGGTAAACGCCTACCAGCTTGCGATGGAACACCAGTTTCCAGTCAGCTTTGGTCAGCGGCGCGCGAACCTTGTTTTCGATCTGCGCATCGCCGTCCACCAGCCCGCCGCCCTGTTCAATGTAATCCAGCTCGGCCTGAGTGATACCCTTGGTTTTGCGCGGAGCCTGGTAAACTTTATGCCAGATGAGCGCCCAGATGATGCCGATCCCACCGGTGATGATAAACACCCAGTGCCAGCTCAACATCTCCTGGATCCAGATCAGCAGCGGCGTCAGGAACGCCAGGCCGACGAACTGCCCGGAGGTGTAGAACCCCACCGCCGAGGCGCGTTCTTGCTCCGGGAACCAGCTGGTCACCATCCGGTTATTGGTCGGGAAAGCGGGCGCTTCGAAGACTCCAGTAATGGCGCGCAGACCAATCAGCGACAGCAGACCGGTGGCAAAACCCTGTAACAGCGTCGCGACGGACCAGCCGAAAATGGCAATGAAATAGGTGGTGCGGGAGCCCAGGCGGTCCAGCACGCGTCCGCCAGGGATCTGGCAAATAGTGTACATCCAGGCAAACGCCGAGAAGATGTAGCCCATCTCCGTTTTCGAAATGCCAAACTCTTTCTGAATATGCGCGGAGGCCACGGCCAGGTTGGCGCGGTCGACGTAGCAAATCACTACGGTAATAAAAATCATCAGCAGCGTCAGGTAACGACGACGGCCTGTTTTTGCGGTAGTCACAGAAATATCCATTAATCTGTCTCCAGATTTTGGGCATAGCGATACACGTCACCATGCCCTGTAAGTTACAGAGGGTTATGTTTTTTGTTTAGGATTTTTGCCCGGTGGCGCTGCGCTTACCGGGCCTACGGGACAGTAGGCCGGATAAGCGCAGCGCCATCCGGCGAATTACCACTCGGCGACGGAGCCGTCCTCATATCGCCACAGCGGATTGCGCCAGTCCGGAGCCTGCTTGCTCATTTCGATGACTTTGGCTTCGTCAATCTCCACGCCCAGGCCCGGTTTGGTTAACGGTTTGAAGTGGCCGCCTTCCATGTTGAAGTCTGCTTTGTTTTTCACGAAGTCGAGCAGCTCTGCGCCTTTGTTGTAGTGGATGCCCATGCTCTGCTCCTGCAACACCGCGTTGCGGGAAACAAAGTCGATATGCAGACAGGCAGCCAGCGCGATCGGCCCGAGGGGACAGTGCGGGGCCAGCGCCACGTCGTAGGCTTCGGCCATCCCCGCGATTTTGTAGCACTCGGTGATGCCACCCGCGTGGGACAGATCTGGCTGCAGAATCGCCAGACCGCCCGCTTCCAGCACCCGTTTGAATTCGAAGCGCGAGAACATACGTTCGCCCGCCGCGATCGGAATATGGGTTTGTGCTGCCAGCTTCGGATAGTACTCAGCCTGTTCCGCCAGCACCGGCTCTTCGATGAACAGCGGACGGTAAGGCTCCAGCTCTTTGATCAGCACTTTCGCCATCGGCGCGCTGACGCGACCGTGGAAATCGAGGCCAAACTCAATCTCATTGCCGAAGGCTTCGCGGATTTGCGCCACGGTATTGACGGCGTTATCCACCGCGCGGGAGTTATCAATCACGCCCATCTCTTCGCAGCCGTTGAGCTTGAAGGTATCAAAGCCGATTTTGCGCAGGGTTTTGATCCCCTCGATGACCTCAGCCGGACGGTCACCGCCGACCCAGCTGTAGGCTTTGATTTTGTCGCGCACCAGGCCGCCCATCAGCTGCCAGACCGGCGCGTTCAGCACTTTGCCTTTGATATCCCACAGCGCCTGGTCGATACCGGCGATAGCGCTCATCAGAATCGGGCCGCCGCGGTAGAAACTGCCGCGATACATTACCTGCCACAGATCGTTGATACGTGCCGGGTCCTGGCCGATCAGGAGTTCGCTCAGCTCATGCACTGCCGCTTCCACGGTGCGCGCGCGGCCTTCAATCACCGGCTCGCCCCAGCCAACGATGCCTTCATCGGTTTCAATTTTCAAAAACATCCAGCGCGGGGGTAAACGGTAGGTGGTGACTTTCGTAATTTTCATTTCGTCGCCTCCCGGTACGCTTTAACGAACGCGGCGGCCTGCGCTGCGGTACGTTCAACGGACTGCCCGGCACGATACAGATCGCTGCCCAGACCCGCCCCGGCGCAGCCAGCGTTAATCCACTGCGCCATGTTTTCTGGCGTCACACCGCCGACGGCAAAGACCGGGACGTCAGCCGGAAGCACCGCTTTCAGCGCTTTGATGTAATCCGGGCCGAAGGCCGACGACGGGAAAATTTTCAGCGCCTGAGCGCCTGCGTCCAGCGCGGTAAAGGCTTCTGTCGCTGTCGCACAGCCTGGGCAGACGGTCATGCCGTAGCTCACTGCGCGGCGGATCACGTCCGGCTGAATGTTGGGCGTGACGATAAGCTTGCAGCCCATGTTGGCGAGCTGATCGACCTGCTCGGGTTTCAACACCGTACCTGCGCCAATCAGCGCTTTATCGCCATACGCATCGACGACCGCCGGGATGCTTTTTTCCCACTCCGGCGAGTTGAGCGGGATTTCCACCGCGTCAAATCCGGCGTCGATGACGGCACCGACGTGCGCCAGCGCTTCGTCCGGCGTGATGCCGCGTAAAATCGCGATGAGAGGGAGATTAGTTTGCCACTGCATGAGCGATGCTCCTTATTCCTGCCTGAAATGCCACGTCGCCTTCAACCACTGCCGCTTCACGACCAAAGGCGCGGAACGCCTGCTGGTAGCGAGCGGCTAATGCTGAACCCGCGACAAGGGTGATGGCCTGCTGCCCGGCGAACTGTTCGCCCAGGGTGGCGACTTCGGCACCAATCAGCAGACCGGAGAGAAATTCGCTGACCTGTTCACGCGGGAGATTTCCCAGCACGTGTGAGGCGCGAACTTCAAAAAGTTGTGGCAGAACGGCAGGCGAGGCGAGACCGCGCGTCAGCCCGGCAGCAAAGGCCTCAGGAGACGGTTCCTGTTCTGGCAGGCCCGCGCCCACCAGCGAATGACGCAGCAGCAGGTGGTGCAATTCACCCGTCATCACGGTACGAAAATCGTGAATTTGCTGCGCGTCGGCCTGCACCCATTTGCAGTGCGTTCCGGGCATGACATAGACAGAAGAAGGAGAAAGGGTGCGCGCGCCGAGCAGCTGTGTCTCTTCGCCGCGCATCACGTTGTGGTTATCGTCCCGGGAGACGCACAGCCCTGGAATGATCCAGATATTGTCGCCAACGGACGTTAACTGCTGATCAATGGCGTCGAAATGAGCAGGAACCGGCAAATAAGGGGCAACCTTCCAGCCCACGTTACTGCCGACCATTCCTGCCATCACCACCGGTGTGGCGCCTTCGCGCCAGTCTTCTGTGACTTCTGCTAACACCGCCTGCGGGGATTTGCCGTTCAGGCGCGTGACGCCTGCTTCGGACTGCCTGCTCTCCAGGCATCTGTCGCCTTCATACAGCCAGGCGCGCAGATTGGTCGATCCCCAGTCGATGGCGATGTAGCGAGATGTCATGTGATTTCCTTTAACCTTCGTGTCGAGCTGGCGATCATATGGAGCGCCGCCTGCTCTGCCGCATTGCTGTCCTGATGCCGTATCGCATCGAACAGCGCTTTATGTTCCTGGAGCGTCTGGGGCATGTTGGCCTCATCACCCATCCAGGTCCGTTCAAATACTGCGCGCTGTAGCGAGCTGATGGCCACGCTAAGCTGCTGTAAAACCGGGTTATGTACCGACTCCAGCACCGCCTCGTGGTAGCGGATATCCGCTTCGTTAAAGGCATCCCGGTCCTGGTTGTTGGCGATCATGTCGTTGAGCGCCGCTTCAATCTGCGCCAGGTCACCCGATGTCGCCCGTTCCGCTGCCCAGCGGGCAATGGCCGGTTCCACCAGGTTACGCACCTCGCTCATCGCCCCGATGAGCCGCGGGTCGTAGTCGTTCTCCAGCACCCACTGCAGAACGTCGGTATCGAGGTAGTTCCACTGGTTACGCGGCGCGACAAAGGCCCCGCGATAACGCTTCATTTCGATCAGCCGTTTCGCCATCAGCGAGCGAAAGACTTCGCGGATGATGTTCCGCGAGGTTTCAAACTCCTCGCACAGCTCTGCCTCGGCGGGCAGCGGCGAACCCGGTACGTATTTTCCGCTGACAATCTGATTGCCCAGCGTAATGACGATGCGGTCGGTTTTATTGAGAGTCATGGAGAGTCCTGATTTCGTTTTATCCATCACTACTTTACCGCGACCGCTGAGTTTCGCCTCACTTTTGCAGTACAAACGTGAGGCCTTTCGTCAATTCCATGAGTGCATCGTAGTACAATCATATTGTGTTGTACTACAATCCAGATCACAAAAAGAACAATGCGGCGATCGACAGGCAAAAAAAAGCCCCGGTAGATAACCGAGGCTGATGGATGAGCAGTGATTAATTCAGCACAAACTTCTCGATAGCGTAGGCCACGCCGTCTTCAAGGTTCGATTTGGTGACGAAGTTAGCCACCTCTTTCACGGACGGGATCGCGTTTTCCATCGCCACGCCCATGCCTGCGTATTCGATCATGGCGATGTCGTTTTCCTGATCGCCTAAGGTCATGATCTCTTCCGGCTTAATGCCCAGCGTATCGGCCAGCGATTTCACGCCGGTGCCTTTATTGACGCGTTTGTCGAGGATTTCGAGGAAGTACGGCGCACTTTTCAGCACGGTGTATTTCTCTTTCACGTCCGCCGGGATGCGGGCGATAGCCTGGTCCAGAATCGCGGGCTCATCGATCATCATCACTTTCAGGAACTGCGTGGCAGGGTCCATATTTTCCGGCTCGCAGAACACCAGCGGGATGGTCGCCACAAAGGATTCATGCACCGTGTAGTAGCTGATGTCGCGGTTCGCCGTGTAGAGCGTGTTGCGATCGAGGGCGTGGAAGTGAGAACCCACTTCGCGGGACAGTTTTTCCAGATACAGGTAATCGTCATAGCTCAGCGCCGTTTGCGCGACGGTGCTGCCATCGCTGGCGTTCTGCACCAGCGCACCGTTGTAGGTGATGCAGTAATCGCCCGGCTGTTCCATGTGCAGCTCTTTCAGATAGCTGTGCACACCGGCATACGGACGACCCGTGGTCAGCACCACGTTCACGCCTTTCGCGCGGGCGGCGGCAATCGCGTTTTTAACGGCAGGAGAGATGGTGTGGTCTGGCAGCAGCAGCGTGCCGTCCATATCGATTGCAATGAGTTTGATGGCCATGAGATCCCCGATTTAAATGAGTCTGTCCTCATGCTAACGCGATTCCGCACAGAAAACAGTAAAAGAGTCGTGGATAAAGGGGGATGGGGTTTAGAGGGGGATTCCTCTTTTGCGGGCAAAGAAAAGCCCGGCGGCGCTACGCTCACCGGGCCTGCAAAACCGACTGCCTGAATTAAATGTCGATATTCGCTGCTTTCAAGGCGTTCTCTTCGATGAAGGCGCGGCGCGGCTCAACGGCGTCGCCCATCAGGGTAGTGAACAGCTGGTCAGCGGCAATCGCATCTTTCACGGTCACGCGCAGCATGCGACGGCTTTCCGGATCCATGGTGGTTTCCCACAGCTGATCCGGGTTCATTTCGCCCAGACCTTTATAACGCTGAATGGAGAGACCACGACGGGACTCTTTCACCAGCCAGTCCAGCGCCTGCTCGAAGCTGGCCACCGGCTGACGACGTTCGCCACGTTCGATAAACGCGTCTTCTTCGATCAGGCCGCGCAGTTTCTCGCCCAGGGTGCACAGACGACGGTATTCACCACCGGTCACAAACTCGTGATCCAGCGGATAGTCTGTGTCCACGCCGTGCGTACGTACGCGAATGATTGGCTCGAACAGGTGCTGCTCGGCGTTCTCGCGAACGTCAAACTGCCACATGCTGCCGTGCTGCTCGCTTTCGTTCAGCTCGGTCACCAGGGCGTTCACCCAGCGGGTCACGGTCTGTTCGTCGCTGAGATCGGCTTCAGCCAGCGTCGGCTGATAAACCAGCTCTTTCAGCAGCGTGCGCGGGAAGCGACGCTCCATACGACCGATCATTTTCTGCGTTGCATTGTACTCAGAGACCAGTTTTTCCAGTGGCTCACCCGCCAGCGCCGGAGCGTGGGCATTCGCATGCAGGGTTGCGCCATCCAGTGCGATGGAGATCTGATACTGGTCCATCGCTTCGTCGTCTTTAATGTACTGTTCTTGCTTGCCTTTCTTCACTTTGTACAGCGGTGGCTGGGCAATGTAGATGTGGCCGCGCTCAACGATCTCTGGCATCTGACGGTAGAAGAAGGTCAGCAGCAGGGTACGGATGTGAGAACCATCGACGTCCGCATCGGTCATGATGATGATGCTGTGATAGCGCAGTTTGTCCGGGTTGTACTCGTCGCGACCGATGCCGCAGCCGAGCGCGGTGATCAGCGTCGCCACTTCCTGAGAGGAGAGCATCTTGTCGAAGCGCGCCTTCTCAACGTTGAGGATTTTACCTTTCAGCGGCAGAATCGCCTGGTTCTTACGGTTACGGCCCTGCTTCGCAGAACCGCCCGCGGAGTCCCCTTCCACCAGGTACAGTTCGGAGCGAGCCGGATCGCGTTCCTGGCAGTCCGCCAGTTTGCCCGGCAGACCGGCCAGATCCAGCGCACCTTTACGGCGGGTCATTTCACGGGCTTTACGCGCCGCTTCACGGGCACGCGCCGCATCGATAATTTTGCCGACGACGATTTTCGCGTCTGACGGGTTTTCCAGCAGGTATTCGCTCAGCAGTTCGTTCATCTGCTGCTCAACCGCGGATTTCACCTCGGAAGAGACCAGTTTGTCTTTGGTCTGAGAGGAGAATTTCGGGTCCGGCACTTTCACGGAAACCACAGCAATCAGGCCTTCACGGGCATCGTCACCGGTGGCGCTGACTTTCGCTTTTTTGCTGTAGCCTTCTTTATCCATGTAGGCGTTCAGGGTACGGGTCATCGCCGTACGGAAGCCGACCAGGTGGGTACCGCCGTCGCGCTGTGGAATGTTGTTGGTAAAGCAGTAGATGTTTTCCTGGAAACCATCGTTCCACTGCAGCGCCACTTCCACGCCGATACCGTCTTTTTCGGTGGAGAAGTAGAAGATGTTCGGGTGGATCGGGGTTTTGTTCTTGTTGAGGTACTCAACAAACGCCTTGATGCCGCCTTCATAGTGGAAATGATCTTCTTTACCGTCGCGCTTGTCGCGCAGGCGGATGGAGACACCGGAGTTCAGGAACGACAGCTCGCGCAGACGTTTTGCCAGGATCTCATATTCGAAATCGGTCACGTTGGAGAAGGTTTCGTGGCTCGGCCAGAATCGCACGGTGGTCCCGGTCTTTTCCGTTTCGCCAGTCACGGCCAGCGGGGCCTGCGGCACGCCGTGGGTGTAAACCTGGTGATGAATTTTGCCTTCGCGGTAGATGACCAGTTCCAGTTTCTGCGACAGGGCGTTCACAACGGAAACGCCCACGCCGTGCAGGCCGCCGGAGACTTTATAGGAGTTGTCATCGAATTTGCCGCCTGCGTGCAGGACGGTCATGATCACTTCCGCGGCGGATACGCCCTCTTCCGGGTGAATGCCGGTCGGGATACCACGGCCATCATCCTGTACGGAAACGGAGTTATCGCCGTGGATGGTGACGATAATATCTTTACAGTGACCCGCGAGCGCTTCGTCGATAGCGTTATCCACAACCTCGAATACCATGTGGTGCAGACCGGTGCCGTCATCGGTATCGCCGATATACATACCTGGGCGCTTACGCACCGCATCCAGCCCTTTCAGGACTTTGATACTGGAGGAGTCATAAGAATTCGACATCAACGTTTCTCGCTCATTTAATCTTGGGTTAATCCGTTATTTTACCCTTTTCCACGGTGAACATCTTCGAATTTTTGTCCGACATGTCCATAACGTGTTCAGCGCTAATGGCGCTGACGAAAACCTGCGACTGCGTGGCTTTTAAGCGGCTGGCAAGCAGCGCGCGCCGCGCGTCGTCGAGTTCCGAGGCAAAATCATCTAATAGATACAGGCAACGTCGCCCACTCTCGCGAGTTAAAAACTCGCCCTGCGCCAGGCGCAGTGCGCACATCAAAAGCTTGAGCTGCCCGCGCGACAGGGTGTCTTCCACCGGCGCGCCGTCGGCACGAATGCGGAAATCCGCTTTGTGCGGGCCGTGTGCGGTGTAGGTCAGCATGCGGTCGCGCTCGAAGTTTCTCTCCAGCACTTCGGCATATTCCGTCTCTTTCTCCCAGCCGCGCTGGAAGGAGAAGGTCAGAGAAAACTCGGGCAAAAACTGTTTGCAGGTATCAGCCATGTCTGCGGCGATACCGGCGCTGTATTCGGCACGCCAGCGGCTGATTTGTTCCGCAAGCGGAATCAATTCCATGTCCCACGGGCGCAGCTGGGCATAGCGGGTGACCTGACGCAGCGCGGCGTTGCGCTGTTTGAGCAGCCGTTTCAGGTTGCTCCAGGCGGTAAAGAAACCCGCTTCGTTGTGAAAGCATCCCCAGTCGAGGAAAGCTCTGCGGTATTTAGGGCCGCCGTTGAGGAGCGTAAACCCTTCCGGCGTGATCAGCTGCATGGGCATCAGCAGCGCCAGTTCGGCCACTTTGTGGCCGTCGGTGCCGTCGATCCGCACTTTGCTTTCACCCAGCTTGTCTTTCGTCAGGCCAATCGAGGTTTCACGCTCGCTGCCCTGCAGTCGTCCGTGCAGCACAAACGCGTCCTGCTCGTGACGAATAACGCGACCAATCTGCAGGCTGCGAAACGCGCGGCCGTGGCCGAGCGTGTAGATGGCTTCCAGCACGCTGGTTTTGCCGCTGCCATTAGCGCCAACCAGGAAATTAAAGCCGGGGGATAGAGCGAGATCCGCGCTTTCGATGTTGCGAAAGTCGCGGATCAGCAAGCGGGTGAGCGACATTACAGTCTCATTGGCATAACAACATAAGCAGCCGACTGTGACGCGGCATCTTCAATCTGTACGCTGGAAACAGAATCGGTCAGCAGAATGCGTACGTTTTCGCATTTCAGTGCATTAAGCACATCCAGCACGTAGCTGACGTTGAAGCCGATTTCCATTTCGGTCCCGGCGTAGGTGACGTCCAGAATTTCTTCTGCCTCTTCCTGCTCCGGGTTGTTGGCGGTGATTTTGATCTGGTTTTCACTCACGTACAGGCGCACGCCGCGGAACTTCTCGTTAGAGAGGATCGCCGCACGGGCAAAAGCCTGCTTGAGAATATCGCAGCCCGCTTCCAGCGTTTTGTCCGGGTTCTTCGGCAATACGCGGCGATAATCAGGGAAACGACCGTCAACCAGCTTCGAGGTGAAGATAAAATCGCCGACGTGAGCGCGGATGTTGTTGCTGCCGATCTGCACGCGCAGCGGGGTTTCACCGCCGTCGAGCATACGCATCAGCTCAATCACGCCTTTACGCGGGACGATCACCGAATGGTTTGGCAGCGTCACGCCAATTGGCATGGAACAGACTGCCAGACGGTGGCCGTCTGTCGCCACGGTACGCAGCTCTTCACCTTCGGTTTCGAACAGCATGCCGTTTAAATAGTAGCGAACGTCCTGATGCGCCATCGAGAACTGGGTCGCTTCAATCAGGCGTTTCATCGTCGCCTGAGGCAGGGTGAATTCAACTTCACTCTGCCAGTCGTCCAGGTTCGGGAAGTCGGCAGCAGGCAACGTTGAGAGCGAGAAACGGCTACGGCCAGAGCGCACCAGAATACGGTCGCCTTCCAGCTGGACAGCAATTTCTGCGCCTTCCGGCAGTCCACGGCAGATATCAAAGAACTTACGCGCCGGAACGGTGGTGGCACCCGCATCATGCGGTTGAGAAAGCGACACGCGCGCGACCATTTCCATTTCGAGGTCTGTCCCGGTCAGCGACAGCGTACCGTCAGCGACCTGAAGCAGCAGGTTTCCAAGAATAGGCAGTGTCGGGCGGCCACCTAACGGGCCACTCACCTGTTGCAGCGGTTTTAATAAATGTTCACGTTCAACGGTAAATTTCATAGCATCACGATGATAATGTTCTGATTAAATTGGAGAAATCTTCTTTTATGTCGTGGCTTTCTTCGCGTAACTGCTCAATCTTGCGACAAGCGTGCAGCACGGTCGTATGGTCACGGCCACCAAACGCATCACCGATTTCCGGCAGACTGTGGTTGGTTAATTCCTTCGCCAGCGCCATCGCCATCTGACGCGGTCTCGCCACCGAGCGGGAACGACGTTTAGACAACAAATCTGCCACTTTGATTTTGTAGTACTCGGCCACGGTCTTCTGAATATTGTCGATCGTGACCAGTTTTTCCTGCAACGCCAGCAGATCGCGCAGCGCTTCACGCACAAAATCGATGGTAATCGCCCGGCCAGTAAAGTTGGCGTTGGCGATCACGCGGTTCAGTGCGCCTTCGAGCTCACGCACGTTTGAACGTAGACGCTTGGCAATAAAGAACGCCACTTCACCCGGCAGGCGAATGTCGTTCTCATCGGCTTTCTTCATCAGGATCGCGACGCGGGTTTCCAGCTCCGGTGGCTCGATCGCCACGGTCAGGCCCCAGCCGAAGCGGGATTTCAGACGATCCTCAACACCGTTGATCTCTTTCGGGTAACGATCCGAGGTTAAAATGATCTGTTGATTGCCTTCGAGCAGGGCGTTGAAGGTGTGGAAAAACTCTTCCTGGGATCGTTCTTTATTGGCAAAGAACTGGATGTCATCGATCAGCAACGCATCAACGGAGCGGTAGTAGCGTTTAAACTCTTCGATCGCGTTGTTTTGCAGGGCTTTTACCATGTCCTGAACGAAGCGCTCGGAGTGCATATACACCACTTTCGCATTGGGCTTGCGCGCCACAATGCCGTTACCCACCGCGTGCAGCAGGTGAGTTTTACCCAGACCAGTGCCGCCATACAGGAACAGCGGGTTATAGGCGCCGCCCGGGTTGTCCGCAACCTGACGGGCCGCCGCACGGGCCAGCTGGTTCGATTTACCCTCAACGAAGTTATCGAAGGTGTGCTTCACGTTAACGTTGGAGCGGTAGGTCGGTTCAGCCGGAGCGGGAACGTTGTCCCAGCCAGAACGAGCGGGCTGAATGATACGCGGTGTCGGGACGTGGATCTGGGCCGGAGCCGCGACGTTTACCGTCTCTCTGACGGTTTGCGTAACCGGTTTGGTACCGACTTCAAAACGCAGCTGCGGGGCATCAGTGCCGCAGAAATCATTGAGCAATCCATTGATATTATTTAGGTATTTATCCCTTACCCAATCGAGCACGAAACGGTTTGGCGCATACAAAGCCAGCGTGTTATCGCTCAGTTCCGCCTGCAACGGGCGGATCCACATACTGAATTCTGTGGCTGGTAACTCATCCTGCAATCGGGCAAGACATTGCTGCCAAAGCGAAAGTGACACGGCGGACTCCACTCGAACAATAAAAGAAAGATACTGAATATTCGTGATTGTTGGCACACGTCGACAAGACCCTGTGCAAAGGGTGACGTGCGAATTGCTATCTGCAATTTTACCTGACCAGACCCCATTGGATCCCGATCAGGACCGCGGATCATAGCCTAAACTGAGCCAGAGATCTTCTGTTTCTCACAGATTCTTCCCGATTTATCCACAGGAAGATCCGAAACCGGGTAAGTGTAAACGATCCTGTCAGGAGTGCCCCACGATTTAGGCCGCATATTGGAAAAATTAATGAGCACAGACAATTTTTTGCTTAAAAGATCTATTGAAGATCCTGGACGATCCTTGCGCTTTGGTTGGGAGGTCGTATAATCCACCACCCGGCGCGTGATGCTCGACTTCCGCGCGGGACGCTGCTCATTTTCCACGCGATATCGTGCGGAAATACGCGGGAAATAAGGAAAGAGAATTGACTCCGGAGTGTACAATTATTACAATCCGGCCTCTTTAATCACCCACGCTGAGGCGTTAGTCGTTCGATAATCGTTCGGGTATACGCGAAAGTCAGTGAATTTATTCAAGTTTAGGTAGAAATCGCCATGAAACGCACTTTTCAACCGTCTGTACTGAAGCGCAACCGTTCTCACGGCTTCCGTGCTCGTATGGCTAATAAAAATGGTCGTCAGGTTCTGGCACGTCGTCGTGCTAAAGGCCGTTCTCGTCTGACCGTTTCTAAGTAATAAAAGCTAACCCCTGGTGGTTAAGCTAGCATTTCCCAGGGAGTTACGTTTGTTAACTCCCACTCATTTCACTTTCGTCTTCCAGCAGCCACAACGGGCTGGCACGCCGCAAATCACCATCCTCGGCCGCCAAAATTCGCTGGGGCATCCCCGCATCGGTCTCACTGTCGCCAAGAAAAACGTCAAGCGCGCGCATGAACGCAATCGGATTAAACGTCTGACGCGTGAAAGCTTCCGTTTACGTCAACATGAACTGCCTTCAATGGATTTCGTGGTGGTGGCTAAAAAAGGGGTTGCCGACCTCGATAACCGTGCTCTCTCGGAAGCGTTGGAAAAACTATGGTGCCGCCATTGTCGCCTGGCTCAAGGGTCCTGATAGCCTGCATTCGGGTCTATCAGCGCCTGATCAGTCCGCTGCTCGGGCCGCATTGTCGTTTCACTCCAACCTGTTCCAGCTACGGAATTGAGGCATTGCGCAGGTTTGGAGTGATAAAAGGCAGTTGGTTGACGGTGAAACGCGTATTAAAATGCCACCCTTTACACCCTGGTGGTGACGACCCCGTCCCACCCGGACCATTTGATACCAGAGAACACTAACGATGGATTCGCAACGCAATCTTTTAGTCATCGCTTTGTTGTTCGTGTCTTTCATGATCTGGCAGGCATGGGAGCAGGATAAAAATCCTCAACCACAGCCGCAACAGACCACGCAGACAACGACCACCGCAGCGGGTAGCGCCGCCGACCAGGGCGTACCGGCCAGTGGCCAAGGGAAGCAGATTACGGTGAAAACCGATGTGCTGGAGCTGACTATCAACACCCGTGGTGGCGATATTGAGCAAGCACTGCTGCTGACTTACCCGAAAGAGCTGAAGTCAAACGAGCCGTTCCAGCTGCTGGAAACGACGCCTGAGTTCCTGTATCAGGCTCAGAGCGGTCTGACCGGTCGTGATGGCCCGGACAACCCGGCGAATGGCGCTCGTCCACTGTATAACGTCGAAAGCGACACCTTCGTGCTGGCTGATGGTCAGAACGAACTGTCAATCCCGATGACTTACACTGACGCCGCGGGCAACACCTTCACCAAAACCTTCACCCTGAAACGCGGTGAGTATGCGGTGAACGTGGGCTATAACGTGCAGAACGCCGGTGAGAAACCACTGGAAGTGTCCACGTTTGGTCAGCTGAAGCAGTCCATCAATCTGCCGTCTCACCGTGACACCGGAAGCAGCAACTTTGCGCTGCACACCTTCCGTGGCGCGGCGTACTCCACGCCAGATGCTAAGTACGAGAAATACAAATTCGACACCATCGCCGATAACGAAAACCTGAACGTCAGCGCTAAAGGCGGTTGGGTTGCGATGCTGCAGCAGTATTTCGCGACGGCGTGGGTGCCAAATAACAACGGTACCAACAACTTCTATACCGCGAATCTGGGCAATGGCATTGCGGCCATCGGCTACAAATCTGAGCCGGTTCTGGTTCAGCCAGGTCAAACCGGTCAGCTGGCAAGCACCCTGTGGGTCGGTCCTGAGATTCAGGACAAGATGGCAGCCGTGGCGCCGCACCTGGATCTGACCGTTGATTACGGTTGGTTGTGGTTCATCTCTCAGCCGCTGTTTAAGCTGCTGAAATTTATCCACAGCTTCCTGGGTAACTGGGGCTTCTCCATCATCGTTATCACCTTCATCGTTCGTGGCATCATGTACCCGCTGACTAAAGCGCAGTACACCTCCATGGCGAAGATGCGTATGCTGCAGCCGAAGATTGCGGCGATGCGTGAGCGGCTGGGCGATGATAAGCAGCGTCAGAGCCAGGAAATGATGGCCCTGTATAAAGCAGAGAAAGTAAACCCACTGGGTGGTTGCTTCCCGCTGCTGATTCAGATGCCAATCTTCCTTGCGTTGTACTACATGCTGATGGGTTCCGTTGAGCTGCGCCATGCGCCATTCGCTCTGTGGATCCATGACTTGTCCGCACAGGACCCGTACTACATCCTGCCGATCCTGATGGGCGTAACGATGTTCTTCATTCAGAAGATGTCGCCGACCACTGTGACCGACCCGATGCAGCAGAAGATCATGACCTTCATGCCGGTCATCTTCACCGTGTTCTTCCTGTGGTTCCCGTCAGGTCTGGTGCTGTACTATATCGTCAGCAACCTGGTGACCATCATCCAGCAGCAGCTGATCTACCGTGGTCTGGAAAAACGTGGCCTGCATAGCCGCGAAAAGAAAAAATCCTGATTCGGTAGTAGGCCGGGTAAGCGAAGCGCCACCCGGCGGAAGGAACAGTAAAAAAAGGGCGGTCATCTGACCGCCTTTTTACATTTTAAAAAGAGACATCCCATGAGCCATAACGACACTATCGTCGCCCAGGCAACCCCACCGGGACGCGGTGGTGTAGGCATTCTGCGCATCTCCGGCCTCAAGGCGCGCGAGGTGGCCGAAGCCGTGCTGGGCAAACTGCCAAAGCCGCGCTACGCCGACTATCTGCCGTTTAAAGACGCCGACGGCACCGCGCTGGATCAGGGCATCGCGCTCTGGTTCCCCGGCCCTAACTCCTTTACCGGCGAAGACGTGCTGGAGCTGCAGGGCCACGGCGGCCCGGTGATCCTCGATCTGCTGTTAAAACGTATTCTGACCTTGCCAGGCCTGCGCATTGCGAAGCCGGGCGAGTTCTCCGAGCGCGCGTTCCTCAACGACAAGCTCGACCTGGCACAGGCCGAAGCCATTGCCGACCTGATCGATGCCAGCTCCGAACAGGCGGCGCGTTCCGCCCTGAACTCCCTGCAGGGAGCGTTTTCCGCGCGCGTGAATCATCTTGTGGAAGCACTCACTCACCTGCGAATCTACGTCGAAGCAGCAATCGACTTCCCCGACGAAGAGATCGACTTCCTCTCCGACGGGAAAATCGAAGCACAGCTCAACAGCGTAATGTCCGATCTCGATGCCGTGCGCGCCGAAGCGCGTCAGGGCAGCCTGCTGCGCGAAGGGATGAAGGTAGTTATCGCCGGTCGTCCTAACGCCGGGAAATCGAGCCTGCTGAACGCCCTGGCGGGCCGCGAAGCGGCGATCGTCACCGATATCGCCGGGACCACCCGCGACGTGCTGCGTGAGCATATTCACATCGACGGCATGCCGCTGCACATCATCGACACCGCCGGCCTGCGCGACGCCAGCGACGAAGTGGAGCGCATCGGTATCGAACGCGCGTGGCAGGAGATCGAGCAGGCCGACCGCGTGCTGTTTATGGTCGACGGCACCACCACCGACGCGGTCGATCCCGCAGAGATCTGGCCAGACTTTATCGCCCGTCTGCCGGCTAAACTGCCGATCACCGTGGTGCGTAACAAAGCCGATAAAACAGGCGAAACGCTGGGTCTGAGCGATGTGAACGGTCACTCACTCATCCGCCTGTCGGCCCGTACCGGTGAAGGCGTGGATGACCTGCGTAACCATCTCAAGCAGAGCATGGGCTTTGATACGAGCATGGAAGGCGGCTTCCTGGCGCGCCGTCGCCACCTGCAGGCGCTGGAACAGGCCGCGAATCACCTCGATCAGGGCAAAGCACAGCTGCTTGGCGCCTGGGCCGGTGAACTGCTGGCGGAAGAGCTGCGCCTGGCGCAGCAAAGCCTGAGCGAGATTACCGGCGAATTTACCTCTGATGATTTGCTGGGCCGGATTTTCTCGAGCTTCTGTATCGGGAAATAAGTTTTAGTCCATCCTCGTCCGTGAACGTTCACTAACCCGCAGTTAATGCGGGTTTTTACTTCCCATACTCGTCCATAGTCGTGCAGGTTCATTCGCGATTTTTGTGTCCTGAATTGTGCCCATCTCTAAATTCCCCGTGTGCCATTGTTTATTTTTCGTGCTAAAAATCACATCAAATGGACATAAAAACCGGTAAAAAAAACGCTCAAACATTCCTTCTCATGGACACAATGTAGATGTGAGATATGGCACTTTCAGATACCAAACTACGTACACTTGCTCCCAGAAACCTCCCATGGCAACTTGCCGATCATGACGGGCTGGTGATTGAAGTTCTTCCCACAGGATAAATAATCTGGCGTTTCCGCTACTGCTTTGACAACTAATCGCAAAAGATCACACTGGGCGAATACTCGGCTTTCTCACTTGCTAAAGAGCGGCTTTGGCGTGAAAGTGCCGCTCAATGGTTGCCTATGACATCAATCCTGCGCAGAAAAAACAGGAAGAAAAGCTTAAACAGAAAGACCCGACGACAGTCAAAACATTCGCCAAACGCTGGATGATCGATATCGTTGAGAAAGTAACTGCGACCCGCGCAACATCACTCGTGTTATCGAGAAGGACATCATCCCCATCATCGGGAAGTTGGGACAGGATGAGCTCACAACTGCCCACATTCAGGTCGTACTCGACCGCATCAAGCAACGGGGTTCCGATCACGTCGCGCTGCTGGCGCGAAAAGTTCTTAATGCATACTGGCCTATACGATTTCAATCCGGCAGCCGCTATCGAAACTCGTTATATCGTTCAAGTAACGAGCCGTGACGAGGCGCTAACCGCAGAAGGGATCGGCATCCTGTTACGGTGGATCTACACCTCTAACATAAACTGACGCCACAAGCTGGCTCTGCACCTGCTGATCATCTGCATGGTGCGTAAATCGGAGATGATTGAAGCGACATGGAGTGAAGTTAACTTCAACGCGCTGAAATGGCGTATCCCCGGCGAAAGAATGAAGATGGATAAACCGCATATTGTTCCGCTGTCAAAGCAGGCGCTGGCGATGTTCGAAGAGCTAAAATTTCTGGCCGGAGATACCCCATACGTCTTCCCCAGCCGAAACGACCACCGACGCCCGATCTCCAAAACAACGCTGAACTGTGCGGTGCGTACGCTGGCTCTGAACGTCAGGGATTTAGTTATTCATGACTTCCGGCGTACTGCTAGCAAATTGCTACATGAGCAGGGCTACAACTCAGACTGGGTGGAAAATACCGGGCACATAAGATCGGCGGCGTTCGCGATGTCTACAACCGTGCAGAGTACCTGAATCAGCGCCGGGAGATGCTTCAGTCCTGGGCGGACTTTGTTGATGCGCAGATTGAGGAGGAGCGAAAGATGGTTATCGGTAAGTTTGGGAAGGCTTATGAGGTCAAATAGGAAAAATGTGGCATTATTACAAATTGATTTAAATAGTTAAGTACCCAACTTTTGCTACTTCAACATGCTGCATAAAGCCACCAAAATAGAAATAAACTATATAATTCAATTAATTACAATTGGTCAGTTACAAATAAAAAGGAACAATAATGTGACAAAAGTTATCTAATAAGTTATCATCATAATTGTTATATAACCCACTGAAAGTAACTAATAATATGAGAAATAGTTACCATTAAGTATAAACATTGTGAGGATCGATGTGCTAAATCCTACGCAACTCTCAGCGCTATCAAGGATGTTTTCTTCGTCAGTGATTTCCGAGATAGCAAAAAAAGGTCAGTCACCTCTTTTTTCAAGGTTACTGTCTGAGGCATCTCTTTTCGAATTTTATGACGCAGATAATGTAACTATTGGTGATGCCTTTGATACAGCATTTTCTTTGCTCAGACGCTCAGGTTTGAGAAATGAGTATGTCTATCGTTCTGCGTTAATTCGAAATGTATTATTAGGCCGTCATTCTTTGCGTACCGCCAGTATGCTTACTGAATTTAGAATTGGCTCTAGCAAAGCAGATATGGTTATTCTTAACGGTTGTGGAACTGTATATGAAATAAAGTCAGATAGAGATTCGCTTGCCAGACTCGAGAGTCAAATTGAAAACTATAGAAAAGCATTCAGTAAGATCTACGTTATTGCAGGGACTGCACATATCCAAGATATCCTGGAAAAAACATCAGAAGACGTAGGGGTGATGAGTTTGGTTCGATGGAATAGAATTAGTATCGTACGGGAAGCAAAAGAGAATACTGATTATATTTGCACTGCAACTATTTTTGATTCACTAAGACTTAGCGAAGCTATTGATATCCTTAATGAATTAAATATTGACATTCCCTATTTACCCAACACATTGATGCGTAATGCAATAAGAGGTATCTTCACCAAACTAAATCCAATTGATGTACAGAACTGCATGATAAAAACTTTAAAAAGGACGCGTAATCTTGCTCCATTAAGTACTTTAATTGCAAACTTACCAAGTGCATTGCAAAGTATAGCCCTAATGGTTCAGTTACGTAGTAAGGATCGAGATCGCTTAGTTGAGACGTTGAATAAACCTCTTAATGAAGCATTTAAATGGGTTTAAAAACTTATGTACTATCCATATTTTAGAGGTAAGCAGTTTGAATTAATAGCGATTCGTGAGACAGCAGAGACAATGGCTCAGGCTGGTTTCATTCCAATTATTGAACCAGTTAAAGAAACCCTGAATGGATTAGAAAAAACACTAAAAGCGATCTGTGAAGCTAAAGGTAAAGCTATTGTAATAGTAAATCCTTCATATGGTGACCATTCAACAAATGGGCATAATATCTCTCAATTATTGAAAGATAGTTTTCATGGACATGAAAACATTTTTGCAGGGATACTATTAAATGAAGGGATGGATGAAGAAGATATAATAGAGTTGCTTGATGAACATGCCGAACATCAACCTTGTTTCATCCACTCTGGATTTTCTGAGCCTCGCTCTTTATCAGAAAAAACAAATGGTCGAGTATTTAAACATATATTCTTAGAACTCTACTGCGGTAAACTTTATAGAAAACATTTTAATGACTGCGACAGAATATTAATTCGCGATGGTTTTAAAAAGAGAAAAAATGCTGATTACCCTCCTATTGAAGAGTTTTCTGACCTTCATATAACCTTCGGGGAAGAAGGAATGGATGGATTTGGCGATTTTTTAATCGTTGGGGATGACTATACTGAAGGAGGTGGCCCGGCATATGCGGTAGCAATACATCTCACGTTCTTAGAATCTAAAAAAGAAAATGTCATGTATATTTACCACTTTGTTTCAACAACAAGAGATACACCAACAGATCCTGCAGGGAAATTCGGACAGGCACTTGAAAAACTCATTATAACAATAAACGAGGATAATTCTCCTGTATTGGAGACCTCAGCTATTTTAGAATTTCGAGCTTTGCATGCAAAAGGCCATTTTCCTGGATTGGGAACAGTCAAAAAACTCTCAATGAGACATCATGTTGAAACATTAGCTAATTATTTTAGGAGCTAAAAATGATTAGAATGTGTTGTGCTGAATGTTTCAATGATAACGGATTGCGAAATAATATAATCCCTACATTGACGCCACAAAAAGGAAACTGTTCTTTTTGTAACAGTCAAGATGTTGATATTATTGACCCTAAACTCTTGTTGGATTATTTTGAACTGCTGATAAATATCTATGAAATAAATCCTGAAGGAAAAAACCTTGTTGAATGGCTAAAAGAAGATTGGTGTTTATTTTCCCATCCAACAATGGACAATGCTCATGCTAAAGAGTTATTGGGAGAAATTCTCGATGACGGAGATATAGTACGAAAGAACTTCTCTCCCTCCGAAAATTACAAAAGCACTGGCCTTGCGCAATGGGATACATTACGAGATGAGATCCTTCACAAAAACAGATACTTCCTTGATGAGAAAATTGATACTCAAAGATTACAGGAATTACTTAACCATTTAAAGGCATTTGATATCCCACGAATATGGTTCAGAGCAAGGATAAACCAAACAGATACTCCATATAAAATTGAAGATATGGGAGCACCTCCAAGTCGGTATGCTAGTCATGGACGAGCGAACCCCACAGGCATTCCATATTTATATTTAGGATCTATGCCGAATACAGCGGTCTCTGAGATTAGACCACATACAGGTGAAATAGCAACAGTAGCTAAATTTGAAATACCAGAAGAATTAATCATTGTCGATTTAAGAGAGCCGAGAAAACATGTTTCTCCCTTTGTCTTATCTGATGCACAAGAAATAGGAAAAATGCGGGCAGATATACCTTTTCTAGAAAAATTAGGAGAGGAATTAACTCGTCCTGTGTTACCTCGAAGTGCTGCTATTGATTATATCCCCAGTCAATATTTATGCGAATTCATTAAAAAAATTGGTTTTCATGGTGTAATTTACAGAAGTTCTGTTAGTGAGGGAATAAACTTAGCCTTGTTCGATCCAACGTTAGCAACCCCTATTTCAACATCACAATATGACGTTTCTCGCGTAAGTGTTGAAGTACAAGCAAAGTAGTTACAATGGATTTTAAAAAAATGATGCCAGTAATATTAATTTAAATTTATTATTGGCATTACAATTTTTCTGCCATTGTAACGATTAACTTTGTTGTAATTTAGAATTTTCAATTCCCAAAAACAGTTTCCCGCAGCTTTCCCCCTCCCCCAGATCTACCCTATCCCAACTCATAGCAGCCCCCCTAAAAGCTTCCTGTTCTAAGACGAACTGCGACCTGTAAGAAGCGCCTTTGGCGGTCAGCCCCCGGTCATCCAGGGAACGAAGCGTGGTCTGAAACTGACCTCCTGTCTCGATACAGGTGACCACACCCTTTATCGCTACCCTGTTGCAAGCGTAGCGACAGACAGAACGCTGTAGAGAAGTCGGGCGGCATTGCCGAAGGCTTTGCGTCCGTACTTCCTGCTGAATGTGCAAAACGCAGCGTCACTTTCACTCGCTTACGCTCTTAAAAGTGACGCCAGCACACAGATCATCTTCAACCCAGCTACTGCCTGAAAATTCACTGCAACAAACAGGCTGACAGTCAAACAGATGTCAGTAATTCACTTACCAGGAGGGAAAAAGTACTTGCTGCCCGGTAGCCATTTGAAGGATTTTTTTTGCCCGGTACATCAGGCGAGCCGCAACGGTAGACCGGAACCCTGGGCACCGGACAACAAACCACCGGAAGGCATCATCATTACCGAAGGATATGCAACCGCGCTTGCGGTCTCATGCCTTCGCCATTTTCCTGTCGTTGCTGCCCTGTCGGCGCACAACCTGAAAAATGTGGCCATCGCTTTCCGGGGGCAGTGGCCTGAATGCCACCTTATCCTGGCTGGCGATAATGATTGCAGTCAGGAGAAAAATACCGGGCTGCTGAATGCAACCGCCGCTGCGGAAGTAGTGAAGGGCTGTGTGGTTCTCCCTGTAGACACCACATTGAGCGACTGGGATGAATTTTACCGTCACTACGGTGAATCCATTTCCCGGATTGTGTTCAACCAGCAACTTCCTGCAAATCTCAGGTCGTAAGTCATGGCAGCATCAGACTCTACTCTTACCACCTCCCTTCCGCTGCGCCGGGGCTCAAGGGTTTAACACCAGTCAGGATTATCAGGTTAAAGGACTTATTCCCGCCGGGGCGCTGTGCAGTATTTACGGCCCCGGCGGCTCTTTTAAATCCTTTCTGGCAGTATCGCTGGCGTGCCATATTGCCAGCGGTACGTCATGGGGCGGAAGGCGAATCAATCAAGGGGCTGTGCTGTTTATCTTCGGAGAAGGAGGAACCAGTGTATCGCGGCGGATCCGCGCCTAGGAACTCAGATGAAAACACCGCGCGGGATAGGGGCGCATTTATCCAGGGTTGCGACGCCATTCGGTATCATACGCGCGCAGCTATGATGATCGTTCATCACTCAGGTAAGGATCAGGAACGAGGCGCACGCGGTTCAAGTGCTTTTCAGGCCGCGCTGGATGCCGAGTTTAACGTTAGGCGTGAGGGACGTCGCAACGCTATCACCTTGAGTTGTACAAAGATGAAACATGCGGAGATGCCGTAGGTCACCGCCTACGATCTTGAGGAAGTCGTTATCTATACCGATAGTGATGGCGAACCAGTGACCTCGCTAATACTGAACGACGAGCCCCGGTAACCAGCCGATGACTTACTGAGTAGTGGTATACCACCCGACGTTCCTCATATCACCCGCAACCATACGGCGTTATGGCGCTGTATTAACCAACGCATCAGCCAGAATAAGCCTTGTACCCGCACGCTCTTGCGCGACGATCTACGGGTTAAGGGAATTAACGTCGAGAAGAAATTTTCGCGTTGGCTGGAGAAACTTATTCGTGAAGGATTAATATTTGTAAATGGTGAGGAAGTTAAACTCAATCACTAGAATTATATTAACTATTCATAGACAGTAATATGTCAACGGTTCAAATCGTAAGTGACTCACAAAAAAACTGGTAGCCAATATAAATAAACACAAAATAAGAGCAAAGAGGATTAGTAAAAAACCATTTCGTAAACTCATATAAGAAAGCTCATTTCTTATATGCCGTATTATATTAACCTTTTCTTGACCAACGATGGCTTTAATTAAGGATTCTCTACTTTTGTTGATCTCAAAATACGTTCCATACCCAAATTTTGGTAGGGTTTTTAATGAACCCAATGAGATAAGGCCACCACATAGCATATAAAAAGAAGAAAGAAAAAACACAAACGATATATATGGACTCAAGGGACTTTCAGGAAGAAATTTAACAACTCCACTAGCACCGGCACTTATAATACTTAATGATATACTTAATGCTAATGTGAATTTAAAAGTCTTATCATCTATCTCCTTGGCTCTATTATGCTCGCTTTCAAGTCTCACGACTATTTTTTCATCCGATAATCCTGAGTAAAACTCAAAATTTGAAAAGGTGATATCATACACACTAACTGTTTTTTTGTTCGCAATATAGTAAAAGTAAAGAAATGGGAAAACCTCCTCAATAATCCTAGAGATCATTTTAATTAGCCTCAGATAATTTCTTTGCAATAGCGTAATCAATTTCTCTTTTATCATTAGAAAGCCATCCCCACTCTCCAGTTGGATTTATTTCAATAAATATATATTCGTCTTTTGTTTTGATAAAATCAATGGCACCATAATTTAACCCAAGAAACTTAACATACTCTATGCAAAGTTTTTTAATCATAACAGGAAGTTCAATATCGACATATTCAAGATCTTCTTTTTTTACAGTTCTCCAATCATCAGAGATAGCATTACCATTAGATTTTATTGCAACGGCATATACTTTGGAGCCAACAATAGTAACTCTAATATCTAACTTATCCTCAATATATTCTTGAAATGTTATCGGTGCCTGTTTGGTTTTGTCTAAAGAAAAGTCCTCAGGATTAGCTTTCGATGTGTATGTAAAATAGCAATCATCATTTTCTTTAAGTAAAACGGTATCCATCGACTTTATAATAAAATTCGTTGAAGGGAGTCTTTCAAAACCAAGAGAGTTACTAATAATCGTTTGAGGTACAGAAAAACCCATCTTTTTTGCAATCATTAGCTGATATGGCTTAGATTCAGCAGCATATGTTGCTTGTGGCCAATTCATCCAATACGCCTTATCAAAAACCATTAATCCCCTAAGAAAAGCATTCCATTGCGATAATGAAAGCTGCTCATTTATATCAATACTCCGCCCTGGAGTATTTCTTAGAAAAACAGGTTGTCGAAACCAAACTGATTTTACATTAGATGTCTCCACATCAACATATTCACCTTTCACCCTTAGGATTGTATTTACGGGATCTAAAAAAATCTCATAATCACTTAATTGCTCTTTGTTTAGTCTAATAAAAGCATCGCCATTATTTTCCAGGCGCTGAACAACCAAATCCGTGGAAAAATCATACATGCTTGATAGAATCAATACATAATTTTTCATTCTCCTTTTTGATCCTCTCCAGTTTCAACATCACACTTCTTGGTAGCCCTAGTTCCATATTCTGAATTATATGACACTAAAGGTTCCCCATTTCTAATCCAATAACCCTTTTCCTTATTATAAACTGCACCTTCTGGCATTTCAGGTTTATTAGAAAAAGGCCTTTTCGTAGAAAAATGTATTAGTACATGCTCTTGTTTCATCATAATCCTTTATATAAAAAGTTATTTACCAATTTATAGTAAAATACTATCTATCAGTTTTCAATTAAAACATACAACACTTATTAGCCAGAGCAAATTTGAGAACTAAATTTATAATATAGTCTAATAAAATCAATATATTATTGTAGCCTTAGATTGCAAAACACATCCCCCCGCTTTCTTTTTACTTAGTAGACAATAAATGGGGGAACTTGAAGGATTCAGATAATGAATGTATCGCTGGATTCCGAATTGTGCCAAAACACACCACAACATCTATCCCTGATGCTAGGGTCGCTGTAAAAATTATTGAGGAAATTTTCGTCTCTAAGCCGTCTCACCTCATCTTCTTCAAAAGCATCTCTTAACAGTTGTAGCTGGGCGGCAAGGATGAGAAGCAACGCATAATTCGGGCCGATATCGTCAGGATGTTCGAGCATTACATGCACCAGGACTCGCGAGCGATCGACCAGTTCTCTGGCTGAGGGTTGTTCTACGGTGATTTTCATAGATACCTCCGGCGGAGGCTGGTGCAACGAGAGATTCAGGAAAAGGACACATCCGCTGCGCTCCGCTTCGTGATAAGCAGGTTTACGCCACCACCGGATACGCCAGGCTCACTGGTGGTGACCCAGACAGGGTTGGCGTACCGGTTATCACGACCCGGCGCTTCTTTCGAAGCCCCTGCCAGGGCCACCATTGAAGGGGCGAGCGCAGGCCGCGCAAGTCATAACGCAAAAACTATGCTTATCTCCTCATAACAGAGGGTTTATGCGAGCCGTATAAAATCTTATTCTCAGTTATTAATAAGGCGAAATTCATTGGCAAAAACTATTGCCGTTTCGGGAACACCGTAATAAAAGCTGAAATGCCCTAAGTCCTCATAGAGTGATGGTTCGGTTCTCATTCTGTTCAACCGTGGTTCCACCACCTTTTTGGTTTTTGTGTACTTGAATGTGCCCATAGCCATGTTTTGAAGGCAACGTATCGCTGACAGATTAACGAGTTAGCACAACTTTCCAGCATCTGCATCAAGGTGATTTCCTATCAGGAAATCACCTTTGTCCAAATGGCAACTCGCATCTTCCCCGTTCTCCCCCTATGCTTCCAGCCTGCCTTACATGGGGGATTTATGGCGCGTTTTCTGTTCTGTAGTTTTGCACTGGTTCTGCTTTATCCGTCGGGCATTGATATGTATCTGGTCGGCCTGCCGCACATCGCACGCGATCTGGGGGCCAGCGAAGCGCAACTGCATATCGCATTTTCGGCTTATCTGGCGGGAATGGCATCGTCGATGGTATTTGCCGGTAAGATTGCCGACAAAGCCGGGCGGCAGCCTGTGGCGATTACCGGGGCGGTGATCTTTGCGCTGGCGTCGGTGCTGTGCTCGATGGCGCAGGACAGCACGCTGTTCCTGACCGGACGCTTCATTCAGGGCATCGGGGCGGGCGGCTGTTATGTGGTGGCGTTTGCTATTTTGCGCGATACCCTCAGCGCCCAGCGCCGCGCGAAAGTCCTCTCCATGCTCAACGGCATCACCTGTATTATCCCGGTGCTGGCTCCGGTGATCGGTTATCTGATTATGCTCAAACTGCCGTGGCAGAGCCTGTTCTGGACGATGGCGGCGATGGGCCTGCTGGTCTTTATCCTCTCGATCACGGTACTGAAAGAGACGCATCCTGGCTCGCATCACGCGGGGAATGCCGCGACGATTCACCCGGCTGAGAAACTCCTGAACCGCTTTTTCATTAGCCGTCTGCTGATCACCACCCTGAGCGTCGTGGTCATCCTCACCTATGTAAACGTTTCCCCTGTTTTACTGATGGAAACCATGGGGTTTGATCGCGGGGAGTACTCCACGGTGATGGCGTTGACCGCGATGGTGAGTATGGCGGTGTCGTTCTCGACGCCGTTTGCCCTCAATGTGTTTAGCCAGCGCACGCTAATGATGACTTCGCAGATCCTGTTCCTGATTGCGGGCGTGGTGCTGGCGACGGCGAGTTCTCACGCCATTATGCTGGCGGGTATCACCCTGATCTGCGCCGGGTTCTCGGTGGGGTTTGGCGTGGCGATGAGCCAGGCGCTGGGGCCGTTCTCCCTGCGCGCCGGTGTGGCCAGCTCCGCGCTCGGCATTGCTCAGGTGTGCGGCTCGTCCCTGTGGATTTGGCTGGCGGCGGTGATCGGTCTTAATGCGCTGAATATGCTGATCGGGATTCTGATTGGCTGTAGCATGGTCTGCATCCTGTTAATCATGGCGATACAGCCCGCAGCGCACTATGAAGAAGCCCATCAGCAGCCTCGATCTTAACCTGTTACTGTGCCTGCAGCTGTTGCTGCAGGAACGCAGCGTCACCAAAGCCGCGAAACGGATGAACGTCACGCCGTCGGCGGTGAGTAAATCGCTGGCGAAACTGCGCGACTGGTTCGACGACCCGCTGTTTGTCAAAACCCCGCTCGGTCTGCTGCCGACGCCGCTCACCGTCAGTCTTGAGCAAAACCTGACGGACTGGATGCAGATTGGCAATCAGATCCTCGATAAACCGCATCACGATTCCCTCAGCGGGCTGAAATTCGAGCTGGCGGCGGAAACGCCGCTGATGCTGATCCGCTTTAACGCCCTGTTAGATCAGGTGAATCAGCGCTATCCGCAGGCAACGGTGCGGATGCGCCACTGGGATTACGACTCGCTGGATGCCATCACCCGCGGCGAAGTGGATATCGGTTTTACCGGGCGCGAAACCCATCCACGCTCGCGCGAACTGTTGAAGCTGCTCCCGTGGTTTATCGACCACGAAATCCTCTTCAGCGACCGGCCTTGCGTCTATCTGCGCGAGGATCATCCGGCGCTAAACGAAGAGTGGAACCTCGAGACATTTTTGCGCTATCCCCACATCAGCATTTTCTGGGAGCGCAGCGATACCTGGGCGCTGGACGAAGTGCTGAGGGAGATGGGGCTCGAGCGCAACATTGCCCTGAGCCTGCCGGGCTTTGAGCAGTCGATGTTTATGGCCGCGCAGCCGGACCACAACTATATCGCCACCGCGCCGCACTACTGTCATCATTACAATCAACTCCACCAGCGCAAGCTGGTGCGCCGCCCTATCCCCATCGACGAAGCGCTGGCCGAAAAGCTGAACGTTCCCTTCACCCTGATCTGGCATAAACGGAACAGCCACAACCCGAAAATCATCTGGCTGAAAGAGACGATTAAGGCGTTGTACTGCGATTCCCTGCGTTAGAGATCCAATTTTTCCCTCTAAAAATGTAAAGTTCGGTCCCCAGGCTTCTCATTCGTGGATTTACCGATTAAAACAGATGCGAAGTTAAGCGATAATCATGTAACCGTTTAACCTGTCACTGACCATTATCATGGAGCGAAAAATGGCAACGCATTTTGCAAGAGGGATCCTGACCGAAGGACGACTGGTGTCAGTCAGACTCTCCTCATCCTGTCACAACGAAGCGCGTAAACTTCCCGATCATCGACGCTCGCGCTTTCTGGCCTCCCGGGCCTTACTCTCCGAGCTGCTGTTTATGCTCTACGGCACGACCGAACTGCCGGAGATGATCACCCAGCCCGAAGGCCGCCCGGTGTTTGCTGACCCTGAACTGCCGCGTTTTTCCATCGCCTACACTGGAAACATCGTCGGCGTGGCCCTCACGACGGAGGGCGATTGTGGGCTGGATATGGAACTCCAGCGCGCGACTCGCGGTTTTCACGGCCCTCACGCCCACGACGACTACCCGCTCTCGAGCAACGAAAAGCTGTGGGTGCGTAATCAAAACGACCCCAACGAAGCCAAAGCGCAGCTCATTACCCTGCGTCAGAGCATTCAGAAGCTCTCGGGCTGTGCCGTGGACGATGCCAGCCTGCTCCAGCTGCTGCCGGGCTCAGGCCGTCTGCGGGCGACCAAAGCCGCGCGGGTGGAAGCCCTGAGCGACGCCGAAGACGTGCTGATCTGGTCGATTGCCGTCACGCCCGCCATTGAGCGCCTGAAAATCTGGGAATTTGACAGCCGCGACGGATGGCGTAGCCTTCCTGATGTTCCCGCGCGTGCCAACGAACCCGCCGCGCGCCTGATGAGATTAACCAGTTTACCGGCAGAAAAAGCTCTTACCCTTAACTGACCCGCTGATGGGCCATCATGATGAAAAAGGAGTAATCATGTCTGATACGTTGAAAGTTGTTACGTTACTGGGAAGCCTGCGTAAAGGTTCATTTAACGGGATGGTTGCCCGCACGCTGCCTAAGCTGGCACCGGCGGGGATGGACGTGACCGCGCTGCCGTCGATTGGTGATATCCCTCTGTACGACGCCGATGTTCAGCAGGAAGAAGGGTTCCCGCAAAGCGTCGAAGCGCTGGCCGAGCAGATCCGCCAGGCCGACGGCGTAGTGATTGTCACCCCGGAATACAACTATTCGGTGCCAGGTGGCCTGAAGAATGCGATCGACTGGCTCTCCCGTTTGCCGGAACAGCCGCTGTCCGGCAAGCCGGTGCTGATCCAGACCAGCTCGATGGGCGCGATTGGCGGCGCACGCTGCCAGTATCATCTGCGTCAGATTCTGGTGTTCCTTGATGCAATGGTGATGAACAAGCCGGAATTTATGGGTGGGGTGATTCAGAACAAAGTCGATACCCAGACGGGTGAAGTGGTGGATCAAAGCACGCTGGATCATCTGACCGGCCAGTTGACCGCGTTTGGCGAGTATATTCAGCGAGTTAAAGCCTAATAAAAAGCCCGGTGACGCTAACGCGTACCGGGCTTGTTCTCTTCTGTAGGTCAGGTAAGCGAAGCGCCACCTGACACCACAAACCGCACCTTAGTGCGCGTCGATAAACACAATCTTCAGCACGAACAGCAGCGCCACCACGATCACGCATGGGCTCAGCTCGCGGAAACGACCGGTACCGATTTTCATCACGCAGTAGGAGATAAAGCCCAGGGCGATACCTTCGGTGATGGAGAAGCTAAACGGCATCATCACGGCGGTAATAAACGCCGGCACCGCTTCGGTTAAATCTTCCCACTTCACGCGCGCCAGACTCGAGGTCATCAGCACACCGACGTAGATCAGCGCGCCTGCAGCCGCATACGGTGGAACCATCCCCGCCAGCGGAGAGAGGAAGATCACCAGCAGGAACAGCAGGCCCACGACCACCGCGGTCAGACCGGTGCGGCCACCGACGGAGACACCGGAAGAAGACTCGATATACGCCGTGACGGAAGAAGTACCGATGAAAGAACCGGCTACCGACGAGATGCTGTCCACATACAGCGCCTGCTTCATGCGCGGGAATTTACCTTTCTCATCCGCCAGACCCGCTTTATCGGTCACACCGATAAGGGTACCGGAGGAGTCGAACAGGTTTACCAGCATGAAGGAGAAGATCACGCCTGCCAGGCCGAGGTTAAACGACCCCGCCAGATCCACGTGGCCAATCACGGTGGTCACGCTCGGTGGCGCAGAGACGATGCCGCTGTAATGCACGTCGCCCAGCATCCAGCCCAGCAGGGTGGTCACGATAATCGAGACCAGCACCGCCGCGTGAATATTACGGGACGCGAGAATGGCGATGATGAAGAAGCCCAGCACGCCCAGCAGGACGCTGTGCGAGGTCAGGTTGCCGATGCTCACCAGGGTTTCCGGGTTGGCGACGATCACGCCCGCGTTTTTCAGGCCCATCATGCCGATGAACAGACCGATACCGCTGGTGATACCCACACGCAGGCTCACCGGGATATTAGCAATCATCCAGTAACGCACGCGGAAAATGGTCAGCAGCAGCAGGCCGACCGCGCCCCAGAAGATGGCGCCCATCCCCACTTGCCATGGCAGGCCCATCGCCTGCACCACCACGAAGGCGAAGAATGCGTTCAGACCCATTGCCGGTGCCAGAGCGACCGGAAGGTTGGCGAACACGCCCATCAGGATGCTGCCGAGGGCGGCGATCAGACAGGTGGTCACGAAGACGGCGCTGGTATCCATGCCAGCAACGCCCAGAATTTGCGGGTTAACAAAAACGATATAAACCATCGTCAGGAAGGTGGTAAAACCGGCGATCACTTCGGTGCGTGCCGTTGTGCCGTGCTCGCGCAGTTTAAACACGCGCTCAAGCAGACCCTGACCAGACGTCTGGGTAGTGTGTTGTTGGCTCATCATCAGTTTCCGAACAAGGAGGGAAAAATCCGTCGCTATCCTATACCAAAATGCGACAATAGGCGCGTTTGCGAGATACTTTTTTTCATTGATTTTGCTTATACGGCAACGATTGCGTCTCGCAAAACTGCATTACGTAAACGTTAAACTTGTTAAAAGGGAAAGGCATGTCCGGAATTGAAGCGGTATTTTTCGACTGCGACGGTACGCTGGTCGACAGTGAGGTCATTTGTTCCCGCGCGTATGTCAGCATGTTCCAGGAATTTGGCATTACGCTCGATCTCGAAGAGACGTTTAAACGCTTCAAAGGCGTCAAACTGTACGAGATCATCGACATTATCAACGCTGAGCACGGCGTCAGTCTGGCGAAGGCCGACTTAGAACCAGTTTACCGCGCCGAGGTCGCACGCCTTTTCGACTCGGAGCTGGAAGTGATCGCCGGAGCGAATGCCCTGCTCGATTCAATGACGGTGCCGATGTGCGTGGTCTCCAACGGCCCGGTCAGCAAAATGCAGCACTCCCTCGGCAAGCTGGAAATGTTGCACCATTTCCCGGAAAAACTGTTCAGCGGCTACGATATCCAGCGCTGGAAGCCGGATCCGGCCCTGATGTTCCACGCCGCGAAAGCGATGAACGTGAACGTGGAAAACTGCATTCTGGTGGATGATTCCAGCGCCGGTGCGCAGTCAGGGATTGATGCGGGGATGGAGGTGTTTTACTTCTGCGCCGATCCGCATAATAAGCCGATCAGCCATCCGAAAGTGACGACCTTTACCGATCTGGCGCAGTTGCCGGAGCTGTGGAAGGCGCGCGGGTGGGATATTACGCGTTAATGAAAAAAGCCGGATGGCGCTTGCGCTTATCCGGCCTACAAAACCTGCCTGAACCGATCACTCTTTCGGGTCTTTCCCCGCCAGCAGCTTATCCAGCTCATCCCCGCCCACGTGACGGAAATCCTGTCCTTTCACGAAGTAGAAGATGTATTCACAAATGTTCTGGCAGCGGTCGCCGATACGCTCGATAGAACGCGCGCAGAACAGCGCGGTGAGTACGCTTGGAATGGTGCGCGGATCTTCCATCATGTAGGTCATCAGCTGACGCACAATGCCTTCATATTCCTGGTCGACCTTCTTGTCTTCACGGTAAATACGCACCGCTTCATCAAGATCCATACGTGCGAACGCATCCAGTACGTCATGCAGCATCTGCACCGTATGACGGCCCAGGGATTCCAGGCTCACCAGCAGCGGCTGGTGCTGGTGGGAGAACTTCTCCAGCGCGGTGCGGCAGATTTTATCCGCCACGTCGCCAATACGTTCCAGCTCGGCGATGGTTTTGATGATCGCCATCACCAGACGCAGGTCGCTCGCCGTCGGCTGACGTTTCGCGATGATGCGCACGCAGGCTTCGTCGATCGCCACTTCCATCATGTTGACGTTTTTATCGCCTTCGACAACGCGCTTCGCCAGATCGCTGTCCTGGTTATGCATGGCGGTGATCGCATCAGACAGCTGCTGCTCGACCATGCCGCCCATCGTCATCACCTGGGTGCGGATACTTTCCAGCTCTGCGTTGAACTGGCCGGAAATGTGTTTGTTAAGATTGAGGTTGTCCATGATTCACTCCAAATCAACCGTAGCGGCCAGTAATATAATCTTCGGTTTGTTTCTTCGCGGGCCTGGTGAACAGAGCATCTGTGTCACTGAACTCAATCAACTCGCCCAGGTACATAAACGCCGTATGATCGGAACAACGCGCAGCCTGCTGCATGTTGTGGGTCACGATCACCACGGTGTAATCCTGTTTCAGCTCGGTGATCAGCTCTTCGATACGACCGGTGGAGATCGGGTCGAGGGCCGAGCACGGCTCATCCAGCAGCAACACTTCCGGGCGAATGGCGATACCGCGCGCAATGCACAGACGCTGCTGCTGACCACCGGAGAGAGAGTATCCGCTCTGGTGCAGTTTATCTTTGGTTTCGTTCCATAATGCGGCCTTGGTCAAAGCCCACTGCACGCGCTCGTCCATATCAGCACGAGAAAGCTTTTCGAACAGACGCACGCCAAAGGCGATGTTGTCGTAGATCGACATCGGGAACGGCGTCGGTTTCTGGAACACCATCCCCACTTTGGCACGCAGCAGGGCGATATCCTGGGTATTGGTCAGAATGTTGTCGCCATCCAGCAGAATTTCGCCTTCCGCGCGTTGATCAGGATACAGCTCAAACATCTTGTTAAAGGTACGCAGCAGGGTGGACTTGCCACAGCCTGATGGGCCGATAAATGCCGTGACCTGGTTCTTGGCGATATCCAGGTTGATGTTTTTCAGGGCATGGAATTTACCGTAGTAGAAGTTCAAATCACGAACCTTAATCTTACCCGGTGCAGTATCAACCATACTCATTGACTCATTTCCTCATTCGGCGCCGCGTTGTGCCGCGCCGTCAAAATTAACCGTGTTTCTGCTTCGCGAAAATGACGCGCGCCAGAATGTTCAGCAACAGTACGCAAAGAGTAATAATCAGCACCCCGGCCCAGGCCAGCTGCTGCCACTCCGCGAACGGGCTCATCGCAAATTTAAAGATGGTGACCGGCAGGTTGGCGATCGGCTGCATCATGTCCGTGCTCCAGAACTGGTTGGAGAGCGCGGTGAACAGCAGCGGCGCGGTTTCACCCGCGATACGGGCAATCGCCAGCAGGATACCGGTCATGATCCCCGAGACCGACGCTTTCAGGGTGATCGCCGAAATCATCTTCCATTTCGGTGTGCCGAGTGCGTAAGCCGCTTCGCGCAGGCTGTCCGGGACCAGTTTCAGCATGTTCTCGGTGGTACGAATCACGATAGGCACCTGCAGCAGCGCCAGCGCAATCACGCCCGCCCAGCCGGAGAAGTGCTCCATCTGTGCCACCACGATGGTGTAGACGAACAGACCGACAACGATAGAAGGCGCGGAGAGCAGAATGTCGTTGATGAAACGAATCACTTCTGCGACCCAGGATTTACGGCCATACTCCGCCAGATAAATCCCCGCCATGATGCCGAGCGGCGTACCGACGGCGGTCGCCCACAGGATCAGCAGTCCGCTGCCCGCCAGGGCGTTCGCTAACCCGCCACCAGCGGTATTCGGCGGTGGGGTCATTTCGGTGAACAGCGCAAGAGACATACCGTCAATACCGCGCGTCACGGTAGAAAACAGGATCCACACCAGCCAGAACAGACCGAACGCCATGGTCGCCATCGACAGCGTCAGCGCCAGACGGTTTTTCATGCGGCGACGCGCCTGCATTTTGCGGCGGGATTCAGCCAGTTCCGCGGTGGATTGCATTTCGAGAGTTGTCATTAGCGTGCCCCCTCACTTTTTGCGAGGCGCATGATCATAAACTTAGAGATCGCCAGAACAATGAAGGTGATCACAAACAGAATCAGACCCAGCTCCATCAGTGCCGCCACGTGCAGCCCGGATTCCGCTTCGGCGAACTCATTCGCCAGCGCTGAGGTGATGCTGTTGCCCGGCATATACAGCGATATGCTGTCGAGCTGGTAGGTGTTGCCGATGATAAAGGTCACGGCCATGGTCTCACCCAGCGCACGACCTAAGCCCAGCATAATGCCGCCGATGACACCGTTTTTGGTGAACGGCAGAACGATACGCCAGATAACTTCCCAGGTGGTGCAGCCGATGCCGTAGGCCGACTCTTTCATCATCACCGGGGTTTGTTCGAAGACATCGCGCATGACCGCCGCAATGTACGGAATAATCATGATGGCGAGGATCACGCCTGCGGCCAGGATACCAATCCCGAAGGCAGGACCGGAGAACAGCGCGCCGACAAACGGAATGTTGGAGAGGATATTCCCCACCGGCTCCTGGAAGTACTTCGCGAACAGCGGCGCAAAGATAAACAGGCCCCACATGCCGTAAACGATACTCGGGATCGCCGCCAGCAGTTCAATCGCGATACCCAGCGGGCGTCGCAGCCAGCCTGGCGCCAGCTCCGTCAGGAACAGGGCAATACCAAAGCTCACAGGAACCGCAATCAGCAGGGCGATGAACGAGGTCATCAGCGTGCCGTAGATGGGCACCAGCGCACCGTAGATATCGTTTGGCGCGTCCCACTCTTTGGTCCACAGGAAGGCAAAACCGAATTTCTGGATGCTCGGCCAGGAGGAGAAAATCAGTGACACGATAATGCCGCCCAGCAGCAATAGCACAATCAGCGCAGCCAGTCTGACCAGCGCGCTGAAAATCTTGTCACCATGTTTCCCCGGAGGGCTAAAAGCAGGCTTGGTTGCAGCCATAAATCACTCTTCTATTTTGAGACGTTTTACGATTATGCCCGGTGGCGCTTACGCTTACCGGGCCTACAGATTAAACCGTAGGGCGGGTAAGCGTAGCGCCACCCGCCATCTTCGTTAAATATATCCTGTTAGTACAGCGCTTTACCGCTGCTGTCTTTCACGTTGGTTTTCCATGCAGCACGAATCTGCTCAACCACGCTGTCTGGCAGGCTGGCGTAATCCAGGTCATTAGCCTGTTTGCCGCCGTTTTTGTACGCCCAGTCGAAGAACTTCAGCACTTCTGCGCCCTGCTCAGGTTTCTTCTGATCTTTGTGGACCAGAATGAAGGTCGTGGAAGTAATTGGCCACGCCTCGTCACCTTTCTGGTTGGTCAGGTCCTGAGCGAAGGATTTGCTCCAGTCTGCGCCTTTGGCAGCGTTCGCAAAGTTCTCTTCAGTCGGGCTAACCGGTTTGCCATCGGCAGAGATCAGTTTGGTGTAAGCCAGGTTGTTCTGCTTAGCATAAGCGTACTCTACGTATCCGATTGAGCCAGGCAGACGCTGGACGAATGCGGCGATACCGTCGTTACCTTTACCGCCCAGACCGGTCGGCCAGTTAACGGTAGAACCAGAACCGATTTTGGATTTCCACTCTTCGTTCACTTTCGCCAGGTAGCTGGTGAAGACGAAGGAGGTACCGGAACCGTCAGCGCGACGAACCACGGCGATATTCTGCGAAGGCAGTTTGATACCCGGGTTCAGTTTGGTGATGGCTTCGTCATCCCATTTTTTGATTTTGCCGAGATAGATATCACCCAGGGTTTTGCCATCCAGCACCAGTTCGCCAGATTTCAGGCCAGGGATATTCACGGCCAGCACAACACCACCGATAACGGTCGGGAACTGGAACAGACCTTCCTGCGCCAGTTTGTCATCAGACAGCGGAGCGTCTGATGCGCCGAAATCGACGGTGTTCGCGGTAATTTGTTTCACGCCACCGGAGGAGCCGATACCCTGATAGTTAACCTTGTTACCGGTTTCTTTCTGGTAAGTATCAGCCCATTTGGCATACACCGGCGCAGGGAATGTTGCACCAGCGCCAGTCAGGCTTGCTTCTGCGAATACAGAGAAAGCGCTCAGAGATAAGGTCGCGGCGACAACAGTTGCGACAGTGGTACGCATAACTTTCATAATGTCTCCTGCAAGATTTCGTAAATCATTGTTTGAGTGGCTACGATGAGCAAAATAGGACAAACAGGTGACAGATAAATGTACGAATTATGACAGTTTTATGACACTGAAAGTTTCACTTAAGAATCTGCAAAATTAGCATTAATAATCATCGTGTTAGCCGCTTATATGACAGTGCGATTTCAGAAAAATTTTCTTTCTGTGACACTGAAAAAAGTAGCTGAAGATGACAGATTGTCATAAATAAAAACGTCGGGAAGGGATAAAAAAAGCTCCACCCGAAGGTGGAGCCTGAAGGGATTATTCTACGGTGACGGACTTCGCCAGGTTACGCGGCTGGTCGACGTCGGTGCCTTTGATCAGCGCGACGTGATACGCCAGCAGCTGCAGCGGAACGGTGTAGAAGATCGGGGCAATCACCTCTTCAACATGCGGCATCTCGATGATGTGCATGTTGTCGTTGCTGACAAACCCGGCATCCTGATCGGCGAAGACGTACAGCTGGCCGCCACGGGCGCGCACTTCTTCGATGTTCGATTTCAGTTTTTCCAGCAGTTCGTTGTTCGGGGCAACCACGATCACCGGCATATCCGCGTCAATCAGCGCCAGCGGGCCGTGTTTCAGCTCGCCTGCGGCGTAGGCTTCCGCATGGATGTAGGAGATCTCTTTCAGCTTCAGCGCGCCTTCCAGCGCGATTGGGTACTGATCGCCACGGCCAAGGAACAGGGCGTGGTGTTTGTCAGAGAAATCTTCTGCCAGCGCTTCGATGCGCTTGTCCTGAGACAGCATCTGTTCGATACGGCTCGGCAGCGCCTGCAGCCCGTGAACGATATCCTGCTCAATGGACGCATCCTGGCCTTTCAGACGCGCCAGTTTCGCCACCAGCATCAACAGCACGGTCAGCTGAGTGGTGAAGGCTTTGGTCGATGCCACGCCGATTTCAGTACCGGCTTTGGTCATCAGCGCCAGATCCGATTCACGCACCAGCGACGAGCCAGGGACGTTACAGATCGCCAAAGAACCGAGATAGCCCAGCTCTTTCGACAGACGCAGGGCCGCCAGGGTATCCGCCGTTTCACCGGACTGGGAAAGGGTGATCATCAGGCTGTTACGGCGCACGGCCGATTTGCGGTAGCGGAATTCCGAGGCGATTTCAACATCGCACGGTACGCCCGCCAACGCTTCAAACCAGTAACGCGAAACCATACCTGAGTTGTAAGAGGTGCCGCAGGCCACAATCTGGATATGCTCGACCTTCGCCAGCATCTCGTTGGCGTTCGCACCCAGCTCGCTCAGATCCACCTCGCCGTGGCTGATGCGCCCGGTCAGGGTGTTCTTTATGGCGTTCGGCTGCTCATAGATCTCTTTCTGCATATAGTGACGGTACGCGCCTTTGTCGCCCGCATCGTACTGCAGATTCGATTCGATCTCCTGACGCTTCACCTGCGCGCCGGATTTATCAAAGACCGTCACGCTGCGACGGGTCACTTCCGCGATATCGCCCTCTTCGAGGAAGATAAAACGACGGGTGACCGGCAGGAGTGCCAGCTGATCGGAAGCGATGAAGTTCTCGCCCATACCCATACCGATGACCATCGGGCTACCGGAACGTGCCGCCAGCAGGGTGCTCGGATCGCGAGAATCCATGATCACTGTACCGTACGCGCCGCGCAGCTGAGGAATGGCGCGCAGCACCGCTTCGCGCAGCGTACCGCCCTGCTCCAGTTCCCAGTGAACCAGGTGAGCGATAACTTCGGTGTCAGTTTCAGAGACAAAGGTGTAGCCACGCGCTTTCAACTCTTCGCGCAGCGGTTCGTGGTTTTCGATAATGCCGTTATGCACCACCACAATGTGTTCAGACACATGCGGGTGGGCGTTACCTTCAGACGGTTCGCCGTGGGTTGCCCAGCGGGTGTGCGCGATACCGGTTCCGCCGTGCAGCGGCGTTTCTTCCGCGGCTTGCGCCAGCATTTGCACTTTACCGAGACGGCGCAGACGGGTCATATGACCTTCTGCATCCACTACTGCCAGACCGGCAGAGTCATAGCCACGGTATTCCAGACGACGTAAACCTTCGAGAAGGATTTCAGCAATATCACGCTGCGCAACTGCGCCAACAATTCCACACATAGTTAGATTTCCTGATAATGGCGTTATGCCGCGTTGTCGCTGACCTGTTATGCCCTTTTAGGGCGCCCCGAGCCTTGTAGAGAGTGGGGTTATATTTTTAGGTACTGCCTTTGGGCGGAGGATTATGTTATCCCCTCATCCCACATCCATCGGCGATGCCGACAGACAAAATCGTAGGGCGGGTAAGCGAAGCGCCACCCGCCTGGTTGTTACTTCTTCTTCACCGGACGCTGCCAGCCTTGCTTATGCACCTGCGGTACGCGGCTGAGCACCAGCTCATTATCCGCCACATCGCGCGTCACTGTCGTTCCGGCGGCGATGGTCACACCCTTACCGACGGTGACCGGCGCCACCAGTTGCGTGTCGGAGCCGACAAACACATCGTCACCGATGATGGTTTTAAACTTGTTCGCGCCATCGTAATTACAGGTGATCGTACCCGCACCGATGTTCACGTTGTCGCCAATTTCCGCGTCGCCCAGATAGCTCAGATGACCCGCTTTCGAGCCCTTACCCAGACGCGCTTTTTTCATCTCAACGAAGTTGCCCACGTGCGCGCCTTCCAGCAGCTCGGCGCCAGGACGCAGACGCGCGAACGGGCCGATGGTGCAGGCCGCTTCCAGATGTGAATCTTCCACCACGCTGTACGGGCTGATTTCGCAATCATCGCCAATCACGCTGTTTTTGATCACACACCCGGTACCGATTTTGACGCGATTCCCAAGCGTGACCTGACCTTCAATAATAACGTTAGTGTCGATTTCCACATCGCGCCCGTGATTCAGCGTGCCGCGCAGATCAAAACGCACCGGATCGCGCAGCATCACGCCCGCCAGCAGCAGTTTTTCTGCCTGCTCGGACTGGTAAACACGTTCCAGGCGCGAGAGCTGCAGACGGTTGTTCACGCCTTCCACTTCGCTCAGGCGATCGGGATGAACCGCCACGATCTCATTTCCTTCGTGGTGCGCCAGGGCAATGATATCGGTGATGTAGTATTCACCCTGGGCATTGTTGTTGTTCAGTTTTGCCAGCCAGCGCTTCATGTCTGCGCCGTTGGCGATCAGGATGCCGGTATTGATTTCCTGAATCTGACGCTGTTCGTCAGTCGCATCTTTGTGCTCAACGATGCCGGTCACTTTGCCGTTTTCACGGGTGATGCGGCCATAGCCTGTCGAATCGTCGAGTTTAACGGTCAATAAACCGATGCCGCCCTGCGGTTTGGCTTCACGCAGGCGCGTCAGGGTTTCTACTGCGATCAGCGGGACATCGCCGTAGAGCATCAGAATGTCTTCGTCATCCGCAAAGAACGGCGCGGCCTGCTGCATCGCATGGCCCGTTCCCAGCTGTTCTGCCTGAAGGACCCAGTTGAGTTTGTCATCGCGCAGCGTTTGCTTGAGCAGATCGCCGCCGTGGCCATACACCAGATGGACCTTGCTTGCGCCAAGTTCTCCAGCGGCATCAATGACATGCTGCACCATTGGCTTTCCTGCCAGTGTGTGAAGCACCTTAGGAAGATCGGAATACATGCGGGTGCCTTTGCCAGCGGCAAGGATGACCACGCTCATCGTATTGTTCAACATACGCGTCCTGACTGTAATTTGAGTGAGAAGTAAAACCCTTTGACGTTGAAAATTCTACATATTTTGCGTCATAAAATGGACCGCTCGTAAAACGTTCAACATCCGGCGATATTCGCTATTTGAGGATAGTTTTGCGGTCAGAGTAAATCACTTTTTCTCTGGAAAATAGCTTTCTTAAGGCAAGTCGCAAGGGTTCACAACAGGTTAGCGATTTTTTCGCCTCAAGAATAAAGATCAGTTCAAAGCAAAACGGTGTTTTAATTATTCATTATTGTGACATCTAAAAAAGAAACACCGTTTCATCTTGATGATAATGGCGCTCACTTATCAATCAGGAGAATAAGATGAACTATAAAATACCTCTGGCCCTAATGATGTGTAGCTCCTTTGCTGTCTCGGCTGCCGGGCAGCACGTCTGGAAAGCGATTGCTTTTGGGCAGTCTACCGATCTGAATTTTTCGTCTAACGTGTTGCCGGAAAAAATCGGCGTCAACGACGTGACCATCGACGGCAAAAAGCTGACGCCGCAGGACACGGCGGATCTCTCAAAACCCATCACCATTGAAAGCCGGGGCGGGAAGATTGCCAACTCGCACGACGGGTTAACCTTTTTCTATACCGAGCTGCCGACTCGTGAGAATTTCGAATTGCTGGCCACCGTTAAAGTTGAGCAGTTTGGCCCGGAGAATGGCGCAAAACCCGCCGCGCAGGAGGGCGCAGGGCTGCTGGTGCGCGACGTGATTGGCGTGCCCCGCCAGCAGCCGCTGAAAGAGGGCTATGAAGAGTTTCCGGCGGCCTCAAACCTGGTGATGAATGCCATCATGACCCAGGATAAAAAGGACCACCAGCGGGTCAAAATGCAGGCCATCACCCGCGAAGGGATTTCCCAGCCCTGGGGTAACGCGGGCGCAGCGATTAAAAAGCAGAGCTTTAAAGAAGAGATCGACCTGAGCCAGACGCCGGAATTCCGTCTGAAGCTGCAGCGGACTAACGACGGTTTTATCACCGCCTGGTCGCCCGTCGGGAGTGACGCGTGGGTGAGCGAAAGCGTACCGCGTGCGGACCTGATCGCTGTGCAAAATAAAGATCGCTATTACGTCGGCTTTTTCGCCTCGCGTAACGCCAAAATCACCGTATCGGACGCCTCGCTCACCACCTCCGCCGCAGAAACCGTACCTTCAAAACCCTGGCAGGCCAAAGCACTCCCGACGGTGGTGCAGCTGGCATCCTCAGGGAAAAGTACATCGGATAAGTACCTCGTTCAGGCGCGTGCGAACCATGACGGTGTTTTCAGTGTGCGTCAGAACGAAGTGGTGGTCGGTAACGATAAAGCGGTGAAAGCCGGAGAGATGTACAGCCTGCCAGCGACCCTGACGGAAAATAACGCCTTTAGCCTGAGCTTTACGCCCACCAGCGGCGAAACCATTCATCAGCCGTTTAGCGTTGAAAAGGTAGATGGGTTTACGGATACGACGCTGCACGCCGCCCCTGACGGCAAAGCCGACGGGAAAGGTACGCTCGCCTCGCCGCTGGATTTAGCCTCCGCGATTGATCTGCTCGCACCTGGCGGAACGATTATCCTCAAAGCCGGAGAGTATCCGCGCAGCGAGATCCCACTGGCTGCCAGCGGCAATGCCGATCGGCGCAAAACATTGCAGGCAGGCGGCAAGGCCGTGATTCATGGTCTGCTGGTGGATGCCAGCTACTGGCACATCAAGGGCATCGACATTACCGACAAAAGCCTGCGCATTCAGGGCAGCCACAACCTGATTGATAACGTGACCGCCTACCGGAACGACGATACGGGCATTCAGATATCGTCCCCGGACAACGTGGGCCGGGCACTGTGGGCAAGCCATAACCGGGTAAAAAATTCTGAGTCTTACGCCAATGTGGATCCCGGCAAAATCAACGCCGATGGTTTTGCCGTGAAGATGCGCGTGGGCGAAGGTAACCGTCTGGAGAACTGCTATTCCCACGACAATATCGACGACGGTTTCGACCTGTTCAATAAGATAGAGGACGGTGCGAACGGGGTTGTGGTGATCGAGAATTCAATCGCCCGCAACAACACCAGCAACGGATTTAAACTCGGCGGAGAAGGGCAGCCAGTGGCGCATGAGGTGCGAAACAGCAAGGCGGAAGGGAATCAGCTGGATGGTTTTACCGACAACTTCAATCCCGGCAAGCTGGTGGTGACCAACAATGTGGCGGTGGACAATCAGCGCTTTAACTTTATCTTCCGTCCGAGCCCGTATGGGGATGCTTCAACGCAGGGTATTTTCAGCGGCAACAAATCCGTGCGCACGCAGCCTGGTCGCTATGACGATGCGGTGGTCGGGAATATTGATGAGACGAACTATTTTATCGCAGACGGGAAGAGCGTGAATAACGGCGGGGAAGTGCTGCCAGATGGCGCTTCGCTTATCACACAACGGTAAGCGTGGCGCCACTCGGCATACAGCAGATTACAGGTTGAACGTACCGAAAGAGACGTTCATGTTGCTGAAGAGAGCGATGACTTTATTGATCAGTTTCATGTGGGTATCCCCTGTTGTTGGAGTTGATTATGTGACACACATCACAAAAATAAGTCTACTCCTCAACATTTAACCGATCAATATTTTTGTGACTAAAATCACAAAATATTAAAACACCTTTTCAGTTCCATAGAATCTGAAACGCAGCCATTAAAAAAGCCAGTCTGGAAACCAGACTGGCTTTTGTGCTTTTCAAGCCGGTGTTACATCGCTTTTTTGGTCAACTCGATAACGCGCAGTTTCGCGATCGCTTTAGCCAGCTCAGCTGAGGCCTGTGCGTAATCCACGTCGCCATGAGAGCTCTTAATGTGCTCTTCTGCTTTACGCTTCGCTTCCAGAGCTCGTGCTTCGTCGAGATCCTGTCCACGAATAGCGGTATCAGCAAGAACGGTCACACTGCCAGGCTGCACTTCAAGAATGCCGCCGGACAGGTAGATAAACTCTTCATGACCGAACTGTTTTACGATGCGGATCATACCAGGCTTAATGGCGGTGAGCAGCGGTGCGTGCCCTGGGAAAATACCCAGTTCACCTTCACTACCCGTTACCTGGATTTTTTCGACCAGACCAGAGAACATTTGTTGCTCTGCGCTGACGACGTCCAGGTGGTAAGTCATTGCCATATCACCCTCCGATTAAGGCGTTAAAGTTTTTTGGCTTTCTCGACAGCTTCATCGATGGTGCCAACCATATAGAACGCCTGCTCTGGCAGGTGATCGTATTCGCCTTCCATGATGCCTTTAAAGCCACGGATGGTATCTTTCAGCGATACGAATTTACCCGGAGAACCGGTAAAGACTTCTGCAACGAAGAACGGCTGGGACAGGAAGCGCTGGATCTTACGCGCACGTGCTACCACCAGTTTGTCTTCTTCAGACAGTTCGTCCATACCCAGGATCGCGATGATGTCTTTCAGTTCCTGGTAACGCTGCAGGATGGACTGAACGCCACGCGCGGTGTCGTAGTGTTCCTGACCAACAACCAGTGGATCCAGCTGACGGCTGGTGGAGTCCAGCGGGTCAACGGCCGGGTAGATACCCAGAGACGCGATCTGACGGCTCAGTACCACGGTTGCATCTAAGTGAGCAAAGGTGGTGGCTGGAGATGGGTCAGTCAAGTCATCCGCAGGTACGTATACCGCCTGTACGGAGGTGATAGAACCGGTTTTGGTAGAAGTGATACGTTCCTGCAGAACGCCCATCTCTTCCGCCAGAGTCGGCTGATAACCTACCGCTGATGGCATACGGCCCAGCAGTGCAGATACTTCAGTACCGGCCAGGGTGTAACGGTAGATGTTATCAACGAACAGCAGTACGTCACGACCTTCGTCACGGAACTTCTCAGCCATAGTCAGGCCGGTCAGTGCCACACGCAGACGGTTTCCTGGTGGCTCGTTCATCTGGCCGTAAACCAGGGATACTTTATCCAGAACGTTGGAGTCGGTCATTTCGTGGTAGAAGTCGTTACCCTCACGAGTACGCTCACCCACACCTGCAAACACGGAGTAACCGGAGTGCTCGATCGCGATGTTACGGATCAGCTCCATCATGTTTACGGTTTTACCTACACCCGCACCACCGAACAGACCGACTTTACCGCCTTTTGCAAACGGGCAGATCAGGTCCATTACTTTGATACCGGTTTCCAGCAGTTCCTGAGAGCTTGACAGCTCTTCGTAGGAAGGTGCTTCGCGGTGGATCGCCCAACGCTCTTCTTCGCCGATGTCGCCTTTCATGTCGATCGGCTGACCGAGCACGTTCATGATACGACCCAGCGTTGCTTTACCAACCGGGACTTCGATCGGGTGCTCAAGGTCTTTAACTTCCAGACCACGACGCAGACCGTCAGAAGAACCCATGGCGATGGTACGCACGATACCACCACCGAGCTGCTGCTGAACTTCCAGCACCAGGCTCTCATTACCATTCTGAACCTCAAGAGCATCGTACACGCGCGGTACGGCATCCTGAGGGAATTCGACGTCAACCACGGCGCCGATTACCTGGACAATTTTTCCAGTAGCCATCTTGAATCCTCTACGAATTAACCTGGTTATACCGCGGATGCACCACCGACGATTTCGGTGAGTTCCTGAGTAATGCTGGCCTGACGAGCTTTGTTGTATACCAACTGCAGCTCTTTAATCAGGCTGCCGCCATTGTCGGTCGCGGCTTTCATCGCCACCATACGTGCGGCCTGCTCGCTGGCCAGGTTTTCTACCACGCCCTGATAAACCTGAGATTCAACGTAACGACGCAGCAGGGTATCCAGCAGCGGTTTCGGATCGGGTTCATACAGGTAATCCCAGGCTTTATGTTTTAACTCTTCATCTTCTGATGCCGGCAATGGCAGCAGCTGAGTGAGGGTCGGAACCTGAGACATGGTATTAATAAATTTGTTGCTGACCACATACAGTCTGTCCAGACGGCCTTCATCGTAGGCCTGCAACATCACTTTTACCGGGCCGATCAGTTCGGACAGGGACGGGTTATCACCCATGCCGGTCACCTGAGCGACAATATTGCCACCCACTGAATTAAAGAAAGAAACGCCCTTGGAGCCGATCATCGCGATATCGCTCTGAACGCCTTTGTCGGACCAGACTTTCATTTCAGCCAGCAGCTTTTTGAACAGGTTAATGTTCAAGCCACCGCACAGACCACGGTCGGTAGACACCACCAGGTAGCCCACGCGTTTAACGTCGCGTTCTTCCAGGTAAGGATGCTTATATTCCAGATTACCGTTCGCAAGGTGACCAATCACTTTGCGCATGGTATCTGCATAAGGACGGCTGGCCGCCATGCGCTCCTGCGATTTACGCATTTTGGAAGCGGCGACCATTTCCATCGCTTTAGTGATCTTTTGCGTGTTCTGGACGCTTGCGATCTTACTACGTATCTCTTTTGCGCCGGCCATGAGCTTCTCCTCAATGCCTTGCGGCCTGTCCTAAGACAAGCCGCCGGACGTTACCAGGACTGGGTTGCTTTGAAGGAATCGAGGATAGCTTTCAGCTTGCCTTCGATTTCGTCGTTATAGCCACCGGACTGGTTAATCTCTTGCATCAGCGGAGCGTGATCACGGTCAACGTAAGCCAGCAGTGCGGCTTCAAAGCTACCGATTTTCGCCAGTTCCACATCTTCGAGGTAACCGCGTTCAGCCGCGAACAGCACCAGGCCCTGTTGTGCAACAGACATTGGGGCATACTGTTTCTGTTTCAGCAGCTCGGTCACTTTCTGACCATGGCTTAACTGCTTACGGGTCGCTTCATCCAGATCGGAAGCGAACTGAGAGAACGCAGCCAGTTCACGATACTGTGCCAGAGCGGTACGAATACCACCGGACAGTTTCTTGATGATCTTAGTCTGAGCAGCACCACCCACACGGGATACGGAGATCCCTGGGTTAACCGCAGGACGAATACCGGAGTTGAACAGGTTGGTTTCGAGGAAGATCTGACCATCGGTAATGGAAATTACGTTGGTCGGAACGAACGCAGAAACGTCACCCGCCTGAGTTTCGATAATCGGCAGTGCAGTCAGGGAGCCGGTTTTACCTTTAACTTCACCCTTGGTGAACTTCTCAACGTACTCAGCGTTAACGCGGGATGCGCGCTCCAGCAGACGGGAGTGGAGGTAAAATACGTCGCCCGGGAAGGCTTCACGTCCTGGTGGACGACGGAGCAGCAGGGAAACCTGACGGTAAGCAACGGCCTGTTTAGACAGGTCATCGTACACGATCAGTGCATCTTCACCGCGGTCACGGAAGTATTCGCCCATTGCGCAACCGGCATATGGCGCCAGGTATTGCAGTGCAGCAGATTCAGAAGCGGTTGCAACCACCACGATGGTGTTTGACAGCGCGCCGTGCTCTTCCAGTTTACGAACCACGTTAGAAATGGTGGACGCTTTCTGGCCGATAGCCACGTACACGCATTTGATGCCGGAATCGCGCTGGTTGATGATCGCATCGATTGCCATCGCGGTTTTACCGGTCTGACGGTCACCGATGATCAGTTCACGCTGACCACGACCGATTGGGATCATGGCATCAACGGATTTATAACCCGTCTGAACTGGCTGATCAACGGACTGACGTTCGATAACGCCTGGTGCGATAACTTCGATTGGCGAGAAGCCATCGTTATCAACCGGGCCTTTACCGTCGATTGGTGCACCCAGGGTGTTCACCACGCGACCCAGCAGGCCACGGCCGACTGGAACTTCCAGAATACGACCAGTACATTTGACTTTCATGCCTTCGGCAAGGTCAGCGTACGGGCCCATCACTACAGCACCTACGGAGTCGCGCTCCAGGTTCAGTGCGATAGCGTAACGGTTACCCGGCAGGGAAATCATCTCACCCTGCATACAATCGGCCAGGCCGTGGATGCGGATAACACCGTCACTTACAGAAACAATAGTACCTTCGTTATGAGCTTCGCTCACAACACTGAACTGAGCAATGCGCTGCTTGATCAGTTCGCTGATTTCGGTGGAATTCAGTTGCATGCTCCAGTCCCCTTAAGACTGCAAGACGTCTGCAAGGCGTTCAAGACGGCCGCGTACGCTGCCATCAATGACCATATCACCCGCTCGGATGATTACGCCTGCCATTACAGACTTATCGATTTTGCAATTCAGCTTAACTTTGCGTGACAGACGTTTTTCCATCGCGGCGGAGATCTTCGCAAGCTGTTCTTCACTCAGTTCATTCGCAGAGGTTACTTCAACTTCGGCGGTAGCTTCACTGAGGGCACGTAAGTGCTGGAACTGCTCGAGAACATCAGGGAGCACTCGCAGACGACCATTTTCAGCCATGACCTTAATCAGGTTCTGGCCGTTGTCATCCAGTTGCTCACCACAAATGGCGATAAACGATGCAGCAAGGGTTTCGGGTGCTAACGCACCGGAAAGCATCTCAGCCACTTGCTCGTTTTTCGTTACCTCAGCGGCAAACGCCAGCATATCCTGCCAGCGATCGACATTTTGGTGTTCGACAGCAAAGTCAAAAGCTGCTTTGGCGTAGGGGCGAGCTACCGTAACAAATTCAGACATCAGCCCCTCCCTCCTTACAGTTCAGCGACAAGTTTGTCCACGATGTCGCTATTAGCAGCTTCATCCACGGAACGTTCGATGATCTTCTCGGCGCCAGCAACAGCCAGAATCGCAACCTGCTTACGCAGTTCTTCACGAGCACGTTTACGCTCAGCATCAATTTCAGCCTGAGCTTGTGCAACGATCTTGGTACGTTCCTGTTCTGCTTCAGCTTTGGCTTCGTCCAGGATCTGAGCACGGCGTTTGTTAGCCTGTTCAATGATTACCTGAGCTTCACCTTTCGCTTTTTTCAGCTGGTCTGTCGCGTTGGCCTGTGCAAGGTCCAAATCTTTCTTAGCGCGCTCTGCGGAAGCCAGACCGTCAGCAATTTCTTTCTGACGTTTCTCGATGGCTGCCATTAAAGGCGGCCATACATACTTCATGCAGAACCAGACAAAGAGAATAAACGCGATGGCCTGGCCGAGGATTGTTGCGTTCATGTTCACAGCACAATACCTCTTTAATTTCTGTGGCTTGGGTTTTTAAAAACGAGTTACGCGACAGCAAACATCACGTACAGACCCAGACCTACAGCGATCATCGGGATTGCATCCACCAGACCCATAACGATAAAGAACTGAGTACGCAGCAGAGGAATCAGATCCGGTTGACGCGCAGCGCCTTCCAGGAATTTGCCCCCGAGGATGCCGATACCGATCGCAGCACCGATAGCCGCCAGACCCATCATCACAGCGGCAGCCATGTACAGCAGATCCATATTCAGGTTTTCCATGACAGTCTCCAGTTTGTTTCAATAAAAACGTAGTAGTGGTGGTTAAAAAATCAGTGCTCTTCAGACGCCATCGACAGATAGACGATCGTCAGAACCATGAAGATAAAGGCTTGCAGCGTAATGATCAGGATGTGGAAAATGGCCCATGGCACATTCAGAATCCACTGTGACCACCACGGCAGAAGACCCGCGATCAGAATGAAAATCAGCTCACCCGCATACATGTTACCGAACAGTCGCAGACCGAGTGAAACCGGTTTGGACAGCAGGCTTACGCCTTCCAGGATCAGGTTGACCGGAATGAACGCCCAGTGGTTGAACGGCTGCAAGGTAAGCTCTTTCACAAAGCCGCTTACGCCTTTCATTTTGATGCTGTAGAAAAGAATCAGGATGAATACGCCCAGCGCCATGGACAGGGTGATGTTCACGTCAGCAGACGGAACCACACGCAGTGCCGGCAGGCCGAGAACATGCTCACCGATGTACGGCAGCAGGTCGATAGGCAGAAGGTCCATCAGGTTCATCAGGAAGACCCAGACGAAGACAGTCAGCGCCAGCGGAGCAATCAGTTTGCTCTTACCGTGATACATGTCTTTGACGCTGCCATGAACGAAGCCGATGACTAACTCGATAGCCGTCTGGAATTTCCCTGGAACACCGCTGGTCGCCTTTTTAGCAACGCTACGGAACATGGCCAGGAACAACAGACCCAACACCACCGAGAAGAACATGGAGTCAATGTTGAGCGTCCAGAAGGTGGCCGGGGGGTTATGCGGATCCACCAGCGAGAATGTACGCAGGTCCATCTGAAGGTTCGTCAGATGGTGACCTATGTAATCCTGCGGCGTCATATTTTCTGAAGCCATGATGCCTTTTACCCTTTGTTGTTGATTACAGCTGGCGCCAGAATTTGTACCACCAGCACCAAAACCCACGTCACGATCAGCGGCAAAAATACCACTTTCAAAACAGCCAGCGCCACCACCAGGAAGGCGAAGGTCAGCAACACCTTACACACTTCGCCAAGAGCGAAGGACCAGGCCACGCGGCCTTTGGCAGGTGTATGCGCCTGATGACGCCAGGCAAAAATCATAAACAACATGTTTGGCAAAACCACTGCCAAACCTCCACACACTGCGGAGATGCCCCAGAAGGGGTCTTTGAGGCAGAACAGCAGTCCACTTGCTATCACAGCCAGAAACTGAATGAACAGAAGCTTACGAGCAACGTTTCGACTCAAGAGCGACACAGACATCACGTTTTTACTCCTGCTCCCTTCGAGGTATGTCGCGTGTCGTATAAAACGTCCTTTAACGCTCAGAGTCAAGCATCAAAAAGCGGTCAAATTATACGGTGCGCACCCGTGAATTCAAACATTAAGTAGCGAAAAGGTGAATAAATGTTTAAATAATTTTCCCCACCGCTATTTTTTAACTTTTCGCCAAACCCCACGCAATCCGGGAAAACTGCAAACCGCGTAGAAACGTTGGCGACAAAGCGTGCACGAGATCACAAAATACACATTTACGATAAGGTCATATTTATCAAATCAATAATTTGGTTTAATTCATCTTTATGATATTAAACACAAATGCCAGTAACTATTTTCAAAACAGCCCCGTACACGACAAAAACCTTTCATTGACATTTTTAATAAATATTTAACATCACAATCTCGTTACTGAATTCCACTTTTAGCAGACTGATATTTTCAGTGCTGACTATCTTTTGGGTGAACAAACGAATTCAGGTTAACGTTTGGGTAATCCCCGGTAACAACAAGGTTAAATTCAGTTCAGGGTGAAGCCCGACTTCGTGCTGCTTTTTAACACTCTAAGAACAGCACGAATTCCGCATTTTTTATGAGATTTTTAAAAATTGTTTGGCTTAATTATCACCAAATGGCGTTCACCATCGAGTTGCGGTACCCGCAGTTTAACAATGGACTCGACGGTATATCCATCAGGGAGTTGGGCGATTTCATCGTCAGGAACCAGTCCTTTGAGCGCGTAAAAACGGCCTTCCTGCGCAGGCAAATGCTTACACCAGCTCACCATGTCGTTGAGCGAGGCAAACGCGCGGCTGATCACGCCGTTGAACGGTGGCTCGGACGGAAACGCCTCTACCCTGCTCTGGACCGGCTCAATGTTCTCGAGCTTCAGCTCATGCTGGACCTGACGCAGGAAGCGCACGCGCTTACCCAGGCTGTCCAGCAGCGTGAAATGGCACTCCGGGCGCACGATGGATAACGGAATACCGGGCAGACCCGGGCCAGTACCGACATCGATAAAACGTTCACCCTGCAGGTGAGGCGCCACCACAATGCTGTCGAGGATATGACGAATCAGCATCTCGTTGGGATCGCGTACCGACGTGAGGTTGTACGCCTTGTTCCATTTGTTCAGCATATCGACATAGGCCACCAGCTGATTTTTCTGGTGATCGGTGAGCGAAATACCTGCTTCATCCAGCAGACGAGAGAGTTTGTTGAGCACGGTGAATACCTGTTTGAAATAATGAGCCCGGTGGCGCTAGCGCTTACCGGGCCTACGATACGAACTGTAGGGCGGGTTAGCGAAACGCCACCCGCCAAAATGGCAACGATTGCCTGCTGTTAAGCGCTGCGGCGCAGCATACCTTGTTTTTTCAGCCATACCAGCAGAATGGAGATCGCTGCGGGCGTCACGCCGGAGATGCGAGATGCCTGGCCGATCGACACCGGTTTGTGATCGTTCAGCTTGGCGATCACTTCGTTGGACAGCCCCGTCACCTGGCGGTAGTCCAGCATTGCCGGCAGCAGCGTGTTCTCGTTGCGCAGCTGTTTCTCGATCTCATCCTGCTGACGCGCGATGTAACCTTCGTATTTGACCTGAATTTCGACCTGTTCGGCCGCTTCGGCGTCGTCCAGACCCGGCGCGAACGGCGTCATCTGCACCAGCTTCTCGTAGGTCATTTCCGGGCGGCGCAGCAGATCTTCCCCGCTGGCTTCGCGCGACAGTGGTGCGCTCAAGTGAGCGTTCACTTCGCCTACTGATTCGGTCTGTGGGTTCACCCAGGACGTTTTCAGGCGCTGGCGTTCAGTTTCGATACGCTCGAGCTTGTCGTTGAAACGCGCCCAGCGTTCGTCATCGACCAGACCCAGCTCGCGACCCATTTCGGTCAGACGCAGATCGGCGTTGTCTTCACGCAGCATCAGACGATATTCCGCACGTGAAGTGAACATGCGGTACGGTTCTTTGGTACCGAGGGTGCAGAGATCGTCGACCAGCACGCCCAGATAGGCCTGATCGCGACGCGGTGCCCAGCCGTCTTTTTCGGCAGAGAAGCGCGCGGCGTTAAGACCCGCCAGCAGGCCCTGCGCGGCGGCTTCTTCGTAACCGGTGGTGCCGTTGATCTGTCCGGCGAAGAACAGGCCCTGGATAAATTTGCTCTCCAGTGTCGGTTTCAGATCGCGCGGGTCGAAGAAATCGTACTCAATAGCGTAGCCAGGACGAACGATTTTTGCGTTCTCCATGCCCTGCATTGAGCGAACAATTTGCATCTGCACATCGAACGGCAGGCTGGTGGAGATGCCGTTCGGGTAAATTTCGTTAGAGGTGAGGCCTTCCGGCTCCAGGAAGATCTGGTGCTGGTTACGATCGGCAAAGCGCATCACCTTGTCTTCGATCGACGGACAATAGCGCGGGCCGATCCCTTCGATCACACCGGCGTACATCGGGCTACGATCGAGGTTATTGCGGATCACGTCATGGGTTTTTTCGTTGGTGTGCGTGATGTAGCACGGCACCTGCTGCGGATGCTGTGCAGCGGAACCCATGAACGAGAAGACCGGCATCGGGTTGTCGCCGTGCTGCTCTGCCAGCACGCTAAAATCGATGGTGCGCGCATCAATACGCGGCGGCGTACCGGTTTTCAGGCGGCTGACGCGCAGCGGCAGTTCGCGAAGACGACGGGACAGGGGAATGGACGGCGGATCGCCAGCACGGCCACCGCTGTAGTTATCCAGACCAATGTGAATTTTGCCATCGAGGAAGGTCCCGACCGTCAGCACCACGGATTTGGCGCGGAACTTCAGACCCATCTGGGTCACAGCACCGACGACACGATCGTTCTCAACGATAAGATCTTCCACCGCCTGCTGGAAGATCATCAGGTTCGGCTGATTCTCCAGCGCAGTACGCACAGCCTGGCGGTAGAGCACGCGGTCTGCCTGAGCGCGGGTGGCTCGAACGGCGGGACCTTTGCTCGCGTTTAGTATCCTAAACTGAATGCCTGCCTGATCGATCGCTTTCGCCATCAGGCCGCCAAGAGCATCCACTTCTTTTACCAGGTGTCCTTTCCCAATGCCGCCAATCGCCGGATTACAGGACATTTGTCCCAGCGTGTCGATATTGTGTGTCAAAAGCAGGGTCTGTTGACCCATACGCGCTGCGGCCATAGCGGCCTCAGTGCCTGCGTGACCCCCGCCAATGATGATGACGTCAAAAGGATCCTGATAAAACATGCTTTCCTGCCTTGCGTAAAGCGGTTTGAAAATGGATTTAAGCCCGGGCCGTGGATTCTACTCAAGTTTAGTCTTTCGAGAAAGCATTGGGATCTTGGCTATTAAAAAGAAGATCTTCTTATTTAGAGATCTGTTTTACTATGATCTCTTATTAGGATCGCCTTCACCTGTGGGTAAGTGGGATCTCATGAGAAAGATCATAAGGATAGAAAGGATCGTTTGCTGTGAATGATCGGTGATCCTGGACAGTATAAGCTGGGGTTAGATCCTCGACTTATACACAGGTCAAAAACCAGCCAACGGTTATACCTTGGATAACTACCGGTTGATCCAAGGTTTTAACCAGACTTATCCACATCTGATCGCACGATCTTTAAGCGTTCTTGAGTAAATTAATCCATCCACCCAGCCATTCTTCGGCTGGATCCTCCGGAATATCATGATCGAGGATGTTGATCTTCAGCGTTTCGCCGATCTGTTTTGCCCCACCGGAGATGATCGCGGCTTCGACTTTCTCTACGGCACCGCAAAAGGTGTCGTATTCGCGGCTACCAATACCGATCGCGCCAAAACGCACGCCTGACAGGTCAGGGAGCTGCTCGAGAAGCTCATCATAGAGAGGTTGCAGGTTATCCGGGATATCGCCCGCACCGTGGGTCGAGGTGATCAGCAGCCAGATCCCATCAACAGAAAGATCTTCCAGCAACGGCCCGTGGAGGGTTTCGGTGGAAAAACCGGCATCTTCCAGCTTTTCGGCCAGGTGTTCTGCAACATATTCCGCGCCGCCAAGAGTACTGCCACTGATAAGAGTAATATCTGCCATGATCGCTCGCTCATATAAAGAGGGAAGCATTGTACGCTGTGAGCGAGCTGGGATCTACCTGTGGAAAATGTGGTGATTAAAAGGTGCCGCTACGGGCGGATGGTGCGCATGATCGGGTTCTGCAGGGAGATCAGCGTCTCGGTGGACTGAATTTCATCAATTGTTTGGATCTTGTTGATAAGTACCTGCTGCAGGGCATCGATCGACTTGCACATCACCTTAATAAAGATGCTGTAGTGCCCGGTGGTGTAATAGGCTTCGGTCACCTCTTCCAGGCTTTCGAGCCGGGCCAGCGCTGAGGGGTAATCTTTTGCGCTTTTCAGAATAATGCCAATGAAGCAGCAGACGTCATACCCGAGCTGTTTCGGACTGACGTCAATCCGCGCCCCGGTAATAATCCCCGCCTGCTTCATCTTCTCGACGCGAACGTGAATCGTCCCCGGGCTGACGCCGAATTGTTTAGCCAGTTCAGCATACGCCGTGCGCGCATTGGCCATTAATGCCTCGAGGATGCCGCGGTCCAGATTGTCGATCTGATAATTTTCCATAGGTTTTTCTTATGAAGATTGAGTAATCCCTCTATTCTAGCGTCTTATTTTAACGAATCAAAAGTGAAGCAGGCTTTTTGTTGTTGGATTATTGAATTGAGTGCCGGTTTTGTTGCTTAATCAATATCAACAGGACGCAGGAGTATAAAAATGAAAACCGCTTATATCGCAAAACAACGCCAGATCAGTTTCGTTAAATCCCATTTTTCACGTCAGCTCGAAGAGAAGCTTGGCCTGATTGAAGTGCAGGCCCCGATCCTCAGCCGCGTTGGCGATGGGACGCAGGACAACTTGTCTGGTTGCGAAAAAGCGGTACAGGTAAAAGTGAAAACCTTGCCAGACGCCCAGTTCGAAGTGGTGCATTCACTCGCGAAATGGAAACGTCAGACACTGGGACAACACGACTTCAGCGCGGGCGAAGGGCTCTACACGCACATGAAAGCCCTTCGCCCCGATGAAGACCGCCTGACGGCCATCCACTCTGTTTACGTTGACCAGTGGGACTGGGAACGCGTGATGGGGGATGGCGAACGCCACCTGGGCACGCTGAAATCCACCGTAGAAGCCATCTACGCGGGGATCAAAGCGACCGAAGCGGCGGTGAGTGAAGAGTTCGGTCTGGCACCGTTCCTGCCAGATTCGATCCAGTTTGTACACAGCCAGGATCTGCTGAGCCGTTTCCCGGATCTCGACGCCAAAGGCCGCGAGCGCGCGATCGCCAAAGAGCTGGGCGCGGTGTTCCTGATCGGTATCGGTGGAAAGCTGTCAGACGGTCAACGCCACGACGTGCGTGCCCCGGATTATGATGACTGGAGCACCCGCGATGAGCGTGAACTGGCTGGTCTGAACGGCGATATTTTAGTGTGGAACCCGATTCTGGAAGATGCGTTTGAGCTCTCTTCCATGGGGATCCGCGTGGATGCCGACGCGCTGAAACGCCAGCTGGCGACGACGGGGGATGAAGATCGCCTGAAACTCGAATGGCACCAGGCGCTGCTGCGCGGTGAAATGCCGCAAACCATCGGCGGAGGTATCGGCCAGTCGCGTCTGACGATGCTGCTGCTGCAGCTGTCCCATATCGGGCAGGTACAGTGTGGCGTATGGCCGCAGCAGGTTCGTGAAAGCGTCGGTTCCTTACTGTAAAGCTAACGCCGCCAGCGTCTGACCAGGCGGCTACGCAACCCGGTATCAAAGCGCCAGATGTGATCGAAGATGCGCATGATGCCGGGTTTTCCATGTTGCGACATGGCGACGGCGTGAAAACGATGCTGGTGATCCCGCTGTAACGACTTCACCTTTGCCACCACCTCATCCGGCAGTCGCTGGGCAATAAAGTCAGAAATCACCACCGCATCTGCGTCATACCAGTCTCCGCCCTGCATACGTTCTGCGATGGCGCGAAAACAGCTGGCGATATCGGTCCCGCCGCGAAAGCGCTGGCTCAAAAAACGGATCGCCTGCTCGATACCTTGCTCACCCGTCAGTTCGTATCCCACCACTTCGCTGGAAAACAGCATAATGAAGCAACGCCGCCGATCGGCGAGGGCCACGCGCATCAGCGCCAGGCAAAAGGCTTTGGCGCACTGTTCGTTAAAGCCGCCCATCGACCCGGAAGTATCGACGCAGACAATAAAAGGCCCGCGCGGCTGCTCGTCAAAATCCTGATGTACGACCGGACGCTGACTGATTTTCTCGCGCCAGGATTCACCGTGCAGGCGATAGGTCAGGAGCTGCTTCTCCACCAGCCGCCGGTAAAACTCGTACTCCAGCTCGGTGATCCCAAGCGTCGCCAGCTCCGTTGGCAGCAGGCGCAGAATGTCATCGCTCTGCTGCAGGCCGTCGACCTGCTCCGGGACGGTGGCCGGTTCGCGCACCAGGGTGCGGAAGGTCTCCATCGGCGCGTCTTTCTTCGGCACCGACTTCGCTTCCCGCGAACGGCCAAGCTGTTCGGCGATCTGCATCAGCTCGGGCTGTTGCGCCAGAAAATCGCCGTATTTAACGATTAGCTGGTAGTCGCCGCGCCGGATCTGTCCGGCGCTCATATCCCACAGACGCCCGGCGGAGTGTTCGTTCTCCACCAGCACCTGCTCCAGCTGGCCGCTCAGGGTCATGCGCTCCTGAACTTCACTCAGCAGCTGTTCGCGCTCCTCTTCCAGCAACTGCTGGTTGAGCGACGTGGTCTGCACCACCAGACTGAGCCGCCAGCGCTGTAGAAACAGCGTATGCAGCGCGGGCGTAAACGTGGCGTTGTCCGAGACCAGCGTGCGGGCCTGGGAAGCATAAGGCGAATGCACTTTATCAAGCAGCGCCAGGATCTGCGGGAGCTGAACGATGAACTGGGATGTGGATAACCGCTGGCATTGCTGGTAGCACGCCACCTCTTCCGTCAGTTCGGGCGGGACTTCGGTCTCTTTCAGCCGCTGACGCAGGTTATCCCGCCAGCGCGGGAGATCGTCGGTAACGGCCTTTTTTATGCGAGGAAACTTCTCAAAGAATGCGGCCAGCTGGGGCGAGGCGAGCAAGGTCAGAAGGACCTCTTCTATCAGCCCCTCTTCGCCAACCGCCAGCATTACATTGAGGGTATCCAGCGTTAGCATTGACGCGCCTGTTTGATCTGCGCGCTGACATCCTGCAGGCTGGCTTCGATGCGACCCAACCAGTCGCTATGAATAAAGAGGCATTTTTGCTGTTCGCTGAACCGCGTGTGCTGCTGATGCCACTCCGTATCCAGGGCGTCGAGCTGCTGTTTGATCTCCTCCGGCACGCTCTCTGAAGCACTTCCCGGCAGGGCGAGGCGTGAACCCTGCAGGCTCACATCGCGGATCACCAGGTGCAGACTGGTATCTACTTCCAGGTTCAGCACCTGGGCAAAGCCGATGCCGTTGAGCTTCCCGCGGATTTCGCCATTTTTGTCCAGCCACAGGGCCAGCGCCTCGCGCTCGACGGTGATATGCACCACCTGCATATCGTGCAGTTTTAACGGCTGCTGGAGCAGGAGCGTCAGGGTGGTCTCCGTCAGTTCGGTGGGCAGTTCGTAGTGCGGTTTACGCGAGAACATCCCGCCGAGACGGCTCACTTTCAGCGCGGTTTTATCACTTTGCTGCTGCTGAAGCTGGATGCGTCGCTGGGTGATAGCGCCCAGCTGAGTGAGCATCGCCTGCTGCCCCCACGCGTGTCCGGTCATCAAAACGTCCAGCTGCTGCTGCATCAGATGCATCCCTTCGGCATCGTGCCACAGACAATCTTTCAGCAGGATCAGATCGATGGGGGCGACAGAATCCCGGCCGCTGAACAGGGCGCTGGCCTGCAGCAGGCGAATCGCTTTTTTCCAGCGCCGATCGGAGACGTAGGGCGCGGCGGGTAAGAGATCCAGCTGCTGGCGCAGCATAAAGATCAGCTCAAAAACCGCGTCCGGCAGTTTTATTTTGCCGATATCCTGCTGCCACTGTTGGTACTCTTCATCCGTCACCTGCAAGGAGGGCGAGACCGGGTTTTCGTTTTCATCCTGCTGGCTGATCAGTAGAGAGCGGAAATTCGATTTATCCTGCACCTTATCCAGCCACAGGCGGATCAGCATGCGGTCATACAGCGCTTCGAGGCTGCTGTCGGCTTCCGGCAGTTCGTTAGACGCCGCCACCAGCAGACGCATCGGGATTTTTTCCTCAAAGGCGCCGTTACGGAAGCGGCGTTCGTTGATGGCGGTGAGCAGGGTGTTCAGGATTGCCGGGCCCGCTTTCCAGATTTCATCCAGAAAGACAATTTCCGCTTCGGGGAGATAACCCGCCGTTAAGCGCTGATAGCGCCCTTCATCTTTCAGAGCCTGAATCGAGAGCGGGCCAAACACCTCTTCCGGGGTGGAGAAACGGGTCATCAGATATTCGAAGGCGCGCGCGTTCTGGAAGGCAAATTTCAGTCGACGCGCAATCAGGCTCTTGGCGATGCCGGGCGGACCGAGCAGGAACACACTTTCGCCGCTGAGCGCTGCCAGCAAACAGAGCCTAATCGCATGGCTGCGTTCGAAAAGGCCTTTCTCCAGCGCGCCGCTGAGGCGGGAAATTCTTTCTGCTAATAAATGTGAGTGAGCCATAATTGTGTTGCGTCCTTTCGGCGTCGTCGCAGCTAATTGATGCGAGTATAGACGTTTCAGCATGGGCTGGTAATAGACTGAAGTGCGGCGCTATTTTCTTTGCGCTACATTAATACGCTTGCATTTAGGGGTACGATCTTGCGATTAATCGTGCATACTGTGCGCCTTTTTGTGGGCCAAGGGACTAAGCACACATTTGTTATACAACGAAAAGACTAGTCTATGAGCACTGATAATAAGCAATCATTACGCGCTATAACGCTGGCGGCCATTGGGGTTGTGTACGGTGATATCGGTACCAGCCCGCTCTATACGCTTCGCGAATGTCTGTCCGGTCAGTTTGGTTTTGGTGTTGAACGTGACGCCGTTTTTGGCTTTTTGTCACTCATCTTCTGGCTGCTGATCCTGGTGGTCTCGGTTAAATATCTCTCTTTCGTCATGCGCGCAGACAACGCCGGTGAAGGTGGGATCCTGACGTTGATGTCCCTTGCCGGGCGCAATACGTCGGCAAAAATGACCTCGTTCCTGGTGATTATCGGCCTGATAGGCGGCAGCTTCTTCTATGGAGAAGTGGTGATCACCCCGGCGATTTCGGTCCTCTCGGCGATAGAGGGGCTGGAGATTATCGCGCCGCAGCTGGATACCTGGGTGGTGCCCCTCGCCATTATTGTGCTGACCCTGCTGTTCGCGATTCAGAAGCATGGCACGGGGCTGGTGGGTAAGCTGTTTGCGCCGATTATGCTGGCCTGGTTCCTGATCCTGGCGGCGCTTGGCCTGCGCGGTATTCTCAGCAACCCAGAAGTGCTGCAGGCGCTGAACCCAATGTGGGCGGTCCACTTCTTCCTCGAATATAAAACCGTGTCGTTTGTTGCACTGGGTGCCGTCGTGCTGTCGATTACCGGTGTGGAAGCGCTGTACGCCGATATGGGCCACTTCGGTAAACTGCCGATTCGTCTGGCGTGGTTCTCCGTGGTGCTGCCCTCTCTGGCACTGAACTACTTCGGTCAGGGCGCGTTACTGCTCAAACATCCGGAAGCAATCAAGAACCCGTTCTTCCTGCTGGCTCCTGACTGGGCGCTGGTCCCGATGCTGATCCTCGCCACCCTGGCGACGGTGATTGCATCTCAGGCGGTGATTTCAGGCGTCTTCTCCCTGACGCGCCAGGCGGTTCGTCTGGGGTATCTGTCGCCGATGCGTATTATTCACACCTCGGAGATGGAATCCGGGCAGATCTACATTCCGTTCATTAACTGGCTGCTTTACTTCGCCGTGGTGATCGTGATTGTCAGCTTCGAGCACTCCAGCAACCTGGCGGCGGCGTACGGTATCGCGGTGACGGGCACCATGGTGCTGACCTCGATTCTCTCCACCACCGTGGCGTACCGAAACTGGCACTGGAACAAGTTCCTGGTGGCGCTGATTCTGATCGGTTTCCTGTGCATCGACGTGCCGCTGTTCTCCGCGAACCTCGACAAAATCGTCTCCGGCGGTTGGCTGCCGCTGACTCTGGGTCTGGTGATGTTCCTGGTGATGACCACCTGGAAGAGCGAGCGCTTCCGTCTGCTGCGCCGTATGCATGAGCACGGTAACTCTCTGGAAGCGATGATCGCTTCGCTGGAGAAATCCCCGCCGGTTCGCGTGCCGGGCACCGCGGTGTATATGTCGCGTGCGCTGAATGTGATTCCGTTTGCCCTGATGCACAACCTCAAGCACAACAAAGTTCTGCACGAGCGCGTGATCCTGCTGACGCTCAGAACCGAAGATGCGCCGTACGTGCATAACGTTCGTCGCGTGCAGATCGAGCAGTTGTCGCCGACCTTCTGGCGCGTGGTGGCGAGCTACGGCTGGCGTGAAACGCCAAACGTGGAAGAGGTGTTCCACCGCTGCGGTCTTGAAGGCCTGAGCTGCCGAATGATGGAAACCTCGTTCTTTATGTCCCACGAGTCGCTGATCGTTGGCAAACGTCCGTGGTATCTGCGTCTGCGCGGCAAGCTGTACCTTATCCTGCAGCGTAACGCCCTGCGCGCGCCCGACCAGTTCGAAATCCCGCCTAACCGCGTGATTGAGCTTGGGACGCAGGTCGAGATTTAACATCCGCAATACCTTCCAAAAATGCCGGGTGGCGCTTCGCTTACCCGGCCTACTTTACCCGTAGGCCCGCGCAAGCGTAGTGCCGCCGGGCAATTCTTTTGCTCCCCATTTCACTTAGCGAAACGTTTCGACGTTGATCACAATTCTGTTACGTCATGATGGTTTTCTGAACACCGTTGAGATTAAACTTAATTCAGCGAAACGTTTCGCTAGTGGAGCAAGAAAATGAAGAAAGGTACGGTACTCAACTCTGAAATCTCATCGGTTATTTCCCGTCTTGGGCATACCGATACGCTGGTGGTTTGCGATGCAGGCTTACCGGTTCCGCGCAGCACAACCCGTATTGATATGGCGTTAACGCAGGGCGTGCCCTCGTTTATGCAGGTACTGGGCGTGGTGACGGCGGAGATGCAGGTTGAGGCGGCCATTCTCGCGACGGAGATCAAACAACATAATCCGCAACTCCACGAAACGTTGCTCAGCCACATTGAGCAACTGCAACAACACCAGGGAAACACCATAGAAATTCGTTACACAACGCACGAACAATTCAAACAACAAACCGCAGACAGTCAGGCGGTGATTCGCAGCGGGGAGTGTTCCCCGTATGCGAATATCATTCTCTGTGCTGGCGTCACCTTCTGAGGCCATCATGGACGCATTATTGCAACTTAAAGGGATCGATAAATCGTTCCCGGGCGTAAAAGCCCTCTCCGGCGCGGCGTTAAACGTTTACTCCGGGCGCGTCATGGCGCTGGTGGGTGAAAACGGCGCGGGCAAATCCACGATGATGAAAGTGCTCACCGGCATCTATGCCCGTGACGCCGGTTCGCTGCTGTGGCTGGGGAAAGAGACCACTTTCAACGGACCTAAATCCTCTCAGGAAGCCGGGATCGGCATCATCCATCAGGAACTGAACCTGATCCCGCAGCTCACCATTGCGGAAAACATCTTCCTGGGCCGCGAGTTCGTTAATCGCTTCGGCAAAATCGACTGGAAAAAGATGTACGCCGAAGCCGACATTCTGCTGGCGAAGCTGAATCTGCGCTTCAAAAGCGACCGTCTGGTGGGCGACCTGTCTATCGGCGACCAGCAGATGGTCGAAATTGCCAAGGTGCTGAGCTTCGAGTCGAAAGTCATCGTCATGGATGAACCGACCGACGCCCTGACTGATACCGAAACCGAATCCCTGTTCCGCGTGATCCGTGAACTGAAATCTCAGGGGCGCGGGATCGTCTATATTTCCCACCGCATGAAAGAGATCTTCGAGATTTGCGATGACGTCACGGTGTTCCGCGACGGGCAGTTCATCGCCGAGCGCGAAGTCTCCTCCCTGACCGAAGATACGCTGATCGAGATGATGGTGGGGCGTAAGCTCGAAGAGCAGTATCCACGTCTCGACAAAACGCCGGGCGCGGTTCGCCTCAAAGTCGACAACCTGTGCGGGCCGGGCGTGAACGATGTCTCCTTTACTCTGCGTCAGGGCGAAATCCTCGGCGTGGCGGGGCTGATGGGCGCCGGTCGTACCGAGCTGATGAAAGTCCTGTACGGCGCGCTGCCGCGCACCAGCGGTTACGTTACCCTCGACGGTCACGAAGTGGTCACTCGCTCACCGCAGGATGGGCTGGCAAATGGCATCGTCTATATCTCCGAAGACCGTAAGCGCGACGGCTTAGTGCTCGGGATGTCGGTAAAAGAGAATATGTCCCTGACGGCGCTGCGCTACTTCAGCCGCAGCGGCGGCAGCCTGAAACACAAAGACGAGCAGCAGGCGGTGAGCGATTTTATCCGTCTGTTCAACGTCAAAACGCCATCGATGGAACAGGCGATCGGCCTGCTCTCCGGCGGGAATCAGCAGAAAGTGGCGATTGCCCGCGGCCTGATGACGCGTCCGAAAGTGCTGATCCTCGACGAACCAACCCGTGGCGTTGACGTCGGCGCCAAGAAAGAGATTTATCAGCTGATTAACCAGTTCAAGGCTGACGGTCTGAGCATCATTCTGGTCTCTTCCGAGATGCCAGAAGTATTAGGCATGAGCGATCGCATTATGGTTATGCATGAAGGGCATCTCGGCGGTGAATTCACTCGCGAGCAGGCCACCCAGGAAGTTCTGATGGCTGCCGCTGTGGGCAAGCTTAATCGCGTGAATCAGGAGTAAGAAGATGACTACCCAGGCTGTTGCTGGTCGCCGCTATTTCACTAAAGCATGGCTGTTGGAACAAAAATCGCTGATCGCCCTGCTGGTGTTGATCGCGATTGTGTCGACCATGAGCCCGAACTTTTTTACCGTTAATAACCTGTTCAACATTCTCCAGCAGACGTCCGTCAACGCCATTATGGCCGTGGGCATGACGCTGGTGATTTTGACGTCGGGAATCGACCTGTCCGTCGGTTCTTTGCTGGCGCTCACCGGCGCGGTAGCGGCCTCGATTGTAGGGATTGAGGTCAACGCGCTGGTGGCGATTGCGGCTGCGCTGGCGTTAGGTGCGGCTGTCGGTGCGGTCACCGGGATGATTGTGGCAAAAGGCCGCGTGCAGGCGTTCATCGCCACGCTGGTGATGATGCTGCTGCTGCGCGGCGTGACGATGGTTTACACCAACGGCAGCCCCGTCAATACCGGCTTTACCGACAACGCCGATCTGTTTGGCTGGTTTGGTATCGGTCGTCCGCTGGGTATTCCGACGCCAGTGTGGATTATGGGGATCGTCTTCCTGGCGGCGTGGTACATGCTGCACCACACTCGTCTGGGCCGTTATATCTATGCCCTGGGCGGTAACGAAGCGGCGACGCGTCTTTCCGGTATCAGCGTCAATAAAGTCAAAATCATCGTCTATTCCCTGTGCGGTCTGCTGGCGTCGCTGGCGGGTATCATCGAAGTGGCGCGTCTCTCTTCTGCGCAGCCGACGGCGGGCACGGGATATGAGCTGGATGCGATTGCCGCGGTGGTGCTGGGTGGTACCAGCCTCGCGGGCGGTAAAGGTCGCATTGTTGGGACATTGATCGGCGCACTTATCCTTGGCTTCCTGAATAATGGTTTGAATTTATTAGGTGTTTCTTCCTATTACCAGATGATCGTTAAAGCAGTGGTGATTTTGCTGGCGGTTCTGGTAGACAACAAAAAACAGTAACTGACGACACTACAGGACATCTTGAATATGAACATGAAAAAACTGGCTACCCTGGTTTCTGCTGTGGCGCTGAGCGCTACCGTGAGTGCGAACGCCATGGCGAAAGACACCATCGCGCTGGTCATCTCAACGCTGAACAACCCGTTCTTCGTCTCCCTGAAGGATGGCGCACAGAAAGAAGCCGACAAACTGGGTTACAACCTGGTTGTTCTGGATTCTCAGAACAACCCGGCGAAAGAGCTGGCCAACGTTCAGGACTTAACCGTTCGTGGCACCAAAATCCTTCTGATCAACCCAACCGACTCTGATGCGGTGGGTAACGCCGTGAAGATGGCCAACCAGGCGAAAATCCCAGTGATCACCTTGGACCGCGTAGCGACCAAAGGCGAAGTGGTCAGCCACATCGCGTCTGACAACGTACTGGGCGGCAAAATCGCCGGTGACTACATCGCCAAGAAAGCCGGTGAAGGCGCCAAAGTTATCGAACTGCAGGGTATCGCAGGGACTTCTGCGGCGCGTGAGCGTGGCGAAGGTTTCCAGCAGGCCGTTGCAGCGCACAAATTTAACGTTCTGGCCAGCCAGCCCGCTGACTTCGACCGTACTAAAGGCCTGAACGTGATGCAGAACCTGCTGACCGCGCATCCGGAAGTGCAGGCAGTGTTTGCACAGAACGACGAAATGGCTCTGGGTGCGCTGCGCGCTCTGCAGACTGCCGGTAAATCTGATGTGATGGTGGTCGGTTTTGACGGTACGCCAGACGGTGAGAAAGCGGTAAATGATGGCAAACTGGCGGCGACTATCGCTCAGTTGCCAGAGCAGATCGGCGCGACGGGCGTTCAGACTGCGGATAAAGTGCTGAAGGGCGAGAAAGTCCAGGCGAAATATCCGGTTGACCTGAAGCTGGTCGTTAAGCAGTAATAGGCGATTCAGGCGGTCATCTGGCGGCCTGAGGGACTAAAAATAAAGAAAAGTGTGGCATACGCCACCGGGTAAAACCGGTGGCTTCCTTTACTGGACACCTCAATCATGAAAACCGCAGTCAATCTCGTCGTCCTTGGCAGTATCAATGCCGATCACATTCTTAACCTTGAGACTTTCCCGACCCCTGGCGAAACCGTCACCGGCAACCAGTATCAGGTGGCTTTCGGTGGCAAAGGTGCCAACCAGGCGGTGGCCGCCGGACGCAGCGGGGCGCACATTGCCTTCATCGCCTGTACGGGTGATGACGACACCGGCGAGCGCGTGCGTAAACAGCTGGAGAGCGACAATATTGATATTGCGCCGGTCAGCGTGGTGGCGGGCGAATCAACCGGCGTGGCGCTGATCTTCGTCAACGCAGAAGGTGAGAATGTTATCGGTATTCATGCGGGAGCCAATGCGGCGCTGAATATTGAGCGTGTAGAAGAACAGCGTGGGCTGATTGCCAGCGCCGAAGCGCTGCTAATGCAGCTCGAGTCGCCGGTGGAAAGCGTGCTGGCGGCCGCGAAAATTGCACATGAAAATCATACCACTGTCGTACTTAACCCTGCTCCAGCGCGTCTATTATCAGACGAGTTGCTGGCGCTGGTGGACATCATCACCCCGAACGAAACGGAAGCTGAAAAGCTGACGGGCATTCGCGTGGAAAATGATGACGACGCGGCGCGTGCCGCTCAGGCACTGCACGATAAAGGTATCGGCACGGTCATCATTACGCTGGGCAGTCGCGGCGTGTGGGCGAGCGTTAACGGCGAAGGTCGTCGCGTTCCTGGTTTTAACGTTAAGGCCATTGATACCATCGCCGCGGGAGACACCTTTAACGGTGCGCTGGTCACGGCGCTGCTGGAAGGCGGGTCGCTCGACAACGCAATTCGCTTTGCGCATGCCGCTGCGGCAATTGCGGTGACGCGCAAAGGGGCACAGCCTTCGGTTCCATGGCGCAAAGAGATTGATGAATTTTTGAGTCAGCAGGGGTAACGCTTGGCCACAATGAAAGATGTCGCCCGCATGGCGGGCGTTTCTACCTCGACGGTTTCCCACGTCATCAATAAGGATCGCTTCGTCAGCGAGGCGATACGGGAAAAAGTCGAAGCTGCCGTCAAAGACCTCAACTACGCTCCTTCGGCGCTCGCGCGCAGTCTCAAGCTTAATCAGACCCACACCATCGGTATGCTGATCACCGCCAGTACCAATCCGTTCTATTCTGAGCTGGTGCGCGGCGTTGAACGCAGCTGTTTCGAACGCGGTTACAGCCTGGTGCTGTGTAACACCGAGGGCGACGAACAGCGCATGAACCGTAATCTGGAAACGTTGATGCAAAAGCGCGTCGACGGATTGCTGCTGCTCTGTACCGAAACGCACCAGCCCTCGAAAGAAATTATGCAGCGCTATCCGTCGGTTCCGACGGTGATGATGGACTGGGCACCCTTCGACGGGACCAGCGATCTGATTCAGGATAACTCGCTACTCGGCGGGGATATGGCGACGCAACACCTGATCGACAAAGGCTACACCCGCATCGCCTGCATTACCGGGCCGCTGGATAAAACCCCGGCGCGTTTGCGTCTCGAAGGGTATCTTGCGGCCATGGACCGCGCGGGCCTGCCGGTTCCGGACGGGTATCGCATTACCGGTGATTTTGAATTCAACGGCGGTTTTGAAGCGATGCAAAAATTGTTGGCGCAGGACGTGCGTCCGCAGGCGGTATTTATTGGCAACGATGCGATGGCTTTTGGCGCGTATCAGGCGCTGTATCAGGCGGGATTACGCGTTCCCCAGGATATGGCGGTGATTGGTTACGATGATATCGAGCTGGCTCAGTATATGACGCCGCCGCTGACCACGATTCATCAGCCGAAAGATGAGCTGGGCGAGCTGGCGATCGACGTGTTGATTCATCGGATGGCGCAGCCCGCCCTTCAGCAGCAGCGGTTGCAGCTTACTCCTGTTCTGATGGAACGCGGTTCTGTTTCGGCGGGTGGCGATCTTTAATCAGATTGCCACCGTCTTTGGGTTTGAGCAGCATAAACACCAGCGCCGAGACCACCGTCAGGACGCCCATCGTTATAAAGGTGTAGTGGAACTGCTCCACCGTGTTCGTCCCTTCCATCCCTTCATAGACGCGCAGCACCGCTGCGCTCACCGCGACCCCAAGACTTATCGACAGCTGCTGTGTTACGGCTAGCACGCTGTTGCCGCCGCTGGCATTTTCATCCGTGAGATCGGCGAGGCTGATGGTATTCATCGAGGTGAACTGGATCGACATCGCCATCCCTAAGATAAAGAGCGGGAGTAACAGCATCCACGCCGGGAAGGCGGCGGACTGCAGCGAAAACTGCGCAATCATCAGGCCGATGAAGACGGTGACGCCCACCAGGGTTTTACGATAGCCCAGTCTGCGCAGGATCTGCGTCACCATGGATTTCGCCAGAATAGAGCCGACGGCGGTCGGCGCCATCATGCATCCGGCAATCAGCGCTGGATAACCAAACCCGACCTGCAACATCAGCGGCATCAGAAACGGCACGCAGCCTGTACCCAGACGCGAGGCGATGTTTCCGGCAATGCCCACTGAGAAGGTTCGGGTTTTGAACAGCAGCAATGAAATGAGGGGCGTCGGATGACGGCGCGCATGGCGTATATAAAGAAGGAAAAGCAGGATGCCGCTCAGGATAATGGAAAGCGCGATCCAGGTGGCAACGATTTTCTCGCCGAATAACTCCATGCCGGTCGAGAACAACACCAGGCTCAGGCCGAACAGGAAGAACCCGCCCATATCGAAGCTGCGCTTCGGGGTGGTGAAGTTCGGCATGTATTTGCGGGCGTAGCAAAGACCGGCCACGCCAATCGGAATGTTAATCAGGAATATCCAGTGCCAGCTCGCCCAGGTCACCAGTACGCCGCCGAGAACCGGGCCGAGGATCGGGCCAACCAGGCCGGGCATGGTGACGAAGTTCAGCACCGGCAGCAGTTCGCTGCGCGGATAAGCGCGGAGTAACGCCAGGCGTGCGACCGGCATCATCATCGCGCCACCAATGCCCTGCAGAATGCGGAAGACAACCAGCTCGGATAAGGAGGTCGAAAGCGCACAGGCCAGAGAGCCGAGGGTAAACAGCGTAACCGCGAGCATGAAGATCCGACGCGTGCCGAAGCGGTCCGCCAGCCAGCCGCTGACCGGGATCAGCATCGCGACGGTCAGCGTATAGCTGATGATGGCGGATTGCATCGCCAGTGGTGAACGGTTGAGGCTTTCGGCGATGGCCGGGAGGGCCGTGTTAAGAATGGTGGCATCCAGCGCCTGCATAAAGAAAGCCATTGCCGCAATCCATGGCAATCCCGCCATGCTGCGTGCTTTTTTCTCAGTCATTGATTGTCCGGTTGTTGGTGTGGTGTCGCTAATAAAACCTGGCAAGCGAGTAACGCCCGTTGTCCGTCACTGTCCTGAATGGCATCGACAATAGCCTGGTGCTGATCCAGCTTCACCACGTCATTCTGAGTAATAGAAGCAAAGTAGGTGTGGTACACCGAATGGAACAGGGAGGCAAAGGAGGTCAGGAAGGGATTGCCGCTCATTGCATAGATTTGCTCATGCCAGGACATATCCACTTCAATCCAGCGCTGGCGGTTGAAATGCTGCTTCAGGAAGGTCATTTCGTCCATCAACGTATTGAGCTGGGCTTTCTGTTCGGCGCTGCCTTGCACGGCGGCGAGCAGGCAGGCTTGCGGCTCCAGGCTGCTACGCATAATAAGGAAGTGTTCAACGACCTGCTGAAAGTTCTCTTCGGTCATCCACCAGGAGAGCAGTTCCTGATCGAGGAAGTTCCAGTTGCTCTGAGGCATCACGCGTGTCCCGATGCGCGGGCGCGGGAGCACCATTCCTTTCGCGGTTAAGGTTTTTACTGCTTCACGAACGGCGGTACGGCTCACGCCAAACTGCTCACCCAGCTCCATTTCGCCTGGGAGAATACTTCCTGGCGTGTATTTTCCTGCCAGAATCCGCTGAGCCAGTTTTTCTGCCAGCACATAAGAGAGGTTTTTTTGGGCTGCCAGCTGTTGCGCGCTTAAGGGCATCGCTCTTTTTCCTTAATGGTACATGCTATTTAGTATGCCATCTGGAGTGTGATTGTGGCTGCAGGAACAGCAAATAGAGCAATTTATGGCTCATTCGCGGGCGTATTGGTGAAAAAAAACACGGTTAGAAAGTTTTTTTACATTTCCTCTTGTCACCTCAGAATAACTCCCTATAATGCGCCTCCACTGACACGGAACAACGGCACGCAAGCCGCCGTAGCAGCAGGGGTTCAGCGATGAACGCCGACAGAGAAAAGCGAAATTAAACGCTTGACTCTGAATGAG
>NZ_JASSOT010000053.1 GCF_030238365.1 Lelliottia wanjuensis | reverse complement strand
TTTGCCTGGCGGCTTTAGCGCGGTGGTCCCACCTGACCCCATGCCGAACTCAGAAGTGAAACGCCGTAGCGCCGATGGTAGTGTGGGGTCTCCCCATGTGAGAGTAGGGAACTGCCAGGCATCAAATTTAGCGTGCTGATATGGCTCAGTTGGTAGAGCGCACCCTTGGTAAGGGTGAGGTCCCCAGTTCGACTCTGGGTATCAGCACCACTTTATTACGTGGTTGAAGTTCGGCAATAGTAAAAAGAATTTGTCTGGCGGCTTTAGCGCGGTGGTCCCACCTGACCCCATGCCGAACTCAGAAGTGAAACGCCGTAGCGCCGATGGTAGTGTGGGGTCTCCCCATGTGAGAGTAGGGAACTGCCAGACATCAAATAAGTGAAAAGGCCATCCGCAAGGATGGCCTTTTTGCGTTTAAGTCTCAGAAATACAATGACTACCCGGCAGCAAAAAGCCACCGGGCAACGAAAACCATTAATGAATCACCTGAGACAGGAATGCGCGCGTACGTTCAGATTTAGGATGCGCGAAAAACTCTTCCGGAGGAGCCTGTTCCACGATTTCCCCACGATCCATAAAGATCACTCTGTCCGCCACCGTCCTGGCAAAGCCCATCTCATGCGTCACACAGAGCATAGTCATTCCCGATTGCGCCAGACCAATCATCGTATCCAGCACCTCTTTCACCATCTCCGGATCCAGCGCTGAAGTCGGTTCATCAAACAGCATGATTTTAGGTTTCATGCACAGAGAACGGGCGATCGCCACACGCTGCTGCTGCCCACCAGAGATCTGTCCGGGGAACTTGTTCGCATGCTCGGCTATACGCACGCGTTCCAGGTAATGCATCGCCAGCGCTTCGGCCTCCTTCCTGGGCATCTTCTGGACCCAAATAGGTGCCAGCGTGCAGTTCTGCAACACGGTCAAATGCGGGAATAAATTGAAATGCTGAAATACCATTCCCACTTCCTGGCGGACCCGTTCGATATTGCGAATGTCTTCATCCAGCTCAATCCCGTCAACAACAATCCGGCCTTGTTGATGTTCCTCAAGATGGTTAATACAGCGAATAGTCGTCGACTTTCCTGAACCTGAGGGGCCGCACAGGACAATACGTTCGCCCTGTTTAACCTTTAGGTTGATATCTTTCAGGACATGAAACTGGCCGTACCATTTATTGACGTTTTCCAGCGTAATCATCGCGTCGGCAGGGGTCATCGTTATTTTGCTCATAAATTCCTCAGTGCGGTGTACGCCCGGTGTTAAAGCGCTTTTCCAGATGTTGGCTGTAGCGCGACATGCTGAAACAGAAGATCCAGTAAACAAGTGCAGCGAAAACATAGCCTTCGGTCGACATCCCGAGCCATGCCGGGTCGACCGTTGCCTGCTGAACGCTGCTAAAGAGATCGAACAATCCGATGATGATCACCAGGCTGGTATCTTTGAAGAGTGCGATGATGGTGTTCACCAGACCAGGGATAACCATCTTGAGAGCCTGAGGTAAGATCACGAGCCCCTGCGTTTTCCAGTAACCGAGCGCCAGCGATTCAGCGGCTTCGTACTGACCTTTCGGCAGCGCCTGCAGACCTCCGCGAACCACCTCTGCGACATAAGCCGACTGGAATAAAACAACACCCACCAGAGCGCGGATCAGTTTGTCGATCGTGGTGCCTTCCGCCATAAATAGCGGCAGCATCACGGAAGACATAAACAGGACGGTGATCAGCGGCACCCCGCGCCAGAACTCAATGAAAATCACCGAAAGAATGCGCACCACCGGCATGGTGGAGCGACGGCCAAGTGCCAGCAGAATGCCTAACGGCAGCGCTCCGGCGATCCCCACAGACGCGATGATTAGCGTCAACGTCAATCCGCCCCACTGGCGCGTCTCGACTCGCTCCAGCCCCAGAATTCCCCCATACAGCAGCAGCCAGACAATCAGTGGATACACTACCGCCCAGCAGGCAATGTAACGTCCACGGCGCGGCAGGTTTTTCCAGAACATCGGCACAATCGACAGCAACCCGACAACCAGCGCCAGATTGATGCGCCAGCGCTGATCGTGTGGATACAGCCCATACATAAACTGGCCAAAACGTTCGTGAATAAACACCCAGCAGGCGCCTGCTTTGGTACAGTCTGCCCGCGTTGAGCCCACCCAGTTTGCCTGCAGGAAAGCCCAGTTCAGAAGCGGAGGGATCAACTCCCACATCAGCCATAAGCTGACAATCGTCAGGAGACTGTTGCTCCAGGAGGAGAACAGATTTTTGCGTGCCCAGGCGATGAAACGCCAGCTTCCGGTGCTGGACGGACGCGAGGGGTGTGACAATACGGCTTTTGTCATCATGGTTCCTTAGCGCTCAACCAGGGCGATACGGCGGTTATAGATATTCATCAGCAATGAGATCGTCAGGCTGATAATCAGATAGACGGACATCGTGATAGCGATCGTCTCGATAGCTTGTCCGGTCTGGTTCAGTACGGTTCCGGCGAACAGCGAAACCATGTCGGGATAACCAATCGCGGCAGCCAGCGAGGAGTTTTTAGCGATATTGAGGTACTGACTGGTCAGCGGTGGGATGATCACGCGTAAGGCTTGAGGGATGATCACCTGGCGCAGCGTTACCGGGTTAGGTAAGCCGAGAGAACGCGCAGCCTCGTGCTGCCCATAGGGAACCGCCTGAATACCGGAGCGAATGATTTCTGCAATAAATGCGGAGGTATAAATCGACAGCGCCAGCGTCAGGGCTGCCAGTTCAGGAATGAGGACCATTCCACCGCGGAAGTTAAAGCCCCGGAGCTGCGGAATATCCCAGTGCAAAGCGGCTCCGAACACCCATTGCGCCAGTAACGGCAATCCTATGATCAATGCGGCGCCGATTGGCCATGTCCGGCGAAGTTGCCCGGTTTTAATCTGCAGCGTCCGGTTATAGCGAAACAGCCCCACGGTAATCGCAATCGCAATAACAATGGCCGCGATAAACGCATACAAACCCTCACCCGCAAGAGGTGAGGGGATATAGAGACCCCGGTTACTCAGATAAAAAAGATCCCAGGCATCAACGGCCTGACGCGGGCCGGGCAGATTACGCAGTACGGCGAAATACCAGAAAAAGATCTGCAGCAGTGGCGGAATATTGCGAAACGTCTCGATATAAATCGTCGACAGTTTGCGTAAGAGCCAGTTATCAGAAAGGCGTGCAAGACCGAGGAAAAAACCCAGGAATGAAGCAAATACAATACAGAGTCCGGAGACCAGCAGTGTATTAAGCAAACCGACCAGAAACACCCTTCCGTAGGTATCACCCTCTTGATAATCAATCAGATGCTGCACAATACCAAAACCAGCACTGCGATCCAGAAATGCAAAGCCTGAAGTAATACCGCGATTGCTCAGGTTGGCCACAGTGTTATGAATCAAATAAACCGCAACAACCACAACGGCAACGACGGCGATTATCTGGAATAGCCAGGCGCGAACCGCGGGATGAGAAAAGGAAAGCTTTCCTTTTACGGCTAAGCGGCGATGGGACATAAAGAAACCTCGGTAACCATGACTCTGGATGGGGCACCGCAGTTGCAGTGCCCGTTACAGCCAAATGCTTAACGTACTGGCGGAGCGTACTGAATACCGCCGTTGTTCCAGAGGTTGTTCTGGCCACGTTTGATCTTCAGCGCACTTTCCGATCCCACGTTGCGCTCGAAGATCTCTGAATAGTTACCGACGTGTTTGATGATGTTATAAGCCCACTTATTGTCGAGTTTCAGATCTTTGCCGAAGTCACCCTCTTTACCCAGAAGATGTGCCATATCCGGTGTTGATGGATTTGCCGCTTTCTCGTCGACGTTTTTCGAGTTGATACCCATTTCTTCGGCGTTCAGCATGGCAAACAGCGTCCAGCGAACGATCGAGAACCAGTCTTCATCACCGCGACGAACCACCGGGCCGAGAGGTTCTTTCGAGATAACTTCAGGCAGAACAATCCATTCCGCCGGGTTGCTCAGCTTGATGCGCAGGGCATACAGCTGTGACTGGTCAGAGGCCAGCGTATCGCAACGGCCTGATTCCAGCGCTTTAGCGGATTCGTCAGAGCGATCGAAGGTCACAGGCGTGTATTTCATGTTGTTGGCTTTGAAATAGTCGGCGACGTTCAGCTCGGTATCGGTGCCAGCCTGAATACATACGGTGGCGCCATCCAGCTCTTTCGCGCTCTTCAGCCCCGCTTTGTTATGGGTCAGGAAGCCGATGCCGTCATAATAGGTCACGCCGGTGAACGACATCCCCATCCCGGCATCACGGGATGACGTCCATGTGGTATTACGAGAAAGCATGTCTACTTCGCCGGATTGCAAAGCGGTGAAACGTTCTTTCGCCGTCAGCGGGGTGTATTTTACTTTGGTATCATCCCCGAAGAGAGCGGCTGCAACGCCACGGCAAACATCGACATCAATGCCAGTGAACTTTCCGTCCGCATCGGCGTAAGAGAAGCCCGGTAACCCATCACTAATACCGCATTGCACAAAGCCTTTCTTTTTAACGGCATCCAGCGTGGTACCCGCATGAGCCTGACCCGCTACAGCAAACAGCATGCCCGCAGCGGCAAGGCTGGCTATCATCGTCTTTTTCATATTGCATCCTGTGTGGCGAAATTTATCTTTATAGAAAGTCGTTTTAAAACGCTTTACCTGTCTGTGGCGTTGGCCGACGTTTATAAAGCAAACGTAATGCCAGTTTTTGCGTTCGGCAGAAATTGGGATAATTGAACGCATAATGCAGAGTGTAGACAGGGATAAATAAATCGAGCGCCCCGGAATGGTGCGAAATCACAACCTACGCCACAAATCAGAGCAAAAGTTGCGAGTCCGTCAGTGAATTCAGGAAGATAGTTTCTGACGTGAATATTGGCAGGATAGTTAATCTCGTTAATTTGTGAAAAGTATCACGCGGGAAAATGAAATAAAAAATACACCGCAAAAAAGATGTGAGAAGAATCAGGTATTAATAAGCGAGGCAGAATGAAGAGGGGAGTTTTTTTAACGAATCGTAAAAAGGCTGCACTGATTTGAAGCAAAAGCGCGGACTAGACGCGCTTTTGCCAGGGAAAGATTATTTAGTTAACGCGACGATACCTAGCGTCAGGCCAGCAACAGCAGCGGCACCACCGGCGATGGCCCCTGCTGTTTCCCAGTTATCCTGGGTGGTTCCTTTCATACAGGTATTGGTATGAACCAGTCGGCCTTGATCGTCATAAACCGGAACACACGGAGAGTCGTGTGCGCAACCGGCAAGAAGCGCAGCGAGTGTTGCAACGCAAATGAATCTTTTCATGATGTTACCTCAGAATTAAAACTTACTCGCTATAAAACCGAAAGGGTATTTATCGAGCTGGAGAACATTTTACCACTACATTCCTCTGCAGAGTCAGTATGAATAATCTCAAATTATGTGGTTTGTAAAAATCGTGGAGAAGATTTAGGAAAGGCATGAATTTATGAAGGAAGTGTGGATGTAATAAATGAATAACCGGGGTTGTTAGCGTTTCTCATTATTCGCAGACGCATCATAATACAATGATAGTTTGTGCGCTAATGTTCTCTTTGAAGGAAAAAGAAAAGGCGCCGAGCGACGCCTTTTCTGTTTAATTTACTTATCGTTGCGGTTAAATCGTCTTCTGACGACCACAAAGAAGACAGGAACGAAGAAGATAGCCAGCAGTGTTGCGGACAACATCCCTCCCATCACCCCTGTCCCCACGGCGTTTTGCGCACCGCTGCCTGCACCATGGCTGATAACCAGAGGCAGTACACCGAGGATAAACGCCAGGGAGGTCATCAGAATCGGGCGAAGACGCATGCGTGATGCCTCAAGGGTGGCTTCGATAACGCCTTTGCCTTCTTTCTCCATCAGGTCTTTCGCAAACTCCACAATAAGAATGGCGTTCTTGGCGGATAACCCGATGGTGGTGAGGAGTCCCACCTGGAAATAGACATCGTTGTTCAGACCGCGCAACGACGCGCCGAGCAGGGCACCAATAACACCCAGCGGCACGACAAGCATAACGGAGAAGGGAATCGACCAGCTCTCGTAAAGCGCCGCCAGACACAGGAACACCACGATGAGCGAAATGGCATACAGCGCAGGAGCCTGATTGCCAGAGAGTCGTTCCTGATAGGACATTCCCGTCCAGTCGTAGCCAATCCCGGAAGGCAGTTTCTGCGCAAGTGACTCCATCAGGACCATTGCTTCACCGGTACTTTTGCCTGGCGCAGCTTCACCAAGAATTTCCATGGATGGCATACCGTTGTAGCGCTCAAGGCGCGGGGAGCCTGAAATCCAGCGCGAGGTACTAAACGCAGAGAAGGGAACCATCTCTCCGTTAGCACTGCGCACATACAGATTGTTGATATCTCCCGGCAACATACGGAACGGCGCATCTGCCTGCGCGTACACTTTTTTCACGCGACCGTGATCGATAAAGTCGTTTACGTAGGTCCCGCCGAGGGCGGTTGAAATGGTCTGGTTGATATCAGACACGCTCACACCCAGCGCCTGCGCTTTCTCCTGGTCGACATCCAGCTTGAATTGCGGCGTATCTTCCAGCCCGTTTGGACGCACACGCTCCAGCATCTCAGGATGTTCTTTAACCATGCCCAGCAACTGATTACGTGCTTTTGTCAGCTCGGTATGTCCAAGGTTTGCCTGGTCAATCAGCTCAAAGTCAAAGCCGGTTGCGGTACCCAGTTCGATAATCGCTGGCAGGTTGAAGGGGAACACCAGGCCATCTTTGATCTGGCTAAAGGCTTTGGTCGCACGGCCAACGATCGCTCCTACACTATTCTCAGCGCCTGGACGTTGATCCCATGGCTTAAGACTGATGAACGCGATACCGGAGTTTTGCCCCTGGCCACTGAAGCTAAAGCCGTTAACCGTAAAGACCGATTCTACGTTGGCTTTTTCTTTGGTTTGATAGTACTGCTGGACCTGATCCAGGATCTGCTGTGTGCGGGTTTGCGTGGCACCAGCCGGAAGCTGGACCATGGTCATAAACACGCCCTGATCTTCCTCAGGCAGGAAGGAGGTCGGGAGACGTAAAAACAGTACCGCCATGCCCGCGACAATCAGCACATACACCACCAGATAGCGCCCGGTTCTGCGTAAGATACCGCCCACGCTATTGCTGTAATGCTCCACGCTCTTATCAAAGAGATTGTTGAACCAGCCAAAGAAACCGCCTTTTGCATGATGCTCTTCCGATGCCGGTTTAAGCAGTGTGGCGCAAAGGGCGGGTGTCAGAATTAACGCAACCAGCACGGAAAGGGCCATGGCAGAAACGATGGTCAGGGAGAACTGACGGTAAATGGCACCGGTAGATCCACCAAAAAAGGCCATCGGAACAAACACCGCCGAAAGCACCATCGCGATACCGACCAGCGCCCCCTGGATTTGCTCCATGGATTTTTGCGTTGCCTCTTTTGGCGGGAGCTTGTCTTCCACCATAACGCGTTCAACGTTCTCCACGACCACGATGGCATCATCGACCAACAAGCCTATCGCCAGCACCATCCCAAACATCGTTAGGGTATTGATGGAAAATCCGAAAGCGCCCAGCACGGCAAAAGTCCCCAGCAATACGACGGGCACCGCAATGGTGGGGATAAGAGTGGCACGCAGGTTTTGCAGGAACAGATACATGACGAGGAAGACCAGAATGATCGCCTCGAACAGGGTTTTGACCACTTCATGAATGGAGATTTTCACGAAAGGTGTCGTGTCGTACGGATAAACGACTTTCAGCCCTTGCGGGAAGAAGGCCTGCAGCTCTGCCAGTTTTGATTTAATGGCCGCGGCGGTATCCAGCGCGTTCGCACCTGTCGCTAACTTGATGCCGAGACCGGTGGCCGCCTGGCCGTTGATCTTCGTCACCATGTTGTAGTTTTCACCGCCAAGCTCAATGCGGGCCACATCTTTCAGATGCACCATTGAGCCATCCTGATTCACTTTCAGCGTAATTTTGCCAAACTCTTCCGGTGTTTTCAGGCGCGTTTGCGCGATGATCGAGGCGTTCAGCTGCTGCCCAGGTACTGCAGGCGTCCCCCCCAGTTGCCCGGCAGCGATCTGGTTGTTCTGGGTTTTAAGCTGATTAATGACATCCAGCGGCGTCAGCTGATACTTATTCAGCGCGTTGCTGTCGAGCCAGATGCGCATGGCGTACTGCGCGCCAAACAGCTGAACGTCGCCCACACCGGAGGTCCGGCTGATGGAGTCTTTGACGTTGGAGGCGACGTAGTCTGAGATATCATCCTGCGTCAGGCTTTTGTTATCAGAGACAAAGCCGGCGACCAGAAGGAAGCTGCTGCTGGATTTCTCCACGCCGATCCCTTGCTGCTGCACTTCTTGCGGCAGGAGCGGCATCGCCAGCTGGAGTTTGTTCTGAACCTGTACCTGCGCGATATCCGGATCCGTACCAGACTGGAAGGTCAGAGTGATGGTCACATTACCCGCTGAATCGCTGGTGGAGGACATGTACATCAGGTTATCGATACCATTCATGTTTTGTTCGATAACCTGGGTCACGGTGTCCTGCACCGTCTGCGCATCAGCGCCAGGATAAACAGCCGTAACGGCTACGGCTGGTGGCGCGATGGTGGGATACTGCGCCACCGGCAATTTGAGAATTGCCAGCCCGCCCGCAATCATCAATATGATGGCGAGTACCCAGGCGAAAATCGGCCTTTGAATAAAGAAGTTAGCCATTGATTAATCCCTTAACTGGCTTTAGGCGCGGCGGAATCCGGCGTGGCGACCACAGTGGCGCCAGGATGGACTTTTTGCAGGCCGCTGACGATCACGCGATCGCCTTCCTTCAACCCTTCGGTGACCAACCAACGATCGCCAATGGCCTGTGGCGCAACTACGGTTCGCATCTCAACCTGCTCTTTGGCATTCACCACCAGAACCGTGGCGTCACCGCGCGGTGTGCGAGTGAGCCCCTGCTGCGGAACCAGAATGGCATTCGGTTGCACGCCTTCATCAATACGGGCACGCACAAACATGCCGGGTAACAGCATATGCTGAGGATTTGGGAAGACGGCGCGAAGAGTGATGGAACCGGTGCTCTCGTCAACGGTGACGTCGGAGAACTGCAGCGTGCCCTTTTCCGGGTACGGCTGCCCGTTTTCCATCAGCAGCTGGACGGTGCTGGTGTCATTGCCTTTTTGCAGACTCGCCTGCTTCAACTGCATGAAGTCATTGCTCGACTGTGTGACATCCACATAGATCGGATCAAGCTGTTGCACGGTTGCCAGTGCTGAAGTCTGCCCATTGGTGACCAGCGCGCCTTCTGTGACGCTGGATTTACCAATCCGTCCGTTAATTGGCGATGACACTTTGGTGTAAGCAAGATTGATGCGCGCCGTTTCGACACCCGCCTGAGCGGCAGTAACGCTGGCATCGGCCTGTCTGGCGTTGGCCACCGCCTGGTCATACTCTTGTCGACTGACGTATTGCGTACCGACCAGAGGGACATAACGTTTCACGGTCAAATGAGCGATGTTAGCGGCGGCTTCGGCTTTCTGCAGATCGCCTTTCGCACTGTCATACGCGGCCTGATAGGTCGCAGGATCGATCTGATACAGAGAATCGCCCGCTTTGATATCACTGCCCTCGGTAAAATTACGACGTAAAACAATGCCGCTTACCTGGGGACGAACTTCAGCGACGCGAAAGGCATCCGTACGCCCTGGTAGTTCAGTGGTCACCGCCAGCGGAGCACTTTTCACGACATATACAGTTACCTGAGGTGCCTGTGCGCTTGGTTTTGAGTTATCAGAACCATCACAGCCAGCAAGCAGCGCGGAGCAGATAATTAAACCGGATAAGGGTAAAAGCCTGAAGTGTTTCTTCATTACTGTTCCTTTAAAAACAATAAACTGATATTTGCCGTGAAGTGATGAAAAGGGTTGCGGGGGCAAAGAGTCAGAAAGTCAACGCACATCATAATGGGGCACAGTGATGTTGTTTAATTTATAAGTGCGGCACATCGATTATTAGGATAAAAACCAGGGCCTGATACGACTAATCAAGGATATAGTGAAGAACAACAACGGGCGTTTGCCAAATACACTTAAGGTTATTCATATATTTTATGAATCTAATGATTGCTATTCATTTACGTGAATTATTAATTAAGGTCATTGCCTTTTTTTGTTCAGAATAACAATTCCTTTTAGGGAATACTTTCACGACTACGTGCTCAGGGTTACGTGGAAAAGTATTCAGGTAATGGATGAGAGTCTATGGCGCGTAAAACGAAAGAAGATGCACTCAAAACAAGACAACAGCTGATCGAAGCCGCCATAGCGCAGTTCTCCACGCGGGGTGTGGCCAGCACTACCTTGACCGATATCGCTGATGCCGCAGGCGTCACGCGCGGAGCAATTTACTGGCACTTTACCAGCAAGTCGGAAATCTTTAATGCCATATGGGAGCAGCAACTGCCCCTGTGCGATTTAATTCACGACCAGCTTTCACTGACGCTCAATGACGATCCTTTATGCGTTCTTCGCGAGCGCTTTATTGTTGCGTTGCAATATATTTCTCGCGATCTTCGCCAGCGGTCGCTGTTACAGATTCTGTATCATAAATGTGAATTTAATAATGAAATGACATCAGAGTGTGAAATTAGAAACAGAATTGGCTTTAATTACCAGAACGTTCGCGCACTGCTGGAGAAGGGGTTGTCGAAAGGAATCATCTCTCCGCCGTTAAATATCGATATGACGTTGATTGTTTTTCATGGTTTTTTTAGCGGATTAATTAAAAACTGGTTAATGAATAGTGAGAATTTTAATCTCTATCAACAAGCCCCCGCGCTGGTGGACAATATCCTGGCGACGTTAAATATCACCCGCGTGCCGCCAGCGATCTATCCTGTTGCTTCATGATGGCAGAGGGTTCTTCATCGCTTCCAGGTTATTGCACAGCTCTTCGACGGTCTGCGCGGTGACGGGACGGCCTAGCAGATATCCCTGCAGCGTATTGCAGCCAAGTTCAGTCAGGAACTGCTGCTGGGCTTCGGTCTCCACCCCTTCTGCGACCACTTTAAGATTCAGCGTTTTCGCCAGCGCGACAATCGCCGAGACAATCGTGGCGTCGTCGCTTTCCCCGCTCAAATCCTTCACGAACGCGCGATCAATTTTCAGCTCGCAGGCCGGCAATTGCTTCAGATAGAGCAGGCTGGAATAGCCCGTCCCGAAATCATCAATCGACGCTTTTACGCCTGCATTTGTCAGCTCCGTTAAGATCCTGACGCTCTCCTCCGGATTGTGCATCGCAGTGGTTTCTGTCACTTCGAGGATCAACGACTCCGCTGGAAGGTTATGCCGTGCCAGGCAGTCGAGGACCGTTTGAACCAGCGTGGGTTGTTCAAACTGTAGCGTCGATAGGTTCACCGCCATCGACCACGCGCTGTGGCCCTGCATGTGCCACTCGCGCAGCTGGCGGCAGGCCTCGTTAATCACCCAGTTCCCTATCGGGATAATCAGCCCGGTTTTTTCTGCCAGCTGCAGGAAGACATCAGGCGTCAGGAGCCCCTGTTTAGGGTGCTCCCAGCGCAGCAAGGCTTCAAAGCCGAGTATCGGGCCAGCCGGAGCGTGGAATTTCGGTTGATAGTGCAGGCGCAGTTCATCGCGATCGATCGCCAGCCACAGATCGTTCATCAGCTGTAAATGGGTTTGCGCAAGCGTGTTCATCGACGGCTGGAAAAAGTGATACCCGTTACGGCCCATACGTTTGGTGTGATACATCGCCGCGTCGGCATTAAACATCAGCTCACGATCGGATTTTCCGTCGTGCGGATAGAGCGCAATGCCAATACTGACAGTCACGACCAGCTCGTAAGGTTCGACGTTGAACGGGCTGTCGATGGTGCGAACCAGCGCACTGGCCAGCGAAGCCGCATCATCCGGACCGCCGACTTCCGCCAGCAGAACAAACTCGTCGCCGCCAATGCGGGCGAGGGTGTACTGGCCTTTCAGCGGCAACAGGAGCCGCTCGGTGACCGCCACCAGAAGTTTATCGCCCGTATCATGGCCGTAGGCATCATTCACCCCTTTGAAGCCATCAAGATCCATAAACATCAGCGCAAAGTGCGTTCCTTCGCGATCGGCCTTGCTGATCGCCTGGTCGAGACGGTCTTCCAGCAGTATGCGATTGGGCAAGCGGGTCAGGGTATCGTGCAGCGCAAGTTGGGCCAGCTCGCGGTTGGCTTCGGCAAGCGAAGAGGCCAGCAGCGAAGTGCGGGCCTGGAGGCGCGCATCGAGCATGGAAACCAGTAAGGTGATGCCGAGAATAGAGAGTGCAACCACGCTGACCAGCACCGCCAGCCAGCTGCCATTAATCCCGTCATGATGCATTTCCGTCGATGCCGGGAACTGCGCCGCTTTCATGCCCGCATAATGCATGCCCGCAATGGCAATGCCCATCGTCACGGCGGCACCTAAACGCATCAGTGCCACCTGGGCCGCCTCATGGCGCAATCGGAAGGTGAGCCACAGGGCGGCCAGTGAGGCTGCCAGCGCGATGACCACAGAGAGGGCGATCCAGGTTTTGTCCCAGATGATCCCCGGTGTCACTTCCAGCGCCGCCATCCCCGTGTAATGCATGGCGACAATCCCGGTGCCCATCACTAATGCGCCAGGTAAAAGGCGGCGTAAACGCAATTGCTCTCCGCTCACCAGCCAAAGCGCAAACATCGACGAGCCAATCGCAATCACCATCGACAGCACGGTTATCGCCGGGCTGTAGCTCATGCTCATGGAGATATCCATCGCCAGCATGCCGATAAAATGCATCGCCCATACGCCGATCCCCATCGCCACGCCGCCGCCCGCCAGCCAGACGCGCGCAGCAATACCCTGACTCCCCGCGACGCGCGCGGCCATATTCAGCGCGGTGTAGGCAGCGAGGATGGCAACAACAAAGGAGACGACAACGAGGATTTGGTTGTATTGGCTTACCAGCATGGGGGTTTAACTCATTCTCAGTGAGACGATATGCAATGCGCCTGAAAAGGGCAGTGACATTACCATCGTAACGGAATGGCGAAAAGGGATTTAAATCCCCGTTTTTACTGGGTGTTAAGGCCGTTTTTACGGGTGTTCGCCGCTTAATCGAGCTCTGAGCAGTTCACCAGTTTGAGAGGATTTACGGAATTCATATTGCGACATTTATCGGTTTCGGTACTCAGCAACTCAATCCACTGGATCAGCAGCGCATCGAAGATGAAAACCGTGACAGCAAATACCACTAACCACCCGTATTTACGAATCATTGTGTCGTTCCGTGTTGAAGAAGAGGCCCTGTAAGGTGGTGGAAATATACACGAAAAGCAGGCGTTGAAAAGCGGGAAAAGGCAAGGTTTACAAACCCTTGACGTTCGGAAAAAAGGCAATAAAAAAGGCGCATCCCCATGCCGAGTAGCGCCTTTTTAAACAAGCATTTAGCTAATCGAAATTAGTTCATGCCGTACTTTTTCAGCTTCTTACGAAGAGTACCACGGTTGATACCCATCATCAGGGCTGCGCGGGTTTGGTTACCGCGGGTGTATTGCATCACCATGTCCAACAGTGGCTGTTCAACTTCAGCCAATACCAGCTCATACAGGTCACTAACATCTTGACCGTTCAGTTGAGCAAAATAGTTCTTCAGTGCCTGTTTTACCGAGTCACGGAGGGGTTTTTGAGTTACCTGATCCTGAGAGTTAACGGTAGAAACGGTCAGTACGTCAGAATTTACGCGTTGTTCGAACATAGTTCTGTCAGCTCTTTATTTCTGTTTACGCAAAATTTTCGAAGTATGCCTCCAACGCCTCCAGCTGTACGCTGGCATCCTCTATGGCGTTGAATGTGCGCCGAAACTGGTCATTTGGAGCGTGCTCCTGGAGATACCAGGAAACGTGTTTACGCGCAATTCGGTACCCTTTTGCCTGACCATAAAAGTCATGCAGTTCCCGAATATGCGAACAAAGCAAGCGCTTAACCTCTGCCAGAGGCAGTGGCGCAAGCAACTCTCCAGTGTCCAGATAATGCTGGATTTCCCGAAAGATCCAGGGTCTTCCCTGAGCCGCACGTCCTATCATCAGAGCATCTGCCCCTGTATAGTCGAGCACAGCCCTGGCTTTTAGCGGGTCAGTTATGTCGCCATTCGCGATAATCGGAATGGAAACTTTCTGCTTAACTGCCCGAATGCTGTCGTATTCCGCATTGCCGTTGAACAAACAGGCGCGAGTGCGTCCATGAATGGTCAGGGCCTGGATACCACAGTCTTCGGCCAGTTGGGCAATTTCTACACAGTTACGGTGTTCCGGCGCCCAACCAGTGCGAATCTTCAGCGTAACGGGAACGTCCACTGCGTTAACCACCCCCGACAAGATCAGCTTCACCTGGTCGGGGTATTGCAGAAGGGCGGAACCTGCCAACTTGCGATTCACCTTTTTTGCCGGGCAACCCATATTGATATCAATAATTTGGGCGCCACTTTCAACGTTAATACGCGCGGCTTCCGCCATTTCTTCAGGATCGCTTCCGGCAATTTGCACGGTGCGAATACCTGGCTCATCAATATGCACCATCCGAAGACGGGACTTATCGCTTTCCCAAACCTGAGGGTTAGACGACATCATCTCGGAAACAGTCAATCCTGCTCCCATCTCGTAGCACAACGTCCGAAACGGCCGGTCAGTGATACCTGCCATGGGCGCTGCGATCAGGCGATTTCTGAGCTGATAGTGTCCGATGCGCATGTGTTAAGAAATGACCATACTGTGACTGCAAGGCGGCGTATATTACGCATTTTTTGCACGAGATGAAAGGCCAAACTTTGAACAATCCGCTGTTACAGATCAAGGAATTGCTGCTCAGCGTTTGTGCGAGAGATTATTAATCATGTAAATCATTGTGTTATATGATTGTGGTTGTTTTATAGGCGCTTACAAATTCCCGTAAGTTCTCATCATTTCTGCATAAATGACTCACTTAATCCGGATAATCTGCTGTTTTAAGCAGCAGATTATCGCCCTTCTTTGCGATCTGAGTCGCATTTTAGAACATGATCTCAGCGCGCCGTGCGAGCATTATTCCACAACAACGCGACCATTCAGGGACTGTACCGGACGGTTATTATCGTGATGCATAGTGTGGGTAAACTTTTCCAGCTGTGCGTCGGAAAGTGTCATCGGGTGCTTAAGCACGATCCAGGTGACACCCTCTGAGCACGGTGGCGTGGTCAGGGAACCGCTAAAGCGCCAGTAGGTTTTGTCCTTCGGCAAAAGCTTGTTCAGGTTCAGATGTGTATCCAGTTTCGCCGATTGCTCTGCCTGCCCAGGCATGACGCCCCACAGTTTATCCAGCTCGGCGTTCGCCGCTCCCTTATCAAACATCACCGCTACCACCACCAGTGCGCCGTTCGCATTTTTATGCACGAGGTGCATCTCCATGGCGGACTTTTTGCCATGAATCGCGTTCTCAGCCGGAGCGTGGAAGTGGAACTGCTGCAGAGTCCAGGTCTGGTTGTCGAGGGTGATGGAATCGCGCGTCTGCGCATCTTCAGCGGCCTGGATGGTGTGGCCATTGTTCGTCAGCGTCACCGGGCCATCAATGTAGCGCGTTACCAGCGGTGAAATATGCGCTTTGGCAGTAGCGTCGATATTAATCGGAGACTGATTCTTCCCGCTCTGGCAGGCCTTGTAAGCATCATCCAGTTCGCCCCAGTGTTCCGGTGAACCTTCGCCTTCGTAGCTCCAGTGAGATGCATATGCTGAAACCGAGATCATGCTGAGCGCCAGCAGTGCTGCCTTGCCAATAAAATGTGCCATAGTATTCTTCCAGTGAATTTTTATATTCAAATCATTGATTGTGAGATGATTTGCCGTTGGAATTTTACTGGATAACCACAATAAAAAGGAGGGAAATTGAGTCTAAAAAAGGCGTGGGGAGGAACCCACGCCGGAGAGACGAAATTACTTTTTACGGCCGGTGATGCGGCACCACTCTTCTTTCTCGACCACCGGATCGAGGGCAAAGAGATCGGCGTAGGCTTCGCATACGCTGTCAGCCTGGCTGGCAAGGATCCCCGACAGACCCAGCAGACCGCCCTCAACGGGCAGGACGCTGATTAACGGGGCCAGTTCGCGTAATGGGCCCGCCAGGATGTTTGCGACCACTACATCGGCTTTCATGACCTCTGGCTGGCTATCCGGCAGATAGAGTTCCAGACGATCGGAAACGCCGTTGCGCTGCGCGTTATCGCGGCTGGCCTGAATCGCCTGCGGATCGATGTCGATCCCGATGGCTTTGGCTGCACCCAGTTTCAGCGCGGCGATCGCCAGGATCCCGGAACCACACCCGAAGTCGATCACGGTTTTGCCTTCCAGATCCAGTCCGTCCAGCCATTGCAGGCACAGAGAGGTGGTCGGATGCGTTCCGGTACCGAACGCCAGGCCCGGATCCAGCATCACGTTCACGGCGTTGGCATCCGGCACATCGCGCCAGCTTGGACAGATCCACAGACGCTTACCGAACTGCATCGGGTGGAAGTTATCCATCCACTCGCGTTCCCAGTCTTTATCTTCCAGTTGCTCGATTTTGTGCACGAAACCGGCGCCCAGCAACGGGTGATTCTCAAGGATCGCCACCACTTCTTTCATATCGGTTTCGGCATCGAACAGGCCAATGACGTCGGTATCGCCCCAGAGGCGAGTTTCGCCTGGCAACGGCTCAAACACCGGCGTGTCATGCGTGTCCTGGAAAGTAATGGAAACTGAACCCGCTTCCATTAACGCGTCACTCAGTTCTTCGGCATTGGCACCGGTTGTATTCAGTTTTAGTTGGATCCAAGGCATGGCAAAACTCTTTATTTATCAGTAGAAATGACGGCGGCCTGTGGTACGGGTTGACCGAAACGGTTCCCCACCACAAACGCCAGCAAACTTAACAGTAACGAAGGCACGATCGGATGGAAGCCCAGGTACTGAATTTTAAAGGTGGCGAGTACCGCATAAAGTACGCCACCGACAATCATCCCGCTGAGCGCGCCCGCAGCGTTCGCGCGCTCCCAGTACAGCCCCAGCACCAGCGGCCACAGGAATACCGCTTCCAGCCCGCCGAACGCCAGCAGGTTGAGCCAGATGATCATCTCCGGCGGGCGCCACGCGGCCAGCATCATCAGAATGCCGAGCACCAGCGTGGTCCAGGTCGAAATGCGCTTCAGGCGATGCTCATTACGCATTTTAGTCGGCGTTGCGCTGAGCCACAGATCTTTAATAATGGTCGCCGACGCCTGCAACAGGTGTGCATTGACGTTGGACATGATCGCCGCCATTGGCGCGGCCAGGAATAGCCCCGCCGCCCACGGCGGCAACACCTGCACCATTAATGTCGGGATCACCTGATCCGGCACGGTCAGATGCGGAAGAATGGCGCGGCCTAACGCGCCCGCCAGATGCATGCCCAGCATCAGAAGTGACACCACGATCGTGCCGATGATAATCCCGCGATGCACTGCTTTGCTGTCTTTATAGGAGATACAACGCACCGCCGTGTGCGGCAGACCGATGACACCAAAGCAGACCAGCACCCAGAATGAGGTCATAAACGCCGGTGTCAAAATATCGTCGGCACCGTGCGGGCTGACCAGTTTCGGGTCAATCTGCTCCAGGGTTTCCACCGCGTTATGCAGGCCGCCCGCGGCGTAGATCACGCCAACCAGCAGCACCAGGGTGCCAATCAGCATCACCATGCCCTGCATCGTGTCGTTCAGGACGCTGGCGCGGAAACCGCCGAACGCGGTGTAGAGCGCGATGGTGATCCCGAAGATTAGCAGGCCATTTTCGTATTTAATCCCTGCGGCGGTCTCCAGCAGACGTGCGCCGCCGATAAACTGCACGGCAATCGCGCCGACGAAAGCCACCAGCAGACTGACGCTGGCAATCCACACCACCGCGCGGTTTTGATAGCGCGCCTGCAGCATGTCGTTAAGCGTAATCGCGTTATAGCGTCGGGCGAGGATGGCAAATTTTTTGCCCAGAATGCCGAGCGACAGCCAAATCGTCGGGACCTGAATCATCGCCAGCAGCACCCAGCCGAGCCCGTATTTATACGCCGCACCCGGTCCGCCGATGAACGAGCTGGCGCTGACGTAGGTCGCGGTCAGGGTCATCGCCAGCACAAACCCGCCCATTGAGCGGCTTCCGAGGAAATATTCGCTGAGGAACGAGCCGGTGCTGCGCTTACGCATGGCATAAGCCGAGAGGCCAAACACAATAAAGAGATAGATAACCAGAACGGCGATGATTTCAGTTTGCATCGCTATCCTCCAGAGAGATATCGCGGAAGATAAAACGCACCATCAGCCAGCACAGCAGCGTAAAGACCAAAGGCATCAGCAGACAGGCCATTTCAAACCAGTGCGGCAGGCCGGTGAATCCGGGGGCCGAATCAGGTAAGTAAGCAGTCACTAACCACGCAAGAAGATAGAGAAGGGTCAGCCACAGCGCCCAGCGCGCTTCTTTATGGGCTTGAACAAAACGCTTGTCCATTTTAAGTCCCTTGTGGATGAAGAAAGCGGGGATTGTACATGATGGGGGCTAAGCGTCCCCAGAAATAAAAAAGGCCGGATTATCCGGCCTTTTAACGCTAATGCGGTCTTACTTTTCGTGAAGGCCGAGTTTTTTCTCCAGATAGTGGATGTTAGTCCCACCATTCTGGAAGTTCTCGTCGTTCATGATACGAACCTGCAGATCCACGTTGGTTTTGATGCCATCGATGATCAGCTCCTGCAGGGCGTTCTTCATGCGGGCAATTGCCACATCACGGTTCTCGCCGTAGCAGATAAGCTTACCGATCATTGAGTCATAGTACGGTGGCACGGTGTAGCCAGCGTAGATATGAGATTCCCAACGTACACCAAAGCCACCCGGCGCGTGGAAACGCGTGATTTTACCCGGGCTCGGCAGGAAGGTGTTCGGGTCTTCGGCGTTAATACGGCACTCGACCGCATGGCCTTTGACCACCACTTCTTCCTGCTTGATGGACAGCGGTTGACCCGCTGCGATACGCAGCTGCTCTTTGATCAGGTCAACGCCAGTAATCATTTCGGTCACCGGGTGTTCAACCTGAATACGGGTGTTCATTTCGATGAAATAGAACTCGCCGTTTTCGAACAGGAATTCGAACGTACCTGCACCGCGATAGCCGATATCGACGCACGCCTTGGAGCAACGCTCGCCGATGTAGCGACGCAGTTCCGGGGTAATACCCGGTGCTGGTGCTTCTTCGACCACTTTCTGGTGACGACGCTGCATGGAGCAGTCGCGCTCTGCCAGATAGATAGCATTACCCTGACCGTCAGCCAGCACCTGAATTTCGATGTGGCGTGGGTTTTCCAGGTATTTTTCCATGTACACCATGTCATTGCTGAAAGCGGCTTTCGCTTCAGCTTTGGTCATGGAGATGGATTGCGCCAGGTCTGCATCGCTGCGAACAACGCGCATACCACGACCGCCGCCGCCGCCGGACGCTTTGATGATCACCGGATAGCCAATGCGTTTAGCATGAGCACGGTTTGCATCCATATCGTCGCCCAGAGGGCCGTCGGAGCCTGGTACCGTTGGAACGCCCGCTTTCTTCATCGCGGTGATCGCAGACACTTTGTCGCCCATCAGGCGAATAGTGTCAGCTTTCGGGCCAATGAAGATAAAGCCAGAGCGCTCAACCTGTTCAGCAAAATTGGCGTTCTCAGAGAGGAAGCCATAACCCGGATGGATTGCCACCGCGCCGGTGATTTCAGCGGCGCTGATGATAGCCGGGATATTCAGATAACTTTTTACGGACGGAGCCGGGCCAATACAGACCGTCTCATCCGCCAGTAATACGTGTTTTAAATCGCGATCCGCGCTTGAGTGCACAGCCACGGTCTTGATGCCCAGTTCTTTACAGGCACGAAGGATACGCAGTGCAATCTCGCCACGGTTGGCGATGACAATTTTATCCAGCATGTTCGCCTCGTTACTCGATGACGACCAGCGGCTCGTCAAATTCTACCGGCTGACCACTTTCGACCAGAATCGCTTTAACAATGCCTGACTTGTCAGCTTCGATCTGGTTCATCATTTTCATCGCTTCAACGATACACAGGGTATCGCCTGCGTTGACTTTCTGACCTACTTCGCAGAACGCTTTAGCGTCCGGGCTTGGTGTGCGGTAGAAAGTACCAACCATCGGGGAACGTACGATGTGACCACTGATTTCTGCTGCTGCTGCTGCGGCTGCCGGCGCTTCAGCGGCCGGTGCAACTGCGTTAGACAGAGCAGGCTGCTGCTGCATCACAGGTGCAGCATAAGCCTGCTGCATGACCGGGAAGCTAGCGGCTGGCGCTGCACGGCTGATGCGTACAGACTCTTCGCCTTCAGAAATTTCCAGTTCGGAGATGCCTGATTCTTCAACCAGCTCGATCAGTTTTTTAATCTTACGAATATCCATGAGTGGGTTCCGTACTCTTGTTTAGTGTGATTGTGACAGGCGTTTTACCGCTGTCTGTAAAGCGTATGAATAACCGTCTGCACCCAGTCCGCAGATAACGCCAGCAGCGATATCCGACAGATACGAATGGTGGCGGAACGGCTCTCGTGCATGCACATTGCTCAGGTGGATCTCGATAAACGGGATGCTCACCGCAAGCAGTGCGTCGCGGATAGCAACACTGGTGTGCGTAAACGCGGCCGGATTAATCAGGATATAGTCCACAGTGTCTTTAGCCTGATGAATACGGTCGATGAGTGCGTACTCCGCATTTGACTGAAAATGGTCAAGACTCACGCCAAGCGCCGCTGCTTCCGTACCCAGACGGTTAACAATTTCGCTTAACGTCAGCGTGCCGTACTTCTCGGGTTCACGGGTGCCGAGCATGTTCAGGTTCGGTCCGTTCAAAACTAAGATGTGCAACTTTCCAGTCATTGTGCCGCTATCTCCTGCGATTCTCGGGTAAAAAACAAAATATACCTTCGATGCGCAATTGTCACCCTTTCAGGGGAGGAAAAACCCCTTCAGGAAAACCAAGGTCGCACATTATAACGAGTTCGTAGCATTTAGCAGCTAAATACTGGTCTTATCAGGGAAGATTATCAACCGCAATTGGAAAAAGATTCGCGGTTGATAAGTAATCTGCGGGAATACGCACAGTTTCGCGAACTATCGCCACCACTGGCGGAACTTCTTGTAGCGCCATACCAAAAGGGCCACAGCAAGCAGGGCGTAGATGATGGGCTGAGGAGATAAAATCTTCACTGACCACAGATAATGTATCGGCGCCAGGATCGCCACCAGATAGACGAAGTTATGCAAAAGTTGCCAGCGTCGGCCCAGCTTTCGCTGTGCGTATTGTGTCGATGTCAGCGTCAGGGCCAGTAAAATCACCCAACTGATGATCCCGAGCGTCAGATACGGACGTGACACCAGTTCGCTGCCAAGTAGCGCCAGATTGTTAATCCCCAGCTCCAGCAACGTATAGCTCGTGAGATGTATCGTCGCCCAGGCAAAGCACCATAACCCTAAAAGACGCCGGGTTCGTATCAATAATGGCTGTTTAGCGTAGCGCGCCAGGGGCGAGACCAGCAAGGTCGCCAGCAAAAATTTCAGAGCCATCCTACCCGTAAAGTGTTGAATATCTTTGGCCGGATCGGCGCTGAAATAGCCCTGACTGGCCGCCCAGAATAGCCATATAAAAGGAAGCAAACCGGCAAGGTGTAGTAGCACCTTGAGCCAGGTGACCTGTTTAGCGGTTAAGCGCACTTAAAAATTCTCCCGCAAATTGAGCCCGCGATAGAGCGAGGCGACTTCATCGGCGTAGCCGTTAAAGAGCAGCGTCGGCTGGCGTTTCACATCCAGCGCGCCGCCGGAGCCGATAAAGCGCTCGGTGGCCTGCGACCAGCGCGGGTGATCCACATGCGGGTTCACGTTTGCAAAGAAACCATATTCGTTGGGCGCGGCGAGATTCCAGGTGGTCGGCGGGCGCTCTTTTGTCAGCTTAATGCTGACGATCGATTTGATGCCTTTGAAACCATATTTCCACGGCACGGTTAAGCGGATGGGGGCGCCGTTCTGCGGCGGCAGGGCTTTACCGTAAACGCCAACGGTCAGCAGCGTCAGAGGATGCATCGCCTCGTCGAGGCGCAGCCCTTCAACATACGGATATTCCAGCCCGCCGCCGATAAACCGATCTTTCTGGCCTGGCATCAGCTCAGGCGAGTAGAGCGTCTGGAAAGAGACATATTTGGCATCGCTGGTGGGCTCGGCCATCGCCAGCAGTTTGTGCAGCGGGAAACCGATCCACGGCACCACCATCGACCAGGCCTCGACGCAGCGCATCCGGTAAATACGCTCCTCGAGCGGGAAACGGGTGGTGAGATCGTGATGGTCAAAGGTGAGCGGTTTGGCGACCTCGCCCTCAATTTTTAAGGTCCAGGGATCGGTTTTCATGCTTCCGGCATTGGCGGCAGGATCGGCTTTATCGAGGCCAAACTCGTAGAAGTTGTTATAGCCCGTGACTTTATCTTCCGGCGTCAGCGCAAGCGTGTTCTGCCACTGGGCGGGTTTGGTAAAAGTCAGCGGCTGGCCCGAGGGGGCTTTTGGACGATCGTTACCCTTGAACCAGTCGAGCAGGTCGGCATGGGCGGCGGGTGAGAGGGAAAGGGCGGTGGCGCTGATGCCGAGCATCTTCAGGATCTGGCGGCGCTGCAGCATAAAGACAGATTCGGACGTGACATCGGCTTCCGTCAGTTTTTTGGTTTTCATGGCATCCTCCATCATGCATTTTTCTAAGCATGACGGAGGAGTCGGTTTAGCGCGAATATGTCACGAAAATTTGAAGATTAGGCAATTTTCACCAGCGCACGACCGTGGAACTGATTGCTCATGATTTTACCGGCGTATTCCGGAGCCTGCTCGAGGGTGATCTCGGTGGCGCTCTGGCTGAAGAAGGATTCCGGCAGATCGCGCACCAGACGCTCCCAGGCCTGCGCGCGGCGCGCGGCTGGCGTCATCACCGAATCCACGCCCTGCAGACGCACATTACGCAGAATAAATGGCATGACCGTCGTTGGCAGTGCGAAGCCACCCGCCAGACCGCAGGCCGCCACACAACCACCGTAGTTCATCTGCGCCAGCAGTTTTGCCAGGACTTTATCGCCCACAGTATCGACCGCACCGGCCCAAACCTGTTTCTCCAGGGGGCGCGTTTCGCTGAACTCTTCGCGACCGAGAATGCGGTTTGCACCCAGAGAACGCAGGTATTCATGGGTGCTTTCGCGCCCGGTCACCGCAGCGACCTGATAACCCAGTTTGTGCAGCAGGGTGACGGCCGTACTGCCTACGCCACCGCTGGCACCGGTCACTACCACTTCGCCGGAGTCCGGGCGAACACCCGCCTCTTCCAGCGCCATCACGCACAGCATGGCGGTAAAACCTGCCGTGCCGATAATCATCGCTTTACGACCGTCCAGCCCTTTCGGCATCGGCACCAGCCAGTCGCCGTTGACGCGCGCCTGCGTCGCCAGGCCGCCCCAGTGGTTCTCACCCACGCCCCAGCCCGTCAGCAGCACCTGCTGCCCGGCGTGAAAACGGGGATCTTCACTGGAATGGACGCGCCCGGCGAAATCAATTCCCGGAATCATCGGAAAGTTGCGGATGATTTTACCCGTGCCGGTAATCGCGAGGGCATCCTTGTAGTTCAGGCTGGACCAGTCGATATCAATAGTGACATTGCCTTCAGGAAGACGGCTTTCTTCAACGGATTGAATCGACGCCAGCGTGTTACCGTCCTGCTGTTCTAAGATCAAAGCCTGCATACAAATGTCCTCACTAAGCATGGTGATTGGAAAATTATTTCTGGAGACTATACTCGCTCATTGAAACGCTATGCCGATTTAACGCAATAAATTGCCAGATCGACCAGGTTTGGTAGTATGCCCCTGCTAAACGCAAGTTAGCACTTACTTGCTATTAAACTGTTTCCCCATCAACCAACGGAGTGATCTCAAGGATGCGATTAACGACGAAATTTTCAGCTTTTATTACGCTGCTGACGGGGCTGACCATTTTCGTCACCCTGATGGGGTGCTCGCTGAGTTTTTATAACGCGATTCAGGACAAGCTCGACAACCGTTTACAGTCCGTCGCCTCGGTGATTGATTCACGACTGGTGACTTCCTCGCTCCCCGCGCTCGCTCAGCAGCTGGATGAGATGATGGTGCCGGTCGACATTGTGCATATCGACATCTTACAGGGTAGCAAAGTCGTTCTGAGCCATGCGCGTCAGAGCAGCTATCGTCCCGCCGGGAATTTAGCTCAGTACCGCGAGATGATCATTCACTCCTTAAAAAGCCCCGGTGTCACCATCAGGCTGGTCTATCAGGACCCGATGGCGAACTACTTCCGCTCCCTGATGACCACCGCGCCGCTGACCGTGGCGGTGGGTTTTATCGTGGTGCTGCTCTTTCTGGCGGTTCGCTGGCTGCGACGCCAGCTTTCCGGACAAGAACTGCTGGAATCGCGATCTGTACGTATTTTAAACGGCGAACGGGGTGCTAAGGTACGGGGCTCCGTCTACGAATGGCCTACGCGGACCAGCAGTGCGCTCGACGTCTTGCTCTCGGAGATTCAGTTCGCCAGCGATCAGCGCAGCCGGATGGATACGCTGATTCGCTCCTATGCTGCCCAGGACAATAAAACCGGGCTGAACAACCGTCTCTTCTTTGATAATCAGCTGGCTACGCTGCTGGAGGACACGGAAAAAGTCGGCGCGCACGGCGTGGTCATGATTATCCGCCTGCCGGATTTCGATCTGCTGCGCGATACCTGGGGCCACTCGGTGGCGGAAGATCATCTCTTTACGCTCATCAATTTGCTCTCGACCTTTATCATGCGGTACCCGGGCGCGCTGCTGGCGCGCTATCACCGCAGCGATTTTGCGGTGCTGCTGCCGCACCGGACGTTGAAAGAGTCTGAAAGTATTGCCAGCCAGCTGCTGAAAGCGGTCGATGCCCTGCCGCCAACCAAAATGCTCGATCGGGACGACATGGTCCACATCGGGATTTGCGCCTGGCGCGGCGGGCAACACACGCAGCAGGTGATGGAACATGCCGAAGCTGCCACGCGAAACGCGGTGCTGCAGGGGGCGAATGGCTGGGCGGTTTACGATGATTCTCTGCCGGAGAAAGGGCGCGGCAACGTGCGCTGGCGGACACTCATCGAGCAGATGCTCAGCCGCGGCGGGCCGCGTATCTATCAAAAACCGGCCGTGCTGCGCAACGGCGTGGTGCATCATCGCGAATTACTGTGCCGTATCTTTGACGGTACGGAAGAGGTGGTCTCCGCCGAATATCTGCCGATGGTGCTGCAGTTTGGTCTGTCAGAAGAGTACGACCGCCAGCAAATTACGCGTCTTATTCCATTTTTATCTTTCTGGCCTGAGGAAAATCTGGCATTACAGGTAACGGTAGAGTCGCTGATTCGCCCGCGTTTCCAGCGCTGGCTGCGTGATGTTCTGATGCAATGTGAAAAATCGCAGCGGAAACGGATTATTTTTGAACTTGCAGAGGCAGATGTCTGTCAACATATCAGCCGTTTACAGCCGGTCGTCCGTTTGATGAATGCTCTCGGCGCTCGCGTCGCGGTAACACAGGCGGGTTTAACGCTGGTCAGTACCAGTTGGATCAAGGAGCTGGATGTGGAACTGTTGAAGCTGCATCCGGGGCTGGTCAGGAATATTGAAAAGCGCACGGAAAACCAGCTTCTGGTTCAGAGTCTGGTGGAAGCGTGCAAGGGAACGCAAACGCAAGTATTCGCCACAGGCATACGTTCACGGAGCGAATGGCAGATGTTGACGGAGCGCGGTGTGGCGGGTGGTCAGGGGGATTTTATTGCCTCCTCTCAGCCGCTTGACAGCAATGTGAAAAAATATTTGCAAAGATACTCTGTTTGACCTGCCGTTTAATTTGTTTTCACGTAGAATATCGCGCCTGTAGCTTTGAGTATGACGAGCAAAACGCCAGTCGTTGACCCGGACCGGTTACAAATGAAAGCGAGTGACGCAGCTGTTAACTCAGCCCTGATGGAGTCAGGAATTAAATTTGTAACATACGGAAACGTACTGCACTAATTTTCACCGTAGCAGATGATTTTTGCGCCTTGTCGCTGCTACGTGTGGTTGGTAAAGTAAGCGGATTTTAATTTTTCCGCCCCAGCTTTCAGGATTATCCCTTAGTATGTTGAAAAAATTTCGTGGCATGTTTTCCAATGACCTGTCCATTGACCTGGGTACCGCGAATACCCTGATTTATGTAAAAGGACAAGGCATCGTATTGAATGAGCCTTCCGTTGTGGCCATTCGTCAGGATCGTGCCGGCTCCCCGAAAAGCGTGGCAGCCGTAGGACACGATGCGAAGCAGATGCTGGGTCGAACCCCAGGCAACATCGCCGCGATCCGCCCAATGAAAGACGGCGTTATCGCTGACTTCTTCGTGACTGAAAAAATGCTTCAGCACTTCATCAAGCAGGTTCACAGCAACAGCTTTATGCGCCCAAGTCCGCGCGTGCTGGTGTGTGTGCCGGTTGGTGCGACTCAGGTTGAACGTCGTGCGATCCGTGAATCCGCTCAGGGTGCAGGCGCGCGTGAAGTCTTCCTGATTGAAGAGCCGATGGCTGCTGCAATTGGTGCAGGCCTGCCGGTTTCTGAAGCAACAGGTTCGATGGTGGTGGATATTGGTGGTGGTACCACTGAAGTGGCCGTTATCTCCCTGAACGGCGTGGTTTACTCCTCCTCCGTGCGTATCGGTGGTGACCGTTTCGACGAAGCCATCATTAATTATGTGCGCCGTAACTACGGCTCTCTGATCGGTGAAGCCACCGCAGAGCGTATTAAGCACGAGATCGGTTCTGCTTACCCTGGTGACGAAGTCCGCGAAATCGAAGTTCGTGGCCGTAACCTGGCAGAAGGCGTTCCGCGTGGCTTTACCCTGAACTCCAACGAAATCCTCGAAGCGCTGCAAGAGCCGCTGACCGGTATCGTCAGCGCGGTGATGGTTGCGCTGGAACAGTGCCCGCCAGAACTGGCTTCCGACATCTCAGAGCGCGGTATGGTTCTGACCGGTGGTGGTGCGCTGCTGCGTAACCTCGACCGCCTGTTAATGGAAGAGACAGGGATTCCTGTCGTAGTTGCAGAAGATCCACTGACTTGCGTAGCCCGTGGTGGCGGCAAGGCGCTGGAAATGATCGACATGCACGGCGGCGACTTGTTCAGCGAAGAGTAGTCGAAGTGAGAGGGTAGCGAAGGCTACCCTTTCTCTCTGACACGAGAATACGCATAGCCTATGAAGCCAATTTTTAGCCGTGGCCCGTCGCTGCAGTTTCGCCTGATCCTGGGGGTGCTGGTAGCGCTTGGAGTCATCATCGCCGATAGCCGCCTCGGTATGTTCAGCCAGATTCGAACATACATGGATACCGCCGTCAGCCCTTTCTATTTTGTATCAAACGGTCCCCGTGAATTACTCGACAGCGTTTCTCAGACTTTGTCGTCACGTGACCAACTCGAGCTCGAAAACCGTGCACTGCGCCAGGAACTGCTGCTGAAAAACAGCGAGCTGCTGATGCTGGGTCAATATCGCCAGGAAAACGCCCGTTTGCGTGAACTGCTCGGGTCGCCGCTGCGTCAGGACGAGCAAAAAATGGTGACTCAGGTGATCTCCACAGTTAACGATCCGTACAGCGATCAGGTGGTGATCGACAAAGGCAGCGTGAACGGTGTGTACGAAGGCCAGCCGGTCATCAGCGATAAAGGCGTCGTCGGCCAGGTGGTTGCCGTAGCCAAGCTGACCAGCCGCGTGTTGCTGATTTGCGATGCGACCCATGCCTTGCCTATTCAGGTGCTGCGTAACGACATCCGTATTATTGCGGCCGGTAACGGCTGTACGGACGATCTGCAGCTGGAGCATCTGCCAGCCAACACCGACATTCGTGTGGGTGACGTTCTGGTGACTTCAGGTCTCGGTGGTCGTTTCCCGGAAGGTTATCCGGTTGCCGTGGTCTCTTCCGTGAAGCTCGATACGCAGCGTGCGTATACCGTGATTCAGGCTCGTCCGACCGCGGGCTTACAGCGTCTGCGCTATTTGCTGCTGCTGTGGGGAGCCGATCGTAACGGCGTTAACCCGATGACGCCGGAAGATGTTCACCGCGTGGCGAATGAACGCTTAATGCAGATGATGCCGCAGGTTCTGCCTGCGCCGGATTCTATGGGGCCTCCTGCACCGGTTCCGGCCCCTGCTACCGGTTTAACGCAGCCACCTCCGGATGCGCCGCTGCCGCCACACATCTCCTCAGGAGGGCAGTAGTGGCCAGCTACCGTAGCCAGGGACGCTGGGTTATCTGGCTCTCGTTTTTCGTCGCGTTACTGCTGCAAGTCATGCCCTGGCCGGACGACATTCTCGTCTTCCGGCCAAACTGGGTGCTGCTCATTTTACTCTACTGGACCCTCGCTCTGCCGCACCGCGTAAATGTGGGCACAGGTTTTGTGATGGGTGCCATACTGGATCTCATTAGTGGCTCTACGCTTGGCGTGCGCGCCCTGTCGATGAGTATTATTGCGTATCTTGTCGCACTGAAATTCCAGCTTTTCCGTAACCTCGCGCTCTGGCAACAGGCGTTGGTGGTGATGTTGTTGTCCCTCGCCGCGGATATCATTGTTTTCTGGGCTGAGTTTTTAGTGATCAACGTCTCTTTCCGACCGGAAGTGTTCTGGAGTAGTGTAGTAAACGGTGTGCTCTGGCCGTGGCTGTTCCTGCTGATGCGTAAGATTCGCCAGCAGTTTGCCGTGCAATAACTAAGGTTTCTATGACGTCTATATTTCTTGCCTCTGGTTCCCCGCGCCGTCAGGAGTTGCTCACTCAACTGGGTGTCTCTTTTGAACGCATCGTCCCCGGTATTGAAGAACAACGGGCCGATGGCGAAAGCGCGCAGCAGTATGTGTCTCGTCTGGCACGGGAAAAAGCGCAGGCTGGCGTGGCGCTAACGCCACGCGATTTGCCAGTGCTGGGGGCGGATACCATCGTGATCCTCAACGGTGAAGTGCTCGAGAAACCGCGCGATAGCGAACATGCGGCGCGTATGCTGCGCAAGTTATCCGGACAAACGCATCAGGTGATGACGGCGGTTGCACTGGCCGACAGCCAGCAGGTGCTGGATTGTCTGGTGGTCACGGACGTCACGTTCAGAGTGCTTACCGATGAGGAGATCGCCGGTTACATCGCCAGCGGTGAACCTATGGATAAAGCAGGTGCATACGGTATTCAGGGGCTGGGTGGCTGTTTTGTCAGGAAGATTAATGGCAGCTATCACGCCGTAGTCGGCTTACCGCTGGTGGAAACGTATGAGTTGCTGAGCAATTTTAACTCACTGCGTGAGGGAAGGGATAATTATGACGGCTGAATTGTTGGTAAACGTAACGCCATCGGAAACCCGAGTGGCCTATATTGATGGCGGCATTCTTCAGGAAATTCATATTGAGCGCGAAGCGCGACGCGGAATAGTAGGCAATATCTACAAAGGTCGTGTCAGTCGTGTACTACCGGGTATGCAGGCGGCATTTGTAGATATTGGCCTTGATAAAGCGGCGTTTTTACATGCCTCGGACATCATGCCCCATACCGAATGCGTGGCGGGCGAAGAGCAAAAGCAGTTCACCGTTCGCGACATCTCCGAGCTGGTCCGTCAGGGGCAGGATCTCATGGTCCAGGTGGTGAAAGATCCCCTCGGCACCAAAGGCGCCCGCCTGACCACCGACATCACCTTACCTTCCCGCTATCTGGTCTTTATGCCGGGCGCGTCGCACGTCGGCGTCTCTCAGCGTATCGAAAGTGAAAGCGAGCGCGAACGCCTGAAAAAGGTGGTTGGCGCTTACTGCGACGAGCAGGGCGGGTTCATTATCCGTACCGCAGCAGAAGGGATCAGCGAAGATGATCTGGCTTCCGATGCGGCGTACCTGAAACGCGTCTGGACCAAAGTGATGGAGCGTAAAAAACGCAACCAGACGCGCTATCAAATGTATGGCGAACTGGCGCTGGCCCAGCGCGTCTTGCGTGATTTCGCTGACGCACAGCTCGACCGCATCCGCGTGGATTCGCGTCTGACCTACGACGCTTTGCTGGAATTTACCGCCGAATACATCCCCGAGATGCCGGGCCTGCTGGAGCACTACACGGGGCGTCAGCCGATCTTCGATCTCTACGACGTCGAGAACGAAATCCAGCGCGCGCTGGAGCGTAAAGTCGAACTCAAATCCGGCGGGTATCTGATCATCGATCAGACCGAAGCCATGACTACCGTCGATATCAACACCGGCGCATTCGTTGGTCATCGCAATCTCGACGACACCATCTTCAACACCAACATCGAAGCGACGCAGGCCATCGCGCGCCAGCTTCGCCTGCGCAATCTCGGCGGGATCATCATCATCGACTTTATCGATATGAATAATGAAGATCACCGTCGTCGCGTGCTGCACTCTCTGGAGCAGGCGCTGAGCAAAGATCGGGTGAAAACCAGCATCAACGGTTTCTCCCAGCTCGGCCTGGTGGAGATGACCCGCAAACGCACGCGCGAAAGCGTCGAGCACGTGCTGTGCAACGAATGCCCAACCTGCCACGGACGCGGAACGGTTAAGTCCGTGGAGACGGTCTGCTACGAAATCATGCGTGAAATTGTCCGCGTCCATCACGCCTACGACTCCGACCGTTTTCTGGTCTATGCTTCCCCTGCGGTGGCTGAAGCACTGAAAGGCGAAGAGTCGCACGCGCTGGCGGAAGTGGAAATCTTTGTCGGCAAACAGGTAAAAGTACAAATCGAACCACTCTACAATCAGCAGCAGTTTGACGTGGTGATGATGTAAGACGCAGCAATGCTGCAAGAGAACGGCTGACAAGGAGAGATGCGTGAGGCGATTGCCAGGAATTTTACTGCTTACAGGGGCAACGCTTGTCGTCATTGTCGCGTTGCTCGTGAGCGGACTGCGCCTCGTGTTACCGCATCTCGACAGCTGGCGCCCGCAGGTGCTGGCAAAGATCGAAAGCGCCACCGGCGTTCCCGTTGATGTCAGCCAGCTGAGCGCCAGCTGGCAAAACTTCGGCCCGACGCTGGATGTGCGCGACATCCACGCCACCCTGAAAGATGGCGGCTACCTCAAAATCAAACGCGTGACGCTGGCGCTGGATGTCTGGCAAAGTTTGCTGCACATGCGCTGGCAGTTTCGCGATCTCACCTTCTGGCAGCTTCAGTTTTTGACCAATACTCCCCTGACGCAGGGCGAGAACAGCAAAGGCATTGAGACCAACCGCATCAGCGATCTTTTCCTGCGCCAGTTCGATCATTTCGATCTGCGCGACAGCGAAATTAGTTTCATTACCCTCTCCGGCCAGCGGGCCGAACTGGCGATCCCGCAGCTCACCTGGCTCAACGGCAAAGATCGCCATCGCGCCGAAGGGCAGGTCAACCTCTCCAGTCTCAACGGCCAGCATGGCATCATGCAGGTGCGGATGGATTTGCGCGACGATAATGGTCTGCTGAACAAAGGCAAAGTCTGGCTGCAGGCCGATGATGTCGATGTGAAACCCTGGCTCGGCAAATGGATGCAGGACAACGTCGCGCTGCAAAGGGCGCGGTTTAGCCTCGAAGGATGGCTGACGCTGACCGACGGGGACATTGCCGCCGGTGACGTGTGGCTGAAGCAGGGCGGTGCGGCGTGGAAAGGCGAAACCCAAACCCATGATATGTCGGTCGATAATCTGACGGCACACGTCACGCGTCAGGGCGACAGCTGGCAATTCTCCATTCCCGATACGCGCATTACGATGGACGGCAAAGCCTGGCCGCGCGGTGCGCTGACGATGGCATGGGTGCCTGAGCAGGAAGTCGGCGGCGTGAACAGCAAACGCAGCGATGAGCTACGCATCCGCGCCAGCAATCTCGATCTGGCGAGTCTCGACGGTTTGCGTCCTATCGCTACCCGCATGTCCGCTTCGCTGGGTGAAGTCTGGCAAGCCACGCAGCCGAGTGGACAGATCGACTCACTGGCGCTGGACATCCCCCTGCAGGCCACGGAAAAAACCCGTTTTCAGGCCTCGTGGAAAGCGCTCTCCTGGAAGCAGTGGAAGCTCCTGCCGGGTGCCGAGCACTTTGGCGGCAAGCTTGAAGGAAGCGTGGAAGACGGCAGGCTGACGGCAGAAATGACCGATGCCAAAATGCCGTACGAAACGGTTTTCCGCGCCCCGCTGGAGATCGAAAAAGGCACGGCGATCCTCAACTGGCTGAAAAACGACAAAGGGTTCCAGCTCGATGGTCGTGATATCGACGTGAAAGCCACCGGCGTGCATGCGAGCGGTAACTTCCGCTATCTGCAGCCCGAAGGGGATGAACCCTGGCTGGGCATCCTGGCAGGTATCAGCACCGACGATGGCGGTCAGGCCTGGCGCTACTTCCCGGAAAACCTGATGGGCAAAGAGCTGGTGGACTATCTGAGCGGTGCGATTCAGGGCGGCCAGGCTGATAATGCCACGCTGGTCTACGGCGGCAATCCGCATCTGTTCCCATATAAACACAACGAAGGTCAGTTCCAGGTCCTGGTGCCGCTGCGCAACGCGACCTTTGCCTTCCAGCCCGACTGGCCGGCGCTGAAAAACCTCAACATTGAGCTGAACTTCCTCAACGACGGTCTGTGGATGAAATCCGACAGCGTGGCGCTGGGTGGCGTCACCGCCCGCAATCTGACCGCCGTGATCCCGGACTATTCCAAAGAAAAACTGCTGATCGACGCGGATATCAACGGGCCGGGTAAAGCCGTGGGACCGTATTTCGAAGAGACACCGCTCGATGACTCGCTGGCCGCCGCGCTGCAAGAGCTGCAGATCGACGGCGATGTGAATGCCCGCTTACATCTGGATATTCCGCTGGACGGCGAAATGACCACCGCCGAAGGCGACGTGGTACTGAATAACAACAGCCTGTTCATCAAACCGCTCGACAGCACGCTCAAAAATCTGAGCGGCAAATTCAGCTTTGTGAACGGCAACCTGAAGAGTGAGCCGCTGAAAGCCACCTGGTTTAATCAGCCGCTTAACGTCGATTTCAGAACCACCGAAGGCGACAAAGCCTACCAGGTCGCAGTCAACATGGACGCCAACTGGCAGCCCGCGCGAATGGATGTTCTGCCGAAACCGGTGGCGGAATCCATCGACGGCTCGGTGGCCTGGAACGGTAAAGTGGCCATCGACCTGCCTTATCGCGGAAGTGCGCGCTACCAGGTCGACGTGACCGGCGATCTGAAAAATGTAAGCAGTCACTTACCTGCGCCGCTGGATAAAAAATCCGGGCAGCCGCTGCCGATGAACATCAACGTTAAGGGCGATCTCAACAGCTTCGAACTGACTGGCAATGCCAGCGGTAAAAACCACTTCAACAGTCGCTGGTTGCTCAGTCGTAAACTGACGCTCGATCGCGCCATCTGGACCACGGACAGCCGCACCATTCCGCCGTTGCCTGAGCAGTCGGGCATCGAACTGAACCTGCCCGCGATGGACGGCGCAGAGTGGCTGGCGATGTTCAACAAGGGCGTCGGGCAAAACGTTGACCAGGCGGCGCAGTTCCCGGAGCGTATCACCGTCCGTACGCCAGCTCTGACCCTTGGCGGGCAGCAGTGGAACAACCTCAGTATTGTCTCCGAACCGACGATCAACGGCTCAACGGTGGAAGCCCAGGGGCGTGAAATCAACGGCACGCTGACGATGCGTGACAACGCCCCGTGGCAGGCGGCGATTCGTTATCTCTACTACAACCCGACGATGGCAGCGAAAGGGCAAACGGCAACGGATTCACCATTAGCCGAAGTGTCTAAAGTGGATTTCAGCGGCTGGCCAGATTTACAGCTGCGCTGCGCCGAGTGCTGGCTGTGGGGCCAGAAATATGGCCGTATCGACGGTGATTTTGCCATTAAGGGCAACACCCTGAGCCTCGCGGGCGGCCTGATTGATACCGGTTTTGGCCGTCTGACGGCTGACGGGGAATGGGTGAATGGCGCAGGCGAACAGCGCACCTCGCTCAAAGGCACCATCAAGGGCAACAAGCTGGATGCGGCGACGAATTTCTTTGGCGTCAGCACGCCGCTGCGCGGCTCGTCCTTCGATATCAATTACGATATGCACTGGCGCGCACAGCCGTGGAAACCGGACGTCGCCTCGCTGAACGGGATTCTGAAAACCAATCTCGGCAAAGGTGAAATCGCCGACGTCAGTACCGGCCACGCCGGGCAGCTATTACGTTTGCTGAGCTTCGACGCGCTGCTGCGCAAACTGCGCTTTGATTTTAGCGACACCTTTAGCGAAGGGTTTTATTACGATTCCATCCGCAGCACGGCGTGGATCAAAGACGGTGTCCTGCACACGGACGACACGCTGGTGGATGGCCTCGAGGCCGATATCGCCATGAAAGGCTCGGTGAATCTGGTGCGTCGCGAGCTGGATATGGAAGCGGTCGTTGCACCTGAAATCTCGGCGACCGTGGGTGTTGCGGCGGCCTTCGTGGTGAACCCGATTGTCGGCGCCGCGGTGTTTGCCGCCAGTAAGGTGCTCGGGCCGCTGTGGAGCAAGGTCTCGATCCTGCGCTACCGCATTACGGGCCCGGTCGATAAGCCACAGATTAATGAGGTGCTCCGTCAGGCGCGCAAAGATGCACAGCAATGATTTGACGCGGGCAATTAATTGCCTCACTCTCAATAATAATGATTTTTTTACCGCCCGCTGGGTGGCAACGAACGAGTAGCAAAACGATGAGTCTGAACCTGGTAAGTGAACATTTGCTCGCAGCGAACGGCCTGAGTCATCAGGACCTGTTTTCCATTCTCGCCCAACTCACCGAGCGTCGCCTCGATTACGGCGATCTCTATTTCCAGTCGAGCTACCACGAATCCTGGGTTTTAGAAGACAGCATCATTAAAGATGGCTCTTACAACATCGACCAGGGCGTTGGCGTGCGCGCCGTGAGCGGTGAGAAAACCGGTTTTGCCTATGCCGATCAGATCAGCCTGACTGCTCTTGAGCAAAGCGCCCAGGCGGCGCGCACCATCGTGCGTGAAACGGGCGATGGCCGCGTAAAAACGCTGGGCGAAGTACAGCACACGGCGCTCTATACCAGCATCGATCCGCTGCAAAGCATGAGCCGCGAAGAGAAGCTGGACATTCTGCGTCGCGTGGACAAAGTGGCGCGCGCTGCGGATAAACGCGTGCATGAAGTGTCTGCCAGCCTCAGCGGTGTGTACGAACTCATCCTGGTCGCGGCGACCGACGGAACCCTGGCGGCAGATGTCCGTCCGCTGGTGCGTCTGTCCGTGAGCGTGCAGGTGGAAGACGACGGTAAGCGTGAGCGCGGCTCCAGCGGCGGCGGCGGTCGTTTTGGCTATGACTGGTTCCTGGCCGACGAAGACGGCGAAGTTCGCGCAGATGCCTGGGCGAAAGAAGCTGTACGTATGGCGCTGGTGAACCTCAATGCCGTCGCGGCACCTGCCGGTACGCTGCCGGTGGTATTGGGCGCAGGCTGGCCTGGCGTGCTGCTGCACGAAGCGGTCGGTCACGGTCTGGAAGGCGATTTCAACCGTCGCGGCACCTCCGTATTCAGCGGCCAGATGGGCGAGCTGGTGGCTTCTGAACTCTGTACCGTTGTCGATGACGGCACCATGACCGATCGTCGTGGCTCGATCTCCATCGACGATGAAGGGACGCCGGGACAGTACAACGTGCTGATCGAAAACGGCATCCTGAAAGGCTACATGCAGGACAAACTCAACGCGCGCCTGATGGGCGTTGCGCCAACCGGTAACGGCCGTCGCGAATCCTACGCGCACCTGCCGATGCCGCGCATGACCAACACCTATATGCTGGCGGGTAAATCCACGCCGCAGGAGATTATCGAATCGGTGGATTACGGTATCTTCGCGCCAAACTTCGGCGGCGGGCAGGTGGATATCACCTCCGGCAAGTTTGTCTTCTCGACGTCAGAAGCCTATCTGATTGAGAAAGGCAAAGTCACCAAAGCGGTGAAAGGGGCCACGCTGATTGGCTCCGGGATCGAAGCGATGCAGCAGATTTCGATGGTTGGCAACGATCTGAAACTGGATAAAGGTGTGGGCGTGTGCGGTAAAGAGGGCCAGAGCCTGCCGGTGGGCGTCGGCCAGCCAACGCTGAAAGTGGACAATCTGACCGTCGGCGGTACTGCCTGATCTGACTCCGCATTAAAAAAAATGGCGTGCCCTTAAGGCGCGCCATTTTTGTATGCGACGCTTATCGCGCGCTGTTCAGCGGAATTTCAGGATCCGGCTCGTGAGTGATGCGGTTGCGTAAATCACGACGAATAATTTCGATCGACCAGAACCAGATCAGGTGCCCCACGATCTCGGAGACGTGTTCGTACCACGGGAGATCAAACAGCGGCGGAGTCAGCCCCATCAGCGGGAATGAAATCATGTGGACGAACAGTTGCGCTAACGCCCCTGCGAACAAACCCTGCCAGAGTTTTATTTTCGGGAAGACTTCTGCCACAACGCAATAGCCTACAGCGAACACGATAGAGAAAATAATATGTGTTACGCCGACCCAGTTAAATATATGTCCGGCAAACGTATAAACGGCGGCGTTAGGATCGACGACACCCAGCCAGTCACGCAGAAATACATAGGGTGGGTTGAGGAAATTACGCGAGCAATCGATTTGGCTGGCGGCTCTGATTAATTGCTCGGGTCCGCATGCGCTGGTGAATAAATCCGTTGGACTGCGTGGAGGAAGCGGAACCTCTGCGCCCCATTTGACAAAGGCGGAGACAATCCCGGCGATCAGCCCAATGAACGCGGCGAGCCCGTAGCGCCTGCGTGAAGGCGGTGTTTGTTCAAACAGATTCATTTGTATTCCTTGTTTAAAAAGATTCCTGAGAAACGCTATTTTTATGATGTATATTTTAACAAATAAATAACGGCCTTTTCTGACAAGGATACGATAATAGCCAAATGGCGAAGGTGTCAATTCGCCATTATTAATAGAATTGAATGAAATATCTGAATAATAGTTGATGGGGCAGTGGCTGATTATTCCTTCCTTTCGCCGCGCATGCCCTGATACAGCTCCGCCACTTCGACAAAATAATCGGTCAGATAGTTAATACACACCTGCACCTTGAGCGGCAGTTTGTCCTTTTCCGTATAAAGGGCATATACCGGGCGCGGGTCGGACTGATAGCGCGGGAACAGGATCTCCAGCTCGCCGCTGTTGATCTCATTGATCACCCACATCAGCGGCACGTAGGCGATCCCGGCACCGGCAACCAGCCAGCGGGAAATGGTCATCGGATCGTTGGTCACGAATCGCCCCTGTGGCAGCAGTTTTGTCGACAGTCCTTCCGGAGCAATCAGCTCAAATTCGTTATCCGGCCGTACGCTGTACTCCAGCCAGGAGTGGTTAGTCAGATCGGCGGGTTTTTCCGGTACGCCAAACTGCGCCAGATAGTTTTTGGAGGCGCAGACCACCATCGGCATGCTGCCGAGGCGGCGTGAGAACAGGCTGGAATCCTGCAACGCGCCGACGCGGATCACTACGTCCAGCCCGTCGGCGATCAGGTCGGGGGCGGGGATGCCGGTGACTAAATTGACTGCCAGTCCTGGATACTCTTTGAGCATTTCCGCCGTCATACTGGCGAGGACATTTTGTGCCATAGTTGAAGAACAGCCGATCCGCAGCGTGCCGATAGGGGTGTTGTTGAAGGCATAGAGCTGCTCGTGCACGTCCTGGACTTCGTGCAGCATCCGCCGACAGCCCTGATAATAAATTTTGCCCGCTTCCGTCAGCCCAATGCTGCGGGTGCTGCGGTTTAGCAGCTTGACCTGCAGCTCATCTTCCAGTTTTGACACCGTCTGGCTGATGGATGAAACACTCATCTGCAGCTGTCGGGCCGCGGCGGTAAAGGAGCCAAATTCGACGACTTTGGCAAACACAGACATGCGTTTTAAACGTTCCATTGTTCACTCTGGCTTAAAAGTGATTTAGATCACATATTATAGATAACAGCATAACAGTTACGTTAATATATTATTACTGACATAACAGCTTCACCCTTCCCGCCTGGCTCTTCTTGCCCTTCAGCGACGGTGGAGCTAAACAAAAAACTGTCGCCTGCTCGCTCTCAAATCAAGGTTAACATGAGTCTGTTTCCCGTTATCGTGGTGTTCGGTTTATCGTTCCCACCGATTTTCTTCGAACTTCTTTTATCACTGGCGATTTTCTGGCTGGTGCGCAAGGTGCTGGTTCCGACCGGTATCTACGACTTTGTCTGGCACCCTGCACTGTTTAATACCGCGCTGTATTGCTGCCTGTTCTACTTAATATCGCGCATGTTTGTCTGAGGTAGATGTGAAAACACTAACAAGAAATATCTCCCGTACCGCCATTACCGTGGCGCTGGTGGTCCTGGCGTTCATCGCTATTTTCCGCGCCTGGGTGTTTTACACCGAATCGCCGTGGACGCGCGATGCGCGTTTCAGTGCCGACGTGGTGGCGATTGCCCCGGACGTCGCCGGGCTTATCACCGCGGTGAACGTGCGCGATAACCAGCTGGTGAAAAAAGATCAGGTGCTGTTCACCATCGATCAGCCGCGTTACCAGAAAGCCCTTGAACAGGCCGAAGCCGACGTTGCCTATTATCAGGCGCTGGCGACAGAAAAACGCCGCGAAGCCGGGCGTCGTAACCAGCTTGGCGTGCAGGCGATGTCCCGCGAAGAGATCGACCAGTCTAATAACGTACTGCAAACCGTCCTGCATCAGCAGGCCAAAGCGGAAGCCACGCGCGACCTGGCGAAACTGGATCTGGAACGCACGGTGATCCGCGCGCCCTCTGACGGCTGGGTGACCAACCTCAACGTCTACACCGGGGAATTTATCACCCGCGGCTCGACCGCCGTGGCGCTGGTGAAACAGCACTCCTTCTACATTCTCGCCTATATGGAAGAGACCAAACTGGAAGGCGTGCGTCCGGGCTACCGCGCCGAAATTACCCCGCTCGGCAGCAACCGCGTGCTGAAAGGCACGGTGGACAGCGTCGCCGCGGGCGTCACCAACTCCAGCGCCACCCGCGATAGCAAAGGGATGGCAACCGTCGATTCCAATCTCGAGTGGGTCCGTCTGGCGCAGCGCGTGCCGGTGCGTATTCGCCTCGACGAAGAGCAGGGCAATCTGTGGCCAGCAGGCACCACGGCGACGGTGGTGATCACTGGTGAAAAAGACCGCGACGCCAATAACGACTCCCTGTTCCGCAAAATCGCGCATCGCCTGCGTGAGATTGGTTGATTGTGATGGGCATTTTCTCCATCGCCACCCAGCACGTTCGCTTCGCCATTAAACTGGCGTGCGCTATCGTGCTGGCGCTGTTTGTCGGTTTTCACTTCCAGCTGGAAACGCCACGCTGGGCGGTGCTGACGGCGGCGATTGTCGCCGCGGGTCCGGCCTTCGCGGCGGGCGGCGAACCCTATTCAGGAGCCATTCGCTATCGCGGAATGCTGCGTATCGTCGGGACCTTTATCGGCTGTGTCGCGGCGCTGACCATCATCATCACCATGATCCGCTCCCCGTTGATGATGCTGATGGTGTGCTGTATCTGGGCGGGCTTCTGTACCTGGGTCTCTTCCCTGGTCAAAGTGGAGAACTCCTACGCCTGGGGCCTGTCCGGCTATACCGCGCTGATCATCGTCATCACCATTCAGAGCAATCCCCTGCTGGCGCCGCAGTTTGCGCTGGAGCGCTGCAGCGAGATCGTCATCGGCATCGTCTGCGCCATCGTCGCCGACCTGCTTTTCTCCCCGCGCTCGATCAAACAGGAAGTCGACCGCGAGCTGGATTCGCTTATCGTCGCTCAGTATCAGCTGATGCAGCTCTGTATTAAACACGGCGACAGTGAAGAGGTGGATAAAGCCTGGGGCGACCTGGTGCGTCGCAGCACCGCGCTGGAAGGGATGCGCAGCAACCTGAATATGGAATCCTCCCGCTGGTCGCGCGCCAACCGCCGTCTGAAAGCGCTCAACACCGTCTCCCTGACGCTGATCACCCAGGCGTGCGAAACCTATCTTATTCAAAATACCGGTCCGGAAGCGATCACCGATACCTTCCGCGAGCTGTTCGAAGAGCCCGTCGAAACGGAGCAGGATGTACGCAAACAGCTGAAAAGAATGCGCCGGGTGATGGCCTGGACCGGCGAGCGCGACACGCCTGTGACGATCTACAGCTGGGTGGGTGCGGCGACGCGCTACCTGCTGCTGAAACGCGGAGTCATCAGCAATACCAAAATCAGCGCCACCGAAGAAGAGGTTCTGCGCAGTGAAGTGGTGGTGAAAGCCGAGTCGGCCGAACGTCACCATGCGATGGTGAACTTCTGGCGCACCACGCTCGCCTGTATGCTCGGAGCGTTGTTCTGGCTCTGGACGGGCTGGACGTCCGGCACCGGGGCGATGGTGATGATTGCCGTTGTCACCTCACTCGCCATGCGCCTGCCGAACCCGCGGATGGTGGCGATTGACTTTCTGTATGGCGCGATAGCGGCGCTCCCCATTGGGGCGTTCTACTTCCTGGTGGTGCTCCCGTCGACGCAGCAGAGCATGCTGCTGCTGTGTATCAGCCTGGCAGTACTGGCGTTCTTTATCGGTATCGAAGTGCAGAAACGGCGTCTGGGTTCCCTCGGCGCGCTCGCCAGTACCATTAACATTCTGGTGCTGGATAACCCGATGACCTTCCACTTTAGCCAGTTTCTCGACAGCGCCTTAGGTCAGCTGGTGGGCTGCTTCCTGGCGATGATGGTCATTCTGCTGGTGCGCGATAACTCCCAGGCGCGGACCGGACGCGTCCTGCTGAACCAGTTCGTTTCGGCGGCGGTTTCTGCGATGACCACCAACACCGCGCGGCGCAAAGAGAACCATCTGCCAGCGCTGTATCAGCAGCTGTTTTTACTTCTGACCAAATTCCCAGGCGATATCGCGAAGTTTCGCCTGGCGCTGACGATGATCATCGCTCACCAGCGTCTGCGCAATGCGCCGATTCCGATCAACGACGATCTCTCGGCGTTCCACCGTCAGCTGCGTCGTACGGCGGATCATGTTATCTCTGCTTCAACGGATGACAAGCGACGTCGCTACTTCGCCCAGCTGCTGGAAGAGCTGAACATCTACCAGGAGAAGCTGCAGGTCTGGGAAGCGCCGCGGCAGGTTACGGAGCCGGTACAGCGTCTGACGGATGTGCTGCATCGCTATCAGAATGCGCTCACCGACAGTTAAAGGTGAACAGAACTTGTAGGCCGGGTAAGCGCAGCGCCACCCGGCGAAACCGACTGACAAAACCGACGCCAAAAGCGTCGGTTTTTTTGTGGCTATACTTATCTGGCAGGCTCTTAAACCCAGATCAGGAGGACACATGACCACCCAGGCACTCCAGGACAATGCGCTTTTTCAAACCGGATATCTGGTAGACGGCATATGGAAAACGCTGGATACCACCTTTGACGTGCTCAACCCGGCCACGGGAGAGGTCGTCGCGAAAGTTGCAAAAGCCGGTAAAAAAGAGACCGAAGAGGCCATCGCTGCGGCAAGCCGTGCTTTTCCCGCGTGGCGCGCGAAAACCGCGAAAGAGCGCTCGACCATTCTCTATCGCTGGTACGAACTGATTATCGAGAATAAAAGCTGGCTTGGCCGACTGATGACCACCGAGCAAGGCAAACCGCTGAAAGAGGCGGAAGGCGAAGTCGAGTACGCAGCCAGCTTTATCCAGTGGTTTGCCGAGCAGGCGAAACGCGCCAACGGCGAAATCATTCCCCCGATTAAACCCGGCTCGCGCATTCTGGCTACCCGCGAACCGATCGGCGTAGTGGCGGCCATCACGCCGTGGAACTTCCCGATGGCGATGCTGACCCGCAAACTCGGCCCGGCGCTGGCCGCAGGCTGCACCGGCGTGATCAAACCCGCCAACAACACGCCGCTCAGTGCATTTGCGCTGCTGACGCTGGCGAAAAAAGCGGGCGTACCCGATGGCGTGCTCAACGCTGTTGCCGGGAATACCCATGAGATCAGCGACGCCATCATGGCCAGCCACGAGGTGCGCAAAATCTCCTTTACCGGTTCGACCGCCGTGGGTAAAACCCTGGTGCGTAACGCCGCAGAAACCATGAAAAAAGTCTCCATGGAGCTGGGCGGTAACGCGCCTTATATCGTTTTCGACGATGCGGACATCGATGCCGCCGTGAAAGGGGCCATCGCCAATAAATTCCGCAACGCCGGGCAAGTGTGCGTCAGCGTGAACCGCTTCTATATCCAGGAAGCTGTCTACGACACCTTTGTGAGCAAACTCGCCGATGCGGTGAACGCCCTGAAAGTGGGGAACGGTCTGGAAGAGGGCGTAGTCGTGGGTCCGCTGATTGAATCTGCCGCTGTCGACAAAGTGCGTGAGCACGTCGAGGATGCGGTGGCGAAAGGCGCTACCGTGCTGGCGGGCGGGAAACCGCACTCCCTCGGCGGTAATTTCTGGCTGCCGACGGTGCTTGGCGATTGCCACGAAGGAATGAAACTGGCCGAAGAAGAGACCTTTGGTCCGGTCGCGGCCTGCTTCCGCTTTACCTCCGAAGAGGAGGTGATCCAGCGCGCGAACAACACGCCGTTTGGCCTTGCCGCCTACTTCTATACGCAAAATCTGTCGCGCGTCTTCCGCGTCTCGCAGGCGATTGAGAGTGGCATGATCGGCATTAACGAATATGCAGTCTCGACGGAACTCGGTCCGTTCGGCGGGGTGAAAGAGTCGGGGCTCGGACGAGAGGGATCGGTACTGGGGCTGGAAGAGTTTCTGGAAGTCAAAACCCTGCATATCGGGGGATTATAATTATCGTCAGGGCGGCGCAGTCCGCCTGTCTGGACGGGGTGGCAGGCAATGAATATCACTACTTTTGATTTTGATGAAATCGACAGTCAGGAAGACTTTTACCGCGAATTTTGTCGCGCTTTTGGATTAGAACGGGAAAAGGTCACGGATCTGGATTCCCTGTGGGATGTGGTCGTTGGCGATATGTTGCCTGTGCCGCTGGAGATCGAGTTTATCCACCTGCCGGATAAGCTCCGCCGACGCTTTGGCGCGCTGGTTCTGCTGTTTGATGAGGCGGAAGAGGAGCTGGAAGGGCAGCTACGTTTCAACGTTCGTCATTGATTTACAGACATAAAAAAGCCCCTGACAACGTGTCAGGGGCAAGTCGTATGATGAGATACGACGAGGGTTTATTTATACAGTTCAGCCGTTGCGTGCCAATGGTCACCCTGATTCAGTTCGGTGACGCGATAGCTGCTGGCGCCTGCTTTTTCAGCTTTAGCGGCTAATTCCTGACGGATATCCATCGGAGAGCCCGCGACTGAAGAGACGGATACGCTACCCATTGATTGCAGGTTTTGTGCTTGCTCTGAATTCACCTGATGCACAGCGGCGCTGGCGCCGAAGGAGAGAACAGAAGCTAAGCCAAGGGTTGCGATGATTAATTTGGTGTTCATAGTCGTACTCCTGAAATGTGTTATCCCAACGGCGAGAAGGGTTGTACCGCTATTTTTATGCCTGGTGCCGTTGAGTTGATAATGTCGTTACTTCTATTGATGAAACTTATTTGTACAGCTCAGCCGTTGCGTGCCAATGGTCGCCAGAACGCGCTTCGATGATGCGGTAAGAAGACGCACCTTGTTCAGCCGCTTTCTTGTTCAGCATTTCGTGCATATCCATCGGAGAAGAGCTGACAGCACCCACAGAAACGGTGCCGATGGCCTGACGGGACTGCGCCTGATCAGCGTTGATTGAGTCGGCAGCAAATGCACCGAATGACAGGACAGACAGGACGCTCAGAGCCGCTACAGTCGTTTTGATTTTCATGATTGTTTACCTCGTCGAATTTATTGGGGTCTTTCGTTTCGTGACCCTCATCACAAAATCAAGTATACACTAGTCACGGCAAAAATTAATACCACGCTAATTATTCCGTGGGTAATTACGTGTTAACCAGTCACTTTTTTATAACCAAATTGCATAGAAATGATCGTTTTTTCGTCACATTGAGAATGGATACATAAGTAAATCATAGGGATATGAAACTTTGATTTTTTGTGCGATTTGTTGATTTACGATTCACTGGATGAATAAAAACAGGCAGGTAAAAGCACTATTTGCAAAAGTAACGGCAACAGAATGGGGAGGTTAACGAGACGGGTGCAGAAGATTCCCCGCTGCGAGGGCAGCAGGGAAAGGGATTACAGCTCTTGTTCGAACAACATCAGGATCGCTTCGTAGAGATCTTTAACGGAGAAACCGTTCGCCGGCGTGGTAAAGATGGTGTCATCACCCGCGATGGTGCCGAGGATCCCTTCTGCTTTACCCAGTGAATCCAGCAGGCGGGCAATCAGCTGTGCCGCACCAGGACTGGTGTGGATCACCACCACCGCATCGTTGTAATCAATATCCAGCACCAAATTCTTCAGCGGGCTGGAGGTGGTCGGCACGCCCAGCTCGGCTGGCAGGCAGTAGACCATTTCCATTTTGGCGTTGCGGGTACGCACGGCGCCAAACTTGGTTAACATACGGGAGACTTTCGACTGATTAATGTTCTCGAAACCTTGTTCCTGTAAAGCCAGAACAATCTCTCCCTGAGAACTGAATTTCTCTTCTTTGAGCAGCGCTTTGAACGCCTTCACTAATTCTTCTTGTTTTGACGAGCTACGCATAAGTCACCCGGAATATGACGAAAGAAACTTCATTATTATGCATGTAAATGAATTTTTATGCAAATTATCTGCCCGAACCCAGGCTGAAATAATGTTATGAAAGGGAGTGATTTTATCAAATTTCGTTATCAGAAAACATGCCTGCATCACGGCACGCAAATAACCTTAAAAGTAAATTAAATGTTATCAAAATGATGTTGTTTTGCTGGCGAGTGAGGGTGTATTGTAACCACCGTCTTGATTGGCTACTTCGTTGCCACAGCTTGCTGAGTGCATACCGGCAAAGATGAAAGGCGCGTGACCTCAAATTCTTTAGCTACGAAAATTGTAATTATTTACCTGCTGAATTAATGTCGCCGCAACGGAGTAACAGATATTAAAGTTAACCATAATAAGGAGTTTAGGATGAAAGTTGCAGTCCTCGGCGCTGCTGGTGGTATCGGCCAGGCGCTTGCCCTACTACTGAAAACCCAACTGCCTTCAGGCTCAGAACTCTCCCTGTATGATATTGCTCCGGTCACCCCTGGTGTCGCTGTTGACCTGAGCCACATCCCAACAGCTGTGAAAATCAAAGGCTTCTCCGGTGAAAACGCACGCCCGGCGCTCGAAGGCGCAGACGTGGTGCTGATCTCCGCGGGCGTTGCCCGTAAGCCTGGCATGGACCGTTCCGATCTGTTCAACGTCAACGCCGGTATCGTGAAGAACCTGGTGCAGCAGATCGCAGAAACCTGCCCGAAAGCCTGTATCGGTATCATCACTAACCCGGTCAACACCACTGTGGCTATCGCTGCGGAAGTGCTGAAGAAAGCGGGCGTGTACGATAAGAACAAACTGTTTGGCGTGACCACGCTGGACATCATCCGTTCCAACACCTTCGTGGCAGAACTGAAAGGCAAACTGCCTTCAGACATCGAAGTGCCGGTGATCGGTGGTCACTCTGGCGTGACTATCCTGCCACTGTTGTCTCAGATCCCAGGCGTGAGCTTCTCCGAGCAGGAAGTGGCTGACCTGACCAAACGTATCCAGAACGCGGGCACCGAAGTGGTGGAAGCGAAGGCGGGTGGCGGCTCTGCAACCCTGTCTATGGGCCAGGCGGCTGCACGTTTTGGTCTGTCTCTGGTTCGCGCCCTGCAAGGCGAGAAAGGCGTGGTGGAATGTGCGTATGTGGAAGGTGACGGCGAACACGCCCGCTTCTTCTCACAGCCGCTGCTGCTGGGCAAAAACGGCGTTGAAGAACGTCAGTCAATCGGCAAGCTGAGCGCGTTTGAACAACAAGCGATGGAAGGCATGCTCGATACGCTGAAGAAAGATATCACCCTGGGTGAAGAGTTCGTTAACAAGTAAGCGAATGCCAGGCGATAAAAAACCGGAGCCATAATGACTCCGGTTTTTTTATGCCACTCAGTTGGTGGCCGGGTATTCCTGGATGGTGACCTGAATGGTCAGCTTCTTATCATTACGCATGACTTCCACCGGAATGATGGAACCCGGGCGAATCTCCGCCACCTGGTCCATGGTCTCCAGCGCTGACACCGCCGGCGTCCCGTTTACCGACACAATCACGTCGTTGACCTGCAGTCCTGCCGCGGCCGCCGGGCCACCCGGAGTGACTTCGTTTACCACGATACCCTGAATCTGATCGATCCCGCCGCCCTGACTATGCATCGGCGCGATTTCACGCCCGCCAATCCCAATGTATCCACGGATCACTCGACCGTCGCGGATCAGCTTATCCATAATTTTGGTCGCCAGCTGGAAGGGGATCGCAAAGCCAATCCCTTCCGGCGTCTCGCCGTCGTTGCTCTTATCAAACGACAGGGTATTGATGCCCATCAGTTCGCCCAGCGAGTTCACCAGCGCGCCGCCAGAGTTCCCGTGGTTGATAGAGGCATCTGTCTGCAGGAAGTTCTGCCGTCCTGACGGGTTCAGGCCGATACGACCGGTGGCGCTGATAATCCCCTGGGTAATGGTCTGGCCCAGGTTATAAGGGTTACCGATCGCCATCACCACGTCGCCGATATGCGGCGTGCGTTTACGGTTAATCGGGATCACCGGCAGTCCGCCCGTCGCTGTGATTTTCAGCACGGCGAGGTCCGTCAGACTATCTGACCCAACCAGCAGGGCTTCAAAGACACGGCCATCCTGCAACGCCACGATAATCTGATCGGCGTCGTTGATGACGTGCTTGTTGGTAATGATGTACCCGCGCTCGTCCATGATCACGCCGGACCCGAGCGTGCGGATCTCCAGCTGATTATTGGCGGAACTGTTGAGACCGCGGTTATAGACGTTAACCACGGCAGGTGCCGCACGGCGAACCGCCTGGTTGTAACTCACCGGGGTTTCATCCGTACTGTCGAATTGAGGCGCCGCCAGTTTGTTGAACTGACGTAAAGAGGGCATTGCAGCCAGTAATAAACCGCCAACAACCAAACCGATGGCGACCGAACGAAAGAGCTTAAGAACCATGATGCGGGCGTCGTTAATTAAGGAACGGTTGCAGCATAACATGACTTATCCGGACATCACACGCAGCGGTGATGTCCGGCGTCAGTGCTTAGCGTAATAAGATGTAGAGCGTATCGTTGCCGCGGACGATTTGCAGGGCAATCACCGTCGGTTTGCTCTCCAGCACTTTGCGCATTTCCGCGATTGACTGCACGCGGTTGCGGTTCACCCCGATGATCACGTCATCCTGATGCAGACCTGCCTGTGCGGCCGGGCTGCTCTTCTCTACGCTCTCAATGGTGATGCCTTTGGTACCGTCTTTCAGCTGTCCGTCGCTCAGGGCCGCACCTTGCAGGGCAGGGGCGATCAGCTCGGCGCTGGCCGATGCCGAGGTGCTTTTATCCAGCGTCACTTCCACGTCGAGCGGTTTGCCGTCGCGCAGCAGGCCGAGTTTCACTTTCGTGCCCGGCTCCGTGGTGGCGATGCGCGAGCGCAGTTCGGCGAAGCTGCTGAGCGGCTTACCGTTCAGGCTGACAATTACGTCGCCCGATTTCACGCCCGCTTTCGCCGAGCCAGAGTTGGCCAGCACTTCGCTGACAAAGGCCCCGCGCTGCACGTTGAGATTAAAGGCTTTGGCAATATCGGCGCTCATCTCCATGCCTTTGATGCCCAGCAGCCCGCGTTTCACTTCGCCGGATTCAATCAGCTGCTGCGCCAGGGTTTTGGCCATATTGCTCGGAATAGCGAAGCCAATGCCGATGCTGCCGCCGCCCGGCGCGAGGATCGCGGTGTTAATCCCGATCAGCTCGCCGTTGAGGTTCAGCAGTGCGCCGCCGGAGTTCCCGCGGTTAATGGAGGCGTCGGTCTGGATAAAGTTCTCCAGCCCTTCCAGATTCAGGCCGCTGCGACCGAGCGCCGAGACAATCCCGGAGGTGGCGGTCTGGCCTAAACCAAACGGGTTGCCGACGGCCACAGCGAAATCACCGACGCGCAGTTTGTCGGAATCCGCGATAACAATTTGCGTCAGGTTGCTGGGGTTTTGAATTTGCAGCAGCGCGATGTCGCTCTGGTCGTCGCCGCCGATCAATTTGGCGTCAAACTCGCGACCGTCATTCATCTGCACGCTGATTTTATCGGCCTGGCTGATGACGTGGTTGTTGGTCAGCACGTAACCTTTAGCTGCGTCAATGACCACGCCGGAGCCGAGCCCTTCAAAGGGTTGAGCCTGCTGATCCGGACCCTCTTCACCGAAGTATTTTTTCAGCTCTTCCGGCACGCGCTGGCTTTGTGCCGCGGTGCCTTCCACTTTCACACTCACGACCGCAGGCAATACTTTTTCAAGCATCGGCGCCAGGCTTGGGATCGCCGCTGCGCCAGGCACTTGCGAAGGAAGCGCCGCGGCCGCAGGCCAGGACGCCGTCAAAGATAACCCGACACTTAACGCTATCGCGCTTAACAGCTGGTTTTTTTTCTTCATTGATGCTGGCTCTCGTTGCCTGGAGTAAGGAAAAACGGCCCAAAAACAGTTTGATGTTATTGAATTTTAAACCACTGAACAATGCGGCAATTGACTAAATAATAGCTGGGAAGGGAAAGAAAGGACGGGCGCGATGACGGCGCCCGTGAAATAGTTCGTAGATGTGCGATTAATCGCGTTTTGCGCCACCGCGCAGCAGGCCGGATGCTCCGTCGGAGTAATCACGTGGCATCTGTACCGGTGCCTGATCGTTGCTGGCTTCGGACTCGGCCAGACGATTGCGGAACGGGTTGGTGTCACCGCTCAGTTCCGGCAGCAGGCTGCTGGAGCTTTTCGCCATGTGCTGATACAGCTGACGATAATCTGTCGCCATGTTATCCAGCAGTTCGGCGCTACGGGCAAAGTGGCTGACCAGCTCTTCACGATACTCTTCCAGCTCAGCTTTGTTCTTTTCCAGTTCATACTGCAGCGACTGTTGCTGACGCAGTTTGCGATTACCAAAACGCATGGCCACGGCACCGATGGCGATACCGACGACTAAACCAATTAGCGCATATTCCCAGGTCATGAACTTCTCCCGTTGTCTTGTTGTTCCGTAGGGTAGTGGCTCGGCTCCTGCCTGTGCCTGATTATGCCACTATAACCGCTATTTCTTCAGAAGTGGAATCCTGACGCATCATCGCGTACTGTAGAACGGCCTTTTTTTCGCCAGTCACGCACTCAGGCGAGGTTTAATTGAAGGAATAACAACAAGATCATGCAAAGCCTGTCCCCCACATCGCGTTACCAACAAGCCCTGAACGAGGGCACTCACCAGCCCGATGACGTTCAGCGTGAAGCCGTTCATCGCCTCGATGTTATCTATCAGGAATTGACTCAACAAACGCCCGCCCCCGCGCAGAGCGGCGGTCTGAAAGCGGCGTTTGGTCGATTGCTCGGAAAAAAAGAGCCGCAGAGTGCCGCGCCTGTTCGCGGCTTATATATGTGGGGCGGGGTAGGCCGGGGAAAAACCTGGCTGATGGACATGTTTTATCAGAGCCTGCCGGGCACCCGTAAACAGCGTCTGCACTTCCACCGTTTTATGCTGCGGGTCCATGAAGAGCTGAACGCTCTGCAGGGCCACAGCGATCCGCTGGATATCATCGCTGAGCGCTTTAAAGCCGAAACCGACGTTTTGTGTTTCGACGAGTTTTTCGTCTCGGATATCACCGACGCCATGCTGCTCGGCGGCCTGATGAAAGCCCTGTTTGCGCGCGGTATTACGCTGGTGGCCACCTCCAACATTCCGCCGGACGATCTCTATCGCAACGGTCTGCAGCGCGCGCGTTTCCTGCCCGCTATTGATGCTATCAAAGCACATTGCGACATCATGAACGTCGATGCGGGCGTGGACTATCGTTTGCGCACGCTGACTCAGGCGCACCTCTGGCTGTCACCGTTAAATGATGAGACGCAAAGCCAGATGGACAAACTCTGGCTGGCCCTGGCCGGTGCTAAGCGCGACAAAGCTCCGGAGCTGGAAATTAACCACCGCCCGCTGCAAACCCTGGGCGTTGAAAACCAGACCCTGGCCGTCTCTTTCGCGACGCTGTGTGTCGATGCCCGCAGCCAGCATGATTACATCGCGCTGTCGCGCCTGTTCCATACGGTGATGCTATTTGATGTTCCGGTGATGACGCCGCTGATGGAAAGCGAAGCCCGCCGCTTTATCGCGCTGGTGGATGAGTTTTACGAGCGTCATGTGAAGCTGGTGGTAAGCGCCGCTGTACCCCTGTATGAGGTGTATCAGGGCGAGCGGCTGAAGTTTGAGTTCCAGCGCTGCCTGTCGCGCCTGCAGGAAATGCAGAGCGAGGAGTATTTGAAGCGCGCGCACATGCCTTAGTACGCTACCCTCTCCCCGTGGGAGAGGGGCTGGGGGTGAGGGCATCAGGCCGCACAGAGGCTATGCTCGAAAACCTTGCGACTAATCACATTTAAGGGTCGATCTTTGACCTCGACTTCTCTATAATCTTGCGACCCCACGTTACGAGAAGGTTTTTTTCCCAAAACTTTCTATGTGCTGGCATAGGCTATTCGAAGGGGTAGGTTTGCCGGACTTTGTCGTGTGAGCCTCAACTTTTAAAACGTTTGGGTGTTCACCAACGTGTAACTTATTTATTTGGGTAAGCTTTTAATGAAAACTTTTACAGCTAAACCAGAAACCGTACAGCGCGACTGGTATGTTGTTGACGCGACCGGTAAAACTCTGGGTCGTCTGGCTTCCGAACTGGCTCGTCGCCTGCGCGGTAAGCACAAAGCGGAATACACCCCGCACGTAGATACCGGTGATTACATCATCGTTCTGAACGCAGAAAAAGTTGCTGTAACCGGCAACAAGCGTGAAGACAAGGTGTACTACCACCACACCGGCCACATCGGCGGTATTAAACAAGCGACCTTTGAAGAGATGATTGCCCGCCGTCCTGAGCGTGTGATTGAAATCGCGGTTAAAGGCATGCTGCCAAAAGGCCCGCTGGGTCGTGCTATGTACCGTAAACTGAAAGTTTACGCAGGCAACGAGCACAACCACGCGGCACAGCAACCGCAAGTTCTTGACATCTAATCGGGATTATAGGCAATGGCTGAAAATCAATACTACGGCACTGGTCGCCGCAAAAGCTCCGCCGCTCGCGTGTTCATCAAACCGGGCAGTGGTAAAATCGTTATCAACCAACGTTCTCTGGAACAGTACTTCGGTCGTGAAACTGCCCGCATGGTAGTTCGTCAGCCGCTGGAACTGGTTGATATGGTTGAGAAATTCGATCTGTACATCACCGTTAAAGGTGGTGGTACTTCTGGTCAGGCTGGTGCGATCCGTCACGGTATCACCCGCGCTCTGATGGAGTACGACGAGTCCCTGCGTGGCGAACTGCGTAAAGCTGGCTTCGTTACTCGTGATGCTCGTGAAGTTGAACGTAAGAAAGTCGGCCTGCGTAAAGCACGTCGTCGTCCACAGTTCTCCAAGCGTTAATCTTTTTTCTGCTTCGGCAGAGAGATTGGCGAAAAACCCGCTTCGGCGGGTTTTTTTTATGGATAATCCGACGGTTATCCACAGTATTTATTTGATTCTCAGCTCTTTTTCCGTATTTCCGGAATCCCCTCACCACAAAGCCTGCAAAATCTGGTAAACTATCATCCAATTTTCTGCCCAAATGTCAGTGAATACACCACTTTTGTTCGATTTTTGAGCGATAGAGTTTGTTCCTGGGATGGGTAACAAATCATCTGGCTGGCCCCCGGGCCGGTAGCAGTAATATTCTGAATATACCTGGAGGTTTTCATGGCTGTCGCTGCCAACAAACGTTCGGTAATGACGCTGTTTTCTGGTCCTACTGACATTTATAGCCATCAGGTTCGTATCGTGCTGGCCGAGAAAGGTGTCAGTTTTGAGATCGAGCATGTGGAAAAGGATAACCCACCTCAGGATCTGATCGATCTCAACCCGAACCAGAGCGTACCAACGCTGGTGGATCGCGAGCTGACCCTGTGGGAATCCCGCATCATTATGGAATATCTGGATGAGCGATTCCCTCATCCGCCGCTGATGCCGGTTTATCCGGTTGCGCGTGGTGAAAGCCGCCTGTACATGCAGCGTATCGAGAAAGACTGGTACACCCTGATGAACGTGATCGTGAACGGTTCATCCTCTGAAGCAGACGCGGCGCGTAAGCAACTGCGTGAAGAGCTGCTGGCGATTGCTCCGGTGTTTGGCCAGAAGCCATTCTTCCTGAGCGACGAGTTCAGCCTGGTCGATTGCTACCTGGCTCCGCTGCTGTGGCGCCTGCAGGCACTGGGCGTAGAGTTCAGCGGTCCTGGCGCGAAAGAGCTGAAAGGCTACATGACTCGCGTGTTTGAGCGCGACTCTTTCCTGGCTTCTCTGACAGAACCGGAACGCGAAATGCGTCTTGGTCGAGGTTAACGATTGTGGAAATGTCACAGCTGTCTCCACGCCGTCCGTATCTGCTGCGTGCCTTCTATGAATGGCTGCTGGACAACCAGCTTACGCCGCACCTGGTAGTGGATGTGACGTTACCGGGCGTGAGCGTTCCGATGGAATACGCACGTGATGGGCAGATCGTTCTGAACATCGCGCCACGCGCGGTGGGTAATCTTGAACTGGCTAACGACGAAGTGCGCTTCAACGCGCGTTTCGGCGGTGTTCCGCGTCAGGTTTCTGTGCCGCTGGCTGCTGTTTTGGCTGTCTACGCACGTGAAAACGGTGCGGGTACGATGTTTGAGCCGGAAGCGGCTTATGACGAAGATGTCACCAGCCTTAACGATGAAGACGGTTCACCCGCAAGCGAAAGCGAAACGGTCATGTCGATCATCGATGGCGACAAGCCGGATCACGATAACGACAATGACCCTGATGACGATCCGCCGCCGCGCGGTGGCCGTCCAGCGTTACGCGTTGTGAAATAACTGAACAGGCCCGATGGGCCTGTTTTGCTATTCAGGGCTTTTCGCCCAGCCAAAAATCCTGTGTTATGATGAATCGTTGTCACTGATTGTCACTCTTCTGACCCGAGTCTTTATGAAACCATTTGATCTTCAGGCGGAAAATTCAACCGAAACCCTTGGTCGCAGTTTGCGTCGTCGCCCGCTGGCGCGTAAAAAACTTTCCGATATGGTGGAAGAAGAGCTGGAGCAGATGATCCGCCGTCAGGAGTTTGCCCAGGGTGAACAACTCCCTTCTGAACGTGAACTGATGGAGTTTTTCAACGTCGGCCGCCCGTCGGTCCGCGAAGCGCTGGCCGCCTTGAAGCGCAAAGGGTTGGTGCAAATCAACAACGGCGAACGTGCCCGCGTCTCAATGCCCTCAGCCGACACCATCATCAGCGAACTCTCCGGCATGGCGAAGGATTTCCTCACCCAGCCGGGTGGTATAACCCATTTCGAACAGCTGCGGCTCTTTTTTGAATCGAGCCTGGTGCGTTACGCGGCGGAATACGCCACGGACGAACAGGTGGAACGCCTGTCGAAAGCGCTGGAAATCAACAGCCAGTCCCTCAACGATAACGCGCTGTTTATCCGCTCTGACGTCGATTTCCACCGCGTACTGGCAGAGATCCCCGGCAACCCAATCTTTATGGCAATCCACGTCGCGCTGCTCGACTGGCTGATCGCCGCCCGTCCGAAAGTCTCCGACGCCGAGCTGTATCAGCACAACGACGTGAGCTATCAGCAGCATATCGCCATTGTTGACGCCATCCGCCGCCGCGATCCCGATGAAGCCGACCGCGCGCTGCAAACCCATCTCAACAGCGTTTCCGCCACCTGGCACGCCATCGGCCAGGGATCCAAAAAGAAAAAATAACGATCCTTTAGTGAAGCAGATCGCAATATAAGCGTTCTGTATGGGGTGCTGATTATTTGATCTGGTATAACAGGTATAAAGGTATATCGATAAACAGACCAAACATCACTTGAGGTATCTATGGCAAAGCAATTACGTGGCGTGATGGCCGCACTCCTGACTCCGTTCAATTCACAGCAGGCGCTGGATAAAGAGAGCCTGCGCCGTCTGGTGCAATTCAACATTCAGCAGGGTATCGACGGCCTGTACGTGGGCGGCTCAACGGGCGAAGCCTTTGTGCAGAGCCTCGCCGAGCGCGAGCAGGTGCTGGAGATCGTGGCAGAAGAGGCGAAGGGCAAAGTGACGCTGATCGCCCATGTCGGCTGCGTCAGCACGGCGGAAAGCCAGCAGCTCGCGGCCGCGGCCAGCCGTAACGGCTTCGACGCTGTGTCGGCGGTCACACCCTTCTACTATCCCTTCAGCTTTGAAGAACACTGCGACCACTACCGTGCAATCATTGATTCGTCGGATGGTTTGCCGATGGTGGTGTACAACATTCCGGCGCTGAGCGGCGTGAAGTTATCCCTCGATCAAATTAATACGCTGGTGACGCTGCCGGGCGTTGGCGCGCTGAAACAGACCTCCGGCGATCTCTTCCAGATGGAGCAGATCCGCCGCGCGCATCCGGATCTGGTGCTTTATAACGGCTACGACGAGATCTTCGCCTCCGGTCTGCTGGCGGGCGCGGACGGCGGGATCGGCAGCACGTACAACATCATGGGCGCGCGCTATCAGGCGATAGCCAGCGCGATCCGTGAAGGGGACAACGCCACCGCGCAGCGTCTGCAGAGCGAGTGCAACAAGGTTATCGATCTGCTGATCAAAGTCGGCGTGTTCCGTGGCCTGAAAACCGTTCTGCACTATATGGACGTGGTCGCCGTTCCGCTGTGCCGTAAACCTTTTGCCCCGGTCGCGGAGCAGTACCTGCCGGAGCTGAAAGCCCTCGCAGAGCAACTGCTGGCTGAGAAGCGCTGATTCCTTGCCGGATGGCGCTTCGCTTATCCGGCCTACAAAACATGATCGATTCGCATATACGTAGGCCGGATAAGGCGAAGCCGCCATCCGGCAAAGGCAAACACACACGTACGCCGGATGATGTGAACCCATCGTCCGGCAATACAACACAGAATTCGTCGGGAGAGTGTTATGAGTATTTCTACCCAAAGCATCCCGTGGTACCGCCATCTTTCCCGCCCACAGTGGCGCGCATTCTCCGCCGCCTGGCTGGGATATCTGCTCGATGGCTTTGATTTTGTTTTGATCGCGCTGGTGTTAACAGAAGTCAAAAGTGAATTTGGTTTAACGACGGTGGAAGCAGCCAGCCTGATTTCTGCCGCCTTTATCTCGCGCTGGTTTGGCGGCCTGCTGCTGGGCGCGATGGGCGATCGCTACGGTCGCAAGCTGGCGATGATCACCAGTATCGTCCTCTTCTCCTGCGGTACGCTGGCGTGCGGGTTTGCGCCGGGCTACGTCACCATGTTTATCGCCCGGATGGTGATCGGCATGGGCATGGCAGGCGAATACGGCTCCAGCGCGACCTATGTCATCGAAAGCTGGCCGAAACATCTGCGCAATAAGGCCAGCGGATTTTTAATCTCCGGTTTTTCCATCGGTGCGGTGGTTGCGGCGCAGATCTACAGCCTGGTCGTTCCCGTGTGGGGCTGGCGTGCGCTGTTCTTTATTGGCATCCTGCCGATCATTTTCGCCCTGTGGCTGCGGAAAAACATTCCCGAAGCGGAAGACTGGAAAGCGAAGCACGAGGGTAAAGCGCCGGTGCGTACGATGGTCGATATCCTCTATCGCGGCAAGTATCGTCTCATCAATATCGTGATGACGCTTTTTGCCGGAACCGCGCTGTGGCTCTGCTTCGCCGGAGAGCTGAACAACGCCGGGCTGGTGGTGATTCTGGGGCTGCTGTGCGCCTGCGTGTTCATTAGCTTTATGGTGCAAAGCAGCGGCAAACGCTGGCCGACGGGTGTGACTCTGATGGTCGTTGTGCTCTTCGCGTTCCTCTATTCATGGCCGATTCAGGCGCTGCTGCCTACTTATCTGAAAACGGATCTGGCCTACGATCCGATGACAGTCGCGCACGTGCTGTTCTTCAGCGGTTTTGGCGCGGCAGTGGGCTGCTGTGTCGGCGGTTTCCTCGGCGACTGGTTGGGCACCCGCAAGGCGTACGTTTGCAGCCTGCTGGCCTCGCAGCTGCTGATCATTCCGGTGTTCGCGATCGGCGGGTCCAATATCTGGGTGCTTGGCCTGCTGCTCTTCTTCCAGCAGATGCTGGGGCAGGGGATCTCCGGGATCTTACCGAAACTGATTGGCGGCTACTTCGATACGGATCAGCGCGCGGCGGGCCTTGGCTTTACCTATAACGTTGGCGCACTGGGCGGCGCACTCGCCCCGATTATCGGCGCACTGCTGGCGCAGCGTCTTGAACTGGGCACCGCGCTGGGATCTCTGTCGTTTGGTCTGACGTTTGTGGTGATCCTGCTGATCGGTCTGGATATGCCGTCCCGCGTCCAGCGCTGGATCCGTCCGGAAGCGCTGCGCACGCACGATGCCATCGACGGTAAACCGTTCAGCGGTGCCGTACCTTTTGGCAGCATCAAAAGCGAGCGCGAGGCGGTGAAATGACCACTCTGGCTATCGATATTGGTGGGACCAAACTGGCCGCCGCGCTGATCGACGACGATTTACAGATCCGTGAGCGGTGCGAAATGCCCACGCCTGCCAGCAAAACCCCCGACGCTCTGCGCTCTGCCCTAAAAGCGCTGGTGGAACCGGTGATGGCATCGGCAAAGCGGGTGGCCATCGCCTCAACGGGGATTATCCGCGAAGGCACGCTGGTGTCGATCAATCCCCATAACCTGGGCGGGCTGTTGCATTTCCCGCTGGTGCAGACGCTGGCGTCGATAACCGGCCTGCCCGCGATGGCGGTGAATGATGCGCAGGCTGCGGCGTGGGCGGAATATCACGCGCCGGGGATAGATTCGCAGGATATGGTGTTCATCACCGTCTCCACGGGCGTCGGCGGCGGCGTGGTCCTGAAGGGCGAGTTGCAGACGGGCGAGGGAGGGCTCGCCGGACATTTGGGGCACACGCTTGCCGATCCGCACGGTCCGGTTTGCGGCTGTGGTCGCCGGGGATGCGTGGAAGCGATCGCCTCGGGCCGGGGCATTGCCGCCCGGGCGCAGGGGGAGCTGGCGGGGGTTGATGCCAAAGCCATCTTCACCCATGCGCTGCGCGGGCATCCGCATGCCCGTGAGCTGGTGGCCCATTCTGCCCAGACCCTGGCGCGCCTCATCGCCGATGTCAAAGCGGTGACGGACTGTCAGACGGTCGTCGTGGGCGGCAGCGTCGGGTTGGCGCAGGGGTATTTGGCACTGGTGAGTGAGTTTCTGGCGCAAGAGCCACCGGTTTATCACGTCAATCTTCGCCCGGCCTTTTATCGCCACGATGCGGGTTTATTGGGCGCGGCACTTTTGTCTCAAGGAGCACAACAATGATGATGGGAAAAGCCAGTGTGCTGTCGGGATTACACCCCGTGCTGGCAGAGGCACTGACGCAGGCCATCGCGGCCTGGCCGCAGGACAAAGCGCCGGGCCGCTACGAGCTGCAGGGCGACGATATCTTTATGAACGTGATGACGTTTGCCACGCAGCCGCCGGAGCAGAAAAAAGCTGAGCTGCATGAGCAATACATCGACATTCAGCTGTTGCTGGCGGGAGAGGAGCGGATTCTGTACGGTGTGGCAGGCTCAGCGCGTCAGTGCGAGGAGCGACATGTCGAGGACGATTATCAGTTATGTAGCGCTATCGACGGGATGCAGCGGCTAGATTTGAAACCCGGTATGTACGCGGTCTTTATGCCCGGAGAACCGCATAAACCTGGCTGCGCAGTGAAGGAATCAGAAGAGATAAAGAAGGTGGTCGTTAAAGTGCGCGCCACTTTGCTCGACGCATAAAAAAACCGGATGGCATCGCCATCCGGTTCGCTTTTACACTTCCAGGTAATTCATGATCCCATCAGCCGCTTTGCGGCCTTCGGCAATCGCCGTTACCACCAGATCTGAACCGCGAACGATATCGCCACCGGCGAAGATTTTCGGGTTGCTGGTCTGGAAGGCGTTCTCGTTGCCTTCTGGCGCAATCACGCGGCCCTGGGAATCCAGCTCGACGCTGTGTTTCGCCAGCCACTCCATGCTGTGCGGACGGAAACCAAACGCCATCACCACCGCATCAGCCGGAACCACGTGCTCGGAACCTGCCACGATCTCTGCGCGACGACGGCCTTTGGCGTCCGGTGCGCCCATTTCGGTACGCGCCATTTTCACGCCGCTGACTTTACCGTTCGCATTCACCTCGATGCCTAATGGCTGGACGTTGAACTGGAACTCCACGCCCTCTTCACGCGCGTTTTTCACTTCGCGTTTGGAGCCTGGCATGTTCTCTTCATCACGACGATAGGCGCAGATAACGTGCGTTGCGTCCTGACGGATCGAGGTGCGTACGCAGTCCATCGCGGTATCACCGCCACCCAGCACCACCACGCGTTTGCCTTCCATGGTGACGTAAGGCTCTGCGGTGGTTTCACCGAAGCCCATCATCTGCTTGGTGTTGGCAATCAGGAACGGCAGGGCGTCAAACACGCCCGGTGCGTCTTCGTTTTCCAGCCCACCGCGCATCGACTGATAGGTGCCGACGCCGAGGAACACGGCATCGTAATCTTTCAGCAGATCGTCGATCTGAATATCACGGCCCACTTCGATGTTCAGTTTGAACTCGATGCCCATGTCGGTGAAGATTTCGCGACGGCGGGTCATCACCTCTTTTTCCAGCTTGAAGGCCGGGATCCCGAAGGTCAGCAGGCCGCCGATCTCCGGATGACGATCGAACACCACCGCTTTGACGCCGTTGCGGGTCAGCACGTCGGCACACGCCAGACCTGCCGGACCTGCGCCGATGATCGCCACGCGTTTGTCCGTCTGACGCACGCCGGTCATGTCCGGACGCCAGCCCATTTCGAACGCTTTATCGTTGATATAGCGCTCGATGTTGCCGATGGTCACCGCGCCAAACTCGTCGTTCAACGTACAGGAACCTTCGCACAGACGGTCCTGCGGACACACGCGGCCACAGACTTCTGGCAGGGTGTTGGTCTGGTGCGACAGTTCCGCCGCTTCGAAAATGCGTCCTTCGTTGGCCAGCTTCAGCCAGTTCGGAATGTAGTTATGGACCGGGCATTTCCATTCGCAGTACGGGTTACCGCAGGACAGGCAGCGGTCTGCCTGTGCTTTGGCCTGGCCTTCTGAAAACGGCTCGTAAATTTCAACAAATTCAATTTTACGGATCTTCAGCGGTTTCTTTGGCGGATCAACGCGCTGCAGGTCGATAAACTGGTATACGTTCTGACTCATTGCTACCCCTTACTGCGCCTGCACACGCAGCTCTGCTGCGCTACGACTACGGTGACCCAACAGTGCTTTAACATCGCTGGACTTCGGTTTAACCAACGCGAATTTCGCTGAGAACGCAGGCCAGTTCGCCAGGATCTCCTCCCCGCGGGAAGAACCGGTAAGCTGCACGTGCTCGGTAATCAGACCGCGCAGATGCTCTTCGTGGATCGCCAGTGTTTCAACGTCCAGCACTTCTACCAGTTCCGGGTTAACGCGTTTACGGAACTCACCGTCTTCGTCCAGGACGTAGGCGAAACCGCCCGTCATGCCTGCGCCGAAGTTGACGCCGGTTTTGCCCATTACGCAGACAATCCCGCCGGTCATGTATTCACAGCCGTTATCGCCGATGCCTTCTACAACGGTGATAGCACCGGAGTTACGCACCGCAAAACGCTCGCCCGCACGGCCCGCGGCAAACAGACGTCCGCCGGTCGCGCCGTACAGACAGGTGTTACCGATGATGCTGGCCTCGTGGCTGCGGAACGCAGAACCGACCGGAGGACGCACCGCCAGCAGACCGCCCGCCATGCCTTTACCGACGTAGTCGTTGGCATCGCCGGTCAGGTACAGCTCAACGCCGCCCGCATTCCAGACGCCGAAGCTCTGACCCGCAGTCCCGCTGAAGTGCGCGACAATCGGATCGGCTGCCAGCCCCTGATCGCCATGGGTTTGCGCGATGTAACCAGAAAGCGTTGCCCCCACAGAGCGGTCGGTGTTGCGGATATCAAACCAGAACGTTTTGCTCTGTTTGTCATCGACGTAGGATTTCGCCTGCTGCAACAGCTGCGCGTTCAGCACGCCGTTGTCGAACGGCGGGTTGTTCTCGGTGCAGTAAACGGCTTTGCCAGCGTGCGGCTCGGCGGTTTCCAGCAGACGAGACAGCTCCAGTTTCTGCTGCTTGGCGGTAAACCCTTCCAGCTCTTTCAGCAGGTCGGTACGGCCAATCAGATCCACCAGACGCTTCACGCCCAGCTGCGCCATCAGCTCGCGGGTTTCGCGGGCGATGAATTCAAAGTAGTTGGTCACTTTGAACGGCAGACCGTGATAGTGGTTCTTACGCAGCTTTTCGTCCTGAGTGGCCACGCCCGTTGCGCAGTTGTTCAGGTGACAAATACGCAGGTATTTACAGCCCAGCGCCACCATTGGCCCGGTACCGAAGCCGAAGCTTTCAGCGCCGAGAATCGCGGCTTTGATGATGTCGAGACCGGTTTTCAGACCGCCATCCACCTGCAGACGGATCTTGTGACGCAGACCGTTAGCGACCAGCGCCTGCTGGGTTTCCACCAGGCCCAGCTCCCACGGACAACCCGCGTATTTCACGGAGGAGAGTGGGCTTGCGCCTGTCCCGCCGTCATAGCCCGCGATGGTGATCAGATCCGCGTAGGCTTTTGCCACACCGGTGGCGATGGTGCCAACGCCCGGTTCGGAAACCAGCTTCACGGAGATCATCGCTTTCGGGTTGACCTGTTTCAGGTCGAAAATCAGCTGCGCCAGATCCTCGATAGAGTAGATATCGTGGTGCGGCGGCGGGGAGATCAGCGTTACGCCCGGCACTGAGTAGCGCAGTTTGGCGATGTACGGCGTAACTTTATCACCCGGTAACTGACCGCCTTCGCCCGGTTTTGCACCCTGAGCGACTTTAATCTGAATTACGTCTGCGTTGACCAGGTACGCTGGTGTCACGCCAAAGCGACCGGAGGCCACCTGCTTGATGCGCGACACTTTGTTGGTGCCATAGCGCGCAGGATCTTCGCCGCCTTCGCCGGAGTTCGAGTTCCCGCCGATGCTGTTCATCGCTTCGGCCAGCGCTTCGTGTGCTTCCGGGCTCAGTGCGCCGATGGACATCGCTGCCGTATCAAAACGTTTATAGAGTTCGCTCGCCGGTTCAACGTCATTAATACTGACGGTTTCGCCGTTCGGATTCACCGCCAGCAGATCGCGCAGCGTTGCCGCCGGGCGCTCGTTAACCAGTTTCGAATATTGCTGATAATCGCTGTATTCGCCGCTCTGAACCGCCTCTTGCAGGGTTTTCACCACGTCCGGGTTATAGGCGTGGTATTCGCCGCCGTGAACGTATTTCAGCAAGCCGCCTTGATCCAGCGGTTTGCGCGCCAGCCATGCGCGCTTCGACAGGTTCATCAGGTCCTGCTGGAAGTCAGAGAAACCCGCCCCGCCGATGCGGCTGATCACGCCCTGGAAGCAGAGATCCGCGACGTCATCGTGCAGACCGACGGCTTCGAAGAGTTTCGAGCAGCGGTAAGAGGCGATGGTCGAGATGCCCATTTTGGACATGATCTTGTACAGGCCTTTGTTGATGCCGTTACGGTAGTTCAGCATCACCGCGCGATAATCTTTTTCGATTGCGTGAGTGTCGACCAGTTTCGCCAGCGTTTCGTACGCCAGATACGGATAAATGGCCGTCGCACCAAAGCCCAACAGCACGGCAAAGTGGTGCGGGTCGCGGGCGCTAGCAGTTTCAACGATGATGTTGGCATCACAGCGCAAGCTCTTATCGACCAGGCGAGTCTGAATCGCGCCCACCGCCATCGGTGCCGGAACCGGCAGACGGTTTTTGGCGATGTTGCGGTCGGACAGCACCAGCAGAACGGTGCCGTTACGGACCATCTGCTCGGCCTGATCGCACAGGGCTTTCACCGTCTCTTCGAGGCTCGTTTCGGTCACGTCGAAGGTAATATCGAGCGTGTCGGCGCGATAGTGATCTTCGGTCATGGTGGTGAGCTGTTTGAAATCGGAGTACAGCAGAATCGGCGACTTAAAGCTCAGGCGGTGCGCCTGGCCTTCGGCTTCGCAGAAGACGTTCATCTCGCGACCGATGCTGGTGGCCAGCGACATCACGTGCGCTTCACGCAGCGGATCGATTGGCGGGTTAGTCACCTGCGCAAACTGCTGGCGGAAGTAGTCGTAAATGATGCGCGGCTGGCTGGAGAGCACGGCAAACGGGGTATCGTCACCCATTGAACCGACCGCTTCCTGGCCATTCTCGCCGAGCACGCGGATCACGGAATCCAGCTCTTCGGCGCTGTAGTTAAACTGTTTCTGGTAGCTGGCGAGGGTATCGTCGTCCAGCTCGCGGCTGCCCACTTCCTCGTTCGACAGATCTTCGAACGGCACCAGACGGCGGACGTTGGTCTCCATCCACTCTTTGTATGGATGGCGGCTTTTCAGATCGTCATCGGTTTCCGCCGAGTGCAGAATGCGCCCGCTGCGGGTGTCGATAACCATCAGTTCGCCTGGGCCGACGCGGCCTTTTTCGACCACTTCGTCAGGCTGGTAATCCCAGATCCCGACTTCGGAGGCGCAGGTGATCAGCTTATCTTTGGTGATGACGTAGCGCGCCGGGCGCAGACCGTTACGGTCGAGGTTACAGGCGGCGTAGCGTCCATCGGACATCACGATCCCTGCCGGGCCGTCCCACGGCTCCATGTGCATGGAGTTAAAGTCGAAGAATGCGCGCAGGTCCGGGTCCATATCCGGGTTGTTCTGCCAGGCTGGCGGAACAAGCAGACGCATCGCACGCACGATATCCATCCCGCCGGCCAGCAGCAGTTCAAGCATGTTATCCATGGAACTTGAGTCGGAGCCGGTTTCGTTGACGAATGGAGCGGCGTCATGCAGATCCGGGATCAGCGGAGTCTGGAACTTATAGGTACGCGCACGCGCCCACTGGCGGTTGCCGGTGATGGTGTTGATCTCGCCGTTGTGCGCCAGATAGCGGAACGGCTGAGCCAGCGGCCAGCGAGGGACGGTGTTGGTGGAGAAGCGCTGGTGGAACAGGCAAATGGCCGATTCCAGACGCAGGTCCGCGAGGTCCAGGTAGAAGCGCGGCAGGTCAGCCGGCATACACAGACCTTTATAGATGTTCACCAGGTTCGATAGGCTACAGACGTAGAACTCTTTATCTTCCTGCAAACGTTTTTCGATGCGGCGGCGGGCAATAAACAGACGGCGTTCCATATCGCGCGGACGCCAGCCCGCAGGCGCATTCACAAAAATCTGTTCAATTCGTGGCAGCGAGGAGAGGGCGATTTCACCGAGCACCCCTTCGTTGGTGGGCACATTGCGCCAGCCGACAATTGACAGGGTTTCGCGTTGAAGTTCTTCTTCGACGATGCGGCGTGAAGCAGCGGCTTTTTCAGGATCCTGATTCAGGAACAGCATGCCGACAGCGTAGTTTTTGGCTAAACGCCAGCCGCGCTCTTCCGCTACGATGCGGAAGAAACGATCCGGTTTTTGTAGCAGCAAGCCACAACCATCGCCGGTTTTACCATCAGCGAGGATTGCACCACGGTGCTGCATACGGGCCAGTGCGTGTATAGCGGTACGCACTACCTTGTGGCTAGGTTCGCCTTCTATGTGGGCGATCAGGCCGAAACCACAGTTATCCTTCTCAAGGGATTTATCGTACAACATATCAGTGAACCTCCCCAGGCTCTTCGGGATTCCCATCTGAACCGTGGCGCACAGGCACAGAAAGAGCGCGGCGACGGGGTTTGCGTTTCATACGCGCACCTCGCATTCGCCCTCTTCATTTCCTTTTCGCACAGGTCAAACAAGTTTGAGGACTTGCTTCAGAGGGAATCTCAATTACTGCATAAATATGATAAGCAGGCTGCTTATCCAGAAAGCTTCCAGCGGATTTCCAACTTATCGGGAATTGATACACAGGTCAAATGGCAATCTTATGTATGCAAAAATGTGCTAAAGGAAGGTTAGTTCATTGAATGTAAAAGAGATTTAACGCGTTTTGCATCGGCGAAAGGCAGGGGTAAGGCGCGGGGGAGTGTGATCTGACTCACTATATGAAAGCGGTATTATCCCTCAGCCATGCTGAATAGCGGATTTTTTACAGGATAATAATCTGGTACTGGCAGTGGCGACGCATCATCACACTGTTTTACAGCTGTGGGGCGATAAGTGAAAAAATCCGCTGCAACATAAGGAAAAGTCATTGCCTGAATGATGAATGAAATTGCAGTAATAATGAGTTTTTATTCAAATGAATAATAGCCGTCCAGGGCGATTGATCCAGGTCATCGCCGACAGAGGCTAAAAATGGCAGGCTTGTCCCCTTTCTCCGGGACGGTCTATCAGATTATGCAGTTACAGAAATTAGTCAATATGTTTGGTGGGGATCTTTCACGCCGCTACGGCCAGAAGGTCCACAAGCTGACGCTGCACGGCGGTTTTAGCTGCCCAAATCGCGATGGCACCATCGGGCGTGGCGGCTGTACTTTCTGTAATGTTGCCTCCTTTGCCGACGAAGCGCAGCAGCACAACTCTATTGCCGACCAGCTTTCTCATCAGGCGAGCCTGGTCAATCGCGCGAAGCAGTATCTGGCCTATTTCCAGGCCTACACCAGCACCTTTGCGGAAGTGCAGGTTCTGCGTTCCATGTACCAGCAAGCCGTGAGCCAGGCCAATATCGTCGGTTTGTGTGTCGGTACGCGTCCGGACTGCGTCCCGGAAGCGGTGCTGGATCTGCTGAGTGAATATAAAGATCTGGGCTATGAAGTCTGGCTGGAACTGGGCTTGCAGACCGCGCACGACAAAACGCTGCACCGAATCAATCGTGGTCATGATTTTGCCTGCTATCAGAAAACAACAAGACTGGCCCGCGAGCGCGGTTTAAAAGTCTGCTCACATCTGATTGTCGGCCTGCCGGGCGAAGGTCAGCAGCAGGGTCTGGAAACTCTGGAAAGGGTCGTTGAGACGGGCGTCGACGGCATTAAGCTCCATCCGCTACATATCGTTACTGGCAGCACTATGGCGAAAGCCTGGGAGGCCGGGCGGTTAAACGGTATTGAGCTGGAGGAGTACACCGTGACGGCGGGAGAGATGATTCGCCATACGCCGCCGGAGGTGATTTACCACCGTATCTCCGCCAGCGCCCGCCGCCCAACGCTCCTCGCGCCGCTGTGGTGCGAAAACCGCTGGACGGGGATGGTCGAGCTGGATCGCTATTTGAATCAGCACGGCGTACAAGGCTCAGCGCTCGGCACGCCGTGGGTCTCCCCGCTACCGGCGACGACCGCCCAGTAAACTCCCCAGCATGCCGCGCACAATCTGATTGGTCACCTGCCGCGCGGCGCTTTTGGCCATAGTTTGCACCACGCCATCGCGTTTACCCCCACGTGGCCCGGTGCTGCCGAACAGAATGTCTTTCAGACCGCCGAGAATACCGTCGTCCACGGCGACATTGCCGCCTTTGGCCGCAGGGGACTGCTGTTGTTCTGTGTTCGCCTGGACGCCTTTCTGCAGCATTTCGAACGCGGATTCCTGATCCACTTCATCCTCATATTTGCCGTAGACCGGCGAGTGATTGATCAAAGCGTTACGTTCGTCGTCCGTGACCGGCCCCATCCGCGAGAATGGCGCAATCACCATCGCACGTTCAACGACGGACGGGCTGCCTTTGGCGTCGAGGAATGAAATCAGCGCTTCGCCGGTTCCCAGCGCCTGAATCGCCCCTTCCGTATCAAACGCCGGATTGGCGCGCATGGTTTGCGCTGCCGCTTTCACCGCTTTCTGATCTTTCGGCGTAAAGGCCCGCAGCGCGTGCTGCACGCGATTCCCAAGCTGGCCCAGCACGTTATCCGGGATGTCGGACGGGTTCTGCGAGACAAAATAGACGCCCACGCCTTTGGATCGGATCAGGCGAATCACCTGTTCGATTTTATCCAGAAGCACCTGCGGGGCGTCGCTGAACAGCAGATGGGCTTCGTCAAAGAAGAAAACAATCTTAGGCTTATCCAGATCGCCCGCTTCCGGCAGTTGTTCATAGAGTTCTGAGAGCATCCACAGCAGGCTGGCGGCATAGAGCTTTGGCATCTGATAAAGCTTTTCAGCGCTCAGAATGTTAATAATGCCTTTGCCGTTACTGTCGGTGCGCATCCAGTCTTTGATATCCAGCATTGGCTCGCCGAAGAAATGCTCCGCGCCCTGTTGTTCGAGGGTGAGCAGTCCGCGCTGAATGGCGCCGACCGAGGCGGGGCTGATATTCCCGTACTGATTCTGGAAGGATTTGGCGTTATCGCCGATGTACTGGGTAATGGCGCGCAGATCTTTGAAATCGAGCAGCAGCAGGCCCTGATCGTCGGCGATGCGGAAAATAATGTTCAACACGCCAGACTGGACCTCGTTAAGGGTTAACAACCGCGCCAGCAGCAGCGGGCCGAGATCCGAGACGGTCGCGCGCACCGGATGACCTTTCTCACCGAAAATATCCCATACCACCACCGGATTGGCCTGCGGTTGCCAGTCGGTCACGCCGATGTTTTTCAGCCGCTCAAGCAGTTTCTCCGACGCTGTGCCTTCCTGGGCGACGCCGGTTAAATCACCTTTCACGTCGGCCATAAAAACCGGCACGCCGATACTTGAAAATGACTCCGCCAGCTTTTGCAGGGTCACGGTTTTCCCCGTCCCGGTGGCGCCGGTTATCAGCCCGTGGCGGTTCGCCATGCCTGGCAGCAAGAACAGCTCTTTATCCAGCGTCCGGGCAATCAGCAGTGGTGTACTCATGGTGCGCATCCTCTCTTTGTCCTGCGTCGAGTATAGGCAACCTGACGGCAATTTGACTCAGTAAATTCCTGACTTTGCGGCGCAATATCCAACGCGGACTATGCTTTTGCATACGATTCACAAAAAGTTGGAAAGCTATGTCCAGATTCTTTTTTAATGACCGCAAACAGCTGGTCAACGACGCCATTGAAGGCATACTGATCTCCGCGCCGCATGGCAATTTGGTCAAACTCGATATCGATCCCGCCATTCGCGTGGTGGCCCGCAGTGACTGGGATAAAAGCCGGGTGGCGGTCATTTCCGGCGGGGGTTCCGGCCACGAACCGGCGCATGCAGGGTTTGTCGGCAAAGGGATGCTAACCGCAGCGGTGTGCGGCGATCTGTTTGCTTCTCCTAGCGTGGATGCGGTGCTGAACGCCATCGTGGCGGTGACGGGCGATCGTGGGTGCCTGCTGATCGTCAAAAACTACACTGGCGATCGTCTGAACTTCGGTCTTGCAGCGGAAAAAGCCAAACGCTACGGGCTGAAAGTCGAGATGATCATTGTGGCCGATGACATCGCGCTGCCGGACAACAAACAGCCGCGCGGGATTGCGGGCACGGCGCTGGTCCACAAAATCGCGGGTTATGCGGCGGAGAAAGGCAAGTCCCTGAGCGACGTTTGGGATATCGCGCAGCAGGCCTGCGATAACCTCTGGAGCCTCGGTGTGGCGATGCAGACCTGTAATCTGCCGGGAGGTGACGACGAAGAGGGGCGCATCAAGCAGGGGCACGTCGAGCTGGGCCTGGGTATTCACGGCGAGCCGGGGGCATCGGTAGCCGATACGCAAAACAGCAAAGCGATAATCGACACGCTGGTTGCGCCGCTCAAAGAGAAAGCAGGCGACGGGCGTTTTGCGGTACTGATCAACAATCTCGGCGGCGTGTCGGCGCTGGAGATGGCGCTGCTGACCAAAGAGCTGGCCCATTCGGCGCTTAAGGATCAGATCGCGTATCTGATTGGTCCTGCACCGCTGGTGAGTTCGCTGGATATGAAGGGCTTTTCTTTATCTCTGCTCAGGCTGAATGAGACCTTCGAGCAGGCGCTGAATGAGCCTGTCGAAACCATCGGCTGGCAAAAACCCGTGGCGTTTGCGCCGCTGCGTACCCTGGCGCATACGGCTATTCAGGATCGCGTGGACTCTACGCCGTCAGAAAATGCGCAGGTGGCTGCACTCGTTGCGGGCGCGACGCAAACGCTGGTCGATCTGGAAAATCGCCTGAATGCGCTGGATGCCAAAGTGGGCGACGGCGATACGGGGTCGACCTTTGCGCAAGGCGCGCGGGACATTGCGCAGCTGTTGCAGGAGAAGCAACTGCCGCTGAATGACGTGCCGAAACTGCTGCTGTTAATCGGCGAACGGCTGGCGACGGTGATGGGCGGATCGAGCGGCGTGCTGATGTCGATCTTCTTTACCGCGGCCGGGCAGCAGCTACAGGACGGTAAACCGTTGGCGGAGGCTTTGCTGAGCGGGCTTGCACAAATGAAGCAGTACGGAGGGGCGGATCTCGGCGATCGTACATTGATCGATGCGCTGCAACCGGCGCTGGAAGCGTTGCAAAAAGGGGATATCCAGGCTGCTGCGCAGGCGGCGAAGCAGGGGGCAGAAGCAACCGCGAGCATGCAAAAAGCCGGAGCGGGGCGTTCGTCGTATGTGAATAAAGAAAATCTGGATGGGGTGACCGATCCGGGAGCGGTGGCGGTAGCAGAGGTGTTTGCGACGTTGGCGCGATAGGTAAAAAATGCCCGGTGGCGCTACGCTTACCGGGCCTACAAAACCTAACCGTAGGCCGGGTAAGGCGCAGCCGCCACCCGGCAATTCAGCCTTAGAAGTCCGCTTTCAACACCACGCGGTAACGGGCTTTACCGTCGCGTACGTGCTGGATGGCTTCGTTGATTTTTGACATCGGATACAGTTCGGTGGTCGGTGCCACTTTGGTGCGGCCCGCGAACTTCATCAGTTTGCGCAGTTCAAACGGTGTGCCGGTAGCGGAACCGGAAATGCTGCGATCGCCACCGATCAGGGTGAAGGCCGGGACCGGAAGAGGCTTCAGCACTGCGCCGACGGTATGGAAATTCCCGCCGTAGGCCAGCGCTTCGAAGTACGGCTGCCAGTCGAGATCGACGTTCACGGTGTTGATGATCAAATCAAACTGACCGGCCAGCGCTTTCAGCAGTTCAGGGTCGCGGCTGTTGACTACTTTATCGGCCCCCATCGCCAGCACTTCTTTCTCTTTCGCCGGATTGGAGCTGAACGCAGTGACTTCGCAGCCCATGGCGTGCAGCAATTTGATGGCGATATGGCCTAAACCGCCGATACCAATGACGCCGACGCGGCTGGTGGCAGTGACATGATGCATCAGAAGCGGTTTGAAGACGGTAATACCGCCGCACAGCAGTGGGCCTGCGGATTCAATATCAATGCTGTCCGGGAGCGGAATGACCCACTGCCAGTCTGCGCGGAGTTTGTCGGCGAAGCCGCCTTTATTGAGGATGGTCGGCACTGAGCCTTCCAGACAGTTGATCTGGTTGCCGCTGATACAGGCGTCGCAATGGCCGCAGCTGCGGGCGGTCCAGCCAATTCCCACACGCTGGCCGATCTTCAGCCCTTTGTCCTGAGCCGCTGTGCCCAGCGCCACCACGCGGCCAATCACTTCGTGTCCGGCGACCAGCGGATAGCTCGAGAAGCCCCACTCGTTGTCGATCATCGACAGGTCTGAGTGGCAAATCCCGCAATAGTCGACCTGCACTTCGACGTCTTCTGCTTTCAGCTCGCCCGCATCGTATTCGTACAGTTCAAGTTCTGCACCTGCCTGCGGCGCGGCATAGCTTTTTATCTTCGACATCGTCTTTCCCCCGTATTGGTGTGAACTGAGAGTGTAGAGCATTCAGTTTACAGCCGCTTAACAGAAGAGGGCAGGAAAGAGATTTACAGAGTTTTCAGCATCCTGACTTCGCAATCGACATGACCAGTGCAGCCCAGCGGCGCGTCGATGTGTTCAAAGCCCAGATGTTCGTACAGGCCGATAGCTTCTTTAAGGAAGGCGGTGGTTTCGAGGTAACAGCGTTTGAAGCCCTGTGAGCGAGCGTGATCCATCGCCAGCAGCGCCAGCTTTTTCGCCAGCCCCTGCCCACGCACTGTCGGCAGGAAGTACATCTTTTGCAGCTCGCAGATATCCGACTCGCTGCAGCTCAGCGGTGCGACTCCGCCTCCGCCGACGACGCTGCCGTTTTGTTCAATCACCCAGTAGGCATGGCCCGGCTGGCTGTAGAGCTGGAACAGTTCGTCGAGATTCGGGTCCGCAACCGTATAGCCTTTATCGGCCGTCAGACCGTACTCCGCCGACACTTCGCGGATCACCGCGGCGATACCGGCGTTATCTTGCTCTGTGATCCGACGCATAGCGGCTGCGACGGGGGTAATCACGCTCATAGCATTACTCATGACAAAAATTGACACACAACTGCAGTTAATAGCACCGCAGAAAGGGGAGTGCAAGCGAGGATCATTCATATGTGGGAATTTTTATCCGAGTACTGAGCTGATGGTTTATCTGAGAATTATTGTTTGGTAGATTGAATTTATATTTGCGAAGGTGTTTAAGTTGAAATAAATAATTTCTATGTGTGGTGGTGTTTTTATTCATAGGGATGATGAAATATGAACCTTGATATGTGTTTATCAATCCGGTTCGCATATGTAAATTACGCGCATCTCATCAAGTCTAACGCCCATATTCATGTTTGCTATGGAGTCTATTAATGACATATTCGAAGCGTAAAATATTCTTAGGTGCGGTGCTAATTCTTACAGGCAGTTATCTCTTATGGGCGCAGCGCCCTGTAAATATTATTCGTGCTGGAGATCGATTTGAGTATGACCCTCGCTTCAAACAGGGGCTTTATAAAGGAAGTGAAATGGGGTTTAGTGATAATGAGGCTTATGACATCGTAGTTGATCACATGCCCTTAACCGAATGGGGGCGAATCCACTGGTATCTTGATCATAAGGCTGAACTTAAAAATAAATACAATATCCCGGCTTCCTCCTCTTACCATATTACCTTTTGGGATATCGGTGACGGGTTTATTGACGGTGATAAATCTGGCGACGGTGATTTAGCCTGTTTTAACAAAGTAGATAATTCAAACGAGAATTGCCTTGAGAAAGAGGTATTACTCTCCGTGGATTTTGACAAAGGCAGATGGGAAGAATTTCATTTTCATGGCTGCGATAGTTATTGGTTTATTATGCCGAATGGACACCCTGGATTATTTTATAAGACCCAATAAAAAAGCCGGAGATTTCTCCGGCTTTTCAATCACAGCGCTAATTACAGCGCAGCAATAACCGCCTGCTGCTCAATCAGCTTCGCTTTCGCGTCAGCGAAGGCGACCAGACGTTCACGCTCTTTGGCGATAACGGCTTCAGGGGCACGGGCAACGAAACCTTCGTTAGACAGTTTGCTCTCGATTTTCCCGATTTCCAGTTCGACTTTGGCGACTTCTTTTGCCAGACGAGCCAGTTCGGTTTCTTTGTCGATAAGCCCTGCCATTGGGATCAGCAGCTCGGCGCCTTCAATGATTTTGGTCACGGAAACCGGACCTTTGTCATCGGCTGGCAGCACGGTGATGCTTTCCAGACGCGCCATGTTCTGCAGGAAGCTGCTGTTCTCAGTCACGCGACGCACCGCCGCTTCGCTGCAGCCACGCAGCAGCAGTTCCAGCGGTTTGCCTGGAGAGAGGTTCATCTCGGCGCGAATGTTACGGATCGCCACAATCGCCTGTTTCAGCCATTCGGTATCGGACGCTGCGGCTTCATCAACCTGCGCTGCATCGAACTCCGGGAACGGCTGCAGCATGATGGTGTCGGCAGTGATGCCTTTGATGACTTTCACACGCTGCCAGATGGTCTCGGTGATGAACGGGATGATTGGGTGCGCGAGACGCAGCAAGCCTTCCAGAACGGTAATCAGCGTGTTACGCGTGCCGCGCAGTTCCGCTTCGTTACCGCCGTTCATGACCGGCTTGGTCAGCTCCAGATACCAGTCGCAGAACTGGTTCCAGGTGAACTCGTACAGAATGCCTGCCGCGATGTCGAAGCGATAGGTATCCAGCGCTTCACGATACGCTTTAATGGTCTGGTTGAACTCCGCCAGGATCCAGCGATCCGCCAGAGACAGGGTCATTTCGCCGCCGTTGAAGCCGCAATCCTGATCTTCGGTGTTCATCAGCACGAAGCGGCTGGCGTTCCACAGCTTGTTACAGAAGTTGCGGTAACCTTCCAGACGTTTCATGTCCCAGTTGATGTCGCGACCGGTAGAGGCCAGCGCCGCCAGGGTGAAACGCAGGGCGTCGGTGCCGTGCGGCTCGATGCCGTCCGGGAATTGCTTCTCGGTGCGCTTGCGAATTTTTTCCGCCAGCTGCGGCTGCATCATGTTGCCGGTACGTTTCTCCAGCAGGTCTGCCAGAGAAATGCCGTCCACCATATCCAGCGGGTCAATCACGTTGCCCTTGGATTTGGACATCTTCTGGCCTTCGTCGTCACGAATCAGACCGGTCATGTAGACGGTATGGAACGGAACCTGCGGCTTGCCGTTTTCATCTTTGATGAAGTGCATGGTCATCATGATCATGCGGGCAATCCAGAAGAAGATGATGTCGAAGCCAGAGACCATCACGCTGGTTGGGTGGAACTGACGCAGGGCGTCGGTGTTTTCCGGCCAGCCGAGGGTGGAGAAGGTCCACAGGGCGGAGGAGAACCAGGTGTCCAGAACATCGTCGTCCTGGCGCAGGGCGACGTCAGCGCCCAGGTTGTTTTCCTGACGCACTTCTTCTTCGGTGCGGCCAACGTACACGTTGCCGTCGTTGTCATACCAGGCCGGGATACGGTGACCCCACCACAGCTGACGAGAGATACACCAGTCCTGAATATCGCGCATCCAGGAGAAGTACATGTTTTCATACTGCTTAGGAACGAACTGGATGTCGCCGTTTTCAACCGCTTCAACCGCCGGTTTCGCCAGCACGTCAGCGCGGACGTACCACTGGTCGGTCAGCATCGGTTCGATCACCACGCCGCCACGGTCGCCGTAAGGAACGGTAAGATCGTGAGGTTTGATCTCTTCCAGCAGGCCGAGTGCGTCGATGGCAGCCACAACGGCTTTGCGCGCGGCGAAACGTTCCAGTTTCTGGAATTCAGCCGGGATCTCAGCGGAGTAAACGTCAGACTCTTCGCCTTTGGTGTCATACACTTCCGCGCTTTCACGGATATCACCGTCAAAGGTCAGAATATTAATCATCGGCAGGGCGTGACGACGGCCCACTTCATAGTCGTTGAAATCGTGCGCCGGGGTGATTTTCACGCAGCCGGTGCCTTTTTCCATATCGGCGTGTTCATCGCCCAGGATCGGAATGCGGCGGTTTACCAGCGGCAGAACCACGAATTTGCCAATCAGATCTTTGTAGCGCGGATCTTCCGGGTTAACGGCCACGCCGGTATCACCCAGCAGGGTTTCCGGACGGGTGGTCGCCACCACCAGGTAATCTTTACCGTCTGCGGTTTTTGCGCCATCGGCCAGCGGATAGCGGATGTGCCACATGGAGCCTTTAGACTCGCGGTTTTCCACTTCCAGATCGGAGATCGCGGTGCGCAGTTTCGGGTCCCAGTTGACCAGGCGTTTGCCACGGTAAATCAGGTCTTCTTTGTACAGGCGGACGAAGACTTCTTTAACGGCGTTGGAAAGGCCTTCATCCATGGTGAAGCGCTCGCGCTCCCAGTCCACGGAGTTGCCGAGACGGCGCATCTGACGGGTAATGGTGCCGCCAGATTCCGCTTTCCACTGCCAGATTTTGTCGATGAACGCGTCGCGACCGTAGTCGTGGCGGGTTTTACCTTCTTCAGCGGCAATCTTACGCTCCACCACCATCTGGGTTGCGATACCCGCGTGGTCAGTACCAGCCTGCCACAGGGTGTTTTTGCCCTGCATGCGCTGGTAGCGGATCATGGTATCCATGATGGTTTGCTGGAAAGCATGACCCATATGCAAACTGCCGGTGACGTTCGGCGGCGGGATCATGATGCAGAAGGACTCTTTGCTTTCATCGCCATTAGGCTTGAAATAGCCCTGCTCTTCCCAGTGCTCGTAAAGCGGCTGTTCGATATCTCGTGGGTTGTATGTCTTTTCCATTATTTCCAGGTTGCCGTATTCAGGTTAAAACCAGCCAGGCGGTACGCCTTGTAGCGTTCGCGCGCCAGTTGTTTCAGAGAATCTTCGTGAGGGACAAAGTCTACCACTTCTGTGAAAGCGGTGGCAAAATCTGCAAAGCCGATACGCAGGCTGATCAGAATATCGCGCGCGCTGCTGTTACGCTTTTGCGGCCAGGCGATTTCCACCGGTGCGCCGCCGCGCGGACCTTCTCCCGACAAATTATGCGGAACAAAACTTTCGGGCGGCCTTGCCCACAGCGCTTCGTCGAGGCGAATCGCCTGCGCTTCATCTTCGCAGGCAATCAGGACGCGTTTACCGCTGCGCCAACGTTCTGCGGCAATTTCACACACCAGATGCTCGACGGCGCTTAAGCCATCGGCGGTGTTGTCGTTGTCCAGAAGGTAGAACGTTGCATTCTTCATATATGGGGCTTCTTGTGGTCACTTTAAACGGGTGCCCGGTGGCGCTGCGCTTACCGGGCCTACGGTTACGAGCCATGTTGTAGGCCGGGTAAGGCGAAGCCGCCACCCGGCATGTAACATTACTCTTCGCCGTTAAAACCCGCGCGGTTGAGCAGGAACTGCGACAGCAGGGCGACCGGACGACCGGTGGCGCCTTTAGCTTTACCGGAGCGCCATGCGGTGCCAGCGATGTCGAGGTGCGCCCAGTTGTACTTGCGGGTAAAGCGCGCCAGGAAGCAGCCTGCGGTGATGGCACCGCCAGGACGGCCGCCGATGTTGGCCATATCCGCGAAGTTAGACTCCAGCTGCTCCTGATACTCATCGCCAAGCGGCAGACGCCACGCGCGGTCGCCCGCTTGCTCGGACGCGCCGATCAGCTCATGGGCCAGCGGATTGTGGTTCGACAGCAGGCCGGTGATGTGATGGCCGAGGGCAATCACACAGGCACCGGTCAGCGTCGCCACGTCGATCACCGCTTCAGGATCAAAGCGCTCAACGTAGGTCAGCACGTCGCACAGCACCAGACGGCCTTCGGCGTCGGTGTTCAGTACTTCAACGGTCTGGCCGGACATGGTGGTTAGGACATCGCCTGGACGATACGCGCGACCGCCAGGCATGTTTTCGCAGCCCGCCAGCACGCCGATGACGTTAATCGGCAGCTGAAGCTCCGCGACCATACGCATCACGCCGTACACCGCCGCCGCACCGCACATGTCGTACTTCATCTCATCCATGCCTTCGGCTGGCTTGATGGAGATACCGCCGGAGTCAAAGGTGAGCCCTTTGCCGACCAGCACGATAGGACGCGCGTCTTCGGACGGATTGCCTTTGTACTCGATGACCGACATCAGCGATTCGTTTTGCGAACCGTTGCCGACCGCAAGGTACGAGTGCATCCCCAACTCTTTCATCTGCTGTTCGCCGATGACACGGGTGACGACGTTTTTGCTGTAGGAATCGGCCAGCTGACGCGCCTGAGACGCCAGGTAACCGGCATTACAGATGTTTGGCGGCATGTTGCCGAGATCTTTCGCCGCTTTGATTCCAGCGGCAATCGCCAGACCGTGCTGAATGGCGCGCTCGCCGCTGGTCAGCTCGCGACGAGTTGGGACGTTAAAGACCATTTTACGCAGCGGACGACGCGGTTCGCTTTTGTTGGTCTTCAGTTGATCAAAACTGTAGAGGCTCTCTTTCGCGGTCTCAACGGCCTGACGCACTTTCCAGTAGGTGTTGCGACCTTTCACGTGCAGTTCGGTCAGGAAGCAGACGGCTTCCATTGAGCCGGTATCATTCAGGGTATTAATAGTTTTCTGAATGACCTGCTTATACTGGCGCTCATCCAGCTCGCGCTCTTTGCCACAGCCAATCAGCAGAATGCGTTCGGACAGCACGTTGGGAACATGGTGCAGCAACAGCGTCTGCCCAGGTTTGCCTTCCAGTTCGCCACGGCGCAGCAGGGCGCTGATGTAGCCGTCACTGATTTTATCGAGTTGCTCGGCGATCGGGGAGAGTCGGCGTGGTTCAAAGACGCCCACAACGATGCAGGCACTCCGCTGTTTCTCCGGGCTACCGCTTTTTACACTGAACTCCATGCACTACGCTCCTGAATCTTAAAGACAACGACGGCTGCTACGGATAGAATTGAAACCTTTCGTAACTCATGTCCGCTGTTGTGGTGACTTCGTGTTAATCTTACGTTACTACAGTTTCGGCACGTCAAAAAATATCCTGAAGCGCGACACCGCCGTGTTTTTAAATTTTAGCGATGTTTTCGACGACTCAAGAGAATAAATGACGTTTAAGCCATGAAACAAGCAATTTTCCAGCAAAGAGACGGGTTTTTACGGGCGTATTTAAAGTGATAATCATAAGATATCTGGTGCGGGAGACGCTCAAAAGCCAGCTGGCGATCCTTTTCATCTTACTTCTGATCTTTTTCTGCCAGAAGTTAGTCAGGATCCTCGGCGCGGCCGTTGACGGTGAAATCCCAACAAATCTGGTGCTTTCTCTGCTCGGATTAGGCGTGCCCGAAATGGCGCAGCTTATTCTGCCGCTTAGCCTTTTCCTCGGCCTGCTGATGACGCTGGGGAAACTCTATACCGAAAGTGAAATCACGGTGATGCATGCCTGCGGCTTGAGTAAAGCCGTGCTGGTGAAAGCCGCGATGGTGCTGGCGTTGTTCACGGGTATCGTGGCGGCGGTGAACGTCATGTGGGCCGGTCCCTGGTCTTCCCGACATCAGGATGAAGTGCTGGCCGAAGCCAAAGCCAACCCTGGCATGGCGGCGCTTGCGCAGGGCCAGTTCCAGCAGGCCACCGACGGCAGTTCAGTCCTCTTTATTGAAAGCGTCAGTGGCAGTCGTTTCAACGACGTTTTCCTCGCGCAAATCCGTACCAAAGGCAATGCCCGTCCTTCCGTGGTGGTTGCAGATTCCGGCCAGCTCTCCCAGCGTAAAGACGGTTCTCAGGTGGTGACGCTGAACCAGGGCACCCGCTTTGAAGGCACTGCGCTGCTTCGTGACTTCCGTATTACCGATTTCCAGAACTATCAGGCGATTATTGGCCATCAGAACGTGGCGCTCGATCCGACGGATACCGAGCAGATGGACATGCGGACCCTGATGAATACCGATACCAACCGCGCTCGAGCTGAGCTGCACTGGCGCCTGACGCTAGTATTCACGGTGTTTATGATGGCACTGATGGTCGTGCCGCTGAGCGTGGTCAACCCGCGCCAGGGCCGTGTGCTTTCGATGTTGCCAGCCATGTTGCTCTATCTGGTGTTCTTCCTGCTGCAAACGTCGATCAAGTCTAACGGCGGCAAAGGTAAGCTCGACCCGATGATTTGGATGTGGGTGGTCAACGGTCTGTACCTGTTGCTGGCAGTGGTATTAAACCTGTGGGACAGCGTGCCGATGCGCCGCATGCGTGCCCGTTTTGTGCGTAAAGGAGCGGTGTAATGCAGGCTTTTCGCGTTCTTGACCGCTATATCGGTAAAACCATTTTTACCACCATCATGATGACCTTGTTCATGCTGGTGTCGCTCTCGGGCATCATCAAGTTTGTCGACCAGCTGAAAAAGGCAGGGCAGGGGAGCTATGACGCCCTGGGTGCCGGGATGTATACCCTTCTCAGCATTCCAAAAGATGTGCAGATCTTCTTCCCGATGGCCGCGCTGTTAGGCGCACTGCTGGGTCTGGGGATGCTGGCCCAGCGCAGTGAACTGGTGGTGATGCAGGCTTCCGGCTTTACCCGTATGCAGGTGGCGATGTCGGTGATGAAAACCGCGATCCCGCTGGTTCTCCTGACGATGGCCATCGGCGAATGGGTTGCGCCGCAGGGCGAGCAGATGGCGCGTAATTACCGTGCGCAAGCCATGTACGGCGGCTCGTTGCTTTCGACCCAGCAAGGGCTGTGGGCGAAAGACGGTCACAACTTTGTTTACATTGAACGAGTGAAAGGCGATGACGAACTGGGCGGCGTGAGTATTTACGCCTTCAACGATAATCGTCGTCTGCAGTCCGTGCGTTATGCCGCCACGGCGAAATTCGATCCGGCGCAAAAGCTCTGGCGTTTGTCGCAGGTGGACGAATCCAATCTGACCGATCCTAAGCAAATCACCGGGTCGCAAACCGTGTCCGGCACCTGGAAAACCAATCTGACGCCTGACAAACTGGGCGTGGTGGCGCTGGATCCGGATGCGCTGTCGATCAGCGGTTTGCATAACTACGTGAAGTACCTGAAGTCGAGCGGCCAGGACGCCGGACGTTATCAGCTCAACATGTGGAGCAAAATCTTCCAGCCGATGTCCGTGGCGGTGATGATGCTGATGGCCCTGTCGTTTATCTTCGGGCCGCTGCGTAGCGTGCCGATGGGCGTGCGCGTGGTGACCGGTATCAGCTTCGGCTTTGTCTTCTACGTGCTGGACCAGATTTTTGGCCCGCTGACGCTGGTCTACGGAATTCCTCCGCTGATTGGCGCGCTGCTCCCGAGCGCCTCGTTCCTCCTGATAAGCCTCTGGCTGCTTCTCAGACGCTCCTGATCGCCACACCTCCTCACTCCCGCATCGCCGGGAGTGAGGCTAATCTCCTGATTCACGCCGCACTTTTTCACACAACCTTCAACGCCTTGCCCGGAATTTGAGTATTATTGAGCGATGAAGTCGTGAAGGGATCCCCTATGAAGCAAATTCGTATGCTTGCACAGTACTACGTCGACCTGATGATGAAGCTCGGCCTGGTACGTTTCTCACTGCTGTTGGCTCTGGCGCTGGTGGTGCTGGCGATTGTCGTGCAGATGGCCGTCACTATGGTGCTCCACGGCCAGGTTGAAAGTATCGACGTTATCCGCTCGATCTTCTTTGGCCTGTTGATCACTCCCTGGGCGGTCTATTTCCTGTCGGTGGTGGTGGAACAGCTGGAAGAGTCGCGCCAGCGTCTTTCCCGCCTGGTGCAAAAGCTTGAAGAGATGCGCGAGCGCGATCTCAAACTTAACGTCCAGCTGAAAGATAACATTGCGCAGCTGAACCAGGAGATTTCGGATCGTGAGAAAGCGGAAGCCGAACGTCAGGCGACGCTGGAACAGCTGAAGGTAGAGATGAAAGAGCGTGAAGTCACGCAGATCCAGCTTGAGCAGCAATCCTCCTTTCTGCGCTCCTTCCTCGACGCTTCGCCGGACCTGGTTTTCTATCGCAACGAGGATAAAGAGTTCTCCGGCTGTAACCGGGCGATGGAGCTGCTGACAGGCAAAAGCGAAAAACAGCTGATTCACCTCAAGCCGCAGGATGTCTACTCCGAAGAGGCTGCAGCCAAGGTTATCGAAACCGACGAGAAGGTGTTCCGTCATAACGTCTCCCTGACCTACGAGCAGTGGCTGGATTATCCCGACGGTCGCAAAGCCTGTTTCGAAATCCGTAAAGTGCCTTACTACGATCGCGTGGGGAAACGCCACGGCCTGATGGGCTTTGGGCGCGATATTACCGAACGTAAGCGCTACCAGGATGCGCTGGAGCGCGCCAGCCGCGACAAGACGACCTTCATTTCAACCATCAGCCACGAGCTGCGTACGCCGCTGAACGGTATCGTCGGCCTGAGCCGCATTCTGCTGGATACCGACCTGACCGGCGAGCAGGAAAAATACCTCAAGACCATCCACGTTTCCGCGGTGACGCTGGGCAATATCTTCAACGATATTATCGATATGGATAAAATGGAGCGCCGTAAAGTCCAGCTGGATAACCAGCCTGTCGACTTCACCGGGTTCCTGGCGGATCTTGAAAACCTCTCCGGCCTGCAGGCCCAGCAAAAAGGGCTGCGCTTTGTGCTTGAGCCGTCCCTGCCGCTGCCGCATAAAGTGGTGACGGACGGTACGCGTCTGCGCCAGATCCTGTGGAATCTCATCAGTAACGCCGTCAAGTTCACCCAGAAGGGTGAAGTGGTGGTGCGGATCCGCTTCGACGCGGGCGATATGCTGCACTTCGAGGTGGAAGATTCCGGGATCGGTATTCCGCAGGAGGAGCAGGACAAGATCTTCGCCATGTATTATCAGGTGAAAGACAGCAATGGCGGCAAACCGGCAACGGGCACCGGGATTGGCCTGGCCGTATCGCGCCGTCTGGCGAAGAGCATGGGCGGGGATATCACCGTTTCCAGCCAGCAGGGCAAAGGCTCGATCTTTACCCTGACGGTGCATGCGCCTGCGGTCGCCGAAGAGGTGGAAGATACCTTCGAGAACGACGAACTGCCGCTGCCGGCCCTGCACGTCCTGCTGGTGGAAGATATTGAGCTGAACGTGATTGTTGCCCGCTCCGTACTGGAGAAACTGGGGAACAGCGTGGATGTGGCGATGACCGGAACGGCCGCGCTGGAGATGTTCACGCCGGGCGAGTATGACCTCGTGCTGCTGGATATTCAGCTGCCGGACATGACCGGGCTGGATATCTCTCGCGAGCTAACGCGTCGTTATGCCCGCGATGAGTTGCCGCCGCTGGTGGCCCTGACCGCGAACGTGCTGAAGGACAAAAAAGAGTACCTCGATGCCGGGATGGACGACGTGCTCAGCAAACCGCTGGCGGTGCCTGCCCTGACTGCCATGATCAAGAAGTTCTGGGATACCAATGACGAAGAGGAGAGCACGATGACGCCTGTAGAGAGCGAAAAAGCACAATCACTTCTGGATATCGCGATGCTTGAGCAGTACATCGATTTGGTCGGGCCGAAGCTGATTACCGATGGCCTGGCCGTGTTCGAGAAAATGATGCCGGGCTATTTGAACGTGCTGGAATCCAACCTGACGGCGCGCGATCAGAAAGGTATCGTCGAAGAAGGGCACAAAATAAAAGGTGCGGCCGGTTCAGTCGGATTACGTCATTTGCAGCAGTTGGGTCAGCAGATCCAGTCTCCGGATTTACCGGCGTGGTGGGATAACGTGGGTGAATGGGTTGAGGAGATGAAACAAGAGTGGCAGAACGACGTCGACGTGTTGAAAGCCTGGGTGGAATCCAGAAAAAAATGACCCCGGCTAAACCGGGGTGCGCGAATACTGCGCCAACACCAGGGAAATCTTGGCCGCGCCTGTTTTTTTAGTATTGTGACTACATTGACGCTGCCTGAAAATTTAGGCCGCACGCAGATAAGATAGCAAATCTTAAATGATTTGTTACAGGAATCAGTGAAATGTGTGAAGCATAGCGTTTTAATCAAAATTATTAATGTGCTTCAGACAGTTGGAGAGAAGGAACAGCGAAATGAAAAAGGTGGGTGTAGTCCTGAGCGGATGCGGCGTTTACGACGGCGCAGAGATTCACGAGTCCGTTCTGACGCTGCTTGCGCTGGCAAAACAGGGGGCGGAAGCCGTCTGTTTTGCGCCGGATAAAAATCAGGCAGATGTTATCAATCATTTGTCTGGTGAATCGATGCCTGAAACCCGCAATGTGCTGATTGAAGCCGCGCGCATTGCCCGGGGCAATATCCAGCCGCTGGCGCAGGCCAATGCCGATGAGCTGGACGCCCTGATCGTGGCGGGTGGTTTTGGTGCGGCGAAAAATTTGAGTAATTTCGCAAGCCAGGGCAGTGAATGCCGGGTGGACGACGCGCTGAAAAACCTGGCGCAGCAGATGCACGCCGCGGGTAAACCGCTGGGCTTTATGTGCATCGCCCCGGCAATGCTGCCTAAGATTTTTGATTTCCCGCTGCGTCTCACCATTGGGACGGACATCGATACCGCTGAAGTGATCGAAGAGATGGGCGGCGAGCACGTCCCGTGCCCGGTGGAAGATATCGTTGTCGATGAGGACAACAAAATCGTCACTACCCCTGCCTATATGCTGGCGCAAAACATCGCCGAAGCGGCAACCGGCATTGAGAAGCTGGTGGAACGTGTTATGGTGCTCTCCCGGTGAGTAAAAAACGGTCTCCTGTCGCGTGGGCGAAACGCATTTTGCTGCGCGTGGTGCTGGCGCTGGCGGTGTTCTGGGGCGGCGGTATTGCGCTCTTCAGCATTCTGCCGGTGCCGTTTTCTGCGGTGATGGTCGAGCGCCAGCTCGGCGCATGGCTGACGGGGGATTTCAGCTATGTGGCCCACTCTGACTGGGTGAGCATGGATGAGATCTCACCCTGGATGGGTCTGGCGGTGATTGCGGCGGAAGATCAGAAATTCCCGGATCACTGGGGCTTTGACGTTTCGGCGATTGAAAAAGCGCTGGCCCACAATGAGCGTAACGAAAACCGCGTGCGCGGGGCTTCGACGCTTTCTCAGCAGACCGCGAAAAATCTGTTTTTATGGGATGGCAGAAGCTGGGTGCGAAAAGGGCTGGAAGCGGGCCTGACGTTAGGCATGGAAACCGTCTGGAGTAAAAAACGTATTCTGACGGTCTATCTGAATATCGCCGAATTTGGTGATGGGGTGTTTGGTGTCGAGGCGGCAGCTCAGCGCTATTTCCACAAACCTGCCAGCCGCCTGACCCTCGCCGAGGCCGCGCTGCTGGCCGCGGTACTGCCGAACCCCATCCGCTTTAAAGCGGATGCCCCGTCAGGGTACGTCCGCAATCGTCAGGCATGGATTATGCGCCAGATGCGACAGCTGGGCGGGGAAGGGTTTATGACCGGGAATAAATTGTACTAGATGAGGACTTAGTCCTCATCAAATCCAGCGTTGAACAGCGCCACGACCGCAGCCAGGGCTTCCACTTCCTGCGGGCCGGTCGCTTCCACTTCGATCTGACGTCCTTTTGCCGAATCCAGCATCAGCAGCGCAATCACGCTGTTGGCTTCTGCCTCTGTGCCTTCGTCGTTACGCAGCAGCACTTCGGCATCAAACCCTTGCATCAGTTCAAACAGCTTCATCGCCGGGCGGGCGTGCATGCCCAGCTTGTTGGTGATTTCAACAGTATGTTTTACGGTCATGTTTTACGTTTTTCCAGCGTGCGATGACGAGACTGAACGTTTTTACCGCGTGAGCGGAAATAATCGGCCAGCTGTTCGGCAATATACACCGAACGATGTTTACCGCCGGTACAACCAATCGCCACCGTCAGGTAACTGCGGTTGTTGGTTTCCAGCATAGGTAACCATAGCTCAAGGTAGCTTCGCGTCTGGTAGATAAAATTGTGAACTTCTGTGTGCCGGTCAAGGAACGCCGCCACCGGCTTGTCCAGACCGGTCATTGGACGCAGTTTCGGATCCCAGTGCGGGTTCGGCAGGAAGCGCACGTCGAAGACATAATCCGCATCGATGGGAATGCCGTGTTTGAAACCAAAGGACTCGAACACCATCGTCAGCTCACGCTCGCGTTTGCCCAGCAGACGGGTACGCAGCATCTCTGCCAGCTCGTGAACGGACATCTCGGAGGTATCGACGATCAGATCTGCGCGGGAACGCAGGGGCTCCAGCAGATCGCTCTCTTCGTCGATGGCGCTCTCGAGCGACAGATTCTTGCTGGACAGCGGGTGCAGACGACGGGTGTCGCTGTAGCGACGGATCAGCGTGTTACGGTCAGCGTCCAGGAACAGCAGCTGAGGTGTGAAGTTCTCCGGCAGGCTGTTCATTGCCTGCTCGAAGATTTCCGGGGATTCCGGCATGTTACGCACGTCGATACTGACGGCGGCAGAGATCTGCCGGTCCGCCAGCGTCCGCGCCAGGTCAGGCAGCAGCACTACCGGAAGGTTGTCGACGCAGTAAAATCCCATATCTTCAAGGGCGCGCAAGGCCACGGATTTCCCCGAGCCTGAACGACCGCTGACGATCATCAGCACCATGTTCCGTTTCTCCTCACGACTGCAGATGTGAAGGCCATCTCCTGGTTACGCATCATCCTGATTGCCTTCCGCTTCGGTGATAATTTGGTACAGCTCTTCATCACTTTGGGCTGCGCGCAGACGGCGGCAAATGGTTTTATCCGCCAGACGTTTTGCCACCAGCGAAAGCGTATGCAGATGGGTTTTCGTCTGGTCAGCAGGCACCAGGAGAGCGAAAAGCAAATCCACCGGCTGGTTATCAATCGCATCAAAAGCGATCGGCGTTTCAAGCTGCACAAAAACGCCGACGGCGCGTAGTGTGTCTTCTTCCAGTTTGCCATGTGGAATGGCAATGCCATTGCCGATGCCGGTACTGCCCATTTTTTCACGGGTCAGAATGGCCTCGAACACCACCTGAGGTGGCAGGCTTAACTGTTTAGCGGCCAGTTCACTGATGATCTCCAGAGCGCGTTTTTTGCTCTGGCAGTGAACGCCACTGCGGGTACATTCCTGGTTAAGGACATGACTCAATTGAAGCGAGGAATCGTTGTTCATCATAATTTCACCTAAGCGCTAACTGTACAAATGGCCTGTTGTGTTTCACAACAGGCCGCCCTGCACCCGTTAACTGCCCGGACAATTAGTGTTGTTTCAGTTTATCTTTATGTTTATTAAGCTGTCGTGCCAGCTTGTCAATCAAGCCGTCGATAGCCGCATACATGTCTTGCCCTTCCGCACTGGCATGGATTTCGCCCCCGTTAATATGCAGGGTTGCGTCCGAGATATGAGTCACTTTCTCCACTTTTAACACAATGTAGACCTGGTTGATCCTCTCGAAATACTGCTCCAGCTTGGCGAATTTGGTATTCACAAAATCGCGCAGGGCTTCAGTGATCTCGACGTTGTGTCCTGTGATGTTGAGCTGCATAGTGTCTTCCTTATCGGTTGTGTCAAACCAGTTGTTTACGCTGGTTAGACGGCGGAATGGATAAAGACTCTCGATACTTCGCAACAGTACGACGTGCCACCATAATACCCTGATCGGACAGCATGGTGGTTAACTTACTGTCACTCAGTGGCTTCGCGGGGTTTTCCGCGGCGATCAACTTCTTCACCAGAGCACGAATGGCCGTCGACGAGGCTTCGCCGCCGCCCTCGGTATTCACATGGCTGGAGAAGAAATACTTAAGCTCAAAAATACCGCGCGGGCTGTGCAGATACTTCTGCGTGGTCACGCGCGAAATGGTCGATTCGTGCATCTCGACGGCCTGGGCGATATCCGCCAGCACCATCGGTTTCATAAACTCTTCGCCCTGATCGAAAAACGCCTGCTGCTGCTCGACAATACAGCGACTGACCCGGAGCAAGGTATCATTTCGGCTCTCGAGGCTTTTGATCAGCCATCGCGCTTCCTGAAGATTGCTGCGGATGTATTGATTGTCGGAATCGTTGCGCACGCTGGTGCACATGGAGGCGTATTGCTGATTGATCTGCAGGCGAGGAATGCTGTCGGAATTGAGTTCAACGGTCCAGCGGCCATTGTGTTTGCGCACCAGCACGTCAGGGATCACATACTCAGGTTCGCCAGTCTGGATCGACTGTCCGGGGCGCGGATCGAGGGACTGAATCAGATTCACCGCCTCTTTCAGCACATCTTCTTTCAGACGCGTGACGCGCATCAGGGAGCGGAAGTCGTGATTCGCCAGCAGATCTAAATGCTCGCTGATGATCAGCCGCGCTTCGTCGATCCACGGCGTCTCTTTGGCGAACTGGGAGAGCTGGATCAACAGACAATCGCGCAGATCTTTCGCTGCGACGCCGACCGGATCAAAGCGCTGGATGCGCTTGAGCACCGCTTCGATCTCATCGAGATCGATATCGCCGTTGCCGACGCTCTCCAGAATATCTTCCAGCGAGACGGTCAAATAGCCGGTGTCATCCACGGCATCGACAATGGAGGTGGCAATCGCGCGATCGGTTTCGGTGAACGGCGTGAGCTCCACCTGCCACATCAGATAATCCTGCAGCGACTGGGTGGTTTCACCCTGATAGACGGGTAACTCGTCGTCCTGGTAGTCTGCACGCGTGCCGGAAGGCGTTCCGGCGGTGTAGATCTCATCCCAACTGGCATCGAGCGGGAGCTCGTCGGGCATCTCTTTTTGTTCGAGTGCGTCTGCCGTATCAAGGGATTCGGTGTCCTGCTTTTCCTGGGTATCTACCTCGTCATGAAGATCGGTTTGCTCCAGCAGTGGATTGCTATCCAGCGCTTGCTGGAGTTCCTGCTGAAGTTCTAACGTGGACAGCTGCAACAGACGGATCGCCTGTTGTAGCTGTGGCGTCATCGCCAGTTGCTGGCTGAGCCTTAATTGCAAACCTTGCTTCATGTTCAGAGCGTTTTTCCCCGCTTTGGCGTGACTTAACCTCTACCCTATCAGAGTCTGAAGTCTTCCCCAAGGTACACGCGCTTCACATGCTCGTCTTCGAGGATCTCAAGTGGCGTGCCGTGGGCGATTAAATGGCCCTGGCTGACGATATAAGCGCGTTCACAAACCGCCAGCGTTTCACGTACGTTGTGGTCAGTAATGAGCACACCGAGGCCGCTGTCGCGCAGATGTTCGATAATTCGCTTGATGTCGATGACGGAGATCGGGTCAACGCCCGCAAAAGGTTCATCCAGCAGGATAAATTTCGGATTCGCTGCAAGGGCGCGGGCGATTTCCACGCGGCGGCGTTCACCACCGGAGAGGGCCTGACCCAGACTGTCGCGCAGATGTTCGATGTGGAACTCTTCCATCAGCTCGTTGGCGCGATCCTGACGCTGTTCGGAGGTCAAATCATCACGGATTTGCAGGACCGCCATCAGGTTGTCGAAGACGCTCAGGCGGCGGAAAATCGACGCTTCCTGCGGCAGATAGCCAATCCCACGGCGCGCGCGGGCATGCAGCGGCAGCAGGCTGATGTCTTCATCATCAATGATGATGTTGCCCGCATCGCGCGGAACAATGCCGACGACCATGTAAAAAGTGGTGGTTTTGCCCGCACCGTTTGGGCCGAGCAGGCCCACGATTTCACCGGAGTTCACGGTCAGACTGACATCTTCCACGACGCGGCGGCCTTTATAGGCTTTGGCGAGGTTCTTTGCAGTTAATGTTGCCATAACGAATTAGTTACTCTTTTTCTGTGCCGGGGCCTGAGCTTTGTTCTTGTCCTGCAGCTGAGAAGGAACCAGAACGGTGGTGACGCGCTTACCTTTTTCGCTGAAAGCTTGCATTTTCTGCTCTTTCACGAGGTAAGTGATCTTATCGCCGGTGATGTTGCTATCCAGCTGTTCCAGATAGGCATTGCCGGTCAGGATGACGAGATCTTTCGCCAGCTCATAATGCATATGAGACGCGCGGCCTTTTACCGGCTTGCCGTTATCCTGCATCTGGTAGAAGGTGGCCGGATTGCCGTAGCCATCAATAATCTCTTTGCCCTGTTCGCCGCCCGGACGGGTGACAACCACTTTATCGGCGTTGATTTTGATCGTGCCCTGGGTCATGACCACGTTGCCGGTGAAGGTCACGACGTTACCCTGCATATCAAGCGACTGAGTGTCAGATTCGATATGAATCGGCTGCTCGGTGTCGCCCGTTACAGCAAGCGCGGGGAGGCTGGCGGCCAGCAGCGCGCTGGCAATGATAACTTTAAGGCTGAGTTTGTTTGTTTTGAATTTCATAGGAGGTTCTAACCTTTTCAATCAGCTCGGCGTTTTTGCTGCGTAAGTTCCCGCGCATTCTCAGACCGCTGGAATTAAATGTTGTGCCGTATAACGTCACCAGATCCTGCGACGTGACATCCTGGGTGACCAGGTTGATCTGGGCATTATCCGTAGTAATTTTGCGCAGTTGAGAATCTGGCGTCAGGGCGTTGACTTCAACATGACCATACAGATAAAGCATACGGTCATTCGTCAATTTTGCTCTGTCAGATTTAATCGACCACGTCGGAATTTTGTTGGTATCAAATGTGGTCATCACCGGTTGGGTAAACCACGAGATGCCATCATCGGAAAAATACTCTACATGCTGCGCAATCAGGCGATAGTTGAGCGCCCCTTCAGGGCTATAAACCACCGTGTCGCTGTGATCGCTTTTGTAGGTTGGTTCGCTGGTATTGACCACTTCATTCGGCGTATCGTCTTTATCAGCGAGATTCACGCCAATCAGAACCAGCACGGCCAGTGAAAGCAGAATGATAACCCAACGTCTGGTTTTACTCATATCGATTGCCCTTTGGCCTCATCAAGCTTGCCCTGTGCCAGCAATAACAGATCGCAGACTTCACGAACGGCACCGCGCCCGCCGTTGATCCGGGTGACATAATCCGCGCGCGGGATCAGCAAAGGATGTGCATCCGCCACGGCGATACTCAATCCCACTTCCGCCATCACCGGCCAGTCGATCAGATCATCTCCCACATAGGCGACGTTTTCAGGGGCAATGGCCAGTTTCGCCAGCAAATCCCGGAACGCGACCATCTTGTCGGATTGTCCCTGATACAAATGGGTAATGCCTAATGTTTCGCAGCGATCTTCTACCAGTTTAGCCTTACGTCCGGTGATGATAGCAACTTCGATGCCGGATGTGATCGCACAGCGAATTCCGTAGCCGTCGCGGACGTTAAAGGCCTTTAGCTCTTCGCCGTTATTGCCCATAAAAATCAAGCCATCGGACAGCACGCCATCGACGTCCAGAATCAGCAGACGGATTTTCTCCGCCTGCGCCATCATCTGGGTACTGACCGGGCCATAACAGGTTGCAAGGGATGCACCCGCATTACTCATTGTCTTATCCTTCATTACACTACGCCTGCGCGCAGAAGATCATGCATATGTACCACACCCAGCAGTTGGTCGCCATCGGCAACCATGGCTGAGGTAATATGACGGGACTGCATCAGGTTCAACACTTCGACCGCCAGCGTGCCCGGACGCACCCGAATTCCGCCCGGTGTCATGACATCTTTGATGCCCAGCGTGCGTACGTCGACGCCCATATCAAACACGCGACGTAAATCCCCGTCGGTGAAGATCCCTTCGATCTTCATCAGGTCATCACAGATGACGGTCATGCCAAGATTTTTCCGGGTGATTTCCAGCAGCGCATCTCGCAGCGAGGCATCTTTACTGACGTGGGGAATTTCATCGCCCGTGTGCATAATATCATTCACGCGCAGCAGAAGTTTACGTCCCAGCGCGCCGCCCGGGTGAGAGAGGGCGAAATCTTCCGGGGTAAACCCGCGCGCTTCGAGCAGTGCGACGGCGAGGGCATCGCCCATCACCAGCGCCGCAGTGGTGCTGGAGGTGGGCGCCAGGCCGAGTGGGCAGGCCTCTTTCGGGACTTTCACGCACAGGTGAATGTCCGCGGCGCGCGCCATGCTGCTCTCCGGGCGACTGGTCATGCAAATAAGGGGAACGTGCAGACGCTTGAGCACCGGGATCAGTGCCAGAATTTCGTTCGATTCACCGGAGTTGGACAGGGCAATAACCACGTCCTGCGGTGTCACCATCCCGAGGTCACCGTGGGCGGCTTCACCCGGATGCACGAAGAATGACGATGTTCCGGTGCTGGCGAAGGTCGCGGCCATTTTACGGCCAATGTGGCCCGATTTGCCCATCCCCATCACCACGACTTTACCGGCGCAGGAGGCTATTCTCTCGCACGCATGGGTAAAATCCTGATTAATATATTGATCTAACTGCGCCAGACCTTCACGTTCAATCTCCAGAACTTGTTTGCCTGCTTTCTGAAAGTCAAAACCCGGCTGCAATTCTATGTGCGACATAATGCGTTTCCGTTTACCCAGAGAGAAGAGGCGACAGCCAGTACAGCATCGCCATCCATACGATAAAACCACCCGTCAGCAAGGCGCCAGCCCCTTTGCCTATCTGCTGTTTTCGCCGCCAGCAGAGCAGGGCGAAAATCACGCTGACTAACAGCATCACTCCGTAATCGCGGGAGAAGGCCAGCGGATTAAATGCCCCTGGCGCAATCAGTGCGGGTAAACCCATGACGATAGCGATGTTGAAGATATTCGAGCCAATGATATTGCCAATCGCAATATCACCTTCGCCTTTCCGTGCGCCCGCAATCGCCGTCGCCAGTTCTGGCAAACTGGTGCCTATCGCAATCACGGTCAGGCCAATGGTCAGTTCACTGATGGCGAAGTAGTTGGCAAGCACCGTGGCGTTATCGACCACCATGCGGGTGGCCATCGGCATAATAATCAGCGCCACCCCGAGCCACAGTAGCGCAACGGGCAGGGTGCCTTCGCGAGGCAGTTCGGCCACCTGTTCCCGCGTCAGACTGTCGTTACCCTGTTTTTCCGCCAGTCGGGCGATTTTAACAATATAGAGCAGCCAGATGATCGCCAGCGCCAGCAGTAAAATACCGTCGTCGAAGGTGAGCTGACCATCATAAAGCACATAGCCCGCCAGCAGGCTGACAATTAACATTAGCGGCAATTCGCGGCGCAGAACATCAGAATCCACGCGAAATGGATGCAGCAGCGCGGCAAGGCCGAGGATCAATAAAATGTTGACGATATTCGAGCCGATCGCCGTGCCGATGGCGAGATCAACCTGACCATGGAGCGATGCGGACACAGAGACAATAATTTCCGGGAGCGATGTCCCGACGCTGACGACCGTCATGCCGATAATCAGCGGCGGTATACCGAAGAGTCTGCAAAGGATGGATGCGGCAAAAACCAAACGGTCAGCACTGTAGACCACCAACAGTAAACCAATTATTAACAGTGCCGTTGCTAAAAGCATCAAAAATCCTTTATTCAGGTATACTCGCCGGTCCACTGAGAAAGAATCTCTGGCGCCGCATGCAGTCTGTAGACGTAACGAATTCCTAATTTTGACTTTATGCGCCGGAAAAGTAAAACAAATGCCAGCTTTCGCTAACCTGCGCGGATAATTATCTGTAAAAATGTCGGGTTTAAGGCTGAATTAAGCGCCATGCTTAACCTTGATGGGAAAGAAAGGAACGTTCAATGAGCCAAACGACGGCGAATTTAGTCGATGTCCGCGACGTCAGCTTCTCGCGCGGAAACCGATTGATATTTGAAGACATCACATTGACGGTGCCGCGGGGCAAGATCACGGCGATCATGGGGCCCTCCGGCATCGGCAAAACCACGCTGTTGCGTCTGATCGGCGGACAGATCCCGCCGGACCGCGGCGAGATTCTCTTCGACGGTGAAAACGTGCCGGAGATGTCGCGCTCACGCCTGTATACCGTTCGCAAACGCATGAGCATGCTGTTTCAGTCTGGCGCGTTATTCACCGACATGAACGTCTTTGATAACGTGGCATATCCGCTGCGCGAGCATACTCGTTTACCCCCGGAACTGCTGAAAACGACGGTGATGATGAAGCTCGAAGCGGTGGGCCTGCGTGGTGCCGCCAAACTGATGCCGTCAGAACTTTCCGGCGGCATGGCGCGTCGTGCTGCGCTGGCGCGCGCCATTGCTCTGGAACCGGACTTAATCATGTTCGACGAACCCTTCGTCGGCCAGGATCCTATTACTATGGGCGTGCTGGTGAAGCTCATTTCAGAACTGAACAGCACGCTGGGTGTCACATGTATTGTGGTTTCCCACGATGTGCCGGAAGTACTGAGTATCGCGGATTACGCCTACATTGTGGCGGACAAAAAAATCGTCGCCCACGGTGGTGCACAGGCGTTGCAGAACAACAGCGACCCGCGCGTTCGCCAGTTCCTCGACGGCATTGCGGATGGTCCTGTACCGTTCCGCTATCCGGCGGGTGACTATCATCACGATTTACTGGGAATAGGGAGTTAAGCCGCTGATGCTGTTAAATGCGTTGGCCGCCCTTGGACACCGTGGCATAAAAACCATCAGGACGTTCGGGCGTGCCGGGTTGATGTTATTCAATGCGCTGGTGGGTAAGCCGGAATTTCGCAAGCACTCCCCGCTGCTGGTACGTCAGCTCTATAATGTCGGCGTGTTGTCGATGCTGATTATCATCGTGTCGGGTCTGTTTATTGGCATGGTGCTGGGGCTGCAGGGCTATCTGGTACTGACCACCTACAGTGCGGAAACCAGTCTCGGAATGCTGGTGGCGCTTTCGCTGCTGCGCGAGCTGGGTCCGGTGGTGGCGGCGTTGCTGTTTGCCGGGCGCGCGGGTTCTGCGTTGACCGCCGAAATTGGCCTGATGCGCGCGACGGAGCAGCTCTCCAGTATGGAGATGATGGCCGTCGATCCGCTGCGTCGCGTTATCGCGCCGCGCTTCTGGGCGGGGGTTATCTCTCTGCCGCTGCTGACCATCCTCTTTGTGGCGGTGGGCATCTGGGGCGGTTCGTTGGTGGGCGTTCAGTGGAAAGGCATTGATGGAGGTTTCTTCTGGTCCGCGATGCAGGATGCTGTCGATCTGCGAATGGACCTGGTGAACTGTCTGATTAAGAGTGTGGCATTTGCTATCACTGTGACCTGGATTGCGTTGTTCAATGGGTATGACGCGATACCGACTTCTGAGGGCATCAGTCGCGCGACTACGCGCACTGTGGTTCATTCGTCGCTGGCCGTCCTTGGCCTGGATTTTGTGCTCACCGCACTGATGTTTGGGAATTGAGTTCATGCAAACAAGAAAAAGTGAAATTTGGGTAGGTGTGTTCCTGTTGCTGGCGCTGCTGGCGGCGCTGTTTATCTGCCTTCGGGCGGCGGATATCACCTCCATTCGGACTGAACCCACTTATCGTCTCTATGCGACCTTCGATAATATCGGTGGTCTGAAGGCGCGTTCTCCGGTGCGCATCGGCGGTGTGGTGATTGGCCGCGTCTCGGACATCACCCTGGATGAAAAAACCTATCTGCCGCGCGTGGAGATGGATATCGAAGAGCGCTACAACCACATCCCGGACACCAGCTCGCTGTCTATCCGCACCTCTGGTCTGTTGGGTGAGCAATATCTGGCGCTGAACGTCGGCTTTGAAGACCCGGAACTGGGAACGTCTATTCTTAAAGACGGCGGCGTGATTCAGGATACGAAGTCAGCCATGGTGCTGGAAGATATGATTGGTCAGTTCCTTTACAGCGGTAAAGGGGATGACAAGAAATCTGACGAGTCCTCTGCACAGAGTGAAGGCCCAACTGACGCCGCACCGGCCCCTGGTGCGACGAATTCATCTCAGGAGAAGTAATTCATGATTAAACGACTGTTAATGGTTGCCATGCTGGTGATTGCCCCGTTGACCTCAGCTGTCGCTGCAGATCAGAGCAACCCCTACAAACTGATGGACGAAGCGGCGCAGAAGACTTTTGACCGCCTGAAAAATGAGCAGCCTAAAATTCGTGCCAATCCGGATTACCTGCGTGACGTGGTAGATCAGGAATTGCTGCCGTATGTGCAGGTGAAATACGCGGGTGCGCTGGTGCTGGGTCGTTACTACAAAGATGCGACTCCTGCGCAGCGTGATGCTTACTTCGCCGCTTTCCGTGAATACCTGAAACAGGCTTACGGCCAGGCGCTGGCGATGTACCACGGCCAGACCTACCAGATTGCCCCTGAACAGCCGCTGGGCGACGCGACTATCGTGCCAATCCGCGTGACGATTCTCGATCCGAACGGCCGTCCGCCGGTTCGTCTGGATTTCCAGTGGCGTAAAAACACCCAGACCGGCCACTGGCAGGCGTATGACATGATCGCCGAAGGGGTGAGCATGATCACCACCAAGCAGAACGAGTGGAGCGACCTGCTGCGCACCAAAGGCATTGATGGCCTGACCGCACAGCTGAAATCGATCTCCAGCCAGAAAATTTCTCTGGACGAGAAAAAGTAATGACACAGCAATTCAACTGGGCGCGTGAAGGCGACAAACTGATGTTGTCCGGTGAGCTCGACCAGGATCTGCTGAATCCGCTCTGGGATGCGCGTCATGACGCCATGCAGGGCGTGGCGCTGATCGATTTAAGCAACGTCACGCGTGTGGATACGGCAGGCGTGGCCCTGCTGGTCCATCTGGTGGCGGAAGGCAAAAAGCAGGGAGCTGCGGTCGCGCTAAGCGGCGTCAGCGAAAAGGTGCTTACGCTGGTGCAGCTCTATAATCTGCCTGAAGACGTATTGCCTCGCTAATATTTTCAGTGCGTTACTTCTGAAAGCCTCGACTGTTTCAACGTCGGGGCTTTTTGCCTGTTTAAGCCTGCGCCACTTTGCTCTAAGATGTTGGGCTTGTTTCACTACCCGATGATTTAGAACCCATGGAAAATCATGAAATCCAGACAGTGCTGATGAACGCACTCTCCCTTCAGGAAGTCCACGTCACTGGCGATGGCAGTCACTTTCAGGTTATTGCTGTGGGTGAATTTTTCGACGGCATGAGCCGTGTGAAGAAACAGCAGGCTGTCTACGCGCCGCTGATGGAATACATTGCGGATAACCGCATCCATGCTCTGTCGATCAAAGCCTATACCCCGCAAGAGTGGGAACGCGATCGCAAGTTAAACGGTTTTTGAGCTGAGGGTGTTTAGCCCGCAGCACGGTTGAATTCATAAGAGAGCATATTCATGGACAAATTTCGTGTACAGGGGCCTACGCGTCTCCAGGGCGAAGTCACAATTTCCGGCGCGAAAAACGCCGCGCTGCCGATCCTCTTCGCCGCACTGCTGGCAGAAGAGCCGGTAGAAATCCAGAACGTACCGAAACTGAAAGATATCGACACCACCATGAAGTTGCTCACTCAGTTGGGCACCAAAGTGGAACGTAACGGTTCCGTATGGATCGATGCCAGCAAGGTAAACAACTTCTCCGCACCCTATGACCTGGTGAAAACCATGCGTGCCTCCATCTGGGCGCTTGGCCCGCTGGTGGCGCGTTTTGGTCAGGGCCAGGTTTCTCTGCCGGGTGGCTGCGCCATCGGTGCGCGTCCGGTTGACCTGCACATCTTCGGCCTCGAAAAACTGGGCGCGGACATCAAGCTGGAAGAAGGTTACGTGAAGGCCTCCGTCAATGGCCGCCTGAAAGGCGCGCACATTGTGATGGATAAAGTCAGCGTGGGCGCGACCGTGACCATCATGTCAGCGGCAACGCTGGCAGAAGGCACCACCGTTATCGAAAACGCCGCGCGTGAGCCGGAAATCGTCGATACCGCGAACTTCCTCGTTGCGCTGGGTGCGAAAATCACCGGCCAGGGCACCGATCGTATTACCATCGAAGGCGTTGAGCGCCTGGGTGGCGGTGTCTACCGCGTTCTGCCAGACCGTATCGAAACCGGTACTTTCCTGGTGGCGGCAGCTATTTCTGGCGGCAAAATCATGTGCCGTAACGCCCAGCCGGACACGCTGGATGCGGTTCTGGCGAAACTGCGTGATGCAGGTGCCGACATCGAAGTGGGTGAAGACTGGATTAGCCTCGATATGCACGGTAAGCGTCCGAAAGCGGTGAACGTGCGTACCGCACCACACCCGGCTTTCCCGACAGATATGCAGGCGCAATTCACGCTGCTGAACCTGGTGGCAGAAGGGACGGGCTTTATCACTGAAACCATCTTTGAAAACCGCTTTATGCACGTCCCGGAACTGATCCGTATGGGCGCGCATGCGGAAATCGAAAGCAACACGGTCATTTGCCACGGCGTGGAAACACTGTCTGGTGCGCAGGTGATGGCGACGGATCTGCGTGCGTCTGCGAGCCTGGTGCTGGCGGGTTGTATCGCGGAAGGCACAACGATTGTGGATCGTATCTACCACATCGATCGTGGCTACGAACGTATTGAAGACAAACTGCGTGCGCTGGGTGCCAATATCGAGCGCGTGAAGGGCGAGTAATCGTTCCGGCAGCCCCCTGCCAGTTTGACCGGGGGGTTGCTGTTCCTGTCTGTTAAAAGCGTCAGTTCTGGCGCTCTTTTTCCTGCACTTTCTGGCGCATCATGCGCGTTCTGTCGATAAATTCGTGCGTAATGGGATCGTGGTAACGCGAGGGCCAGATTATCCAGGGCTGCGTTTCCAGCGCGTTGGCGATGATTAATTCACCCTTTGGCCAGGGACGGGTTAACGCGTTTGCCAGCGTTGATGAACTTAATCCACTGCGCCGCGATTCGGCTGCCAGCGATGTCCCTCTTTTACGCAATGCCGCAATAATGTCGGCCGAATGCCAGTCGATAAACTGCTTATCCATATGCTGTCCTTTGGTTTAAATGCGTCTACGTCAAGTCGGCGGAACTGACGATGGCGATTATACCTTCTTCGAACATCGGTTCTAAAAAGTTCGAATAACAGGATGCAATATTCAGAATATAACAGGGCTTTATTCACGCGGCCTGTAAGCCGATTATTTAACAGGAATAGATGCTTTATTGGAGCTTTTGGAATCTCCCCGTGAGACCACGGGGAGAGCGTGTGAGGCTTAACGATCGCGCTGAACGGCGATGTGGGCGAGCCCGATAAGCGCGTCACGCCACGGGCTGTCTGGGATAACCTGAATGGCGGCAATCGCTTTATCAGCTTCTTCTTCCGCACGCTGACGCGTCCAGTCGAGGGATCCACAGATTGCCATTGTTTCCAGTACGGGTTCCAGAAGGTGTCGACCGTTTCCTTGTTCAATGGCTTCGCGGATCAGCTTCGCCTGATCCGATGTGCCGTTACGCATTGCGTGCAGCAGCGGCAGGGTCGGTTTGCCTTCGTTCAGGTCGTCACCGACGTTTTTGCCCAGCGTTTCGCCATCGGCGCTGTAGTCGAGCAGATCGTCGATCAGCTGGAACGCAGTGCCAAGGTAGCGGCCATAATCCTGCAGGCCACGCTCTTGCGCCTCAGTACAGCCAGCGAGAATCCCGGAGCACTGAGCCGCGGCTTCAAACAGGCGCGCGGTCTTGCTGTAGATGACGCGCATGTAGTTTTCTTCGGTGATGTCCGGGTCGTTGACGTTCATCAATTGCAGGACTTCGCCTTCAGCAATGACGTTGACCGCCTCAGACATCACTTCCAGCACTTTGAGCGAGCCGAGGCGAGTCATCATCTGGAAGGCGCGGGTATAGATAAAATCGCCCACCAGGACGCTTGCCGCGTTGCCAAAGGCCGCGTTCGCGGTGGCTTTACCGCGACGCATATCGGATTCATCCACCACGTCGTCATGAAGCAGCGTGGCTGTGTGGATAAACTCAATCAGGGCCGCAATATTGACGTGATCATTTCCCTGATAGCCAACGGCTCTCGCCGCCAGGATGGCGATCATCGGGCGGATGCGTTTCCCGCCGCCACTGACAATGTAATAACCCAACTGATTGATGAGTTGAACATCAGAGTTGAGTTGCTCCAGGATTGCTGCATTCACACCCGCCATATCTTGCGCGGTTAACTCGTTGATTTTTTCTAAATTCATCGCAAAAGCCGGGCTTCTTATTCTGTTTAGCGCATGACAACTGGGCTAATGAAGGTTTCGGTTTATCAATAGTATTGCTGATTGTACTGAAAAAACGGCTCAGATAAACGTTAGCGTACGCGTTGTGTTTTTTTTCTTCATGTATTGATGGTAGCACTTGTCAAAGGCTCGCGTTTTGCGTAATATTCGCGCCCTATTGTGAATATTTATAGCGCACTCTGAATCACACGAGGATGTGCGCGGAAGCGGAGTTCTATATGTACGCGGTTTTCCAAAGTGGTGGTAAACAACACCGAGTAAGCGAAGGTCAGACCATTCGCCTGGAAAAGCTGGACATCGCAACTGGCGAAGCTGTTGAGTTCGCTGAAGTTCTGATGATCGCAAACGGTGAAGAAGTCAAAATCGGCGTTCCTTTCGTTGATGGCGGCGTGATTAAAGCTGAAGTTGTTGCTCATGGTCGTGGCGAGAAAGTTAAAATCGTTAAGTTTCGTCGTCGTAAACACTACCGTAAGCAGCAGGGCCACCGTCAGTGGTTCACTGATGTGAAAATTACTGGCATCAGCGCCTAAGACCTGAGGAGAGATTTAAATGGCACATAAAAAGGCTGGCGGCTCAACTCGTAACGGTCGCGACTCAGAAGCTAAACGTCTTGGCGTTAAGCGTTTCGGTGGCGAATCTGTTCTGGCGGGTAGCATCATCGTTCGTCAACGTGGTACCAAATTCCACGCTGGCAACAACGTAGGTTGCGGTCGTGACCACACTCTGTTTGCTAAAGCAGACGGTAAAGTGAAATTTGAAGTTAAAGGCCCGAACAACCGTAAATACATCAGCATCGTTGCTGAGTAAGTTTTTCGTGGTCCGGTAACGGATTAAAGCCCCGCAACGTGTTGCGGGGCTTTTTACATTGAAAACCCGGAAAATTTTCTGCAGGGAAAACGGGCATGAAACAGCAGGCTGGCATCGGCATTCTTTTGGCACTCACGACAGCGGTGTGCTGGGGGGCGTTGCCAATTGCAATGAAGCAGGTCCTGGAAGTGATGGAACCGCCTACGGTGGTGTTTTATCGCTTTCTGATGGCCAGTATCGGCCTTGGCGCGATTCTGGCGGTAAAAGGCAAACTGCCGCCGCTGCGGATTTTCCGTAAGCCACGATGGCTGGTGCTTCTGGCTATTGCGACGGGCGGTCTGTTCGGTAACTTCATTCTGTTCAGCTCTTCCTTGCAATATTTGAGTCCTACCGCGTCCCAGGTAATTGGCCAGCTTTCACCGGTTGGCATGATGGTGGCCAGCGTCTTTATCCTCAAGGAGAAGATGCGGGGCACGCAGGTCATCGGGGCAATCATGTTGCTGTGTGGTCTGGTGATGTTCTTTAACACCAGCCTGATTGAGATCTTTACCCGACTGACGGATTACACCTGGGGTGTGATTTTTGGCGTCGGGGCAGCAACGGTCTGGGTGAGCTACGGCGTCGCGCAAAAGGTGTTATTGCGCAGACTTGCCTCACAGCAGATCCTCTTTTTGCTGTACACTTTGTGTACGATAGCACTACTGCCTTTAGCGAAACCGGGTGTGATCACCCAACTGAGCGACTGGCAACTGGCGTGCCTCATTTTTTGTGGGCTTAACACGCTGGTCGGTTATGGCGCGCTGGCCGAAGCGATGGCGCGTTGGCAGGCAGCACAAGTGAGCGCATTGATCACGCTTACGCCGCTGTTTACGCTGTTATTTTCAGATTTGTTATCAATGGCCTGGCCCGATTTCTTCGTCAAACCGATGTTAAACCTGTTGGGTTATCTCGGTGCGTTTGTCGTGGTTGCGGGCGCGATGTATTCCGCCATTGGTCATCGTCTTTGGGGACGTTGGCGCAAAAGTGAAGCGGTTGTAGTTGTCCCCCGCTCAGGCGAATGATTTACGGAGAGTAAGATGAAGTTTGTTGATGAAGCAACGATCCTGGTTGTTGCAGGTGATGGCGGTAATGGTTGCGTAAGCTTCCGCCGTGAAAAATACATTCCTCGTGGCGGCCCAGACGGCGGCGACGGTGGAGATGGTGGTGACGTGTGGTTAGAGGCGGATGAAAACCTCAACACGCTAATCGACTACCGTTTCGAAAAATCTTTCCGCGCTGAGCGTGGTCAGAATGGTCAGAGCCGCGACTGTACCGGTAAACGCGGCAAAGACGTCACGATTAAAGTGCCAGTCGGTACGCGCGTTATCGATCAGGGTACGGGCGAAACCATGGGTGACATGACCAAACACGGTCAGCGTCTGATGGTGGCGAAAGGCGGTTGGCACGGTCTGGGTAACAGCCGTTTCAAATCTTCCGTAAACCGTACTCCGCGTCAGAAAACGATGGGTACGCCGGGCGATAAACGCGATCTGCAGCTCGAACTGATGCTGCTGGCAGACGTGGGTATGCTGGGTATGCCAAACGCCGGTAAATCTACCTTCATCCGTGCCGTTTCTGCGGCTAAACCAAAAGTGGCGGATTATCCGTTCACCACGCTGGTGCCAAGCCTCGGCGTTGTCCGTATGGATAACGAAAAGAGCTTTGTGGTCGCTGACATCCCGGGTCTGATTGCGGGTGCAGCTGAAGGTGCGGGTCTGGGTATTCGCTTCCTTAAACACCTCGAGCGCTGCCGCGTCCTGCTGCATCTCATCGATATCGATCCGATCGACGGCTCTGATCCGGTTGAGAATGCGCGCGTCATCATCGGCGAGCTGGAAAAATACAGCGATAAGCTGGCCGCTAAGCCACGCTGGCTGGTCTTCAACAAGATCGACCTGATGGACAAAGCCGAAGCAGAAGCCAGGGCGAAAGCCATTGCTGAAGCGATGGGTTGGGAAGAGAAATACTACCTGATCTCTGCGGCAAGCCAGATGGGCGTGAAAGATCTCTGCTGGGATGTGATGACGTTTATCATTGAGAACCCAATTGCTCAGGCAGAAGAAGTGAAAGGTCCTGAGAAAGTTGAGTTCATGTGGGATGACTATCATCGCCAGCAGCTCGAAGAACAAGAAGTTGACGTCGAAGATGACGAAGACTGGGATGACGACTGGGACGAAGACGACGAAGAAGGTGTCGAATTCATCTACAAGCACTAATCCGCTTAGAAGCCCCCGGAATGGACTGACCCCATAAAGTTGGACAGTTCATGTTAAGCGGCTATCGGGGTCTGGGTTCGGTATTCTACCGGACTCAGGCCTTTTAATTTCAGACTGATCCGCTCGTTGTTATAGTAATGGATATAGT
>NZ_JASSOT010000052.1 GCF_030238365.1 Lelliottia wanjuensis | reverse complement strand
AGGTTACCGGGGCATAATCTCTCCCACGGGCTCAGTGGCACCAGGGCCGGGTGATGCTCACCGGTAACCTCCCGATGATCAGTCGGGGATCTTCTCCGCAGAAGCGGAGAAGATCAAGACATAAGGGTTGGGGTGAGGGCATCAGACCGCAGAGCAGTTTTGTAGGCCGGGTAAGGCGGAGCCGCCACCCGGCAAACAGACCGCAGAATTACGCGTTCTTCAACACTTCACTCACAATCTCTACCGCTTCTTTCTCAATCAGCTTACGGTGTTCGTCGCCGAGGAAGCTTTCGCAGTAAATTTTGTACGCATCTTCCGTACCGGATGGACGTGCTGCAAACCAGCCGTTCTCGGTCATCACTTTCAGACCACCGATAGACGCCCCATTACCCGGTGCCGCCGTCAGACGCGCGGTGATCGGGTCACCCGCCAGCGTATCCGCGCTCACCATCTCAGGGGAGAGCTTAGACAGCGCCGCTTTCTGCGCGGAAGTGGCTCCCGCCTGAATACGGTTGTAGCTCGGCGCACCAAAGCGAGCGGCCAGCTCGTTGTAATGCTCCTGCGGGTTCTTACCGGTGACCGCGGTGATTTCCGCCGCCAGCAGGCACATAATGATCCCGTCTTTATCCGTCGACCACGGCGTACCGTCGAAACGCAGGAAGGATGCCCCCGCGCTCTCTTCGCCGCCGAAACCGAAGCTGCCGTCGTGCAGACCGTCAACAAACCATTTGAAGCCCACCGGCACTTCTACCAGCTTGCGGCCCAGATCGTTCACCACGCGGTCAATCATTGCGGAAGAGACCAGCGTTTTACCGACGGCGACCTCTTTGCCCCACTGTGGACGATGCTGGAACAGATAGTTAATCGCAACGGCCAGGTAGTGGTTCGGATTCATCAGGCCCGCCGGGGTGACGATCCCGTGGCGGTCGTAGTCCGGGTCGTTGGCAAACGCCAGATCGAACTTATCGCGCAGAGCCAGCAGACCGGCCATCGCACACTCGGAGGAGCAGTCCATACGGATAGCGCCATCTTTGTCGAGGTGCATAAAGCGGAAGGTCTGATCGACCTGATCGTTCACGATGGTCAGATCCAGCTTGTAGAATTCGGCAATGCGCTTCCAGTATTCGATCCCGGAACCGCCGAGCGGATCCACGCCCAGCTTCAGGCCCGCTTTTTGAATCGCGGCGATATCGACGATATCCGCCAGCCCTTCAATAAACGGCTGCACCAGATCCAGCTCTTTCACATGGCCGGAGGCCATGGCCTCATCCAGTGAAATACGTTTCACGCCGTTCAGGCCAGCAGCCAGCAGCGCGTTGGCGCGGTCTTCGACCACTTTGGTGACGTTGGTATCAGCCGGTCCACCGTTCGGTGGGTTGTACTTGATACCACCGTCGTCCGGCGGGTTGTGCGACGGGGTGATAACGATACCGTCTGCCTGCGCGCCGCCTTTTTTGTTGTGCACCAGAATGGCGTTCGAGACCGCAGGGGTCGGCGTAAAGCCGTTGTCTTCCTGGACGATCACGTCAACGCCGTTCGCGGCCAGCACTTCCAGCACGGAGATGAATGCCGGTTCGGACAGGGCGTGGGTGTCTTTCCCGACATAGCACGGACCGGTCACGCCATTTTTCGCGCGCTCTTCCGCGATGGCCTGGGCAATGGCCAGAATATGCGGTTCGTTAAAGCTATGGCGCGCCGCGCTGCCGCGGTGGCCAGACGTACCAAACTTCACTGCGTGTTCTGCGTTGCCCACTTCCGGCTTCAGCACGTAGTACTGCGCGGTGAGTTGAGCGACGTTAATCAAATCGCTTTGTTGTGCAGGCTGACCCGCACGTTCGTGATTTGCCATTGCCTGGTCCTTCCTGTGCAAGGGTTAAATGGTACCGCAAACCTTTTCAATCAATTCCGCCGGGAATTGCATCGACTGCATGATGTGTTCGACCATGCTGCATTTGCGTCCGGTGTTGGTGTTGGTGATCACCCAGTACGGCGTACCAGGGACATGCTTAGGTTTGGTTTGATTGCCGTTGGCAAGCAGCGTCTGCTCGTCGCCCGCGAAGTAGACGCGGGTACGGCCATGAAGCGAATCAGTGGCTTCGGCAAACGCTTTGTTATCCAGTGAATAGAGTGTAGACAGCACCAGCATAAAGCGGTTAACCGCTTTCTTCTGCTCGGCGTATTCGTCGGAAAGCAGCAGTTCACGCATGGCGCGGACTTTGTCTTTCACCGGGGCGACTGTTTTGACTTCAACAGCAGCGCTCGGCTGACGAACCTCTTTAGAAACCGGAGTTGCGGGCTGTGAGGCGGCGGAAAATTTCAGCATACGCCGTAAAATGTCGGACGCACTCTCGCCAATATGTCGCGTGTGGCTGGCAATATACTGATAGAGCTCATCATCAACTTCGATTGTTTTCATCTTAATCCAGTGCAATATCTTATCTGAATACAAGTCGTTGGGATTATAAGGGCTAATCCCAACCGCGGATAGGGTCAAGCCAGGCTTGCGGCAAAAGTCAGATTAAACTGGAACCTTGCAGCCGGGCGGCAGAATGGTCAACATAATACCCTAACCTGACATACGTAAAAAAAGAACTTTGCCATGAAATTGAATAGCCGAGCGCAATCTGCACAATCGCCGAACAATAATTCTCCCATCGTACTGGTTCATGGCCTGTTTGGCAGCCTCGATAACCTGGGCGTGCTGGCCCGCGATCTGGTGGCCGACCACGATATCCTGCAGGTGGATATGCGTAACCACGGCCTTTCCGAGCGCAGCCCGGAGATGACCTACGCCGCGATGGCGCAAGATCTGCTGGATACCCTCGATGCCAACCAGATTGAAAAAGCGACGCTGATTGGCCATTCCATGGGCGGCAAAGCGGTCATGGCTCTGACGGCGCTGGCTCCTGAGCGTATCGAGCAATTGGTGGTGATCGACGTCGCCCCGGTGGATTACGATGTGCGCCGTCATGACGAAATCTTTGCGGCGATCAACGCCGTGACCGAGGCGGGCGTTTCCACGCGCCAAAAGGCAGCGGCGGTGATGCGCGAACATCTGGATGAAGAGGGCGTGGTGCAGTTTCTGCTGAAATCCTTCGTCGATGGCGCATGGCGTTTTAACGTGCCGGTGCTGTGGGATCAGTATTCCCATATTGTCGGCTGGGACAACGTTCCGGCCTGGCCGCACCCTACCCTGTTTATTCGCGGTGGCAACTCCCCGTACGTCACCGACGCGTATCGCGATGAGCTGCTGGCGCAATTCCCGCAGGCGCGTGCGCATGTGGTAGCTGGAGCCGGACACTGGGTTCACGCCGAAAAACCGGAAGCCGTACTGCGGGCGATTCGTCGTTATCTCTCTGATAATGCGATTTGATTAAAAAGCCAGCGACCGGTTGCCTGCGGGTCACCAGTCGTTGGCGTGCAGGTTGACGTCATGTATGATGTCGCGCTCATCGCCCCGGCAATAGCAGGGCTGCTTGTTTTCCCCCGAAGTCTCTGAATCATGGCCAAAGAACAAACGGACCGCACGACATTAGATCTGTTCGCGACTGAACGTCGACCGGGACGACCAAAAACCAATCCGCTTTCGCGTGATGAACAGTTGCGCATCAATAAGCGCAATCAGCTAAAACGCGACAAGAGTCGTGGGCTTAAACGCGTCGAGCTAAAACTCAACGCGGAAGCGGCTGACGCCTTAAGTGAACTGGCCGACGCCCGCGAAATCAGCCGCAGCGAGCTGATTGAAGAGATGCTGATGGCGCAACTTCAGGCGTGGCGCAGCACCAGGTGATCGTCTGAAAATCCACTCATTTGTCCCTTTCATGTAGCACAGAGTGCAGTCCCGCGTGATAGCTGTTTCCGCAGACTTCCCTGTTCTGCTATGATTGCCCTTATCCGTGGACAAATTGCGCCACCATACCATTAAGTTTCAAGAGGTTATTTTACTCATGGCAATCATCGGCATTTTTTTCGGCAGCGATACCGGTAATACCGAAAACATCGCAAAAAACATTCAAAAACAGCTTGGTAAAGACGTTGCCGACGTGCATGACATTGCTAAGAGCAGCAAAGAAGATCTCGAAGGCTACGATATTCTGCTGCTCGGCATCCCAACCTGGTACTACGGCGAAGCGCAGTGTGACTGGGATGATTTCTTCCCGACGCTGGAAGAAGTCGATTTCAACGGCAAGCTCGTGGCCCTCTTCGGCTGCGGCGACCAGGAAGATTACGCAGAGTACTTCTGTGATGCGCTGGGCACCATCCGCGACATCATTGAGCCACGCGGCGCCGCGATCGTCGGCCACTGGCCAACGGCGGGCTATCATTTCGAAGCTTCTAAAGGCCTGGCGGATGACGACCACTTTGTTGGCCTCGCTATCGACGAAGACCGTCAGCCAGAGCTGACCGCAGAGCGCGTCGACAAGTGGGTGAAACAGATCCGCGAAGAACTGCACCTCGACGACATTCTGAACGCCTGATCAAATCTGTGAGGTGTAGCGTTTTACGCTATGCCTCATTGATAGATAATTCCAATCAAAATAATTGCTACAAATTTTTAACTTTTGCGTTCATACCTGTACAATGTCCCAGGGTTAAAGTGGATGCCATCGAACAAGTTTGTTGGTGATACCACGTTTTTATAAGCATACTTTGCTTGAGACTTGCGGTTTTCATTTAGACATGGCAGTTCTATAATGAGACGCATTATCCCAACTGCATTTTCTGTCACTTCTTAAGGAAGTGAATCGTTTAGCAACAGGACAGATTCCGCATGACTGACAACAATACCGCATTAAAGAAGGCTGGCCTGAAAGTGACGCTTCCTCGTTTAAAAATCCTGGAAGTTCTGCAAGGGCCGGACAACCATCACGTCAGTGCGGAAGACTTATACAAGCGTCTGATCGACATGGGCGAAGAGATTGGGCTGGCGACCGTATACCGCGTTCTGAACCAGTTCGATGACGCCGGCATTGTCACCCGTCATAATTTTGAAGGCGGTAAATCCGTTTTTGAACTGACGCAGCAGCATCACCACGATCACCTGATTTGCCTCGACTGCGGCAAGGTGATTGAGTTTAGCGATGACTCTATCGAAGCACGTCAGCGTGAGATTGCCACCCGACATGGCATCCGTCTGACCAACCATAGCCTGTATCTGTATGGTCACTGTGCTGAAGGCGATTGCCGCGAAAACGAGCACGCTCACGATACCAAATAATTCTGCTTCATACTCTGAGCCAACCTGACGGTTGGCTTTTTTTTTGCCTGCAATAAATGCAAAACGCCCGGCGAGCTCTCGCTGCCGGGCGTTGATGAACGCAGATTACTGCGCGTTGTTCTTGCGAATTTCCTGCCAGAGCTGGCCGCAATCGGCTTTCACTGCTTCACCATTACCCGTTTTACGCGCCTGGATACAGGCCTGATAGTCCATCACGCGAACATTCTCTTGCGTCGCAAATTGCTCATGCGCCTTTTCTTTCTTCAGTACCGTCAGCACGCTCTGGCAGGCCTGGATTTTCTCCGGCGAGCCTTCCGCGGTGTTGATACAGGTGCTGTAAGCCTCTTTGAGACGTGAATCTTCTTTCGGTGCCTGAGGCTGCGCACAGGCAACCAGGCCCGATGCCAGTACAGCCACCACTACAATTTTCTTCAACATGTTGGTCTCCATTCCGGCGGGTGTGGCCCCGCCAGGCAGTTCATCAGAAGATGGTGAATGGTGCGATAACCATGAATTTCACGTCACGTTCATCCTGGAAGATGTTGTTATAGCCGCCGCTATAGCTAGCCAGGTCAGAATGGTTGTCATACTGGGTGAAGTGCAGTTTAAACATGGTGCCCTTCGCGCGGCCGTCCTGCAGAACATAAGACGCATCAAGACTATAAGCGGACTCTTTCAGACGCTGACTCTGATCGTAGATGGATGCGCTGCTTGGTTTAGCATCCCAGCCATAGGCATAGGAAGCCCCAACCGACCATCCGGCCAGATTCCAGTTACTGAGGTCGTACATTGCTCCGACGAAGACGGCTTTTTCACCGTTGGCGTTGAAGTCTGAGCGGTTATCCCACCAGATATCCAAACGACCATTGGATGACGCGTAAGTCGGCGTCATACGCTGCAGGAAGTAGCCCTGATTACCATCAGCTTTAACCCAGGTACCTTCAAGACGCAGATCGACCTGGCCAACCTTATACCCAAAAGTTAACGCCTGCAGCCAGGCGGTACCATCATAGAGATCGCTTGCCAGGAGGACATCATCGTTGGTCTGCAGATTTTTTTGATCGTCCACCTTATCCCGCGCACCATAGAACTGGTAGCTCGTGGTGAACGGGTTGCCAACTAAATCAAATTTATAAGAGGCTTTGGCAAAATACTGATCCATGTAGCCCTGTGCCTGACCAAATGCGGCTTCAAGAACGAGGTTATTTTTGAAGTCATACTTCGCGCCAACAGAATGAAGGTAATCAACTTTGGTTTTACGGTTGCCCTGATAGAAGTCATCCATCTCGATGTGCCACGGCGCTTTGTACTCGTTGGTCCACATGTAGGAGAAGCTCAACGCACCCGCATCGCCGTAGTCAAAGTTCGCCCCGGCTTCCGCGCCCTGGTAAGTACCCGGCATGAAGCTCCAGTGTGGGGCTAACAGGGTCTGACCGGTTGGCTGAATGTAACCACCGCGCGCCCATACTGGACCGTATTTGAATTTTGCCGCCGCTTTATACAGGCTGATACCGCTCTTATCGCCAGACCAGTCTTCTTTGTACGCTTTGTTGCTGGAGGAGAACGCGATTTCGTTCGGGTGTGCGCTATCGCCGTTTTCCGCCATTTCGATGGCCGTGAAAGCAGCAATATCCAGACCGAACATATCAGCGGCATATCCCGACTGGAAATCCAGGTTGGCGTTCCAGGTGGAGTGAGAAAGGTTAACTTTGTATTTGTCGCCGTCGGTGACGTCTTTACGGTCACGTTCACGCTGCCAGTAATAGATACCGCCCGTGAGTGTCGAATCATCGATAAAGCCTGCTGCCTGAGCCTGCGGAGCTGCAATAAAGCCCGACATTGCTGTCACACCGGCGATAGCCAGCGCCAGCGCACTACGTTTGCCACTGAACGTACGCATAGATTGTTCCTCTTTGACGAATAAAAGCGCCTTAAACGGCGAAAAATCTAAAAGACCAAATGGTCAGGGGTAGTCTGTAATACCCTCGAATTAACTACCGCCTTTAGACTATTTTTCGCGACGCGAATTATCAATGCTTTTCAGTGGGGAAAACGCAGGATTATGACGAAGTGCACATAATTGGTAGTGATTTGTAACACATCACCTACGACAAGGCTTAAGCGGAAAAATATGGTTAAATTCAGGGAGTAATGAAATTTGATAGCGCTCACATACTATAATTTGGCTTATTCCGTATTACATGAAACTTTATTAAAAAAAATAAGTAGCAGCTCATTGACGTGTTATTTTGCGGTTAAAAAATGGCACGAAAAGTAAAAGCATGATCGATAAGCAAAAAAAACGCCGCGTTGCGCGGCGTTTGTCTCTCATTGACCAGGCTTACTCGCCAATTTTGGCCCAGGTGTCACGCAGACCGACGGTACGGTTAAATACCAGTTTGGTAGCGGTTGCATAACGGCTGTCGAGACAGAAGTAACCTTCACGCTCGAACTGATACGCTTTACCTGCTTCGGCCGTTTTCAGGGAAGGTTCTGCATAACCCTGTTTGATGACCAATGATTCCTGGTTGATGGTCGCCAGGAAATCTTCTGCCGCGCCCGGGTTCGGAATGCTGAACAGACGATCGTACAGACGAATTTCAACCGGCAGCGCGTGTGCTGCGCTCACCCAGTGGATCACGCCTTTCACTTTGCGTCCGTCCGCCGGATCCTTGCTCAGGGTCTCTGCGTCGTAAGTACAGAAGATAGTCGTGATGTTGCCTTCGGCGTCTTTCTCCACGCGCTCAGCTTTGATCACGTACGCATTGCGCAGGCGAACTTCTTTGCCCAGCACCAGACGCTTGTACTGCTTGTTCGCTTCTTCGCGGAAGTCAGCACGGTCGATCCAGATCTCGGCGCTGAACGGCACTTCACGGCTGCCCATTTCCGGTTTGCTCGGATGGTTCGGCATGGTGACCTGCTCGCTCTCGCCCTGCGGGTAGTTTTCGATGACCAGTTTAACCGGATCGATAACCGCCATCGCGCGCGGTGCGTTTTCGTTCAGATCTTCGCGAATGCAGGATTCCAGAGACGCCATCTCAATGGTGTTGTCCTGCTTGGTCACGCCGATACGCTTGATGAATTCGCGAATAGAGGCCGCGGTGTAGCCACGACGACGCAGACCGGAGATGGTCGGCATACGCGGATCATCCCAGCCTTCGACGTGCTTGTCCGTCACCAGCAGGTTCAGCTTACGCTTGGACATCACGGTGTATTCCAGATTCAGACGAGAGAACTCGTACTGACGCGGATGCACAGGAATGGTGATGTTATCCAGCACCCAGTCGTACAGACGACGGTTGTCCTGGAACTCCAGCGTACACAGGGAGTGCGTAATGCCTTCCAGCGCATCGCTGATGCAGTGGGTGAAGTCGTACATCGGGTAGATGCACCACTTGTTGCCGGTCTGGTGGTGCTCGGCAAATTTAATGCGATACAGCACCGGATCGCGCATCACGATGAACGGCGATGCCATGTCGATTTTGGCACGCAGACAGGCTTTGCCCTCTTCGAAGCCACCGGCACGCATTTTTTCGAACAGCGCGAGGTTCTCTTCGACGCTGCGATCGCGGAACGGGCTGTTTTTACCCGGCGCCGTCAGCGAGCCACGGTATTCGCGGATTTCGTCAGCAGACAGCTCGTCAACGTAGGCCAGGCCTTTGTTGATAAGCTCTACGGCGTAGGCGTGCAGCTGATCGAAATAGTCAGAGGAGTAGCAGATATCGCCAGACCAGGTGAAGCCTAACCATTGCACGTCGTTCTTGATGGACTCAACGTATTCGATGTCTTCTTTAACTGGGTTGGTGTCATCGAAACGCAGGTTGCATTGGCCCTGGTAGTCTTGCGCGATGCCGAAGTTCAGGCAGATCGATTTCGCATGACCGATATGCAGGTAGCCGTTTGGCTCCGGCGGGAAACGGGTATGAACTGTGGTGTGCTTACCACTGGCCAGATCTTCATCGATGATCTGGCGAATAAAGTTACTCGGGCGGGCTTCAGCCTCACTCATCGTGGATTCCTCAAAGCGTCAACAACGTATAACGGCATATGATCTTATAAGCCGGACGTAGTGACAACCTTTAGTTATGCAAAAAACGGCTTTGAAGTGAATATTGGGGAGGATTGCTGCAAAAAAAAGCGGCGGAGGATAACCCCCACCGCTTAAGGCATGACTCTACTCAGGAGCGATTACTTGCCTTTAATCTCGTACAGTGGCGTTTGACCAGCAACGACCTGACCTTTCGCCTGGAGAACCAGACCGCTAAAGTCGTCGATGTTGCTGCAAACAACCGGGCTAATCATGGAGCGCGCATTGGCGTTCAGGAAGTCCAGATCCATTTCCAGAATCGGCTGACCTGCCACCACTTCGGCACCCTCTTCAACCAGACGCGTGAAGCCTTGACCACCCAGGGCAACGGTGTCGATACCCATGTGGACCACGATCTCAGCACCCTTCTCCGTTTCGAGGCAGAAGGCATGGTTGGTGTTGAAGATTTTCACGATGGTACCGGCTGCCGGAGAAACCACGGTTTTTTCCGTTGGTTTCACAGCGACACCATCACCGACCGCTTTGCTGGCGAAGGCTTCATCAGGAACCTGCTCCAGGGCAACCACTTCACCGGTGACTGGAGAAACCAGCGCCGCGATGGTGGTGGCGTTAGGAACCGCCTGTGGTTTTGCAGCGACAGGTGCAGCGGCGACAGGAGCAGCTTCAGAAGCGGCTACCGGACCGGTGGTTTTCATGGCGTTAGCGATTTTTTCTGCCACGAAGCCCACGATAATCTGCACGCTGGTTTTGTTCAGACGAATCACACCGGATGCGCCCAGACGTTTAGCCAGTGCTTCGTTAACCAGAGAAGAATCTTTCACGCTGAGGCGCAGACGGGTGATACAGGCGTCGATACCGGTCAGGTTGTCAGAACCACCGACTGCGGCGATGTACTGACGCGCCAGGCCTGCAACGTCCTGCTCTTTATCACCGCTCACATTCACGTCCTGACCATCGGCTTCGCTACCGGCAACAGCCAGCTCGCGACCCGGAGTCATCAGGTTGAATTTGGTGATAGTGAAGCGGAACACCACGTAGTAAATCACGAAGAACACCAGACCCTGAGGGATCAGCATCCACCAGTGAGTCGCCAGCGGGTTACGGGACGACAGCACCATATCCACCAGACCCGCACTGAAGCCGAAGCCTGCGATCCAGTGCATTGACGCTGCGATGAACACAGAGATACCGGTCAGCACGGCGTGGATCACATACAGAACCGGCGCCACGAACATGAAGGAGAATTCCAGCGGCTCGGTGATACCGGTGAAGAAGGCCGCGAATGCGCCCGCCATCATGATACCCAGAACTTTCGCTTTGTTCTCTGGACGTGCGCAGTGATAGATAGCCAGCGCAGCACCCGGCAGACCGAACATCATAATCGGGAAGAAGCCCGCCTGATAACGACCGGTGATACCCACGATGCCTTTACCTGTTTCGATGGACTGTGCGCCGCCGAGGAAGTTAGGGATATCGTTAATACCTGCCACGTCAAACCAGAACACGGAGTTCAGGGCGTGGTGCAGACCGACCGGAATCAACAGACGGTTGAAGAAGGCGTAGATACCTGCGCCAGCAGAACCGAGTTTCTGGATGTGCTCACCGAAGTTCACCAGACCGTCGAAGATCACAGGCCAGACGTACATCAGGATGAACGCGACAGCGATCATGACGAAGGAGGTCAGGATCGGCACCAGGCGACGACCGCTGAAGAACGACAGCGCCTTCGGCAGCTCAACGCCGCTGAAGCGGTTGTACAGTTCCGCAGAGATGATACCCACGAGGATACCGACGAACTGGTTGCTGATCTTACCGAACGCAGCAGGCACCTGGTCCACTGGGATCTTCTGAATCATGGCAACCGCTGCCGGAGAACAGAGTGTGGTCAACACGAGGAAGCCCACAAAACCTGTTAATGCTGCTGCACCGTCTTTATCTTTGGACATACCGTAAGCGACACCGATCGCGAACAGTACGGACATATTGTCGATGATGGCGGAACCAGACTTGATGAACAGCGCCGCAAGTGCGTTGTCACCACCCCAGCTAACCGGGTCAATCCAGTAGCCGACACCCATCAGAATTGCTGCCGCAGGCAGCGTGGCGACCGGCACCATCAGTGCGCGACCAACCTTTTGTAAATAACCTAGAATACTCACTTGTGCTTCCCCCTATGAGACCCCGTTTAAGGCACGTTCTCAGCTGTTTTTTATTGTGTCACTAACTTATCGATACAGTTGATGAATCACTGGCATTCTGAGTGTGTGAGAAATTAATTCGTATCGCAAATTAAACACGTATTTTTTGTGAGTTTTGTCACCAAATACCGTTAATAACCCTCCCTTTTGCTGGCTAACAGTGAAAACTTATTTTATCATTCAAAAAATCAAGTCGGATTGCCCCCCGCCTGGCGTGATCCAGGTTACGCTTATTTCAGGTTGAGGCGCGCCATCCGCCCACTTTTTTTAACTTTAACTTTAGAGGTGAACAATGAGACTGATTCCCCTGGCTACAGCTGAACAAGTCGGAAAATGGGCTGCACGCCATATCGTTAACCGTATCAACGCGTTCAAACCTACCGCCGATCGTCCTTTCGTTCTCGGCCTGCCAACCGGTGGCACACCGCTGACCGCGTATAAAGCTCTGGTCGAAATGCATAAATCAGGCCAGGTTAGCTTCAAACATGTTGTCACCTTCAACATGGACGAATACGTGGGCTTAGCGAAGGAACACCCGGAGAGCTACCATAGCTTCATGCACCGCAATTTCTTTGATCACGTTGATATTCAACCTGAAAATATTAACCTGCTGAATGGAAACGCGCCTGATATTGACGCAGAATGCCGTCAGTACGAAGAAAAAATCCGCTCTTACGGCAAAATTAACCTGTTCATGGGCGGCGTGGGCAACGACGGTCACATCGCGTTCAACGAACCGGCTTCTTCTCTGGCCTCTCGTACCCGTATTAAAACCCTGACCCATGACACCCGCGTGGCAAACTCTCGCTTCTTCGACGGCGACGTAAATCAGGTGCCAAAATACGCCCTGACCGTTGGCGTGGGCACCCTGCTGGATGCCGAAGAAGTGATGATTCTGGTGCTGGGCAACGTGAAAGCGCAGGCGCTGCAAGCCGCCGTTGAAGGCAACGTGAACCACATGTGGACCATCAGCTGCCTGCAGCTGCATCCTAAAGCGGTTGTGGTGTGCGACGAGCCGTCCACCATGGAACTGAAAGTGAAGACGCTGAAATACTTCAACGAGTTAGAAGCTGAAAACATTAAAGGTCTGTAATTGACTAGCCGCCTCTTCCCAAAGAGGCGGTTGAATTTTTAAACCGGGGGTCTTATGTACGCTTTAACCCACGGTCGGATTTATACCGGCCATGAAATTCTGGATGACCATGCGATTGTTATCGCCAATGGCCTGATTGAACGTGTCTGCCCGCAGGCTGAACTGCCGCCGGAGATCGAACAGCGCTCACTCAATGGAGCAATCATCTCCCCCGGTTTTATCGACGTCCAGTTGAACGGCTGCGGCGGCGTGCAGTTCAACGACTCGCCAGAGGCGGTCACCGTTGAAACGCTGGAGATCATGCAGAAAGCCAATGAGAAATCGGGCTGCACCAGCTATCTGCCAACGCTCATCACCTCCGACGACGAATTAATGAAGCAAGGTATCCGCGTGATGCGTGAATACCTGGCGAAATACCCGCATCAGGCGCTGGGTCTGCACCTTGAAGGTCCGTGGTTGAACATCGTCAAGAAAGGCACCCACAATCCGAATTATGTGCGCAAGCCTGACGCCGAGCTGGTCGACTTCATGTGCGCTAACGCGGACGTGATCACCAAAGTGACGCTGGCCCCTGAAATGACCGGGCCGGACGTGATCAGCAAACTGGCAGCCGCCGGTATCGTGGTTTCTGCGGGTCACTCTAACGCGACGCTCGCCGAAGCGAAAACCGGTTTCCGCGCAGGCATTACCTTTGCGACCCACCTTTATAACGCCATGCCGTACATTACCGGCCGCGAACCAGGGCTTGTCGGTGCGATTCTTGATGAGCCAGACGTTTACTGTGGCATTATCGCTGATGGCCTGCATGTGGATTACACCAACATCCGCAACGCGAAACGCCTGAAAGGCGATAAGCTGTGCCTGGTGACTGACGCCACGGCGCCAGCAGGTGCAAATATTGAGCAGTTCATTTTTGCTGGTAAAACAATATACTACCGCAATGGATTGTGCGTGGATGAGAACGGAACGCTGAGCGGCTCTGCACTGACGATGATCGAAGGGGTACGTAACCTGGTTGAGCATTGCGGCATTGCGCTGGATGAAGTGCTGCGTATGGCAACGCTCTACCCGGCTCGCGCGATTGGCGTGGACAAACAGCTGGGCGGTATCGCTCCGGGCATGGTGGCCAACCTCACCGCCTTCACACGCGATTATAAAATTATTAAGACCATCGTTAATGGTAACGAGGTCGTCACTGAGTAAGTAAAAGTATGACATCTGGCGGACAAGCTCAAATTGGTAATGTTGACCTCGTTAAACAACTTAACAGTGCGGCTGTTTACCGCCTGATTGACCAGCATGGTCCAATCTCGCGGATTCAGATCGCCGAACAGAGCCAGCTTGCCCCCGCCAGCGTGACCAAAATCACGCGTCAGCTGATTGAGCGCGGCTTGATCAAAGAAGTCGATCAGCAGGCCTCCACCGGGGGCCGCCGCGCCATCTCTATCATTACCGAAACCCGCAATTTCCACGCCATTGGCGTACGCCTTGGCCGTCACGACACCACGCTCACTCTGTACGATCTGAGCAGCAAAGTGGTGGCGGAAGAGCACTATCCCCTGCCCGAGCGAACCCAGGAAACCCTGGAACACGCCCTGCTGAATACCATCGCGCTGTTTATTGACAGCTGCCAGCGTAAAATCCGCGAGCTGATCGCCATCTCGGTGATCCTGCCAGGTCTGGTCGACCCGGAAAGCGGCGTGATTCGCTACATGCCCCACATCCAGGTGGAAAACTGGGGGCTGGTCGGAGCGCTGGAAAAACGTTTCAACGTCACCTGCTATGTCGGGCACGATATCCGCAGCCTGGCGCTGGCGGAGCACTACTTTGGTGCGAGTCAGGATTGCGAAGACTCTATTCTGGTGCGCGTCCACCGCGGAACCGGTGCCGGGATTATCTCCAACGGGCGCATTTTTATTGGCCGTAACGGCAACGTCGGCGAGATCGGCCATATCCAGGTCGATCCCCTCGGCGAGCGCTGCCACTGTGGGAACTTCGGCTGTCTGGAAACCGTCGCTGCTAACGCCGCGATTGAACACCGGGTGCGCCATCTGCTCGAGCAGGGCTATCAAAGCCGCATCACGCTTGAAGACTGCAAGATCAACACCATCTGCAAAGCCGCCAACAAAGGCGACGCCCTCGCCTGCGAAGTCATTGAGCAAGTGGGCCGCCATCTGGGCAAAACCATCGCCATTGCCATCAACCTGTTTAACCCGCAGAAAGTGGTGATCGCCGGTGAGATCACCGAGGCGGAAAAAGTGCTGCTTCCGGCGATCGAAGGCTGCATTAATACTCAGGCGCTGAAAGCCTTCCGTCAGAATCTGCCGGTGGTGCGCTCGACGCTCGATCACCGTTCCGCCATTGGTGCTTTTGCGCTGGTGAAACGCGCCATGCTTAACGGTCTGCTGCTCCAGCGTTTGCTGGAAAGCTAAGAGCGCTTTATAGTGACGCCTTCTTTTTTTGAGATGCCAGGTAGTTCATGACCATTCAGAATGTGATTTGTGATATTGACGGCGTGCTGATGCACGATAACGTTGCGGTGCCCGGGGCCGCTGAGTTTCTGAACCGTATTCTGGAAAAAGGAATGCCGCTGGTTCTGCTGACCAACTATCCGTCGCAGACCGGGCAGGATCTGGCCAACCGCTTCGCCACTGCGGGTGTCGACGTGCCGGACAGCGTGTTTTACACCTCCGCGATGGCGACCGCCGACTTCCTGAAACGTCAGGAAGGCAAAAAGGCATACGTGGTCGGGGAAGGCGCGCTGATCCACGAGCTGTATAAAGCAGGCTTTACCATCACCGACGTGAACCCGGATTTTGTCATCGTCGGCGAGACCCGCTCCTTTAACTGGGAAATGATGCACAAAGCCGCTTACTTCGTGGCGAATGGCGCGCGTTTTATTGCCACCAACCCGGATACGCACGGTCGCGGCTATTACCCGGCGTGCGGCGCGCTCTGCGCAGGCATCGAGAAAATCTCGGGCCGCAAACCCTTCGTGGTCGGCAAACCGAGCCCGTGGATTGTCCGCGCGGCGCTCAACAAAATGCAGGCGCACTCCGAGCAAACGGTGATTGTCGGCGATAACCTGCGCACGGATATTCTGGCCGGTTTTCAGGCCGGGCTTGAGACGATCCTCGTGCTCTCGGGCGTGTCGACGCTGGACGACATCGACGCCATGCCGTTCCGGCCGAGCTGGATTTATCCGTCGGTGGCTGAAATCGACGTTATCTGACAATAAACCACGCCCTCGAGCGTGGTTTTTCATTTTTAAGCCGCAATAACATCACCATATCTAACGAAAACCACCATTCATTGCATAATCGTCAATAAAATCGCTCACGACATACTCTTTTTTCAACATTCGACAATGCCTGTTGCGTTATTTGCTTTTCCGGCCGTAAAAGTGTTGCGCGCACACCCTGTTTTGCGGCATTTTCATAAGCAAGCAACATCACACTGCAACAGGGTTAACGGAGAAGGTTATGTGTTCAATTTTTGGCGTACTGGATATCAAGACTGACGCGGGCGAACTGCGTAAAAAGGCACTGGAACTCTCTCGCCTGATGCGTCACCGCGGCCCGGACTGGTCCGGCGTGTACGCAAGCGATAAAGCGATTCTGGCTCACGAACGTCTGTCGATTGTCGATGTCAACGCCGGTGCCCAGCCGCTGTATAACGAGAAAAAAACGCACGCGCTGGCCGTTAACGGTGAAATCTACAACCATCAGGCGCTGCGCGCTGAGTATGGCGATCGTTACGCTTTCCAGACCGGTTCCGACTGCGAAGTGATCCTCGCCCTGTATCAGGAAAAAGGCCCGGAATTCCTCGACGATCTGCAGGGTATGTTTGCCTTTGCGCTGTACGACAGCGAACAAGACGCCTACCTGATTGGCCGCGACCACATCGGGATTATCCCGCTGTACATGGGCCACGACGAACACGGTAACTTCTACGTTGCCTCTGAAATGAAAGCCCTGGTTCCGGTTTGCCGCACCATTAAAGAGTTCCCGGCAGGCAGTTACCTGTGGAGCAAAGACGGTGAAATCCGTCAGTATTACCAGCGCGACTGGTTCGATTTCGACGCGGTGAAAGACAACGTCACCGACAAAAACGCCCTGCGTCAGGCGCTGGAAGATTCCGTAAAAAGCCACCTGATGTCTGACGTGCCTTACGGCGTGCTGCTCTCTGGCGGCCTGGACTCCTCCGTGATCTCGGCGATCACCAAAAAATTCGCCGCTCGCCGCGTGGAAGATGGGGAGCGCTCTGAAGCCTGGTGGCCGCAGCTGCACTCCTTCGCCGTCGGCCTGGAAGGCGCACCGGATCTGAAAGCCGCGCAGGAAGTGGCAAACCATCTGGGCACCGTGCACCATGAGATTCACTTCACCGTGCAGGAAGGTCTGGACGCGATCCGCGACGTGATCTATCACATCGAAACCTATGATGTGACCACCATTCGCGCCTCGACGCCGATGTATCTGATGTCCCGTAAAATCAAAGCGATGGGCATTAAAATGGTGCTGTCAGGCGAGGGATCTGACGAAGTCTTTGGCGGCTATCTGTACTTCCATAAAGCGCCAAACGCCAAAGAGCTGCACGAAGAGACAGTACGTAAACTGCAGGCGCTGCACATGTTTGACTGCGCACGTGCCAACAAAGCGATGTCCGCCTGGGGCGTGGAAGCCCGCGTACCCTTCCTGGATAAGTCTTTCCTCGACGTGGCGATGCGCATCAACCCGCAGGACAAAATGTGCGGCAACGGGAAAATGGAAAAACATATCCTTCGTGAATGTTTCGAATCTTACCTGCCGGCAAGCGTCGCATGGCGTCAGAAAGAGCAGTTCTCCGATGGCGTGGGCTACAGCTGGATCGACACCCTGAAAGAAGTGGCCGCAAAGCAAGTTTCCGATCAACAGCTGGAAACCGCGAGCTTCCGCTTCCCGTACAACACGCCGGGATCGAAAGAAGCGTATCTGTACCGTGAAATCTTCGAAGAGCTGTTCCCGGTCGCGAGCGCAGCAGAATGTGTCCCTGGCGGTCCGTCAGTGGCCTGCTCCTCGGCGAAAGCCATCGAATGGGATGAATCCTTCAAATCCATGAACGATCCATCAGGACGCGCGGTGGGTGTTCACCAGTCTGCTTATAAGTAATCGTAGAGATCGCATAAAGGCCCTTCGGGGCCTTTTTTATTGCTCACGTTTTGCTGAACAAAAGCGATTAATAACCAATAATTGCCGATTATTCGGTCACGCTGTTCGCAACCTAACCAAACAGTCACAATCCGGCCATTTTCATTGAAAAAGATATTGACGCTGCAAGACTCAATACGCATAATGCGCCCCGCAACGCCGATAAGGTAACGCGAAAAAAAGATGGCTACGTAGCTCAGTTGGTTAGAGCACATCACTCATAATGATGGGGTCACAGGTTCGAATCCCGTCGTAGCCACCATCTTTTTTTGCGGGAGTGGCGAAATTGGTAGACGCACCAGATTTAGGTTCTGGCGCCGCAAGGTGTGCGAGTTCAAGTCTCGCCTCCCGCACCATTTCCAGGTCCGCGTTGCACGGATGGGGTATCGCCAAGCGGTAAGGCACCGGTTTTTGATACCGGCATTCCCTGGTTCGAATCCAGGTACCCCAGCCATTTTCTTCGATTGAGCGGTTCTCCGCGGTTATTGGGGTATCGCCAAGCGGTAAGGCACCGGTTTTTGATACCGGCATTCCCTGGTTCGAATCCAGGTACCCCAGCCATCGAAGAAAGCAGTCTGGCTACGTAGCTCAGTTGGTTAGAGCACATCACTCATAATGATGGGGTCACAGGTTCGAATCCCGTCGTAGCCACCAAATTAGGAATTTATCGATTATTTCGGTAAACTAGAAAAAATTGTTGGGGTATCGCCAAGCGGTAAGGCTCTGGTTTCTGATACCAGCATTCCGAGGTTCGAATCCTCGTACCCCAGCCAATTTCAAAAAGTCGTTAGATGTTTAACGCACCCTGTTGGGGTATCGCCAAGCGGTAAGGCTCTGGTTTCTGATACCAGCATTCCGAGGTTCGAATCCTCGTACCCCAGCCACTTAACAGCAAAAAAGCCCGCTCTGCGGGCTTTTTTGTTTTTGTACTTTGGGAACGGTGCGGCTTGTTCCCCTCACCCTGACCCTCTCCCACAGGGAGAGGGAAATGAATGCCTAAAGACCGAGCGCGTATTTCAGTGCCTGACGTTTCAGGCCGCCTGCGCGTTCGGCCGCCATCAGGCCGATATTGCGCAGAACCCGCACCGGTGCAAGATCGTTGCTGAACCCCGCGTAAAACAGATCCATCCCTGACTGCATCAGGAAATTATCCGCCATGCGCCGCGTCTGGTAGCGCTTCAGCACCGCTGCACTCGCCCAGGGTTCCGCGTGGCCGCGCGCACTGCTCATCACCGACAGCAACGCTTCCACGTCGCGATAGCCCAGGTTCACGCCCTGCCCCGCCAGCGGATGAATGGTATGCGCCGCATCCCCCACCAGCGCCAGCCCTTCGCGGGCATATTGCAGGGCATGGCGACGAGTTAACGGGAATCCACCCGCCGCCACCGGCGTCACCTTGCCAAGACGCGCCGGGAAATGTTTATCGATTTCGCGCTGCAGCTGCTCCATCGACAAACTCTGCAGCTGGCGAATACGCGCCGGGGTGTCGTACCACACCAGCGACGCCCAGTTTCCAAACAGCGGTAAAAAGGCGTGTGGGCCGTTGGGGGTAAAATGCTGCCAGGTGCTGTCGCCCGGATCGTTTTCGCATTTGACGGTAATCAGCATGCAGGATTGTTGATACTGCCAGGCGTGAATGCCGATCCCCGCCATCTGCCGCACCTGGGAATTCGCGCCATCGGCCCCGACCACCAGCTTCACCGCCAGTTCATCACCGTTATCCAGCTCCAGCAAATAGCCGCCCTCATGGCGATGCAGTGCTTTCAGGGAATCCGGCACCCGCAGCGTCACCTTGTCGTGCGCCTCCAGCGCCTGCCAGAGCGCCAACTGCAGGACGTTGTTTTCCACCATGTAGCCCAGCAGCGGCAGCTTGAGTTCCGCGGCGTTAAACGTCACATGGGCGTTTTCCCACTCCCAGGTCTCCAGACGACGGTACGGATGGGCGCGCATCGCGAGGATCGCCTCCCACACGCCCAGACCGCGCAGCAGATCGACCGACGCGGCACTGATCGCCGAGATCCGCACGTCCGGCTGCTGGGTTTCGTCAAACGCAGGCGGCGCGGCCTGTTCGATTACCGTTACCTGGAATCCCTGTTGTGCCAGCCCAAGCGCCAGCGCGCCGCCGACCATCCCGCCGCCGACCACGGCGATTTCGGTTTTCTGGAGTGTCATGGTCAATAATCCTTTGAAGAGAATCCCTTAAGTTTACCGGATTTTTTCGCCCTTGAGGCCGACAACCTTCATACTGGTCACAACCCCACCAAAGCATTACAATACGCGGCTTGCAATCCTGAGCCTGAGCAAGTCGATGACTAAAAAACTCCATATAAAAACCTGGGGCTGTCAGATGAACGAATATGATTCATCGAAGATGGCCGATCTGCTGAATGCCACCCACGGGTATCAACTGACGGAAGTGGCAGAAGAAGCCGATGTGCTGCTGCTTAACACCTGCTCAATCCGTGAAAAAGCGCAGGAAAAAGTCTTCCACCTGTTAGGTCGCTGGAAACTCCTCAAAAAGAAAAACCCGGACCTGATTATCGGCGTCGGCGGCTGCGTGGCCTCGCAAGAGGGCAAGCTGATTCGTCAGCGCGCCCATTACGTCGATATCGTGTTTGGTCCGCAGACCCTGCACCGCCTGCCGGAGATGATCAACTCCGTTCGCGGCGATCGCAGCCCGGTGGTCGACGTCAGCTTCCCGGAAATCGAGAAATTTGACCGTCTGCCCGAGCCGCGCGCCGACGGCCCAAGCGCCTACGTGTCGATCATGGAAGGCTGCAACAAATACTGCACTTACTGCGTCGTGCCTTACACGCGCGGGGAAGAGGTCAGCCGTCCGTGCGACGATATCCTGTTCGAAGTGGCCCAGCTGGCGGCTCAGGGCGTGCGTGAAGTGAACCTGCTCGGCCAGAACGTCAACGCGTGGCGCGGTGCCAACTACGACGGCTCCACCGGCACTTTCGCCGAGCTGCTGCGTCTGGTGGCCGCTATCGACGGTATCGACCGCGTGCGCTTCACTACCAGCCATCCGATTGAATTTACCGACGACATCATCGATGTCTATCGCGACACGCCAGAGCTGGTGAGCTTCCTGCATCTGCCGGTCCAGTGCGGCTCTGACCGCGTGCTGAACCTGATGGGCCGCACTCACACCGTGCTGGAGTACAAGGCGATCATCCGCAAACTGCGTGAAGCGCGCCCGGATATCCAGATCAGCTCCGACTTTATCGTCGGCTTCCCTGGCGAAACCACCGATGATTTCGCGCGCACCATGAAGCTGATTGGCGAGGTAAATTTCGACACCAGCTTTAGCTTTATCTTCTCTGCCCGTCCGGGCACGCCTGCCGCCGATATGGTGGACGATGTGCCGGAAGAGGAGAAAAAGCAGCGTCTCTATATTCTGCAGGAGCGCATCAACCAGCAGGTGAACGCCTGGAGCCGTCGTATGCTCGGCACTACGCAGCGTATTCTGGTGGAAGGCACGTCGCGTAAGAGCCTGATGCAGCTGTCGGGGCGTACCGAGAACAACCGCGTGGTGAACTTCGAAGGCACACCGGACATGATCGGTAAGTTTGTCGATATCGAGATTCAGGAAGTGCTGACCAACTCCATGCGCGGCAAACTGGTGCGTACCGAAGCGGAAATGGGCCTGCGCGTCGCCGAAACGCCAGCGTCCGTGATTGCCCGTACTCGCAAAGAAAATGATCTGGGTGTCGGTGTTTACCAGCCCTGATTCCTTCAGGCCTGTCGCTCTGGCAGGCCTTGTATTTCCCCTCTGCGTCCCCAATATGCAAGCATAAGCTTGCGCCTTTATTCTGTGGCGTGAATAATTTCTTGTAAGACGACACTCATATTAAGAGGAACAGTTTGAATACAGAAACGCGTGAACTTACCCTTGAGCCAGCAGACAACGCTCGCCTGCTGAGCCTGTGCGGGCCGTTTGATGACAACATCAAACAACTGGAGCGACGTCTGGGTATCGAAATCAATCGTCGCGATAATCACTTCAAACTCACCGGACGCGCCATCTGCGTCAACGCCGCTGCGGATATTCTGCGTAGCCTGTATGTCGATACCGCCCCGATGCGCGGGGAAATTCAGGATATCGAACCGGAACACATTCACCTCGCCATTAAAGAAGCGCGCGTGCTGGAGCAGAGCGCCGACAGCGTGCCTGACTACGGCAAGGCTATCAATATCAAAACCAAGCGTGGCGTGATCAAGCCGCGCACGCCAAACCAGGCGCAGTACATCGCCAATATTCTCGACCATGACATCACCTTCGGCGTGGGTCCTGCGGGTACGGGTAAAACCTATCTGGCCGTTGCCGCCGCGGTCGATGCCCTGGAGCGCCAGGATATTCGTCGTATCCTGCTGACCCGCCCGGCGGTCGAAGCCGGTGAAAAGCTGGGCTTCCTGCCAGGCGATTTGAGTCAGAAAGTGGACCCGTATCTGCGTCCGCTGTATGACGCCCTGTTTGAAATGCTCGGCTTTGAGAAAGTCGAAAAGCTGATCGAGCGTAACGTCATCGAAGTGGCCCCGCTGGCCTACATGCGCGGGCGCACGTTAAACGACGCGTTCATCATTCTTGATGAGAGCCAGAACACCACCATCGAACAGATGAAGATGTTCCTGACGCGTATCGGCTTTAACTCGAAAGCGGTCATCACCGGGGATATCACCCAGATCGACCTGCCGCGCAGCACCAAATCCGGTCTGCGTCACGCCATCGAAGTGCTGGCGGAAGTGGACGAAATCAGCTTCAACTTCTTCAACAGCGAAGACGTGGTGCGCCACCCGGTGGTTGCCCGCATCGTTAACGCCTATGAAGCATGGGAAGAAGCAGAACAAAAACGTAAAGCAGAACAGGCCGCGGAACGTAAACGCGAAGCCCAGGAGCAAGAGCATAAATGAGTCAGGTGATCCTCGATTTACAGCTGGCCTGTGAGGACAACTCCGGTTTGCCGGAAGAAAGTCAGTTTCAAACATGGCTGGATGCGGTGATCCCGCAGTTCCAGGAAGAGTCAGAAGTGACGATTCGCCTGGTCGACGAAGCGGAAAGCCACGAGCTAAACCTGACCTATCGCGGGAAAGATAAGCCGACCAACGTGCTCTCTTTCCCGTTCGAAGCGCCGCCGGGCATCGAAATGCCGCTGCTTGGCGACCTGATTATCTGCCGCCAGGTGGTTGAACAGGAAGCGAAAGAGCAGCAAAAGCCCCTCGACGCCCACTGGGCGCATATGGTTATCCACGGCAGTCTGCATCTGCTTGGCTATGATCATATTGAAGACGAAGAAGCAGAAGAGATGGAATCCCTCGAGACAGAGATAATGCTTGCTCTGGGCTATGAGGACCCGTACATTGCCGAGAAAGAATAGTCAGTTAAGCATCTTGCTCAACTGACCCACCATGCCGCCGCACAAGGATCTTTCCTGCGGCGGCGCGCGTTAAACTCACAAGAGAACCCTTAACAAACGCCATGAGCGACGACAATTCACACAGTAGCGACACGACAACCAGTAAGAAGGGATTTTTCTCCCTCATTCTGAGCCAGCTGTTCCACGGCGAACCTAAAAACCGTGATGAACTCCTGGAGCTGATTCGTGATTCCGGGCAGAACGATCTTATCGACGAAGATACGCGCGAAATGCTCGAAGGGGTCATGGACATCGCCGACCAGCGCGTCCGCGATATTATGATCCCCCGCTCGCAGATGATTACCCTGAAACGCAACCAGACTCTGGACGAGTGCCTCGATGTGATCATCGAATCGGCCCACTCGCGTTTCCCGGTGATTAGCGAGGACAAAGATCACATCGAAGGGATTTTGATGGCGAAAGATCTGCTGCCGTTTATGCGCAGCGATGCCGACGCTTTCAGCATGGAAAAAGTGTTACGCCAGGCGGTGGTGGTTCCGGAAAGCAAGCGCGTTGACCGCATGCTGAAAGAGTTCCGCTCCCAGCGCTACCACATGGCGATTGTTATCGATGAATTTGGCGGTGTTTCCGGCCTTGTGACCATCGAAGATATTCTCGAACTGATCGTCGGTGAAATCGAAGATGAGTACGACGAAGAAGACGATATCGAATTCCGTCAGCTGAGCCGTCACACCTGGACGGTGCGCGCGCTGGCTTCCATTGAAGAGTTCAACGAGACCTTTGGCACCCACTTCAGCGATGAAGAGGTCGATACCATTGGCGGGCTGGTGATGCAGGCCTTTGGCCATCTCCCGGCGCGCGGCGAGTCCGTTGACATCGATGGTTACCAGTTCAAGGTCGCCATGGCCGACAGCCGACGTATTATTCAGGTTCACGTCAGAATGCCGGACGACTCCCCGGTGCCAAAACTGGAAGATTAATGTAAATGGCATTTGCCCCATTACTTGAACGCCAGCGCGTCCGTTTGCTGCTGGCGCTGTTGCTCGGAGCCAGCGGAACGCTGGCTTTTTCTCCTTATGACATCTGGCCTGCCGCCCTTCTCTCGCTGATGGGGCTGCAAGGGCTGACGCTGAATCGTCGCCCGGTGCAGGCCGCAGCCATCGGCTACTTCTGGGGTCTGGGCCTGTTTGGCTCCGGCATTAACTGGGTGTACGTCAGCATCGCGCAGTTTGGCGGGATGCCTGGCCCGGTGAACGTCTTCCTGGTGGTGCTGCTGGCGGCGTATCTCTCGCTGTATACGGGTCTGTTCGCGGGCATTCTGTCTCGCCTGTGGCCGAAAACAAACTGGCTGCGTGTCGCCATTGCCGCTCCCGTGGTCTGGCAGATTACCGAATTCCTGCGCGGCTGGGTGCTGACCGGTTTCCCGTGGCTCCAGTTCGGCTACAGCCAGATTGATGGCCCGCTGAAAGGGCTGGCCCCGGTGATGGGCGTGGAAGCGATCAACTTCCTGCTGATGGTGGTGAGCGGCCTGCTGGTGCTGGCTCTGGTAAGCCGCAACTGGAAACCGCTGGTTGCCGCCGTTGTCCTCTTCGCCCTTCCTTTCCCCCTGCGCTTTATCCAGTGGTTTACCCTGGAGCCGGAACGCACCACCCAGGTGTCGATGGTGCAGGGCGATATTCCGCAGTCGCTGAAATGGGATGAGAACCAGCTGATTAATACGCTGAAAATCTATCTCGATGCGACGCAAAAAGAGATGGGCAAATCCAGCCTGATCATCTGGCCGGAGTCTGCGATTCCGGATCTGGAGATTAACCAGCAGCGTTTCCTGAGCATGATGGACGATCTCCTGCGCGCCAAAAACAGCACGCTGATCACCGGGATTGTCGACGCGCGTCTGAATAAGCAGAACCGTTACGACACCTACAACACCATTATCACGCTCGGGAAAGACAACCCGTACAGCTACGAATCGGCGAATCGCTACAACAAAAATCACCTGGTGCCATTTGGTGAGTTTGTGCCGCTGGAATCGATTCTGCGCCCGCTGGCACCGTTTTTCGACTTGCCGATGTCTTCTTTTAGCCGGGGTTCATACGTTCAGCCGCAGCTTCATGCACATGGTTTTGCGCTGACGCCGGCGATCTGCTACGAAATCATCCTGGGCGAACAGGTGCGCGATAACTTCCGTCCGGATACGGATTATCTGCTGACCATCTCTAACGATGCCTGGTTTGGTAAGTCGATTGGCCCGTGGCAGCACTTCCAGATGGCGCGTATGCGCTCGCTTGAGCTGGCGCGTCCGCTGCTGCGCAGCACCAACAACGGGATTACGGCGGTGATTGGTCCGAAAGGCGAAATTCAGGCGATGCTCCCGCAGTTCACCCGCGCGGTGTTGACCACCAAAGTCACGCCAACGACGGGTCTGACGCCGTATGCCCGCACCGGCAACTGGCCGCTGTGGATCCTGACCGCGCTGTTTGGTTTTGGCGCGGTGTTGATGAGCCTTCGTCAGCGTCGGAGATAGTCCTCTCTGGCGGGTGGCGCTGCGCTACCCGCCCTACAAAACCCATCACCGCCACCCGGCAATTGTTTTCCGTGCGAATATCTGGCGGGTGGCGCTGCGCTTGCCCGCCCTACAAAACACATCCCTGTAGGCCGGGTAAGGCGCAGCCGCCACCCGGCTCGTGTTTCCGTGCGATTATGTGGCGGGTGGCGCTGCGCTTACCCGCCCTACAAAACCGAGCCCCGTCCCCCGGCAAATCCCCTTTCAAATTCCATTTCTGGCACGGCTATTGCTTTGTTAAATCACAGATTCAGTCGTTTGGCTTAACGTGCAACCTGGTCGCACCACCGCAGTTCATCGGTAGCACCGAAACGGTGCAGGCAGATATTTTTGCCTCTGAATGGTGCGGCGCGCTTCGCAAAAATAAACAATAACGCAGCAAAATCTTTACATTAAGCCAGACTAAATGTTAACAAGCTTGCATAACACTGCACTCGCATCGCGCGAGATATAACAACATCACAATGGGTATCAATGCGTCATTGGCGCAGATAATAAAGGAGTTGGGTATGCAATTACGTAAACTGGCCACAGCAATGCTGGTAATGGGGATGTCCGCAGGCGTCGTTCACGCTGAAGACGCTCCGGCTGCCGGGAGCACTCTCGACAAGATTGCCAAAAATGGCGTGATCGTGGTCGGCCACCGTGAATCTTCCGTCCCGTTCTCATACTACGACAACACGCAAAAAGTCGTAGGCTACTCTCAGGATTACTCCAACGCGATCGTAGAAGCGGTCAAGAAGAAGCTTAACAAACCTGATCTGCAGGTGAAGCTGATTCCAATTACGTCGCAAAACCGTATTCCCCTGCTGCAAAACGGCACCTTCGATTTTGAGTGTGGCTCCACCACCAACAACCTCGAGCGTCAGAAACAAGCGGCCTTCTCCGACACCATCTTCGTGGTGGGTACGCGTCTGCTGACCAAAAAAGGCGGCGAGATTAAAGACTTCGCAGACCTGAAAGGCAAAGCGGTCGTTGTCACTTCCGGTACCACTTCAGAAGTGCTGCTGCACAAGCTGAACGACGAGAAGAAACTGGATATGCGCATCATTAGCGCCAAAGACCACGGTGACTCTTTCCGTACCCTGGAAAGCGGCCGTGCGGTGGCATTCATGATGGATGACGCGCTGCTGGCGGGAGAACGTGCGAAGGCGAAGAAACCGGACAACTGGGAAATCGTCGGCACGGCGCAGTCGAAAGAAGCGTACGGCTGTATGCTGCGTAAAGACGACGCGGACTTCAAAAAGCTGATCGATGACACCATCGCCAAAGTCCAGACTTCCGGCGAAGCGGAAAAATGGTTCGATAAGTGGTTCAAGAACCCGATTCCACCAAAAAATCTCAACATGAACTTTGAACTGTCTGACGACATGAAAGCCCTGTTCAAAGAACCAAACGATAAAGCACTGAACTAATTAGAACCATTAAGGGGCGGGACCTCCTGCCCTCTCGATTGTCGGGAAGCGCGGACAGACTATACGTTGAGTGGTCGTTCCCCACTCAGCGCGAACATTGAGCTTCTCACCAATCTTCGAGGGTAGCGCTGCTACCCTTTTTTTTCTGGAGTTTATTATGTCAATAGACTGGAACTGGGGCATTTTTCTGCAACAAGCCCCGTTCGGCAACACCACCTATTTAGGCTGGCTGTGGAGCGGCTTTCAGGTCACCGTTGCGTTATCGATAACGGCCTGGATTATCGCCTTCCTGGTCGGTTCGCTGTTCGGTATTTTACGTACCGTCCCGAATCGTTTTCTCTCTTCTCTCGGCACCCTGTACGTGGAACTGTTCCGCAACGTTCCGCTCATCGTGCAGTTCTTTACCTGGTATCTGGTGGTTCCTGAACTGCTGCCGGAAAACCTCGGCATGTGGTTTAAATCGGAACTCGACCCGAATATTCAGTTCTTTGTCTCGTCGATGCTCTGTCTTGGGCTGTTTACCGCTGCGCGCGTGTGCGAGCAGGTGCGAGCCGCCATTCAGTCGCTGCCGCGCGGGCAAAAAAACGCAGCTCTGGCGATGGGCCTGACGCTGCCGCAAAGCTATCGCTACGTGCTGCTGCCTAACGCCTATCGGGTGATCGTCCCGCCGATGACCTCCGAGATGATGAACCTGGTGAAAAACTCGGCCATCGCCTCCACTATCGGTCTGGTCGATATGGCCGCGCAGGCGGGCAAACTGCTGGATTACTCCGCCCACGCGTGGGAATCCTTCACCGCCATTACCGTGGCCTATGTGCTGATTAACGCATTCATCATGCTGGTGATGAACCTGGTTGAACGTAAAACTCGCCTGCCGGGCAATCTGGGGGGCAAATAATGTACGATTTTGACTGGAGTTCCATTGTTCCTGCCATGCCCTATCTCCTCGACGGGCTGGTCATCACCTTAAAAATCACCGCCATTGCGATTGTCATTGGTATTGTCTGGGGGACGATCCTCGCGGTCATGCGCCTGTCGAGCTTTAAACCGCTCGCCTGGTTCGCCACGGCCTACGTCAACGTCTTCCGCTCGATTCCGCTGGTGATGGTGCTGCTGTGGTTTTATCTGATCGTTCCTGGACTGCTGCAAAACGTGCTGGGGCTGTCGCCGAAAACCGATATCCGCCTGATCTCGGCCATGGTGGCGTTCTCGATGTTTGAGGCCGCGTACTATTCAGAAATTATTCGCGCGGGTATTCAGAGCATCTCCCGCGGACAATCGAGCGCGGCGCTGGCCCTGGGGATGACCCACTGGCAGTCCATGAAGCTCATTATTTTACCCCAGGCGTTTCGCGCCATGGTCCCGCTGCTGCTGACCCAGGGCATCGTGCTCTTCCAGGATACCTCGCTGGTTTACGTGCTGAGTCTGGCGGACTTCTTCCGCACCGCCTCCACCATCGGCGAGCGTGACGGGACGCAGGTCGAGATGATCCTGTTCGCAGGTGCGGTTTATTTTGCAATTAGTTTAAGCGCGTCGCTGTTGGTGACCTGGCTGAAGAAAAGGACGGTCTCATGATTTCCCTGAAAAATGTTTCTAAATGGTATGGGCACTTTCAGGTGCTGACCGACTGTTCCACCGAAGTGAAAAAAGGCGAAGTGGTTGTCGTCTGCGGCCCTTCCGGCTCCGGTAAATCGACGCTGATCAAAACCGTCAACGGCCTCGAACCCGTGCAGCAAGGCGAGATCGTCGTCGATGGCACCAAAGTTAACGACAAGAAAACCAATCTGGCAAAACTGCGTTCTCACGTCGGGATGGTGTTCCAGCATTTTGAGCTGTTCCCTCACCTGTCGATAATTGAGAACCTGACGCTGGCGCAGGTAAAAGTGCTGAAACGCGACAAAAAAGCGTCGCGTGAAAAGGGGCTGAAACTGCTGGAGCGCGTCGGGCTGTCGGCCCATGCCGATAAGTATCCGGCGCAGCTCTCAGGTGGTCAGCAGCAGCGCGTGGCGATTGCCCGTGCGCTCTGTATGGACCCGATCGCCATGCTGTTTGATGAACCCACTTCCGCGCTCGATCCAGAGATGATCAACGAAGTCCTGGACGTGATGGTTGAACTGGCGCACGAAGGGATGACCATGATGGTGGTGACCCACGAGATGGGCTTCGCCCGCAAAGTGGCCAACCGCGTGATCTTTATGGATGAAGGGAAAATTGTCGAAGATTCGCCGAAAGAAGATTTCTTCGCCAACCCGCAGTCCGACCGCGCTAAAGACTTCCTCGCCAAAATCCTGCACTAATCAAAAGGGTGCGCACTCTTCGGATTGCGCACCACTTCACGCTTTAGCCCTCTTCTTCTCGTCTGCTTCATCTTGCGGCGTTAACCTTGTCACAAAATAACGCCAAAAATGGAGCTCCCTATGCCACTGCCGATCCTTCTCGATTGCGATCCAGGTCATGACGACGCCATCGCTCTGGTCCTTGCCCTCGCCTCACCGGAACTCGACCTCAAAGCGGTCACCTCTTCTGCCGGGAACCAGACGCCGGATAAAACCCTGCGCAACGTGTTACGCATGCTGACCCTGCTCAAACGCACGGACATCCCGGTGGCGGGCGGCGCGGTGAAGCCGCTGATGCGCGATCTGATTATCGCCGATAACGTTCACGGCGAGAGCGGCCTCGACGGCCCGGCGCTGCCGGAGCCTGGCTTTGCACCGCAACACTGCACGGCGGTCGAACTGATGGCGAAGGTGCTGCGCGACAGCCGCGAGCCGGTGACGCTGGTCGCGACAGGTCCGCAAACCAACGTCGCGCTGCTGCTCAATAGCCACCCGGAACTGCACGCGAAAATCGCGCGGATTGTAATCATGGGCGGCGCGATGGGGCTCGGCAACTGGACGCCAGCGGCGGAGTTCAACATCTTCGTCGACCCGGAAGCGGCAGAGATCGTCTTCCAGTCGGGCATCCCGATTGTGATGGCAGGTCTGGATGTGACCCATCGGGCGCAGATCATGGCAGAAGATATCGAGCGCTTTCGCGGGATCGGTAACCCCGTCGCCACCACCGTCGCCGAGCTGCTCGACTTTTTTATGGAGTATCACAAAACCGAGAAATGGGGCTTCCAGGGCGCGCCGCTGCACGATCCCTGCACTATCGCCTGGCTGTTGAAACCGGAGATATTTACCACCGTGGATCGTTGGGTCGGCGTAGAGACGCAGGGGAAATACACTCAGGGGATGACGGTCGTGGATTACTACTCCCTGACCGGCAATACACCGAATACCACGTTGATGGTGGATATCGACCGGGAAGGTTTTGTGGATTTAATCGCAGAACGGTTGAAGTTTTATCACTAGTGCGGTCTGGTGCCCTCACCCCGGCCCTCTCCCACGGGGAGAGGGAGAAAACCACGCCGATCTGATCCCCTCTCCCTCAGGGAGAGGGTTAGGGTGAGGGTGGAAAATCACGGCTCAAACGGCCGTCTATGGAACTGGTCATGCCCGCATTTCGGACAGCGCGGCAACACGTCAGGCGTGTACACCGCCAGATGGAAATGGCAGTTCTCACACACCAGATTCCCCAGCCCGACCACCTCGCCGCTGTGATACACGCCGTGATGGTTCAGATCCTGAAACACCTCGCGCCACTCCAGCTGGGTTTTGTCGGTGATATCCGCCAGCTCCTGCCACAGACTCTCTTTGATCACCCGCATAAACACGCTGTCGGTGACCTCATCCTGGCTCTCTTCATAGCTGCGCGCGAACTCTTCCAGATCGCGGCGCACGGCCCGCGTCACCTCTTCTACTTCGGTCCGCGTTAACTCACCCGTTTGCACGACGCGCGCGCGCGCCTGCTCGACCAGGGCATCAATATCACGTTCGCCGTTACGCAGGCGCTCCGTGAGTGTGGCAACCAGTTCGCGGTAAAATTGAGCAACCTTGTTCATCCTTTCGCCTCCCGGGTCAGTAACTAATTCTAATAATAGACCTTATTTTGCCGCCGCTTTGTCAGGTCAGCCACAGACCCGGTAAATTCCTGCAAAGGGGAGATGCGATACCTTGCATAGTATTTGAACACTTCGTGCTAGGATGAAGCTCATTCATTGAAAGGTTAATCATCATGTCTCTTCTCGATTACGCAATGAAGCTCATCGGTGGAGCCTCGACCACCACCGTCACTTGCCCGCACTGCGGCCTCAAGTCCTCACACCCAACGTCAAAAATTCGCCTCAAACAGGCGATGCTGTGCCCCGGCTGTAAAGCGCTGTTTGTTGCGCCGCGCTGATCCCGCATGCGCCTGATGGCGCAAAATCGGTGTTCTATACTTAAGTAAGATTCCAGCAGCTGTTAAATCCCTGATGCCCCACACCCATCCTGAGAGAACGTTTCTGATCTGATTTCGCAACTGCTCCTGCGCGTTCACGTCGCACCAGAGCATCGCTATGAAAATGAACCTTAAGAAGTGGCGGAGTCGCTCCCGCTCGCTGCCGCCTGCGCTGGCTCCTGCCCTTTCGGGCAACGAACCTGCGGCTGAAAACAGTTTTAAAGCCGAGCTTTTTTCGACGGCCCAGATGGCGCGCTACGGACAAAAGCTGGCGCGATCGCACAAATTGTCGCCTGACAAGCTGCCGTACTACCTGCTCAAACGCCTCGATGACAATGAGGCGGTGATTACACAAAACTGCTACGTCCTCAATGCCGGTAAGAAAGCGAGCATCATGCCCGCCGGGGAGTGGCTGCTGGATAACTACTACCTGATCGAGGAGCAGATCCGCATCGTGCGCCAGCACCTGCCGAAGAATTTCGGCAAAGGGCTTCCGGCGCTGGCTTCGCCGCATGATTGTCCGCGCATCTACGATATCGCCGCCGAAGCCATCGCCCACGGTGACGGGCGCTGGGACGCCGCGAATCTCACCAGCTACATCACCGCCTATCAGCAGGAGACGCCGCTGACGCTGGGCGAAGTCTGGGCGCTGCCCGGCATGCTGCGTCTGGCGCTCATCGAAAACCTGCGCCGGGTCAGCATCGACGTGGTCAAAGCCCAGCAGGAACGTAATCTGGCGGATAGCTGGGTGACACGCATTTTCGAGTGCGCAGAGAACACGCCCGCCGAGCTGATCATGGTGATCGCCGATATGGCGCGCTCGCGCCCGCCGTTAAGCAGCGCCTTTGTGGCCGAGCTGGTACGTCGTCTGCAGGGGCGCGGCAATATGCTGGCGCTGCCCCTGACCTGGATCGAACAGCGCCTGACCGAACAGGGCGTGACCACCGACACCCTCATTCACCGCTTCAATCAGCAGTTAGCCGCCAGCCAGCTTTCCGTGAGTAACAGCATCGCGGGCCTGCGCTTGCTGAGTGAAACCAACTGGGCAGATTTCGCCGAGGCCATGAGCGTGGTGGAACAGACGCTGCGCCAGGATCCGGCCGGGATTTACCCGCTGATGCACTTCGATACGCGCGACCACTATCGCCACGTGATTGAACTTCTGGCGCGAGACAGCCATTTCAGCGAGCCGGAAGTGGCCCGCCGCGTGCTGGCGCTTGCCGGTGAAAACGCCCCCGACACGCCGGGTGCGCATATCGGTTATTACCTGATGGGCGAAGGGCGTCAGCGCCTGGAAATTCTCTTATCCGCCGATGCCTCGCGGCTTATCCGCCTGCGGCACAGTTTCAACCAAATCCCGCTGATGTCCTGGCTCGGCAGCCTGAGTCTGCTGACCACCGCGGCCACCGCCGAAATTCTGCACCGCACTGCGCAGCAGGGCCTGGGCTGGCTGCTGATCCTCCTCGCAATACCGCTGATCATCGTCCTCAGCCAGCTCGCCAGCGATCTGCTCAGCGAAGCGACCACCCGTTTTCGCACGCCGCGCCCGCTGCCGCGGATGGATTTTTCCAGCGGGATCCCGGCGGATTCGGCCACTATGGTGGTGATCCCCTGCCTGCTCACCAGCCCCGACGGGATCAGCAAACTGATCGCCAGTCTGGAAGTGTGCTGGCTGGGCAACCAAAGCGAGCATCTCTGCTTCGCCCTGTTAACCGACTTTACCGATTCGGCGAATGAGCCCTCAGCGGAAAACAACGCCCTGCTTGAGCAGGCGATATCACTGACGCAGGATCTCAACCGCCGCTATCCGGCCACTCGCCCGCGTTTTTATCTCCTCCACCGCGCCCCTGAATGGAACCCAACGCAGGGCGCCTGGATGGGTTACGAACGCAAACGCGGGAAACTGGCGCTGCTGAACAGCTGGCTACGCCAGCCTGACAAACAATTTTCCAGCGTCGCCGACCTGCCTGCGCACCAGTTGCCGGAGCGGATCAAGTACGTCGTCACGCTGGACAGCGACACGCTTCTGCCGCGCGATACGGCACATAAGCTGGTCGCCACCATGGCGCACCCGCTCAACAAACCGGAATACGACGCCGCGCGTCAGCGCGTGGTGAAAGGCTACGGCATCCTGCAGCCGGGTCTCGCCGAAGAGATGCCGCGCAACGGACAGGGACGCTATGCCGCCATGTGCAGCAGCATCGCCGGGAATAACCCCTATTCGATGATGTCGTCTGATATTTATCAGGATCTGTTCAACGAAGGCTCCTTCGTCGGCAAAGGCATTTACGATGTCGATATCTTTGTGCAGGCCACGCACAACACCTGCCCGGAAAACCTGGTCCTCAGCCACGATCTGCTGGAAGGGTGTTATGCCCGCTCGGGGCTGCTGAGCGAAGTGTTGCTCTACGAGCAGTATCCGAACAACTATCTCTCGGACGTCGCGCGCCGGACCCGCTGGATCCGTGGCGACTGGCAGCTGCTGAACTGGCTCAAACCGCGCGTCAGAAAAGCGGATGGCACCCACGATAAAAACTCGCTCTCCGCTCTGTCGTACTGGAAATTATTCGATAACCTGCGCCGCAGCCTGGTCGCTCCGTCCCTGTTGGCGCTGCTGTTTTGCACCCTGCTGTGGGTGCCGAATCCGTTTTACTGGCTGGGCGTGCTGATGCTGGTCTGGCTCCTGCCGACCGGGCTGGCGGTCGCCTGGGATCTGATTAACAAACCCACCCGTCGCCCTGTTGTGCAGCATCTGCTGCTGGTCGCCACCGGTGCGCTTAAACGACTGTCCCGCGTCGGGATGAATTTCGCCACCCTGCCCCATGAGGCCGGCTATTCCCTGTATGCGATTGCCGTGACGCTCTGGCGTCTGGGATTCAGCCAGCGCAATCTGAGCCAGTGGGCCAGCTACAGCCCGGACAACGACCGGGAAAAAACGTCCCCGATCCGCTTTTACCGGGCGATGTGGATGAACGTCGCCACTGGCGTGGCGCTCACCGTCCTGACCGCACATATTGCACCGCTGTTTTCCTTCATCGCGCTGCCGGTCAGTTTGCTGTGGTGCCTGACGCCGCTCCTGCTGAGCTGGATGAGTCGCTCGCCCGCCCGCAGCGTGTTTTCGCCGAACAGAGAGCAAAAGCAGCTGCTGCGCCAGACGAGCCGTGAAATCTGGGCCTTCTTCGAAACCTTCGTCACCGCCAAAGAACACTGGCTGCCGCCGGATAACTATCAGGAGATCCCTCACCCGGTCATCGCCCATCGCACCTCGCCGACGAACATTGGCCTGTCGCTGATGGCGAATCTGACGGCCTGGGATTTCGGCTATCTCCCGTCCGGCGAGGTGTTGCAGCGCGTAACGTTGACCCTCGACACGCTCGACAAAATGGAGCATTTCCGCGGCCATTTGTATAACTGGTACGACACGCAGACCCTCGCCCCGCTGAGTCCGCGCTATGTCTCCAGCGTCGACAGCGGCAACATGGCGGGCCATCTGCTGACCCTGCGCGAAGGGCTGTCGGCGATGCGCAACCAGCCGGTGTTAAACAGCGCTCAGGTGCTGGCCGGGCTGAACGACACCCTGGGGATTCTGGAGAAACACTGGGGGCAGAACGCCCCGACGGGGCTACGGCTGTTGCGTAAACATTGTCTCGGCGCGACGTCGCTCTCTCCGGCGCAGCTCTATATCGAGCTGAAGCAGATGCGCACCCAGAGCAACCACCTGACGGCGTTATGCCATCAGGACGATGCCCTCACCCTGCGCTGGATCGACCATCTGCAGCGCCAGCTGGTGATGCTGTGCCACGAGTGGTCACATCTCCTCGGCTGGCTCACGCCCGCCTGGGACACGCAGACGCTGCCGTCCCTGAGCTGGCTGGCGAATGCGAAACACAGCGGGGAAGGCACGCCGTCCGCCTCGGCGATTGGCCTGGCGCGTATGCGCCTGGATATCATCACCGAACTGGAACAGCGGCTGAACGAGCACGCGCGGATGGATTTCACCTTCCTCTACAGCGAAGTGACCAGCCTGCTCAGCATCGGCTACAACTGCGACAGCAATATGCTGGATAAAAGCCACTACGACCTGCTGCCCTCCGAAATTCGCCTCACCAGTTTTATCGCCATCGCCACCAACCAGCTGCCGCTGAAAAGCTGGTATGCGCTGGGGCGGCTGTTTACCACCATCGATCGTGACACCGCCCTGATGTCCTGGAGCGGTTCGATGTTTGAATACCTGATGCCGAATCTGGTGATGCCGACCTGGCCCGGCAGCCTGCTGGATGAGATGAGCCAGTCGGCGGTGATGCGTCAGATCCACTGGGGCAAAGAGCGCGGTGTGCCCTGGGGGGTTTCAGAGTCTGGCTATCACGCCTTTGATGTGCAGCAGAACTATCAGTATCAGGCCTTCGGGGTTCCGGGCCTCGGCCTGCGCCGTGGTCTGGCGGACGATATGGTCGTCGCCCCTTACGCCACGCTGCTGGCCCTGATGATTGCTCCGCAAAAAGCCTGCGACAATCTGGCGCGGCTGGAGAAAAACGGCGCGCGCGGCGAGTTCGGTTTCTATGAAGCCCTGGACTATACGCCGTCGCGCCTCGCCACCGGGCAGCTGTACGCCGTGGTGCAGTCGTGGATGGCGCACCATCAGGGCATGGCGTTCCAGGCCCTGGCGCACGTGTTGCTCGACGCGCCGATGGCCGACCGGTTTATGGCCAGCACCGCCTTCCAGTCGGCGAGTCTGCTCCTGCAGGAGCGCGTGCCTGATGCAGTCGATCTCTACAGCCCGCGCCGCCACTTTGAATCGCACGAAGGGCGCGTTAAACCCGTTCGCTATGAACCGCGTATTTTTACCGCCGCTGACAGCCTGATCCCTGAGGTGCAGCTGCTCTCCAACAGCCATTATCATCTGATGATGACCCACACCGGTGGGAGTTACAGCCGCTGGAACGATCTGGCCCTCACCCGCTGGCGCAGCGATACCACCCGCGATAACTGGGGGGCGTTCTGCTACATCCGCGATCTGCAATCGGGCGACATCTGGAGCAATACCTGGCAGCCGACCGGTGAAACGGACAGCAACGACGAGGTGATCTTTACCGATGCGGGGGCGGAATTTAAACGCACGCTGGGCACGGTGAGCGTGAAAACCCAGGTGGTAGTGTCGCCGGAAGACGATATCGAGCTGCGGCGCGTCACCCTGCTGCATCGCGGGCGTCAGCCGCGCACCATTGAACTGACGACCTACGCCGAAGTCGTACTCGCCCCGGCCACCAGCGATCTGGCGCATCCGACCTTCAGCAATCTGTTTATCCAGACGGAGCTTGTTCCCGCGCAGAACGCCATTCTGTGCCACCGCCGCCCGCGCGCGCCGGACGAAAAAAGTCCGTGGTTATTCCACATGATGGTGGTGCATGGCAGCAGCCAAAGCGGCGTCTCGTTTGAAACCGACCGGGCGAAGTTCCTCGGGCGCGGCAGAGGCCCGGTGGATGCGCAGGCCGCCGGGCAATCGGGCGCGCTCAGCAATAGCTCCGGCTCAGTGCTGGACCCGATGCTGGCGATCCGCCAGACCCTCACCCTGCAACCCGGCCTGCCGGTCACCGTCGATATCCTGTATGGCGTGAGCGAGAATCGCCAGCAGAGCCTGGCGCTGCTGGAAAAATATCGCGATCACCCGATCGCCGACCGCGTCTTTGAGCTCGCCTGGTCGCACAGCCTGGTGGTATTACGCCAGATTAACGCCAACGAAGATGACGCCGCGCTGTTCAACCGGCTTGCGGGTGCCATTCTTTACCCGTGCCAGGAGCTGCGCGCCGACAACCTGACCATCAGCCGCAACCGGCGCGGCCAGTCCGGCCTGTGGGGCTGGGCGATTTCCGGCGACTTGCCGATCGTGCTGCTCAGCATCAGCAGCGAAGAGAGCATTTTGTCGATTACCACGCTGATTCAGGCGCACCGCTACTGGCGGCTGAAAGGGCTGGCAGTCGATCTGGTGATCCTCAACGAAAGCCCCGGCGGCTATCAGCAGGCGCTGCAAAATCACATCATGGATCTGATCTATGCGGGGTCCGAGGCCAGCCTGCTGGATAAGTCGGGGGGGATTTTTGTCCGTAACGGCGAACATCTCTCCGCCGAAGACAAGCTGCTGCTGCAAAGCGTCGCGCATCTGTCTCTGGATGACCGCGCGGGCGGGCTGAACGAACAGCTCGATCAGCGCCTGCATGCGTTAAAAACGGTCCCGCGACCTTTCGTTCCCCACCTCGTACCGGGCGTCAATCTGCATATCCCCTGGACGCCGGATACGGATCAACTTGTGCATTTCAACGGCCACGGCGGGTTTTCACAGGATGGTCGCGAGTACCAGATTGTGCTGCGGGAAAATGCGCCTACGCCAGCCCCCTGGTCAAACGTGCTGGCCAACGCCCGCTTTGGCAGCGTGCTGTCCGAGGCCGGGCAAGCCTACAGCTGGTATGAAAACGCCCATGAATATCGCCTGACGCCGTGGGAAAACGACCCGGTGAGCGATCGCTCCGGCGAAGTGTTTTATCTGCGCGACGAAGAGAGCGGCGCCTGCTGGTCTCCGACCGCCTTACCGGTGCGCGGCCAGGGGGATTATCTCTCTCGCCACGGCTTCGGCTACAGCGTATTCGCCCACCGTGAGAGCGGCATCGACAGCGAACTGACGGTGCTGGTCGCCGAAGAGGCACCGGTCAAACTGGCGATCCTGACCATCAGCAATAACTCCGGGCGGACGCGAAAACTCTCCGCAACGGGCTACGTGGAGTGGACGCTCGGCGAGTCGCGCACCTCATCGGCGCTGCACATCGTGACCCATGCGGCCAGCGTCGCGGACGGCTGCGGCGTGATGGCGAACAATTTTTACGGCAGCAACGGCGCCGGGCGCACCGCCTTTTTCGCCGTGACGGGCGCGCACTGCTCCCTGACGGGCGACCGCCGCGAGTTTCTCGGTCGCAACGGGGCTCAGCACAACCCGGCGGCGATGCGTCTGCGCTGGCTGTCGGATAAAACCGGGGCCGGGCTGGATCCCTGCGGCGCGGTGCAATCCGCCGTTACGCTGATCGATGGCGATCAGAAGACCTTCATCTTTGTGCTGGGCGTCGGCGAAGATCCGGTCGAAGCCCAGACGCTTCTCGCGCGATACCTGAACGAAGAGGCCGCCCGCGAGGAGCTCAGCCGCGTTCACCGTTACTGGCACAGCGTGCTGGATAAAATCGTCGTCCACACGCCGGATAGCGCCGTCAATCTACTCACCAACGGCTGGCTGCTCTATCAGACGGTGGCCTGCCGATTGCTGGCGCGCAGCGGCTACTATCAGTCCGGCGGTGCGTTTGGATTCCGCGATCAGCTGCAGGACACGCTGGCCCTGAGCCACGCCGCACCGGAGCGTCTGCGCGAGCAAATTATCCTCTGCGCCTCGCGGCAATTTATCGAAGGCGATGTGCAGCACTGGTGGCACCCGCCACACGGCAATGGCGTGCGCACCCGCTGCTCGGATGATTATCTCTGGTTGCCGCTGGCGGTCTGCCACTACGTGCAAACCACCGGCGACACTGGCGTGCTTGAGCAGCGCATTCCCTATCTGGAAGGGCGTCCGCTCCAGCCCGGCGAAGAGTCGGTCTACGATACGCCGGTCATCAGCGCCGTCGAAGAGACGCTGTGGCAGCACTGCGTGAAAGCCATTCGGCACGGTTTGCAGTTTGGCTCGCACGGCCTGCCGCTGATGGGCGCGGGGGACTGGAATGACGGGATGAACCGGGTCGGCATCGACGGAAAAGGCGAAAGCGTCTGGCTGGGCTTTTTCCTGTTCGATATTTTGCAGCGCGTCGCGGATCTCGCCGAACAGCGCCAGGACGCCACGATAGCAGAGCTGTGCCGCACTGAAGCCTCGCGTCTACAGAAAAACCTCGAAACCTCCGCCTGGGACGGAGAGTGGTACCGGCGCGGCTATTTTGACGGCGGCGAACCGCTGGGGTCGAAAGCCTCGCAGGACTGTCGGATTGATGCCATCGCCCAAAGCTGGTCGGTGCTCTCCGGGGCCGCCGAACCGTCGCGCAGCCAACGCGCCATGCAGTCGCTGGATAAGCTGCTGGTGGATAACGACGCGGGGCTTATCAAACTCCTGACGCCACCGTTCGACGGCCACGGACCGAATCCGGGCTACATTCAGGGCTATCTGCCCGGCGTGCGGGAAAACGGCGGGCAGTATACTCACGGTGCCATCTGGGCGGTGATGGCCTTTGCACGAATGGGGAACACCGAGCGCGCGTGGGAGCTGTGGTCGATGATCAATCCCGTCAACCATGCCCTCACGCCCGATGACGTCGAGCGCTATAAAACCGAGCCGTACGTCATGAGCGCCGATGTGTATAGCGTGGCCCCGCATATCGGACGCGGCGGCTGGAGCTGGTATACCGGCTCTGCGGGCTGGGCATATCGCCTGCTGACCGAGGAGCTGCTGGGGATTAAGCGCTTCGGCAATGTCCTGACGGTCCATGCACAGCTCCCGGCGCACTGGCCGTCGCTCAGCATGGCCTATCAGCAGGGGCAGAGTCAGTACCAGATCAGGATCTCGCAGGGCAGCGAGGCGTACCAGGTCACGCTGGACGGCGTAGTGCTGCCGGATGACCAGATCCCGCTTGTCGATGACGGGAATCCTCATCAGGTGGAAATTATCCAGCGTTAAAGTCCTATACTTAACAGGGTCTATCCATGATTGCCGTGTGCAGAGAGGGGCTTATGAAAACCAAAAAAGCGGTGTTTATTGAAGGGCATATCGTCGAAAGCCGACGGCTCGGCGAAACCTGTCACCCTTTCTGCATCCACAGCGTGGTCTTCAGCAATGGTAAATATGCCATCGTGCGCGAGGCGTCAGGCGTGTGCTTTCAACCGGGCGATACCCTCGAGCGCAACAACGCCGAGTGGTTTTTCCACGACGCAAAAATACATCTGCTGCCTTTTCAGTACATTAAAGAGAACGAATCCCGCAGGCAGTTATCGGAATATGAAACCTGATCCTGTGTGACCCGGCTAAAAACGCCAATTCACGCCACCTTCTGCGCAGACAGATAAGGGCTGTTTTGACGCGGGCGTTTGGGCTATGCTATGCGGATCTGAAATACCACATCCATTGGCTACGTTTGTAGCTGTATTGAGAACAGGACCACTGGCTGCCATGCAAGAGCAATACCGCCCGGAAGAGATAGAATCGAAAGTCCAGCAACACTGGGACGAGAAGCGTACCTTTGAAGTCACTGAAGACGAGAGCAAAGAGAAGTATTACTGCCTGTCGATGCTTCCCTATCCTTCTGGTCGACTACACATGGGCCACGTGCGTAACTACACCATCGGCGATGTGATTGCTCGCTACCAGCGTATGCTGGGTAAAAACGTTCTGCAGCCAATCGGCTGGGATGCGTTTGGCCTGCCTGCTGAAGGCGCGGCGGTGAAAAACAACACTGCCCCTGCGCCGTGGACGTACGACAACATCGCCTACATGAAAAACCAGCTCAAAATGCTGGGCTTCGGTTATGACTGGAGCCGCGAGCTGGCGACCTGCACCCCGGAATATTACCGCTGGGAGCAGAAATTCTTCACCGAGCTGTACAAAAAGGGCCTGGTGTACAAGAAAACCTCTGCTGTGAACTGGTGCCCGAACGACCAGACCGTTCTCGCGAACGAACAGGTAATCGACGGCTGCTGCTGGCGCTGCGACACGAAAGTTGAGCGTAAAGAGATCCCACAGTGGTTTATTAAAATCACCGCTTACGCCGACGAACTGCTGCGCGACCTGGACAATCTGGACCACTGGCCAGATACCGTTAAGACCATGCAGCGCAACTGGATTGGCCGTTCTGAAGGCGTCGAGATCACCTTTGACGTGCAGAACAGCGATCAGAAACTGACCGTCTACACCACCCGTCCTGACACCTTCATGGGTTCCACCTACCTGGCCGTGGCCGCGGGTCATCCGCTGGCACAGCAGGCGGCGGCAACGAACCCTGAACTGGCTGCCTTCATCGACGAATGCCGCAACACCAAAGTGGCCGAAGCCGAAATGGCGACCATGGAAAAACGTGGCGTCGCGACCGGCTTTAACGCCATTCACCCGCTGACCGGTGAAGCGATCCCGGTCTGGGCGGCAAACTTCGTGCTGATGGAATACGGCACCGGCGCTGTAATGGCGGTTCCGGGCCACGATCAGCGCGATTACGAATTTGCGACCAAATACGGCCTGAACATCAAGCCGGTTATCCTGGCGGCAGACGGTTCTGAACCGGATCTCTCCGGACAGGCGTTGACCGAAAAAGGCACCCTGTTCAACTCCGGCGAATTTAGCGGCCTGAGCTTCGAAGAGGGCTTCAACGCGATCGCTGACAAACTGGCTGCGCTGGGCGTGGGCGAGCGTAAAGTGAACTATCGTCTGCGCGACTGGGGTGTTTCCCGTCAGCGTTACTGGGGCGCGCCAATTCCGATGGTGACTCTGGAAGACGGCACCGTGATCCCAACGCCTGAAGATCAGCTCCCGGTGATCCTGCCGGAAGATGTGGTCATGGACGGCATCAGCAGCCCAATAAAAGCCGATCCTGAGTGGGCAAAAACCACCGTTAACGGTCAGCCTGCCCTGCGTGAAACCGACACCTTCGATACCTTTATGGAATCGTCCTGGTACTACGCGCGCTACACTTGCCCGCAGTATCAGGAAGGGATGCTGGATTCCAAAGCCGCCAACTACTGGCTGCCAGTGGATATCTACATCGGCGGTATCGAACACGCGATCATGCACCTGCTCTACTTCCGCTTCTTCCACAAACTGATGCGTGATGCGGGCCTGGTGAACTCTGATGAGCCCGCCAAACAGCTGCTGTGTCAGGGCATGGTTCTGGCGGATGCATTCTACTATCTCGGCGAAAACGGCGAGCGTAACTGGGTCTCTCCGGTTGACGCCATCGTTGAGCGCGATGAGAAAGGTCGTATCGTAAAAGCGAAAGACGCGGCAGGCCATGAGCTGGTGTATACCGGCATGAGCAAAATGTCGAAGTCCAAAAACAACGGCATCGACCCGCAGGTGATGGTTGAGCGCTACGGCGCAGACACCGTGCGTCTGTTCATGATGTTTGCGTCTCCAGCGGATATGACCCTGGAATGGCAGGAATCTGGCGTAGAAGGCGCGAACCGCTTCCTGAAACGCGTCTGGAAACTGGTTTACGAGCACACCTCTCAGGGCGAGGCTCCGGCACTGAACGTGGCGGCCCTCAGCGAAGATCAGCAGGCGCTGCGTCGCGATGTTCACAAAACTATCGCTAAAGTGACCGATGATATTGGTCGTCGTCAGACCTTCAACACCGCAATTGCGGCTATTATGGAACTGATGAACAAGCTGGCGAGAGCCCCGCAGGAAGGCGAGCAGGATCGTGCCTTAATGCGTGAAGCCCTGCTGGCTATCGTTCGCATGCTGAACCCGTTCACCCCTCATGCCAGCTTCACCCTGTGGCAGGAGCTGAAAGGCGAAGGCGATATCGATAACGCACCGTGGCCGGTTGCCGATGAAGCCGCTATGGTTGAAAACACCACGCTGGTGGTGGTTCAGGTTAACGGTAAAGTGCGCGGTAAAATTACTGTTGCCGTCGATGCAACGGAAGAACAGGTTCGTGAACGCGCAGGCCAGGAACATCTGGTGGCGAAGTACCTTGATGGCGTTACCGTGCGTAAAGTGATCTACGTACCGGGTAAACTGCTGAATCTGGTCGTTGGCTAAGCGCGGGAGGAAACGTGCGACAACTGGCAACAATACTCTTATCTCTGGCGGTGCTTGCCACCGCTGGTTGTGGCTGGCATCTGCGCAATACCACGGCAGTGCCCGCTCAGATGAAAACGATGATCTTCGATTCCGGGGATCCGAACGGTCCATTGAGCCGGGCGATTCGTAACCAGCTGCGCCTCAATGGCGTGGAGCTGATCGAAAAAGGCACCTTGCGTCAGGATGTTCCGTCCTTCCGTGTACTGAGCTCTGTTCTGAGCAAAGACACGGCGTCCATCTTCCAGGATGGTCGTACGGCGGAATATCAGATGGTGATGTCGGTGAGTGCTGCCGTGCTGATCCCGGGTAAAGATATTTATCCGATCAGTACCAAAGTCTATCGTTCGTTCTTTGATAACCCGCAAACTGCGCTGGCGAAAGATGCTGAGCAGCAAATTATCATTAACGAAATGTACGACAAGGCGGCGGAACAGCTGATCCGTAAACTGCCAAGCATTCAGGTCGCCTCGAAAGAGACCAGCACGGAACACTCTGTTCCGCTGGACACCACGCCGCAAGTTACCGGAACCCTGGGTAACTAATGGTTCGGTTGTATCCTGAACAACTCCGCGCGCAGCTCAATGAAGGGCTGCGCGCGGCGTATCTGCTTCTCGGAAACGATCCCCTTTTACTTCAGGAAAGCCAGGATGCCGTGCGCCAGGTGGCCGCGACTCAGGGCTTCGATGAACATCACGCCTTCCAGATAGACAACAGCACCGACTGGCAGACGATCTTTTCCCTGTGCCAGGCGATGAGCCTGTTTGCCTCTCGCCAGACGATTTTGATCCAGCTGCCGGAAAACGGCCCGAACGCGGCGATTAACGAACAGCTCGCCACGCTGGTCACGCTTCTGCATTCAGATTTACTGCTGATCGTGCGCGGAAACAAACTCACCAAAGCGCAGGAAAACGCCGCCTGGTTTACCCAGCTTGCGACGCATTCCGTGCAGGTGACCTGCCAGACGCCCGAACAGGCGCAGCTGCCGAAGTGGGTCGCGGTACGCGCGAAGCAACATAATCTGCAGCTGGATGACGCCGCCAATCAGCTGCTCTGTTACTGCTACGAAGGGAATTTACTGGCCCTGGCGCAAGCGCTGGATCGCCTGTCTCTACTGTGGCCGGACGGCAAGCTGACCTTACCGCGTGTCGAACAGGCGGTGAACGATGCGGCGCACTTTACTCCGTTCCACTGGGTCGATGCGCTGCTGGCAGCGAAGAGCAAACGCGCGCTGCATATTTTGCAGCAGCTTAGGCTCGAAGGCAGCGAACCGGTGATTTTGCTGCGCACCCTGCAGCGCGAACTGCTGCTGCTCAACACCCTGAAACGCCAGTCGGCCAGTACGCCGTTGCGCGCGCTGTTTGATAAACATCGCGTCTGGCAAAACCGCCGCGCCATGACCACCGAAGCGGTCAACCGCTTAAGCACCGAGCAGCTTCGCCAGGCGGTTCATCTCCTGACGCGCGCCGAACTGACGCTGAAGCAGGATTACGGTCAGTCGGTCTGGGCTGAGCTGGAAAGTCTTTCTCTGCTGTTGTGCCATAAGGCACTCGCAGACGTCTTTATTGATGGTTGATATGAGTTCTTTACAGGCGCTGTACGGCGGCACGTTCGACCCGGTTCATTACGGTCATCTCAAGCCGGTGGAAATTCTGGCGAATCTGATTGGCCTGCAGCGCGTGATCATCATGCCGAATAATGTCCCGCCGCACCGCCCGCAGCCGGAAGCGACCAGCGAACAGCGCAAAGCGATGCTGGAACTGGCGATTGCCGACAAGCCGCTGTTTCAGCTCGATGAGCGCGAACTGCGCCGCGATACGCCGTCGTATACCTCGCAAACCTTGCAGGAGTGGCGCGCCGAGCGCGGCCCGACGCTGCCGCTGGGGTTTATCATCGGACAGGATTCGCTGCTGAATTTCCCCTCCTGGCATCAATACGAAACCATTCTGCAGAACAGTCATCTTATCGTCTGCCGCCGTCCGGGCTACCCGTTGACCATGAAGGAAGAGCAGCACCAGGAGTGGCTCGACACCCATCTGACGAACAACGTCGAAGATCTTCACACCCTGCCCGCCGGTAAAATTTACCTGGCCGAGACGCCGTGGTTTGATATCTCCGCGACCCTGATCCGCGAGCGCCTCCAGCAGGATTTATCCTGCGACGAACTGCTGCCCGCGCCGGTGCTCGACTATATCCATCAGCACGGTTTGTATCAGAAAAGCGCAGATGAATAAGGTGATACGCGAAAATTCAGGTAATTCACCGCCCTGCCATTGACAGCCCTTTTCAGGCTGATATCCTCCGCAGCCTGACTTCCTGCCAGTCGTTACCTTACAGAAATTGTTTTACAAAAATGGCGATGCATTGTCAGGCCGGGGATGGGATGATACCCGCCTTAAAAAGTCCGTCAGGTGACATTTGTCCCGACACAGCCGTCAGTTAAGGTATACTGCCGAGCTATCCATTTAATCGTTGCTCAACTTCACTCACCAGGGGGAAAACTTGCAGGGTAAAGAACTCCAGGATTTTGTTATCGACAAAATTGATGACCTGAAAGGTCAGGACATCATCACTATCGACGTTCATGGTAAATCCAGTATCACCGACTGCATGATCATTTGCACCGGCACTTCCACTCGCCACGTTGCCTCTATCGCTGACCATGTGGTTCAGGAATCACGTAAAGCCGGTCTGATGCCTCTCGGCGTAGAAGGCGAAGCCATTGCTGACTGGGTTGTTGTTGACCTCGGCGATGTGATCGTTCACGTCATGCAGGAAGAGAGCCGTCGTCTGTATGAGCTGGAAAAACTCTGGGGTTAATGCGTGAAGTTGCAACTGGTAGCCGTCGGCACGAAAATGCCGGACTGGGTACAGACGGGTTTTACTGAATATCTGCGTCGTTTTCCCAAAGACATGCCGTTCGAACTGGTGGAGATCCCAGCAGGAAAGCGCGGCAAGAACGCGGATATCAAACGTATTCTCGAAAAAGAGGGTGAGCTCATGCTGGCGGCCGCTGGCAAGAACCGCATTGTCACCCTCGACATCCCAGGCAAACCCTGGGATACGCCGCAGCTGGCGCACGAACTGGAGCGCTGGAAGCAGGATGGCCGCGACGTCAGTCTGTTGATTGGCGGTCCCGAAGGGTTGTCCCCCGCCTGCAAAGCGGCCGCAGAACAAAGTTGGTCCCTCTCCGCGTTGACACTGCCTCACCCGCTGGTTCGGGTACTGGTGGCAGAAAGCTTGTATCGCGCGTGGAGCATTACTACCAACCACCCTTATCACCGTGAGTAATGATTGACCAGGGCAAATTAAGCAGCGGATGAAACTACAGAATTCTTTTCGCGACTATACGGCTGAGTCCGCGCTGTTTGTGCGCCGGGCGCTGGTCGCTTTTACCGGGATTTTGCTGCTGTCTGGCGTACTTGTCGCCAACCTCTACAATCTGCAAATCGTCCGCTTTACCGACTATCAAACGCGCTCCAACGAAAACCGTATCAAGCTGGTGCCCATCGCGCCAAGCCGCGGCATTATCTACGATCGTAACGGCACGCCGCTGGCGTTAAACCGCACCATCTATCAAATCGAGATGATGCCGGAAAAAGTCGATAACGTGCAGGACACGCTGGACGCCCTGAAAGGCGTGGTCGATCTCACCGATGATGACATCGCCGCCTTCAAGAAAGAGCGCGCCCGTTCGCACCGCTTCACCTCCATCGCCGTTAAAACTAACCTCACGGAAGTTCAGGTCGCCCGCTTTGCGGTGAATCAGTACCGCTTCCCTGGCGTTGAGGTCAAAGGCTATAAACGCCGCTTCTACCCTTACGGCTCCGCGCTGACGCACGTCATCGGCTACGTCTCCAAAATTAACGATAAAGATGTCGACAGGCTCGATAAAGACGGCAAGCTGGCGAACTACGCTGCGACGCACGATATCGGCAAACTCGGCATCGAGCGCTTCTACGAAGACGTGCTGCACGGGCAGACGGGCTATGAAGAGGTTGAAGTCAACAACCGTGGCCGCGTTATCCGTCAGCTGAAAGAAGTGCCGCCGCAGGCGGGTCACGATGTTTATCTGACGCTGGATCTCAAGCTCCAGCAGTATATCGAAACCCTGCTGGCGGGCAGCCGTGCGGCTGTGGTGGTGACCGATCCGCGCACCGGCGGGATCCTGGCGCTGGTCTCGATGCCAAGCTACGACCCGAACCTGTTCGTGGATGGTATCTCCAGCAAAGATTACTCCGGCCTGTTGAACGATCCGAATACCCCGCTGGTGAACCGTGCGACTCAGGGCGTTTACCCGCCAGCGTCCACCGTGAAACCTTACGTTGCCGTCTCTGCGCTGAGCGCGGGCGTCATCAATCGCAACACCAGCCTGTTTGACCCAGGCTGGTGGCAGTTGCCGGGCTCGGAAAAACGCTACCGCGACTGGAAAAAATGGGGCCACGGCCACCTGAATGTCACCAAATCCCTGGAAGAGTCGGCGGATACCTTCTTCTATCAGGTCGCCTACGACATGGGGATCGACCGCCTGTCGGAGTGGATGAGCAAATTTGGCTACGGCCACTACACGGGCGTGGATCTGTCGGAAGAGCGTTCCGGCAACATGCCAACCCGCGAGTGGAAGCTGAAACGCTTTAAAAAGCCGTGGTATCAGGGTGATACCATTCCGGTCGGTATCGGCCAGGGCTACTGGACCGCTACACCAATCCAGATGAACAAAGCCATGATGATCCTCATCAACGACGGCGTGGTGAAAGTGCCACACCTGCTGATGAGTACCGTCGAAGATGGCAAACAGGTGCCGTGGGCACAGCCGCACGAAGCGCCGGTGGGTGATATCCACTCCGGCTTCTGGGAAATTGCCAAAGACGGGATGTACGGCGTTGCCAACCGTCCGAACGGGACCGCGCATAAGTATTTTGCGGGCGCTCCGTACAAAGTGGCGGCCAAATCCGGTACTGCTCAGGTCTTCGGCCTGAAAGCCAACGAAACCTATAACGCACATAAAATTGCCGAGCGTCTGCGCGACCATAAACTCATGACCGCCTTTGCGCCTTATGATAATCCGCAGGTCGCGGTGGCGATTATTCTCGAAAACGGCGGCGCTGGCCCGGCAGTTGGTACTATCATGCGCCAGATCCTCGACCACATTATGTTGGGCGACAACAACACCGAACTGCCGGCTGAAACCCCAGCTGCCGCTGCGGCGGAGGACCAATAATCATGACGGATAATCCAAACAAGAAATCGCTGTGGGATAAAATCCACATCGACCCGGCCATGCTGCTGATCCTGCTGGCATTGCTGACCTACAGCGCCCTCGTTATCTGGAGCGCCAGCGGCCAGGACATCGGCATGATGGAGCGCAAGATCGGCCAGATCGCCATGGGCCTGGTGATCATGGTAGTGATGGCGCAAATCCCGCCGAGAGTGTACGAAGGCTGGGCGCCCTACCTCTATTTCATCTGTATTATTTTGCTGGTCGCGGTGGATGCCTTCGGGGCGATTTCAAAAGGTGCGCAGCGCTGGCTGGATCTCGGCATTGTGCGTTTCCAGCCCTCGGAAATCGCGAAAATCGCCGTCCCGCTGATGGTCGCGCGCTTTATCAACCGCGACGTCTGCCCGCCATCGCTGAAAAATACCGCCATTGCGCTGGTGCTGATCTTCCTGCCGACGCTGCTGGTCGCGGCGCAGCCTGACCTCGGAACGTCGATTCTGGTCGCCCTGTCCGGTCTGTTCGTGCTGTTCCTGTCGGGCTTAAGCTGGCGCTTGATCGGCATTGCGGTGGTGCTGGTGGCCGCCTTTATCCCGATACTGTGGTTCTTCCTAATGCACGACTATCAACGTCAGCGCGTCATGATGTTGCTCGATCCGGAAACCGATCCGCTGGGCGCGGGCTATCATATTATTCAGTCTAAAATTGCGATTGGCTCGGGTGGTCTGCGCGGCAAAGGCTGGCTGCACGGCACGCAGTCGCAGCTGGAGTTCTTGCCGGAACGCCACACGGACTTTATCTTCGCGGTTCTGGCCGAGGAGCTGGGCCTGGTCGGTATCCTGATTTTGCTGGCCCTCTACCTGCTGCTGATCATGCGCGGTCTGTGGATTGCCGCGCGCGCGCAGACCACCTTCGGTCGCGTGATGGCGGGCGGGTTGATGCTGATCTTATTCGTTTATGTCTTCGTAAATATTGGTATGGTGAGTGGAATTCTGCCTGTCGTGGGCGTCCCGCTGCCGCTGGTGAGCTACGGAGGCTCGGCACTGATCGTGTTGATGGCCGGGTTTGGGATAGTGATGTCTATCCACACCCACAGAAAAATGTTGTCCAAAAGCGTATAACAATAAGGGGATCGCCATGCGTAAGCAGTGGCTGGGTATCTGCATCGCAGCAAGTTTACTTGCAGCTTGTTCCAGTGATGATGGTCAGCAACAGGCGACCATCGCGCCGCCGCAGCCTGCGGCCTGTACCGGTCCGGTAGTTGAAATCAGCGGCGCGGACCCTGTCTTCGAACCGCTGAATGCGACCGCGAATCAGGATTATCAGCGCGACGGCAAGAGCTATAAAATCGTTCAGGACCCGTCTCGCTTCAGCCAGGCCGGGTTTGCCGCCATTTATGACGCAGAGCCCGGCAGCAATCTGACCGCCTCTGGTGAAGCCTTCGACCCGGCGCAGATTACCGCCGCGCACCCGACGCTGCCGATCCCAAGCTATGTGCGTGTCACTAACCTCGCCAACGGTCGTATGATTGTGGTGCGCATTAACGATCGTGGCCCTTACGGCAACGACCGCGTGATTTCCCTCTCCCGCGCGGCCGCCGATCGTCTGAATACCTCAAACAACACCAAAGTGCGCATCGACCCGATTATCGTGGCGCAAGACGGTACGCTGTCTGGCCCGGGAACCGTGTGTACGACGGTGGCGAAACAAACTTATGCCCTGCCCGCCCGTCCGGATTTGAACAGCGGAATGGGTAGCGCAACCTCGATGCCGCAAGACACCACGCCGCAGAACAATGTCCGCGCTATCAGCAACGACACGCTGAAAAGCGACGATTCTATGGGCGCGCCGGTAAGCAGCAGCGGTTTCCTGGGCGCACCGACGACGCTGGCCTCTGGCGTGCTGGAAGGCAGCGAGCCGACACCTGCACCGGTTGTGGCTCAGCCCGCGCCGGTCACAGCGCCTGCGACCAACGCCGTCACCCCACCTGCAGCGACCTCTGGCAGCGGCAATTTTGTCGTTCAGGTCGGTGCGGTGAGCGATCAGGCGCGCGCGCAGCAGTATCAGCAGCAGCTGAGCCAGAAGTTTGGCGTGCCGGGGCGCGTTGAGCAAAACGGGGCCGTCTGGCGTATCCAGATGGGACCCTTTGCCAGCAAGTCGCAGGCCGCTTCATTGCAGCAGCGTCTGCAAAATGAAGCTCAGTTACAGTCGTTTATCGCTGTTGCGAAGTAATTAATCGGCGGTATCCGAATTGTCAGCTTGTGTAACCAACGTTCACAAACTCACGCTGAAAGTCGGATGCCTGCCTGTATAGCTTTTGCTATAGTAAGGCACTTTTTTTAATTCCATCACGGATGTCGTAGTTCTGACCATGAAGACCACTCTCTCCGCTCGATTTTTGCAGCGCATGGCGCTGACCACGGCCCTTTGCGCAGCCGCTTTTTCAGCCGCTCACGCCGATGACCTGAACATCAAGACCATGATCCCTGGCGTTCCGCAGATTGACGCGGAATCCTACATCCTGATCGACTACAACTCCGGCAAAGTGCTGGCAGAACAGAACGCTGATTCGCGCCGTGATCCTGCGAGCCTGACCAAAATGATGACCAGCTACGTCATCGGCCAGGCAATGAAGGCGGGTAAATTCAAAGAGACGGATCTCGTCACCGTGGGTAACGATGCCTGGGCAACCGGCAACCCGGTGTTCAAAGGCTCTTCCCTGATGTTCCTGAAACCAGGCATGCAGGTACCGGTTTCTCAGCTGATCCGCGGTATCAACCTGCAGTCCGGTAACGACGCCTGTGTGGCGATGGCCGATTTCGCAGCCGGTAGCCAGGACGCCTTCGTGGGCCTGATGAACAGCTACGTTTCCGCCCTGGGCCTGAAGAACAGCCACTTCCAGACCGTTCACGGCCTGGACGCAGACGGCCAGTACAGCTCCGCGCGCGATATGGCGCTGATTGGCCAGGCGCTGATCCGCGACGTACCGAACGAATACACCATCTATAAAGAAAAAGAGTTCACCTTCAACGGCATCCGTCAGACCAACCGCAACGGTCTGCTGTGGGATAACAGCCTGAATGTGGACGGCATCAAAACCGGCCATACGGATAAAGCAGGTTACAACCTGGTGGCATCCGCAACCGAAGGCCAGATGCGTCTGATCTCCGCCGTGATGGGTGGTCGTACCTTTAAAGGTCGTGAAACTGAAAGTAAAAAACTGCTGACCTGGGGCTTCCGTTTCTTCGAAACCGTGAATCCGCTGAAAGCCGGTAAAGAGTTCGCGTCAGAGCCGGTGTGGTTTGGCGATAACGATCGCGCGTCCCTGGGCGTAGATAAAGATCTCTACCTGACCATTCCTCGTGGCCGCATGAAAGACCTGAAAGCCAGCTACGTGCTGAACACCAGCGAACTTCACGCGCCATTGCAGAAAAACCAGGTGGTGGGCACCATCAACTTCCAGCTGGACGGCAAAACCATCGACCAACGTCCGCTGGTGGTGCTGGATGAAATTCCTGAAGGCAATTTCTTCGGCAAAATCATTGATTACATTAAATTGATGTTCCATCACTGGTTTGGTTAAAAATTGAACACTTGAAAGTGTGATTTTGATCCCCATATACTAGGTATCCTGATAACTCCCACCCGCACGTGGGAGTTATTATTTTTTTGATGTAATGCCGGAGCTGACATGAAAACCAAACTTAACGAACTGCTTGAATTCCCTACCCCGTTTACTTACAAAGTAATGGGTCAGGCGTTGCCGGAGCTGGTTGACCAGGTGGTTGAAGTGGTACAGCGCCATGCGCCGGGTGACTACTCTCCGACGGTAAAACCAAGCAGCAAGGGCAACTACCACTCGGTTTCCATCACCATCACGGCCACCCATATTGAGCAGGTCGAGACCCTTTACGAAGAGCTCGGCAATATCGACATCGTCCGTATGGTGCTGTAGTCCCCTCGTGGTTACCCGCTTTGCCGGGTAACCCGCTTCTCCTCTGTGATATACTTCTCCCCACCTTAAGTCGCTACCTCCCCCGGAGTTGCTGTTTTGTATCAGGATAAAATTCTTGTCCGCCATCTCGGGCTGCAACCTTATGAGCCTGTCTCTCAGGCTATGCATGATTTCACTGACTCACGCGATGAGACGACCCCCGACGAGATTTGGCTGGTCGAGCACCTGCCGATTTTCACTCAGGGCCAGGCGGGTAAAGCAGAGCATGTGCTGGTTCCCGGCGATATTCCCGTTATTCAGAGCGACCGCGGTGGCCAGGTGACCTATCACGGGCCGGGCCAACAGGTGATGTATGTCCTGCTGAACCTGAAACGCCGCAAACTTGGTGTTCGCGAGCTGGTGACCCTGCTGGAAAATACGGTGGTTAACACTCTGGCAGAATACGGCATCGACGCGCATCCGCGTGCAGACGCACCGGGCGTGTATGTCGGAGAGATGAAGATCTGTTCGCTGGGTTTACGTATCCGCAAAGGGTGCTCATTCCACGGTCTGGCGCTCAATATCAATATGGATCTTTCGCCTTTCCTGCGCATCAATCCCTGTGGCTACGCGGGAATGGAAATGACTCAAATGGGTCAGTGGGTAGAAAATGTCACCCCCGATATTATTCGCCCAAGGCTTGTCAGTAATCTTTTAGCGCTGCTAAACAATCCACCGCACGAATATATTACCGCTTAATATATTATACATACTGGTCCATTTATTTGATGGACCTTCACCTATTTCCCGCTTTTTGGCTTTACAATAATCCATTGTTTCTATATTTTCGAAGCGCTTGAGCAGGTTTACTTATTTTGCCGCGTTTAATTTCAGTGCGTGAATACCACCTTGCGAATTGACCTTCACTTGATTGAAAATTACTCAGCTAGTTGATTTTCTTAAACAATTGAAATCCACAAAATACTTTACCGATCACAACAAGCACAATATATAAATTCAACTATCATTCATATTGTGAATGAATACGGAGTGAGAGCGTGGATTATAATAATTTACCAGCTAAACGACTGAATGAGCCCGGTGGCCAGGACAAGCCGCAAGTGTTTCGGACTTTACGTAATATTGACCTCAATTTATTGACGATCTTTGAGGCAGTATATGTCCACAAGGGTATCGTTAATGCTGCGAAAATTCTTAATCTCACCCCGTCAGCAATTAGTCAGTCTATTCAGAAATTGCGCGCCATATTTCCTGATCCGCTGTTTATTCGTAAAGGTCAGGGCGTCACGCCAACCGCTTACGCCACGCACCTCCACGAGTACATCAGCCAGGGCCTGGAGTCGATTCTCGGCGCGCTGGATCTCACCGGCAGCTATGACAAACAGCGGACAATCACCATCGGCACCTCGCCTTCCGTTGGCGCAATGGTATTACCAATTATCTATCAGGCTGTGAAGCGTGAAGCGCCTCAGCTCCTGCTGCGCAACATTCCGGTTCTTGACACAGAAACTCAGCTTGCGCAGTTCCAGACCGATCTGATCGTCGACAGCAACGCCATTGGCGCCCGCTCGTTGGCGCACAGCGTGCTTTATGCCGACGGGCTGCTGCTGGTCTGCCGTAAAAACCATCCGGCGCTCAACCATCCAGCGACCGCTGAGAATTTGCGCGAGCACGAATACGCGCTGTTCATGAACGACGGGCAGAACCTGAATCAGCTCCATCTGCGCATCAACGAGCTCTTCCCGGACCGCCAGATTAGCTTCAGCAGTTACAATATGTTCACGATTGCCGCGCTGATAGGCAGCAGCGATATGCTGACGATTATGCCTTCGCGCCTGTTCGGTCTGCTCCGTCAGTGCTGGCCGCTGGACCAAATCCCCTATGCACCACTGAATGCGGAATCTATTGAGATCTCGCTGCATTACAATAAACTGAGCCTGCGCGACCCGGTTCTGGAGAATGTGATTAATATTATCCGCCAGGCGTTTTAACGCTGCCCTTCCTCGCAGGTCCGCGCCCCGCAGGGGGCAAAGGGCACAAAACAACAACTATTTTACAATTTGGCGACCTCACAGGCTGCTTTATCGCCCTTATCAATGATATACTGCCTGTCGTTCGTTCAAAAATAGTTGATAAATACAACATTCCCTTGAATTGAAACGCTTTCCCTCGAATTTCGCAACTGGAACACGCACGCTATGAGTAAACCCATTGTGATGGAACGCGGTGTTAAGTACCGCGACGCCGATAAAATGGCCCTTATCCCGGTTAAAAACGTGGCTACAGAGCGCGAAGCGCTGTTAAGAAAACCGGAATGGATGAAAATCAAACTTCCGGCTGACTCGTCACGCATCCAGGGTATCAAAGCGGCGATGCGTAAGAACGGCCTTCACTCCGTCTGTGAAGAGGCCTCTTGCCCTAACCTTGCGGAATGTTTCAACCACGGTACGGCCACCTTCATGATCCTGGGCGCGATTTGCACCCGTCGCTGCCCGTTCTGCGACGTGGCACACGGTCGCCCGGTGGCGCCAGACGCCAATGAGCCACTGAAGCTGGCTCAGACCATTGCCGACATGGCGCTGCGCTACGTGGTGATTACCTCCGTTGACCGTGACGATCTCCGCGACGGCGGTGCTCAGCACTTTGCTGACTGCATCAGCGCCATTCGTGAGAAAAGCCCAACCATTAAGATTGAAACTCTGGTGCCTGACTTCCGTGGTCGTATGGATCGCGCGCTGGATATTCTCACCGCTACCCCGCCAGACGTCTTTAACCACAACCTGGAAAACGTGCCGCGCGTATACCGTCAGGTGCGTCCGGGTGCAGACTACAACTGGTCGCTGAAGCTGCTGGAACGCTTTAAAGAAGCGCATCCGCACATTCCAACCAAATCAGGTTTGATGGTCGGTCTGGGTGAAACCAATGCCGAAATCATCGAAGTGATGCGCGATCTGCGTCGTCATGGCGTGACCATGTTGACCCTGGGCCAGTATCTGCAGCCGAGCCGTCACCACCTCCCGGTGCAGCGCTACGTCAGCCCGGATGAGTTCGATGAGATGAAAGCCGAAGCGATGGCGATGGGCTTCACCCATGCCGCCTGCGGCCCGTTCGTTCGCTCGTCTTACCATGCCGATATGCAGGCGAAAGGCGAAGAAGTGAAGTAATAATTTATTACACTTCAGGCATAAAAAAACCGGCTATTACGCCGGTTTTTTTCTTTCCAGAGATCTGGAAGGAATAGCCATTACTCTTTGTGCGACAGCTTCTCAGCCGGGACTTCATCATCTGCGGTTTTCTTCGCAGAAGAATCATCGTCATTCATCGCTTTTTTGAAGCCTTTAATGGCGGTACCCAGGTCTCCGCCCAGCGTACGTAACTTCTTGGTACCAAACAGCAGGACGACCAGCGCCGCAACTACCAGCAGTTTAGTAATACTAATCTCACCCATAGATACCTTCTTCACATAAAACAGGCTGCAAACAGCGCCAGAAAACCTGATGTTATTAACGGATATTCGACGCGCGCACACAATAGCAATCTGTAACAAGGTGAATCAAGCTCTGATGAAAAAAACATCACAATAATTGCGGTGGCGCAAAGCGTCGGTTGTTAAGAACCGGCAATTGCCGCCGCGCTTGTGTCACCCGCTCGCGGTCAATTTCAGCCATCAGCAAGGCCGGGGCTTCTGCCGCCGCGGCAATAGTCACACCCAGCGGGTCGATAACCCGGCTCTGACCGATATTCTTGTTACCACACTCTCCCGCCGCGACGATATAGCAGGTGGTGTCCAGCGCCCGCGCCGCCAGTAGCGTTGCCCAGTGATGCTCTTTGAGCGGCCCTTTGACCCACGCGGCAGGCAAGACCAGCACTTCCGCTCCCGCCAGGGCCAGATTCAGCGCCATCTCCGGGAAGCGCAAATCGTAGCAGGTCATCAGCCCCAGCCTGAACCCTCCGACGTCAATCAGCGGCGGGATCTGGTGGCCCCGATCGACCAGCCGTGATTCCTGAATACTAAACGCATCATAGAGATGGAGCTTGGCGTACTGTTCAATGACTTTCCCTTCGCGCAGCACCACCAGCGTATTCGCCGCCCTGCCCGGCGTCGTCGGCACATGGACGGTCAGCACCGTGGTGAGATCATTGCGAAGGCTTTCTGCCAGCAGCCGCTGCAAAAAACCGCCCTCAAGAGATTGCGCAGACTTTACCGAGAGATCCGGATCGTTGTCATCACGCGCCAGCAGCGCTTCAGGCAGCACTAAAAGCGCTGCTCCCTGACGTGCCGCCTGTGCCATTAAGGCGACGCACTGGCGGGCATTCTCTTCCCAGTCAGCCGTTACCGCGAACTGCCCAACCGCAACATACATATTTTCCCCCAGCATCAGTTAGCGATACACTTAAACCCTTACTCATTCAAATAGCAGGAATTGACTGTGTTACAACTCCTTTTAGCCGTCTTTATTGGCGGCGGCACGGGTAGCGTTGCGCGATGGTTTCTCAGCATGCGTTTTAACCCGATGCATCAGGCCATCCCGATGGGTACGCTTGCCGCAAACCTGATCGGTGCCTTTATCATTGGTATGGGCCTGGCGTGGTTTAACCGCATGACCAATATCGACCCTATGTGGAAGGTTTTGATTACCACCGGTTTTTGCGGCGGATTAACCACCTTTTCCACCTTCTCGGCGGAAGTGGTTTTCCTGTTCCAGGACGGACGATTTGGCTGGGCGTTAACCAACATCGCCGTCAATATGCTCGGTTCTTTTGCGATGACCGCCCTCGCATTTTGGCTATTTTCTGCCGCCAGCGCGCACTAAGACCCGGCGCATTAATGTTAGCTTAATTTTTCTCTGTCACTCTTGTCGACAAACCGACCAGGGGTGATGAAATGAAAGAGAAAGTGATGAGCGCGGGCATGGTGTTACTGAGCGTACTGATCGTCGCCAGCTTTTTGAAAATCTATCTGTTTTAGCTAAAAAAAAGCCAAAAAAAACCCGCTCAATGAGCGGGTTTTGGATTTCTTGCTGAACGGCTCGAATTACAGAGCAGTTACGTTAGCAGCAGAAGGACCTTTGGCACCGTTAGTGATTTCGAACTCAACGCGCTGGCCTTCAGCCAGGGTTTTGAAACCATTAGTCTGGATTGCAGAGAAGTGTACGAACACGTCTTTGCTGCCATCTTCCGGAGTAATGAAACCGAATCCTTTGGACTCATTAAACCACTTAACGTTACCTTTAATCTTAGACATCAAAATTACCTTTACATGAAAAATGGACACAAATGCTGTGTCGGGTATCAGTACAACAATTGTGGGGCGTTTTGTCCAGCGGATCTTTGTTAAAAAGTGACAAAAGTCGCGTTAATTTTATCGGCTGGCTGTTTGTTCTTTCCGATGTAAAAAGCGTGTATTTTTCAGCCAACCCTTTGTCATTTTTCAGTTAAAACTGGAAGCGCATCCAGGCAAAGTAAACGTTTCCGTTATTGTAAGTGCCCGGAATGTAGGTCATCTGGAAGGTTGCCGGACCATAGCCAATCGAGGCCAGGGGTAACAGCACAGGGATCGGGATGTATTTCCAGTTATCACGCGCCGTGAAGCCCGCCGTGTACCCCAGGCCGAGACGGAAATTGTCATCCGCCAGCGGGCGCCAGGTTTTCTCCCAGCCGTAGCCGCCAATCGGCTCCCATTTGTTATAGGAGTCTTTAAACGCCATCAGGTACAGGCCGTGCCAGTTACCCTCTTCATCCCAACGAGACTGACCGAAACCCGCGCCCCACGGGCGTTCGTTGTAGCGGTCCGTTTTCTCTTTGTCGTAGGCAAAGCGTGCATGCCAGGTGATCGCCGGGACGTAAAGGTCGTAATGTTCTGGTTCGTTCCAGGTTTGCGCCACGTTATCGGTGAAGGTTGAGAACCAGCCCTTTTCCGTCGCTTTATCGTCCGCCATCGCCGAAGACGATAACGTGAGCTGAGCAAAAATAAACAACAACACCAGATAAATATTATTTCTTAACGTCACGATGAAATTACCATTTATTGTATTCGGGGCGATCTTAACAAATTTTAATTAAATGAAAGCCCAATAACACCGGTTTAAATCCGAATTATTTAATTACAAAATGGGAATATTCCTAACGAATAGTCTGAATGCGCCCCGAAATATTCGAGGCGCATACAAAAACTAACGTTTATGTAACAATTTATACAAAGCGGGAATGACCAGCATAGATAATAAAGGTGCCGTCACCATGCCTCCGATCATCGGGGCAGCGATGCGCTGCATCACCTCCGAACCGCTGCCGCCGCCCCACATGATAGGTAACAGCCCTGCCATGATCGTCGCTACCGTCATCACCTTTGGCCGCACGCGCAGCACAGCACCTTCATGAATGGCGCGCATCAGCTGGGTGTTCCCGCCGCCGGGATATTTATCCAGCGCCTGATTGAGATACAGCACCATAATAACGCCAAACTCTGCGGCCACGCCGGCGAGAGCGATAAATCCGACCGCTCCTGCGACAGAAAGATTATACCCCAGCAGCCACAGCAACCAGACGCCGCCAATAAGCGCAAAGGGTAATGTCCCCATTATTAATAAGACATCTGAGATGCGATTAAACGTCAGCCATAACAGAATAAAGATAATCATTAGCGTTACCGGAAGCACCACTTTCAGTTTTTCCGTCGCACGCTCCAGATATTCAAATTGACCTGACCACGAGAGCGAAACGCCCTGCGGCAGTACCACCTGTTCGGCAACGCGCTGCTGCATCTCCTCCACCGCTGACTTCAAATCCCGCCCGCGCAAATCGACATAAATCCAGTTAGACAGGCGAGCGTTTTCGCTTTTCAGCATTGGCGGCCCCTCAGTCACCACGATATCCGCCAGCTCGCCCAGGGCGATCTGTCCTCCGCTGGCGGTGACCACCGGCAGCACGCGCAGTTTATCGACGTTATCGCGCAGGTCGCGGGGATAACGCACGTTGATGGGATACCGCTCGCGCCCCTGGATCACTTCGCCAATATTGTCGCCGCCCACCAGCGTCGAGACCATACTTTGCAGCTCATCGACCGAGACGCCGTAGCGCGCCGCTTTTTGCCGGTCGATACGAATATCGACATAGCGCCCGCCCGCCAGCCGCTCCGCCAGCGCGGAGGTCACGCCCGGCACCTGCTTAACGATCGATTCAATCTGCGACGCCACCCGTTCGATATCGGCAATAGTGTTGCCGTTCACCTTAATGCCTACCGGGCTTTTGATCCCTGTCGCCAGCATATCCAGACGATTACGGATTGGCGGCACCCAGACGTTGGCAATTCCCGGAACCGAGACAGTTTTATCCAGCTCTTCCACCAGTTTTTCCGGCGTCATGCCCGGCCGCCACTGGTCGCGCGGTTTAAAGTGGATGGTGGTTTCAATCATGGTCAGCGGGGCCGGGTCGGTCGCCGTCTCCGCCCGTCCGGCTTTGCCGAACACGCTGGCAACTTCCGGAACGCTTTTGATCAGGCGATCCGTCTGTTGCAGCAGGCGGCTGGCTTCGCGCGCCGAAATGCCCGGCAGCGTCGATGGCATATACAGCAGATCGCCCTCGTCCAGCGGCGGCATAAACTCGCTGCCCAGCCGACTGAGCGGCCAAAGCGTCACCAGTAAAAGCGCAAACGCCAGGGCCAGCGTGGTTTTGGGAAAGGTCAGCACTTTATCGAGCAGCGGTTCGTAGGCTCGAATCAAAAATCGGTTGATCGGGTTGGCTTTTTCGTCCGGAATTTTGCCGCGAATGAAATAGCCCATCAGCACCGGGATCAGCGTAATCCCGAGCCCGGCAGCCATCGCCATTGACCAGGTTTTGGTGAAGGCAAGCGGGGAGAACATCCGCCCTTCCTGTGCTTCGAGGGAGAAGACCGGAATAAACGACAGCGTGATGATCAGCAGACTGCAAAACAGCGCGGGCCCGACTTCAACCGCGGCCCGCTCGGCCAGATGCCAGTAATCCCCCGAGGACGGCTCCTGCTCAGGATGGTCGTGTCGCCACTGCTCCAGCACCTTGTGCATGTTTTCAATCATCACAATCGCGGCATCCACCATCGCCCCGATGGCAATCGCAATCCCGCCGAGCGACATGATGTTGGCGTTGATGCCCTGATAATGCATCACCACAAACGCGCCCAAAATGCCTAGCGGCAGAGAGACAATCGCCACCAGCGCCGAGCGGAAATGGAAGAGGAATAACGCACACACCAGCACCACCACCGCAAACTCTTCCAGCAGTTTGTGGGTCAGGGTTTTGACCGACTCTTCGATAAGCGTGGAGCGGTCATACACCGGAACAATCTCGACCCCTTCCGGCAGCGTTTTTTGCAGCGCCCGGAGTTTGTCTTTCACCGCATGAATGGTCTCCAGCGCATTCTGCCCGTAGCGCATCACCACTACGCCACCGGTCACTTCGCCCTCGCCGTTCAGCTCCGCCACCCCGCGTCGGATTTCTGGTCCGTAGCTTATCGAGGCGACATCGCTAAGCAGTACCGGTTTGCCCTCGCGCGAGGTCAACACCACGTTGCGGAAATCCTCGAGTGAGCGCAGATAACCGGTGGTTCGCACCATGTATTCCGCCTCGCCCATCTCCAGCAGCGCGCCGCCGCTCTCTTTATTCGCCGCCTGAATCGCACTCACCAGCTGCCCGTGGGTGATATTCAGGGCGCGCATTTTCTCGGGTGAGGCCACAATCTGATACTGGCGCACCATGCCGCCGATGCTGGCGACTTCCGAGACGTTGGGCACGGTTTTGAGCTCAAACTTGAGCGTCCAGTCCTGCAGCGCCCGTAAATCCGCCAGACTGTGTTTGCCGGTGCGATCGATCAGCGCATATTCATAGATCCAGCCCACGCCCGTGGCATCTGGCCCGAGAGAGACTTTCACCCCCGCCGGGAATTGCGACTGCACCTGGCTCAGATACTCCAGCACCCTTGAGCGTGCCCAGTAGAGATCGGTCCCGTCCTCAAACAGCACATAAACATACGCGTCGCCGAACATCGAAAAACCGCGCACGGTTTTCGCCCCCGGCACGGAGAGCATCGAGGTGGTCAGCGGCCAGGTCACCTGGTCCTCTATCACCTGCGGCGCTTTACCGGGGTAGCTCGCTTTGACGATCACCTGGACGTCAGACAGATCGGGCAGTGCGTCCAGCGGCGCACGTTGCACGGCCCACCAGCCCCACCCGGCCATGATCGCGGCGGCGAGGATCACCAGCAGCCGGTTGCGCAGCGAGGCGCGAATCACAGCGGCGATCATTTCGTCACCTCCGGCAGCGCGCTGCGCAGGCTGGCTTCCGAGTCGATCAGGAATTGCCCGGATGTCACCACGGCATCATTCTCTTTCAGGCCGGAGGTGATTTCTGTCCAGCCCCCTGCGCTCAGACCTGTCGTGACATTCACCGGACGGAAATAGCCGTCCCCCGTCGCCAGCAGCACCCGTTGAGATTCGCCGCTGTTAATCACCGCCTCTTCCGGGACGGCAAGCACCGCGGCACCATGCGTTTGGTTGGCGCGAGAAACATTGAGGAACATACCCGGTTTGAGCTTGTTGTCCGGGTTTTCCAGCACGATGCGCGCCTGCAGCGTGCGCGTGGTGGTCTCCATCTGCGGCAGCAGTTCGCTGACTTTGCCGTGGAAACGCTCGCCCGGCCAGCTTTCTGAGGTCGCGACCATCTCGCTGCCCACCGTCAGGGACTGCGCCTGGGTTTGCGGGTAATCCGCAACCAGCCAGACCGTATCCAGCGCCGCCATCTCAAACAGCGGCGCGGTGGCCGCCACCTGCGCCCCTTCCCGCACATCCAGTTTGACGACGTATCCTGCACGCTCGGCGCGCAGCGTTAAGCGGGTTTGCGGTTTGCCGCTGCGTTCGACGGCGCGAATGGTCTCTTCCGGCATAAACTGCAGTGCCAGCCGCTCCCGCGCCGCGCGGGTGAGCGACGCGTCACCGAGCTGGCGCACGGCCAGATACTCCTGCTGCGCTGTCGTCCACTGCGGAACCCAGATCTCCGCCAGCGGTTCTCCGGCTTTGACCTGCTGCTGCTGGGCGCGCACGTACAGTTTTGCGATCACCCCCGCAGCGGGAGCCGGATAGATTGTCAGACTGCGCTCATTGGTCGTTACCGTGGCGTAGGCGGAGAACGGCTGCGCGAGCTCGCGCTTCTGCGCTTTACCGGTTTTCATCCCCAGATTCTGCTGCTGTTGAGTGCTGATCCCCACGCCCGCTGCTGCTTTCTCTTCATCGGCGTAGCGCGGAACCAGATCCATATCCATAAACGGCGATTTGCCGGGCTTATCGAAACGCTGGCCGGGCATCATGGGATCGTACCAGTAGAGCACTTTACGCCCGGACAGTTTGGCCTCTTCGGGCGCGGCATGCATCGCACGCTGTCCGGCGTAATATCCACCGCCCGCCGCCAGCAGAACGGCCAGCGCGATCGCGCTCAGGGTGAGAGTTTTCATTGTGCGATCTCCTGCGGGATCAGCCATTGGATGGCCGCCCAGGTGCGCGCCATTTCGCGCTCGGCCTGGTTGGCAGCCAGTTCAGTGTCGAGCACGCTGCGACGCGCCTCGAGAAGTGACGGGAGTTCCGACTGCCCGGAGCGATACTGCGCGGCCAGCACCTCCAGCCGCTTGTGCTGCAAGGGCAAAATGTCATCGCGCTGGCGCTGCCACAGGGTCTGCGCGGCCTGATATTGCGCCACCAGCGACTGCACCTGCGCGACGTGCTCGCGCTGAATCAACGTCAGTTGATCCACGGCCTGCATCGAGCGCGAGACGTCTGCGGCGTAATCCTTGTCCTGCCTGCGCGACTGGAACAGCGGCAGGTCCACGGTGAACATCACCCCGGCCATGTCGTCATACCCTTCGGCGCGATGGGAGTAGAACACTTCGACGTCAACGTCAGGAATGGCCGCCACCGCCGATTGCGCCGAGCGCGCTTTCGCCGTTTCCGACTCACGCAGCGCAGCTTCCACTTCCGGATGGCGAGTGATCCCCTCCTCCAGCGTTTTTTCATCGGCAGGCAAACGCTGATAACGTGGGAGCGGGCCTTGCACCTCCGTGATGGATTGCCCGGTGAGCTGGAACAGACGGCTTTGCGCCAGCTGGACATCCCGTGTCGCGAGGGTCACTTTGTCGCGCATCGCGCTCAGGGTCATTTGCAGCGACAGCACGCTATCCGGCGCAGCACTTCCCGCGCCGACGCTCGCTTTTTGCGCGCCCTGCTGGCGTTCCGTTTCGCTCACCAGTTTTTTCGCGGTGGCGAGCGCCTGCTGTAAAAGCGCCAGATCGAGCCATGCCTGGGCCGTATCGCGCTGGAGCGCGGCGCGAATGGTTTCGGATTTCGCCTCCACGCCGCGGGCCTGCGCCTGCAGCGTCTGCGATTTGCGCTCCCGTTTTTCCGCGCTCACGTAGCTTTGCATGATGCCAATCCGCTGCATCGTCATCCCTTCGCGGGTAAAACGCTGGTCGTTACTGCCCTGAACGGGCACGTTTTCGATACCGAATTTGAGCTTAGGGTCGGGAAGCTGGGTGGCGGAATCCGCCATCATATCCAGGGCCTGCGCCTCATTGCGGCTGGCGGAAAGCTCGGCGGAATAGCGCTGGGCCTCGGTCAGGGTTTGCGCGAGCGTCCAGGGCTGCGCCTGAACCGCTGAGCTTAAAAAGCCGAGCAGCACCCCACCGAGCCACAGGCTCAGTGTTTGTGGTTTCATGGTGTGCTCCCTTAGCGCAGCGGCGTCAGAGAGATAATCTGGAACCCGTCACCCGCTCGCTCGAGCGTAAAGGTGACGCGATCGCCAGGCTTCACCGAGGCGGTATCCGCGCTTTTCGCCAGCACAAACGGCATGGTCATCGCGGGCCACTGCAGCTCAGGGATCGCCTGATGTTGAAGGATGATTTGCGGTGGGGAGATTTCCTGGACCACGCCCTGGCCCTGCCACTGCTGCGCAGCGGACGGCTCGGTAGCCTGAACGGAAAGAGAAGAAAGGGAAAGCAGTACGCCCGTAAGCGCAGAGACAAAAAATGCACGCATGATAAAACTCCTGTTAATCGTAAATGAAAAAGAAATTCAACGAATTAACAGCGAGTTATTCCCGGAACCGGCAAAACCGAATGGTTGCCGGCGGCCCCGCGGCGGGAGGGGTCAGGAACCATGCCGAATGCGCGACTTCGCTGCATGACGGCGTGTTTAAGGTGATGGTCATGGTCGCCGGTATCGCGACCAACTGCGGCTGAGCCGGATCTTTTTGCGCCTGATCCGGCACGCAGTGTTTTTCACACAGCGGAGAGATGTTGCTGAGCTGGTGATGCTGCGGCGTGTCCATCATATCCATATGCTGGATCATGGCACTTTCACCGCGCGGACTCAGGAAGCAGTCATGAGACGCCACCGCGACCTGGCTCTGGATCAGCAGCCAGCCAAACGCGAACAAAAACATCAGCAGATGTTTTTTCAGAAAGCGCAGGCGGTAGGTCCAGCTGGCATGCATATTCGCGTCATCGGGTGTGAAAAGGTGGTCGAGTATAGGAACAGGGCCTGTTGAAATTAAAGCTATTTTAAAAAGTTTTACGTTCTTTATCCGTTCGCTGATAAAACCCTCTAAATATCACAACAATTAATTATCAATTTAGTGACATATAATAATCATAGCTACGGTCAATACTGTGATGACACAAATGACGCAGTGGTGGCAAAATATCGTCGATGATAGTTCTAGTAGTGGTTTTATTGATTTTAGTCATCAATGACTGCCCATTTATTCGGCACATTTCCACACTTCTTATTTTTTGATTTTCCGTGCTCTCTGGGGAGCGCACGTACAGGGGAAACCATGCTTACCGTAATCGAACTCCTCATTGGAGTTGTCGTCATCGTTGGCGTCGCGCGCTACATCATCAAAGGCTATTCGGCCACCGGGGTATTATTCGTCGGCGGTTTAACCCTGCTGATTATTAGCGCGCTAATGGGCCACCAGGTGTTACCGGCCAGCGAAACCAGCACCGGATATACCGCCACCGATATTGTGGAATATATTAAAATTCTGCTGATGAGCCGCGGTGGCGATCTCGGCATGATGATTATGATGCTGTGTGGTTTCGCCGCTTATATGACCCATATCGGCGCTAACGATATGGTTGTCAAACTGGCATCCAAACCGCTGCAATATATTAATTCCCCGTATATTCTGATGATTGCCGCCTATTTCGTGGCATGCCTGATGTCGCTGGCAGTCTCCTCCGCTACCGGTCTCGGCGTACTGCTGATGGCGACGCTGTTCCCGGTGATGGTGAACGTCGGGATCAGCCGCGGCGCTGCGGCGGCGATCTGCGCCTCCCCTGCCGCAATTATTCTCTCCCCGACTTCCGGTGACGTGGTGCTGGCTGCGAAAGCCGCCGAAATGCCGCTCATCGACTTTGCCTTTAAAACCACGCTGCCGATCTCCATCGCCGCGATTATCGGCATGGCGGTCGCGCACTATTTCTGGCAGAAGTATCTCGATAAAAAAGAAAATATCAGCCACGAGATGCTGGACGTCAGCGAAATCACCACCACCGCGCCGTCGTTCTACGCCATTCTGCCGTTCACGCCGATTATCGGGGTGCTGATTTTTGACGGCAAATGGGGCCCGCAGCTGCACATCATTACCATCCTGGTGATCTGCATGCTGCTGGCCGCCGTGCTGGAATTCGTGCGCGGCTTTAACACTCAGAAAGTGTTCTCCGGGCTGGAAGTGGCCTATCGCGGCATGGCCGACGCCTTCGCCGGCGTGGTGATGCTGCTGGTCGCGGCGGGCGTGTTTGCTCAGGGCCTGAGCACCATCGGCTTTATCCAGAGCCTGATCTCCATCGCCACCTCATTCGGCTCCGCGAGCATTATTCTGATGCTGGTGCTGGTGATCCTGACCATGCTGGCGGCGATGACCACCGGCTCCGGTAACGCGCCGTTCTATGCCTTCGTCGAGATGATCCCAAAACTGGCGCACTCGTCAGGCATCAACCCGGCTTACCTGTCGATTCCGATGCTGCAGGCTTCCAACCTGGGCCGTACCATCTCCCCGGTCTCCGGCGTAGTGGTTGCGGTTGCGGGTATGGCAAAAATCTCGCCGTTCGAAGTCGTCAAACGCACCTCCGTTCCGGTGCTGGTCGGCCTGGTGATTGTGATTATTGCGACGGAAATTCTGGTGCCGGGTACGGTGGCGCATTAAGTTTTTCCCTCTCCCTGTGGGAGAGGGTCAGGGTGAGGGCACCAGACCGCAGAGTCGTTTTGTAGGTCGGGTAAGCGCAGCGCCACCCGACATCAAACATCAAACATCACACCGAAGCGCCCACGGGCGCTTTTTGTGCTTTAATAAGTTCCTGGAATTAATTTCCCTTTAATCATCAGGAATACAAATGTTCAGGAAGGATATCGTTCTCCGTTTCAGTGCAACCGCTTTTGCGCTGTGCGCCTTCTCAGCCCATGCCGCCCCGCTTCAGGCTACGCAATACGCCGATTTTGACCGTTACGTTCTGGCGCTTTCCTGGCAAACCGGGTTTTGCCAGAGCATGCACGATCGCGACCGCAACGAGCCTGACGAGTGCCGGCTGCAAAAAGAGAGCCCGAACAAAACGGATTTCCTGACGGTTCACGGCCTGTGGCCGAGCCTGCCGAAATCCATCGCGTCGCGCGGCGTCGATGACCGCCGCTGGATGCGATTTGGCTGCGCCACCCGCCCGGTTCCTAACATGCCGGAAGCGAGAGCCAGCCGTAAATGCGCCGCCGCCGAAACCGGCCTCTCCTTCGAAGCCGCCGCGAAGCTGAACGGCGTGATGCCGGGCGCGGGCGGCGGATCCTGTCTGGAACGCTACGAATACGCCAAGCACGGCGTCTGCTTCGGGTTCGATCCCGATGCCTATTTTGGCACCATGGTGCGCATGAATCAGGAAGTGAAAAGCAGCGCGCTGGGCAAATTCCTTGCCGATAACTACGGCAAAACCGTGTCTCGCCGCGATTTCGACGACGCGGTCGCCAAAAGCTGGGGCAAAGATTCGGTGAAAGCGGTCAAACTGACCTGCAACAACAACCCGGCGTATCTCACCGAAATGCAGATCTCGCTTAACGCCGCCAAGATCAACGCGCCGCTGACTGCAGCGTCATTCGCCCCGCAGCCTCATCCAGGCAACTGCGGCAAGCAGTTTGTGATCGATAAAGTCGGATACTGATCCTTTGCCATGCGGTCCCTTTACCTGCGCGCGTCCGGCCGCACCAGATCAAAGCGGTGCTCGTCGCTAATCGAGTAGTAGGCCGAAGGCCCGCCCGCGCGCAGTACCGGGTTGGCCTTCGCGGTCTGATAGATGCCCTCTTCCAGCAGCGACGACGCAATATGAATCCCGACGACTTCGCCCAGCACCAGCCAGCTCTCAATCGCTGTTCCGTCTGCGGCGGTCAGTTGAATGCATTGCGACAGTCGGCACTCAAAGTTCACCGGACTTTCAGCCACCCGCGGCACCTTGACCAGCGTGCTCTCAGCTTTTGTTAGCCCCGCAAACGCAAACTCATCTTCCCCCTGAGGGAGGCTGGCGGAGGTTTCATTCATCGCCTCTGCCAGCTCGCGTGTGGCAAGATTCCAGACAAATTCTTTGGTCTCGACGATATTTCGCACGCTGTCCTTCCAGCCGCTGCTGGCGAAACCAATAATGGGCGGACGATAATTAAAACAGTTGAAGAAACTGTAGGGCGCCAGATTGGTATGCCCGGCCGCATCCTGCGAGGCAATCCAGCCAATAGGGCGAGGGCCGATAATGGCATTCAGGGGATCGTGCGGCAAACCATGCCCCTGCGAAGGCTGATAAAAATACATGACGCTCTCCGGTGTATAGTCAGAACCTCATTATGCCGCGCGAACTCGCCCGGTACAGCGGCAATCCTGAAATCCATCCTGCATAAACTTCATCTGCGCAATGAATGTGACATTGATCACTTCAAAGTTGCGGGCACAGCCAGTATCATCAGAACAGATAAAACCCTCGCTGCCAGACGGCGAGGGTTTTCTTTTGGATTGGTTTCTGCGGTGCACGCAGCATTAACGACATGGAGTAATAAATGTCCAGACCTACAATTATCATTAATGAACTCGACGCAGAACGTATTGATCGCCTTCTGGAAAAACCGCAGTTCGCCTCCCTGCCGGTGGCCGACGCCCTGAATGCAGAGCTGGACCGGGCACAGATGTGTACTCCGGAAACCATGCCGCATGACGTGGTGACGATGAATAGCCAGGTCAAATTCCGCGATCTCACTTCCGGCGAAGAGCGCACGCGTACCCTGGTTTATCCTGCGCAAATGACTGACAGCAGCACGCAGCTTTCGGTTCTCGCACCTGTTGGTGCTGCGCTGCTCGGCCTGCGCACGGGCGATACCATCCACTGGGAATTACCAGGTGGTGCCTCCGCGCATCTGGAAGTGCTGGAACTGCTCTACCAGCCAGAAGCCGCCGGCGATTACCTGCGTTAATCTCATCTGAATAAGCGCCATCACCGCTTTGCCCAGAGGATGCACCTGCATCCTCTTTCCGTAAAATCACCTTAATTTCTTATAGAGACCATAATTATCTTCATCCAGGCTTAATCCGTTTCATCACCTTAAGGACGGACATGAATGAGATAGTGGTCATCTCCCTGATCTATTTCATTTTTCTGGCGATTATCGTCACGGCCGTGCTGTACCTGGAACGCCACTGGTAGCCCTCCCCCGCCTGAACTGCGCAAAGAAATGTCAAAAAACGCCACGATATGAAAAAGTGTCTGACAGCTATCAGAAACCTCGATTATTTTGTGTTTGAATGATTTCAGCGTTTATAAAGGAGGAGAAACGGATATGTACCAGACAATCATTATGCCCGTTGATGTTTTTGAAATGGAACTGAGCGACAAGGCCGTTCGCCACGCCGAGTTTCTGGCGCAACAGGACGGCATCATTCATCTGCTACACGTTTTACCCGGCTCTGCCAGCCTGAGCCTGCATCGCTTCGCCGCCGACGTGCGCCGCTTTGAAGAGCATCTCCAGCATGAAGCCGAAACGCGGTTACAAACCATGGTCGGCCATTTCACCATCGATCCGTCGCGGATCAAAACCCACGTCCGCTTCGGTAGCGTGCGCGATGCGGTGAACGAAATGGCGAACGAACTGAAAGCCGATGTGGTCGTTATCGGTTCACGCAATCCGTCTATCAGCACCCATCTGCTGGGCTCAAACGCTTCGAGCGTGATCCGCCACACCCACATTCCGGTGATGGTTGTCAGATAACGCCCAAAAGAAAAACCCCGCTCGCGCGGGGTTTTGTCTGGTGCAGGTGCAGTCTTACTTTCTTTTATTATGCTGTTTTGGTGCGAATCAGATAATCAAACGAGCTGAGTGACGCTTTCGCCCCTTCGCCGGTGGCGATGATAATCTGTTTGTACGGCACCGTGGTGCAGTCGCCCGCCGCAAAGATCCCCTTCACGCTGGTTTCGCATTTGGCGTCGATAATGATTTCGCCCATGCGGTTGCGCTCAATCGCGCCTTCCAGCCAGGTGGTGTTTGGCAGCAGACCAATCTGGACGAAAATCCCTGACAGCGGCACGCTGTGGACATCGCCGCTCACGCGGTCGCGGTATTCCAGGCCGGTGACTTTGCTGCCGTCGCCTTTCACTTCGGTGGTCTGGGCGTTCAGTACGATATCGACGTTTTTCAGGCTGCGTACTTTATCCTGCAATACCTGATCCGCTTTCATTTCAGGTGCGAATTCCAGCAGGGTCACGTGTTCCACAATCCCCGCCAGATCGATAGCCGCTTCGACACCGGAGTTACCGCCACCGATCACCGCCACGCGTTTGCCTTTGAACAGCGGACCGTCGCAGTGTGGGCAGTAGGTCACGCCTTTGGTGCGATACTGATCTTCGCCCGGAACGTTCATGTTGCGCCATTTCGCGCCGGTGGCAATGATTACGCTGCGCGCTTTCAGCACCGCACCGGAGGCGGTTTCAATCTGGTGTAAGCCGCCTTCCTGCGCCGCCGGAACCAGTTTGCTGGCGCTCTGGCTGTCAATCACATCCACTTCATAGTCACTGACGTGCGCTTTCAGGGCACCCGCCAGCTTTTGACCTTCGGTTTTCGGCACGGAGATGTAGTTTTCGATGTCCACGGTGTCGAGCACCTGGCCACCAAAACGCTCGCCCATCAGGCCGGTACGAATGCCTTTACGTGCGGAGTAGACCGCCGCCGCCGCGCCCGCCGGGCCAGAGCCGACAATCAGCACGTCGTAAACATCGCGTTTGTTCAACTCTTCCGCCGCACGTTTCTCCGCGCCGGTATCAATTTTGGCAACGATTTCCGTCAGCGTCATACGCCCCTGACCGAACTCCTGACCATTCATGAAGACCGCCGGAACGCCCATCACGTTGCGATCGGTGATTTCGTTCTGGAACACACCGCCGTCGATGGCCGTGTGTTTGATGCGCGGGTTCAGCACCGACATCAGGTTCAGGGCCTGCACCACGTCCGGGCAGTTGTGGCATGAGAGCGAGTAATAGGTTTCGAACTCAAAGTCGCCGTCGATATTGCCGATCTGCTCCAGCAGCGACTGCGCCTCTTTCGACGGATGCCCGCCGGTCCAGAGCAGCGCCAGTACCAGAGAGGTAAATTCGTGGCCCAGCGGAGAGCCCGCAAAGCGCGGCCCCTGGTCAGAGCCTGGGTTGGTAATCAGGAACGACGGCTTGCGCACCGCCAGCGTATTGTCTTCTTTAAAGGTCACTTTCGGTGACAGTTCAGCGATTTCCGCCAGCAGTTCCTTGATTTCTGCCGATTTAGCGCTGTCGTCCAGCGTGGCAATCAACTCAACAGGTTTGGTCAGTTTCTCAAGGTAGGCCTTGAGCTGGGTTTTCATGTTGGTGTCGAGCATCATTAATCTCCTGCTTAAAAAACATCATCATGCAAGCTGCCTTGCGGGCGGCCTGAATGCGGCTTGCATCATGGGGTTTGGAATAAAACGGGTGCGTGATGCACCCGTTTGTAGACCGGTCTTGTAGGCCGGATAAGCGTAGCGCCATCCGGCTTCAAAGCGCCTGAAGGCTTAAATCTTACCAACCAGGTCCAGGGATGGAGCCAGCGTTGCTTCGCCTTCTTTCCACTTAGCCGGGCACACTTCGCCTGGGTGAGAAGCGACGTACTGAGCGGCTTTGATTTTGCGCAGCAGGTCAGATGCATCACGGCCGATACCTTCAGCGGTAACTTCGATAGCCTGGATAATACCCTGCGGGTCAACAACGAAGGTGGCACGGTCAGCCAGGCCTTCATCTTCACGCATGTTGTCGAAGTTACGGGTCAGGGCGCCAGTCGGGTCGCCGATCATCGCGTATTTGATTTTCGCGATGGTTTCAGAGCTGCCATGCCACGCTTTGTGGGTGAAGTGGGTGTCGGTAGAGACAGAGTAAACGTCCACGCCCAGTTTCTGCAGTTCGTCGTAGTGATCTGCCACGTCGCCCAGTTCGGTTGGGCAAACGAAGGTGAAATCTGCCGGATAGAAGAAGAACACGCTCCAGCGACCTTCGGTATCTTTCTCGGTCACTTCGACGAATTCACCGTTTTTGAACGCCTGGTTTTTGAAAGGTTTAATTTTAGTGTTAATCAAAGACATCTGTACTTCCTCCGTGTTTTCGTTGAGATGTAAGGTAACGAACTTTGGCTGAGGGGGCTAATGCGTTTGCCGTATCAAATCAATCAGTCATACCTTACAAGCCTTTCAAGACAACGTGGTGAATGCCCCAAACGTAAAAAGGCCGCCTCAACGGGCGGCCCTGATACCTGAACTCCCGCGGGGTCATTCAGTGCCAGCCTAAGCTGGCGTTGCGTTGCGCTCTACATAACCTGAGACAGGATGTAACAGCGACCTGATTACACCACCCGCGCAGGCAATGAGCAATCCGCCGCGATGGCATTCGTGTCTATGGCTGCGATAGGTTTGACCTAACAACACACTTCAAATAGATAAAATACAAAATCATAATAAATTAATAATAACGCATTCATAAAGATTATTATTAAAGTAAAAATATTATTTCCCGGCTACATAATGCATTTTTGGCCACGTAAAGACACCGTGCAATATTACACACTTTTCAAAACGGGCTTTGAATCACAGTTTGCCTTGCCCGCCCGGCTCCATTATTATTTGTTAGCAACTTTCTTTTTTACATATTTGAGAATTGCTTTACTATCAGAAGTTAATTTCCGTCAAAATGACTATATGGCCGTGAATAGCCATGCAGGGATTGCTTATGTCTATCTACAAATATCCCCTTCAGTGTAATGTTCTTGAAGCCGCAATAGAGAGAGTCGACTGGGCGCTGGATAACTTAGCGAAGGTTTGCGTCTCTTTTTCCGGGGGAAAAGATTCCACCATCATGCTGCATCTGGTCGCACAGCAGGCGCGCAAGAAGCAGCGGAAAATAAGCGTGTTATTTATCGACTGGGAGGCGCAATTCTCCTGCACGATAACCCATATCGAACGTATGCGGGCCCAGTATCGCGACGTCATCGAGCAGTTTTATTGGGTCGCGCTGCCGCTCACCACGCAAAACTCCCTCTCCCAGTTCCAGCCCGAGTGGCAATGCTGGGAGCCCGGCACCGACTGGGTCCGCCAGCCTCCGGCGGATGCCATTACCGATCCTAAGTATTTTGATTTCTACCAGCAGGGAATGACCTTCGAAGCCTTTGTCAGAGCCTTTTCCGACTGGTTCGCGCAAAAGCGCCCCGCCGCGGTGATGATTGGTATTCGCGCTGATGAATCCTATAACCGCTTCCTGAGTATCGCCAGCGCCCGCAAACAGCGGTTCGCGGACGATAAGCCCTGGACCACCATCGCGCCGGGCGGCCACGCCTGGTATCTCTACCCCATTTATGACTGGAAAACCGCCGATATCTGGACCTGGTTTGCCAAAACCGGCTGCTGCTATAACCCCCTGTACAATCTGATGCATCAGGCCGGGGTTCCGCTGCGCTATATGCGCATCTGCGAGCCCTTTGGCCCGGAGCAGCGCCAGGGTTTGTGGCTCTATCATGTGCTCGAACCCGAGCGCTGGGCGGCGATGTGCGAACGGGTCAGCGGCGTCAGAAGCGGAGGGATCTACGCAGGCCATGACAACCATTTCTACGGTCATCGGAAAATCCTCAAACCCGATCATCTTTGCTGGCAGGAATATGCGATGTTATTACTCGCGAGCATGCCTGAAACCACGGCTGAACATTATCGCAACAAAATTGCCGTTTATTTGCACTGGTATAAAAAGCACGGCAGCGAGAATATTCCCGACACCCAGACGGGTGATATTGGCTCAAAAGATATTCCCTCCTGGCGACGAATTTGTAAGGTGCTTCTTAATAATGATTATTGGTGTCGGGCGTTATCTTTTAGCCCAAATAAACCTAAGCATTACCAACGCTACAGTGAACGAATGAAAAACAAACGCCAGGAGTGGGGAATTTTATGCAACAACGATTAATTCATGACGTGGAAAACTATCTGCAGTCACTTTCTGGCGAAGAGAAAATTGAAGCCATCAACGCTTTTCGCCAGGCCATTCACGAACTCAGCCCGTTTCGCGAACAACCCGTCGACTGCGTACTGTGGATCAAACAGGAAGAGATCAGCGCCAACGATTACAACCCCAATAACGTGGCCCCGCCGGAGAAACGCCTGCTCAGCAAATCGCTGGAGCTGGATGGGTTTACCCAGCCGATCCTCGTCACCGAAAACTGCGACAACCATTACGAAATCGTCGATGGCTTCCACCGGCATGAAATCGGCACCCATCGCGCGGCCCTGAAGCGCCAGTTACAAGGCTATCTGCCGATCACCTGTCTGCGAAAAGAGCGCCAGGAGAAGTTCGATCGGATGGCCTCGACCATCCGCCACAACCGGGCGCGCGGACGCCATCAAATCAACGCCATGTCGGAGATTGTTCGTGAGCTGGTCCTGCTGGGTTGGGAGGATAAGAAAATCGGCATGGAGCTGGGGATGGACTGCGATGAAGTGCTGCGTCTGAAGCAAATCAACGGCCTGCTGGAACTCTTTGCAGACCGTCGATATTCAGAAGCCTGGACCGTTAAATAATCACAGGGTATTGAGGCGTTCGGCCGCCGCTAACAGCGTCGATTCCTGCTTCGCAAAACAGAGACGAATCAGTTTATGCGGGAAGGGATCGGCGCAAAATACCGACAGCGGAATGGCGGCCACGCCCACTTCTTTGGTCAGCCACTGGCAAAAACTCACATCGTCCAGAGAGGAGATCGCGCTGTAATCCGCCAGCAGGAAGTAGGTCCCTTCACACGGCAAGATTTCCAGGCGACTGCGGCTCAACGCATTCACAAACAGATCCCGCCGCGCGCGATAAAACTCCGGTAACTCCCGATAATGCTCCGGTTCGGCGCGCAGCATATCCGCCAGCGCCAGCTGTGCCGGGGTGTTCACCGCAAAAGTCAGATACTGATGGACTTTACGCAGCTCGGCGCTGATGGCCGCAGGCGCGACGCAATAGCCCACCTTCCAGCCGGTCATATGATAGGTTTTACCAAACGACGACACCGCAATGGCACGCTCGCGCAGCTGCGGATGCGCCAGCACGCTGGCGTGCCCCTCTTCGGCAAAACAGATGTGCTCGTACACTTCGTCGCTCAGGACATAGATTTCGCGTTCGGCAATCGCCTGCCACAATGCAGCGAAATCCGCTTTGCGCCAGACGGTCGCCGACGGATTGTGTGGCGTGTTGAGGATCACCAGACGGGTTTTGTCGCTCAGCAACGCGGCAAACGCCTGCCAGTCCGGACGGAAATGCGGCGGCTGGAGCGCCACGCGTTTCACCACTCCGCCGGAGAGTTCAATCGCCGGGGCATAGCTGTCATAGCTCGGGTCGAAGCAGATCACCTCATCGCCGGTGCGCACCAGAGCCGTGATCGCCGCATACAGCGCTTCCGTCGCTCCCGCCGTCACGGTCACTTCCGCGTTGGCGTCAGGCTTGTAGCCATACAGTTCAGCCGTTTTATCGGCGATCGCGTCGCGCAGCGGCTGGGCGCCCGTCATCGGCGCATACTGGTTCGCCCCCTGCGCCACATGGTGCGCCAGACGTTCCTGCAAGTATTTCGGGCCGTCAAAATCAGGGAATCCCTGCGAGAGGTTAATCGCCTTGTACTCCTGCGCTAACGCACTCATCTGGGTAAAGATGGTGGTGCCAAGATTGGGAAGTTTGCTTTGCGGAATCAACGCCTTATTGATCATTGTGTTGTGCCTGCGTGTAATACTTATGTTGCTGACACTATAACACGATGTTAGTCTTTGGCAATCAAGACGCTTAGACGTCTAAACCATATCAATATTCCTGGCCGACAGAGGGTAAAAGGAAAATGACAGACCACCTGCAACTCACACAACTCGTCGACGCCTGCCGCTGGATTGGCGCGAAAGGCTGGGCCCCCGCGACCGGCGGAAACATGTCCGTGCGCCAGGACGACGCCCTGTGCTGGCTCAGCGAATCCGGGAAAGACAAAGGCAGCCTGACGACGGATGATTTCCTGCAAGTGGAGATCGCCACCAACCGCGCGCCTTCCGGGCGCAAACCCTCGGCGGAAACGGGGCTGCATACGCTGATTTATCGTCTGTTCCCGCAGGCCAACGCGGTGCTGCACGTCCACACCGTCAACGCCACGGTGCTGTCGCGCCTGACGAAAACAACCGAACTGCGTATCAGCGGCTTTGAGATGCAAAAATCCCTCAGCGGGCAGACCACCCATCTGGATACGCTCACCATTCCGGTGTTCGACAACGACCAGGATATTGACGCCCTCGCCTCGCGAATCGCCCATTACGCACAGGAAACCCCGCTTAATTATGGTTTTCTTCTGCGCGGTCATGGCTTAACCTGCTGGGGACGTGATGTGGCCGAAGCCCGCCGTCACCTTGAAGGCCTTGAATTCTTATTTGAATGCGAAATGCGTTTACGACAACTGGAGAGATTATGATTCGCGCGATAGTGACGGATATTGAAGGGACGACCAGCGATATTCGTTTTGTTCACAATGTGTTGTTCCCCTATGCGCGTGAACGGCTGGCGGCGTTTGTTACCGCCCAGCAGTACGCCGAGCCGGTGAAATCCATTCTGGACAATCTGCGCGATGAGATCGCCAACCCGCACGCCAGCATCAGCGAACTGATCGACACCCTGTTTACCTTTATGGACGAAGACCGGAAATCCACCGCCCTGAAAGCCCTGCAGGGGATCATCTGGCAGGACGGTTACGTTAACGGCGACTTCACCGGCCATCTCTACCCGGATGTGTTGCCCTCGCTTGAAAAATGGAAAGCCCAGGGCATTGATCTCTATGTTTATTCCTCCGGCTCCGTCGCCGCGCAGAAACTGTTATTTGGCTACAGCGACGAAGGTGATATTACTCATCTGTTCAGCGGTTATTTTGATACCCACGTGGGCGCGAAGCGCGAAGTGCAATCTTACGCCAACATTGCCGCGCAGATCGGCGTTGCCCCGTCGCAAATCCTGTTCCTCTCGGATATTCACGAGGAGCTGGACGCCGCTGAGCAGGCAGGTTTTCGCACCCTGCAGCTGATTCGCGGTGATGACGATGGCGCGAGCCACCACCACCAGGTCCATCAATTCGACGAGATCAATCCGGAGCACATTCCTTCATGAGCGCATTGACCATTTTTTCCGACACCGAGACAAGCACTCCGCTGTGGCACAGCACGCAGGCGGACGAGATCGCCGAACAGCTCAACGCCCGCGGCATGCGTTTCGAGCGCTGGGAAGCCGACCGCGACTTGGGCCGCGATCCGGCGCCGGAAACGGTGATCGGCGCGTATCAGCATGCGATCGATAAACTGGTGGCAGAGAAAGGCTATCAGAGCTGGGATGTGATTAGCCTGCGCGCGGACAACCCGCAGAAAGAGGCGCTGCGCGCGAAGTTCCTCAACGAACATACCCACGGCGAAGACGAAGTGCGTTTCTTCGTCGAGGGCGCCGGGCTGTTTTGCCTGCACATCGAAGATCAGGTTTATCAGGTGCTGTGCGAGAAAAACGATCTGATCTCGGTCCCCGCCGGGACACCGCACTGGTTTGATATGGGTTCTGAGCCGAACTTTACCGCGATCCGCATTTTCGATAACCCCGAGGGATGGGTCGCGCAGTTTACCGGAAGTGAGATTGCGGATGGGTATCCGCGGCTGGCGTAAAAACATTGTCGGGTGGCGGCTGCGCCTTACCCGACCTACACGATCGGCGGTTTTTGTAGGCCGGGTAAGGCGTAGCCGCCACCCGGCGTATTCAATCTCCGATCCCGTAGGCCGGGTAAGCGCCAGCGCCACCCGGCTTTTGTCACTCAACTGTGACGACTGAGTTTGATAAAAATTATCAACACTATTCCGCAATAACCAAATTAATATAATTTTTACGCAAGCCTCTTTTATCGCACCAGACATCCAGACTATCAAGATTAGAAGTTAAATATTTGGTTCCTTTTTCATCGGAAACCATTGCCATAGTTGAACATATAGGTCTAATATAATCACCAACTTGCTTAAATAAAAAAATACCCATGAGTTTATCTAACAACTCATTTTTTGTTTCATTGTAATTCTCAGCTATTTTAGCAATATCATCCAAATGGATATAACCACCAGAAAATAGCATACGATTAAATACGGATTGCATATCTTCATCGATTTTCTCTGGCTCCCACTCTTGTGAAAAATCTCGCTTTTGCAACTCGCTTTCTTTCATTTCTACAGATTTGTAAAGCCAACCAACTTTGCCACCTTTTTCCAAAGGGATCGCATATAGTAAGGGAGCCATATTTTCAATTTGAGAATCATCACCCCATGGTATTCCAAGCTTAAAATATAATGATATTTTTGACCAAATTATTTCCAGCATAATTCTTGCTGCATTATCTCGCATCGATACTAATGCTGCCCAATGCCTATTTTTGTTAACCCCAAGGAAAGGTATTCCATTAGCTTTCACTATACTAATTTTGTTTGTTGTCACTAACGCTGGCAAGCTTGGAACACCTAACCCATGCCCTGAAACCTCACTTTTCTCAGTTATAATATCCAGAAACGCATTCCTCATTCCAGACTCTGTTACATAACCGCCATATCCATGAATGATACTTGAGGGAGCCAAACTTTCTTGCACTAAGGCATAAAATAATATCCCATCTGGTTTGGACAATGAATGAATATCACTGTAATACCTAGGTGACTCTCTTCCCGTTATTTGAGAAAAATGCTTACTAGCTATAGAAATATCAGGTTCGAAATCAGGATCTTGAAATTTGGATTCGAAGTATTTCGAATATTTATGCCTAATAACTCTAAGATGATCAAACGCATCTATATAATCAGATTTATTCAATGTCTTTTTAACTTCAAATATACAAAGAATTTGATCTATTGGATATATATATTGAGTTGTGCGCCCATATTGAGCTCCATCACCACAGACTAACATTCCATCAATTTGCTGAGGTAGCATCTCACCATTAATCGAGATAAATCCAGAAACTACTTTAAGATTTAACCCTTTAGGGATAATAAATTCTTGATCAATGCCTTGTTTGGTAATTTCTTCATACGCAGATCCTAATGTAGGCATATGAGGCATATCGATTTTACTGAGCTCTTGCCTCTCAATTTCTATAAATTTCTCTAGTAACTCGGAAGCTTTCTCTAACATAAAGACTCACGTTTTAATTTTTATTTATAGAATTAATTACGTTGGTTGGTTCAACTCCAACCAACCTCGCCAAATGCACAAACTCCACAACATCAAGTCGGCGTTCACCGCTTTCCACTTTTGCAATAAATGACTGCGGTTTGCCCAAAGCCTCAGCAAGCTGCGCCTGAGTGATTCCACGCTCTTTGCGAGCAGTCTTTAATGCATTGATAACACGCTGGTATTCATCTGAGTAAACTGAGGCCATTGTTCCGATTCCATACAAATATCCTGAAATCGAATATCCTCTCATTGCGTTTTTATCCCAAAACGGGATAATTGAACACTTACAAAACACATGTAAGGAGAACACCATGAACCATCAAAATTGGCACACTGCCGATATCATTGCTGCATTAAAGAAGCACGGAACCAGCCTCGCAGCACTGTCCCGTCAAGCAGGGCTTTCATCATCGACATTAGCAAATGCGCTCAGTCGCCCATGGCCAAAAGGAGAATTGCTCATCGCTCAGGCACTCAATACTTCACCGGAAGTGATCTGGCCTGAGAGGTATTTTGATGAACAAGGGAATCCCATCATTCGCCAGATGAGAGTCAAAAAGAGAGAAAACCTGTCTGGAACATGATCACGTAATTTTCCCCCTCACCCCAACCCTCTCCCTCAAGGGAGAGGGGGTCTCAACATTCAGCGCGGCAACCCATTCGCATAAACCACCAGCTGATCCAACACAATCCCCCAACCTTCATGGAAGCCCATCTTCTCGTGCTGCTCGCGGATTTCCGCCGTGGGATGACGCGCAATGGCGGTATACCGCGTTTGCCCCTCCCCCACATCTTCCAGCAACAAAATCGCCGTCATGAACGGGTGTTCTGCAGGTTTCCAGCCTTCCGTATAGCCATCGGTAAAGACCAGTTTCTTACCCGGGTCGATCTCCAGAAAGACGCCTTTGTTGTCCATCCGTTGGCCGTCCACCTCAAAAACCGTGTTAAAACGCCCGCCCACGCGCAGGTCGAGGTCACACTCGAGCACTTTATGCGGAACAGGAATGAAGAACTGTTTGATGTGCTCGGGCGTTGTCCAGCACAGCCACAGCAGGTCGCGTGGCGCATTCACCACGCGTTCCAGTTTTAAGTCAGTGTCGGGATTAAGCGTCACGATTTGATCCTCTTCAGGGAAGGCCCTTAAAGGATAGCCGGACTCAGGCGAATTTCCCTGCTGCCACCTCGTGCGGCCACACCACGCCCGTATCCAGCACCCACCCGCTGATCAGCGCCGCAGGCGTAACGTCAAACGCCGGGTTGTAGACTTTCACCTCTTCCGGAGCCCACTGCACCGTACCAAAACTCCCGGCGACGCCCGTCACTTCGCTGGCGGCACGCTGCTCAATCGGGATCGCCTCACCGTTCGGACAGTTCGGGTCCAGCGTGGTTTGCGGGGCCGCGACGTAGAACGGAATACCGTGGAATTTCGCCAGCACCGCCAGCGAGTAAGTCCCGATTTTGTTCGCCACATCGCCGTTGGCAGCAATGCGATCCGCCCCGACCCACACCGCATCCACCAGCCCTTTCGCCATCAGGCTGGCGGCCATGGAATCGGTGATCAGCTGATACGGCACGCCCAGTTCGCCCAACTCCCAGGCGGTGAGTCTGCCGCCCTGCAACAGGGGACGCGTTTCATCCACCCAGACATTGGCGATTTTCCCCTGCTGATGCGCCACCGCAATCACCCCCAGCGCGGTGCCGACGCCCGCCGTCGCCAGCCCACCGGTGTTGCAGTGAGTCAGCAAACGGCTTCCCGGTTTTACCAGTTCGCTCCCCGCGCGGGCGATGGCATCACAGAGCTGTTTGTCCTCCTCAATCAGACGCAGAGCTTCAGCGGTCAGCGCCGGAACAAAATCCTCCTGCCCCAGCGCCTGCTTCATGCGGTCGAGATTGTTCATCAGATTCACCGCCGTCGGGCGTGACGCGCGCAGAGTTTCAAGGGCCAGCGCCAGCTCGTCGCGGCTTTTGCCTGACTCAGCCAGCAGCGCCAACAGCAGGCTGGCAGAGAGCCCGATCAGCGGCGCGCCGCGCACCCGGAGGGCGTGAATGTGGCCGACCAGCGCCTCTACCGTTGAGGCATCCAGCCAGCGTTTCTCCTGCGGAAGCGCCTGTTGGTCGAGAATAAATAGCTGATTATCCGCCACCCGCAGGCTGGTCGTCTGTAATGTCTGCATATCGTTAATTCTCTGTTGCGTTGTTGTATCACATTGTGTCAGGATAAAATTCAGATGTATAGACGTCTAAATGTCTTTATTACCAGAACTGATGAGGAACAGGCAATGTCGCAATACCGTACCTTTACCGCCCAGGATGCCGTGGACTATGCAAAGCAGTTTGGCGGCCTCGATAACCCATCATCGCTGGTGGAGGCGCAGGAAGTGGGCGACGGCAACCTCAATCTGGTGTTTAAAATTTTTGATGCCGAGGGCGTGAGCCGCATCATCGTCAAGCAGGCGCTGCCCTATGTGCGCTGCGTCGGCGAGTCCTGGCCGCTGACGCTGGATCGCGCCCGTCTTGAAGCGCAGACCCTGGTCGAGCACTATCAGCACAGCCCGCAACACACGGTAAAAATTCACCACTACGACCCGGAACTGGCGGTGATGGTGATGGAAGATCTCTCCAGCCACAAAATCTGGCGCGGCGAACTGATTAGCGGCGCGTATTACCCGCAGGCTTCGCGCCAGCTGGGGGAATATCTGGCCCACACCCTGTTCCACACCAGCGACTTTTACCTGCACCCGCACGCCAAAAAAGCGCAGGTGGCGAAATACATCAATCCGGAGATGTGCGAGATCACCGAAGACCTGTTCTTTAACGATCCGTACCAGATCCACGAGCGCAATAACTATCCGGCCGAGCTGGAGGCGGACGTTTCCGCCCTGCGCAATGACGATCGCCTGAAAATCGCCGTCGCGTCCCTCAAACACCGCTTCTTCTCGCAGGCCGAAGCCCTGCTGCACGGCGACATCCACAGCGGCTCGATTTTTGTCGCACAAGACAGCCTGAAGGCCATTGACGCCGAGTTCGGTTATTACGGCCCGATCGGGTTTGATATCGGCACCGCCATCGGCAATCTGCTGCTGAACTTCTGCGGTCTGCCGGGGCATCTGGGGATCCGTGATGCGGCTGCCGCCCGCGAGCAGCGCCTGACGGATATTCAGGAGCTGTGGAACACCTTTGCCGAACGCTTCCAGGCGCTGGCGCGTGAAAAAACCCGCGATGCCGCCCTCAGCGCGCCCGGCTATGCCTCTGAGTTTCTGAAAAAAGTCTGGACCGATGCGATTGGTTTTTGCGGTACGGAGCTGATTCGCCGCAGCGTAGGGCTGTCGCACGTGGCGGATATCGATACCATTGCCGACGAGGCGATGTGCCACGAATGCCTGCGTCACGCCATTACCCTCGGCAGAGCGTTGATTGTGATCGCCGACCGTATCGACAGCGCCGAAGAATTGGTGGCGCGGGTACGTCAGTACAGTTGAATTTGTTGCCGGGTGGCGGCTTCGCCTTACCCGGCCTACAAAACCCGTCCGCTACGATTACCCCAAATACTCAATCACCGACAATCCGCCGTTGTAATCGGTGCTGTAAATGATCCCCTGCGCATCCACGAACACATCGCATGACTGAATCACCTGCGGGCGATTCGGCCGCGTGTCCATCATTTTTGCCGGTGCGGCGGGCACCAGCGCACCGGTTTCCACCGGGCGGTACGGGTTTGAAATGTCGTACGCGCGCACGCCCGCATTCTGATACGTCGCGAAAATCAGCGTCGAGCTGATAAAACTCCCAGGCCGGTTTTCGTGCAGATTATGCGGCCCGAAGTGTGCGCCTTTTGCCACGTAATCCGTTTCATCCGGCTGCGGGAAGGTCGAAATACTGACCGGGTTCGACGGCTCGCGGATATCAAACAGCCAGATCAGCTTTTCGCCGTCTTCCTGATTATCAAGCACCGCTTCGTCGAGTACCACCAGCAGATCCCGGTCCGGGAGCGGCAGCGCGGTGTGGGTTCCGCCGCCAAACGGCGGGCTCCAGTTGCGATGGCTAATCAGCTTCGGCTGGGTTCTGTCCTTCACATCCAGCAGAGTTAAACCGCCGTCGCGCCAGCTGCCGTAGGCGGTTTCGCCCGCGATAATGGCGTGATGCAGGGCGTGGCGTTTACCTTCCGGCCAGGTCGGCTCTTCGCCATCCGCCTGATTCATCCCCGGTAACCACCAGCGGCCCGCCACCTCCGGTTTACGCGGATCGGCCAGATCGATGGTCAGGAAAATGTAGTCGGTAAAGCCGTCGATCAGCGCCGAGACATAGGCCCAGCGCCCGCCGACGTACCAGATGCGGTGAATGCCGATCCCGTCGAGAGACAGGAAGCTGATTTCACGCGGTTTGTCCGCCGTGGAGATATCAAAAATCCGCAGCCCCGCGCTCCAGCCCTTGTCCTGCACGTCGCTGACGGTGTGGCCGACCTGACGGGTGTAATAGACCTTCTCGTCGGCAAAGCGGGCGTCGGCAAACAGATCGCGGGCGTTAATGACCAGCAGCAGATCGTCGTGAGCCTGCAGATGCACGTTCCAGGTCCCCGGCGGCGCAGGCACGTAGCCCGCTGCTTTCGGGTTTTTCGGGTCACGCACGTCGACGATGGAAAAGCCCTGCGACACCATATGGCCGATATAAGCAAAGCCGCGATGCACCATCAGCTGCACGCCGTCCGGGCGGCCGCCCTGATCGCTGTGGCCGATCAGACGCATATTGCGGCTGTAGTCAGGGCGAGGTAATTGAGAGGACATATCCGTTCCTTTTGCCGGATGGCGGCTACGCCTTATCCGGCCTACGTTTTGTTGTAGGCCCGGTAAGCGCAGCGCCACCGGGCAATGTTACTTGCTCTTGGCTTCGAGAGTCGCAAACCACGGCGCGATAAAATCTTCGGTCTGACCCCAGCCCGGAATGATTTTCCCGAGCGACGCCACGTTCACTGCACCCGGCTGGGCCGCCAGCAGCGCCTGCGGGATCGCCGCCGCTTTAAAGTCGTAGGTCGCAGGCGTGGTTTCGCCCGCGATCTTATTGGCGATCAGACGCACGTTAGTCGCCCCAATCAGCTTAGGATCGACCGCCACGCTCACTTTCCACGGGCTGCCGGATTCGCGCATCAGCTGCAGATCCTGATTCGAAATATCGATGCTATAGAGTTTGATCTCGGTGCGACCGTTCTCTTTGAGCGCCTTATAAGCGCCCTGGCTGAAGGCGTCCCAGGTGCCCCAGATCGCATCGATCTGGCCTTTCGGGTATTTCGCCAGCACGGCTCCGACTTTGTTCGCCGTGTCGCCCTGCACGTCAGACGATACCGCGCCAATAGACTCCAGCTCTTTGATGCCCGGATACTGCTTTTGCAATTCCTGATACGCCGCCTGACGACGCTCCATCGGCGGGAAGCCCGCGACCCACAGCTTGATGATATTGGCTTTGCCGTTGAAATCTTTCGCCAACTGGCCGAAGGAGAGATTGGTCAGGGAGGCGTCATCCTGCTGGGTGACGGTCACGCCCGGAATTTCACCGTTAACGGCGGTATCGAACACCGCCACTTTGATCCCGGCATCGACCGCTTTTTTCACCAGCGCCGTGGAGTACGGGTCGCGGCCCTGAGAGAGGATGATCCCGTCATACTTCTGGCTGATGGCCTGGTTAACGAAATCCTGGAATTTGGCGTCGTCGCCGTTGCTTAAAAAGGTGCTGACTTTAAAGCCGAGCTTTTTCCCTTCCTGAATCGCGCCCGAGACAAACTGCGTGGTGTTGTCGTCTGAGCCGAGGTTGCGGATCACCGCGATACGAATCGGGCCTTCATGGTTGGCAATGGCCGCCGGAACCGGTGCAGGCGTCGCCGCGTAGCCTGGCAATGCCGTCAATAATCCCAGCGCCGCTAAAGAGAGTGCGATTTTTTTCATTCTGTTATCCCGTTGTGTTGTTAAGTTTTAACGTTTTTGTATGTAGGTCATCGCCAGCGCCACTGCCAGCACCAGCCCTTTTATAATGTCCATCGCGTAATACGGAACCGAGAGCATCACCAGCCCGTTGGAGAGCACGCCTAAAATCACCGCCCCGACCAGCGTCCCCAGCGCGTTGGGCTTGCCGGAACCGGCGAGCGAGAAGCCAATCCACGCTGCGGCCACAGCGTCCATCAAATACCCGCCGCCCGCATTCACCTGCGACGATCCAATGCGTGACGCCAGCAAAATCCCGCCTAACCCGGCCAGCAGAGAGGCGATCACATACGCCGCCACTTTGTAACGCGTAGTGCGAATGCCGGACAGGCGCGCCGCTTCCGGGTTGCCGCCGATGGCGTACATACGTCGCCCGTGGGTGGTCAGCGATAGCCCGAGCTGCGCCAGCACCGTCACCACCAGCATGATGATCACGATGGTCGGCACCTGGCCGAGCAGGCCAAACGCCGCCGGAATGGTCCCTTCGGCCATGTCGCCGCTCGGCAGCACCATGTTTTCGGTAATGGAGCCACCGTAGCTGTAGGTCATCGCCACGCCCTGGATCACAAACAGACTGGCAAGGGTCGCCAGCATGTCCGGAATGCGCAGAATGACAATCAGGAAAGCGTTAAACAGCCCGACCAGCGTACAGAGGGCCAGGGTGATCAGAATCGATTCGGTGGTGCCGAAGCCGTGCCAGACGAAGAGCGAAATCACCAGCGCATTTGCCAGCGACGCCGTTGAACCAACGGAGAGATCAAACCCGCCGACGGTCAGCGAGATCGACACCCCAATCGCAATCACCGTCACAATGGCGATCGATCGCAGGATATTGATGATGTTGAACGGGTCGAGGAAGTTGTCCGACGCGATGCCAAAAATCGCCACCAGCGCGACCACGGTCAGCAACATGCCCCATTTGTAGAGAAAATCGAAAAACTGCTGACGGCCCGACGCCGTCGCATTCACTGAAAGGGCCTTGCTCACGACGCCGTACCTCCGGTTGAATAATAAAGTAATGTCTCTTCGCGGGCCTCGGCCCCGGCGATCTCCGCCACGATCTTCCCGTCCCACAGCACGCAGATGCGGTCGCACAACCCTACCAGCTCGGCGAATTCGCCCGAGGCATAGATCACCCCTTTGCCTTCGCGCGCCAGACCGTCGATCAGCTGGAACAGATCGGTTTTGGCCTTCACGTCCACGCCTTTGGTCGGCTCGTCAAAAATCAGTACGCTGGCGTTACCGCGCAGCCATTTGCCAATCGCCACTTTCTGCTGATTCCCGCCCGACAAACGGCGCAGAACCTGCCCCGGCCCGCGCGCCCGCACGCCGACGCGAGCGATCACCTCTTCGGCCCAACGCCACGCCTGACGATGACCAAACAGGCTCCAGCGCGAGAAGCTGTTATCCGCGCTGACGGCCAGATTCATGCTCACTGGCTCGTCGATAAAAATGCCCTCTTTGCGCCGCTCTTCCGGCACCAGCGCCAGCCCGCGCAGCACGGAATCCGCCGGATCGCGCGGTTTCCATGCCTGATGATTTAACTCTCCGCTGTCGACCCGGCTTTTCGAGGCGCCAAACAGCGCTTTGCACAGCTCGGTTTTCCCCGCTCCGGCAAGCCCTGCGATACCCAGAATTTCGCCTTTGCGCAGGTGCAGAGAGATATCTTTCAGCAGCGCTTCGTCGTGCAGTCCTTCCACGCGCAGCAGGGTTTCGTCGCTGTGCGGCGGCCTCGCTGGCGGGTAGATATCGCTCAGCTCGTGGCCGAGCATCTTCTCGACGATGGCTTCGCCCGAGAGCGACGCCATCGGGCCGGACTCAATCAGCTTGCCGTCGCGCAGCACCGTTAAGGTGTCGCAGATGGCTTTCAGCTCGTGAATGCGATGGGAGATAAACACCACCCCGATGCCCTGCTGTTGCAGGCGACGGACCACCGCGAACAGACGCTCGCTTTCGTGGGCGTCCAGCGGAGCGGTGGGTTCATCGAGGATCAGAAAACGGCAGTGGTGAGACAGGGCTCGCGCCAGCAGAATTTGCTGCTTTTCGGCAAGGGTGCAGCTATCGATGGAACGACGGACGTTGAGGGAGACATCCAGCTGCGCCAGGGCCTGCTGCGCCTGCTCGCGAATCGCACGCCAGCGATAGCGATGGCCCGGCTGCGCCAGATTATCGAGCATGATGTTTTCCGCGATGCTAAGCCCCGGGATCAGCGCCACGTCCACTTCCTGCTGCACCAGGTGAATCCCCAGCTGTTTGGCGTCCAGCGGCTCGCGGATGCCCACTGGCTGATTGTTAATGCTGATTTCACCCTCGTAGTGGTCATGCGTACCGCAGAGCACCGCCATCAGCGTTGATTTTCCCGCCCCGTTGGCCCCCGTCAGCGCATGGACGGATCCGCCCGTCAGGGTGAAATCCACACGTGACAGCGCCTGAAAGCCGGAAAAGGCCAGGCTGATACCGCGCATCTCAAGGCGACTGGAACCCATCCGCTGTCATTCCTTCTCATTTAATATTTTGATTTATGGAATTTTTCACAGCTGGGGTTGACTGGCAACGAGTGAAAAGGCATAAGATAAAGCGAAATATTATTAGCCATCCGGATGTCCAGACATAACATCGGGTTAGCGCTTCGCAAAAAGGACACCCTCATGAGCAACACTGATATTCGCGTCGTACCCGGCCCGGCAAACTATTTCTCCCACAGCGGCAGCCTCGCGCGCCTGAACGATTTCTTCACCCCGGAGCAGCTTTCCCGCGCGGTATGGATCTACGGCGAACGCGCCATCGACGGTGCCCGTCCGTTCCTGCCGGAGAGTTTCAACGCGCCTGGGGCGAAGCATCTGCTGTTTAAAGGCCACTGCAGCGAGCGCGATGTCACCCATCTGGTGAATGAATCGGGTACGGACGTCAGCGTGGTGATCGGCGTGGGCGGCGGCGCGGTGCTCGACACGGTCAAAGCGGTGGCGCGTCGACTGAATGCGCCATTCGTCGGCATTCCAACGATTGCCGCTACCTGCGCGGCCTGGACGCCGCTCTCCGTGTGGTACAACGACGCCGGTCAGGCGCTGCAGTTTGAGATTTTCGATGACGCCAACTTCCTGGTGCTGGTCGAGCCGCAAATTATCCTCAACGCCCCGGCGGAGTATCTGCTGGCAGGGATCGGCGATACGCTGGCGAAATGGTACGAAGCGGTGGTGCTGGCCCCAAAACCGGAAGAGCTGTCTCTGACGGTGCGACTCGGCATCAACGGCGCGCTGGCGATCCGCGACGTGCTGCTGGAGAGCAGCGAACAGGCGCTGGCGGATCAGGCTCGTGGCGAGCAGTCGCAGGCGTTTCGCGATGTGGTCGATGCCATTATCGCCGGTGGCGGGATGGTCGGCGGGCTGGGCGAGCGCTACACCCGCGTGGCCGCCGCGCATGCGGTACACAACGGATTAACGGTCCTGCCGCAGACTGACAAATTCCTCCACGGCACCAAAGTCGCCTACGGCATCCTGGTGCAGAGCGCCCTGCTCGGTCAGGACGACGTTCTCACGCAGTTAATCGCGGCGTATCAGCGTTTTCATCTGCCGACAACCCTGCGTGAACTGGACGTGGATATCCACAATCGCGCCGAGCTGGATAAGGTGATCGCCCATACGCTGCGCCCGGTGGAGTCGATCCACTTCCTGCCGGTGACCCTCACGCCTGAGACGCTTTACGCTGCGCTGGTGAAGGTGGAAAACTTCAGCCGCTAATCGCCCCGACCGTCTATACCTAATGATGATTCTCACCACTCTCAACGAGGTCATCATGCAGATTGATTTAACGGGTAAGAAGGCGCTGGTTACCGGCGCCAGTCGTGGTTTGGGGCGTGCGATTGCGCTGTCATTAGCCCGGGCCGGGGCTGACGTGGTTATTACGTATGAAAAATCCGCCGACAAAGCTCAGGCCGTCGCCGATGAGATCGCCGCACTTGGGCGTCACAGCGAGGCGATTCAGGCTGACAGCGCCAGCGCCCAGGCCATTCAGGATGCCGTGACTCATGCGGCGCGAACCCTGGGTGGGCTGGATATTCTGGTCAACAATGCCGGGATTGCGCGCGGCGGCCCGCTGGAGTCCATGACGCTGGCGGACATCGACGCCCTGATCAACGTCAACATCCGCGGTGTGGTCATCGCCACCCAGGCCGCACTCGTTCATCTCTCTGACGGCGGGCGCATCATCAATATCGGCAGCTGTCTCGCCAACCGCGTCGCCCAGCCGGGAATCTCCGTCTACTCCATGACCAAATCGGCGCTTAACTCCCTGACTCGCGGTCTGGCCCGCGATCTGGGTCCGCGCGGGATCACCGTCAATCTGGTCCATCCCGGCCCGACCAACAGCGACATGAACCCGGAAGATGGCGAACAGGCCGACTCTCAGCGCCAGCTGATTGCCACCGGTCATTACGGCCAGCCGGAAGATATCGCGGCGGCGGTCACCTTCCTGGCAAGCCCTGCCGCCGGGCAGATCTCCGGCACCGGTCTGGACGTGGATGGAGGGTTAAACGCCTGAAGCCTGCTTCCACATTTTTTGCACGCCTCTGTCGCCTGACAGAGGCGCTTGCGAGCCGCCTCGACACCCTTCGTTTTGCCCCTTTCGCCGTCAAATCCCGCGCTCTAGAGTGACGTATAAGAAATTCGGAATTTGTCTAATAGTCTTATTATTTCCTTATAATTCGAAGGGGTGTAGAGTGACGTCACAGATGAGGGTTATTTGGTCCAGACCGGCGAAAAAAGATTTAGCCAAACTTGATTCTCTTTCGCAAAAAAGGATTCAGGAAAAGTTAAACGCGATAGCGAATCAAAACTCGCCATATTTGGACATTAAAAAACTGACGATGCCTGGCGAGTACTATCGCCTCAGAGTCGGTGAATACCGCGTTATCTTTTTGATGCAAGGCGAATCGCGAAATGAGTGCTATCTCATCGCGGTTAAGCGACGCACGACGACAACTTATCTTCACGAGGAGAATGCCCCCTATGGATGTACAATTTATCGCTGATGCGGACGGGAACCCGCAGTACGCCGTCATCCCTTACGCCGACTATTTCCGTATGCTTCTGCAAACCGCTGAGTACGACGACGAAAATGAAGATGACTGGGAGAGAATTGATAAGGAGAGCGGCACCGACGATGGCGTTGGATTGCCAAATGACGTCTGCAGCATCATGACTTACGAAAACGTCAGCCTGCAGGCTGCCTGGCGCATTCTGCGCGGCCTGTCCCAGCAGGAAGTGGCCGACAAACTGGGCATCAGCCAGTCCGCCGTTTCACAGCTCGAAGCGCTGGACTCCCGCCCGCAAAAACGTACCCGCGAAAAGCTGGCCGCCATTTACGGCTGCACCCAGGAACAAATCAGCCTTTACTTCCCGAAAGAGGGTTAACAGCACTTCGCCCCGCCTTTGCTGCCGTAACGGGCGTCCTGACGATCGCGGAAAAACTCCTCGTAGGTCATCGGCGTCTGGTCCGGATGCGTGACGCGCATATGCTCAACATAGTTGTCGTAATCCGGCACACCGATCATCATTTTGGCCGCCTGGCCGAGGTATTTCCCTGCTTTGGATAGGGTATCGAACATGGTTGATTCTCGTGTTGTCCCCTTACCCCTCACCCTAACCCTCTCCCCATAGGGGAGAGGGGACTGCTCGGTGCGGTTTTCACCCTCTCCCCTATGGGGCGAGGGCCGGGGTGAGGGGTGAGTGATAATGGTTAATGCGCCCCTTTCGCCTGCGTCACAATCTCTTCCAGATTTTGCGGCATCGGCTCGTATGGCGTCTCTTTCGCGGTCGGCTTGTCTTCTTTCAGCGCCGCCAGCGCGGTCTTCAGAGAGTACAACGCCAGCACCACAACCACCACCATAAAGAAGATGGTCAGCCCGGCATCCAGACGGTTGTTAAACACCAGTTGCGAGAGCTGTGACTCCGTGTACTGCATCGGGATTTTGCCGCTGTCGATCATCGCCTGGAACTTATTGGCAATGGCGAGGAAGCCAACTTTATTATCCGGGCTAAACGCTTTCTGCCAGCCCGCGGTGAGCGTACAGATCAGCAGCCACGCCGTCGGCAGCAGTGCCACCCACGCGTAACGCTGGCGTTTCATCTTGAACAGCACGACCGCGCAAAGCATCAGCGCCATGCCGGCCAGCATCTGGTTGGCGATACCGAACAGCGGCCACAGGGTGTTAATCCCACCGAGCGGATCCACGACCCCCTGATGAAGGAAATAACCCCACGCCAGCACGCACAGCGCCGTTGCCAGCAGGTTGGCGGGCAGGGAATCGGTGCGCTTCAGATTCGGGGAGATCACCCCCAGCAAATCCTGGAGCATAAAGCGCGCCGCACGCGTCCCGGCATCGACCGCCGTGAGGATGAACAGCGCTTCGAACAGAATCGCGAAGTGATACCAGAACGACACATCCATCAGCCCGCCGAGCGCGCCGTGAAGGATATACGCCATCCCTACCGCCAGCGTCGGCGCACCGCCCGCACGGGAGATAATCGACTGCTCGCCCACTTCGTTCGCAATGTGGGTCAGGGTTTCCGGGGTAATCGCGAAGCCCCAGCCGCTCACCACCTGTGCCGCAGAGGCCACCACGTCAACGGTTCCGGCCGGAGCCAGTACCGCCATCGGGCTGTTCATCGCAAAGTACACGCCCGGATCGATGATGCAGGCCGAGACCAGCGCCATAATCGCCACGAAGGACTCCATCAACATGCCGCCGTAGCCTATCAGGCAGGCCTGATTTTCATTGGCCAGCATTTTCGGCGTAGTCCCGGAAGCAATCAACGCGTGGAAGCCAGACACCGCCCCGCAGGCGATGGTGATAAACAGGAACGGGAACAGGTTGCCGGTCCAGACCGGGCCGGTGCCGTCGATGAATTTGGTCAGAGCTGGCATGGTCAGCGTCGGACGCATGATCAGAATGCCGATCGCCAGACCGACAATGGTGCCGATTTTCAGGAAAGTAGAGAGGTAATCGCGCGGGGCCAGCAGCAACCAGACCGGCAGTACCGCCGCCACAAAACCGTAGCCCACCAGCATCCAGGTCAGCTGCACGCCGGTAAAGTCAAAGTACGGCGCCCAGGTTGGGCTTTCCGCCACCCAGCCGCCGGAGATAATCGCGAAGACCAGGAAGAACAGCCCGATGACCGACACTTCACCGATACGCCCAGGGCGGATATAGCGAATGTAGATCCCCATGAAAATCGCCAGCGGAATGGTGAAGGCCACGGTGTAGGTTCCCCACGGACTGTGGGTCAGGGCTTTCACCACGATCATCGCCAGCACCGCCAGAATGATCACCATGATCATAAAGGTGGCGATCAGCGCAATCACCCCAGCCGTGGCGCCCATCTCCTCTTTCACCAGCTCACCGAGCGAGCGCCCGTCGCGGCGGGTGGAGACAAACAGCACCATGAAGTCCTGCACCGCACCGGCCAGCACCACGCCCGCGAGGATCCAGATCATCCCAGGCAGATAGCCCATCTGCGCGGCCAGCACCGGCCCGACCAACGGCCCCGCCCCGGCAATCGCGGCGAAGTGGTGACCGAACAACACTTTTTTATCGGTAGGCACATAGTCCAGCCCGTCGTTATGACGAACCGCAGGCGTCATGCGCGTGCCGTCGACCGCCAGCACTTTGTCGGCAATAAAACGGCCATAAAAACGATACGCGATCAGATAAATGCAGACGGAAGCGACGACAATCCATAGCGCATTGATCTGTTCACCACGATTGAGGGCGATATAGCCCAGAGCGAATGCGCCCACAACGGAGAGCACGGCCCAGATGAGGTATTTCCCTGAGTTGTTCATAGTTGTTTTCCGTTAGCGTGAAACAGTGAGATGTTACATTTTGTTTCTAGATCACGGCTTAAAATTTAACAACTTTGAAACTCAATAATGCGTGGTCAAACCAGATATTTACGCGACATTGTTACGGAGATCACCTTCGCGGGGGGATTGCCCGGTGGCGCTAACGCTTAACGGGCCTACATTCGGGGATTTTGTAGGTCGGGTAAGGCGCAGCCGCCACCCGACAAACAGGCGGGCACAAAACCTACCCCAACACCATCGTGCTTAACCGACAGGTACAACACCGCCGTCCCTGCTCGTCGAACACTACAATCTCCCAGCTCTGGTTCTGCCGCCCCAGGTGCAACGGCTGGCACACGCCGCGCACTTTCCCCTGCGACACGGCGCGATGATGGGTGGCATTCAACTCCGTACCCACCACGTTTTGCCCATCGCGGGTCATCAGGAAACCGGCCATTGAGCCGAGCGTCTCCGCCAGCGCCGCCGAGGCCCCGCCGTGCAGCAGGCCAAACGGTTGATGCGTCCGTGCATCCACCGGCATTTCGGCTTCGAGGGTATCGTCACCGATACGGGTGTAAACCATCCCAAGATGCGCCACCATGGTGTTCAGACTGGTGGCGTTCAGCTCTTCAAGGGACAAATGACGTTTCCAGATCATTTACGCCCCCAGGGTTGAGCCGCCGTCAACCACAATATCCTGCAGCGTGATGTGGCTGGCGAGATCCGAGGCGAGGAACAGAATGGTATTGGCAATTTCATGCGGACGCGCAATCTTGCCGAGCGGAATGCCGAGCTTAAACTGCTCGCCGAACCCGCGAATGCGCTGCTGCTCGGCGTCATCGCTCACCCACAGGGTGCGCTGCATGTCCGTATCCGTCGACCCCGGCGAGACAATATTGCAACGCACGCCGCTGCCCGCCAGCTCTAGCCCGACGGTCAGCGCCAGGCTTTTCAGCGCCGCTTTCGATGCACCGTACGCGCTCATGCCGATGCGCGGGGTGTGCGCCGCATCAGACGCGACGGTGACAATCGCCCCGCCCTGCTGACGGCGGAACTGGCCCATCGTCTGCTGGAACAGGTTAAACGCCCCGCCGACGTTGACGGCAAAAGTCTGCTGCCAGTCGTCCTGCGAGAGCTGATCCGTCGCGCCCATGCGCAAAATCCCTGCCGCGTTAACCAGCACGTCGAGGCGCTCGACTGTCGCCAGCACGCGCCCGCAAACGTCGCTCACCTGGGTGGCATCCGCTACGTTCAGCACCTCAGTGGCGAACGGATATTCCTGCTCCGGGAACGCGAGATCAAAACCAGTCACCCGCGCGCCCGCCTCAGCAAAAGCCTGCGCCGTAGCGTAACCGATGCCCTTTCCGGCCCCGGTGACCCAGACGGTTTTACCCGTGAAATCAAACCCGGCCATCACTTCACCTCGCGGGAGAGCAGCGCCCACCAGGCATCAATGGTCGGATTTTTCGCCAGCATCACAAAGTCGATATCGCCATGCACTTTGCGCCAGCGGGCGGCGAGGGCCATCATGCGCACAGAGTCCAGACCGTAATCGATCAGGTTCTCGTCATCCATCGGCTCGTCGGATTCATCCAGCAGCGGCAGCACCACCGCGCGCAGGGCCTCTTTGCTTGCCGGTACGGACGGCAGCAGTTCGTCGGTCATCACCACGCGACCGGTACGGCCCGCCACGTAGTTGAGGGACATCAGGTGCTCTTCGCGGCTGAAATCGGCCAGCGCATCGGCGATGAAGAAGGGTTTGATGTCGCGCATAAACGCATCGGTGGCGGTGGTCATGCAGCCGATATGGGCATAAACACCGGTGATCAGCAGCTGATTGCGCCCGGTCTCTTTGAGCATCTGCTCCAGCGGCGAGCGGTGGAACGCGCTGTAGCGCCACTTCACCAGCACGGTATCGGCTTCGTCAGGGGCCAGTTCGGCGACAATGCGCTGCTGCTCCGGAGAACGGGTCAGGCCCGGTCCCCACATGTCGTTCAGCAGGGCGCGATCTTCATCGCTCTGCTCTTTCGGCTGGGCGGTGTAATAGACCGGAATGTTGTGCTTTTTGCAGTACTCGCGCAGCGCAGCGATGTTCGCCACCACCTGCTCCATCATCGGGCAGTTATCGCCCCAGAAGTTGAGGAAGTATTCCTGCATATCGTGGATCAGCAGCGCCGCGCGCTCCGGCTCAAACGCCCAGCTCACTTTGTTGTTTGGCAGTTCGGCCGCCGTTGGCAGCGCATAGCCGGTTAATTTTGGAATTGCCATGTTTAACTCCTCAGCCCTGGGCGCGTTCGGCCAGCCACAGGCGCAATTGTTTCTTGTCCACTTTTCCTACCGGCGTCAGCGGGAGCGCATCCACGCTCTCCACGCGATCCGGCAGCTTGAAATCCGCCACGCCCTGCTCGCGCAGGAAACGCCGCACGTCCACCGCCCGCAGCGGGGTTTTCACCACCAGATACGCGCAGCTTTTCTCGCCCAGCAGGCTGTCTTCCATGCTGACGAGCGCCGCATGGATCACCGCCTCGTGGCGCAGGAGCAGGTTTTCGATCTCTTCGGCGGCGATCTTCTCGCCCCCGCGGTTGATCTGATCTTTCTCACGCCCCTGAACGGTGATGTAGCCCTGTTCGTCGATGGCGATCAGATCGCCCGAGCAGTAGAAGCCGTCGGCGTCAAAGGCGCTGGCGTTGTGCTCCAGGCTCTTGAAATAGCCGCGGAAAGTGTACGGCCCGCGCGTCATCAGGCGTCCGACTTCGCCGCGCGGCAGCGGATTACCGTGCTCATCCGCGACCCACACTTCGTCGTCCGGACACATCGGACGGCCCTGGGTGTTCATGATTTTTTCTGGCGAATCGTCAAGCGCGGTGTAGTTCACCAGCCCTTCCGCCATGCCAAACACCTGCTGTAGCTGGCAGCCGATCTCCGCCGGAATCCGCGCGGCAAGGGTCGCAGACAAGCGCGCCCCGCCCACCTGCAGCAGCGCCAGCGACGCGAGCTGGGCGTTGCCCGCCCCTTCGGCAATCGCCTGCAACCACAGGCTGACCGCCGGTGGCACCAGCGAGGTGACGTTGATCTGATGCTTTTCAATCAGGGGAAAACAGAGCGTCGCGCTTGGATCGTTCGCCAGCACCACGCAGCCGCCCGCAAGGAACACGCCCAGCGACCCGGGGGAACTCATCGCGTAGTTATGCGCGGCGGGCAGCGCGTTCAGGTAGCGCGTCTGGCTGTTGATGGCGCAAATCTCGTTGCTGCGAAGAATGCTGTAGTAGTAATCATTGTGGGTGCGCGGGATCAGCTTCGGCGTGCCGGTGCTGCCGCCGGAGAGCTGGAAAAACGCCACTTCATCGGCGGGCGTTGGGCTGGCAATAAAGTTATCCGCCGGGCGCGCTATCGCCGCTTCCAGGGCGTGTTCGCCCGTATCACCGCGCAGGAGCACCACGCGCACGGAGCGGTGCTGGTCGACAAAGGTATTGAGGAAATCATCGCCCGCAAACAGGGCGTGCTGCCTGTCGGCAATCAGCAGCGCCGGTTCAATCTGCGTGGCGTAGGCGTTCAGCTCGCTGCGCTGATGGCTGAACAGGGCATTGACGGGCGCGACGCCCACTTGCAGGAGCGCGAAGAAGGTGATGTAAAACTCGGCGACATTGCCGAGCTGCACCAGCGCCGTCTCGCCGCGCTTGACGCCCTGCGCCTGCAATGCGGACGCCAGATTGTTGACCGACTGATGGAACTGGCGATACGTGAACTGGCGCTCGCCGTCGATAATCGCCGTCGCTTCTCGGTCGGCGTGGCGGGTCAAAATGTCGGTCAGGGGCAGATCCTGCCAGTAGCCTTTTTCGCGGTAGCGCCGGGCAAAATCTTCGGGCCAGCGGGTAAAGGGAAGGGTCATGATGATTCCTCAGTGCAGGCCAAAAACGTTGAGCATGGTGGAAAGTTTCACCCCGGTTTCGCGCCACTCGCCGACCGGCGAAGAGGCCGGGACGATGCCCGCGCCCGCGAACAGGCGAACCGTTTTTTCATGGATGCGCGCGCAGCGGATGGTGACGACCCACTCGCCGTTGCCTTCGCTGTCGCACCAGCCGACGATGCCGCCGAACAGTTCGCGATCGAACGGCTCGAGTTCAGCAATCAGCTGTTTCGCCGCCTGATGCGGGAAACCGCTCAGGGCAGGCGTTGGGTGCAGCAGGCAGGCCAGCGTCAGGGCATTTTCGTTCTCGCGCGCTTCGCCTTCGACCGGCGTCGCCAGATGCCAGAGCGTCGGCGTGGTCACCAGCTGCGGCGAGGAAGGCATGGTCAGATGGTGGCTGCGCGTTTCGAGCACAGTTTTCATCGCCTGGGTCACCAGGTCGTGCTCGTGACGATCTTTTTCCGAGGCCAGCAGTTTGTTCCCGGCTTCGCGGTCCAGCATGTCGTCCGGCTGACGGCGCGCGGAACCGGCCAGCGGCAGGGAGCTAAAATGCGCCCCCTCTTTGCGCAGCAGCAATTCCGGGCTGGCGCCGAGCAACACGCCGCCGTCTTCGAGCGGCACGTGGAAGTTAAAGCTGGCCGGGTTTTGCGCGATCAGACGCTCAAGCAGCGCCCCGCTGTCGATCTTCTGATCGGCGGCGATATCAATCAGGCGCGAGAGCACCACTTTATTCACCTGCGGCGTGGCGGTGAGCGCGGCGGCGCGGGCCACCATCTCTTCGAAAATCGGCTGCGATGGGATTTCGGTGCGCTTCGTGACGGTCAATTCCTGCGCCCCTGGAAGGTAGCGCGCGGATTTCTGTCGCGCCGGGCGCGAGAAGGTTTGCCAGCTTTGCGGAATAAACAGTGACGACGGTTTGCGGGTATCGAACGGGATCGCGCCGACCATAATCGGGTGCGTTATCCCCTGGGCTTTGGCCTGCCGGAAGGCCTGCGCCAGTTTTTGCTGGAAGGCACCAGCCGGATCGTCGCCGCCGACGGCGGATTCAGAAAAGCGGGCAAAACAGCCTGACGTGGTGAAACTGCGATAAGGCGACATAAAGAAAAAGCTGTCTGATTGCAGCGTGGTCGCGGTGTGCTGAACTTCCTCAGCCAATGACGTATCCATATCATCCTCCTTAAACGATAAACGCATTACGAATAGTTATCATTTATATTTTCGATGGCTAACCTAATCGGTGAGCGCGACGGTGTCAACCGCCGACAGCGCATCTTGTGCGACTATCGCTTGCATCCCTTCGGCGCATTCATGAAAATGAGAAGCATTAACTTCAACGAAAACAGGATGCCGCTTTGTGAAACTCCCCGCTGTTTGCCGTAACGCCCTGCTTTTAGCAGGACTTTTTGTTTTAGGACTAACCTCAGCTACCGCCGCCGACTGGCCGCGTCAGGTGAGCGACAGCCAGGGTACCCACACCCTTGAGAGCAAACCGACGCGCATTGTCTCCACCAGCGTGACCCTCACCGGCTCCCTGCTGGCGATTGACGCGCCGGTCATTGCCAGCGGCGCAACCACGCCGAACAACCGGGTGGCGGATGCGCAGGGCTTTATGCGCCAGTGGGGCGATATCGCGAAAACGCGCAAACTGAGCCGCCTGTACATCGGCGAACCGAGCGCCGAAGCCGTGGCCGCGCAAATGCCGGATCTGATTCTGATTAGCGCCACCGGCGGTGATTCGGCGCTGGCGCTGTACGATCAGCTGTCGGCTATCGCCCCGACGTTGGTCATTAATTACGACGACAAAAGCTGGCAGGCATTGCTGACCCAGCTCGGGACCATCACCGGGCAGGAGAAGCAGGCCGCCGCGCGCATCGCCGAATTCGATAAGCAGCTCGCGCAGGTGAAACAGCAGATGAAGCTGCCGCCGCAGCCGGTCAACGCTATCGTTTACACCGCCGCGGCGCACAGCGCGAACCTGTGGACGCCCGAATCCGCGCAGGGCAAATTCCTGCAACAGCTCGGTTTCCAGCTGGCGGAACTGCCTGCCGGGCTGACGACGTCAAAAAGCCAGGGGAAACGCCACGATATTATCCAGCTCGGGGGTGAAAACCTGGCGACGGGTCTGAACGGGCAAGGGTTGTTCCTGTTTGCGGGCGACCAGAAAGATGTCGATGCGATTTACGCGAATCCGCTGCTGGCGCACCTACCGTCCGTCGAAAACAAACGCGTTTGGGCGCTCGGGACGGAGACGTTCCGGCTGGATTATTACAGCGCGATGCTGGTGTTGCAGAGGCTGAGTGCGGTGTTTGGATAACCGCTGCGCCCGGTGGCGGCTACGCCTTACCGGGCCTACGTTTCGTGTCGTTACGGGTTTTGTAGGCCGGGTAAGGCGAAGCCGCCACCCGGCAATGTCCACCGGTTTAAACCGTGGCGGGCTCCTGGCGGAACCGACGTAACTCCGCCAACGTCATCAACAAAATCACCCCGATGATGGCTAATACAAACCCGCTGCTGCTCGCCGACGCCACCGGGGTCATGATCACCCCTAACCCGCCTAAAATCGCCGCGCCAATCGCATCGCCCGTCACGTTCTGCGCGGTCCACAGGCCGTTGATCCGCCCGAGCATCCCTTCCGGCGTCTGGGTCTGAATCAGGGTGTATTGCAGCAGAGAACTGATGGCGCTCAGCCAGCCAAACAGCGCCAGACACACCACGCCCAGCGCCCAGAACGGCATCAGGCTGAAGAAGCCGATGGCGATAAAGGACGCCAGCGTGGCAGACAACATAATCAGCCCCGGACGCGCACTCTGCGCCAGATTACCGCTGGTCAGCGCGCCAAACGCCGCGCCGAGCGGGATCGCCGCGTACAGCAGGCCAATCTGCGAGGCGCTCATCTGCCACTCCAGCGCCAGCGCCGGATAAAGCACGCGCACCGCGCTCGCCATCGTCAGCAGCCCGCCCAGCAGCGCAATGCCACCGATCAGCGGATTACTGAACAGAAAACGGATCGCCGCCATCAGGGATTTCAATGGGTGCTCGCGCGGCTGCGGCGGAGGGGGCAGCAGCGGCAGACGCAGCAAGGTCAGGGTGGTGATAAAGGTCCCCGCCGCCGCCAGGCCGTAGTTCCAGGCCACGTTCCCGGTCGCCAGCAGCAGGCCGCCGACCATCGGAGAAATGACCGACCCCAGACGCACGGTGAGCATGGTGATCGCCCCGGCCTGCATCAAATTCTCACGCCCGACCAGCGCAGGCGTAGCCGCCAGCAGCGCCGTCACGCCCAGCGAGGCAAAGAAACCGTCCCACAAACCGAGCGCATAGATCGCGACAAGCGACGGCTCCGGCAGCATGGCGTTCAGACACAGCCCGACGAAGCCCACGCCGCAGGTGCCGCGCGCCAGCAGGATCAGCTTTTTACGCTCGTAGCGGTCCGCCAGCACGCCGCCGACCATCAGGCCGATAAACATCGCGCTGCCCGTCAGGGTGACCGAAAGACCGACCAGCCAGCTGGAGTTCGTCATGGCCTGGATCTGTACCGGGACGGCAACGCCCAAGAGGCCGAGGGATAAAATGGAGATAAAACGGGCGATAAACACCGCGCGAAACGCCGGGTGGGTCCTGAGCAGGCTGAGGTTGAGCAGCCAGGATTGTTTAGTCATAACAATGCCTTCAAATCTAACTTTCTACCAATTCCATGGCGGCACATGCTAACATAGCCAAATAAGATAGATAACGATAATTACTATCATTATCAAATCATGGATGTTGCTATGTCGTCTTCCCCTTTGACGGTGCGCGCCACTGCCGTGCCCGTATTATTGATACTGCTATTTCTTGCTGTGGCACTCAGCCTGCTGGTCGGCGCGAAACCGCTGCCCGCGTCCACGATCGTCGATGCCCTGTCCGGCTCCTGTCAGAGCGCAGACTGCATTATTGTGCTCGACGCCCGACTGCCGCGCACCCTTGCCGGATTGCTGGCCGGTGCGGCCCTGGGCCTCGCCGGAGCGCTGATGCAGACTCTGACCCGCAACCCCCTCGCCGACCCCGGCATTCTCGGCGTTAACGCCGGGGCCAGTTTCGCCATCGTTCTCGGCGCGGCGCTGTTTGGATTTTCCTCCCCCACG
>NZ_JASSOT010000001.1 GCF_030238365.1 Lelliottia wanjuensis | reverse complement strand
AATAAGCCGACAGACGAATTTTTGGAGAAGCTGATAGCTGATCGGGTTTATCCGATGGATAACGGTGGTTACGTTAAAGTTGGCGATGATTTGGTGGCGCTAGCTCGAGAGCTTCAGGAATACCGGAGCGCTGCACAGAAAGCGCCGGGAGATTTCTTGTCTCGAATGCACGACGAGCTTAATCAACTAAGAATGCGAGCAAAGGGACTTCATGCATTCATTGGAACCCCATCTTTCAAAGCCCTCAGGGAAGAGGCTAAAGCCGCGATGATTCGACAGCTTGACGTTATGAGCGAATATATTGAGATTCTGCATCATAGAATTCGTATGGCTGAGTCTGAATAGAAACCCTAACAACTGCGCCGCTACTCGTTAGCGGCTTAACCTGGTACGCTGGAAAGGAAAGCCATAACGCATGGTTGCACTATGAACACACTGTTTTTTCTTATGGCGGAGTATGAAACAGTAACTCCAGCTCTGGCGGATATATGTGAAAAATACCTCGGCATGAAGCCACGAACCGCAGAGGACAAAGCGGCGCTAGGGCGGTTGCCGATACCAACATTTAGGCTTGGCGATTCTCAAAAGGCTCCGCGCCTGGTTCACCTGGAAGATTTGGCGCAGCACATCGAAAAAATGCGACAAAAGGCACAAAAAGAGCACGAAATGTTTTTCCCAAAGTAAGCCCCGAAAGGGGCTTTTTATTACCTCTGTAGCACCCCATTCAGCACCCCTTTCACCGCAATGTATTGATATAAAGTAAATTCCATTAGACGTGTAACCTAATGTACAAAGCGTATGTACACGGTTGGCGGAGGAAAGGCATTTCTTGCACCATCGAACCGCGCCGTCCTAATTTTCACTTAATCTTTTTCTCAGATAGTAGATTCTCACATTATTTAGCGGGTTATTGTTATATGAGAAAGATTCTTCTTATTGCGCTTGCAGGCTTAGGGATGGCCGGTTCGGCCTTAGCACAGAGTGTTACCGTGGATGTACCGAGTGGCTATAAAGTGGTGATTGTGCCTTCATCCGTGACCGTTCCTCAGGCTGTCGTCGTTACCGCACCAGCGCCTCAGACGGTGTACGCCGCACCGGCTCCTGCACCGGTCTATCATCCTCGCGCACGCCATGTGGCCAGCGTGGCGGAAGGGATGGTGATTGAGCATCAGTACGATGACCATCATTAAGCAATAAGAGTGGTTTGCCCCTGAACACTCAGGGGCAGATCGCGGGAAGGTTTACAGGTAGCGGGAGGTCAGGTGTTCGCGGAAGTAGCGGCTATTCAGATCTTCGCCTGTCGCCTGAGTAATCAGCTGTGAAGTGGTGAAGCGGCTGCCGTGCTGCCAGATGTTCTGGTTCAGCCAGTCAAACAGCGCCGAGAAATCGCCGTCCGCAATAGATGACTCTAGCCCCGGTAGCGCCGTTTTCGCCGCGCTGAACAGCTGTGCGGCATACATCGCGCCCAGGGTATAAGACGGGAAGTAACCAAAACCGCCGTCGGTCCAGTGGATATCCTGCATACAGCCGTTGCGGAAGTTATCTTTGGTCGACAACCCCAGCCACGCCTGCATTTTCTCATCCCACAGCGCCGGGATGTCATCCACTTCGATTTCACCGTTGATCAGCGCACGTTCAATTTCATACCGCAGCACCACGTGCGCCGGATAGCTCACTTCGTCCGCGTCGACGCGGATATAGCCCGGTTTCACGCGCTGGTTCCAGGCAATAAAGTTCTCTTCACTAAACGCCGCCTGGCTGCCAAAGCGAGCATGTACCGCCGGGAGCAGATGTTTCAGGAACGCATTGCTGCGGCCCAGCTGCATCTCAAAGAACAGGCTTTGTGATTCGTGAATGGCGGTAGAGCGGGCCAGCGCGACGGGCTGTCCGAGCCAGTTGCGCGGCAGGTTTTGCTCATAGCGCGCATGGCCGGTTTCATGCACCACGCCAAACAGGGCGCTCAGCAGCTCGTCTTCATCGTAACGGGTGGTAATGCGCACATCTTCCGGCACGCCGCCGCAGAATGGATGGGCGCTGACGTCGAGACGACCGGCGTTAAAATCGAAGCCCAGCATTTTCATCGCTTCCAGCCCCAGCTCGCGCTGAACGGCGGTCGGGAAGGGACCCTGCGGCGGAACGAAGGATTTCTGCGACTGTTTTTCGACAACCTGCGCCAGCAGATCTGGCAGCCAGGATTTCAGATCGCCAAACAGCACGTCGAGACGGGCGCTGGTCATGTCCGGTTCGAAGATATCGAGCAGGGCGTCGTAAGGCGTGCAGCCTTTGGCTTCGGCGCGCAGACGCGCCTCTTCACGGCTGAACTTCACCACCTCTTTCAGATTGGCGGAAAAACCCTGCCAGTCGTTCGCCGGACGCTGGGTGCGCCAGGCGTGTTCACATTTACTGCCCGCCAGGGATTTCGCTTCGACCAGCGATTCCGGCAGGAGCGACGCCTGCTGGAAGTGGCGCGTCATCTCGCGCAGGTTGGCGCGTTCAACGTCGTTAAGATCTTCGCTTTCAGCAGCGGCCAGCCAGTCGCCGACTTTTTTATCCGTCAGGATTTGATGCTGCAACACGCTCATTTCCGCCAGCGCTTCACCGCGCGCCTGGCTACCGCCCGGCGGCATCATGGCGAACATGTCCCAGCTGGCGATGGATGAGAGATGGGAGAAACGGGATAAGCGCAGGAACGTGCGGGTGAGTTGTTGATAGTTGTTATTTTTCATGAGGTCCTCTTGTCTGGAACGGCTGAGGTCAAAAGTAGCATTTGGTGGGGGGAAAGACGAGGGGAGTGGGGAGGAATAAAGACAGTACGAAACTAAAGGTTTTTCTGATTTGTCCGAAATAAACCCTACGGAAAATGACATTCTAAAAGGGTTCGAACACATCATGAAAAAAGTACTTATCACCAGTGCACTGTCCTTAACCTTCCTGACGGGCTGTGCAGGCCAGGTCAAACCGCACAAAATTCAGGCTACTGACGGCAGTTCGCTGGAGGTCGCAACTACCTTTGCATTAACCGACATGAACAACAACCGCTATGCGGATTCGAAGTTACGTGTAGTTGAGCCGGTGCATTCTGGAACCGGCATGGGGTTGGCTATCATGTCGGCAGTCCTCGGTGGAGGAATAAGAACTGGAGACTTCGACAAGGAGAATTACAAAGGTTCATCCATTGATGCGATGCCGGAGCCCACAGCCCTCTATTTCGGCCCCAAAGCAGAGCATAAAATCCAGGAATGGCTGGGTAAAAATGGTGGCGGGTATGCCTACACGCAGCCGCTGAAAATCGCTGCTGCCCAATGGTCACTGGTTTATACCGATATGTCGGCGACCAACAGCAATTACGATTTAACCTACCGCGTGCAATTCTATAAGCGTCCGGAAGGCGGAAATCTGCTGAGCGCCTTTGTGGTGGCAGAATGTACCCCAACTCGCGTAACCGCACCGCTAAGTGACTGGAAAGCCAACAACTACGCGAAAGTCACCCAGGAAACGCAGAAGATGATGGATGCGTGCCTGCTGGAGCTGGATAACCAGTTGCCGAGACTGTTGAAGAAGTAGGGGACAGAACTCGTAGGCCGGATAAGCGCCAGCGCCATCCGGTTTTTTGTGGGTTTGTGAGAAATGAGCTGGTGGTCAGGTTTGTGCCAGAAGCGGACTTTTTGGTAGTTGTATGAGTACTTATCAACTGAATAAACCCCGTAAACTATATCGTAATGAATTTGTTGAATGGAAACACCTCATACCCACTGATGGGAGTGCGCTATCATCTGCCAGGAAGATTATAACCGTTCGCATGTTTAGGACATATTCAGCAGCATGTCTTAAAAGCACCCGTCACCATCATTCAAAAAACGTACTTAGCGTAAATTTCCGTACGGTTGGGCTTCAAACTCCGTTCATAAGGACAACCAATAATGTCATTTAATTATAAAACGCTGTTCATTACTTTTTTATCCTTCTGCGCATTCCAGACTCATGCAGCACAATGCACAGCGGAAAGCTTCGCTAAAAACAAACTGAACACTTTTATCCTGCTCAACCAGCAGATAAAAACAGAAGTCCCAAAATCTATTGAAGCCACTATTGATAGTCCTGATGGATATGTTCGCGTATCGGCCCGAAGCAACTTTAGCCAATGCGGTGAGCTAATTAGTGGCAGTCTAAAAGAAGTTAAAACTTCAACAGGCCCGAAAACAGTTTTCACGGCAAACAGTGATGTTCAGTTGAATAAGACTGAATTTGGCTGGCGCATCCAGATGGAGACAAACGGAGTCATAGCCGATAACAACAGTCAAAAGACCATGCAACTCTATCGGCAAACGCTGGAGGGAATGTACCAACTTAACGATAAAGGAATTATCAGCCACGCGGTTAACCGTTCAATTATCGCGGCCCATAAGCCAGAAGATAAAGACAAAACCACTGTAGGGACAATAGAGTACGTTTTCAATTCATCAGGGTTGCTGGCACGCACGGTAAACAAAGGAAGTTTGGCGATAGACAATTATACTCTCGTATACAACTATGACGGCAATCATCGCCTGATCAAAACTCAATCCCCTTCAACCATCGAAGAGTATTCCTATGATAATGAGGGCCGTGAGCTGTCCCTCAGCAAGACCCAGAAGTATTTCACCATCGAAAAGACCCTTACCACCTGCGAGAAGTGGAACTCACATGGAGAATGCGTACGCGCCAATATGGATATCACAATCGCCCCAGCCGATCAGACGGGTAAACAATATGTGCACAAGCACAAAGCCGTGATGACGACGAAATACGAATACTGGAATTGATCCTGGTTTGTCGAATACCTCAGGGCGTTCAGGTGTAAAATTTAAGGTCCGCACCTTGCTCATAGCAGACCTGATGACCAGCCAGCCTTTCTCCTGCGAGCCAACAGTAAACGTTAAGAATTAGTTGACGGATCGTACTCCCACTGCGATTCGTCGCTGTAAATCGTACCATCATCATCCATTACTTTGGCATTAAGCTGTCTTGCAATCCCCAACATCTTTCTATACAGGTATGTATCAGGCCATTTGGTATAAATATTACCCTCGTTCCAGTCAAGCCATGGGTCTTCGTACAACGAGTGACCTGACCAAAAAGCGTGGTAATCGCCGTTAATTGTGTATCTGCTTAATTCATCATCGTTATTAATGTAGTTCAGCCATTCGTCAGCGGTTATCTGCGCATCCTCATTATCCGCCCAAAATTCAGCTCTCGTTATGTGGAATTCAACACCCATAGCATCTCCTTAACACTGGAACAGACTTCACAAACTAGCATAGTGGTTTATTAAAAAACGAGGTGAGTAACACTGCAAAATCTATAGACTTGAAAGATATATCCTCTCCTCGCTCATAGCGGACTAAAAGGGTTGATTGTGTGTTCACTGAAAGCTGTCAAATCATAGCCAATACATTCAGGCCTCTTTCCAAAACGGCTCCAGCTCAACAGGAAGCTGCTCCTTATCAAATCCCACAAACCAGTAAATTGTTCCCTTTGGCCCAACCATCGGCACTTCTCCCCAACCCGGATGAAATAATGCGCGATCCCAGTCCGGATTGAGACGACCACGTCGTTTAAGGCGCTCACCATTACATGAAACTGCACGTATTGAAGGAAAGTTAATAAAGAAGCTTAACGGCATTCCTTCTTTTTGTGCACATCGCAATTGCCGGGAGATCCAGGATTGGTTTCGTTGTCGAAGTTTTCTTTTCATTGGTCGCTCATATCGGGTAAGACAATTGGTAAACCCCACAATGACATTAGGTTTGGTGAGTTTCCTGATGTACTTAGTTACTTTTTGGTACATTCCCTTTCCGGCGAATCTCGATCATCCTGATATACATATCCCGTAATTCCCTATTCTGCTTGATTACCATTTCCTTGGGCAAGGATGCTCTCTCGTTATTCCATTCATCAACGACACTTTGACAAGCCTTATAAGCATCATTAACGATCTTCTCAGCAGGAGTCGTCGTATTGATATAGGGAATAGTATGTTTGTTCAGGCATACGGAGATTGGTGGGCCATAGTCATGATCTTCTGCATGTAGGCTAATAGCAAAAAACAGTGTAAACAACGTTAAAAATCTCAATTTCATTTTTTCCTGCTAAACGATGTACCGAGAAATGATTATCTTCTGTGAAATTATCGACTTTGCACAATAGATCTTTAGTTGTCCAACAAAGTTATTATGCTGTTGTTATGCCTGCTTACGCAAAACCAGGCAGCTGAAAGATTTATCGGGTTAAAAATCGACAACGTCTGCCTCTCACTTATACCAAACCTAACGTTACCACTTGCCCTCAAGAAGCAGGAACGTCATTACGATCACCCCGCGTGGTGGGCTGAGAGATAACAATAAATTCGACTGCAGATTGAGTACTGTTGCTGGCCTGATGCACTGACCCCGGCGGGATTTCTATTCCCTGATAGGCTTTGATTTCACGTACAACCCCTTCAAGCTCCATGGTCAGAACGCCCTGAAGAACAAAGAAAAACTGCCGAGAAACGGAATGATAGTGACGTTTCTCGCTGGTTCCTGGGGGCATTTTTTCATGAATGACCAGCATGTCCTTGCGGTTCACAAGATACCAACCGTCACAATTATCACCCCAGATGTAATGCTCGGCATTGTCCTTTGAAATCATAGTCATTCTCCCGTTCTGGCTACTTCGATATTTGTTTATACAGAGGGGAGTGATTGAATCGCAACAGGGTTGCAGCGTTTATACGCTCAGCATGGCAAATAACTCCACCCAATCCATTGATTTAAATGATGTAACTGCCCAAAAATAATTACATTCCACAACGAGATCCTGCTTCCAGTAATACCCGTTGTCGATATCAGGTTATCGCCGTATTCTTCCTTCGTGCTTGCAAAAACAGGCGCCGGGATTGACCTCCTGAAAAACCTTAGTGACGGCACACCGACGCGTCAGCGCCATTTTGTGTCGTACGCACGGCTACGCTACAATGGTGGGCCGGGCGGGGGCGTCGCAAGACGCGCCGGTGTCCACTAAGGCCGGTAAGGTCAACCCCGCCCGGAACCGCCACCCGTGAGATTGACCTCTCCGTTGGCGGTGTTAAGTATTACTTAGCGGAAACAAACATTATGACCACCATTTTCACCCCAGCCCGCGATTTACTCAGCGTCCCGTTCACCGCCGCGACAGACTTTACCGATCTCGCTGACTGCTGCGACCGTTTTGCCGAAACCCTGATGGAATGCAATGAACCTGCGTACAAACTGGCGCTGCTGGGCCGAATCAGTGCGTGCCTCGCGCTGCTGCGCCCGACGCTTTGCGAGCCCATTCCGGCCCATCTTATCGAGCACTTTACCGTCGACACGCTGCCAGAAACGCCGTCGTATTTTGAGCCTGACGCCGAGGCGCTGTGTGATTACTGCCAGACCCTGACTCAGGTGCTTTGCCAGCAGTCGCTGTTACCGGAAATGGAAAAGTCCCTGCGCGGATTGTTGTGCGAACTGATGTGGATGTTTGCGGGGGAGCTAAACGCGCCGCGCTGGGCTCGCCAGCATACTGAACACTAAAAAAATCCCGCGCCAGATCCGAAGGCCCTGATTATTCAGGGCCTTTTTGTTGACCTCGCACCAGACTTCGCCCGGTGGCGCTGCGCTTACCGGGCCTACGGGACCTGCAGTTGTAGGCCGGGTAAGGCGCAGCCGCCACCCGGCTTTTTTGTTGATCTCGCACCAGCCCATAGTCCGGATAAACGCTAGCGCCACCCGGCTTTTTTGTTTACAGGTTACGCTGAAGTGTTTAAGAATCTTCAGGGGTTTGCCGATAACGCTGAGAGCTAACGGAAAAGTAAGGATTAATCATGACCGACACTTCTTTCAAATGGGCGTGCATTAAGTGTGACAAGGAGATTCCTCAGCATCAGGAATATTGCCCTGAGTGTGAGGAAAAGCAGTACCGGAAAATAGGCGGGTTGTTATTCGTGCCATTCCTCAACCTGTTCCTGATCGCGTACGGGTATTTCACTTCTCTGACAGTCACATTAAAGGCCGGACTGGAGACAATAGGGCGACTGCCGATATCCCAGTCGAGCTATCTGTTTATTGCTGTGGGAATTAACTTTATTCTCCTTCTCTATATCATTTACATCGCCTCTCTGTTTCTGCGTAAGAAAAAAGAGCTGCCACTGGCGTATAGCCTATTGCTCATTGCCGGTATTGTGCTGATGTTGATTGACCGGGTTGCCACGACTTATGTGTTCCCAAATATCCCCCTGGGCTTTACCCAGGTGATGCCGATTATCACGCATACATTTTATGCCTGTATCTGGATCCCTTACTTCCGTTATTCCGTACGAGCCAAGAAGACGTTTATTTGGTGATGTACTGCGTAGCATTTGCTACTCAAATTGTTCAAATAGAGAAACGGGAGAAAAATCACGGCGTAGGAAAGTGTGCAAACTGATGTGGATATTCACAGGGGAGCGAAACTACCGCGGTGGTCAAACAGAACGTGTAGGCCGGATAAGCGCCAGCGCCATCCGGCTTTACTTTCACGGAGTGATGTAACGGATATCTGTCACCGAAATCACTCGTACGCTCAGTTAAGCGTTGGGTTCAGTGCCGGAACCCGAGGCTTCCAGTCCAACCCTTTGACCGTAGGATAGTTCTAAAGTATTCCCGTCAGGATCAGCGAAGAAGACAAAGTAGCCAACGGGATCGCCGGCCTGAACCGGTTCTTTGCGCAACACGCCCTCTGAACGTGCCATCTCCACTTTTTGGTCGATCTCCTCGATGCTGGCGCATGCGACGCCAAGATGACCAAAATTGCCCAGCGGGGTATCGGCCACCACATCGGCCTGGACAAGGACGAGGGCAAACGGACGGGTGCGATCGCTTAGCCATGCAACTTCGCGCGCCTCTGGGACGTCGGGCTCTCGTTTGTGAACAACGTCCATGCCCGCATAGCGGTGATAGAAATCAATACTCTTATCCAGATCCCTCACGACGAACGCCACGTGGGTAAAACCAACATCCACCTCTTTCATAACCTGAGTCCTTTTTTTGAGTACCTGATGGGTATCTTAAAAGCTCAAGTTAACTTCAGGTCAAGCCTGAGGGCAGCATTGAGCTGCCCACGAGACGGGAGGTTGCAACGGCAAAACACGAGGGGCCGGGAGCGGGGCGTTTAACAGTTCAGCGAGACTTAATGACCATCCGGATCGCACCATGCACTCATCAGCTGTTGCAAGATGTAGTTAAGTCCCAACACAACGAGCAGGGATACTAAAACTGCTGCCACAACAATAATCATCAGAAACTCCTTGTAATCCGTTTTCTTCCTTCAAAATCTTAGATCGTATTTTTGATTTGTCACTGGCTGAAGTGAATTTTCTTATCCTCACCAGGGGCAGGCCATCGTTAAGAAACCTATATCTGGTTCTTTTTTGGAAATTAAATCAACAAAAAAGCCCCGTGAGGGGCTTTGTATTTTTTATCAATTTGTGATGCGGCGCGCTTAATCAGAAGCGATACTGGAGGCCGGCGGTGATGGTATAGTTTTTGTTAGAAATGCCAGCCGCATCTCCGCCAATCGATCCTGATTCACCGCTGTTGTTATCAATGATCTGAGTACCACCTTTGCCTTCCTGGTAATTGCTATAGGAAAATTCAGCAAAGACTTTGGCGTGCGGTGTGACGTAATATCCGGCATCCACTGATGCACCGTAATAACGTGAGTTGGACGTTTTCTCACGGAAAGTCAGATCGCGCATATAGTGCTCGTCATTATCATGCGCCCGGACCCAGTCACTGAATTTAAACAGCGCGTTCAATTCAATGTCATTAAAGCGATATTGCCCCGCGAGGCCAATGTATGGCATCGAGAATCGCTGGCTATAACCAATCCCGCGTTCGCCTGCCGGGAAATTCCCCGTATTTGTGCCGTTATCATAATTATAAGACCCACCGGTCGCCGTCCAGCTGAAACGGGTTTCCTGATAACCAGCGACGACGCCAGCTTTATAGTTTTCGGCCTGGAAGACCCAGCCTTTGACATTAAGATCGTATTCATTGGCATAATTGACATTCGTCGCCGGATGGGATGAGTGGTCTGTCCATGAGGATTGACTTTCGTTCATCCAGTCGTAGTCATCCATATGGCCAGATCCTGATGCCAGAGACGTCCAGCCGCGGGCGTTCAGGGTCAGGAACGAGTACGCATCCCAGGAAATGTCGCCCTTCAGAATGGCGACATTTTTAATTTTCCAGTCCAGCTGGCTGACTTTTCGACCGGTTACCTCGTCATAAACCCTTTCCTGGGATTTCCCGCTCAGCATGCCAGCGGAGGCTGAAACACTGAGACTTTCCGGGGAAAAATCCGGTGTCCATGGCGAGGACTCCGCATAAACTGCACCTGAAAACGTGGCCATCATCATTATCGCAACGCTACTTTTTTTCATTATTATTTCCCTAAAGTAAATTCAATCAATGAGTTGCGGGTTTATTCTAAAAGTCATACAAATAACAATCAACTGCCAGTTTTGGTAATGACCAGAATTATTTTCACTATGAATGAAACCCTAAAAATGTCCGCACGCCACCTGGACGTGTGCGCACAAAGCCTCGTTAAATAACGTGTTAACCTCAAGGACTCATATACACTGAGGATCCAACGAAACACTTAACAGGATAATATCCATGCACTCACATCCGCTACGCCAGATTATAGAATCCTGTGACAGAGCAATTTCCGCGAAAGATTTTGATGCTCTGATGGAGAATTACGCCGAAGAGGCTGCTCTGGTGGTGAAGCCAGGTTTGATCGTGACCGGAAAAGAGAATATCCGTAAAGCCTTCATCGCCATTTCAGATTACTTTCAGGATCAACTTATTGTTGAGCAGGGAGAGATGCAGGTTATCGAAGGGGGTGGCGATGCGCTGGTGATCATGGAAACTAAACTTCGTTTCCCTGATGGTCAGGGCGGAACGGTCGAAACCACGCGCCGTGCAACCTATGTTTTCCGGCAGGAAAAGGGCGATCGCTGGCTGTGTACCATTGATAATTCGTATGGCACGTCTCTGTTGGACGCTGAGACTGCCTGATGAGAGGAGGGCGGCTCTGTCATGAGAACCAGTCAACTGCAAAACGTTTACAGCGCGACTAACCAAAAGACACTCAGTATCTGGCGGGAAACCCCCGGTATCGGTGAAATCAGAACAGAGCGTTACTACGATCCTGACAAACTGGCGCTGGCAACGGGCATTCGACCCCAGGTGCCCGCGCCAGTCGCAGGGCTTATTCGTGAGCTGGCAGCGCTGGTGCAAAGGGATCGACTGGCCGATATGCTCCCTCTCAGCAGCGTGCATTTTACCTTTCTGCCCCTGACGCTGCCGCTGTATGAGGAAAACGAACCGCTCCCGGCGAAGACAAGGCAACTGGAAGATATCTGGCGTGAATACCAGGGCAAGCACATTGTGATCAGGCACTTGAGGCTGGTGGCGCTTCCCGGTCAGCTGTTGCTGGCCGGTATTCCGGATGATCCTGCCATTGCGATGCGTCAGTCATTTTGCGAAAGCGTTTTAAAATCGCAATGGAAAGAGGAGCTGTTGCAGCGCCACGCCGGTAGTCCATTACCCGCGCCGTTCTGGCACAGCACAATATTGCGATACAACGCGCAATTTTTACCTGAAGCATTGCGCGATTTTTTTGCCAGGCATCAGGCGGTCGATTTCGGTGAGGTTTCGGGGGAGCTGGTTTTAGCGAGAGTTAACTACAACTGGACAACGTGCTTAATCAATAGATTTGAATGATGTAACAGGCATTATAAGCAGAACCTGTAGGCCAGATAAGCGTTAGCGCCATCCGGCTTTTTTGCTGATTTATCAGGACGGGGGAGGATGACGGTCTGCGTTGTGTCAGGAGCGGACGTTGATGTCAGTGTTCTCAGGCAGAGGCACACCTGAAATGGCTGCCTCCTGATAATAAGGGTATTAATTTTGGAAATTATTTTTCATATCCGTATAAATTTATTCTACCCGATAAATACTCGCCTAAATATACTTCACTGATTTTACTGAAGCCCTGCTTTATCACTTCATTTTCTAACCAGTCATTGTCTTTATTAAGGATTTCGAGCAGGTCATGGTTTGCCAGACCATCCACTATAATAGGATAACGTATATTCTCATCACCACTTTGTATAATGGTTAACTGCCCATTCTGTTCCAGAACCACGCGTTTGAGTTGTTCTATTTCATAAATACCATTTGCTCTCAATTTGAACATCAAATCATTTGCAGAAACACCATTGCGTAAACACTCCTTGACATTAACACTGCCATTATGTACCAAGGTGATAGGTTTGCCATCGATAATACGTTTAACTAACCGATTATTCTCTTTTAGAAACTTAAGAACAAAGACGAGAAAAGTCCATATAATTAGCACCAGGACAAACTGTAGTACTGTTATCGATTCATTGTAAATTACGCCGCCGATAATCCCCCCGAGAACATAGTTCTGAACCTGATCCATTGCGGATGAAGGGGCCAGATTCCCTTTCCCCATGAGATTTATTTGTACAATTAAACACAGTATCCCCAGACCCAGCTTTAAAATAATAGGTGTATAAATTATCATTTCTCATCCTCAGTTTTTTATGATTTCTATGTCTGGATTTACTAACGAAACTTCAACCAGGTTGTATGTTTTTTGGTCCGGGCTTAAGTTAACCCGATAATAAAAATCATTGATTTTAATGATAATGCCGTCCGAGAGTTGTACGGAGCTGGAAAATATAGAGTTCACATTTACTTCTTTTTCTTGTGATAACAGCCTAACAAAGTTAACCATCTGTGATGATTGGGAGTGTATATTTTGGCTGTCAGTATAATCTGCATACTGAACACCAGAAAGGAAGAGTAAAAATAAGAAGGCGATGATGGTTAAATCACGATATTTAGTTTGCAGACGATGACGCATATACAGGCTAAAAACAACGATCAGGATAAATAAAGTGCTAAATATAATGATGTATTTTAAATAATCATTGATGTTAGACTGCATTTGTAGATAATCGATACTATAAAATCTCATATATTTATAATCCTTAAACCCTCAAGATCACATTTTTATTATAATAACACATTATCTCTTCCTGCTCTGATGTTCCTTAACAACTAACACGCCTGGTGATAAGTTGAATCAAATGTATTTTGTCAAAAATTTTGAGCTGTCGGAGGGGGACCAGGCGCGATTGTGGGTCAACAACTCTTTCGTCATAAAACGCAAAAGCAGCCGTTCAAAACCTGGTTTATTGTCAGTGTCCCGGCGAAGGTGGCGGTGTATCAGCTTTATCCCGTTTCGCTTTAATGCTTTGAATGTGAAGCCGGATGGCGCTAACGCTTATCCGGCCTAGGGATTAAAACAAGTGGGAATACGCAAATCACTCATCATGTTCATCAATCAGCGTCAGCATAAAGGATTGATACGTTAGTCACGGCCTCCTGGTAATAGGTTTTAGCGAGAGTTAACTATAACTGGATAACATGCTTAACAAATAGATTTGAATGATGTAACTCCTTGAAAAAATTACATTCAACAACGAGATCCTCCTTCCGGTAATACCCGTTGTCGATATCCGGTTATCGCCGTATTCTTCATCCGCACCTGCAAAATCAGGTACCGGGATTGACCTCCTGAAACACTCTTGTTGGCGACACTCCGGCGCGTCCACGCCTGTTTTGTGTCGTGCACACGGCTACGCTACAATGGCGGGCCGGGTGGGGGCGTCGCAAGACGCGCCGGTTGCCAACAAGATCGGTAAGGTCAACCCCGCCCGGATCTGCCACCCGTGAGATTGACCTCTCCGCTGGCGGTTATCACAAACATCTTGTTGGAGTTTTCCCCATGACCACCATTTTCACCCCAGCCCACGATTTACTGAGCGTCCCGTTCAGCGCCGCGACAGACTTCACCGATCTCGCCGACTGCTGCGATCGTTTTGCCGAAACCCTGATGGAATGCCACGAACCCGCGTACAAACTGGCGCTGCTGGGCCGAATCAGTGCGTGCCTCGCGTTGCTTCGCCCGACGCTTAGCGAACCCATCCCGGCGCACCTGATTGAGCGCTTTACTGTCGACACGCTCCCAGAAACGCCATCGTATTTTGAGCCTGACGCCGAAGCGCTGTGCGATTACTGCCAGACGCTGACTCAGCTGCTCTGCCAGCAGTCGCTGTTACCGGAGATGGAAAAATCCCTGCGCGGGTTGCTGTGTGAACTGATGTGGATGTTCGCCGGGGAGCTAAACGCACCGCGCTGGGCTCGCCAGCAGACTGCGCACTAAACAGAATCGGTAGGCCGGATAAGCGTTAGCGCCATCCGGCTTTTTGTTGGTTGATGTGAGATCTGAGACTGGGAGTCAGTTTTGAGCCTGATGCCGCGGTCACGCTACGTTAATCTGTAACGTGCATATCAACTCAAGCTAATCATTTATTCCTGGATGCCGATACCTTTATTTATTATTCAGTATATGAAGGAACATGTATGTACTACCCACACCCTTTAATGCGTTCGCTTTTTGTTCTCTCTCTCTTGCCGTTTTCGTATGTTCAGGCTGCTGATAAACCTGCATTGACAGGTGGTGGCGTAAACCCTTTGTCGATAACTAAAATCCACGACCGTGTGAATTACATGGTGTCGTTGAACTTCAATGACGGAAAAATAGCTCAGGAATGGCATTCCGTTGATTGTAAAAATAACAAGGCTCAGATTCTGTACAAAGATTTACTGGATAATGAGGGGCTTACCAAAGCTCGCTTTTACGGCGCCAGTTACTCACGGTATGCGCCTGCACAGGACGATAAGCTGATGACCGCAGAGGATATCCGTACGGTTTGTAATCTACCGATAAAAGAAGCACATTGGGAAAGATTATCCGCCACGTCTTCAGTCGGCACGACCGATCTTGTCGATGTGAATAGCATCCAGCGCGTTGGCGACATTTTATCGGTACGCATGGGATACGACTATGCAGATATCATCTGGGAACCGCCTTACGACGCGCCGCTTGAATTAAAGATTGAGCACTACTTATATAACTGTAAAACCCATCAGGGCGATGCTTTCGCCGCAATGAATATCGACAGCGAAGGGCGTGTTACGGATTCCCTCATTACGGCTGATATTGTTCGCCGCAAAAGTAGCTTCAAAATTAACACTCAAATGGAAGAACGCTTCGGGCAAATGTGCCAACTACCGGCAGGAAAAACATTCACTGCCGAAGGGCACTTTGTACCCGCCGTTAACAAACCATCATCAACATTGATGGGGCCATCAATGCCCGATCTGAGTAATAATAATTCACAATGGCTGAGTAAATTCCCCCTTTCTGTGGCCATTGAGCACCAGGCGCAGTCGTTGATCAAACCCTGGGCACTTCCGCGTTTTAAACAGATTCGCTACACCGAAGTTAGCGCGCCTGGAGAGGTTAAAGTCCAGTTGGATGCACAGCCAGATGGTTATATACGCAAGCTGGAAGATTATGGCATCTGGACAGTGCAGCGTTTAACCCTGGGTAACCAGCTACAGCTTAAATACACCATGTCCATCAGTAGCGGTTCTTCATTGCTCAACAAGCTACAGACCGATCTGCGTTTCCCGTTAGTGACCGGCCAACGATATCAGGCGCAATGGGACACCATTGATGACGATAAGAAAGTTACTGCTGCAACTTTACGATGTGAAGTAACGGGAGAGGGTGATGCGCATAGCATTGCACCTGAGTTTAGTGGGAAATATCTCTTAGTAGAATGTCATGAAACTCATGAAGGGCAACGGAGGAGTAGTGGTAAGTCAGCCTGGCTGCAAGATCTCAACGTCTTCGTCCCGGTCGCTCAGCAAGTCGGTGATAAACCTGAAAGTCTGGTAAAACTGGAAAATGTCAGTGTGATACGTTAATTCGCAAACAGGCTCACCGCTTTAGCGGGTGAGCCTAAGAGGCGCTCTGCCAGCAATCGCTGTTTCCGGAAATGGAAAAATCCCTGCGCAGGTTGCTGTGTGAACTGATGTGGATGTTCGTCGGGGAGCTAAACGCATCGCGCTGGACTCGCCAGTAAACTGCGTACTAAACAGAATCGGTAGGCCGGATAAGTGCCAGCGCCATCCGGCTTTTTGTGGAGGGTGGAGACTGGTGGTCTGCTTTGTGCCAGAAGCGGACATTACCAGATCCCCTTTATATTAATCGCTAAGTCGTACATCGGCCTAGTGAGTTTTATCCAAATAAGATTTTACAGCCAGTTATCATGGTAAACGTCATTATCAGATAAAAGAACTGGCGTTGTGAAAGCGAGGGAAAGCAATCTTTTCTGGCCAGCGTATAGATGACACCTGCAAGTAAAATAAACGCAGTTGTTGAAGATGGCAGTTCACTGAGTAAAATCCAGAATGAGCGATCCATCAATACATCTCACCGTTACCAAAACGGAATGTTACATTTTGTTTTCTGGTGTCCCTCACGCCTCCCATGCTGAGTAAATTTTCAACAATAGTGTTTATTGATGAGCTTGGTGTTTCATCATTGAAGTATGGTTGTCTTACAGGTCCTGCAACCAAATCGACATTATTTATTCTCTCAAATGACATTTTCCCTGAGAAGCCAGAACTGCATAGTGAATGAAGCTGCATACGGATGAAGCCACTGACATACGCAGCAAACCACGGCCTGCCGAATACCGCTGTGTATTTTTTATCTGAGGGCCATAGGTAGCTGTCCAGTTCCCTGCAGTTGTAGTTCAGTGTGTTTCCATCAATGTATAAATATCCATACATTCTGAATCCGAACCATGGAAAGCTAATATGAGGATTGACTGTTTTGGTACGGCCCGCCAGAGCTGTCCGTTTAGCAAGCAACACTAAACATCTGTCTGTTTCATCGAGTACTTCATAACAGGAAACAGGAGCTGGCTCTCCCCAGTATTCTTCGTTATACAGGCAATTATAGACCTGAACGATATCCAGATCGTTTAATGTCTTTATACGGTCATTCACCACAGCCTCTGTTAAGGTGCCCTTCAGTGCTGCTAATTGAGATAATCTCTGAAGGTCAGATGATGGCAGACGGTTTCTGTATGTCTGGAGTTCTTCTCGCATGTGAGCAACGATTTGCTGATCTTCGATAGCTTTATCACTGGTGGTGTGATTTAGCAGATCTCCCCAGCAAGAAAATCGATAAAAATACGCGACCATCTCATAGGCATGGTTCAATTGAACATTGCAGTGATCCCTGAGGAAACGGGCCTGTTTGCGAAGCTGATCGAGTGAGGGGACATAACGGTGATCGTTAACATTGATGCGTGGGAGCATTGCATGTTCCTTTTACAAATACTCTGCGGCCTGTAAACACAGAGCAAAGTTAAAAGGATATGCTCTGAAAACTAAAGGGTAAAAAGCGCGTTGGCGGATTTGTCTACAGGCTGACAGGTCTGCGCATAACCTGTTAAGCAGGTTATTAAACAATCCAATAACAGTCAATAGCCTGTGTTAAATATGTGCTCATCACTTAACTGCCCCCCAAGGCAGCTAAAGTTTCATAACCCGTACTCTACATATTTTATTCTTAGGGAAAGTGAAGTGCTATCAACATCTGCTCTTCACATCAGCCAAAGCCGAACCAATGAAAGACTCGATTTCAGACTCCAGGTATCTATTTCGTCCCCGATCTCCACCACATATAATCCCCCCAAACACACCCACAAAACGACCCAAACCAACCCCTATGAACCTCAACCGCTTCTGCTACTTACTCCTAATCCTCTCCGCCATCGGCAGCATCTTTACCCCGCACCCCGTTGCCACCTGGCTCTTACTCGCCAATCTACTGACGCTGCTGATTTACGGCGCAGACAAAATGGCGGCGCGCAAGGCCTGGCGCAGGGTGCCGGAATCCACGTTGCTGGTGTTTGGGGTTGTCGGAGGGTGGCCGGGCGCGATTGTGGGTCAACAACTCTTCCGTCATAAAACGCAAAAGCAGCCGTTCAAAACCTGGTTTGTCGTCAGTGTGATCGTGAGTATCTCGGCGATGGTGGCGGTCTATCGGTTTTATCCTTTTTTGCCTTCCTGAAAAATACAAAGCCGGATGGCGCTAGCGCTTATCCAGCCTACTGGATATAAGCCCCCTGAGTCTTCTTTGTGACGCTACGCCGACGAGTCTGCGCCTTTTTATGTCGTGCGCACGGATCTGCCATGAATACACGTACAAACTCGCGCTGGACCCAGTTGCTCTGCCAGCAAACTGCGCACCAAACAAAAGCCGTAGGCCGGATAAGCGCTAGCGCCATCCGGCTTTTTTTTGGCTTATATGAGATCTGAGACCGGGAGTCAGCTCTCTACCAGACCCGGACTGGAATTCTTACGATCGAGAAGCATGCACAAGAGATAGTTAACTATTGCGGTTATGCAGGAACGATAAGCTGTAGCCCTGGATAACGTTCCAGCCAGCGCTTTGTGGTGACCCGTTGTTCAAAAGCATAAAACTTATCACGCTCAAAGGTGGGGGTCGGTCTTAGCAGTAGTTCGAATAGATCAGAGAGTCCATAAGGAGCAATGATATCAAGACCATTGCCTCCCAATCTGACAGCGACAGCCGTAGCAGTTTCTGGCCAATGCAGTAGAGCATTTTCTGTTGAGGTATAGGGACGATCGCCATTACGTTGATGCATTCTGGCTTGATTCTTCACCGACCAGACTAACGAAGGCAGTTGTTGTTTAAGCTTACTCTCGAGGTAGCTATCACGATCTGGGCAACAGTGTTCATGGTCAAACCAGACGACATCCACATCACCTAAAGCACGACTCGGCTCATATCCATGTAAGTGATTCCAGACGGCATCTCGTACAAACCCCGCGCCAATCCAGCTATCATTCAGTTCTAATGCCCGAACCGCAGAAAGAGCCTTCATCCTTAAAGGATCATCTGACAATATTTTCTTCAGTGCCTTTTGGTAGTCCATTTGAATCTCTATCGGAAGTAGCATCCCACTGGGGTAAACGTTATCAACATTCCCCCATCCATGCCCATTTTTCGTTCATATGAGCCCATTGACTCAAGATCCCGCGCCTGGCCTATGGCGTTAGTTCCTCCGCCAATTCGGTTTTATCCTTTTTTGCCGTCCTGAAAAATACAAAGCCGGATGGCGCTGACGCTTATCCGGCCTACAGTGCCCTTAGTGCAGACGCTTGTGGAGGCTCATCCCCACCAGCAGCGCGGCACACAGCATCAGCGCAATAAACCCGCCGACGCCATTCCAGCCGTAGTTGTGCCAGAACACGCCGCCGAGCGTCCCGGCGATGCTGGAGCCCAGGTAGTAGCTGAACAGATACAGCGAGGAGGCCTGGCCTTTGGCGCGACGGGCGCGCGGGCCGATCCAGCTACTGGCGACCGAGTGCGCGGCGAAGAAGCCTGCGGAGAAGAGCAGCATCCCTGCAAAAATCACCCACAGGGATGAAAGCAGCGTCAGCAGCAGACCTGCCAGCATCACGCTGGTCGAGACCAGCATCACCGGGCCGCGACCGAAGCGCGCGGTCATCGCGCCCGCTTTCGGCGAGCTCCAGGTCCCGGTGAGATAGGCCACGGAGAGCAGGCCGACAAAGGCCTGGCTCAGGTGCCAGGGCGAGAGCATCAGCCGGTAGCCAATATAGTTAAACAGGGTGACGAACGACCCCATCAGCAGGAAGCCCATCAGGAACAGACGCGGCAACCCTTTATCGCGCCAGTGCAGACGGAAGTTGATGAACAGCGTTTTGGGCCGCAGGGAAGTAGGGCGGAAATGGCGGGACTCGGGCAGGATGCGCCAGAACATCAGCGCCGACGCCAGGGCAAAACAGCCGATCACCGCCAGGGCGATGCGCCAGCTAAACAGATCCGTAAACACCCCGCTCAGCAGACGTCCGCTCATGCCGCCAATCGAGTTCCCGCTGATATACAACCCCATCGAAAACGCCACAAAACTCGGGTGGATCTCTTCGCTGAGATAGGTCATCCCGACCGCCGCCACGCCGCTCAGGGACAGACCAATCAGGGCGCGCATCACCAGAATCCCGTGCCAGCTGGTCATCATCGTCGAAAGTAATGTGCACACTGAGGCGAGCAGCAGGGCGGTCACCATCACCGGTTTGCGGCCGATGGCGTCGGAGAGCGGGCCGGTAAACAGCAGCCCGATCGCCAGCATCCCGGTTGAGATCGACAGGGAAATACTGCTGCTGGCGGGCGACACGCCAAACTCATGAGACAGAACCGGGAGGATCGGCTGGACGCAGTACAGCAGGGCGAAGGTCGCGAGGCCTGCGGAAAACAGCGCCAGCGTGACGCGCATAAACTGGGAGGTGCCCCGTTTGATAAACTGAGTGGCGGCGGGTGCTGCAGGTAAATCATCAATGTCGCTTGCCGGGGCGATATCAACGGTAGATGTACGACTCACAAAAGTTCCTTGCTTAAACATCCCCGTGATTTCTGGTGACGGGTATGACCACAAGATCAGGGTAGGAAATTGTAAATATTCTGTCTAATATATTAATAATCTCAAATGATACGTTAAAAATATGAATATCGAGCTGCGCCATTTACGCTACTTTATCGCCGTCGCCGAAGAGCTGCATTTTGGGCGCGCGGCGGCGCGGCTGAATATCTCCCAGCCCCCTCTGAGCCAGCAGATCCAGATCCTCGAGCAGCAGGTCGGGGCGCGCCTGCTGGCCCGGACCAACCGCAGCGTCAGCCTGACGGAAGCGGGAAGGCAGTTTCTGGCCGACAGCCGCCAGATCCTGAGCCTGGTCGATGACGCCGCGGCCCGCGCCGAGCGCCTGCATCTGGGAGAGACGGGCGAGCTGCGCATTGGGTTTACCTCGTCGGCCCCGTTTATCAGCGCGGTGTCGGATACCCTGTCATCGTTTCGCCGTCATTATCCTGACGTACATATCCAGACCCGCGAGATCAACACCCGCGAGCAGATCGTTCCGCTCAACGAAGGCTCCCTGGACCTGGGGTTGATGCGCAACACCCATCTGCCCGATACCCTGGCCTGGGAAGTGATCCTCCGCGAACCGCTGCTGGCGATGATCCCGCGCGATCACCCGCTGGCCTCGCTGGATGCGGTCACTCTGGCGGAACTGGCGCAGGAGCCGTTTGTCTTTTTCGATCCGCATGTGGGAACCGGTTTGTATGATGATATCCTTGGTCTGATGCGCCGCTACGGCCTGGCGCCGGTCATCACCCAGGAGGTCGGCGAGGCGATGACGATTATTGGTCTGGTCGCGGCGGGCCTGGGGGTGTCGATTCTTCCGGCGTCATTTAAACGCGTTCAGCTGAGCGAAATGCGCTGGGTGCCGATAGCGGAAGAGGATGCGATCTCTGAGATGTGGCTGGTATGGCCGAAACACCATGAGCAGAGCAATGCGGCACAGCGTTTCAAAAACCAACTGATTGCCGCCTCAAAGCGTCCAGTAACGGCCTGAAAAAGGGCGAAAAATGTGCGGTAAATCACATGGCTAAGTTTAAATTTGACGACTGCCTGCGAAGTGCTTCACCATAGCCCAAAGTTTATTTCGAAGCGCGAAAAATAAGGATGTAAGCGGTGGTTGCTGATAGTCAGCCAGGACATATTGATCAAATTAAGCAGACCAATGCGGGCGCCGTTTATCGCCTGATTGATCAGCTTGGCCCGGTCTCGCGTATCGATCTCTCTCGACTGGCTCAACTTGCGCCAGCCAGTATTACCAAAATTGTGCGTGAAATGCTGGAAGCTCACCTGGTGCAGGAGACGGAGATCCAGGAGCCGGGCAGTCGTGGCCGTCCTGCCGTCGGGCTGGTGGTGGAAACGGAAGCCTGGCACTATCTGTCGATCCGCATCAGCCGCGCGGAAGTGATCCTCGCCCTGCGCGATTTAAGCAGTAAACTGGTGGTGGAAGACCGCCTCGAGCTGCCGCTCCAGTCAGAACAAACCCTGCTTGAACGCATTATTGCCCATATCGATCAGTTCTTTATTCGCCACCAGCAGAAGCTGGAGCGTCTGACCTCTATTGCCATCACCATGCCGGGAATCATTGATACGGAGAATGGTATTGTGCATCGCATGCCGTTTTACGACGACGTGAAAGACATGCCGCTTGGCGAAGTGCTGGAGAATCACACCGGCGTGCCGGTCTATATTCAGCATGATATCAGCGCCTGGACGATGGCCGAGGCGCTGTTCGGTGCCTCTCGCGGCGCGCGCGACGTGATTCAGGTGGTGATCGACCACAACGTCGGGGCTGGCGTTATCACCGACGGCCGCCTGTTACACGCGGGCAGCAGCAGCCTGGTGGAGATTGGCCATACTCAGGTCGACCCTTACGGCAAGCGCTGCTATTGCGGCAACCACGGCTGCCTGGAGACTATCGCCAGCGTCGAGAGCGTGATGGAGCTGGCGCAGCTGCGTCTGAGTCAGTCGATGAGCTCGTCGCTGCACGGCCAGCCGTTGACCGTCGAGTCCTTATGCGGCGCGGCGCGGCAGGGCGATCTGCTGGCGAAGGATATTATTACCGGCGTGGGCAACAACGTCGGGCGGATCCTCGCGATTATGGTGAACCTGTTTAACCCGCAAAAAATCCTGATTGGTTCGCCGCTGAATCAGGCCGCTGACATCCTCTTCCCGGCAATTTCCGACTGTATTCGCCAGCAATCCCTTCCGGCCTACAGCAAGAACATGGTGGTCGAGAGCACGCAGTTTTCCAATCAGGGCACCATGGCCGGAGCCGCGCTGGTCAAAGACGCGATGTATAACGGCTCACTATTGATCCGTCTCCTGCAGGGTTAAGGCTATTTTTCGCTGATCTCATAAAAATTGCGCTATCTCAAACTGAAGGGATGGCGCATACCTTAGACTCACTCCACTGAATTATTTACTTGGTTTATATTTTCAAAGCATATGCCCAAAAGGTGGAGTAAGTGATGCTTAAGCGTTTCTTTGTAACGGGTACTGATACTTCTGTCGGCAAGACGGTGGTGTCCCGCGCTTTGCTGCAGGCCCTGGCGGCAGGCGGTAAGAGTGTGGCAGGGTATAAACCGGTCGCGAAAGGAAGTAAAGAGACGCCAGAAGGACTACGCAATAAAGATGCGCTGGTGCTGCAAAGCGTTTCTAGCCTTGAGCTGCCTTATCAGGCCATCAACCCGATTGCGCTGAGTGAAGACGAAAGCAGCGTCGCGCACAGCGGTCTGATCAACTATTCCTTGCTGTCCAACGGGCTGGCGAATCTCGGTGACCAGGTCGATCACGTGGTGATTGAAGGCACCGGCGGCTGGCGCAGCCTGATGAACGATCTGCGTCCATTGTCCGAGTGGGTGGTGCAGGAACAGCTGCCCGTGCTGATGGTGGTGGGTATTCAGGAAGGGTGCATCAACCATGCGCTGTTGACCGCGCAGGCCATCGCCAACGACGGTTTACCGCTGATTGGCTGGGTGGCGAACCGCATCAATCCAGGCCTTGCGCATTACGCCGAAATCATCGAGGTGTTAAGCAAAAAGCTGCAGGGCCCGCTGGTGGGTGAACTGCCGTATCTGCCGCGCGCTGAGCAGCGCGATCTGGCGCGTTACATCGATCTGACGATGTTAGACAGCAGCTTTTCCGTTGAGAAGGTCGTCGCGTAACGCCAAAAGCGGGCAGCCATCCTGACTGCCCGCATCTGACATTAGCTCTCGTGAATATTCAGCGCACGACGCGTGCGGCCTGAACTCAGATACTCCGCAATATAATCTTGCGAAATCTCACCGTTGTAGCGTCCCTCTTCATCGACGATCGGCATCCAGCTGGTATTGCTCTCATACAGACGCGACAGCACCACGCGCAGGTTGTCTTCCGCTTTGCCGGTCATCCGGAATGGATGCAGCATGTCGGCGCAGGCGCCCGTGGCGTGGCGCGCTTCACGACGCTTCACAAAGCCCAGCGGTTTCCCGTTGTCATCGACCACGGTGATGGCACGAATATCGTTATCATCCATGGTGGCAAACGCCTCCGGCAGGGAAGTCGATTCACGCACGGTGAGGGTCGGCTGCTGATCGGTGACGTCTCCCGCCGAGACCAGCAGCAGGCGTTTCAGCGTGCGGTCCTGGCCGACAAAGGAACCGACAAATTCATTCGCCGGTTTCGCCAGCAGTTCGTCGGGGCTCGCGCACTGCACGATACGGCCCTGACGGAACACGGCGATACGATCCCCAAGTTTGAGCGCTTCGTCGATGTCGTGGCTGACCAGCATCACCGTCTTTTTCAGCTTGCGCTGCATCTCGAGGAACTGGTTCTGAATCACTTCACGGTTGATCGGGTCCACCGCGCCAAAAGGTTCATCCATCAGCAGGACCGGAGGATCTGCCGCCAGGGCACGGATCACGCCGATACGCTGCTGCTGACCGCCGGACATTTCACGCGGGTAGCGGTTGAGGAACTTGTGCGGGTCCATCGCCACCATATCCATCAGCTCTTCGGCCCGCGCTTTGCTGCGCGCTTTGTCCCAGCCGAGCATTCGCGGCACTACGGTGATGTTCTCTTCGATGGTCATGTTCGGAAACAGACCAATCTGCTGGATCACGTAGCCGATATTGCGGCGCAGGGTGACGGTGTCCATTTCGTTGGTGTTTTCGCCGTTAATCAAAATATTGCCGCTGCTCGGGGCGATCAGCCGGTTGATCATCTTCAGGGTGGTGGTTTTCCCACACCCGGACGGCCCCAGCAGAACGCACATTTCCCCTTCGGGCACGTTCAGATTGACGTTATCGACAGCCTTAAAAGTCTGACCGTTTTTCTGTGAAAATTGTTTGGTGAGGTTTTCCAGTTTTATCATTATCGAATCCCCTTCGGAGTCAGCACGACCTGCAGACGATGCAGCAGCCAGTCGAGCACAATAGCTAAAAGACAAATCATTAAGGCACCGGCGATCAGCATGCGAATGTCGCTCCCGCCAATACCGTTGAGTAACAGCAGGCCCAGACCACCTGCGCCGATCACCGCGGCGATGGCCATTACGCCGATGTTCATCACCACGGCAGTACGAATGCCGCCGAAAATCACCGGCAGGGCCATCGGGATTTCCACCCAGCGCAGACGCTGCCAGAAGGTCATGCCGATCCCGCGTCCGGCTTCACGCAGACCGGGCGGCAGGCTGTCGAGCGCGGTGTGGGTGTTACGCACAATCGGCAGCAGCGAGTAGAGGAACACGGCGGTGACGGCGGGCAGGGCGCCAATACCCTGACCGATCAGCGAAAAGAGCGGAATCATCAGGCCGAACAGGGCAATCGACGGGATCGTCAGGACGATGGTGGCGATGCCCAGCACCGGCGTCGCCAGCCATTTGTGACGCACGATTAAAATCCCCAGCGGTACGCCGATGATAATCGCCAGCCCGACCGCTAACGCCACCAGCCACAGGTGCTGGAAGGTCAGCGTCAACAAATAATCCCAGTTATCAATGATGTAGTGAATGGTCTCCATAGCGCCTCCTTACAGCAGCTGCTTGCTACGCAGGAAATCACGGGCGACCTGCTGCGGTGACTGATGGTCGATATCAACCTTTTTATTGAGCTCGGTGATAACGTCGTTGTTGAGCTGGCCGGAGAGGGTATTCAGCGCCTCTTCCAGGCCCGGATTGGCTTCCAGCGTGTCTTTGCGCACCACCGGCGTCACCGCGTAGCTCGGGAAGAAGCCTTTATCATCTTCCAGCACTTTCAGGTCGAAGCCTTTCACGCGCCCGTCGGTGGTGTAGATAAGACCGGCATCGACAAAGCCATCGCGCACGGCGTTATAAACCAGACCGGGGTCCATCTGGCGGATTTGCGGGCGATCCAGATCCATCTGGTAGGCTTTCTGCAGTGGCTTCATGCCGTCACTGCGCCCGGAAAATTCAAGGTCTAAGCCCAGCATCCAGTTGTTGTCCGGATCGGTTTTACGGACTTGCTCAATTTTGGCGACCAGCTCGGACATCGTATTGATGTGCTCCGCGTCGGCGCGTTTGCGCTGCATGGCGAAGGCGTAGGTGTTGTTCATGTCCGCCGGTTTGAGCCACACCAGACCGTGTTTCGCGTCCAGGCGTTTCACCGTGTCGTAGGACTCCTGAGGCGACATGCGTTTGTTGATGTGGTTGAAGATAATCAGCGACGTCCCGGTGTATTCCCACGTCATATCAATCTGTTTGTTGATCATCGCGTTACGGGAAATCACCGTCGCAATATTGGTCTGGGGCTGAACCTGAAACCCTTTCTTTTGCAGATACTGAACGGTCATGGCGGACAAGATATGCTGCTCGGTAAAGCTCTTGGTCGCCAGAATCAGCGGGGCGGCCTGGGCCTGGCTCACCAGAAACGCGGCGGCCACCAGCGCCGCCAGGCGTGAAAACAGTCTCATAAAAGCTCCTTGTTATTGTTATCGTGCGAGATGTGGGCTCATCAGACGGCCCAGTGCGGCCAGAAGCGTGTCCAGAATCAGCGCAAAGAGCGCTGTGGCCGCCGCACCCAGAATCAGCGTCGGGAAATCGTTCAGATAGATGCCGGGGAAAATCAGCTCGCCGTAGCTGCTGGCCCCAATCAGGAACGCCAGCGGCGCGGTACCGACGTTAATCGCCGTGGCAATGCGGATGCCCGAGAGCATCACCGGCCAGGCGTTAGGGATCTCCACCTGACGCAGGCGTTGCCATTTGGTCATCCCGATCCCGTTCGCCGCTTCCAGCAGCGAAGCAGGCACTGAGCACAATCCCGCGTAGGTGTTACGCACAATCGGCAGCAGCGAGGCGAGGAACAGGGCGATGATCGCCGGTTTGTCGCCGATACCGAGCACCACCATCGCCAGCGCCAGAACGGCGAGCGGTGGCAGCGTGTTGCCGACGTTAAAGATTTGCATCACATATTCGGCGGTGCCGCGTGCCGCCGGGCGGCTCAGCAAAATCCCGCTCGGAATACCGACCAGCAGGGCAAAGAACATCGAAGAGAAAACCAAAATCAGGTGCTGTTGACCGAGATACAGCAGGTCAACCTGGCGCGCTTTGATTGTATCCAGCCCAATTCCCCACGCGAGGAGCGCAAGAACGGCAACAATCGCGGCGATGAAAAGCAGCGTACGTTTGACTAATGATGAGTGCATTGCGGTGTGTCTCCCTGTGCGCATGCGTTCGTTATAGCAACCCATTGATTGCCTGTTGTTATGCCATGTTTCGGCAGGGGTACATGAGCTATAGCAAGCGATTGGGAAGGGTTCCAGCGAAGCGCTAAATCAGTTCACAGAAGATAACAATGTAAACAGGGTGTTACGCCTTATGGGATAAGGCCTGAGCAGGGGGCGGGCAGAATAGTCCTAAAGGTATAATGGGGAAAGTGACACCGTAACAAATCAGTGTTTCGCACGGCGGCAGATGCGCCGTGCGAAGAGCGGATTAGCGGTACAGAGGTTTATCGGAAACGGGAATTAACAGTGACGACTGCCAGTCAGCCAGCGTCAGGCGGGCAAGCTGGGCCAGACCGGTGTAAAACGGATGCCCGGCCTGCTCAATAAACACCGTCAGGAAGCGCTGGCTCCACGGCAGCAAATGCCATGCCAGGAGTTGATCGCGCTCGGCGTCACGTCCGTTTTCAGCCAGCCAGGCGGCCAGCATCAGCAGGGTGCCGAAATGGTCTTCCGGCTCGTTCTGCTGCATTTCGAACGCAATATTGTTTTCCCGCATCCACTGGCGCAGGGCGAGGGTTGAATCGCCAAACAGCACCGATTCACGATCCAGCCACACGGAGCCCCAAGGCGGCGCGGGCAGCGCCCACGGGCCGATAAACAGACGTTGCCAGGCGTCGGGCAGCGGTTCGTCGGACGGGGTGCGCAGGGTCTCTGCAATCGGCAGTAAGCTGGCCTGATCCAGCGGCCAGTCCTGATGCCAGTCGCTGGTGGTCAGAGCCGAAACCAGCGGCGCGGCCTGCTCGCTGTCCGGAGAAAAGTAAAACAAGGCTCCCAGCACCCGGGCAGACAATGCAAACGACTCACGCGGTAAAACTTCATTCATAACAACGTTCCTTTAAACCTTCTCGATCTGCACCAGGTTGGTGTGCTGCGGGTTGCCTTTCGCCAGCGGCGAAGGGCGATGTGTGGTCAGGGTATTGATACAGGAGCCATGATCGACGCGGTCACCGGTCATGTTGGCCTCGTGCCATGCGCCCTGGCCCATCGCACTCACGCCAGGCATGATGCGCGGCGTCACCTTCGCCGGGATGCGCAGCTCGCCGCGGGCGTTAAACACGCGCACCAGATCGCCATTTTTAATGCCGCGCTGACCGGCATCGACCGGGTTCAGCCACACTTCCTGACGGCAGGCCGCCTGTAAGATATCAATATTGCCATAGCTGGAGTGAGTCCGGGCCTTAAAGTGGAAGCCAAACATCTGCAGCGGGAACTGGCTACGCTCCGGCGCGTCCCAGCCGTCAAAGGTCGAGGCGTACACCGGCAGAGGGCTGATGGTCTCGTCTTTTTCCAGCTCCCAGCTGTTAGCGATTTTCGCCAGCTGGCTGGAGTAGATTTCAATTTTGCCCGACGGGGTTTTAAGTGGGTTGGCTTCCGGGTCGTCGCGGAATTTTTTATAGGCCACGAAATGACCGTTCGGATCTTTGCGCTTGTAAATCCCCATCTCTTTTAGCGCCTCGTAGGACGGCAGTTTCGGGTCTTTCTCCAGCATTTTGGCGTACAGGAGTTTCAGCCACTCTTCCTGGGTGCGGCCTTCGGTGAACTGCTGATACACATCCGGCGCCAGGCGCTTCGCCACTTCGCTCATGATCCAGTAGATCGGTTTACGCTCGAACTTCGGCGCGGTGACGGGCTGGAGGAAAATCAGATAGCCCATATTGCCCGCGTAGTCGTTCGGAATAATGTCTTCCTGTTCGACGGTCATCAGATCCGGCAGCAGAATATCGGCGTATTTCGCCGACGAGGTCATGAAGTTGTCGATCACCACGATGGTTTCGCACAGGGTTTCGTCCTGCAAAATGTCGTGGGTTTTGTTGATATCGGAGTGCTGGTTGGTGATGGTGTTCCCGGCGTAGTTCCAGATGAATTTGATCGGCACATCCAGCTTATCTTTCCCGCGCACGCCGTCGCGAGTGGCGGTCATCTCCGGGCCACGGACAATGGCATCGGTCCAGCTAAAGCAGGAGATCTGGGTTTTAACCGGGTTATCCGGGAGCGGCATCCGCTCGATGGTGATGGTGTAGGTGGATTCACGCGCGCCGCTGTTACCGCCGTTGATCCCCACGTTGCCGGTCAGAATCGGCAGCATGGCGATGGCGCGGGAGGTCAGCTCGCCGTTGGCCTGGCGCTGCGGTCCCCAGCCCTGGCAGATATAAGCGGGTTTGGCGCTGCCGATTTCGCGCGCCAGTTTGATGATTCTGTCGGCGGGAATACCGGTGATGCGCGACGCCCACTCAGGCGTTTTCGCCGTGCCGTCTTCGCCCTGACCAAGAATGTAGGCTTTGTAGTGGCCGTTGGCGGGCGCATCGGCAGGCAGCGTTTTTTCGTCGTAGCCGACGCAGTATTTGTCGAGGAACGGCTGATCGACGAGGTTTTCGTCGATTAACACCCATGCGATACCGGCGACCAGCGCGGCATCGGTGCCAGGACGGATAGGGATCCACTCATCTTCACGCCCGGCGGCGGTGTCGGTGTAGCGCGGATCGATGACGATCATCCGCGCGTTAGAGCGTTCACGCGCCTGCTCGAGGAAGTAAGTGATCCCGCCGCCGCTCATGCGGGTTTCCGCCGGATTGTTGCCGAACATCACCACCAGTTTGCTGTTTTCGATATCCGAGGTGCTGTTGCCGTCGTTGGTGCCGTAGGTGTAAGGCATGGCGCAGGCGATCTGCGCGGTGCTGTAGGTGCCGTAATGGCTGAGGAAGCCGCCGTAGCAGTTCATCAGGCGCGCCACCAGCGAGGCGTAAGGCGAAGAGCGCGTAATGTTGCCGCCGACAATCCCGGAGGAGTAGTTGATGTACACGGCTTCGTTGCCGTATTTCTCGACCACGCCTTTCAGGCTTTTGGTGATGGTATCCAGCGCTTCATCCCAGGAGATGCGCTCGAACTTGCCTTCGCCGCGTTTGCCCACGCGTTTCATCGGATAGTTCAGGCGATCGGGGTGGTTGATACGGCGGCGGATGGAGCGGCCACGAAGACAGGCGCGAACCTGATGGTTGCCGTAGATATCTTCGCCGGTGTTGTCGGTTTCGACCCAGTAAACTTCGTCGTCTTTGACGTGCAGTCGCAGGGCGCAGCGGCTCCCGCAGTTGACCGAGCAGGCACCCCACACCACTTTATCGGCGGCAGGCTGAACCGCCTGTTGCACGGCAGCGGCGGCGCTTTTCAGGCCGAAGGGGAGAGAGAGCCCTCCGGCAGCGAGTGCCAGAGAGCCAATTGCAGTGGATTTCACCAAAGCTCGACGGCTGATCCCGCCGTGATGTTCGACATCGGACATGACTCACTCCATCTTTGTCATTACGTATGAGATTGACCCACGAATACAACCGGGCGACAGATGGAGTGAGTGTTACTCATTCAGGGGTAATAAACTTTAATCCTTATCAAGCTAAGGGAAATCCCGCAGAGAAATTACTGCGGTTCGGCCGGAGCGTTATCCTGCGTGCCGGTACCGCCCGCTGGCGCGCTGCTGCTGCCGGTGCGGGTATAGAGAATTTTAAAGGTATCGTTGGCGCAATGGCCTACCACCTGGGCATCAGCCTGATCGGCCTGGTCGTTAGGGACGATGTTCAGAGTAAAGCCCGACTCAGGGACACCGTTGTTAATAATGCGCTGTTGAATATCGCTTTTCACGCGCTCGCAGGAGTCGGGGGCGGCCAGCACCGCAGGAGAAATACTGGTTAACAGCAGCGCGGTAATCCAGGGTAACCGTTTCATATCTTGCTCCTTATCTCTGTGTGTGGACTTTATTTTAGCAGGGATAATGTAAATAGCTGTATTGCAGAGAAATTTTCTGAAAAATCTGAGAGGTCAATTTATCATTATTATGTGCGCTCTGTGATTATTTATTTCGGCGATGAGTAGCCTTCTAATAAAGCTAATTGTTGGCCATATTCCTGTACAGGGTTCATCAGGTCGTGGATTTAAATTGCCATGGTGATAAAAAAGAATAAAAGTTATTTGATGGCTAAATTATTTAATCCCATTAGGCTTGTTGGCGGACGTTTCATTTTCATTCTGTACTTTTAAATTATCGTCACAGGAGAAACAAAATGTTAAACCAAAAAAGTTTATCGAATAAAGAACGTCGGGATGGTATGTATGTTTTAGAGCAAAGCATGGGGTTTGTCTGGCAGGCTGCACTGCGCACCGCGGCGTTATTACGGGTTGCGGATCATCTTAAAGAGGAAGCGAAAACCGCCGAACAGCTTGCGCAGGAGCTGCACGTGGATGCCGGGTTTTTATATCGGGTGTTGCGAACCCTGGCTTCGCGCGACGTATTTAAAATGACCGACGACGGTCTGTTCAGCCTCACGCCCGCCGCCGAGTTTCTGCGATCAGACACCCCGTACTCCCTGCGTGAAGGGGTGCTGATGCTGACGGATAAAACCATGTGGCAGCCCGCAGGCGAAATGACGGATATCGTCAAAGGCAAACCGGTCTTTAACGAATTATTTGGTATGCCTTTTTACGAATACTGGGGGACGAAAAAAACGCCGTCAGGCGACGACGGTTTTCACGCCGGGATGGCATCCATGTCGAGCGTTGAAAACGATATTCTGGTGGATAATTATCCCTTCCCGGAACATGCCACGGTCGTGGATATTGCCGGTGGGCTGGGGAATCTTCTGTTAACAGTTTTACGCCGCAATCCAACGCTGCACGGTATTTTATTCGATCGCCCAAACGTGCTCACTGAAAATAGTCTGCATTTATTGGGGGATGATTCGCGCTGGGAAACCGTGGCCGGGAGTTTTTTTGAAGCTTGTCCGGTCGCGGATATTTATATGCTGAAATATATTTTGATGGACTGGCCGGACGACAAAGCCAGCCAGATATTAAAAACCTGCCGCAAAGCAATGAAACCCAGCTCCCGTTTATTAATTCTCGAGCCGATGATTAAAGATCAGGATAACGAACAAGGGAGGTATGAGATGGATCTTATCCTGCTGTCGGGTTTCGACGGCGGACGCGCTCGTACGGAGAAAGAGTATGCACACATGTTAGGGGAAGTGGGGCTGAAAATTAATCGGGTCATTCATACACCGTCCTATCTGTCGATTGTGGAGGCGGTTCTGGCCTGAGGCTGGTCACACGTAAAGTCATAAATTGCCGGTGCGGTTTCGCTATAATGTTGACATCTAAATTGGCTAAAATGATTGGGATTAACTTCCACGCATCGGTGAGAATGTGAAGAAACTAGCAGTAATGATTGGGCTGACAAGTGTGCTGGCAGGATGCGATAACAGCTCCGCGCCGCTGTCGTTTACGCCGGAAATGGCGAGCTTTTCGAACGAATTTGATTTTGATCCCCTGCGCGGGCCGGTAAAAGACTTCACCCAGACGCTGTTCAATGAGAAAGGGGAAGTGAGCAAACGCGTCACGGGATCGCTCTCGCAGGAGGGGTGTTTCGATACCCTCGAACTGCACGATCTTGACGCCAACACCGGCGTGGCGCTGGTGCTGGACGCCAATTTTTATCTTGATGGCGAAACCCAGCAGCAGAAAATTAAGCTACAGGGGAAATGCCAGCTGGCTGAACTCCCGGCCGCAGGCGTGACCTGGGATACGGACGATAATGGTTTTATCGTGACCGCTCACGGCAAGGCGATGGAAGTGAAGTATCGCTACGACGCGGACGGTTATCCGCTGGGTAAAACCACGGTGTCAGGCGATCAGCATCTGTCGGTATCGGCCACGCCGTCGAAAGACAAGCGTAAGAAGCTCGATTATTCCGCCATCAGCCTGCTCAACGACAAACCGTTGGGCACGGTGAAGCAGAGCTGTGATTACGATCGTCACGACAACCCGGTGAGCTGTGAGTTGCAGATGACGGACGACAGCGTCAAACCGGCGATCGAGCACAAGTACACGATTAAAAACAGTATTGAATATTATTGATTGTCGGCGAATGCGCGGTTTGTAAAACCGCCCGGCGGCACTTCGTTTGCCGGGCCTACAACGCCATATAGTGTGGATTTTGTAGGCCGGGTAAGGCAAAGCCGCCACCCGGCAACAAACGTATCACTGTGCCGTAGGCTTCAGGAGGTGAGAACCTGCCGCTTTGTGTTCTGCCAGATATTTGTCCTGGAAAATACACATACGAATAGTGTTGCGGTACTCGCCGTTAATAAAGAACTCATGAATCAGTTCGCCTTCCACCATAAACCCAAGCTTACGGTAAATATGGATGGCTTTTTCGTTCTCTTTATCCACGATCAAATACAGCTTATACAGGTTGAGGACCGTAAATCCGTAGTCCATCGCCAGTTTGGCTGCGCGCGTCGCAAGGCCTTTGCCCTGGTATTCCGGCGAAATAATAATCTGAAACTCCGCCCGGCGGTGGACGTGGTTGATCTCAACCAGTTCGACCAGACCGGCTTTTTCCCCGTCACACTCGACAACGAAACGGCGCTCGCTCTGGTCGTGAATATGCTTATCGTACAGATCTGACAGCTCGACAAACGCCTCGTAAGGCTCTTCAAACCAGTAGCGCATCACGCTGGCGTTATTGTCGAGCTGGTGAACAAAGCGCAAATCCTCGCGCTCCAGCGGTCTGAGTTTTACCGTTAACGGGCTGGCCATAATCATCCTTTCTGGCTGTGGAAATTAAGGTGCTACCGTGCGGCCGGTGCGACGATCCAGGCAACGCAGGGTGTTTGGCTCCCAGTAGGCGTTCACGTTCGCGCTTTGCTGACAGTTATCGCGCGCATCAAAGGCGACGTCGTCTTTGTCCCACTCTTTTTCGGCGCGTTTGTTCACTTTCTGACGCAGGCTGCGGGTGTCATTCCATTGTTCTTTGTCCATGGCAGCATTCTGACGACTTTGCGCGCTGTCACCGGATTCAATGATCAGTTTGCTGGTATCGGCAGACGCTGGCGCGCTGAAGGCAAACGCCGTCAGGGTGAGCATCGCCGCCAGGCTGAGGCGTTGGCTTAATGTACTCATTGCATGTTCCTTGTAGTGGGTGTACCCGTTGCCAATTCTACACCAATCCGAAAAGGTGGCATACCCACGCGGCAGGGATGGAAAAGGTCGCGCCATTATCGCGTATCATGGTTAAACCTATTCTCACTCACTCGGCAAAATGATTAAAACAACCTTACTTTTCTTTGCGACTGCGCTGTGCGAAATCATCGGCTGCTTCCTGCCGTGGCTGTGGCTGAAACGCGGGGCGTCCGTGCTGTTGCTGCTCCCTGCGGGGATTGCACTGGCGCTGTTTGTCTGGCTACTGACCTTACATCCGGCGGCCAGCGGGCGGGTCTATGCGGCTTACGGCGGCGTATATGTCTGCACGGCGCTTATCTGGCTGCGGGTCGTTGATGGCGTGAAGCTCAGCGCCTATGACTGGGCGGGGGCGCTGATTGCGTTGTGCGGGATGTTGATCATCGTGGCGGGCTGGGGACGCGCATAAGCGTCTTTATTTGTGATCCATGGATGATTTTTTGATCGCTATACTTGTATGGTAGTCGCGTAATTGCGTAAGTTTCTTGCATCACAACGAGCGATGTAAGGAACTGGATCATGAAAATTGTCGGGGCCGAAGTCTTTGTCACCTGCCCGGGGCGTAATTTTGTCACTCTGAAAATCACCACCGACGACGGGATCGTCGGCCTGGGTGATGCCACCTTAAACGGACGCGAGCTCTCCGTTGCCTCCTACCTCAAAGATCACGTTTGCCCGCAGCTGATTGGCCGCGATGCGCACCGCATCGAAGATATCTGGCAGTTCTTCTATAAAGGCGCCTACTGGCGGCGCGGGCCGGTCACCATGTCGGCGATTTCTGCCGTCGATGTGGCCCTGTGGGATATCAAAGCCAAAGCCGCCGGTATGCCGCTTTATCAGTTATTGGGCGGCGCATCGCGCGAAGGTGTCATGGTTTATTGCCACACCACTGGGCATACCATTGACGATGTGCTGGAAGATTATGCCCGTCACAAAGAGCTGGGGTTCAAAGCCATCCGCGTGCAGTGCGGCGTGCCGGGGATGAAAACCACCTACGGGATGGCGAAAGGAAAAGGGCTGGCCTACGAACCGGCGACCAAAGGCCACTGGCCGGAAGAGCAACTCTGGTCCACGGAAAAATACCTCGATTTCACCCCCAAACTGTTCGACGCCGTGCGCAACCAGTTTGGCTTCAACGAACATCTGCTCCACGACATGCACCACCGCCTGACCCCGATCGAAGCCGCGCGCTTTGGCAAGAGCATCGAAGAGTTCCGCATGTTCTGGATGGAAGATCCGACGCCTGCCGAAAACCAGGAGTGCTTCCGCCTGATCCGCCAGCACACGGTCACGCCGATTGCTGTCGGGGAGGTGTTCAACAGCATCTGGGACTGCAAACAGCTGATTGAAGAGCAGCTGATCGATTACATCCGCACCACCATCACCCACGCGGGCGGGATCACCGGGATGCGCCGGATCGCCGATTTCGCCTCCCTGTATCAGGTCCGCACCGGTTCGCACGGCCCGTCGGATCTGTCACCGATTTGCCACGCCGCCGCGCTGCATTTCGACCTGTGGGTGCCGAACTTCGGCGTTCAGGAGTTCATGGGCTACTCCGAGCAAATGCTGGAAGTGTTCCCGCACAGCTGGACCTTCGATAAAGGCTATATGCATCCGGGCGACAAACCGGGGATCGGCATCGAGTTCGACGAAAAACTGGCTGCGAAATACCCGTATGACCCGGCGTATCTCCCGGTCGCGCGCCTGGAAGATGGCACCCTGTGGAACTGGTAAATTGAGATCGGGAGTCCGTATGACAACTGAAACCATCAATACTGAAAGCTTAACCAAGCCTGCCCGAATCAAAAAAATACAGACCATCACGCTGGTGCTGTTATTTCTGGCCGGGATTGTCAATTTTCTCGACCGTTCCTCGCTGAGCGTGGCCGGGGAAGCGATTCGCGGCGAGATGGGGCTATCCGCCACGGAATTTGGCTTTTTGCTTTCCGCATTTTCACTCTCGTACGGACTGGCGCAGCTGCCGTCAGGGATCTTGCTCGACCGCTACGGCCCGCGGCTGGTGCTGGGCGCCGGGGTGATCTTCTGGTCACTGATGCAGGCCCTGACGGGCATGGTGAACTCCTTTAGCCATTTCATCTTATTGCGCATCGGCTTAGGCATCGGCGAAGCGCCCTTTATGCCTGCCGGAGTGAAATCGATCACCGACTGGTATGTGCAGAAAGAGCGGGGGACGGCGCTGGGGATTTTTAACTCTTCCACGGTGTTAGGCCAGGCGATTGCCCCGCCAATCCTGGTGACGATGCAAATCCTCTGGGGCTGGCGGGCGATGTTCGTGATCATCGGTCTGCTGGGGGTGGCGGTCGGGATTTGCTGGTACGCCTGGTATCGCAACCGCGCGCAGTTCGCGTTCCAGCCCGACGAACGTGAATACCTTTCCGCGCCGGTCAAACCGCGTCCGACGTTACAGTTCAGCGAGTGGATTGCGTTGTTCAAACGCCGCACCACCTGGGGGATGATCTTAGGTTTCTCCGGCGTGAACTACACCGGCTGGCTGTATATCGCCTGGCTGCCCGGCTATCTGCAGGCACAGCAGGGCTTTAGCCTGGCGAAGACCGGCTGGGTCTCGGCGATCCCGTTCCTCGCGGCCGCCGTCGGGATGTGGGTCAACGGGCTGGTGGTCGATGCCCTCGCCAAAAAAGGCTACGACCTCGCCAGAACGCGCAAAACGGCGATTGTGGTGGGCTTGATCCTGTCGGCGTTAGGCACGCTGCTGGTGGTGCAATCCTCGTCTCCAGCGGAAGCCGTCACCTTTATTTCGTTAGCGCTGTTCTGCGTCCATTTTGCCGGTACCTCGGCGTGGGGGCTGGTGCAGGTGATGGTCTCGGAAAGCAAAGTCGCCTCCGTGGCCGCCATTCAAAACTTCGGCAGTTTTGTCTTCGCCTCCTTCGCGCCCATCGTCACCGGCTGGATCGTCGACAAAACGCACTCCTTTAATCTCGCCCTGGTGGTCGCGGCCTGCGTCACCTTTGTCGGGGCGATGTGTTACCTGTTTATTGTGAAACACCGGATTGATTAAGTTCTCTATAACAATGAGTGAGATCCGCCAGGAGCAACCATGAAAAGTATTGTGATTCAAAAACCGAACGCGCTGCTGATTGAAGAACGCCCGCTGCCTGCACCCGCCGCAGGGGAAGTGCGGGTCAAAATCAGCCTCGCCGGGATCTGCGGTTCCGACAGCCATATCTATCGCGGCCATAACCCGTTCGCCAAATATCCGCGCGTCATCGGGCATGAGTTCTTCGGCGTGATTGACGCCCCCGGTGAAGGCGTGGAGGCCGGGCGTCTGGGGCAGCGCGTCTCCGTCGATCCGGTGATCAGCTGCGGACACTGCTGGCCGTGCTCGGTCGGCAAACCCAACGTCTGCACCTCGCTGATGGTGCTGGGCGTGCATCGTGACGGCGGGTTCAGCGAATACGCCGTCGTTCCGGCAAAAAATGCGTGGACGATCCCGGATGCGATTCCCGACCGCCACGCGGTGATGGTGGAGCCCTTCACCATTGCGGCTAACGTCACCGGACACGCGCAGCCGACGGACCAGGATATCGCGCTGATCTACGGTGCCGGTCCGATGGGCCTCGTCACCGTTCAGGCGCTGAAAGGTGTCAACAAGGTGAAGCAGGTGATCGTGGTCGACCGGATTGACGAGCGGCTGGAGATGGCGAAACGCAGCGGCGCGGACTGGACGTTCAACAACGCAGAGCAGTCGCTGCAGGCGGCGCTGGAGGAGAAGGGGATTAAACCGACTTTGATCGTTGATGCCGCCTGTCATCCGACGATCCTCCAGGAGGCGATTACCCTCGCGTCGCCGGGCGGGCGCATCGTGCTGATGGGCTTCTCCAGCGAACCGAGTCAGGTCGCGCAGCAGGGGATCACCGGCAAAGAGCTGTCGATATTCTCCTCGCGCCTCAACGCCAACAAATTCCCGGTGGTCATCGACTGGCTGGAAAAGGGGCTGATCGACCCGGATAAACTGATCACTCATTCTTTTGACTATCACCACGTCACCGACGCCATCGAACTGTTTGAGAAAGACCAGCGGCAGTGCTGCAAGGTCTTGCTCACGTTCGGCCAATAACAACAAACGCGGCTAAGTGGTACGCATCTTACCTACATTCAGAGATAGCCATTATGACTCAGACACAACCTCAAAGAACGACGTCGGATCTGGTGAAAGCCGCGGTGTCCGGCTGGCTCGGCACCGCGCTGGAATTCATGGATTTCCAGCTCTATTCGCTGGGTGCGGCGCTGGTCTTTCACGAGATCTTCTTCCCGGAGCAGTCCGCCGCGATGGCGTTGATTCTGGCGATGGGGACTTACGGCGCGGGCTATATTGCGCGCATCGTCGGGGCCTTTATCTTCGGCAAAATGGGCGACCGCATCGGGCGTAAAAAGGTGCTGTTTATCACCATCACCATGATGGGGATCTGCACCACGCTGATTGGCGTCCTGCCGACCTACGCACAGATCGGGATTTTTGCCCCGGTGCTGCTGGTGACGCTGCGTATTATCCAGGGGCTGGGCGCGGGAGCCGAGATTTCCGGCGCGGGAACCATGCTGGCGGAGTACGCGCCGAAGGGCAAACGCGGCATTATTTCGTCCCTGGTGGCGATGGGCACCAACTGCGGCACCCTGAGCGCCACGGCGATCTGGGCGGTGATGTTCTTTGCTCTTGACCGCGAAGAGCTGGTGGCCTGGGGCTGGCGCGTGCCGTTCCTCGCAAGCGTGGTGGTGATGATCTTCGCCATCTGGCTGCGAATGAACCTCAAAGAGAGTCCGGTGTTTGAGAAGGTGAACGACGAAAGCAGCCCGGTGGTGACGGCGGAAGAAACCTCCCTTGGCGCGATGTTCAAAAGCAAATCCTTCTGGCTGGCGACGGGGCTGCGTTTTGGTCAGGCGGGAAACTCGGGTCTGATCCAGACCTTCCTGGCGGGCTATCTGGTGCAGACGCTGCTGTTTAATAAAAGCATCCCGACCGACGCGCTGATGATCAGCTCCATTCTCGGGTTTATCTCCATCCCGCTGCTGGGCTGGCTGTCGGATAAAGTCGGGCGCCGTTTGCCGTACATTCTGCTCAACATCTCCGCCATTATCCTGGCGTACCCGATGCTGTCGATTATCGTCGATAAAAGCTACAGTCCGGGGGTGATCATGCTGTCGATCATCGTTATCCATAACTTTGCGGTGCTGGGGCTGTTCGCGCTGGAAAACATCACCATGGCGGAGATGTTTGGCTCGCGCAATCGCTTTACCCGTATGGCGATTTCGAAAGAGGCCGGCGGTCTGGTGGCGGTCGGTTTCGGCCCGGTGCTGGCGGGGATTTTCTGTAACATGACCGGATCCTGGTGGCCGATTGTGGCGATGATGGTGGTCTATTCCGTCATTGGTCTGGTGTCAGCCGTGCTGATGCCGGAAGTGCGCGACCGCGATCTGAGCCTCGCAGAAGACGCCGCCGAAAAAGCGGTTTCCGAGGTGCCTCTGGGCCACAGGGTGAATCTGTAAGTGTGAGGAGGGCGGGAAGGTCGATCCCGCCTTTTCTTCTCTTCTTGTATGGTAGTTGATGGAAATCAAAGATGTCATACCAATTGCGTGAGATGGTCTACCTCCTCAGATTCGACGACTCCTCACTAAAATGAGCCTCCTCATGAATAATAAATTGTTGAATGCCAAAGCGTCACTTCCTGCCTACGACCGTAACAACCTGGTGCCTCGCATCGTGCACCTTGGTTTTGGCGCATTCCACCGTGCCCATCAGGCGGTTTATACCGATATCCTCGCGGCTGAACACGGCAGCGACTGGGGCTACACCGAAGTGAACCTGATTGGCGGCGAGCAGCAGATTGCCGATCTTAAGGCCCAGGATAACCTCTATACCGTGGCAGAAATGTCTGCCGACGCCTGGACCGCACGCGTGGTCGGCGTCGTGAAAAAGGCGCTTCACGCGCAGGTGGATGGTCTGGAAAGCGTGCTGGCCGCTATGTGCGAGCCGCAGGTGGCGATTGTCTCGCTCACCATTACCGAAAAAGGCTACTGCCACGCCCCGGCGACCGGCCAGCTGATGCTCGATCACCCGCTGATCGCCGCCGATCTGCAAAACCCGCATCAGCCAAAATCTGCGCCCGGCGTCGTGGTTGAAGCCCTGGCACGCCGCAAAGCGGCAGGTTTACCGGCGTTCAGCGTGATGTCCTGCGACAACATGCCGGAGAACGGCCATGTGATGTGTAACGTCACCTGCGCCTATGCCCGCGCCGTCAACGCTGAACTGGCAGACTGGATCGAAGCGAACGTAACGTTCCCGTCGACGATGGTGGATCGTATTGTTCCTGCTGTTACCGCCGAAACGCTGGATAAAATCGAACACATTACCGGCGTGCGCGACCCGGCTGGCGTAGCCTGCGAACCCTTCCGCCAGTGGGTGGTGGAAGACAACTTTGTCGCCGGGCGTCCTGAGTGGGAAAAAGCGGGTGCTGAGCTGGTGGCAGACGTGATCCCGTTCGAAGAGATGAAACTGCGCATGCTCAACGGCAGCCACTCTTTCCTCGCCTATCTCGGCTACCTGGCGGGCTATCAGCACATCAACGACTGTATGGAAGACGAGAATTATCGTCATGCCGCGCATGCGTTAATGCTGAACGAACAGGCGCCAACCCTGAAAGTGAAGGGTGTTGATCTGGCCCGTTACGCTGATTTGCTTATCGAGCGCTACAGCAATCCGGCGCTGCGTCATCGCACCTGGCAAATCGCGATGGACGGCAGCCAGAAGTTACCGCAACGTATGCTCGATTCTGTGCGCTGGCATCTGGCGCATCAGCACAGTTTCCCGCTGCTGGCGCTGGGCGTAGCAGGCTGGATGCGTTATGTCGGCGGTGTGGATGAAAGCGGAAACGCGATTGAAGTTTGCGATCCGCTGCTGACCACCATTCAGGCGGCGGTTAACGGTAGCGCAGAGGGCGAAAGCCGCGTGAAAGCGCTGTTAGGTATCGAGGCGATTTTCGGCAATGAACTGCCGCTGGAAGCCCGCTTTGTGGATGCGGTCATGAGCGCGTACAAGATGTTGCTGGAGCAGGGCGCGAAGGCGACCGTGGCGCAGGTACTTTCTCAGAAGTAATCTCTTATCATGCCGCCGCGTGCGGCGGCATGTCATTGCACACTCAGTGCATGCCAAGACGAATCAGTTCAATCGGTTCGAACTTGCCTTCACAACCTTCCACTTCAACCGTTTTGCTGCGGCGAACCTGCGCGGCATCCAGACCTTCGGCATGGATAGCGCGGATAATTCCGGTGTGGCCGGTGCCGTTAATCATCACTCGGCTGCCGGTGGTAATAGCGTTGCGGTTGCGATCGTAAGTCATCATGGTTATTTCTCCTCTTCTCTACACATCACGGCTCTCTTTTTGCAGCCGCTGACGGGAGAATATAAATACGCCTCTTGCGACAACATTTTTTTGTTTTTGATCAAGCTCACACTTTTTTGTCTGCATTTTATCCGCGCTGACCCGCGCCGACGCAAATTGACAAAACGGACAATTGTTTTCGTTTATTGATAGTTCCGCCAGTGAACGGTTTAGCCTTTGTTTCAAATAGCCATGTCACTCTTAAGTCAGATAAGTAATTATTTTATTTGGATAAGGAAGGGCTTATGTACAAGAAAATATTAATGCCTGTTGATGTATTTGAAATGAACCTCAGCGATAAAGCAGTGCGCCACGCCGAGTTCCTCGCGAAGGCGGATAACGCCACCATCACCTTGCTGAATATCCTGCCGCTCAGCAGCCGTTCGTTGCTGCGCGGCTTCAACTCTGACATCAAAAAGTTTGAGGCCTATATGATCGCTGAGTCAGAGAAAAAGATGAATGAATTAAAACGGTTATTTGATATCGCGCCGGAGAATATTCGCACCGAAGTGCGCTTCGGTAATGTCCGCGATGAGATTATCAGTATCAGTAATAAAGAGGATTATGAGGTGATTGTGATCGGCTCAAAGACGCCGGGAATATCCAGCCACTTACTCGGCTCTAATGCGGAATCTGTTATCCGCTACGCCAAAATACCGGTCTTAGTCGTGCGTTAATTCTTACGCCGCATCCCGGAATACAGTCGGGGTGCGGTCATGATTAATCTTCCGAAAACCAGTCACTATTTTCCTGGCGAATAAGCTGCACCGACTCACCAATTTCCTGCAAATGCACGGTCATCGCTTTAACGACTGCGTCACCGTCGCGCTTTTCCAGCGCGGCGAATATATCGTGGTGTTGACGCAGCAGCATTTCCGGCGGCGAGACGTGATCGAGGCTCATATAGCGAACGCGGTCCATCGTCGCTTTAATATTTTCAATGGTGTCCCACGCCAGCTGACAGTCGGCAATTTGCGCCAGCTTCTGATGGAATTCGTCGTCGAGCTGGAAAAAGTCATTCAGCTGCTTACGTTCAATCGCAATCCGCTGCTGGTGGAGATTCTGTTCCAGCAGGTAGCACTGATGATCGTCAACCAGCGATGCCGCCCGGCGCACCACCGCGCACTCGATCGCCTGACGGACGAAACAGCCGTTGCGCACCTGCGAGAGGGAAATTTTATTCACGTAGCTGCCGCGCTGGGGGCGGATCTGAATCAGACCGTTTTCGGCCAGTTTGATAAAGGCTTCACGAACCGGCTGACGCGATACGTCGAAGCGAACCGAAACCTCTTTTTCAGAGAGCGGGGTGCCCGGCGGGATCAGGCAATGAACGATATCACGCCGTAAAATGCGATAAATTTGCTGATTAACAGGCTGGGTAGGGTTCAGTTGCGATTCGGCGGCCATGGGATGTGGTTTCTCAAAGAGTTAACGCTCTAATACTACCATTCTTTTGCAGGGCATCCCATACCCGACCCGCAGGCCGGGCAGGGAAGGATCAGCCGCGATGCACGCTTAAACCGGCAAAGCTCTGGCTGACAGGCATCATTTCCACGGTGTTGATGTTGACGCGTTTTGGCAGCGTCGCGACCCACCAGACGGTTTCGGCCACATCTTCCGGCGTCAGGGCCTCGGTGTTTTCATAGGTTTTGCCTGCTTTCGCATCGTCACCTTTGAAACGCACGTTGGAGAACTCGGTCCCGCCCACCAGACCCGGCTCGATATCCGTCACGCGGATCGCCGTGCCGTGCAGGTCGGTGCGCAGATTCAGGCTGAACTGACGCACAAAGGCTTTGGTCGCCCCGTACACGTTCCCGCCCGCATAAGGCCAGCTTCCTGCGGTCGAACCGATGTTGATCACATGCCCACGATTACGTTCAACCATGCCCGGCAGCACCGCGCGGGTCATGTACACCAGACCTTTGTTGTTGGTGTCGATCATGTTTTCCCAGTCTTCCACGCTGGCTTTGTGCGCAGGCTCCAGACCCAGCGCCAGCCCGGCGTTGTTCACCAGAATATCAATGGCGCGCCACTCTGCGGGCAGGTTGGCGAGCATCTCTTCAATGGCCGCACGATTACGCACGTCAAGCTGTGCGGTCAAAATGCTGTCGCCGAGCTCATCTTTCAGCTCCTGCAAACGCTCCTGACGACGGCCCGTTGCAATCACTTTGTGTCCGTTGGCGACGAAGCGACGCGTGATGCTTTCACCAAAACCCGCCGTTGCCCCGGTAACTAATACGATCATCTCACTGTTCCTCAACGCTTTTTGTGTTGTGTAACCATAGCATGCTGGTGGGGAGTGCGTTAAGACGACTTTTGTTACCTGACGTATGCGAAGCATTGCAGCCCGCCGCGGCCTGTCCTACTCTGGGTGGATTATTGTGTGCCCAGGAGTCAACGATGTCGTTTTCCAATCCGTTTTTTGAAGTGAGCGTATTGCCTTATCAGGCGCCTCGATTCGATCTCATCGAAGAGAGCCACTACCGCCCGGCGTTTGACGAGGCGATGCGCCAGAAGCGCGCAGAAATTGATGCCATTATTGCCAACGCCGCCTCACCCGATTTCGCCAATACCATTCTGGCGCTGGAAAAAAGCGGCGCGATGCTTTCCCGCGTCAGCAGCGTGTTTTTCGCCATGACCTCGGCGCATACCAACGACTATTTACAGGAGCTCGACGAAGCGTTCTCCACCGAGCTGGCGGGGCTGTCCAACGATATCTGGCTCAATAACACGCTGTTTGCCCGCGTGGAGTCGGTATGGGAAGGGCGCGATTCTCTGGATGCAGAGTCGCGCAGGCTGGTGGAAGAGCTCCACCAGCGCTTTATTCTGGCGGGCGCACAGCTCACCGATGAACAAAAAGCGGAGCTCAAAGCGCTAAACACCGAAGCGGCGTCGCTCACCAGCCAGTTCAACCAGCGGCTGCTGGCCGCCGACAAAGCGGGCGGTCTGGTGGTGGATCATGTTCATCAGCTTGACGGCCTAAGCGAGGATGAAATTGCGACTGCCGCGCGTGCCGCCGCTGAAAAAGGGCTGGCCGATCGCTGGTTGATTCCGTTGCTCAATACCACGCAACAACCGGCGCTGGCGGCGCTTAACGATCGTCAGACGCGGGAAAATTTGTTCAAAGCAGGCTGGATTCGCACCCAAAAGGGCGACGAAAACGACACTCGCGAAATCGTGATCAGGCTGGCACAACTGCGCGCCCGCCGCGCAGAGCTGCTGGGGTTCGACAGCTACGCCAGCTGGAGCACCGCCGATCAAATGGCGAAAACGCCTGATGCGGCGCTGAAATTTATGCGCGGAATTGTTCCGGCCGCAAGGGCGCGTGCCGAGCGCGAACAGGCGGATATCCAGAAAGTCATTGAGGGAGGCTTCAGCGTTCAGGCCTGGGACTGGGCGTACTACGCCGAGCGCGTGCGTCTGGAGAAATACGCTCTCGATGAGTCGCAGATCAAACCCTATTTTGCGCTGGACACCACTCTGCGCGACGGTGTGTTCTGGGCAGCCAGCCAGCTGTTCGGCATTCGCTTTGTCGAGCGTTTCGATATTCCGGTTTACCACCCGGACGTGCGCGTCTGGGAGATCTTCGACCACACCGGGGAAGGCATGGCGCTGTTCTACGGTGATTTCTTCGCGCGGGATTCCAAAGGCGGCGGGGCGTGGATGGGGAATTTCGTCGAGCAATCTCACGAATTCACCGCGCGTCCGGTGATCTACAACGTCTGCAACTACCAGAAACCCGCCGCGGGCCAGGCGGCGCTGCTCTCCTGGGATGATGTGATCACCCTGTTCCACGAGTTCGGCCATACGCTGCACGGTCTGTTTGCCGATCAGCGCTTCGCCACGCTTTCCGGGACCAACACGCCGCGCGATTTTGTGGAATTCCCGTCGCAAATTAACGAGCACTGGGCCAGCCATCCGCAGGTGTTCGCCCACTATGCCCGTCACTATCAGACCGGCGAGCCGATGCCGGATGCCCTGCGCGAGAAAATGCTCAGCGCGACGCAGTTCAACAAAGGTTACGACATGACGGAGCTGCTGAGCGCCGCGCTGCTGGACATGAACTGGCACGGCATTGGGGCGCAGGAAAATGTTGCGGATGTTGATACGTTTGAATCCGCGGCGCTGAAAAAAGAGGGGCTGGACCTGCCTGCCGTACCACCACGCTATCGCAGCAGCTATTTCGCGCACATTTTCGGCGGCGGCTATGCGGCGGGGTACTACGCCTATCTGTGGACGCAGATGCTGGCCGACGACGGCTATCAGTGGTTTGTCGAGCAGGGCGGGTTAACGCGTGAAAACGGGCAGAGATTCCGTGAGGCGATTTTGTCGCGCGGAAACAGCAGCGATCTGGAAGCCTTGTACCGCGATTGGCGAGGGCACGATCCGTTGATCGAGCCGATGTTGAAGAATCGTGGGTTGAGCGAGTAGCATTCTGCGGTCTGGTGCCCTCACCCCGACCCTCTCCCACGGGGAGAGGGAGAAAACCGGTCCGTACTTGAGGGAGAACTCCGAGCGGTTCCCTCTCCCTTGAGGGAGAGGGCTAGGGTGAGGGGGAACTGCGCTCGCTAATGCCTAAGCCACTTCGTTCGGACAATCTTCGCCGTTCTCGAGCTGCTTAAGATTCCCGAGCGTCGTTTCCGAAATACTGATCAGCGCCTCAGCGGTCAAAAACGCCTGGTGCCCGGTAAACAGCACGTTGTGGCAGGCGGACAGACGGCGGAACACGTCATCCTGAATCACGTCGTTAGACTTGTCTTCAAAGAACAGATCGCGTTCGTTCTCGTACACGTCCATCCCCAGCGCGCCGATTTTCTGCGTTTTCAGGGCTTCAATCGCCGCCTGCGAATCGATCAGACCGCCACGGCTGGTGTTAATGATCATCACGCCGTCTTTCATCTGCTCAAACGCGCTTTGATTCAGCAGGTGATAGTTTTCTGCGGTCAGCGGGCAGTGCAGGGAGATAACGTCGGATTCGGAAAGCAGGGTCGGCAGATCGACATACTCCACGCCCAGCTCCAGGGCCGCTGCGCTTGGGTACGGATCAAACGCCAGCAGACGCATCCCGAAACCTTTCAGGATCCGCAGCGCCGCAACGCCGATTTTACCGGTGCCGATCACGCCCGCCGTTTTACCGTACATGGTAAAGCCGGTAAGCCCTTCGAGAGAGAAGTTGGCATCACGGGTGCGCTGATAGGCGCGGTGAATACGTCGGTTGAGGGACATCATCATGCCGATGGCATGTTCCGCCACCGCTTCCGGGGAGTAGGCCGGGACGCGCACCACTTTCAGACCCAGCTCTTTCGCCGCGTCCAGATCGACGTTGTTAAAGCCCGCACAGCGCAGCGCGATGTACTTCACGCCGTGCTTTTTCAGCTCTTCCAGCACCGGACGGCTGCCGTCGTCGTTGACGAAAATACACACCGCTTCGCATCCGTTCGCCGTTTTGGCGGTTTTTTCGGTCAACAGAAAGTCAAAAAATTCGAGCTCGAATCCGTAAGCCTCGTTAACATGTTGCAGATACTTTTTATCGTACTGTTTTGTGCTATATACCGCGAGTTTCATAAGACTTTCTCCAGTGATTTTACCATCACGTTAGCATGATTAAAATAATCTTACAATTTATAAAAATTTATTGAATTCAATAAGTTCTATCAATAATTCTAGAGCAACTATCCTTAAAACTGGCGTTGACTTCAACTGACTGGCTAAACATGCCACAATGACGGGCACTGTCGGCTTATTTTTTCGCTAAATCAGGATATTAACTGCCCATGAGGGGTAAATACAAAGCCGCAATTGCGCTATTGCTGTTGATCATTTTGTTGCCGCTGACGCTGCTGATGACGCTCGCCCAGTGGGTGCCGACCCTTGCCGGGATCTGGCTCCCCGTGGGGACGCGCATTGCCTTCGAGAAAAGCCCGCGCCTGACCCGCAACCAGATTGTGATCCCCGATCTTCGCTACCTCGTGGAGGACTGCGAAATCGCCCGCGTGGAAAACGCCACCCTGTCGCACCCCAGCCGCTGGAAGCTGGACGTTGGTGCGCTCGATCTCAATACCGCCTGCCTGAGCAAACTCCCGCAGGCGGAGCAGGCCAACACCGCACCCAAAACCCTCGCCGAATGGCAGTCGATGCTGCCCAATACCTGGCTGACAATCGATCGCTTAACGCTCTCGCCATGGCAGCAGTGGCAGGGCCAACTCAAGGTCTCATTAACGCCCTCCGTCCAGGAAGTCACCTATCAGGGCGAACAGGTGAAAGTGCGCGGGAAACTTCGCGGACAAGACCTGACGGTCAGCGAATTCGAAGTTCATCTTCCGGATTATCCGCAGCCGATCCGCCTGGCAGGGGAATTCACGCTGCCGCTGATCCCGGACGGCGTGCCGGTGAAAGGCCACGCGGAAGCGACCCTGACCGTGCCGCAAATCCCGTCTCCGGTAGATGCCGATCTCGACTGGGAAGAAAACCGTGGCCAGTTGGTCCTGACCGCCCGCGATAACCCCGATCCGCTGCTGGATTTGCCGTGGAAGCTCACCGCCGAACAGCTGACGATCAGCGACGGGCGCTGGCACTGGGATCTCACCGGTCTGCCGTTAAGCGGGCGCGTAGGGCTGAAAGTCGACAACTGGCAGCAGGGGCTGGAAAACGCCACTTTCACCGGTCGTCTGAACGTACTGACTCAGGGCGATGCGGGGAAAGGCAACGCCGTGCTGACCCTCGGGCCGGGCAAGCTGAGCATGGACAACAGCGCCATGCCGCTGCAGGTGACGGGCGAAGCCAAGCAGGGCGATCTGATCCTCTACGCCATTCTTCCTGCGCAGCTGACGGGCAGCCTCGCCGATCCGCTCCTCTCTTTTGAACCCGGCGCGCTGCTGCGCTCGCGCGGTCGGGTGATTGATTCTCTGAATATCGACGAAATCCGCTGGCCGCTGGCCGGCGTCAAACTCTCGCAGAAGGGCGTGGACGGGCGTTTACAAGCCATTCTCAAAGCCCATGAAAACGAAATGGGCGATTTTGTCCTGCATCTCGACGGACAGGCGAACGACTTCCTGCCGGACAGCGGCCTGTGGCAGTGGCGTTACTGGGGCGACGGCCATTTCACGCCGATGAACGCCCGCTGGGACGTGGCTGGCAAAGGCGAATGGCGCGACAGCGCCATCGAACTGACGCAGCTGTCGACCGGGTTCGACAAACTGCAGTACGGCACCATGCTGGTGAACAAGCCGCGCCTGGTGCTGGATCAGCCGGTGCGCTGGCAGCGCGACGCAAACAATCCACACTTTAGCGGAGCGCTTTCGCTGGATGCGGAGCAGACCTCGTTCTCCGGCGGCAGCGTGCTCCCGCCGTCGACCCTGAAATTCAGCGTCGACGGCACGGACCCGACCTTCTTCCAGTTCAAAGGCGATCTGCACGCGGCAGACATCGGCCCGGTTCAGGTGAACGGTCGCTGGGACGGGGAGCGTCTGCGCGGTCAGGCCTGGTGGCCGAAACAGTCCCTGACGGTCTTCCAGCCGCTGGTGCCGCCAGACTGGAAAATGAACCTGCGCGACGGCGAGCTCTACGCCCAGGTGGCGTTTTCTGCCGCCGCCGGTCAGGGGTTTGAAGCGGGCGGTCACGGCGTGCTGAAAAGCGGCAGCGTCTGGATGCCGGATAACCAAATCAACGGCGTCGATTTTGTCCTGCCGTTCCGTTTCAGCGAAGGCACCTGGTCGCTGGGCACTCGCGGCCCGGTCACGCTGCGTATCGCCGAGGTGGTCAATCAGGTGACCGCGCGCAATATCACCGCGGATCTGCAGGGCGATTATCCGTGGAGCGAACAGAACCCGCTGCTGCTGACCAACGTCAGCACCGACGTGCTGGGCGGGAAAATCACCATGCAGCAGTTGCGGATGCCGCAGCACGATCCGGCCCTGCTGCGGGTGCAGAATATCTCCGCCAGCGAGCTGATCAGCGCCGTGAATCCGAAGCAGTTTGCCATGTCCGGCCCGGTGAGCGGTGCGCTGCCGTTCTGGCTGGAGAACGAAAAATGGATCATCAAAGACGGCTGGCTGACTAACCCCGGTCCGATGACCCTGCGTATCGACAAAGATACGGCGGATGCGATCGTCAAAGACAACATGGCGGCAGGCGTAGCGATTAACTGGCTCCGCTATATGGAAATTTCTCGCTCGTGGACGAAAATCAATGTAGATAATTTGGGTGTGTTGACCATGCAGTCGGCCATCAGCGGCATCAGCCGCGTCGACGGAAAAAGCAACACCGTGCACCTCAATTACACCCACGAAGAGAATCTTTTTACCCTGTGGCGCAGCCTGCGCTATGGGGATAATTTACAGGCATGGCTTGAGCAACACGCGGCGTTACCGGATGCCCGCTGTCAGGCAGGCAAGGAATGTGAGGAACAACAATGAAAAATCTGGCAGGCTTGGCCGGCGTGATCATGGTCGCCATGCTCTCGGGCTGTACGCCGCGTATTGAAGTCGCGGCCCCGAAAGAGCCGATCACCATCAATATGAACGTCAAAATCGAGCACGAGATCCACATCAAAGTGGATAAAGACGTCGAAACCCTGCTGAAATCGCGCAGCGATCTGTTCTGAGGATGCCATGAAACGACTTCTTGCAATCGGTCTGCTGGTGTTAGGCGTAAGCGTTCAGGCGCAGGCGATCACCTTGAATGAAGCCCGCGCGCAGGGCTTGGTCGGCGAAACCTTGAGCGGCTACATAGCACCGCTACGCCAGGACAAACAGACGCTTGCGCTGGTGAACGAAATCAACGCCGCGCGCACGGAAAGCTATCAGAAACTGGCGGACAGCAATAACCTGCCGGTGGATGAGGTGGCGAAAATGGCCGGACAAAAACTGGTGGCCCGCGCGCAGCCGGGCGAATACGTGAAGGGCATTAACGGGAAGTGGCTGAAGAAGTGATCAGCGATAGCGCTTGCGGTACTCGCCTGGCGACACGCCGAAGCGCTGTTTGAACGCCGTCGAGAAGTGGCTATGGTCGGCAAAGCCCCAGCTGTAGCCAATCCCCGCCAGTTTTTCATCATCGCCTGTCGCGCGTAACACCTGCGCGCACAGGTCCAGCCGCCGGTTTTTGATGTACTGCGCCACCACCAGCCCTTTATCGGCAAACATGCGATACAGACTGCGCACCGACATTCCGCTCTCGGTGGCGATCCACTCCGGGCGCAGGGCTTCCGACTGGATGTGGGAGTCAATCAGCGACAGCACATTCTGGAACTGACGCTCTTTGCGCGGCGGCGCGGTTTCACGCTGCTGAAACGCCGGGCGCAGCAGACACACCATCGCCTCCAGCGCCGCTTCGCTCTCCATATCGCTCAACTGGGCGTTATCCATACTCTCCTGCAACAGCCGGTAGCTCAGCTGCACGGTCGGCAGGGTGCGCGACAGTTTGTGCGCGCAGCTCACCTCCTGAAAACGGCACTGCTGCTCCAGAATTTGACGCGGAAGTAACAGGGAAATCTGGCGCGATTTGTCGTGCCAGTAGATCGAGCAGGGGCGCGAGGCGTCGATCAGGGTAATGTCGCCCGCTTCGATCACAATCTGCTTATCGTCCTGCTCCAGGGTGGCGTTGCCTTCCAGCTGAAATACGGTGTAAAACCACGCGTCGTTGCTGGTTTTGATCTCCTGACGGGTGCGGAACAGGTTAACGCCCGCCGCGGTGACGGTGCTGAGTTTCAGACTTCTGGCGTAGCTGGTTTCCAGTTCGCCGAGGAACGGACCGGCCAGCGGACGCGCGGCAAAGCTGCCACACACCTGATTAATTTGCGCCAGCCACTGCTGATATTTTTCCTGCTCGCTTGCACACGCCATCTTTCATCTCGCTGCACTTAATGTTTTTGCATTGTTGCATTTGTGTTGCATTTTGTCAGAGGTCTGGGCTGACTATAGGAAAGAACACTCGCTGAGAATAGTGTTATAAGCCGGAATTATCGTGATTTGCGGGGGCTGTCACAGGTGGCAAAACGAATGTCACACAGATAAAAGCGCGTTTCGCAAACCCATCTTAGACTGCGTTGACACCCTGCGAATAATAATGAAGGAGCACCCCATGTCTGAGTCACAGACCGCTATTCTGCCGAGCGTGCAGCAGTTTTTAGACCGCCAACATGGCCTGTGGATTGAGGGCCGCCCGTCCGCGTCTGACAGCGAAAAGCGCCTGAACGTGTTCAATCCGGCAACGGGTGAAGTGATTGCCTCCACGGCTGATGCCAGCGTGAACGATGTGGATCGCGCGGTGATGTCCGGCTGGCGTGCCTTTGTCTCCCGCAGCTGGGCCGGAAAACTGCCCGCGGAACGTGAACGCATTTTGCTGCGCTTTGCCGATCTGGTGGAGCAGCACACGGAAGAACTCGCCCAACTCGAAACCCTGGAGCAGGGCAAATCGATCAATATCTCCCGCGCCTTTGAAGTGGGCTGCACTCTGAACTGGATGCGCTACACCGCCGGTTTAACCACCAAAATCGCCGGTAAAACTCTGGATCTGTCCATTCCGCTGCCGCAGGGCGCGCGCTATCAGGCGTGGACCCGCAAAGAGCCGGTCGGGGTGGTCGCCGGGATTGTGCCGTGGAACTTCCCGCTGATGATCGGCATGTGGAAAGTGATGCCGGCGCTGGCCGCCGGGTGTTCCATCGTGATCAAACCGTCGGAAACTACGCCGCTGACGCTGCTGCGGGTGGCGGAGCTGGCCTGCGAGGCGGGCGTGCCCGATGGCGTCTTTAACGTCGTCACCGGGAGCGGCGCGGTGTGTGGTGCGGCGCTGACCTCGCATCCGCATATCGCCAAAGTGAGCTTTACCGGCTCGACGGCGACGGGTAAGCAGATTGCGCGTGTTGCCGCCGATACCCTGACGGGCGTGACCCTGGAGCTGGGCGGTAAAAACCCGGCCATCGTGCTGAAAGATGCCGATCCGGCGTGGGTGGTGGAAGGGCTGATGACCGGCAGTTTCCTCAATCAGGGGCAGGTGTGCGCCGCCAGCTCGCGCATTTACATCGAAGCGCCGCTGTTCGACAACCTGGTGAGCCACTTCGAGCAGGCGGTGAAATCCCTGAGCGTCGGGCCGGGCATGTCGCCGACAGCGCACATCAACCCGCTGGTCTCCCGCGCCCACTGTGATAAAGTGCAGACTTTCCTCAACGAAGCGCAGTCCAGCCACGCTGAGCTGATTACCGGCAACAGCGGCCCGGATAAACAGGGCTATTACGTTGCGCCTACGCTGGTGGTGAACCCGGATGCCAGCCTGCGCCTGACCCGCGAAGAGGTGTTTGGCCCGGTGGTTAACCTGGTACGCGTGGCGGACGGGGAAGAGGCGTTGCAACTGGCGAACGATACTGAGTACGGCCTGACGGCCAGCGTCTGGACGCAGAACATCAGCAAAGCGCTGGAGTATACGGACCGACTGCAGGCTGGAACGGTGTGGGTGAACAGCCATACGCTGATCGACGCCAACCTGCCGTTTGGCGGCATGAAACAGTCCGGCACCGGGCGTGATTTCGGCCCGGACTGGCTGGATGGCTGGTGTGAAACCAAGTCGGTGTGCGTGCGGTACTAGTTTTTTTGCCGGATGGCGGCTTCGCCTTATCCGGCCTACGTTCAGGTTTTGTAGGTCGGGTAAGGCGAAGCCGCCACCCGACAAGACCGTTCACCGGGACCATTTGTTTCGTCCCGCTTCCTTCGCCCGATACAACGCCGCATCCGCCTGCGCCACCGTCTCGTCGGCGGTCAACCCCGCCGTCATTCCTGCAATCCCCTGACTTGCGGTGACGTATTCGCTCACCTTCGACGCCTTATGTGCAATCGCCGCCTGACGCAAATTCTCCTGAATGCGCTGCGCCACTTGTTCTGCCGCATCGGGCGGGCAATCGAAGAGGATCAATAAAAACTCCTCGCCGCCGTAGCGCGACACCACATCCTCCGGCGTGCGCACCGAGGCTTTCAGCGCCTGCGCGACCCGCACCAGGCACTCATCGCCCGCCTGATGCCCGTAGGCATCGTTGTAAAGCTTGAAATAATCCACATCCAGCATCAGAAGCGTGAAGGATTTCCCCTGATTCACCGCGCTCTCCAGCACGTTTTCCATCTCCCGCCGGTTGGCGGTTTCGGTCAGCGGGTCCTGATGTGCCAGGGCGTCGAGACGGGCGATCAGCAGTTGGTTTTGCTGGTTACGCTGCCAGGCTTCGTCGAACCAGCGCAGGAGAATAAAACGCCCGCAGACAAGGATCAGCGTAAAGACAATCCACACCGCCGCAAAACGCATGTTCAACCCGTGATTGAGCACCACGCTGGCGACCGGCAGGGTAAACCACAGGGGGAGCACGCAGGCGAGCAGTCCCACGGGATAGAAATAGAGCGCGGTGACGGCGGTCAGCAGCAGAATGGTGCACAGAGGCCAGGCGTGGGGAAGCTGCCAGTCCACGATAAACCAGTAGCAGCACAGGGCCCACAGCAGCCCCGAGGTGAACAGCACCAGGCTAATCCCGGTGATATGCCGCCAGCTCATGACAATCAGCGCCGCCGACAGGGCGATCACCCCGAGCATCGCCGCATCGACCAGGGATGAAATCGGCTGCCCGGTGACGTGGGCGGGGTCGAAATTGTGCACCAGCGTGTTACGCAGCAAAATCATCAGCGCAAAGCTGACGTGCACAAACGCCAGCCACGGCAAGTTGATGGTCAAACCGCGCGAGACCATCGCCTGGCGGGTCGGCCATGAGGTCAGTACAGAAGAGAGAGGGTGACGTTTTTCCATACATTCACTGTGTCAGATGAAGAAAAGCGGCAGGCGAGCAGCTCGTCTGCCGTAAAGTTACGGTGTCACAATATTGAACCAGAATTCAAACTTATCCATATAGCCCAGCATCTGATCGAGTTTAGCGCCGTCGCCGGTCACTTTCACGTCGCCGCTGTCCTGCGCCTGTTTCAGCGTCACTTCTTTGAGGATGATTTTATTCAGCGTGTCGCGGTTGAGGGAAATGGTGGTGTCCGCGTCTTTGGCTTCGGCATTGGCCGTGTGGTTGAGCACGCCGTTTTCCAGCTCGAGCTTATATTTTCCGCCGTCGCTGCCGAGATCGATGTTAAACACCGACTTCGCATCCCCGGCTTTTTCCCCGTTGATATGCACCGCCAGATAGTCGAAGAACATTTCTGGCGTCATGGCGCGCACGGTATCCGGGCTGGCGGTGTTCGGGGTTGGCAGTTTTTGCACGCCGTTACGCAGCTCCTGCGCGCCAGTCAGGTAGAAGTTACGCCACGGGCCAGATTCAGCCTGATAGCCGAGCTGTTCCAGCGCGTCAGCTTCCAGATTGCGCGCCGCCTGGTTATTCGGATCGGCAAACACCACTTTGCTCACCACCTGCGCCACCCAGCGATAGTTCCCCTGGTCAAAATCGGTTTTGGCCTTCTGCAAAATCGCATCGGCACCGCCCATATACTCGACAAATTTCTTCGCGCCTTCTTCCGGCGGCAGTTCGTCGAGCGTTGCCGGGTTGCCGTCAAACCAGCCGAGATAGAGCACGTAGGTGGCTTTCACGTCGTGGCTCACCGAGCCGTAATAGCCGCGGTTTGCCCAGGTGTGGGCCAGGGAATCCGGGAGCTTGAAGTTGGCGGCGATTTCGTCGCGCGTCAGCCCCTCGTTGGCCATGCGCAGGGTCTGGTCGTTGATGTAACGATAGAGGTCACGCTGGCTTTTCAGCAGCTTGACCACGTTGTCATTCCCCCACGTCGGCCAGTGGTGCTGGGCCATGATGATCTCGGCCTTATCACCCCAGCGCACAATCGCCTCGTTGATGTATTTCGACCACGGCAGCGGCTCGCGGATTTTGGCCCCGCGCAGGGAGTAGGTGTTGTGCAGGGTGTGGGTCACATCCTCAGCGGATTCGATCAGTTTTTTCTCTTCGATATACCACAGCATTTCCGACGGCGCTTCCGATCCCGGCGCCAGCATGAAGTCATAGGTCAGGCCGTCGATCACCTCTTTCTGGCCGTCTTTCTCAATGATATTGGTCGGCGCGATCAGCGTGACGTTCCCGGCAGAGGTGGTGGTTCCCAGCCCCGCGCCGACCTGACCTTTCGGATCCGGTTTCAGCAGATTGCCGTACATATAGCTGGCGCGGCGGCTCATCACGTTCCCGGCCATAATATTTTCCGCCACTGCGGCTTCCATAAACCCGGCGGGAGCATAAATTTTCACTTTCCCGGCTTTGACGTCGGCTTCATCAACGACGCCGCGCACGCCGCCGTAGTGGTCAACGTGACTGTGGGTATAAATCACCGCCACCACCGGTTTTTGGCCGCGATTTTTAAAATAGAGATCCATCCCGACTTTCGCTGTTTCAGCAGAGACCAGCGGATCGACAACGGTGACGCCTTCTTTACCCTCGATAATGGTCATGTTCGACAGGTCAAGGTTGCGGATCTGATACACACCGTCGGTGACTTCGAAGAGACCGCTGATATTAATCAGCTGCGCCTGACGCCATAAGCTCGGGTTGACGGTATCCGGCGCTTTGTCACCCTCTTTGATAAAGGCGTACTGCTGCGGATTCCAGACCACGTTCCCTTGTTCCCCTTTAATCACGTCCTGAGGAATGGGGGCGATAAAGCCTTTATGCGCATCGGTAAAATCAGTGTTGTCGTTAAACGGGAGCTGGCTGTAGAGTGCGTTATTAGCCTGTTGGGTGGAGGCAGTGGCGTCCTTAGGCGCTTCTGCCGCCAGGGCGTTCGGGCTGAAGGAAATAAACAGTCCCGCCAGCGCGAGGCTGGTGGCTATGGCGTTCAATCTCATTCTAAAACCTCTCAGAAGTAAGTACGACGTTGCGTGTGAAACTTCGTGTCCTGGCTGAAAAACGGTTCAAGAGATGAAAATAAAGCGGGGAGGCATGACTAACTATAATCGGGCTAACTCATTCGGCAAGTGGATGAAATAAAACAGGCCGGGGAGTGCCCGGCCTGCATCTGCTTACTTCTCGTCCTTCTTCTTGCCAAGCGTTGGCGTCTCGTCGAAGAAGTTCCACGGCTTGAGCAGGGTGTGTACCCACTCGGTCGGCATGATCGGCCACTCCTCGGCGCGCGCCACGTGGGTGGTGCCGGTGGTCATCCACACCACATCATCCTGATTATCAATCGATTCGTTATCCTTGCTGTACTTGCCCAGACCGCTGTCGTGGATCGAGCGGTTCGGGAATTTCCCTTCCGGGTAGAGCTCGTTCGGGTGGTAGCGCGTCACCCACAGCTGTTTATCCATAAAGCTCAGGCGGTGGTAAATCCACTCGTCCGGGGCGAATTTCGCGCCGGTGGCGACCGGATGAGTGCCGCCCGCGTAAGGGATAATCTGGTACGACACCGGGTTGCCCATGCGGTTCTCTTTGCTGGTGTTGCTCAGCAGACGAATGGTGCCTGGGTCAAACTTCTGCGCGGCCTGCTGTTCCGTATCAATGTTGTACTGATTGATCTGCATGGTACTGGTGCGCGGGCCACCGGCGGTGTTGGGTTTTACTTCCGGGTCCATCGCCACCAGACGGTTGTTGGTGCCATCCACGTCCATATCGAGACGGAAGTTGTAGATGTGCTGATGGGTGGTCCCGACGATGTTGTGGTCGATCAGGGTGCCGTATTTGGTATCGTCCTTGGCGCTCGGGTCGTGCATGGTTTTGGCCTGCACGCCTTTCACCGCTTCGATACCGGTCGCGCCCGCATCGATGCCAATGGTGCCATTTTCGTGGAAAATCCAGTCAAAGATGTAGTCGTAGTTGCCCACGGTGCTGATCCAGCGCACCACCAACTCGCGGCGCTCGGCGCTGACGTTCGGCTGGCCCATCTCCTGATGTTTATATTCCGGCCCGGCGTAGCGTTCAAAGACGGCAATCGCGCGCGGGATCTCCATCGGCGCACCGGTGTAATCCGGAATGGTTTCGTTGAGCATCACCGCATTCGACGGCGCATCTTTGCCGCGCACCAGCGGAGAGGTCAGGGTGCCCATGCCGTAGTCACCGGAATCGAGATAGGCCTTAAAGTACCAGCCGACGTCCGGGTCGCCGTACGGCACAATCATCCCGCCGAGCGATCCCTGATACATCACCTGGCGTTTTTTGCCGTTGTCGTTGTAGGTCACGGTGGAGATGATCGGCCCGACGCGAGAGTCGAGGCTCAGGTGAAAGTCCCAGTTCTGCCAGTGGATCATGTCCCCGGTGATGGTGTAGTTCTTGCCTTCCGGCTCGACGATCTCCAGCGGTTTTTTCACCGGAGCGATGCGGTCACGGCCATCATACGGACGGGCGAGCATCGGCACCGGCACCACTGGACCTTCCTCAATTTTGAGGATTTTTTTCTGCTCAAGATCGACCACCGCCACCAGGTTCTCAATCGGGTGCGCCCAGTAGTTGCCGTCGCCGGTGTCCAGATAGCTGACCACTTTCAGCAGGCGGTCTTCCTGTTTCAGGCCGTCTTTGCCGTCAAAATAGCCGACGGTCAGCGGGGTGCCGATCACTTTCTTCGGATCGGTCACGCCGTGCTTTTTCAGCGCTTCGGCGTATTCCGGGCTGGCCATAATAATCTGCTGCACGGAGGTGAAATCATCCAGCAGCACCATGCCGTGGGCATCGTTGACTGGCGTCCAGCTCACGACTTTTTTGTCTTTCAGATCCACCACGCTTTCAATCACGTGTTTGCCGTCGAGCATGGTGACGTTCGCCTGGCGCGGAGCGTCAACCGCCGTGCCGTTCAGCACAAAATCCCACACTTTGGCTTTGTCCGGCTCGGCCAGCGCGATCTGGGTGAAACGGGTATTGGGTTTGAAATCCGCCGAGGTTTTGACGATCTCGACGGCCTGTTTAATTTCGTCTGCGGTCAACGCGTTCAGCGGGTGCGGGCGTTTTTCCACCTGGAAGGTCTGATCAAGCCCCGACTGGAAGACATCGTTGATGAAGGTTTCGGAGATAAAGGCTTTTTTACCTTTCATCACCACCGGCACCTGCAGTGTGAGCGGCTTGCCGTTGACGATGGCGGTTTTCGCGCCCGGTTTAACCTTCACAAAAGCGCCGTCTTTGCTGAGGGTGAACATCTGGGCGTAATCATCCCACTGCACATCGGCGCCAAACTCGGCCAGGGTTTTGTCCATCGGGACCATATGCGCTTCGCCGCCGTGGGCGAAAACCGGTGACTGCCAGGAGCATAACAACGCGACTGCCATGGCCAGTGCCGTTTTACGGGCAGAAAAAGAAGAAGGGCTTCCCATCGTTGACCTCATCATTATTGTGTTATTAGTGTCGTGCAGCTTTATCCTGGCAGGAGCGGGCGCAAACTGTTTGCCTGCACCTGCCAGGTTATTTGTCACTCTTGCCAAATTAAAAACCGGGAAGGGACCTTCCCGGTAAAAAGAACGGATCAGTCGGTGAAATCGCCCTGCTGGCGAGCGACGAGCGTCAGAATGGAGTACAGCGCGACAGGCTGCTGGTGCTGGTTAAAGACCTCCACGGCCCACTCCACCACGCCGGTCGGTTTCTCTTCTGCCGTGCGCTGTTTCTTGAGGGTTTTGCGCTTGCAGGTCAGACGCACCTGGATGGTATCGCCCGGTTTCACCGGCTCGATAAAGCGCAGGTTTTCCATGCCGTAGTTGGCAATCACCGGCCCGACGCCCGCATCAACGAACAGACCCGCCGCCGCCGAAATCACAAAGTAACCGTGAACCACGCGCTCGCCGAAGATCGACTCCGCCGCGCCAATTTTGTCCATGTGGGCATAGAAATGATCCCCGCTCAGGCAGGCAAAATTGACGATATCTGTTTCGGTCAGGGTGCGACGCGGGGTCAGCAGGCTGTCGCCCGGCTGCAACTCTTCGAAGTATTTGCGGAACGGATGCACGCGGTCTTCCTGCACCTGCGCGCCGCGCACCCACTGCTGGCTGATGGCGGCCAGCATCGACGGGCTGCCCTGAATCGCCGTGCGTTGCAGATAGTGTTTCACCGCGCGCAGACCGCCCAGCTCTTCGCCGCCGCCCGCACGACCCGGCCCGCCGTGAACCAGCTGCGGCAGCGGGGAGCCGTGGCCGGTGGACTCTTTCGCCGACTCTTGGTTGAGGATCTGAATACGCCCGTGCGCCCGCGCCGCACCGGAAATAAACTGCCGGGCGATACGCGCATCCGCCGTCACCAGGGTTCCCGCCAGGCTACCTTCACCGGCGCGCGCCAGGGTCATGGCGTGTTCCGCGTCGCGATAGGGCATTAGCGTCGCAACCGGGCCGAAGGCTTCGGTGGCGTGAACGGCAGGGGACTCGTCCGGCTGCGGGCAGAACAGCAGCGTCGGCGGGAAGAACGCGCCTGCGGCCTGAAGACTGGCTTTGCCGCCGAGGCGGATCTGGCAGCCTGCGGCGACCAGCAGATCCACTTTTTCCTGCACATCGGCACGCTGTTCAGCATTCACCAGCGCGCCCATTTTGACGCCTTCCTGCGCCGGATCGCCGACCACCACTTTCTCGAGACGGGCGATCAGCGCCTGGCTGACCGCCTCAATCTGCCCCTGCGGGACGATGATGCGGCGGATGGCCGTACATTTTTGCCCGGCTTTGGCGGTCATCTCACGCACCACTTCGCGGATAAACAGCGCGAATTCCGGCTGCTCCGGCGTGACGTCTTCGCCCAGCACGCAGCAGTTTAGGGAGTCCGCTTCCATGGTGAACGGAATCGATTTGCCAACGATGTTCGGGTGCACGCGCAGCATCTGGCCGGTGGAGGCGGAGCCGGTAAAGGTCACCACGTCCTGACTGTCCAGATGGTTGAGCAGATCGCCCGCGCCGCCGCAGATCAGGCTGATCGCACCCTCCGGCACCAGGCCGCTGTCGATGATGGATTTCACCATCGCCTGCGTCACCTGCGCCGTGGCAGTCGCCGGTTTGATAATGGCAGGCATCCCGGCAAGCCAGGTCGGGGCCAGTTTCTCCAGCATTCCCCAGCACGGGAAGTTGAAAGCGTTGATATGCACCGCCACGCCGGATTTCGAGGTCAGCACGTGGCGCGCGGCAAATCCGCCTTCCTTCGACAGGGGTATCAGCTCGTCTTCCGGCCACAGGGTGTCGTCCGGCAGCTCGCGGCTGCCGAGGCTGGCGTAGGTAAACAGGGTGCCGATCCCGCCTTCGATATCCACCCAGCTGTCCGCGCGGGTCGCGCCGGTTTCTGCCGACAGGGCGTAAAACTGCTCTTTCTGACTCAGCAGATGTTTCGCGACCGCTTTCAGCATCGCCGCGCGTTCGATAAAGGTCATGGCGTGAAGTGATTCACCCCCGCGCTCGATGGCGAAGCGACGCGCCGCCGCCATATCCAGACCTTCGCTTGTGACTTCCCACAGGGCTTCGCCGCTGATGGCGTGATGAATGTGGCGCTCACGGCCCCGGCCAGACTGCCAGGTGCCGGACAAGAAGCTGGCTAACTGCTGCATCTCTCTTCTCCAAATGTTACGTAATTTCACTATAGATAGTTTGATTATGAATCATAAAAAGCAAGTGATGTTTTAATGATTTGTTAACAATGTGATCTTGTCGGATGAATCCGCAGGCGAGCAGCGCCCGCCATCAGCGGCCTGATGCAAAAGCCTTGCGAGCGACATCACAAAATAGACAAACACTCCTTGGGGTTATATTTAACCTTTGTGTAACTTTTAAGAAACGAAGTGATTCATCATTAAACGATGATTAGCGATTTAACGAATCATAAAGGTGACGACGTGACGGAAGAACAACGCTTTGAGCAGCGCATCGCACAGGAGACAGCCATCGAGCCGCAAGACTGGATGCCGGACGCCTACCGCAAAACTCTGATCCGCCAGATTGGTCAGCATGCGCACTCCGAAATTGTCGGCATGCTCCCGGAAGGCAACTGGATCACCCGCGCGCCAACCCTGCGCCGCAAAGCGATTCTGCTGGCGAAGGTGCAGGACGAGGCGGGGCACGGGCTGTATCTCTACAGCGCGGCGGAAACCCTGGGCTGCGCGCGGGAAGACATCTACCAGAAGATGCTCGACGGCAAGATGAAATACTCCTCGATCTTCAACTACCCGACCCTGAGCTGGGCCGACATCGGCGTGATTGGCTGGCTGGTAGACGGCGCGGCCATCGTTAACCAGGTGGCCCTGTGCCGCACCTCTTACGGGCCGTATGCCCGCGCGATGGTGAAAATCTGTAAAGAAGAGAGCTTCCATCAGCGCCAGGGTTTTGAAGCCTGCATGGCGCTGGCGCAGGGCAGCGAATCCCAGCGCCAGATGTTGCAGGATGCCATCAACCGTTTCTGGTGGCCGGCGCTGATGATGTTCGGCCCGAACGACGACAACTCCCCGAACAGCGCCCGCAGCCTGGCGTGGAAGATCAAACGTTTTGGCAACGACGAACTGCGCCAGCGCTTCGTCGACAACACCGTCTCGCAGGTCGAAATGCTCGGCATGACCGTCCCGGATGCGGATCTGCACTTCGACGAAGAGAGCGGTCACTACCGTTTCGGCGAAATCGACTGGCAGGAATTTGAAGAAGTGATTAACGGACGCGGGGTGTGCAACCACGAACGCCTCGCCGCAAAAAACAAAGCCTGGGAAGAAGGGGCGTGGGTGCGCGAAGCCGCACTGGCGCACGCAGAAAAACAACACGCCCGCACCGCCGCGTAAGAGGAAGTCAAGATGAGCAATGTCTACTGGCCGTTATATGAAGTGTTTGTCCGCAGCAAACAGGGGTTATCCCACCGTCACGTCGGCAGCCTGCACGCCGCCGATGACCGCATGGCGCTGGAAAACGCGCGCGATGCCTACACCCGCCGCAGCGAAGGCTGTTCGATCTGGGTGGTGAAGGCGAGCGAAATCGTCGCCTCGCAGCCGGAAGATCGCGGCGAGTTTTTCGACCCGGCGGAGAGCAAGGTCTACCGCCACCCGACGTTCTACACCATCCCCGATGGCATCGAGCACATGTGAGGATGGCGATGAAACCGACTACCCAATATGCCCTGCGTCTGGGCGATAACTGTCTGGTCCTCTCCCAGCGCCTCGGCGCGTGGTGCGGCCATGCGCCGGAGCTGGAGATCGACCTGGCGCTGGCCAATATCGGCCTCGATCTGCTCGGCCAGGCGCGCAATTTCTTAACCTACGCCGCCGAGCTGGAAGGTCAGGGCGACGAAGACACGCTGGCCTTTGGCCGCGACGAGCGCCAGTTCAGCAACCTGCTGCTGGTAGAACAGCCGAATGGCAACTTCGCCGACACCCTGGTGCGTCAGTATTTCATCGACGCCTGGCACGTGGCGCTCTTTACCCGTCTGACCCAAAGCCGCGACGCGCAAATTGCGGCGATTGCCGCGAAAGCGATCAAAGAGGCGCGCTACCACCTGCGCTTTAGCCGCGGCTGGCTGGAGCGTCTGGGTAACGGCACCGAGGTTTCGGCGCACAAAATGCAGCAGGCGATTGATTCCCTGTGGCGCTTCACCGCCGAACTGTTCGAGGCCGATGCGCTGGAGCAACAGCTGATCGCCGAAGGGATCGCCGTTGACCCGCGCGAGCTGCGCGCCGAGTGGGAAGCGGAAGTGTTCGCCGGTTTCGAGCAGGCCTGCCTGAGCGTTCCGCAAGAAGCGGCGTACCGCACCGGCGGCAAAAAAGGGCTGCACACCGAACATCTGGGGCCGATGCTGGCGGAGATGCAGTATCTCCAGCGCATGTATCCCGGCCAGCAGTGGTAACAGGAGGTCCCTATGCAACGTCTCGCTGAGATCGCCCCGGCGGAAATTCCGCAAATCTGGTCCCTGTTAAGCCAGATCCCGGACCCGGAAGTGCCGGTGCTCACCATCACCGATTTAGGCATGGTACGCAGCGTTTCGGCGCAGGCGGGCGGCTGGGTGATTGGCTTCACGCCTACGTACTCCGGCTGCCCGGCGACGGAGCATCTGCTGGGTGCCATTCGCGAGACGATGACCGCCCACGGGTTTACCCCGGTGCATATCGTCCTGCAGCTCGACCCGGCCTGGACCACCGACTGGATGACCGACGACGCCCGCGCAAGGCTGCGTGAATACGGCATCAGCCCGCCGGTCGGCCACAGCTGTCACGCCCACGCGCCTGCCGAAGTGACCTGCCCGCGCTGCGCGAGCACCAACACGTCGGTTATCAGTGAATTTGGTTCGACGGCCTGCAAAGCGCTCTATCGCTGCAACGCCTGCCGTGAACCTTTCGACTATTTCAAATGTATCTGAGGTTGCCATGACAACGTTTCATTCCTTAACGGTGGCAAAAGTGGAACCCGAAACCCGCGATGCGGTGACCATCACTTTCGCGATCCCACAGACTTTGCAGGACGCCTACCGTTTCCGCCCTGGCCAGCATCTGACGCTCAAGGCGCGGCTGGCGGGGGAAGAGTTACGCCGCTGCTATTCGATTTGCCGAAGCGTGACGCCGGGCGAAATCAGCGTGGCGGTAAAAGCCATCGACGGCGGGCGTTTCTCACGCTATGCCCGGGATGAGATCAAACAGGGCATGGCGCTGGAAGTGATGGTCCCGCAGGGCCACTTCGGCTATCAGCCGCAGGCCGAGCGCGCCGGGCGCTATCTGGCGATCGCTGCCGGGTCCGGCATTACGCCGATGCTGGCGATTGTCTCCAGTACGCTGCTGGTCGAGCCGCAGAGCCACTTCACCCTGATCTACGGCAACCGCAGCAGCCAGAGCATGATGTTCCGCCAGGCCCTGACGGATCTAAAAGATAAATACCCGCAGCGCCTGCAGCTGGTGAATATTTTCAGCCAGGAGACCCTCGACAGTGAGCTGCTGCACGGGCGTATCGACGGCGAAAAACTGCATCAGATGGGGAAAACCCTGATCGATTTCAGCCTGTTCGACGAAGCCTTTATCTGCGGCCCGTCGGCGATGATGGACGACGCCGAGCTGGCGCTGAAAGCGCTGGGGATGCCGGAGAAAACCATTCATCTGGAGCGCTTTAACACGCCGGGTAGCGCCGTGAAACGCGCCTCGACGGTGCAGGCTCAGGGGCAAAAAGTCACCGTGCGTCAGGACGGGCGCGATCGCGAAATCACGCTCACCGCCGACGACGAAAGCATTCTCGACGCGGCTCTGCGTCAGGGCGCGGATCTGCCGTATGCCTGCAAGGGCGGCGTGTGCGCCACCTGCAAATGCAAGGTGCTGCGCGGGAAAGTAGATATGGCGACCAACTACAGCCTCGAGCCGGACGAACTGGCCGCGGGATACGTGTTGAGCTGTCAGGCGCTCCCGCTGACCGCCGACGTGGTGGTCGATTTTGACGCGAAGGGGATGGCATGAGCGAGCTGATTGTCACCCGTCATGGCCGCGTGCTGCTCCTGACGCTCAATCGTTCGGCGGCGCGCAATGCCCTTAACAACGCGCTGCTCTCAGGCATCGCGGATGAGCTGGAAAGCGCGGCGCAGGACGGCGAAATCTCCGCCTGCGTAATTTACGGCAACGAGCGCTGCTTCGCTGCCGGAGCCGATCTCAACGAGATGGCGGAGAAAGATCTGCCCGCCACTCTGAACGATGTTCGCCCGCAGCTCTGGGCGCGCATCAACAACTTCAACAAGCCGCTGATCGCCGCCGTGAACGGCTATGCGCTCGGCGCTGGCTGCGAGCTGGCGCTGCTGTGCGACGTGGTGATCGCAGGCGATAACGCCCGTTTCGGTCTGCCGGAAATTACGCTCGGCATCATGCCGGGGGCGGGCGGGACCCAGCGTTTGATCCGCTGCGTCGGGAAATCTCTCGCCAGCAAAATGGTGCTGACGGGCGAAAGCATTACCGCCCAGCAGGCGCAGGCGGCGGGGCTGGTGAGCGACGTGTTCCCGTCGGCGCTGGTGCTGGAATATGCCCTGAAACAGGCCGCGCTGATGGCGCGCCACTCGCCGCTGGCACTGCAGGCCGCGAAACAGGCGCTGCGCCAGTCGCAGGAAGTGCCATTGCAGGCCGGGCTGGCGCAGGAGCGCCAGCTGTTTACGCTGCTCTCTGCCACGGAAGATCGCCGGGAAGGCATCGCCGCTTTCTTACAAAAACGCACCCCCGACTTTAAAGGACGCTAATTGTGGAATTTATTCTGAGTCATGTTGAGCAGGGCGTGATGACCATTACCCTGAACCGCCCGGAGCGTCTGAACAGCTTTAACGATGTGATGCACCAGCAGCTTGCCGAATGCCTGAAACAGGCTGAGCGGGACGACACCATCCGCTGTCTGCTGATCACCGGGGCCGGGCGCGGGTTCTGCGCCGGGCAGGATCTGAACGACCGTAACGTTGACCCGAACGGCCCTGCGCCGGATCTGGGCTACTCCGTGGAAACCTTCTACAACCCGCTGGTGCGTCGTCTGGCGAAACTACCGAAACCGGTGATTGCCGCCGTCAACGGCGTGGCCGCCGGAGCCGGCGCGACGCTGGCGCTGGGCTGCGACATGGTGATCGCCGCCCGTTCGGTGAACTTTATGATGGCCTTTAGCAAGCTGGGTCTGGTGCCTGACTGCGGCGGCACCTGGCTGCTGCCGCGCGTCGCCGGACGGGCGCGGGCGATGGGGCTGGCGCTGCTCGGCGATAAACTCAGCGCCGAACAGGCCCACGCCTGGGGGATGATCTGGCAGGTGGTCGATGACGAAGAGCTCTCCGCCACGGCGCAGAAACTGGCGACCCATTTTGCCTCTCAGCCGACCTTTGGTCTGGGTCTGATTAAGCAGGCGATGAACGCCGCTGAAACCAATACGCTGGACGAGCAGCTCGATCTGGAGCGCGATTACCAGCGCATGGCCGGTCGCAGCGACGACTACCGCGAGGGCGTCAGCGCGTTCCTCGCCAAACGCACGCCGAACTTCACGGGGAAATAAGATGACGATGAGAATTCACACCGTCGCAGTGATCGGCAGCGGCACCATGGGGGCCGGGATCGCCGAAGTGGCCGCCAGCAGCGGGCATCAGGTGCTGGTGTACGACATCGCCGCTGACGTGGTGGCCCGCGCCATCGACGGTATTCGCTCGCGACTGGACTCCCGCGTGGCGCGCGGAAAACTGACCGCCGAGGCCTGCGAGAAAATCGTCGCGCGTCTGCTCCCGGTCAACGATATTCATGCTCTCGCCGCCGCCGATCTGGTGATTGAAGCGGCCTCCGAGCGCCTTGAAGTCAAAAAAGCGCTGTTCAAACAGCTGGGCGAGATCTGCCCGCCGCAGACTTTACTTACCAGCAACACCTCGTCGATTTCGATCACCGCGGTGGCGGCCGACGTGCGCCATCCGGAGCGCGTCGCCGGGCTGCATTTCTTCAACCCGGCGCCGGTGATGAAACTGGTGGAAGTGGTAAGCGGGCTGGCGACCTCCACGGAAGTGGCGGATCTGCTGTGCGAGCTGGCGGTGAACTGGGGCAAACAGCCGGTGCGCTGCCAGTCCACGCCAGGGTTTATCGTCAACCGCGTCGCGCGTCCGTTCTACTCCGAAGCCTGGCGCGCGCTGGAAGAGAACGTCGCTCCGGCGCAGGACATTGACGCCGCCCTGCGCGAAGGGGGCGGTTTCCCGATGGGGCCGCTGGAACTGACGGATCTGATCGGTCAGGACGTCAACTTTGTCGTGACCTGTTCCGTGTTTAACGCCTTCTGGCAGGAGCGCCGTTTTCTGCCGTCGCTGGTCCAGCAGGAGCTGGTGCTCGGCGGTCGTTTCGGCAAAAAAACCGGGCAGGGGGTGTACGACTGGCACAGGGAACGTCCTGCCGCCCAGTGGCTTGCAGCCGTTGGCGCGACCTTTAGCCCGGTTATCGCGAATAAGAGAAGTGACGGTGTCACTGAATTAGATGATGTCTTGCTGGTAGAAACCACCGGTGAAACGGCGCAAAGCCTCGCTCTGCGCCATAACCGCCCGGTAGTGGTGGTCGACCGCATGGACGGCGACGCGGTGGTGATCGCCGCTGCGGCCGGTAATCCACACTCCGCCACCCAAAAAGCGATTTATCACCTGCAGCAGCAGGGAAAACGCGTCCTGCAGATCAGCGATTATCCCGGCCTGCTTCTCTGGCGAACCGTGGCGATGATCATCAACGAAGCGCTGGATGCCCTGCAAAAAGGGGTCGCCAGCGAACAGGATATCGACACCGCCATGCGCCTCGGCGTGAACTACCCGGTTGGGCCGATCGCCTGGGGTGAACGCCTCGGCTGGCAGCGCCTGCTGATCCTGCTGGAAAACCTGCAACGTCACTACGGCGAAGAACGTTATCGCCCCTGTTCCCTGCTGCGCCAGCGTGCGCTTCTGGAGAGTAGCTATGAGTCATAACGCCTGGCACAACGCCCGCACCATGTATGAAAACGACGCCTGCGCCCAGGCGCTGGGCATCGACATCGTCGAGATGGACGAGGGTTACGCAGTGGTGACGATGACCATCACCCCGCAGATGCTCAACGGCCATAAAACCTGCCACGGCGGACAGCTGTTTTCCCTGGCCGATACGGCGTTTGCCTACGCCTGCAACAGCCAGGGGTTGGCGGCGGTGGCCTCGGCCTGCACCATTGATTTTCTGCGTCCTGGCTTTGCCGGAGACAAGCTTACGGCCAGCGCCAGGGTAAAACACCAGGGCAAACTGACCGGCGTGTACGACATCGAAATAACTAACCAACAACAAAAAACAGTCGCCTTGTTCCGCGGTAAATCGCACCGCATTGGCGGCAGTGTGACAGGAGAAGCCTGATGCGTGATGCATTTATCTGTGATGGTGTTCGTACCCCGGTGGGGCGTTATGGCGGCGCATTGTCGGGCATGCGCGCCGACGATCTGGCAGCCGTGCCGCTGCGCGCGCTGCTGGCGCGTTATCCGCAACTGGATGCAGAACGTATTGACGATGTGATCTTCGGCTGTGCCAACCAGGCCGGGGAAGATAACCGCAACGTGGCGCGCATGGCGGCGCTGCTGGCTGGGTTCCCGCAGACGGTTTCTGGTACGACGATCAACCGTTTGTGCGGATCTGGACTTGATGCCGTCGGTTTTGCCGCTCGGGCGATTAAAGCGGGCGATGCGGATCTGCTGATCGCCGGTGGCGTGGAGTCCATGTCCCGCGCGCCGTTTGTGATGGGCAAAGCCACCACGCCGTTCCAGCGCCAGGCGGAGATGTTTGATACCACCATCGGCTGGCGTTTTGTGAATCCGCTCATGCATCAGCAATACGGAACTGACAGCATGCCCGAAACGGCAGAGAATGTAGCTGAATTGTTAAATATCAGCCGTGCCGATCAGGATGCCTTCGCGCTGCGCAGCCAGCAGCGGACGGCGATAGCCCAGCAGAACGGGATCCTGGCGCAGGAGATCGTGCCGGTGAGCGTGGCGGGCAAGAAGGGCGCCATCACGGAAGTGCTGATTGACGAACATCCGCGCGCCGACACCACCCTTGAACAGCTCTCCGCCCTGAAAACGCCGTTCCGTAAAAACGGCGTGGTGACGGCGGGGAACGCTTCCGGCGTCAACGACGGCGCGGCGGCGCTGATTATCGCCAGCCGTGAGATGGCCGAACAGCAGGGATTAACCCCGCGGGCACGCATTGTGGCGATGGCAAGCGCGGGCGTCGAGCCACGACTGATGGGGCTTGGCCCGGTTCCGGCAACACGCAAAGTGCTGGAGCGCGCGGGTCTGAGCATCAACGATATGGACGTGATTGAGCTGAATGAAGCTTTCGCGTCACAGGCACTGGGCGTGCTGCGCCAGCTCGGGTTAGCGGATAATGCCGCGCATGTAAACCCGAACGGCGGCGCGATCGCTCTGGGCCATCCGCTGGGGATGAGCGGGGCACGACTGGTGCTGGCGGCCAGCAATGAATTGCATCGACGCAACGGGCGCTACGCGCTTTGTACGATGTGCATCGGTGTGGGCCAGGGCATTGCCCTGATCCTGGAGCGTGTTTGAGCAAAACTACCTGCGAGTACCCTACAAAATGACAACGACAACAACACAACTTGATGCGATTGAAACGGCCTCCGTGGACGAATTACAGGCGCTACAAACCGAACGCCTGAAGTGGACGCTAGAGCATGCTTACAACAACGTGCCGATGTATAAGCGTAAGTTCGACGCGGCGGGCGTACATCCTGACGATTTTAAAGAGCTGTCCGATCTCAACAAATTCCCCTGCACGACCAAGCAGGATCTGCGGGATAACTACCCGTTTGACACCTTCGCGGTGCCGATGGAGCAAGTGGTGCGCATTCATGCGTCCTCCGGAACCACCGGTAAACCGACGGTAGTCGGCTACACGCAAAACGATATCGACAACTGGGCCAACATCGTGGCCCGTTCCCTGCGCGCCGCCGGTGGCACGCGCAAGGATAAAATTCACGTGGCTTATGGTTACGGACTCTTTACCGGCGGGCTGGGTGCGCACTACGGTGCCGAGCGTTTGGGTGCGACGGTGATCCCGATGTCCGGTGGCCAGACCGAGAAACAGGCGCAGCTGATCCGCGATTTCCAGCCGGATATGATCATGGTGACGCCGTCCTACTGCCTGAACCTGATTGAAGAGCTGGAGCGCCAGATGGGCGGCGACGCCAGCCAGTGCTCCCTGCGCGTCGGCGTGTTTGGCGCAGAACCCTGGACCCTGGCGATGCGCCACGAGATCGAGCGTCGCCTCGGGATCACCGCCCTGGACATCTACGGCCTGTCAGAAGTGATGGGGCCGGGCGTGGCGATGGAGTGCATCGAAACCGCCGACGGCCCGACCATCTGGGAAGATCATTTCTACCCGGAGATCGTCAACCCGAACGACGGCACACCGCTGGCCGACGGCCAGCAGGGCGAACTGCTGTTCACCACGCTCACCAAAGAGGCGCTGCCGGTGATCCGCTATCGCACCCGCGATCTGACGCGTCTCCTGCCTGGGACTGCGCGCACTATGCGCCGTATGGACCGCATCAGCGGGCGCAGCGATGACATGCTGATCATTCGCGGCGTGAACGTCTTCCCGTCCCAGTTGGAAGAGGAGATCGTCAAATTTGAACATCTGTCGCCGCACTACCAGCTGGAAGTGAACCGTCGCGGACATCTTGATTCACTTTCGGTGAAAGTGGAGCTGAAAGAGAGCAGCCTGGTGCTGAGCCACGAGCAGCGCTGCCAGGTGTGTCATCAGCTGCGCCACCGCATTAAGTCGATGGTCGGGATCTCGACCGACGTGACGATCGTCAACTGCGGCAGCATTCCGCGCTCCGAAGGTAAGGCGTGTCGGGTGTTTGATTTGCGGAAGGTGGCGGCGAACGGGTAGGTGGGGTGCGATTTGTTCCCCTCACCCTAACCCTCTCCCAAAGGGAGAGGGGATTGTCCGGTTTTCTCCCTCTCCCCAGGGGAGAGGGCCGGGGTGAGGGGTAATGGGCGCACAAAAATTCTATGCTATGATTCATCCAGGACAAAAACCACAACAGAATGAATCAGATGAGTAAACTCGATACTTTTATTCAGCACGCCGTTAGCTCTGTGCCGATCAGCGGAACCTCGCTGATTTCATCCCTGTATGGCGATTCGCTCTCCCATCGCGGCGGTGAAATCTGGCTCGGGAGCCTGGCGGCGCTGCTCGAAGGGATGGGATTTGGCGAGCGTTTTGTGCGTACCGCGCTGTTCCGCCTCAACAAAGAGGGGTGGCTGGATGTCTCCCGCATCGGCAGGCGCAGCTTCTACCGCCTGAGCGACAAAGGTTTGCGTCTGACCCGTCGCGCAGAGAACAAAATTTACCGCGCAGAGTTACCGGCGTGGGACGGAAAATGGCTGTTATTGCTCTCGGAAGGGCTGGATAAAACCACGCTCGCGGATGTGAAAAAACAGCTGATCTGGCAGGGGTTCGGGACGCTTGCTTCCAGCCTGATGGCCTCGCCGTCGCAGAAAATGGCCGATGTGCAGTCCCTGCTGCATGAGGCGGGCGTGGCGGAGAACGTGATCTGCTTCGAAGCCCACTCCCCGCTGGCGCTGTCGCGCGCGGCGCTGCGCTCCCGCGTGGAGGAGTGCTGGCAGCTGACCGAGCAGAACGTGATGTATGAAACCTTTATCGACTCGTTCCGGCCCTTGCTGCCGCTGCTGAAAGAGGCGGGCGCGGATGAACTCACGCCGGAGCGCTGTTTCCAGATACAGCTGTTGCTGATCCATTTTTATCGCCGCGTGGTGCTGAAAGATCCGCTGTTGCCGGAGGAGCTCCTCCCCGCGCACTGGGCCGGACAAACCGCTCGCCAGCTGTGCATCAATATCTATCAGCGCGTGGCACCGGGCGCCCTGGCGTTTGTCAGCGAAAAAGGCGAAACCTCGGTCGGCGAACTGCCGGTGCCGGGGACGCTCTATTTCCAGCGCTTCGGCGGCCTGAATATCGCATAACGGAGGAAGTATGCCTGTATATCAAATAGATGGACTGACCCCAGTCGTGCCCGATGAGAGCTATGTCCATCCTACGGCCGTGCTGATTGGCGATGTCATTTTAGGGAAAGGCGTGTTCGTCGGGCCGAATGCCAGCCTGCGTGGCGACTTTGGCCGAATCGTGGTGAAAGACGGGGCGAACATTCAGGATAACTGCGTGATGCACGGCTTTCCTGAGCAGGATACGGTGGTGGAAGAGCACGGCCATATCGGTCACAGCGCCATTTTGCACGGCTGCGTGATCCGTAAAAACGCCCTGGTCGGGATGAATGCGGTGGTGATGGACGGGGCGGTGATCGGCGAAAACAGCATCGTCGGCGCGGCGGCGTTTGTGAAAGCCAAAGCAGAAATGCCAGCGAATTATCTGATTATCGGCAGCCCGGCAAAAGCCATTCGTCAGTTGAGCGATCAGGAACTCGAGTGGAAAAAGCAGGGGACGCGTGAATATCAGGTGCTGGTCGAACGCTGCAAAATGACGATGCATCAGGTCGAGCCGCTGCGGGAAGTGGAGCCGGGCAGAACGCGTCTGGTGTTTGACGAGAATTTGCGACCGAAATCGTCGCAGACAAAATAAATTTGTATATTTGCGTCAGTGCAGAATTATTTCGTCAATTAATTCAGCCACTGTTGACATGTGCGGTAAAAATAAACATTGCTAAATATGGGTGGCCGTGCATTAATGCCCAGCGTTTACAATGCAAAAAATTTTGCCAGCCGAAAGGCCAAAAAAAAGGAGCCTTATATGTCTGCAAAAATTATTGGTTTAGTGAAGTGGTTTAACGAAGATAAAGGCTTTGGCTTTATTTCTCCGGTAGATGGCAGCAAAGATGTTTTTGTGCATTTCTCTGCATTGCAGGGCGATAATTTCAAAACCTTGTTTGAAGGCCAGAAAGTGGAATTCGTGATTGAAGCGGGCGCAAAAGGCCCGGCTGCTGCCAACGTGATTCTGCGCGACTAACCTGCTTTGATCTCTGCGAGTCTGCAACCACGATGAGGGCGTAAGCCTGAGTAGTCAGAATCGCAGAGGATCAACAAATCAGACTTTTTGGTTGGATTTGAACATCGTGCTGCAGTAAGGACAAACCAGCAGTGACCCTTTTTGAACGCGCGTATAGCTGTGTTCAGAGTCTTTAGAGCAGTTTGGGCAAGGGCATTTAATCAGAAAGTTACGGCGGGCTTTTCCATCTTTGCGATCGGACATAGGCATTTCCTGTGTAATTGGCCTGCTACCATACACGTATCATCCTCAAATAGCTCGTATTCATTTCCCTGTTGAAAGTTATCCCACCTTGCATCCATGACTTCGCTCACTCCAGGCGTTTCTCTGGTGTGCAGTTCAGCAGACTAAATTTCAAAAATACGATAATCACTCTGCGCAATGTTTTCCCCGAATGGACTATTGATGTAATTATTTATTACTGCTTACTTCTGTAACTTCTTGTTTCGGAGATACCTATTTTAGGATATAGGTTTGGGCATTATTCTTAATTTATTATGTCAAAAATAATATTTTTGCTGGCTTTGAGTCAATGCTGATAGATTAATACATCATGGTATATATAACTGCAAACATCGCTTCACAGTGGCGATAGTGCCAGGCAAGAAAAGTCTGAGATCTATTTAGGCGTAACCGCAAGGTGACGAGGTATTCAACACATTCGGATAATGTGAGTGTTTAACATTTATAAAATATAATTGTTATCTGGTATGGTCTGGATGCAGTATGGCAGTTATATTGGAATTATCTAAAATGGATTTTTTTGAAGGTCTTTGCTTATTATGAAAAGCGCGATAGCAAATGTTAAAATTGACAGTGATAACTATTATTATAAATTTGGACTTTATCAGATGCTCGCACACATCTATCAGTTCGAAAAACCAACCCCAGGAATTAAAAAGGTGCAAGGGCAGGTAAGTATCCTTTTTAGACAAAATATTGCTAGCATAATCTATCCAGGCCCTGAACTGACATTGAATACCCTGGATATCCCGTTTGTCTGCAACACCCTCAACCTTAGCGAGATTAATGCGAAACTGGAAAAGATCATGATGGTCACTCAGTACCCCTATTTCGAGTGCGATAAACAGGTCATGTATCAACGCCTGGGTATCAAATCCTACCATCAGCTATCAGGCACAGAGTTTACCGTGCTGCGCTATTGCGGTAAGGGATTTCGCCCACGTGAAATTGCATTAATACTCGACTGCTCAGAGAAAACGGTGAATACGCACTGTCGCAACGCGATGCGTAAAATGGGCATGTCTAAAAGAGTGGAGCTATATCAATATGCCACTCTGGTTATGTGTGATGAGGGGCGCGAAAGAGCGACACTTTGCCTCTGATAAAGAAACAACCCATGAATCTCATGGGTTGTTTCTTATTATAAGGCGTGATTAGGCTGAAAAGTGTTGATGATCTGCACATAATGTTTACGTTGATATTCTGAAAACTCTTCCAGAGAATACAGGGTGAATATCAACACTTCGCGCTCATTGTGATTAGTGGTCCCATGCCAGGGGAGTTTAATCACGGATTGTACCTGACGGACTTTTTTTCCGTCCTGTAAATAGTGATTGGCTATTTGCACGACCGGCAGCCGCGCCGGGCCAATTTCGTTTCTGAGCAGTTTTCCTTCCATCTGGAATCCCGGCAGTTTATTGCGCAACTCTTCGATTTGCGCTTCGCAGAATGCCTCTGTCTCCTGATCCTCTTCGAGCGTCGCCCGGTTAATCATAATGTTGTATTCGTTGTCATCAGGATCCCTGAACATCAGAATATTAACCGAACGGTCGAGGATGGGAGCCTGACTCAGAAAATTACCTTCAAGAAGGCTGTAGTTGGGTGTTTTCATTTAAAAAAGATGCTCGTTAACGTTGATGGGAGTAGGGCGCAGAGGAAAAACATCTATCCTCCGGTTCAGCTGTTTGCCTGCGGAAGTTGAGTTGCTGGCGAGGGGGTACGCGTCCCCTTCGCCTTTCAACACAAACTGCTGCTCGGTGGCTGGGGTGTTATGCAACAGCCAGTCGCGGACTTCCCGCGCGCGTTGCTCTGAAAGGAGCGCGTTACTTTTTTCATCGCCGCTGCTGTCCGTGTGACCGACGATCAGAAACGTGATTTCCGGATTTTTTTTGATGAGCTGCACCATCGGCTGCAGAAGTTGTTCACGTCCTTGCAGGATGGTCGCACTGCCCGAGGCAAACAGCGAAGCGTGACTTGAGGAAGAGTAGACGCTCCAGTGGGAATACTTTCCGAGCTGGGTATCAGCGATCCCGACTAATTCGCGACAGCGTGACAATCCCCAGTTCTGAAAGAAAAGCGAGGAGGCACAGTTTTTCAGCGCGGCCCGCTGAGCTTCGAGGGTATCGAGCAGGGAAAAGGTCTGACTAATGTTCTCGACCGGGGTTTGCGACAGCGAATTTATCGTGCGGGTAATGTCGTCAGCCCGCTCTTGCTCGTGATAGTGCGCATAGGTCAGGCTTGCGAAAACCAGCAGTGGCACGATGAGCAGGAATCTCGGCGTCAGCACGCGCCCCCCTGAAGAGGGTGCCGTGATGCTGCGACCGACGGGGGGCAAATCCACGGTGGCCGCAAGCGCTGGCAGAGGCGGGTAGATCTTCGCATGAGTGAGTGCGGGCAGGATCGCGAAGTGTTCCTCCAGCCAGCGTGACCATGCTCCGTGACGCGTAAAACCGGTGCCGTAATCCGCGATCATAATGCGCTTCAGCGTGGACGACGCGTGAGACAGTGCGGTGTTCAGATTCGACAGCACCTGCTCTTCGTCCATCCATTGCCAGAGCAACCGCAGCGTGGCATGGCGCTGATGCAGGAAGGCCGGGGCCCCTTCAGACTGAGGGCGCAGGTTTTCCACTGACGCGCTGGTCAGTTTTTGCTCTCCGTCGGGCGTCTCCAGCCAGATAGCAGAGTCAGGATCGTGGGTAAAACGCTCGTCGCTGCATCGCACGTACAGGGCAAAAATACAGGGCAGAGGGTCCGCCAGAATCGGTGACTGGAGGATGTTTCGCCACTCCTGTAGCGAAGAGATTGCTAGCGCCGCGCTGTCGTGGCCATCAGGAAAAAAGGGGAAAAAGAGTGTGACCTTCAGATTTTGTGGGTCCGCACCGAGCCGCGCTAATTGCCGGATCATCTCGCCCTGAGTGGCGGCACACAGCCAGAGTGCGCCGGTGGCAGAGTGCTCAATACTCCCTTTGTGTCTGGCGGAAAACCACTGGTTTACGTAGGGGCCAATTACCAGGTAGATCTGTTTTTCTACCCGTGGCATTTCGCAAAGGGGGGATGGGGGCGTCTCGTTTTGCAGGACCTCTCGCACCGTCAGGGCGAAAAACAGAACGGTCAGCCCTGCAAACAGGGCATTCCACGCGGGATGAGGATAAATCCCCGTCGCCAGCAACAGCGCGGCGACCAGCAGAATGGGATAGCGGTCTTGAGAGCGTCTCAACATATCAATGTATCGTCAAAATGAGGGGTAAGAAGAAAAGGCCGCATCAGGTTCATCACGTCGGATTCCGTGGCCGGGACAAGATCGCGATAGCACTCCTTTTCCAGCGTCGGGGCGGTGATCTGCTGCTGATTCCGTGCCAGCGCCGCGGCAATTCGGGCATCCAGACGACGGCAAAGCAGGGCGCAAATTTGCGATGTCTGCTCCTTCGTCCAGCCGCTCGCGGCAAGCGAGGCATCCAGGCGCACTATCCGCTGATGCATTTGCTCCCGAAACAGAGAAACGGAGGGGATTATGCCCCCCATTGCCAGCAGCGCATCAACCCCGAGCAGTGACTGGACCTGGCGGGCTGCGCTTACCATGCTTGCTCCACGACTGCACCCCAGCCGCTGAGTTCGTTAAAGGGGCAGAGTCGCACCACTGAGGGTGTTTCCGACGGGGTAGCCGTGAAATCGAGCGCGAGGGTCATTTTTCCTTCATCGGCGGATTCCATCGCGGCATCGATCTCCTCCCGGCTGAATTTCCGCTCATTCAGCAGACGGTTGTTGTCGCTGTAAACGCCCAGATACCACCATGCTGCCGTTGCCTGCGCATCGCTGATGTCCGTTTTGTTGAGCTTTATCGATTTGCCGAAGGGGGAGACCAGGCGCTGCGCCCACAGCGCATCATCCGGCCACTCATGGGGTAAAAATACGCTGCGTTTATCCGCCCCGATGACTTCAGGTAACACCGCGCGGCGCTTAACATCGATACCTGTCAGTCGTTCAAACTCCCTCAGACTACGGGCGTTCCCCAGTGAATAATCCCCGATATCAACCGGATCTGCTTCCAGACCGAACAGCGTGCGGATGCGCTTTTTAGACAGCGCGTCACGTTCCCACCATGCCATCTCAATCTCCCCGCTGCTTTTGGCCTCGCGGGAGTGATCGCCCCAGACCTTGTTCTCTTTTCGCCGTCCGTAGTAATGCCAGAGCAAAATTTGATGCGGGGTGTAGACGTCGTAACCGTGCGTAAAGGCGCGTGCCGCCATCGCGATCTCTTCTCCGGCGAAGAAAATATGGGGATCGTTGGCGACCTGTTGCACAAAGCTGCCGTCCGCGAAAATAAACCCACCGGCAACATAACTTCCCCGGACTGGGGTATCGCTGCTGAGGGGGGTGGAAGAGAGCATCGGTAGCCCTTCTTTGGAAAATTCGCGAAAGATCAGTCGACTCGCAAACTGGCTGCGTTTTTCGTCCGGCTCCTGCGGGTCATAGGCCGGTGGATAGGTGGAGAGCACCGGTTTGGCACTCAGGGCGCGCAGCCCATTCAACATCTCAATCATGCGGTGATCCCAGTGCCCCGCGAAGCGGCAGTGGGAGTCAATCTGTAGCGAAAAGGTTTCCCCTGCGTAGTGGCGCTCCGCGATAAACCGCGCCCAGCAGGCTCCCCGGCTATGAAAATAGTGCACCGGGACGACGGTTATCAGCGCTTGCTGCCACTCAAAGCGCCAGACCGGGTCATCCGCTGCGTCGTCGGAGGCCATCAATTGCATTCCAGTCCCGGTAAACAACGACAGGCTCTCGTTGTCATGCTGCCAGCAAATAGTGATACGCAAATTTTGCGGATCGCGGGCCATCGTAATCATGTCGCGCAGCGTCGGGATAAGCTCCGGGTCGCGGTAGCTGGCGATACTGACAAACAGAGTTTGGGTGGTGGTCATGAAGGGCTATTTCACCTGCAATAAAATTTCCGCATGGGCAGTAAACTCGCCTTCTGCGGGGTGCTGTGCGGCACCAGGCTGCGACATCAGCGTCGCTTTCCAGTGAAACTCGGCGGGAAGCGTACTCCCGGTGCTGCTGAGGGTTTCACTCGTCGAACCGTCCAGCAGCAGATCGCCGCCGGTGCTGTTTTTAATGCGGATTGCCAGCGCATCGGTGGCACCGCTGCTGTCCTGGACTTTGATATAGCGGCTGTCCGTCGAGGCGCTATCGCTGGTGACCGAGACGGTGGTGGAGTAAGTGCCATAATCGGTGCGACAGGTGATCGCAAAATCCAGTGGCTTTTCGATCTCGGCGCTGGCGTTGAGCATGTTGCCGGTGACCGTCCCGAAATCCACGGTTTTATCGCCCTCAAAGGTGCACGACGGGGTGCTGACAATTTGTATCGCCCCGATGTGCAATATCTGTGCGGCGTTGCTTATCGAATCGCTGATTACCCAGTTATAGGCATAATCATTCGGGGGCAGAATGATGTTCGCGCCCTGCGGGTCCAGTTTCAGCGTTTCGGCGGTTTTGTAGATCTCAATCCGATACAGCGAAGCGGCGTCATACACCCAGGAGCCGGTCGGCGAAGGGGCGAAACTCATGTTACCCGGGGCGGGGAGTTGTCCCGTGCCGAAAGCCTGACCGTTGTTCCAGATGATTTTGAGGCCAATTCCGGGAACATTCGTCGGGAAAATATACCCGGCCCCCTGAGGCGGCAGATTCATCGCGCTTTTGCCGTAAGCTTCCCCATCGGCACAGGTGATGTAACCGATCGGGTAACCTTGCACAGCGGTATCGTAATGGGTGACAGGCGTTGTTGTACTCGCAACCTGGTCGGCATCGACATAGACGGTCATGTCCGGTACCTCAAAGTTATGCGGCGCAGGCAGACCGGATTTTGGGCTCAGGACGCAGCTCGCTTGTGCGAAGCCAGCGCCAAGCAGTCCGATAAACAGCAATCCCACTCGATATTTCATTATTCCTTCCCCTCGTTAGTTAAGTGAGCAACGATCTCGACCGGGAGCAGTTGCAGTAATTCACTGAAGGTTTTTCCTGACGTTTTGATGGCAAAATCCAGCAGCAAAATCACCGGGCTGCCGGGCTCTGCACCCATAAACCAGGCCTGAACAGCGTTGAGCGTTGCAAACGCCTGTGCCCGGCTGGTGATCTCTTTCGCGGGTGACGCCTGCGCGACGGTTGCCGGTTGATAAACGGGCGTTGACTCAGGCGCAGAAGGGGGGGCGGGTATTGGAAGTGCCGGTTCGCTGGCTGGCGTCACCTCAGGGTCGGTAAACAGCGCCAGCAGACGTAACGTCGGCAAAAAGCCGGGAGCGCTGTCTCCCAGGGAGTCCGCCAGCAGCGCGGACAACGTTTGTAGCTGCAAACGTGCTTGTGACAGGGAGGCTATGTCATTATCTCCCCCGTCGCGCCACGCGTTTTGCATCGCCTGAACCGTGGCTTCCGGCAGAGCGCTCTCATCACGCGGGATGGCGAGCGCGCGCTCGATATCTTTCACCAGACATTGCGTTCCCACCACTTTTGGCAGGGGATAGTGGCGAATATCGTTGAGCAGGCCGCTGTGATCGTCGAGTTCGTTCAGGGCATTGGCGCGCAGCAGTGGCTCAAACTCGCCTTCATCGTGCAGCAGCGGATAAAGCTCATTCGGCCATTGCTGAAGTAACGCCAGCAGCGCCTGAAATCCTTCGCTGAGAGCCCGTAAACCCGTTGTTCGCAGGCGGCAGCGAATCAGGATGATGATCAGGCGGATATCGCGCGATTTAGCCAGCAGCGCGTGACAATCGCGTTCGATGTCCGCCCAGTTAACGGGGTTGGCCGTCTCAGTAAACTGGCCATACTCCGCCTCAAGCCGGGGCTGTAGTCGCGACTGAAGTAAAACAAATGCCGGGTTGTACTCCAGATCCTCGCCGCAGGGTGACGGGCCGGGGATCGGCTCAAGTAAGTGCTGGTAATAATCCATATAGCGTGGCTCGCTCCATCGGGGGTTAAAACTGGTAGTGTTCCGGTTCGAAACTCATGCCGGAGACGGGCTTATCGCGATCGTGTCGCGCCAACCAGCTGGCGTATCCCAGCTGGTGGCTACCGTTCAGGGTGGCCTGGGGCATTTCGTCGGCACGCAGGATCAGCTGGACGTCCCAGGCAAATTCATAGCCAGTGAAATTTCTGACCCATTCACACAGCACCGGAAGATCTTCTCCCCAGGGACTGAATCCCATGTACTGCGCCAGCGTCAGGGGGCCGATCGTGAGACGAAATTTATGCTGGCGATCCTGGAGGGTTTCGCCCAGCACCGCGCCGTCGCCAAGCTGCAGCGCGCAGTCCGGATGCCCGAGCCGACTGGTTTCTGCAGGCGTTAAATGGATCCACTGCGGGACGAACTCCTCAAGCAACACGGGAATGTCAAAGTAGTAGTGCAGCGCCCCCGCCAGTCCTTCAGGGTTGCGGGCTTCGCGGATCAAATGGGCCGAAGCGGCCAGTTGGGCATGAACGGGCAGAGAGGCATGACCCAATGCGGCTGGGTCCAGTCCGACGAGGCTGGCGATATAAAACGAGAAGGATTCATCCTCCTTTCGGTCCAGGGACGCCGTATCCTGAGAAATAAACCACGATCGCCAGAACAGGGAGAGTGCGCGATGGTGAAACATATCGACAAAATCCGTCAACGCCTGGTCGTCGTGCTGCTCGCTCCGGGACCACGCCAGCTCAGAGAGGTGCAACGGCATGGCGCCCTGCGGTCCCCAGATCCCCAGTCCAAACAGCTGAATATTGAGCGTGTCATGGTTGACTGACAGGTTGGCTATCTCCCGCGGCGAAAAGGCCATTTGTGCCGTCTGGCTGAGTCGATGGCGCTCCTGAGACGGACGTTGCGCGGTGCCGGGGACGGGCAAGTCTGGGGTGCGAGCGCACAGGGCGCGCATCAGTCCCAGAAAACCGCTCTCCCAGGGGGCCTCTTCATGACACCAGCTGGCGAGAGTGTCTGACAGTGCAGATGGCTCCTTCATAAGGCTCCTCTGCGTCCGGGGCGAGGCTGCCAGCGCGCAATTTTCCCGCGCTGGATCGTGCGCAGTTCTGTTTCAGTAAACACATTGATCGAGGCGTGGCGGGCCAGATAGTTTTCCAGAACCAGCCCAAACAGATAGGGGCTGACACCGGAGAAGTTCTCCTCATCCATGGTCAGCGTGCATTTCACCCCCCGGCCATACATCAGCAGCCCGTTCCCGGGCAAGCGGCGGATCACCGGGACGGTTTCGCAGCCGATCAGACCGCTGATTTGGGACTGGGCGTCGTGATCGGTGTTGTCGACAAACAACTGCAGCATCTGACGAAACGCTTCTCCGCCCACCACATTTTCCCGATCGGAGAGCGGCTGGTAGTTGAAATTAAGCTGGCGGATCAGTCGCCAGGCAGATTCGCTGGCCACAAACGGCGCTCGCGGTGAGCTGGGGGGAGAGATGAATCGCGCGCCATGGACCGGGGCGGCATCGGAAATCGTCAGATCGTACTGCCCGGTTCGGGCAATCAGGCGCGGTAAATCGCGGTTTGTCACCATCGCCTCCACCGACAAATAGCGAATGTCGTCGCTGAAAGGCGCTTCCTGCTGGTCGACGAGAGAGATAAACACTTCCGTCCCATTGTAGAGCGTCTGAGAGTGGTACTTTCGCGAAAGTGAGTGGCTGCCCGTGCGTTGTCGACGGGTGAGCGAGAAGTAACGGCCGAAGTTACCGCTATCGCTATGACGGGTCTGGAACAGGGGGTTGAATACCACTTCCTTGCTATGCTCTGCCTGCTGGCCTGTCACGCGCAGAATTGAGTGAATCTCGTAATCCAGCGGGCGGCTGCGATCCGGAACTACGTGCAGTTCGTGAGTGTTACGTTTGACTTCAAGTCTATCGACGCGTCTGGGAAACAGATTAATAACCGGCGTGCAGAACAGTTGAAAACGATCGGTATCAATATGTCCCGCCAGATCCTGTGGCATCTGGTTGAGCAGCAGGATGACCTCCAGCTCACGGCTGTGGTTGTCCGCGATACCCGCCGAGAGATGATTCAGGGTAAAAAAATAGAAACGCTGGCGGCAGGCGAAGTATTCGTTCACCAGGTTATGGCCGTGGAAAATATTCCAGTTGACGGGCAGGAGGCTCTTTTCTACGGACATACCTTCGAACAGTAAGGCCTGTTGAGAGATCACGGCGTCGTGCCAGCCTCCCTCTTTGGCGTGGCGCAGGATGGTCGCCTGGCATCCGCCATGCAGGAGTTCAAACAGCCGCGAGACAATGCGTTCGTCACCGCTCAGGTAGACGGGCAGCGAGGCAAGCTCGGTCAAATCAGAAAACATCATCCCTTCCGGCAGCTGTAGCCGCAGGCGCAGGGCGCCTTTAAGCTCGCTCTGCGCAATGCGGTGACGTTCCAGATTGGGGAGATCGGGTGGCAGAGAGGTCATCCGCGCATCGCAGAGGGTGAGTGGCCACAGGCGGACGGACTGACCGCTGCGAAATTCACACCGAGTGGTTTCACCGGGGAAAATGGAGGTAAAAAACGCGCTATTCTTCGCGACCTCATAGCCCAGCGTGAGATCCCCTTCCTTAAGATTAGGCCGTAGCTGCACCACGCCGATAGACGGTGTCGGCGCATTGTAATTGGGGTAAATCACATCGAGTAATCGTTGTGTAAAAGTCGGAAATTCCGCGTCAAGTTTTAGCTGCATCCTGGCGGCGATAAAACTGAAAGATTCAATTAAGCGTTCGACAAAAGGATCGGCAACGTCAATACCATGAACGCCGAGACGGCTTGCTATTTTAGGATGTTTTTGCGCGAATTCACTTGCCATTTCACGCATGAAAGTGAGCTCTCTATTATAGTAATCAAGAAACTTATGGTCCACTTAACTGTACCCTAATTGGCAATGGCAACTGTTTAACGTAATAAAAGATATTTCTCATGCCTGTAATAATTTCCGCCATCAAAAGTCTTATGGCGGATTTTTTCAACGGATGTGATTCCAGGCATCTTTATCTTTATGGGACATCTATTTTCGCGTGGATAATAGCAAATGAAGGGTCTGGAACGTTGTCTGTATAAGTGTAACAACACATTGCGTTATGAATTTTTATCATTAAATCATACCGATACGTTTTTTATGTGGTTTTTTTTAGGATAGTGTTTTGGGCAGATGTCTTATTGTTCTTTCAGCGCTATAAAAGCACTGTGTAATCGTATCGAACTCTTGTTTAATAGTGATATTGAAATGGAATTTGTGCGTGGGATATCGATAAATACGCACGACAAATAAGGAAGGAACGTTTGGCTATCGCAAGGAAAAATCTCTTTAGCAAACTTAATAATACCCTTTTTCGCAGCATAGAAAGCGCAACCACGCTCTGTAAGCTACGGGGTAATCCTTATGTTGAATTAGTGCACTGGTTTAATCAGCTGTGGTCGCAGGATACGGACAATGATTTTAAAATCATTGTGCGGACATTTGACATTGATATTTCCCAGCTGGAACGAGACTTAGAACGCGCCATGTCGCGGTTACCAACAGGCGCCAGCAGTATTACCGACTTTTCATATTGCATTGAACTGGCCATCGAACGTGCCTGGGTCTATTCCAGCCTCGAATGTTCTGCTGCGCGCGTTCGCAGCGGGCATCTGCTGATAGCGATGCTCACCACCATGGAGTTGCGCCGCGAGCTGTTGGCCATGCTTCCTGGCCTTGAGCGTATCGCGCTGGATCATCTGACGCATGATATGCAGTACATCCTGCGCGATTCTAGTGAATCCCACGGTTCCGATGACTTTGCTCGCGCCGATGCGCTTCCTGGGGAGGCCAGTGGTTCGGTGTTGACCCCAGTCGGGGCGGGTCTGGCGCAATACACCACCGATCTCACCGCTCTGGCACGGGAAGGCAAAATCGATCCGGTGGTGGGCCGCAGCCAGGAGATCAGCACGATGGTCGATATTCTGCTGCGTCGGCGGCAGAACAATCCGCTGCTGACGGGGGAAGCGGGGGTCGGCAAGACGGCGGTGGTTGAAGGGCTGGCGCTGGCGATTGCCAGCGAGCAAGTCCCTCCGGCGTTATCTCAGGTGCGCCTGCTCGCACTCGACGTGGTGGCCCTGTCAGCGGGTGCCAGTATGAAGGGCGAATTCGAAGCACGGCTGAAAGCGGTGCTGGATGAGGCGATGTCTGCCGCCGTCCCGATCATCTTGTTTATCGACGAAGTTCATACGCTGGTGGGGGCGGGTGGCGCGGCGGGGACAGGGGACGCGGCAAACCTGCTCAAGCCCGCGCTGGCGAGAGGAAAGCTCCGTACCATCGGTGCCACAACCTGGAGCGAGTTTAAGCGACATATCGAGAAAGATCCGGCGCTGACGCGTCGCTTCCAGGTGTTGCAAATCGATGAACCTGCCGAGGATGCCGCCGTATCTATGCTCCGCGGCCTGGTGCCGACGCTGGAAGCCCACCACGGCGTGTGGATCATGGATGAAGCTTTGACCACGGCAGTACGCCTGTCACATCGCTATATTCCCGCCCGGCAGCTACCGGATAAAGCCATCGGTTTGCTGGATACTGCCTGCGCGAGGGTGGCGACGGCACAAAATATGAAGCCTGTAGCGCTTCAACTCCTGAACGCCAGGATTCAGGATATCCAGGCGGAACGGGAGCGCATTCAGAAAGCGCACCATTACGGTAAGGAAACGCAGCAATCTGACGACGCGCTCAGCGCACAACTGGCCGACCTTGCTGAAGAAGAGGCCGCGTTCTGCCAGCGCTGGCAGCAGGAAAAGCTCTGCGTGGAGGCGATCCTGGCACAACGCCAGCAGCTTGGTGTGCCGGGGGAACAGCCCGAATCCAGCTCCGATGCAAACCGCGAAACGTTAGCGCAGCTCGAACTCTCCCTGCGCGAAATTCGTGGGAAAACGCCGCTGGTGCAGGCCGAAGTGAACGCGGATGTTGTGGCGGCCATTGTCTCCGACTGGACGGGGATCCCCGTGGGTCAGATGCTGGAGGATGATTACCGGGCGGTCGCGGAACTGCCGCAGCGCCTGCAGGAGCGGGTCATCGGACAGCCTCATGCGCTGCAACAGATCGCGGAGCGAATCCTGGTCTCACGCGCCGGGCTGGGCAATCCCAACAAACCTGTGGGCGTTTTTATGCTGGTGGGAACATCGGGAACAGGGAAAACCGAAACGGCGCTGGCACTCGCTGAGACCCTGTATGGCGGGGAACAGAACCTGATCACCATTAATATGAGTGAATACCAGGAAGCGCATACGGTCTCCTCGTTGAAAGGCGCGCCTCCAGGCTATGTGGGATACGGGGAAGGTGGTGTGCTAACAGAAGCCGTGCGCCGTAAGCCCTACAGCGTGATTTTGCTGGATGAAATTGAAAAAGCGCATCCTGATATTCACGAGATCTTTTTCCAGGTGTTTGACAAGGGATGGATGGAAGATGGCGAAGGGCGCTATATCGATTTCAAAAACACCACGCTGCTGATGACCAGTAATGCGGGAAGCGAATTAATGACTCAGCTGTACAGCGATCCACAGACCGCACCGGGAACTGAAAGACTGCTGGAAATGCTGGAACCGGAATTATTGAAAATATTCCCACCTGCGTTTCTTGGGCGATTAGAGATTATTCCTTATCTGCCGCTTCAGCACGGTATGCTCCAGGTTATTGTCCGGTTACAACTGGAAAAAATATCTCAGCGCCTGCGTGAACATTATCACATCGAACTGGAATATGCGGATTCGGTGCTCGATGACATTATTTCACGCTGCGCCGTCGTGCAAACCGGGGCTCGCGCATTAATTCAGGTCGTTGAGAAAGAAATTATGCCGGAAATGGGCCGCTATGTGTTGGCGCATAAAATAGAACATCATGGTCAGACGTTGTATTTAAACAGTGACGCTGAAGGGAAATTCAGTGTGACGTTTTAACCAGTGAATTTATTTGTCCTTCTCAGTCAGTAATGGATAAATAAACTCGGAAATGGCTCACAAGAGCCGCTCAATAGTCTGTGAAGTTAACCTTATCTAAGGAACAGAAAATGTCTAAATTAAGAATGACGGTATGTGCTGTCGCGCTTTCGATGGTCTCAACCTATGGTTTTGCAGTGGGCGCTCCGGTCACTCAGGGAACGGTCACCTTTACCGGTAAACTGATTGCAGATACCTGCAGTATTACCGCGGGCGATGAAGATAAGCAGGTGACTTTACCTACCTTATCTATTCAGTCTTTAGATGTTGCCGGTAAGGAAGCGGGTACGACGACCTTTGATCTCAACGTAGAAGCCTGCCCTGATACGGTGACTCAGGTTGCCGCGCACTTCGAAGCGATCAACAGCGATGGCTTTGACGCAACCACCCAGAACCTGACCAACAGCACGCTGAAAGCCGACGGTGGTGCAGAGAACGTCGAGGTTCGTCTGTTCGACAAGGACGGCAGTACCCAGATTCCGGTCGGCGGAACTGGTGCAATGTTTGATGTTAACGCGACGACGCATAAAGCCACCATGACTTATATCGGCGGTTATTACGCTACGGCGCCAACAACGGCGGGTGATGTTACCGCAAAAGTTCAATATACGCTGGCGTACAAATAATATTGCGACAGGCTGATGGCGAGCCACCAGCCTGTCGATTTTTATTCACAAGGTGTACTCATGTCTTTAATAAAAAAATTCTTTTTATTGTCAGTTTTATTCAGTGCATCCACGGCCACTATTGCCGGTGTAACGATTGCAGGAACACGCATTATCTTTCCGGGGAACGAAAGAGAGGTGAGTGTCAGAACTAACAATAAAGGGAAATTACCGGCTCTGGTACAGGTTTGGATTGATGACGGGAAAGCCAATGAAGATATTAATCAGGTCAAGACGCCTTTTATTATTACACCGCCAGTGTACCGCGTTGAACAGGGGAAAGGGCAAAGTCTGCGTTTAATATATACCGGGATGGCGCTGCCGCAGGATCGTGAATCGTTATTCTGGTTTAATCTGCTGGAAATTCCGCCGGTTGTGAAATCGGAGGATAAAAGCAAAAACCATCTGGATCTGGCTTTTCGTACGCGCATTAAAATATTTTGGCGTCCGGCCACGCTGGAAGAGAACAGCGTAAAAACCTTTAGACGACTGAAATGGGCTATCACCAGCGACAGTAAAAAAGGGACCGGCATTCAGATTACCAATCCAACCGGCTATTACTTCTCCTTTGATACCGGAACGTTCACCCAGAACGGGAAAAAGTACGACATGAATATGGACATGGTTGCGCCAGGTGCCACCGAAACCTGGTATGCGGATAACGGTAGCGCAGCGGGGGGGAATGTCACCCAAATCAGCGTAAAACTGCTGAATGATTATGGGTCGCCGGTGGAAAAAATCCTGATAAACCAGCCTGGTAAGGGCTATGTCGAACAACAGACGGAATGACGTTGTGGCGGCAGATAGACAGTGTGGTTGAGCGTAAAGGACATTTGGTTTTAAGGATAAAAAGTGAAGCGTGCCCTAAATTTAAGCCCAAAGACGCTGAAGGTCCCGGTCAGGACGCTGGCATCGCTGACCTGTGTTCTGCTGCTGCTCCCTAAAGTCTGGGCGCAGCAGACTGGCAACGATGCGGACGGAAGTTCCAGCGTCGAGCAGATGGACTTCAACCCCGGTTTTATTCACGGTGCGAGTATCGATGTATCGCAATTTCGTGAAGGCAACCCGGTCCCTGCGGGCATTTATCCCCTCAATGTGCTGGTCAATGGCGAGCAGCGGGGGCGTTTCAATGTTCATTTTTTAGCCGTACAGGGTAAGGCCAATGCCGAGCCGAGTTTCACGGCGGAAGAGTTGACCCAGCTTGGGATTAAGCCCACTGAAGGCACGCAGCTTGAAGCCGGGAAAGCCTATCGCCTGAGCGAGGCGGTTAAAGGCAGCCAGACTTATTACAACAGCGGGGACTTAGAGCTCAGCATCGGCGTGCCGCAAATCAACCAGGTGATTTATCCGCGCGGATATGTGGATCCTGCCCGCTGGTCTGAAGGCGATATTGCCGGTTTTCTGGACTACAACGCGAACATCTACGGCCTGTCGACCGGGCCGGATAACGGCGAGAGCCGCAGCGATGATTACACCAGCAATATTGGGCTGCTGACCGGTTTTAATATCGCAGGCTGGCGCATTCGCCAGCGTTCGAACACCGGCTGGTCGAAAGAGGACAGTACCCTCCACACGTCGAGTCTGGCGACCTATGCGGCAACGGATCTGACGCGCCTGAAAAGTCAGTTGACCCTTGGCGATAGCAACACTACCGGTAATCTTTTCGACAGTTTTAATCTGCGTGGCGTGCAGTTGCAGTCTGACGACAGAATGTTGCCGGAAGGGCTTCGCAACTACTCGCCGATTTTGCGTGGGATAGCGCAAACTAACGCCAGAGTGACGATCACGCAGCACGGCCTGGTGGTCTATCAGACCATTGTCCCGCCAGGCCCGTTCGAGCTGAACGACATTGGCGCGATGGGCTATGGCGGCGATCTACAGATGACGATCGCAGAAGCGGATGGTTCAACGCGCATCAGCAATATCCCGTTTTCCGCACCGCCCATGTTGCTGCATAAAGACGTTGCCAACTTCGAGGTGGCCGTGGGGGAAATGAATGATGATTCCCTGAAAGAGAAACTTAAACTCGCGCAGCTGATCATGCGCTATGGTCTTGGCAATCATTACACCTTATACGGCGGTTCGCAGGTGGCGGAACACTACCATGCGCTCTCGGTGGGTAATGCCATCAATACGCTGATCGGTGGCGTGTCGTTTGATCTGATCCGCGCCTGGGCAGAAGTTGAGGATGGCAAGGAGTCTAACGGCAACAGTTACAGCGTGGCATTTACCAAATTTATGTCGGAAACGTCCACAAATCTGACACTGGCGGCGTATCGCTACTCCACCAAAGGCTATTACTCGCTGCGCGATGCCAGTATCGCCCGTGACGGAGGGACCAACGATGATTATGACGTTGACTATCGGACTAAATCGCGTTTTAGCGCCAGCGTTTCCCAGACCTTATGGGATAACAGTACGCTGAATTTTAGCGGCAGCCTTTACTCCTACTGGACCAGCGATGCCACCGCCAAACAGTACTCGCTCACCTGGTCGAAATCGCTGCGCTATTTTTCGTTTGCGTTGACGGCCATGCGCACCAGCGATGAAGACGGAGATTACGAAAACTCCGTGATGGCGTCGGTGAACGTGCCACTCAGCGGCGGAATCGATAGCCGACCGTTGTTCAGTTCAATCTATTCAACCTACAGTCATTCCGACCCGAAGAGCGATCGCTTCCAGCTCAATGCGAACGGCAGCCAGGGTGAACAGAGTGAGCTGACCTACGGCGTCGGCACTTCGCTGCAAAATGCCCAGGGTGAAGATGGTCGCGAAGCGGTGTCAGGCAACATGAGTTACCGCAGCCCGGTCGGCCAGTTTGGCATGACGGCGGGCGTGGACAATACCGGCTCTTCACGCCAGCTGTCGGTTTCAGCCAGCGGCAGCGTGGCAGCGCATAAAGGCGGAGTGACCTTCGGGCCTTCGGTGGGGGAATCGCCTTTCGCCATTATCGGTGCGCCGGGCGCCACCGGCGCCAGGGTGTTTAACGGCCAGGGAGCCAAAGTTGATCGTCGTGGCTACGCCATCATGCCTTCCCTGACGCCGTATCGTGAGAACAGCGTCGCACTGGATTACAAAACGGTGCCTGAGAACGTCGACGTCATGGAGAGCCAGAGAACGGTTATTCCCCGTGAAGGCGCGATTCTTGCCGTCGATATGAAAACCATTGAAGGCGTCCCGATGGTATTGATTATTCATGATGAAAATGGTCAGCCGATTCCGGCAGGCAGTGAACTGCTCGACGATAAAGGCGTGAGTCAGGGGATGTCAGGACAGAGTGGAATGGCCTTTGTTCGCGGATGGGACCCGGCATCGGGCAATCTGTGGGTCGTATCAGGTAATGATAAATGCCGGATTGTGCCTCGTGTCAATAATCAGAATCGAGTGAATGCCAGCCAGAGTAATAGCATTGTGCAAATGGAGGTGACATGTTATCGGAATTAATTCGCCCACTTTGTCTGGCACGGAAAATAACGGCGCTGGCGCTGCTGGTGATATCCCCCTGGGCATTAGCTCAGCCTTGCACAACGCAGGATAACTGCAAAATTAAGGTTGAGTTTAGAGGTGACTATCTGGAGAACACCTGTGAAGTCAGTATTAATAACGGGACGGCCAACGAAACGGTGGCTTTACCTGTCATTTCGATTAATACGCTGGACCATGACGGCGCGGAAGCCGGAAGTCAGGTGTTTGCCATTACGCTAAAAGAGTGCCCGACTGACAAAGTGGTGTCGCTCTATTTTGCCAGCACCGCAACGGGCATGAATGCTTCAACCGGCAATCTTCTGAACACCGCCGGCTCTGACTTTAGCGAGCATGTGGAAGTCCGCCTGCGCAATAGCGAGCAGCAGCAGATGATTGTTAATGACCCGACCAGTTCGCAGAGTTACGACGTGAGCGTGGCGGGGGATATTACCCATGATTTTATCGCCAGTTATTATGCGAATGGAAATTCAAAGGTCAGTGCCGGGTTACTGAATACGGCGGCAGCCATTGTTATAGATTATAAATAAGCTCAGAGCTGAACAATACTTCCCCGATGTTTCCCGCGCTGAATGTCTGGGGAGGTCATTCTGCGGCAAAAAATAAACTTGCCGTCAGGAAAATAATATTATTCAGCGCGTCTCTATTTTATTTAAGGGTCGGTCTCCATGGCTGTAAGTAAAAGTAATTCGCAGAAATTTATTGCGAGAAACCGCGCACCACGCGTGCAAATTGAATACGACGTTGAAATTTACGGCAGTGAAAAAAAGGTTGAATTACCTTTTGTCATGGGCGTGCTGGCGGATCTCTCCGGCAAGCCGCTCGATCCATTGCCGCCAGTGGTCGACCGTAAATTCCTCGATATTGATATCGATAATTTTGACGAACGCATGAAGGGCATGAAGCCGCGCGCCGCTTTCGCGGTTCCGAATACGCTGACCGGCGAAGGGCAGCTGATGGTGGATATTACCTTCGAAAGCATGGACGACTTCTCGCCGGATGAGATCGCCCGCAAAGTGGATTCCCTGTCGCAACTGCTGGAAGCGCGTACTCAGTTGGCCAATCTGCAAACCTATATGGACGGCAAAGCCGGTGCGGAAGAGCTGGTGATGAAACTGCTGAAAGACAAAGCGTTGCTGAATACGCTGGCGGCCTCACCCAAAGCCAAAACTGAAATCGCTGAACTTCAGCCCGAAGAGTGATAAGAGACGAAGGAAAGACTATGTCTGTGATGGATGCGCAACGAGAAAAATCATCGAAATCGACCGTCGAGTACAACGATTTCAATGCGCTTTTAGCGAAAGAGTTTAAGCCAAAAACAGAGCAAACCCGGGTGGCCGTCGAAGGGGCGGTCAAAACGCTGGCCGAGCAAGCTCTGCGAAATACCCAAACGATCTCCGATGATGCCTATAAAGCTATCGAATCGATCATTGCTGAAATAGACAGCAAACTCTCCGAACAGATCAACCTGATTCTGCATCATCAGGAGTTTCAGTCGCTGGAAAGCGCCTGGCGCGGTTTGCAATACCTGGTGTTCAACACGGAAACCGACGAAAAGCTGAAGCTGCGCTTTATGGACATGTCCAAGGATGAACTGCGACGCAGTATGAAGCGTTATAAAGGCGTGGCCTGGGATCAAAGCCCGCTGTTCAAAAAAATCTATGAAGAAGAGTACGGTCAACTGGGTGGCGAACCTTACGGCTGTCTGGTGGCGGATTACTTTTTCGATCATACCGCGCCGGACGTCGATCTGCTGGCGTCGATTGGCAAAATTGCCGCCTCGGCGCATGTGCCTTTTATCTCTGGCGCCTCCCCGGCTGTGCTGCAGATGGAGTCCTGGCAGGAGCTGTCCAATCCGCGCGATTTGACCAAAATCTTCACCCAGAATCTGGAATATGCCGCCTGGAACTCCCTGCGTCAGGGGGAAGATTCTCGCTACATTGGCCTGGCGATGCCGCGTTTTCTGGCGCGTCTGCCGTACGGGATACGTACCAATCCGGTGGATGCCTTCCATTTTGAAGAGACCACTGACGGGGCGGATCACAGCAAATACGTCTGGTCTAACGCCGCGTATGCCATGGCAGTCAACATCAATCGCTCTTTCAAAGAGTACGGCTGGTGTACGTTGATTCGCGGTGTCGAGAGCGGCGGCGTGGTGGAGGGGTTACCTAGCCACACGTTCCCGACCGATGACGGCGGCGTGGACATGAAATGCCCGACTGAAATTGCGATTTCGGACCGTCGTGAGGCCGAACTGGCGAAGAATGGTTTTATCCCGCTGGTCCACCGTAAAAATACCGATTACGCGGCCTTTATTGGCGCGCAATCGCTGCAGAAACCGGCAGAGTACTATGACGCCGATGCGACGGCGAACGCCAATCTGTCCGCGCGTCTGCCGTATCTGTTCGCCTGCTCGCGCTTCGCCCACTACCTGAAGTGCATCGTGCGCGACAAAATCGGCACTTTCAAAGAGCGCGAAGAGATGCAGCGCTGGCTGAACGACTGGGTGATGAATTATGTCGACGGTGACCCGGCGAACTCGACTCTGGAAACCAAAGCGCGTCGCCCGCTGGCGGCAGCGGAAGTGGTGGTGGAAGACGTCGAGGGCAATCCAGGTTATTACCAGGCAAAATTCTTCCTGCGACCTCATTTCCAGCTGGAAGGATTAACCGTCTCTTTACGCATGGTCGCGAAATTGCCGTCCGTAAAAGAAGGTGCCTGATATCGAGATTCTTTCCTGAAAAAGCCAGGTAAGGCTGAATTTTCAGGAAGAGTGTGAGTGATGAAAATCATGACAAAAGGGAATGCTTTTTCTTTAACAGAAAGAGCGCGTAGAGCTTTTATTTAAATTGAGTGTTGGAGATTATATTATGGCACAGGATATGTTTATTAAAATTGAAGGCATCGAAGGTGAATCACCGGATGCCGTTCATAAAAATGAAATTCAGGTTCTGTCCTGGAATTGGGATGTTGCGCAGCATTCAAATATGCACAGCGGTTCGGGTGGCGGTTCTGGCCGTGCAACGGTTGATGATTTTATGTTTGTTCATTATACCGATAAAGCCAGCCCGAATTTACTGAGCTACTGTCTGACCGGTAAACATATTAAGAATATCCAGTTCGTCGTGCGTAAAGCCGGCGGCGATCCGCTGGAATATCTGACCATTAAATTTACCGACGCTATTATCACCAAAGTCAAGATGGCGGGCTCGATTGACGATGAAACACGTCCGCGTGAAGTCGTCAGCTTCTCCTTCACCAAAATGACCCAAGACTATGTGATGCAAAATGCGGAAGGTCACAAGTCCGGCGTTATTTCAGCAACCTATGATGTTAAGGCTAACCTGCGCGGTTAATCACTAACATGACGGCCGAAGGCTTACTGTTTCAGTAAGCCTTCATCGACAAAGGTTATCCGCAATATTTGGCAGGTATAAGCTAAATATTACGGATATCTTTTATGTGTACAGGACTGGCTTGTGACGCAACGGAAAATAATGCATTACGCACTGCAGATGATCATGGTTTTATTGTTGGCGGCGTGTTCCACAGATTATAAAGCTACATCTGAGACCAAAAGCGCTGAATTGACAATCAGTGCAGGAAAGAACAGTAATCCTGATATTAACGGGCGAGCTGCGCCTGTCGAGATTTTTATCTACGTCATGACCGGCGAGGATAATTTTAGCAGCAGTGATTATTTTACGATTGCAAAGGGAAATAACCCGGATCTGAAAGCTGATATTACGCAACGCAAGCAAATTATCCTGAAGCCAGGCGCATCAAGGCCCTTGACGCTGTCGATTGAAAAAGAGGCGAAATACCTGGCGGTGGTGGCGGCGTTTCGCAATATCAATGAGGCGCAATGGAGCGCGCTCTATATCTTACCGCAGCCTAAAAAGAGGTCGTGGTATCAAATTATTCTTCCCGCCTCAGATGAGACGCTGAAGCTGGCGGTTTCCGTTGATCAATTAGCTGTTTCCATTAAAGAAGTGAACTGACCCGTGAGAACCAATAAAGTCGTGTGGAGTGAAGGGCTGTTTTTGCGCCCGCAGCTCTTTCAACAGCAGGAACGCTATCTCGAGTACTACGCGCACAAAAGAGCGGCGACCATCACGCCGTTTTTCTGGGGGTTCGCTCAATACGATATTGATAGCGAGGCGCTGGCCTACGGTAAGCTGGTATTGCGCACCTGCAAAGGGGTGCTGCCTGACGGTACGCCGTTTGACATCCCGGGTCACGCGGCGCTCCCGGAACCGCTGACCATTGCCCCGGAACATCTGGGCAAAATTATCTGGCTGGCGGTCCCGCTGCGCCTTGATAACAGCGATGAGACGATTTTTGACACCGACGATCGCGGCTCACTGGCGCGTTTTTGCGCCTATGACGCCGAATTGCACGATACCAACGCCATCCGTCAGGGGGCCAGACAGGTGCAGTTAGGGCGCTTGCGGATGCGGCTCATCGCGGAAACGGAGATGACCGAATCGTGGATTGGGCTGCCCCTGGCGCGGGTGAAGGCCATCCAGCCTGATGGCAGCGTGCTTCTCCATGCCCAGGATTATATTCCCCCGGTGACGGGCTATGGTGCCAGCCCACTGCTGACAGAGTGGCTCACGCACCTTAACGGCCTGGTCAAAATCCGCGCCGATATGCTGGCGAGTCGGCTGGCTAACAGCGATGGCAAAGCCAGCGCCAGCGCGGAAATTGTCGACTATCTGCTGCTGCAAATCTTCAATAAATACGAACCGGTTCTCGATCACCTGCGCCATATTCCTGAATTGCCGCCTATTGCGCTGTTTCAGGAACTGGCGAAATTTGCCGGGGAGCTGGCGACCTTTATCCGGGTGAGCACTCGCCGCCCGAAACCTGCGCCGGGGTATCACCACGCCGGACTTTACGGCTCTATCCGTCCGCTGGTGGAAGAGATTAACGATCTGCTCAACCAGATCCTCGTGCGGGCCGGTCAGATGATTGTGTTGGAAAACAAAGGGCAGGGGATCTGGGCGGCGTCGGTGATGCCGGAAGAGTTGCGATCGTTTTCAAGCCTGGTGTTGGCCGTCAATGCACGCATGGCGGCGGATATTCTGGCTCAGCAGTTCTCCGCGCAGGCCAAAATTAGCGCGCCGCAACAGCTGCACGAGCTGGTGCGTTCCCATCTGCCGGGGCTGGTATTGCAAAATCTGCCCGTTCCGCCGCGTCAAATTCCTTACCACGCAGGCAGCGTCTATTTTGAGCTCTCCCGCAGCGGTCCTTTCTGGGAACGTATCTTACACACAGGGGCGCTGGCGCTTCACGTTGCCGGGGAAATGCCTGAACTCAGGCTGGAGCTGTGGGGGATCCGTCACTGATGAGCGATAACTTCGCGACCCTGGGGCAGGACAATGAACAGAGCTTACAGGCGCTGGGAATGTTTTTGTTGGATGAGCATAGCGACCCTGAACCGGAACGCAGCACCCGCGCGCCTTTGCCGGAAGGTGAACCCGCGCAGCTGAAGGCCCTGACCGCATTTAATGAGGCTGACCTGAAGGGCGAGAGCATCCAGCAGCGCGTGATGCGGGTGAATGCCTCCGGAAAACCTTTGCTGGAAGCGTGTCAGCCGCTGCTGCGGGCATTGAGTGAAATGCCAACGTTCGTTGCTGACGTCGCGCAGGTGGAAGTGCTCAAACGCACCCTGAGCAGTGAAATCAATGTCTTCACGGTGATCTGCGAAGAGGTCAACATTCCGTGGAAGAAGATGACTATCGCGCGCTACTGCCTCTGCACCGCACTGGACGAATCCGCGCATGCGTCGCCGTGGGGGATCAGCGCCGGGTGGGCGCGCAGCAATCTGCTCAACCATTTCGAAGGCGATAACGACGGCGGAAATAAATTCTTTCTCCTCGCCGGGCGTCTGTCGATGCATCCGCACGAATATGACGATGTGCTGGATATCATGCTGCGGATCCTGGCCCTGGGTTTTGAAGGTCGCTACAGCATTATTGAAGACGGCGACCGCCAGCTGATGAAGATCCGCCAGCGTTTGCAGGCGCTTCTTCAGAATACGCAGGACAAGATCGCCCCGGAGCTCTCCCCGAACGGCCTGCCGAAGCGCGAGGCTGTGCGCCAGAAATGGCGTATTCATGTCCCGATTCGGGCCACCTTGCTGCTGGCAGGCCTGCTGACGACCAGTACTTTTTTCTGGTGCAAATATCATCTGCTGGTTCAGCAACACGCTCTGACCAGCCGGATGGCGGCCATTACGCGCCTTGAACTGACGCATCCGGTCGTGAAAGGACGACTCCGACTCGCGGTCCTGCTTAAAGATGAAATTGATAAAAAGCTGCTGTCGGTGGATGAGAACGACAAACAGAGCAAGGTGATCTTCAACGGCGACTCGATGTTCACTTCAGGTTCGATTGATATCCGGCCAGACCGGGTGGCGACGCTGAACCGCGTGGCCACCGAGATCCGCCGCGTCAATGGCGAAGTCCTGATTGTCGGCCATACCGACGCCACGCCAATCCATAAGCCCGGGATAGAAGATAACCACGTCCTGTCGGAAAAACGTGCGGCGAGCGTCGCAGAATTGCTGATTAAGGCGGGTGTGCCGAGGAGCAATATTCGTATTCAAGGTGCGGGTGAAACTCAGCCGCTGCAAAGCAACCAGGATCCAACCGGTCGAGCCAGAAATCGACGTGTTGAAATGTTTGTCACCTATTAGTGGGCCACAACGGAATGTTTTACTTAAGTCGATTACTCTCAAGGCAAAGCCTGAAATTCGTGTTGCTGATGGCCTGTATGCTGGTGATGGCGGCAGGGATCTGGTATCTCGGCCCGTTTTCGGGGTTTGGCACGACGCGTCCGCTGGCCTCCGTTAGCGCGAGGATCTTGTGCATAGCCGCGCTGTGGCTATGGATGGCGCGGCTTTTCTGGCGGATCCCTCTCTTTATTCCCCTTGCGCTGACGGCGAGCGTGATCGTCTGGATTATGGGGCCGTGGCTGCTGGCAGGAAAAAGCTATCCGCTGGCGCGGTCTTCCGTGCGTCTGGCCATAGTAGTGATCATCTGGCTGGTGGCCTTACTTTACGCATGCTGGCTGTTTGTGCTGGCGGTGGTGGCAAACCCGGCGCTGCTGAACCGTTTTCTCCTGCGTACCCGGCGGGATGAGACGAGACAGGAGCATCAAGCCATCGCCCGGAAAATCCGTCATGCGGTGGGGATGACCAACAAAGTGCGCACGAAATGGCGACGCTGGTGGGCGACGCTTTTGCCGGGGGTGTTGCCCGAAACCGTGCCCTGGTACGTCTTACTGGGTAGCGAAGGCGCGGGAAAAACATCGCTGATCGTCACCTCCGGGCAGGACTTTCCGCTGCCGGAACAGCTGAGCCGTGTCGGGCGTGAAAACGCGCCAACGCAGGACTGCGAATGTTGGTTTGGCAACGACGCGCTGTTTGTGGATACGGCAGGCAAATACCTCTGCGAGGATGAGACCGCCAGACCAGAGTGGTTATCCCTGCTGAACGCGCTGCGCAAATACCGCCTTCGCGACGGGATCAATGGCGCCATTGTGGCGATTTCCGCCGAGGAGATTATGCAGGGCGACGGGAAGGGGATGTTGTCGCTTGCCACCCGTATCCGGGCACGTCTGGACGAGCTTCGCCAGACGCTGGGCATCCACTTTCCGGTGTATGTGGTCATTACCCGACTGGACTGGCTGCGGGGATTCGAACCCTGGTTTCGCAGCATGACGAACGAGGCGCGGGAGCAGGTGTGGGGCGTGACATTTCCGTGGGGCGAAATGGTCCATACGGGCACGTCCGCGCTGCACGAGCGGATCGAGGCGGAACTGGATGCGCTTCAGCAGCGCCTGGCCAGCGCGATCCACTCGCGTCAGCAGGAAGAGTACGCCCTGGCGGATCGTAAGCTGATGTACGCCTTTCCCCTCGATTTTCAGCTGTTGTGTGCGGGGATCGGCGAGTTTTTACAGCAAGCATTTTTCAGCTCCCGCTACGATGAAACCCAGTTTTGCGCCAGCTTCCGCGGCGTCTATTTTAGCAGCGCTTGTCAGACCGCCGACGCTCAGCTGGTGAATCACAGCAGCGTGGTGTCGCGCTGGCGAAATTACTTCTCGCCGCGCGCGGCGGGCGCACCCTCCTGCAGCACGGAGCGTATTGAACTGGCGGAAGTACCTCATCCCCGCCTGGTCTGGGGTAAACACTTCTTCCTGCGCCAGCTTTTTGCCGATGTGATTGTCAAAGATGCGGGGCTGGTATCGCGCAATTTCCGCGAGGAGGCGCGTTTTCGCCTGCGCCGTTTGCTGGGACATTGCGCGCTGATCGTGCTGGCCGTGGTGCTGATAAACGGCTTTGTGGCGAGCTATACCAACAACTCACGTTATCTGGACGTGGTCAGCGGCAGTACCCGTTTTCTGGAGGCGCAGGTGGCGACGCTAAAAACCTTACCGTCGGATACATTGCTGCCGAAACTGCTGACGATGGCCCGGGAGTTAGCGGATTTTGGCGATCTGGATCGGCAAAATCCTCCGCTGGACTACCGTTACGGGCTGTATACCGGACGCGCGGTGAATGCCCATGCCGGGCGGGTGTACCGGTTTACGCTGCGCACCTTTTTACTGCCTGCGGTACAGAGTCAGGCGACGAGCGCGTTAAATTCAGCCCTGCAATCTCAGGATCCTGACCGAATCTATGAGGCGCTGAAAGTGTATCTCGGCGTGTATGGTCAAGGGCGCGCCAGCACGGAGTGGCTGATTCAGGCTATCACTCAGCAGTGGGACGATGCCGATAAATTAACAGCCTGGGGCGACAGCGCGGTGTTTGTCAGCCATTTGCAAAGCCTGTTTGCGCATCCGGACTGGCTGTCCCAGGGGATGAAATTCGATGAGGCACGGGTTCGCGAGGCCCGCGCGTTGCTCGGACAGCATTCGCTCAACGCTCGTTTGTACCAGCGGATTAAAGCCGACCCGCTCTCCCAGTCTCTGGAGGCCATGACGCTGAACCGACTCACGGGGGATGCCAGCGAGCAGATCCTGACCGTCGCTGACGAGACCCTTGCCCGCGACGGCATTCCCGGTTTTTTTACGAAAGCAGGCTATCAGACGCTGGTAAAAAAAAAGTTCCTCTATCGCATCACTCAGCTACAGCGTGAGGATGAGTGGGTGATGGGAACGAACGCTGGCGCAGCGGCGAATATACTGGCCACGCGAGACGGTGTGCTCACGCTCTATCTTCGTGAATATGCGGCGTACTGGAGCCGTTTTCTCGACAGCATCCAGCTGATGGGGCTGGCGAGTGATTCGGTGAACAGCGTGTCGCCCCTGGCATCGGAAATCTACATGCTGCGGATTTTGGCCTCCTCGGGCTCGCCGCTGGAGCCGCTGGCCCAGGAGGTGGTGGAGCAAACGACGCTGGCGGCTGAGGACAAGAGTCTGCCTGAGATCCTTCAGCCTGCCATGGTCAGCAATAACCGTCTCATGAATCAGGCAACAAAATGGAATGATGCCGCGGATTATTCGGTTGTGAAGCTGACCCGGCGAGAGGTGGACGACCATTTCCGCCCCCTGAGAGAGTTTGTCAATGGGCAGGCCAGTCGTCCGATGGCCGCTGGCGCGTCAGGTGCAGCGGCAGGTTCTCAGCTTAACCAAATGACCTCCATGCTCAGCGAACTCTATACCCTGTTCGTGGTGACCAATAACAGCATCAGCAATGGTGATGCGCCGATGATGCCCGATACCGAAATGCGTATGAGCATACTGGCGCAGACGTGGCCGAACCCTTTTCAGTCGATCATCAGACCCTTTTTGACCTCAGCGTCAGAAAAAGTGCGAAACCAGGCGCTGGTCAGCAACAGCAAAAATATTGATGACAATCTGGGGCAGGTCTGTCGGGACACGCTGGAAAATCGCTATCCGTTTGTCCAGGTGACAACCGAAGTTAACCTGGACGATTTTGAACGCTTCTTTGCCCGCGATGGCCTGGTGGACAGTTGGTTTAAACAGAATCTGGCCAGCAAGGTCGATATGTCGCAGGCCGTCTGGCGTTACAAAGGGACGTCTGAAGCGGGCAATCTGGATTTCTTCCGCCAGGTGGCGCAGATCCGCAGTGCCTTTTTCCGCCAGGAGTCAGGCAATAAGCTCGCCATTACGCCGGGGCTGTCTGTCACGAATATGGACCCGGCAATCGTGCAGTTAAATATGGCGATGGGAGGGAGTCCGTTCCGCTATCTGCATGGCCCGGTGATCCCGTGGATATTCCATTGGCCAGCCAGCGAAGGGGTGTCGACAGTGAATATCGATGTGAAGCCAGCCGCGAAGCAAGGTCAATCGTCTTTATCGTTCAGTGGCCCCTGGGCATTTTTCCACTGGATGGACACCGCCGCGCAGCAAACTATTTCCGACGATGGCAATTTGCTGCTGACGTTCGATATCGATAAACGCCGCGTCGATATTTCTCTATCTGGAATGGTCATTGAGAATCAGTCGTTATCGGGTCTCTTACATCAATTCCGTTGTCCACAAATGCAGTAATGCAGGACGAGATGATTTTATTTGCGCAGGATGCAGGAGGCGATTGCAAAATGAAAAAATAGAACAGTTGCCTGTCGTGGTCTTTATTAATCCACCTGCACGGGATGTGCGTGGTGGTATCAAAATATCAATAACGAATCAGGTATCAACATGTCGCGAACAAGTAGCCTGAGTAGCCCCGCTATGCCATTTTTGCTCGGGGAACCTGCTTTAGTGCTGTCAAAGCTGGAGGGGGAAGAAGCCTTCTCCACGCTTTACACATGGACGATAACGGCCAGAACGCCCGCAAACCCGGCGATCCCCTGGCAGTCGGCGTCGAACATCGATATCAAAGCGCTACTCGGCAAAGAGATGACCGTCGAGATTGAACTGGATGGCAATGGTCTGGATGACACGCGCTATACCGGGAAAGGTATCAGGGAAATTTCCGGTCTGGTTCAGAAAGCGCGCTATATCGGGCGGGACAGCAACCAGGCCATGTATGAAATTATCCTGCGTCCCTGGCTGCACATCGCGGAGTTAACGTCAGACTTTAAAATATTCCAGCAAAAAACAGTGGTGGATATTATTGATGAGGTGCTTGCAGACTATCCTTATCCCGTCGAAAAAAGGTTGTCAGCCAGTTACCCGATTCTTGATTTCCAGGTGCAGTACGGTGAAGTCGATTTCAATTTCATTGAGCGTTTAATGGAAGAGTGGGGAATCTACTGGTTCTTCGAACACTCCGACCATAAACACCGTCTTATTCTGGTGGATCACGTTGGCGCGCACCGCCGCTATTTCAGCGAGGCTTACCATACGCTGCAGTATGTTCCGCAGGATCCGAAAGCAGATGAAGAATATATCAGCCAGTTTCATCATCAGGAAACCATTGTGAGTGGCCGCTGGCTGACAAACGATTATGACTTTACTCGCTCGAGGGCGGATATTTCGGCGGTGGACAGCAAACCGCGTAATACGGTCTTCAACCAGATGGAGATGTTCCACTGGCCTGGCGATTACGAGAAACCCGCCATCGGAGAGATGTTGGCCCGCGTGCGCATGGAAGAGCGCGGTGCGGAAGGATCGCGCGCGACCGGTGACGGCGAGATTCGTGGCATTGTTTGCGGATGTAATTTCGTTCTGGCGGGCTACCCGGTCGACAAGGCAAACCGTGAATATATGGTGCTGAGAAGCGGGCTGCGCATCAGCGAGATCTCGCAGAGCAGCGATGCGCCTCGCTTTAGCTACCACTGCGATTTTACCGTCCAGCCGACCAGTAAAATTTACCGTCATCCGCTAACGATTTCCCGTCCCCGGACTCGTGGCCCGCAAACGGCGATCGTAGTGGGACCGCCGGGTGAAGATATCTGGACCGATGAATATGGTCGCGTGAAGGTGCGTTTTGTCTGGGATCGCTACGGTCAAAACCGCGAGTCAGACTCCTGCTGGCTACGCGTCAGCCAGTCATGGGCGGGGAATAACTTCGGTGGGATCTACATCCCGCGCGTCGGTCATGAGGTGATTGTTGATTTTATCAATGGCGATCCTGACCGTCCGTTGATCATTGGCAGTTTGTACAACAACGTGACCATGCCTCCCTGGGATCTGCCCGCCAACAGTACGCAGAGTGGGATGATCAGCCGGACAGTCGGCGGCGGACGTACCAACTACAACGGTATTCGCTTTGAAGATAAGCCAGGCCAGGAGCTGTACTGGGAACAGGCCGAACGCAATATGGATCGCGTCACTAAAAATGATGAGGCCCAGACCATTGGGGCGCATTCGAAAGTGACCATCGGGGCCAGTCGCACGATGAACGTCGGGGCGGATTACAGCAAAGTCGTCATGGGCGGCTACAGCAAAATGGTGGGGTTAACCTATGGCCTGCAGGTAGCCTTGACGCGCGGCGTAGTGGTTGGACTGGCTAATTCGCTGGATGTGGGAGGCATGAATGCGACCAATGTCGGCGGGGCCAATCTGATTAACGTAGGCGGATACCATGCGGAATCGGTTGGCGGTGCCTGGCAGCTGGCTGCGGGTGGGGCGGCGACAATGGTTGCGGGTGGCGCGATCTCACTCAGTGCGGGGGGCGAACTGACCCTTAGCGCTTCGACCATCAAAATTATCGGCTCAAGTAAGGTGGTGATTCAGGGCGGGCAGGTGCAGATCAATCCAGGCGACGGCTGCGGATGCGGTGGTGGCGGTGGCGGTGGTCTGGAAGCACTCACCAGTCTGATTGGGTTGATACCGGTCTTTGGGTTAATCAAATTACCTATTCCGCTTCCGCCATTACCACCAGGCCCACCACCGCCACCTCCGACCCATACTCCGACGGATAAACCAACGGTGACACCGACGGAGACCCCGACGGAAACGCCAACGGAGACCCCGACGGAAACGCCAACGGAGACCCCGACGGTAACGCCAACGGCGACCCCGACAGTAACGCCGACGGAGACTCCGACGGTAACGCCAACGGAAACTCCGACGGTAACGCCAACGGAGACCCCGACGGTAACGCCAACGGAGACCCCAACGGTAACGCCAACGGAGACGCCGACGGTAACGCCAACGGAAACTCCGACGGTAACGCCAACGGAGACCCCGACGGTAACGCCAACGGAGACTCCAACGGTCGAACCAACGGTAGAACCGACGAAGGGACCGCCTCCTAAATAGAACTCAACCTCTCTCGCCAGGTAGCCTGGCGAGTGTTCATCTGATTTTAAGCAGGAGATAAAAATGCAAAATGCAGCACGCGTTGGAGATGCCATCAGTCACGGGGGATCCGTCACCAGTGGTTCTGGCAATGTCACTATTAATAACCAGCCAGCCGCTATGCAGGGGGCGAGTTCAGCCAGTTGCTCCATCCACGGTGGCAGCTCGGTCGCCTCTGGGTCCGGCACGGTATTTATCAACAACAATCCGGCGGCAAGACTGGGCGACACGACGGGCTGTGGTGCCACCATCAGCAGTGGTTCTGGTGATGTATTAATAGGTTAAATGAAGATGATCTATCTCACGCTGCACTGGCCTGAACGTCAGCCCCGCTGGAGGCTGGAATCGGGTACCCGCGGTCTATTTTCGAGTCAAACAGGCGCGTTTCTGAGCGGGAAAAACGCCGTGGCTGACAGTCATTCGGTGATGTTTCACGCCAAGGACAGTACTGTGGAAATCGAGAGTGGTTTGCTGACGATGCCGTGCTATGTCAATGGAAAAGCACTGCATTATGGAGAACGCTGCGCCGCCGATGTGGGCAGTCTGATTCAGGTGGCGCGCTATACCCTCGTCGTCGAAAACGAAACCAGCGACGAGGATCTGGTTCAGACGCTGGGCTTTTCTGCCGATATCGGCAAAGGCGCACCCTTGCCGGAGCTTGAAGAGATCCTCCATAACAGCCTGCTGCACGTGCCATCACAGCAAGAGGGGGAGCAGAACGATGTGTTAAAAGCGCTTGAGAAAGAGTTTCGCCAGGCGTTGATTTGGGGATTACAAACGCCGCAAAGCAGCCAGCCTGTGTCCGTGCGAGAGAGGCGATTTGCTGAACGGATGTTTGATTTTGAGAAGATCCAGGCGCAGGTGAAATCCGCAACGGTGACCCAGTGCATTTTCGAATCGCCATCACTTATTCAAAAGGTGTTTGAGGAACATAACATTCGTGACGATGACACCTGGTTTCAGGACGAAACGGTGCGATGCGACGTGCTGCGGATCCTGGCCCCGGAAGAGGTTCAGTACGACATTAAAAAACGGATCCCGGATCTTCTGGTACAGGAAATTTACCAGGCCGATCTGGATTCACTGTTCTAAATATTCAGGCAGAAAACATGCTCATCTCACACCTATCACCAGAATTTCTAAATGCGTATTCCTGGCATGAACGCCTCACGCAGGAAGGAGAAATCTTCATATCGGCGAGGGCGAATCATGGCGGATAAACGTCAGTTTTTGCCCACACTGCTCGACCGCTTATTAGACGATGAGCCAAAAAAGCAGCACGAAGCTGCAGATAAATCGTTTCACGATGGTCGAACCCTGCGCCGTCTGGTGCAGCGGGATCTCACGTCAGTGTTGAACTGCGTCAATATCGAACGCGAACTGTGTCCGGTCAGACATCAGGATATTGCGCAAACGGTGCTGAATTATGGCATTTCACCCCTGGCGGGGTCGCCGGAAAACCGGAATAACGGCCGGGAACTGGAGCAAATTTTACGTGAGGCAATCCTGCGATTTGAACCGCGAATTATCCCGCAATCACTAATCGTCAAGGGACTCAACAGCGAAAAAGATCGGCCATTCAAACATGGAAAAATGCTGTTTGAAATTCGCGGTCTGATCTACTGGGAGCCTTATCCTCTGGATCTTTGCCTGTCCGGTGAATATGACAATGAGCGGGAAGGAATTGAATTTACCGCGGTATGAGAAACGAGTAAGGAGTCAGGATGAATGTTTTATATATCGGCAGTGGATTGTCGGCCTTACAAGCCAGAGAGGAGCAGTACCATGATCATATTAAAGTGTGTCTGAATAATGCCTGGCGAATTTATGAGGGCGGCGAATTTGATTTTTGGATCCGACCGGGAGATTTCCCGATAGAAAATTATCCCACTCACGTGCATTTTCGCCATGAAATCACCCATGCGAACTACTCGCACGCTCTTCACCAGGCCGCAGAGCAACTGGGCTTTGGCGATCTGCAAGGGTTTGCGCTGGAGAAGGAAATTGGCTACACCTCCTTTTTTCAGGGCTTGTACTGGATAATGCTGGTACTGGCTCCGCAGCGCGTGGGACTACTGGGATTCGACCATGACTACAATCCGGAAAAAATTAAAAAATGGAAGGCAGATGGAATGCCGCAACCAGGCAATAACTTTCTGAATAAACGAGAAGGCGGTGTTAACGAGTGGGTGAGCGATTATTTCAGGGAGTATGAACAGGATGCTTTTTATGGGCAGAGTACACCTGACCCAATGAGATTTAATGCAGACTATATCGAAAAAAAAATGCAGTTAGCACTCCATTCCGCCCAGTTGCTGGGGGTCGATATTATCAATTATTCGAAGCGATCTTCCCCGTATAACGTTTTTCCTCGTCGGGAGAGGGGGGAGTAAAATCCCTCCCACCGGGCGGTGAGAGGGGGAAATTCTTATGCAGCGACCAGACTGTCGATAGCAGATTTCGCATCGGTCTGTGCTTTAGTTGCCACTTCCGGACCGTAGGCAATGCCTTCAGCGAAGACAAAGTTCACGTCGGTAATACCGATGAAGCCCAGGAACAGGGTCAGGTACGGTGCAACCAGGTCAGTTGGGGTATCTTTGTGGATACCGCCACGGCTGGACAGTACGATAGCGCGTTTGCCTTTCACCAGACCTTCCGGACCGTTTTCGGTGTAGCGGAAAGTGACGCCAGCGCGAGCCACCAGGTCAAAGTAGTTTTTCAGCTGCGTTGGGATGTTGAAGTTGTACATCGGGGCGTTGATCACGATCACGTCGTGCGCCTGCAGCTCGGCAATCAGCTCATCAGACAGCGCCAGCGCTTCCTGCTGACGTGGGGTCAGTGGGGCATCACTTGGACGCAGCGCGCCAACCAGCTCACCGTCCAGTACCGGAATCGGGTTTGCAGCCAGATCGCGAACGGTGATTTCGTCAGCGCTGTGCTGTTCACGCCACTGTTCAACGAAGTAATCAGACAGCTGACCGGACTGAGAGTACCCTGCCAGAATACTGGATTTGAGAACTAATACTTTGCTCATGGGTGATTCCTTTAATTGGTTTGGATAGGGGTATTCCCCGTTGCTTGCTGACACTTTATTCACAATCCTGTCGCAGAGATAGCGCAATATATCGAAGCCTATGTTCGATTTTTTTGAATAAGGCAGTCAAAGCGGTGGTGTGGTACTCTATACGCATCATTCAAGTGAGATTTAGCCTGGCAGAGCACTGCCCCCTAACACTATGACAGAACAACAAAAATTAACCTTCCCGATGCTGATGCAACAGCTCGATACGCTGATGCTGCGCGACAAGCAGCGCTTCGCACGTCGCCTGCACGGGATTAAAAAGGTTAAAAATCCTGATGCACAACAGGCCATTTACCAGGAGATGGCGAAAGAGATTGAACAGTCAGCCGGGAAAGTCGTGCTGCGCGAAGCGGCACGCCCTCAGATTGAATACCCGCAAAACCTGCCCGTCAGCCAGAAGAAACAGGAAATCCTCGAAGCCGTACGCGATCACCAGGTGGTGATTGTGGCCGGGGAAACGGGTTCCGGTAAAACCACGCAGCTGCCAAAAATCTGTATGGAGCTGGGGCGCGGGATCAAGGGCCTGATCGGTCATACCCAGCCGCGTCGTCTGGCGGCGCGTACCGTGGCGAACCGTATTGCTGAAGAGCTGCAAACGGAGCCGGGCGGTTGCATCGGCTATAAGGTGCGTTTCAGCGATCACGTCAGCGATAACACCATGGTCAAACTGATGACCGACGGTATTCTGCTGGCCGAAATCCAGCAGGACCGCCTGCTGATGCAGTACGACACCATCATCATCGATGAAGCCCACGAGCGCAGTCTGAATATCGATTTCCTGCTCGGGTATCTGCGCGAGCTTCTGCCGCGTCGTCCGGATCTGAAAATCATCATTACCTCCGCGACCATCGATCCGGAGCGCTTCTCGCGCCACTTTAACAACGCGCCGATCATTGAAGTCTCTGGCCGTACCTATCCGGTAGAAGTGCGCTATCGCCCGATTGTGGAAGAGGCGGACGATGTCGATCGCGACCAGCTGCAGGCGATTTTTGACGCCGTGGATGAGCTGGGCCGCGAAAGCCCCGGCGACATCCTCATCTTTATGAGCGGTGAGCGCGAAATCCGCGACACCGCCGATGCCCTGAGCAAGCGCGATCTGCGCCACACGGAGATCCTGCCGCTCTACGCGCGCTTATCCAATAGCGAGCAGAACCGCGTGTTCCAGTCCCACAGCGGCCGTCGGATCGTGCTGGCGACCAACGTCGCCGAAACCTCGCTGACGGTGCCGGGCATTAAATATGTGATCGACCCCGGCACGGCGCGCATCAGCCGCTACAGCTATCGAACCAAGGTCCAGCGCCTGCCGATCGAGCCGGTTTCACAGGCCTCGGCGAATCAGCGTAAGGGCCGCTGCGGTCGTGTCTCGGAAGGTATCTGTATTCGCCTCTATTCCGAGGACGATTTCCTGTCGCGCCCGGAATTTACCGACCCGGAAATTCTGCGTACTAACCTCGCATCCGTCATCCTGCAGATGACCGCGCTCGGTCTGGGCGATATTGCCGCGTTCCCGTTTGTCGAAGCGCCGGATAAACGCAATATCCAGGACGGCGTGCGCCTGTTGGAAGAGCTGGGTGCGATTACCACCGACGAACAGGTAACTGCCTACAAACTGACGCCGATGGGCCGTCAGCTGAGCCAACTGCCGGTGGACCCGCGTCTGGCGCGTATGGTGATTGAGGCGCAAAAACACGGCTGCGTGCGCGAGGCGATGATCATCACCTCGGCGCTGTCGATTCAGGACCCGCGTGAACGTCCTATGGACAAAAAGCAGGCGTCCGATGAAAAGCATCAGCGCTTCCACGACAAAGAGTCGGATTTCCTCGCCTTTGTGAATCTGTGGAACTACCTCGGCGAGCAGCAAAAAGCGCTGTCGTCGAACCAGTTCCGCCGCCAGTGTAAGGTCGAATATCTCAACTATCTGCGCGTGCGCGAGTGGCAGGATATCTACACCCAGCTGCGCCAGGTGGTGAAAGAGCTGGGCATTCCGGTGAACAGCGAACCGGCGGAGTACCGCGAAATACATATGGCGCTGCTGACCGGGCTGTTGTCCCATATCGGCATGAAAGACGCCGATAAGCAGGAATATACCGGCGCGCGTAACGCTCGTTTCTCCATCTTCCCCGGTTCTGGCTTATTCAAGAAACCGCCGAAATGGACCATCGTGGCGGAGCTGGTGGAAACCAGCCGTCTGTGGGGTCGCATCGCGGCGCGTATCGATCCCGAGTGGGTCGAGCCGGTGGCGCAGCATCTGCTGAAACGCTCGTACAGTGAACCGCACTGGGAGCGCGCGCAGGGCGCGGTGATAGCGACGGAAAAAGTGACCGTTTACGGCCTGCCGGTCGTGGCGGCGCGTAAGGTGAACTACAGCCTGATCGACCCGGCGCTCTCCCGCGAGCTGTTTATCCGCCACGCGCTGGTGGAGGGCGACTGGCAAACACGTCACGCCTTCTTCCGCGAAAATCTGAAGCTGCGCGCGGAAGTGGAAGAGCTGGAACACAAATCCCGCCGTCGCGACATCCTCGTGGACGATGAAGCGCTGTTTGAGTTTTACGACCAGCGTATCAGCCACGACGTGGTTTCTGCGCGTCACTTCGACAGCTGGTGGAAAAAGGCCAGCAAAGAGTCGCCGGACCTGCTCAACTTTGAAAAGAGCATGCTGATTAAAGAGGGCGCGGAGCAGGTCAGCAAGCTGGACTACCCGAACTTCTGGCATCAGAGCAACCTCAAGCTGCGTCTGACCTATCAGTTTGAGCCAGGCGCAGACGCCGACGGCGTGACGGTTCACATTCCGCTGCCGCTGCTCAATCAGGTGGATGAGGGCGGTTTTGAGTGGCAAATTCCCGGCCTGCGCCGAGAGCTCATCATTGCGCTGATCAAATCCCTGCCGAAACCGGTGCGGCGTAACTTTGTTCCGGCCCCGAACTACGCCGAAGCTTTCTTGGGTCGCGTCACGCCGCTGGAGTTGCCGTTGCTCGACGCGCTGGAGAAAGAGCTGCGTCGCATGTCTGGCGTGACCATTGACCGCGAATCCTGGCACTGGGATCAGGTACCCGATCACCTGAAAATCACCTTCCGGGTGGTGGATGATAAAAACAAAAAGCTCAACGAAGGCCGGTCGCTGACGGAGCTGAAAGAGGCGCTGAAGGGCAAAGTGCAGGAGACGCTCTCGGCGGTGGCGGACGACGGTATCGAGCAGAGCGGGTTGCACATCTGGAGCTTCGGCAATCTGCCGGATCACTATGAGCAAAAGCGCGGCAACTACAAGGTGAAAGCCTGGCCTGCGCTGGTGGATGAGCGCGACAGCGTGGCGATCAAGTTGTTTGATAATCCGCAGGAACAACAGCAGGCGATGTGGCGCGGTCTGCGCCGCTTGCTGCTGCTGAACATCCCATCGCCGATCAAATACCTGCACGAGAAGTTGCCGAACAAAGCTAAGCTCGGGCTGTACTTCAACCCGTACGGTAAGGTGCTGGATCTGATCGACGACTGTATCTCCTGCGGTGTGGACAAGCTGATTGACGAAGCAGGCGGGCCGGTGTGGACGGAAGAGGGCTTTGCCGCCCTGCACGACAAAGTGCGCGCCGGGCTGAACGAGACGGTGGTGACTATCGCGAAGCAGGTCGAACAGATCCTGACGGCGGTGTTCAATATCAACAAACGCCTGAAAGGGCGCGTGGATATGACCATGGCGCTGGCCCTGTCAGACGTGAAAGCGCAGATGGGGGGGCTGGTGTATCGTGGGTTTGTCACCGGTAACGGCTTCAAGCGTCTGGGCGATACCTTGCGCTATCTGAATGCGATTGAAAAACGTCTTGAGAAACTGGCCGTCGATCCGCACCGCGATCGCGCGCAGATGCTGAAAGTGGAGAGCGTCCAGCAGGCGTGGCAGCAGTGGTTAAACAAACTGCCGCCCGCGCGCCGCGACGACGAAGATGTGCAGGAGATCCGCTGGATGATCGAGGAGCTGCGCGTCAGCTTCTTCGCCCAGCAGCTGGGAACGCCGTATCCGATCTCCGATAAGCGTATTTTGCAGGCGATGGAGCAAATCACGGGTTAAATCCTGCCCGATGGCGCTGCGCTTACCGGGCCTACAAACCATCGTAGGCCGGGTAAGGCGTAGCCGCCACCCGGCTTTTTTTTTCGGGCAGGATGGTTGCTTATCCTTTCCAGCGAGCCCGCTGACCGCGCACGTCAACATGCGTGAACGTCTTATAACTTCCCAGCCCCAGCGTCTCAGGATAATGCTCATCAAACCAGCGATACACCGATGACGGCGTACTTCCTGCAATCACAATATCCGCCGCGATCCCCTGTAAATGCTGGCTATTCGGCACTCCACCAACGGCTTTATTATGCGCCGGACACCGGCAGCCGCAGTTAATGGTGACAGGTGCATCGAACGCGCAGCGCGCGCTTTCCAGCACCGCGATAAGCTCCTGCGAAATACTCATAAAACCGCACCCGCACCGGCATGCAAATTCGCTGGTGCTGAAATGTTCCGAAAGATTCCCCATGTGTGTTCCCCGTCTATGACCTTAATACCGGACAGAGTACGGGGTGCAAGAATACATAAGGGGGCAATAGGCAGGCGCGGGAGGGCATTAAATGATGAGCCCGGTAGGCCGGGTAAGGCGCAGCCGCCACCCGGCGCAGAGGTGAGGTTCGTGCGGTCTGGTGCCCTCACTCCAAGCCTCTCACACGGGTGAGGGAGATAATGCTTTTACCTCCATCCCCCGCCCAGCGCCTTATACAGATCAATCTGCGCCAGCAGCAGATTATTTTTCACCTGCACCACGCTGGTTTGCACTGAGAACAGCGTGCGCTGTGCGTCGAGGACGTCCAGATAGGACGAGTACCCGTTGCGATAGCGGTTTTGCGCGATGCGCAGCGTCTCCTGCGCCACATCCTGCTGCGCCAGCAGTTCGGTCAGTTGTTCCTGATAGCGCGTGATGGCATCCAGGCTGTCGTTCACTTCCCGGAAGGCGTTGCGCACGGTTTTTTCATAGGCGTACAGCGCCTGATTGCGCTGGGACTGGGAAATATCCACTTGGGCATTCAGCGCCTGGCGGTTCAGCAGCGGTGCCAGGATGCTCCCGCCGAGACTCCAGAGCTGCAGCGGGTTATCCAGCAAGCCGGGCAGAGTGCGATCTTGTACCGATCCCGTGGCGGTGAGGTTGATCGACGGCAACAGGCTGGCGCGAGAGGCGGCGAGCGTGGCGTCGGCTGCAATCAGCTGGCGTTCCGCCTGCACGATATCCGGGCGGCGATTGAGCAGCGACGAGGGCAGCTGTGACGGGAGTTGCAGCGGCGTCAGCGAGCTGAAACTGTCGCTACGCGCCACCTCGCCGGGATTGTCTCCCAGCAGCTGACTGAGGGCATTTTCCTGCACGGCGATCTGGTGCTGAAGCAGTGGGATTTGCGCGCGCGTGGATCGCAGTTCGGAGTCGGACTGCATCAGCTCGAGCCGTGAACTGTAGCCCGTTTCGAACTGGCGTTTAGCCAGAGCCAGCGCATCTTCCCGCGATTTGACCGTCGACTGCGTCACGCGCAGCTGTTCATCGAGTGAAAGCAGGGTGACATAGCCCGACGCCACCGACGACGCGACCGTAAGATCCGCGGCGGCGGCTGCCGCTTTTTGTGCTTCCAGCGTGGCTTCGGCGGCATTCGCGGTACTGCGGTTAACGCCCCAGATATCCACGTCGTAGCTGGCGGTGAGACTGCCTTTATACAAGGTGCTGTAAACCGGCAGCCCGGTGGCGGCGGACTGCGCGCGCGCCCGGGTGCCGCTCACGCCTGCATCGAGCGACGGAAACAAGCTGCTGTCGGCGGCGTAAACGCGCGCCTGATATTCGTTGATCCGCTCGCGGGCGATCAGCACGTCGCTGTTATTTTGCAGCGCCCGATCGACGTAGCGGTTGAGGTGGTTATCGTGAAAATTTCGCCACCACAGTTGTTCTGCCGGACGGGCGTGGCCGGTCGCCGCCCGCCAATGTGCAGGGATTTGCAGCGAGTTTTTCGCCGGGGCGACATCTGCCGACTGACATCCGGCCAGCCACAGGGCGACGAGGGCGCAGGCCACGGGACGAAGCGTCATTCTTTCGCCTCCCGCGTGTCGATATTCACCTGCACGGACATCCCAGGGCGCAGCAGCGCGGTCTCTTCCGGTTTGCCGAGTACCTCAATACGCACCGGAATACGCTGGGCGATTTTGACAAAGTTGCCGGTGGCGTTATCCGGCGTGATAGCGCTGAACTCCACGCCGGTCGCCGGAGAGATACTCTGCACGCGCCCCTGATACTTTTTATTGTTCAATGCATCGACGGTAAAGGTGACCGGTTGCCCGACGCGCAGATCCGCCAGCTGCGTCTCTTTGATGTTGGCGATGACCCAATGCTGCGGCGGAACCAGCGTCGTGAGATGCGTTCCAGCGGTGACGTACGCGCCGAGACGCACGGCAATCTGCCCGAGCTGACCGTCGCGCGGGGCGATAATCCGTGTGTTCTGCAGATCAATCTGCGCCAGCTCCAGCGCGGCTTTCGCACTCTCGACATCCGCTTCCAGCGAGCCGCGATTGACGATTACGGTTTGCAGATCCTGACGCGACATCTCCAGCGTGGCTTTGGCCTGGTCGATATCGGCGCTGCCCTGAGCGGCGCTGGCGAGAGCTGCGTCGCGCTCGCGAATGGAGAGCGAACCGTCGGCGGTGAGATCCTTCACGCGCTTTAAATCTGCCTGCGTTTTCAGGCTCTGGGCGCGGGCGTTTTTCAGCGCCGCGTCGTTGCGGGCAATCACCGCTTCAGCGCTTTTCCGCTGCTGGAGATTGTTTTCCAGCGCCGCCTGTTTCATTGCCAGCTGGGCCTCGGCCTGATGCACGCGCTGGCGGTAGATGCGGTCGTCAATTTGCAACAGCAGGTCGCCTTTTTTGACCTGCTCGAAATCCTGCACCTTCACTTCGGTGATGTAGCCGTTGACCTGCGGACTGATAAAGGTGGTCTGCCCGCGCACGTAGGCGTTATCGGTAAACTGGGTGTGGCGCGTGAACGGCGGCAACTGCCAGGCGTACAGGATCACCAGCACCCCGACGATGCCGATGGCCGCCGCGGTAAAAATAGAAACAATGCGCAAGTTATTGCGGGTGTTGGCCTGCTCTTTGGCGGCATCCTGCTGACTCATAACGTCTCCCGGGGTAAAGCCATGTTCATTATTGATTTTCTTCTGTTATTTGGTGCCAGTGGCGCGTTTTAGCGCCATCCGGGCGGTGATTCTCAGGCGCAGCAAGCGCCACAAAATCCAGACCAGCGTGGCGGTGGCAATCCCCGCCGTCAGCATATAGGTATCGTTATAGGCCAGAATATTGGCCTCCAGTGTGGTGACGGTTTGCAGCTGCAGCACGGCCTGAGTGCCAAGCAGGGCGCTGTCGCCAATCAAATTCTGGTACATCTGGCTGTACATTTGTAGCCGCTCGTTGACCAGCGGATTCAGCGTGGTGAGCTGATCGGCTAATAAACTGGAGTGATATTTCTCGCGCCAGGTCTGAAAGGTGCCGAGGATCGCGGAACCGAGCAGGCCGCCGACGTTCTGGCTCATGCCAAACAGCACCGAGAAGCTGACCAGGTTGCGCGGATCGGCAATCACGCCGCCAATCCCCGCCAGCATCGCCGGGGCGAGGAAAAACGCGCTGCCAAAGCCGAGTAAGAACTGGCTGAACATCAGCTGATCCGGGCGGGTTAAGCTGGTGGACTGGCTGTCGAGCAGGGAGGCGACAATCATCAGCAGCAGGGAGGTGACGATCGGCCAGGCCAGTTTAGTCGGCTTAATGGTCAGACAGCTGGCGACAATCCCGCAGGCGATCCCGGCGAAGATCGACCAGGCCAGGTGGGTCATTTGTTCGTTCTGCAACCCGACATACTGCAGCCAGCCGATCACCCCGGTGTTTTGCTCCGCCAGCACGATGCGGATCAGCAGCATAATCAGCCCCAGGCGCAGAATGCTGCCGCTGGAGAGCCAGCGGGTATTGAGCAGCGGGTTGCTGCGGTTGTGTTCAAAGACGATGGCGGAGAGGATCAGCACCAGCGAGGCCGCCAGCGCCCAGCCGATCCACGGCGCTTCAAACCACCAGTCGAGACGCCCGAGAGACAGCACCGCGCAGAGCAGCGCCATGCCCGGTGCCAGCAGGAAGAAGGTGATGAAATCTTTCTTCTCAAAGACTTTTTTCCGATCGCCGGGCGGGAGTTTCAGGGCGATCACGCACCCGAGCGAAATCAGCGCCAGGCCGAGCTCGAAGAAATAGAGCCCGCGCCATTCGTCGAGCTGCAGCAGTTCGGTGGAGAACAGGCGGGCGATGGGGATCGCCAGCGAGGAGCCGGTGATCCCGATGGTCAGCGCTTTAAGACGATGTTTCGCGGGCCAGGCCTGAATCTGATAGTAAATGCCCAGCGAGCTCAGGGCGGCGGCGACCATCCCGTGGGCGGCGCGGACCATCAGCGCGGAACTCAAATCATTGACGAACAGGTGGAAAAAGGTCACCAGCACATAGAGCACCAGAAACCCTTCCGTAAAGGCGCGCAGCCCGAACTGCTGGCGAAATTTTACCAGCAGCAGGTTGATCGAGACGTTGGTCATCACGTAGACGGCGGGAAGCCAGGCGATCTCCGTCGACCAGACGGCAAAGGTGCCCTGCAAATTTTGCAGGTTGGCGGCAACCATCGCGTTGCCGAGCGCCCCCGTCAGGCAGACCAGTAACCCCACCACGCCATAGGCCACGCGTTTTGGCGTGCTGTGCAGGGGCGTCGAAGGCGAACCGAGCAGGGCGGGTTTCTCATGTGGCTGCCACTCGCGAGGAGCATAAGGATCGCGTTGAGGCAGGCGCATAACGTCAGTTACCTTTGGAAAAATTGAATAGTTAGTGGGCTAACGATTCTACCTGTGGCAGAAATCATAATTCAAGTGAATATGAAATAGTGCATTAAATCAAATATGATTGCCGCCATCTGCGGTAACAGGCGGGCGGCTTTCGGAGAGATCCTCTGTTTCGCCACGACATACGCGTTACTCTGAACATAACCTGATGTAAGGAGGTCATGATGACGCTTAACCTTTTTCCCTGCCTGCCCGAGGCAACCCTCGCGGCGGTCAATACGAGCGGTGAGTGGCTGGCGCAGGACGATTATCGTCACGGCCAGCCGTTTGATGCTGTGATACTTGCCGGGAACGCGGTGATCCCGGCCATCGACGCCGCCTGCCGGATCGCGTCTGAGCAGGCGATTCCGCTGATCATTAGCGGGGGTATCGGCCACTCAACGACTTTTCTGTATGCGGCGACGGCTCGTCACCCGCGCTATAACACCGTTCCGACCACCGGACGCGCAGAGGCGGCGATTTTGGCGGATATCGCGCGCCAGTTCTGGCACATTCCCGATGAACGCATTTTGATTGAAGACCAGTCCACCAACTGCGGAGAAAACGCGCGGTTTAGCTGGAATATGCTCAAACATCATGCGCCGGTCCCGGAACGTCTTCTGGTGGTGCAAGATCCGACAATGCAGCGGCGTACCATGGCGACCTTTGCGCGGGTGTGCCGCGACGAGCGCGTGCCGCCACACTTGACCAGCCATCCGGGCATTAATCCGCGTCTGCAAAACAGCGACGACGGTCTGGTGTTCAGCGGTGGTGGCGAGGGGCTGTGGCCGGTGGAGCGCTATCTGTCGCTGGTGCTCGGCGAACTCCCGCGCCTGCGGGATGATGCCAACGGTTACGGCCCGGCGGGGCGCGACTTTATCGCTCACGTGGATATTCCGCCTCACGTCGAAGCCGCCTGGCAGATTCTACGCCATGACACCACGCTCACCGAGGCGCTGGTCAGCCGTTCCCTTCTGTAACCTTTGCCCGTTTGCGCAGCCTGCGTCGCAAACGGGCATTTTATGTTGCTTGTCTGTAATCGAAATGTTTGCTGACGCGATTCTTTTTTGAGATATCTCACAAAAACAGCGCGATACCCTGGGTCTCCTGAAACTCGGCTGTAATTTTTAACAATAATTTCACGTGTTAAAAACAGTGCAATCACAGGAGCAGGTCATGACAGTACCCGTACAACATCCTATGTATATCGATGGACAGTTTGTTGCCTGGCAAGGTGACGCCTGGATTGATGTCACCAATCCGGCCACCGAAGAGGTCATTTCCCGTATTCCCGATGGGCGTGCCGAAGACGCCCGCAAAGCGATAGAGGCCGCCGACCGCGCGCAGCCGGGCTGGGAAGCGCTTCCGGCGATTGAGCGTGCGAACTGGCTGCGCAAAATCTCCGCCGGGATTCGCGAGCGCGTGAGTGAAATCAGCGCCCTGATTGTCGCCGAGGGAGGCAAAATTCAACAGCTGGCGGAAGTGGAAGTCAATTTCACCGCCGATTACATCGACTACATGGCCGAGTGGGCGCGTCGTTACGAAGGCGAGATTATTCAGAGCGATCGTCCGGGCGAAAACATTCTGGTCTTTAAACGTGCTCTCGGCGTGACGACCGGCATTCTGCCGTGGAACTTCCCGTTCTTCCTGATTGCCCGCAAGCTGGCGCCTGCGCTGCTGACGGGCAACACCATCGTTATCAAACCGAGCGAATTCACGCCGAATAACGCCATCGCATTTGCCAAAATCGTCGATGAAATTGGTCTGCCAAAAGGGGTCTTTAACCTGGTGCTCGGGCGCGGCGAAACCGTCGGTCAGGAGCTGGCGGGCAACCCGAAAGTGGCGATGGTCAGCATGACCGGCAGCGTCACCGCCGGTGAGAAGATCATGACCGCCGCGGCGAAAAACATCACCAAAGTGTGTCTGGAGCTGGGCGGCAAAGCGCCTGCTATCGTGATGGACGATGCGGATCTGGAGCTGGCGGTGAAAGCGATTGTCGACTCGCGCGTCATTAATACCGGGCAGGTGTGTAACTGCGCCGAGCGCGTGTATGTTCAGAAAGGTATCTACGACCGCTTTGTGAACCGTCTGGGTGAGGCGATGAAAGCGGTGCAGTTTGGCAATCCGGCGGAGCGCACGGATATCGCGATGGGCCCGCTGATTAACGCCGCGGCGCTGGAACGCGTCGAGCAGAAAGTGGCGCGCGCGGTGCAGGAGGGGGCGCGAGTGGCGCTCGGCGGCAAGGCGGTGGAAGGTAAAGGCTACTACTATCCGCCGACCCTGCTGCTGGATGTGCGCCAGGAGATGAGCATCATGCACGAAGAGACCTTCGGCCCGGTGCTGCCGGTGGTGGCGTTTGATTCTCTCGAAGACGCGCTGGCGATGGCCAACGACAGCGAGTACGGCCTGACCTCTTCGGTGTATACCCAGGATCTGAACGTAGCGATGAAAGCCATCAAAGGGCTGAAATTCGGCGAGACCTACATCAACCGCGAGAACTTTGAGGCGATGCAGGGCTTCCACGCGGGCTGGCGCAAGTCGGGTATCGGCGGGGCGGACGGGAAACACGGTTTGCATGAATATCTGCAAACTCAGGTGGTTTATCTCCAGTCGTAATGTTGTGATTAGCGGGCAGCGAGGCTGCCCGCAATCAGTTAAAGTGCGGCGAACTTATCCAGCGTGCGCACCAGTTGGGTGACAAAGCCGTACTCGTTGTCATACCAGGCTACGGTTTTCACCAGCTGTACGTCTCCCGCCTCGGACACTTCCGTCTGCGTGGCGTCAAAGATTGAGCCAAAGTGCGAGCCGATCACATCTGAGGAGACGATCTCCTCGTCCGTATAGCCAAAGGATTCATTGCCCTCGGTCGCTTTTTTCAGCGCGGCGTGGATCTCATCGACGGTCACCTTTTTCTCCAGAATCGACACCAGCTCCGTCACCGATCCGGTTTTCACCGGCACGCGTTGGGCGTGACCTTTCAGCTTTCCACTGAGCGCAGGGATGACCAGCCCAATCGCTTTCGCCGCCCCGGTGGTATGCGGAATGATATTCTCCGCCGCCGCACGCGAAGCGCGCAGGTCTTTCCCGCGCGGGCCATCGACCAGCGCCTGGGTGCCAGTGTAGGCATGGATGGTGGTCATGGTGCCGACCTTAATCCCGAAGGCGTCGTTCAGCACTTTTGCCAGCGGGGCCAGGCAGTTGGTGGTGCAGGACGCCACCGAAATAATGGTGTCGCTGGCGTCAATGGTGTCGTCGTTGACGTTAAAGACGATGGTTTTCATCTCGCCAGCGGGCGCGGAGATCAGCACTTTTTTCGCCCCGGCGTCGAGGTGGGCTTTCGATTTCTCCTCCGAGGTATAGAAACCGGTGCACTCCACCACCAGATCCACGCCCGCCGAGGTCCATGGAATGTGTTTGGCCTCTTTTTCGGCGTACACGGAGATCGATTTGCCATCGACAATCAGCGAGTCTTCGGTGAAATCGACGCTCCACGGGAAAGGACCGTAGTTCGAGTCGTGTTTCAGCAGATAGGCCAGCACTTTGGGGGAGGTGAGATCGTTAATCGCCACGACGGTGTTGCTGTCCTGAGTTTCAAGCAGACGGCGCAGGACCAGACGCCCGATGCGGCCAAAACCATTAATGCCAATTTTACTCATGGTTGACTCCTGTATGAACTGAACGATGCGACAGTTTGAAAACTCCTCCAGGCTTAGACCATGACGGCGGGTGAGGCAATTGAAGATGATTCATGCGCGGGCGAAGTTTTTGAAAACCCATAAAGAAAAGTTAATGAATTTTTAAGTAAAGCCCGTTATGTTGACCCTTTGTTCGACTTTATCCAGGAAATCATATGCGTAATAAATATACTGGCCTGCAAATTGGCATTCACTGGCTGGTGTTTCTGCTGGTTATCGTGGCCTACGCGGCGATGGAGTTACGCGGTTTTTTCCCGCGCACCGCGCGTCCGGTGATCAATATGATTCATGTTTCCTGCGGGATTTCGATCCTGGTGCTGATGGTCGCGCGTCTGCTGGTGCGCCTCAAATTCCCGGCGCCGCCGATTCAGCCTAAGCCAAAACCGATGATCACCGGGATGTCGCATCTGGGGCACCTGGTGGTTTATCTGCTGTTTATTGCGCTGCCGCTGATTGGCCTGGTGATGATGTATAACCGCGGTAACCCGTGGCTGGCATTCGGTCTGGTGATGCCGCACGCGGCAGAAGCGAATTTCGATTTAGTCGACACCCTGAAATCCTGGCACGTGACGCTGGCAAACATCGGCTATTTCGTGATTGGGATCCACGCCTTTGCGGCGCTGCTGCACCATTATTACTGGAAGGACAATACGCTGCTGCGCATGATGCCGAAAAAGCGTTCCTGATAGTCTGCCAAACCCGCTTCCGAGAGCGGGTTTTTTGTCTGCGTTGCCGTCAAACATCCATAAACTGATTAAGTGAATAAACATTCGTTCTTAAGGTGGGCTTTAACCTGATGATTTGCTTTAAGTCTGTTTAATTTCAATGATGAATATATCCATGACAAACACAGGGTGACAGATTATAAATGCACTATCCAACGGACAGGGTGTATTCAAATCTGCAGTGCTGTGTGTTTACGGGACCTGACCGATGTCGGCAGGTCCTGGATTTTCCTGGCGACCTATGGCGTAGTAATTCTATTGATCTCAAATAGACAGAGCGCGTTGACATCCATTTCGACACAGATCTTCCAGCAGGTATTGATATTTTCATCATAGAGATGCAGATCGGGTGAAGAATGAAGGTCAATAAACTGCATGACTTCACTGTCGCGGCCATAACGGGTTGGCTGGCATTCGAATTGATGAAAGAGCGCGCCGTGCTGTTGGTCAAAGAGATGCCGTTTAATCTGGTACGTGCCAGGCTCCATCCCAGATATCGTCACGCTGAGCTGTTTGCGAAAGCCCTTCATAAGATGCTCCTGTAGCGACAGACAGGGATTAAACGTCACGCTATTTGTCAGCAGCACCCGATACCCCTGACCCTCGCGGGTCACCAGATAGTTTTCCCCCTTTGCCGCGACCGCACCCGTAAGCCGCTCGCGCAGTCGCAGTACGTGAAACATCGGGCGACGGGTGGGACCGACAAAAAAGAGCGAAAGGCTGCTGGTGTCGATGTGCTTCTCTTCCCGCATTTCATGCTGCACCTCTGAATTAATCCAGAAGCCGACACAAGTCACGTGTTCCGTTAGCGAAAGCAGAGTGTTCATTAGCAAGGCTCCGCGAAAAAATGCACCATTGGTCTGACGCGTATCGCCTGTCAGTGTGTTCCAGGTTTCCAGGAACAATGGCGTTGTCAGACCATTCTTGTTGAGCTGTTCGACGATTGTTAATGCCTGGCGCTGAACGAAAAATTCGGTGTCCGCCATATCCTCTTTCCCGAATCCTTTACGACGGATCTTGTCGTTGGCGTTGGCCGAAAACCCCAGGAAATCGATCTGCTTTGCAAGGTTGCTCGCAAAGAAAGGGATTTCAGCCATCGCTTTTTTCTCATGGGGAAAAGGGTAATAAATGCCGGTTTGCATCCGGGGCAAAATCGCTTTTAGCGCGTTACGTAGCCGCAGGAACCGGGTTTCGGACTCCTCAGGATAATCCACGTTCGGGTGGTAGCTCAGCGCCCAACTGCTGACATAATCCTCACCAAACAGGGTCATGTTGTGCGCGATAAAATCGAGGAATCGAATGGATATCGTGCGCATTTCCTCTTCCGTCGCCTGAAAGTGGAGGCTGATCAGCAGTGCAACACCCTGCTGTCTGAGAAACGCTACGGCGGTATCGGCGCAAGCGTAGTGTGAAAAAGAGGGCCAGGGTTCATCCGTCAGTAAGTGTGTCGGCAGGGTTTTCTCAGCAAAGATCTGATCAACCTGGATGAATTTCAGCGGCATTTGCTGGCGGGCGCTGATGATCTGCTGTTGTACCGTGCTTTTGAGCAGCTCTTCAAGATGGCCCACTTTTGCCATATAGACCGGATGGGGCAGAGGGGCGGTGGTATCTCTTTTTTCGCCCAGGGGGAAGGTAACCTTTTCCGTGGTCACCTGTTCAATATCGACCATCTGCTCGTGTGTGCTCATACTGCTCGCCAGTAGAGACAGGAGTTCTGCTGGATGTACCTCGCCAAAGCGTGGCGGGCGTGTCGCTGGCGCTTGTTTGGGCAGGTCATAAATCACGTGAGCCGGTGATTTGCCCGCGCGAGACAACGCGCGGTACTGATGGGGGGTCATGGCATATTTGGATTTAAACAGGGCGGTAAAATGGCGCGTATCGCTAAAGCCATTCTCTTCCACAATTTGATAGAGCGGCTTTTGGCTTCTGGACAGTGCCTCAATACAGAACATAAAACGCAACTGCGTCAGATACGTTTTAAAGCTGATGCCGACCTCACGTGAGAACAGCCGAGAAAAGTAAGCTTCGGACGTGTGGTTTATTTTAGCCAGTAAGGAAAGGGATAAGGGTTTGTTGTAATTCTCCTGCAGGTAAATCAACGTATTTTCAATTCGGGAGGAGTAGCCCGTTTGTGACTCTTTCTCGGCGTGAGGTTTTTTCCGCTTAAAATACATAATGAGCAAACTTAATAAACTGGAAAGCAGGGCGTTTATCTCCAGCAGTCCGGTCTCTTTGTGACTTTGTAATTTGCTGATGGCCAGTTGCGTGATAATTTCGCGTAACATTTTCAGGTGCTGATGGTTATCATCAAATTCGATGCTAAATCTGGCAGCGGCATAGTGGGTGTAGTAGCGAGAGAAATAGCGATGAGATATCGCGACTCTGACAATAATATTGTCCCCAAGGCTGGTGAGATGGTAATTCTCATATTGATTAATGAGCAACAAATCCTGCGGATTTAACGTAACCTTTTCGCGCGAAGTTTGCACCGCCACGACGCCTTTCAGCAAATAAAACAGAGTCACGCCGTCATAGCCCCGACTCTCTTCGTCGAGAATATTTACAATATCCACAGAGTAGTTTTGAAATGTCATTTTCTGCATGCTGAACCTTCCGATGTGTATTTTTCTGAACGCCGAAAACAGACGTCAAAAATGAGTGCATCATTTTTTAACGTGGCCGACTGGTGAGCCCGAAAGTGCGCAAATTTTGCTATCTATTGGGAAAGTAATCTCCTGTTACGGTTTTTGGCTCGCTTTATAATACGGACATTAACCACACAGACATGAAGGAAAAATGCGATGACTGACATGATGAAAACCCTCGAAGAAAGCCAGGCAAGATATATCGCGTTAAGACATCAATTACATAGCCATCCCGAAATCGGTCTGGAGGAGTATCACACCAGCGATCTGGTTGCAGAGAAATTGATCTCCTGGGGATATAAGGTGAATCGAGGACTTGCCCAGACCGGCGTGGTAGGGAGTCTGACGGTCGGAGACGGAAAAAAAGTGCTGGGATTGCGGGCTGATATGGACGCGTTGCCGATGCAGGAGCAGAGCGGTAAAGCCTGGGCCAGCAGTGAGGCAGGGAAATTTCATGGCTGCGGGCACGACGGACACACCACGATCCTGCTTTGTGCCGCAGAATATCTGGCCAAAACCCGAAATTTTAACGGCACCCTTAATCTGATTTTCCAGCCAGGTGAAGAGTTGCTTTATGGCGGACGAGTCATGCTGGACGACGGTCTGTTTGAAACATTTCCCTGTGATGCCATTTTCGCGCTGCATAATATGCCTGGCCTGAAGAAAGGCACTTTCCATTTCAAAAAAGGGCCGATGATGGCCTCTTCAGACACCATCGTCATTGACGTCAACGGCGTGGGCGGCCACGGTGCGTATCCTGAAAAGACCATTGATGCAGGGATGATTGCGTGTTACATCGCCGTGGCTTTGCAGACGATCGTCTCGCGTAATGTGGTGCCTTTCCAGCCCGCAGTGGTCACTGTTGGCAGTATCCAGTCAGGGCTTGCGCCGAATATTATCAATGAACATGCCCGGCTTCAGCTGAGCGTGCGCGCGCTAAATGCGGATGTTCGCCGCTTGATGGTGGAAAGGATCACCGAAATTGCACAAGGACAGGCGAAGAGCTTTGGTGCGACGGTCAAAGTCGACCATGTCAATGGCTGCCCGGAGTTGGTCAATGGCCGCGAGGCGACCGATTTTGCCATTAGCGTGGCGAAAGAATTAATGGACCCGTCGATGATCTGCGAGGATACCCACGCGATGATGGGAAGCGAAGACTTCGCCTTTATGCTCGAACGAAACCCCAACGGCAGCTATTTGATGATCGGTGCTGGCGATGAACCGGATCTCTGCCCGGTACACCACCCTGGGTTTGATTTTAATGACGAACTCATCATTCCTGGCGCTCGCTATTGGTGCACGTTAGCCGAGAAGTTCCTCAAGTAACCCCCATCCATCTATGGCGAGATATGATTATGTCTTCAATAGGGTACAACGTCACTCGGGTACAATTTAAAGGTAATGATCGCCTGACTCTGGGTATTGTGTTAGGTGTATTAACGTTCTGGTTATTTGCTCAATCTATGATGAATATTGTCCCTGCTATTCAACAGGACATTAATATCCCGTCAGCCTCATTAAATCTGGCCATCAGTCTGACTTCACTCTTATCGGGCTGTTTTATTGTGGTGGCCGGTGCTGTCGCAGATAAAATTGGCCGGGTCAAAATGACTTATATCGGGTTTATTTTAAGTATTGTGGGCTGTTTGCTTATTATTTTCGCCAGCAACACGGTGATTTTTGCCGCTGGAAGAGTGGTTCAGGGGCTTTCCGGAGCCTGTATTATGCCCGCCACGCTGGCGTTGATGAAGACCTATTATGAGGGAAAGGCGCGTCAGCGAGCACTGAGCTTCTGGTCTATTGGTTCGTGGGGCGGTTCGGGCATCTGCTCACTGTTTGGCGGGGCGGTTGCGACATCGATGGGCTGGAAATGGATATTTATTTTTTCGATTATTTGCGCCTTAGTGGGGATGTTGTTAATTCACGGTACGCCAGAAAGTAAAGTTGTCGAGAAGGGGAGACATCGCTTCGACTATTTAGGCCTGTGCGCATTTGTGGTAATGCTCATCTCTCTTAACCTGATCATTACTAAAGGCAGTACTCTGGGCTGGAAAAGTCAGCCGATGCTGATCTTGTTTGCCGTATTTGTGGTGTCAGCGATTGTATTTGGCAAAGAGAGTTATTTTAAAAGGCAGAACGGGTTTATCGATTTGTCTTTGTTTAAAAATAAACCTTATGCGGCGGCAACGTTTTCTAACTTTATGCTTAACGCAGCGGCGGGAACGCTACTGGTGGCGAGTTTGTACGTTCAGCAAATTCGGGGATTTACGGCTTTTCAGTCCGGTATGCTGACCATTGGTTATTTGATTGCGGTACTGGCGATGATCAGAGTGGGAGAAAGATTGCTGCAAAAAATCGGTGCCAAAAAGCCTATGCTGTTAGGGAGTTTTATGACGGGAATTGGCATTGCTTTAATGGCGCTCACCTTTTTATCAAACACAGCGTACGTCGTAGCTGTGCTGCTGGGCTACATCCTGTTTGGTCTGGGCCTCGGATTTTATGCCACGCCCTCCACGGACACTGCTATTTCTAATGCGCCAGCGGATAAAGTCGGCATTGCCTCCGGGATATACAAAATGGCCAGCTCTCTGGGCGGCGCATTCGGAGTGGCTATTTCTGCTTCTGTCTATACGGCGCTGCTCTCCTCTGGTGGCGCGACGGCAGCGACAATCGGCCTGCTGGTCAACGTGTTGTTTTGCCTGCTGTCGTTTATCGCGGTCCTCATTATGGTACCGAGGAATGCCGGGAAGTAGACTGTAACCGGTAGTATGATTGTCGACAAAAACCTGGCCGCTGACGGCCAGGTTTTTACCGTTTATATATCGGACCCATCATTCAGATTTTCATCTCGAAGATAAATCGGCTACTATACCCCCCTACAGTATATTTAAGGAGGGCGCATGCCACATTCACCCGAAGACAAAAAACGTGTTTTGACTCGTGTGCGCCGCATCCGGGGGCAGGTCGATGCCCTGGAACGTGCGCTGGAGTCCGGCGAACCCTGTCTTGCCATCCTGCAGCAAATCGCGGCGGTTCGCGGTGCGGCGAACGGTTTGATGGGCGAGATGGTTGAAATTCACCTCAAAGATGAGCTGGTGACGGGCGAAACCACCGCCGACCAGCGTGCGGTTCGCATGGCGGAAGTCGGTCATTTGCTACGCTCTTATCTAAAATAAAACACTGGCATCACATAAAGGAAAGCAATATGAAATCACGTGCAGCTGTCGCATTTGGCCCCGGCCAGCCGTTGAAAATCGTCGAAATTGACGTCGCGCCGCCGAAGAAAGGCGAAGTGCTGATCAAAATTACCCATACCGGCGTGTGCCACACCGATGCATTTACCCTCTCCGGTGATGATCCTGAGGGCGTATTCCCGGCGGTACTAGGCCATGAAGGCGGTGGCGTCGTGGTGAAAGTGGGCGAAGGCGTCACCAGCCTCAAGCCGGGTGACCATGTTATCCCGCTGTACACCGCAGAATGCGGCGAGTGTAAGTTCTGTAAATCCGGCAAAACCAACCTCTGCCAGGCGGTTCGCGCCACGCAGGGTAAAGGCCTGATGCCGGACGGCACCACCCGTTTCTCCTACAACGGTGAGCCGATTTACCACTACATGGGCACCAGCACCTTCAGCGAATACACCGTCTGTGCGGAAATCTCGCTGGCGAAAGTGAACCCACAGGCACCGCTGGACAAAGTCTGTCTGCTGGGCTGCGGCGTGACCACCGGTATCGGTGCGGTGCACAACACGGCGAAAGTGAAAGAGGGCGACACCGTGGCGGTGTTTGGTCTGGGCGGGATCGGTCTGGCGGTGATCCAGGGCGCGGTTCAGGCGAAAGCCGGTCGTATTCTGGCCGTCGACACTAACCCGGAGAAATTCAAACTGGCTGGTGAAATGGGCGCGACCGACTTCATCAACCCGAAAGACTACGACAAACCGGTTCAGGACGTGATTGTTGAACTGACTGACGGCGGTGTGGACTTCAGCTTTGAATGTATCGGCAACGTGAATGTTATGCGTTCTGCGCTGGAATGCTGCCATAAAGGCTGGGGTGAGAGCATCATCATCGGCGTGGCCGGTGCGGGCCAGGAGATCAAAACCCGTCCGTTCCAACTGGTGACCGGACGCGTCTGGCGCGGGTCTGCATTTGGTGGCGTAAAAGGGCGCACTCAGCTGCCGGGCATGGTAGAAGATGCGATGGTCGGGAAAATCAATCTCGACCCGTTCATTACCCACCGTCTGCCGCTGGAGCAGATCAACGAAGCCTTCGATCTGATGCACGAAGGGAAGTCGATCCGCACCGTCATACATTTCGGCAGCAACTAATTATTCTGCCAGCGGTTTTTGCCGCTGGCACTTCCTGCATATTCTTCTCTAAAGTGTGACCTGTCTGGCGATTTTAGCCGTAATCAAATTTCGTCGCGTGCCGATGACTCTTTTACAGGCGTGTGTTTCACGCATTTACCTATAAAGAGAGTCGACGGTCATGGACAACAACAAAACGATGCGCAGCCCGCAAACGCTGAGCTTCCTGCATCATATCCGGCTGGTTCCGCTGTTTTCCTCAATTCTCGGTGGCATCATTTTGTTATTCGCGCTGAGTTCGGGTCTGGCGGGGTATTTCCTGCTGCAGGCCGATACGGACCTGCAGGATGTCACGTCAGAAATTCAGGTGCGCACGGGGTTATCGAATAGCTCGAACCATTTGCGTACCGCCCGAATTAATATGATCCATGCCGGTGCGGCCAGCCGTATTGCCGAGATGGACGCGATGAAGCAAAACATCGCCGAAGCCGAAACCCGCATTAAGCAGTCGCAGGAGGGTTTTGCCGCCTACATGAAACGTCCGGTGCGTACCCCTGCTGACGAAGCGCTGGATGGTGAACTCAAAACCCGCTTTGACGCCTATATCACCGGCCTGCAGCCGATGCTGAAATATGCCAAAAACGGCATGTTCGAAGCCATTATCAACCATGAGAACGAGTCCGCGCGTCCGCTGGATGATGCGTACAATGAAGTGCTGCTGAAGGCGATTAAGATCCGTACCGATCGCGCCAATGCCCTGACCACTCAGGCGCACAAGCGTACCCAGCTCGGCCTGATGTTTATGGTCGGGGCTTTTGCGCTGGCACTGCTGCTGACCGCCATGACCTTCGTGGTGCTGCGCCGCACGGTGATTCATCCGCTGCAACGCGCTGCCCGTCGCATCGAGCAGATTGCGAAAGGGGATTTGACCATGGCCGACGACCTGACCGGGCGCAGCGAAATCGGGCGTTTGACCCGCGATCTGCAAACCATGCAGCACTCGCTGGTGAACACCGTCGGCACCGTTCGTGAGGGCGCGGAACAGATTTATCGTGGTACCAGCGAGATTTCTGCCGGTAACACTGATCTCTCTTCACGCACCGAGCAGCAGGCGGCCGCCATCGAGCAGACCGCCGCCAGCATGGAAGAGCTGACCGCCACCGTGAAGCAAAACGCCGATAACGCCCATCACGCGAGCAAACTGGCGGAAGACGCCTCCGGCAAAGCCAGCCGCGGCGGTCAGATGGTCTCCGGCGTGGTGAAAACCATGAGCAATATTTCGACCAGCTCGAAGAAAATCTCTGAAATCACTGCGGTGATTAACAGCATCGCTTTCCAGACCAACATTCTGGCGCTGAACGCCGCCGTGGAAGCGGCACGTGCGGGCGAACAGGGGCGCGGATTTGCGGTGGTCGCCAGCGAAGTGCGCACCCTGGCAAGCCGCAGTGCCAACGCGGCGAAAGAGATCGAAGGGCTGATTCATGAATCCGTCAGTCTTATCGACCAGGGTTCAGGCGAAGTGGTTGCCGCCGGTAACACCATGAATGAAATCGTCGAGGCGGTTAAGCGCGTGACGGACATCATGCTGGAGATCGCGGCGGCGTCCGACGAGCAGAGCCGGGGTATCGTCCAGGTCAGCCAGGCGATTTCTGAGATGGATAAAGTGACCCAACAGAACGCCTCGCTGGTGGAGGAAGCCTCTGCGGCGGCGGCATCTCTGGAAGAACAGGGCGCGCGTCTGACAGAAGCCGTTGGGGCGTTTCGTCTGAATGGAGTAGCGGCAGGGCGTGGGAGTAAGAGTGCGCCAGTGGCTCAACCTGCGCCATTGCGCCAGGCAGTGGTGACCGGTGGGGATAACTGGGAAACGTTCTGAGTGGGTGAAAGTCGGGTGGCGGCTGCGCCTTACCCGACCTACAAAACCAAAACCCGTAGGCCCGTGCAAGCGTAGCGCCGCCGGGCAAAAAAGGGGCCAATCGGCCCCTTTTGCATTAGATCGTTACGCCTTATCTGGCAGAGCGTAGGCGATAATGTAATCGCCGCGATCCGGCAACTGGCGCGCACCACCCGCGTTGATAATGATGTACTGTTTCCCGGTTTTCGGTGAGACGTAAGTCATCGGACCGGACTGGCTGCCCACCGGCAGACGGTCTTTCCAGATCTCTTTCCCGGTCGCAGTATCAAAGGCGCGCAGGTAGAAATCCTGAGTGCCCGCGAAGAACAGCAGACCAGACTGAGTCGAAAGCGACGCGCCCAGGGTTGGCATGCCGATTGGGATTGGCATGTGCATACGAATGCCCAGCGGACCCGTGTCTTCAACGGTACCGACCGGAACCTGCCACACCAGTTTGCCACTTTTCAGATCCACGGCGGACATGGTGCCGAACGGTGGTTTCTGGCATGGAATGCCCAGCGGAGAGAGGAAGCGCTCGCGCATGGCGCCGAATGGTGTCCCGTCCATCGGCACGATACCCATCTCGATCCCGCTCGCATTTTTAGCGACGTTAGCGCGCGGCACCATGTAGTTCGCCAGGCCCAGACGCATATCGTTGACAAACATCAGACCGTTGTTCGGATCAACCGACACGCTGCCCCAGTTCATCCCGCCGAGAGAGCCAGGGAACTGCAGAGAACGGTCCAGACCCGGTGGGGTGAAGACACCCTGATGACGCATCTCTTTAAACTGGATACGGCACAGCAGCAGATCGACCGGCGTCGCGCCCCACATGTCGGATTCGGTCAGCGTCTGGTTGCCAATCATCGGCATGCCAACGGAATACGGCTGCGTCGGGGAGTAACGTTCACCTTCAATGTTGCCCGCCGGGACAGGGCGCTCTTCCACTTTCGCCACCGGTTTACCGGTTTCGCGGTTGAGCATAAAGATCATGCCCTGTTTGCTGGTTTGCACCAGCACTGGCGTGGTGCCGCCTTTGCCGTCTGGCAGATCGTACAGCAGCGGCTGGGAAGGCAGGTCAAAGTCCCACAGATCGTGGTGGGTGGTCTGGAAATGCCAGCGCACCTGACCGGTGGTGGCATCGACGGCCACAATCGAGGAGCTGTATTTATCATCCAGCGCGGTACGTTCGCCTGCGTAGAAATCTGGCGTCGCGTTGCCGGTCGGGAGATAGATCAGGTTTAGTTTGGCGTCGTAAGACATCGCAGACCAGACGTTCGGCGTACCGCGCGTATAGGTCTGACCTTCCGGCGGCAGGCCGGTTAGTTCAGGGTTGCCTGGATCCCAGGCCCACGCCAGTTTACCGGTGTGCACGTCATAGGCACGCACCACGCCCGGCGGTTCACCGGTGGAGAAGTTATCCGCCACACGGCCACCAACGACCACCACATTCCCGGCCACCAGCGGCGTCGAGGTTTGCTGGTAGTAGCCTGGCTTGATTTCACCCATACCAACGCTGAGATCGACAATACCGTGATCGCCAAAGTCTTCGCAGACTTTACCGGTATCGGCGTTGATGGCGATCAGACGCGCATCGGTGGTCGGCAGGAACAGACGACGGGAGCAGGCGGCAGGTTGAGATTCGGTTTGTGACGTTGTCACGACACTGTGATCTTCAAAGAAGCCCAGCCCACGGCAGCGCTGCCAGTTGGGCGCGGTGGCTTTGGAATCGTAGCGCCATTTCTCTTTGCCGGAATCGACGTCCAGGGCTAGCACTTTGCTGTACGGCGTGCAGACAAACAGGGTGTCGCCGATCTGCAGCGGGGTGTTCTGGTCTTCCGCGCCGGAACCGTTGCTCACCGGGATATCGCCCGTGTGCGCGGTCCAGGCCACTTTCAACTCGCCGATATTCTGCTTGTTGATTTGGTCAAGCGCAGCAAAACGGTCGCCGTGGGTCGTGTTGCCCCAGTGCTCCCAGTTTTTCTGCTCTTCGCCCGGCGCGACGGGTTTCACCGGCACCGCTTCGTTAGCGGCCACCAGGGTTTGCGGTTTAAACATCCAGCCGAAGCTCACCAGCATGGCGACGGCCAGCAGCGCGGCCAGGGCGAACGCCGGTTTGGTGTTAGCCGGTTGACGGCTGTTTACCGCGCGCAGGAACGGCCAGACGATGGCGCACAGGAAGGCCAGCACGGCGAGGGTAAACAGGCGCGAGAAGAGCGGCCAAAAATCCCACCCGGCATCGCTAACCGCCCAGAACAGGGAGGCGACAAACGCGATAGCAAAAAGGACGATACCGCTGGTGCGATTCGTCAGGATTAAAAAGGCGGAGACCAACATCACCACGCCCATGATCAGGAAGTACCAGGTGCCGCCTACGGTGGCGAGCTTCAGGCCCAGTCCGCCGATCGCCAGTCCGATGAGTGCCATCAGGACGACCAGGAGCCACTGCAGAAGTCTTGGGACCCCGCGTGGCGCGCTGCCAAATGCCATGTCTATCTCCTTAAAGACCTCGTATTCACTCCACAGCAAGGATGTTTTGCCTGTACCAAATGGGTAATTGAATACGGATTAAATGATGATTTATACGATGAATACCGTTTATACGGCTTTTAAACCCACTGAGTGAAAGAGGGTGTGAACCATTTGGTGAATTCCCGGCTATGATAAATCTGTTAAATTGTTTTGCGCAATTGTTAATAAATGATTTCGCATTATTTGATTAAACAGACGAAAAACCCGTCAGGGTGACGGGTTTGAAGGAAGACGAAGAAAAGATCTTAGCCTGGCATCGACTTGCGGATCGCGCTCAGGAGCGACTGCGCGCCGGAAGAGAGCGGCGTGTCCACGCGAGTCAAAATGCCGATAGGCTCACCGGCCCCAGGAGAGGCAATGGGCAGAGAGGTGAGCGAGCCCTGGCGAAGATCTTCTTTTACCGCGCCGGACGGCACAAACCAGACGTAGTCATAATCCACCGTCAACTGACGCGATAGCGACGCCGAAAGGGTTTCGATGCACCCGGACGGCAGCTTGCAGCCCTGCATTTGCAGCATCACTTCGGCGTTATGGCGCGGGGCGGTGCCTTTCGGCGATACCACCACGGGCCACTCCATCACCCGGCTCAGGGTCACCGTATCGTGAAGCAGCGGATGATTCGGGCGAACCACCAGTTTCAGTGATTCCAGGAACAAGAGTTCATAATTCAGGCCGCCCATCAGCTCAGGATCGGACATGCGCCCGATCCCCAGATCCAGCTCGCCCGACTTTAATCCCGCCAGCAGCATGGTGTTGCTCATGGTCGCCACCTGCAGGGTGGTGTTTTTTTGCTGCTTATGAAACTGCCCAATGGCCGCAGGCAAAATGCCGAGCGCTGCCGTGGGTAGCGCGCCCACGCGCACCACGTCGCCGGGATGATCGTCTTTACGATTCAGCGCCTGACCGGCGGTATTCAGGGCATCCAGAACTTTGACGGCATGGGTCAGAAACTGCTCGCCGACTAAGGTCAGCTGCGCGCCAAGACGCCCGCGATCGAAAAGACGAGTTCCGGTCAGTTGTTCCAGTTCGTTCAGCGTTTTTGAAAGGGCCGGCTGGCTAAGATTAAGAGTTTCAGCCGCACGCCCCAGCGTTCCCTGTTGAGCGACGGCCACAAAAGTGTGCAGATGGCGCAAGCGTATGCGCTGACTAAACAAACCATTTTTTTCCATGATGCGATGTTATGAAGATAGCCATGGGAGTGACAAGGACAGATGTTTAATTTTGATAACCTGATAGCAAAATATTATTAACATTTGATCTATTTGAGTTACAAGAAAATTTTCACAGGCGGAAGATGCATTCCGCTTATGACGTTTCGTGATAATCAGTGACAAAAAGCGCAGGGAATAACCACTTGCCTGCCAGGATCACAAATCGCAAATTCTTCCCCCCAACGAGGACGGCCTTCTCTACACTCCAGGTAATATTCACTGGAGGCATGACATCATGGCGAACACCATCACGGCTGATGACATTCGGGAACACTTTTCGCAGGCTATGTCAGGGATGTACCAACAGGAAGTTCCGCAGTACGGCACATTGCTGGAGCTGGTTGCGGATGTGAATCTGGCGGTACTGGAAAATAATCCGCACTTACATGAACAACTCGCCAACGCCGATGAGCTGGCGCGTTTGAATGTCGAGCGCCACGGGGCGATCCGCGTGGGCAGTGCGCAGGAACTCTCAACGCTGCGGCGGATGTTTGCCATTATGGGCATGTATCCCGTCAGCTATTACGATCTCTCCCAGGCAGGCGTCCCGGTACACTCCACGGCGTTTCGCCCCATCGATGACGCCGCGCTGTCCCGCAATCCGTTCCGCGTTTTCACCTCGCTGCTGCGCATGGAGCTTATCGAGAACGTGGATATGCGCAAACGCGCGACGGAAATCCTCGCCCAGCGCAATATTTTCACGCCGCGCTGCCTGGAGCTGATCGCGCTGCATGAGTCGGAAGGGCACTTTACTGAAACGCAGGCGCGCGAGTTTGTTCGTGAAGCGCTGGAAACCTTCCGCTGGCATCGCCACGCCACCGTCGATCAGGAAACCTATCTGGCGCTGCATAATGAACATCGGCTGATTGCCGACGTGGTCTGCTTCCGCGGCTGCCATATCAACCATCTTACGCCGCGCACCTTAGATATCGACCGGGTGCAGGAGCTGATGCCGAAGTACGGCATTGAACCGAAGATTTTGATCGAAGGCCCGCCGCGTCGTGAGGTGCCGATTTTACTGCGTCAGACCAGTTTTAAAGCGCTGGAAGAGCCGGTGCTGTTTGCCGGAGAACATAAAGGCACGCACACGGCGCGCTTTGGCGAGATCGAGCAGCGTGGGGTGGCACTCACGCCGAAGGGCCGAGAACTTTATGATCGGCTGCTTACCGAAGCAGGCACCGGCAGGGATAATCTGACCCATCAGTTGCACCTGCGCGAAGTGTTCCAGACCTTCCCGGACAGCGAAATGTTCCTCCGCCGTCAGGAGCTGGCCTATTTCCGCTACCGTCTGACGCCTGCGGGCGAGGCCCATCGGCAGGCATTTCGTCCGGGCGACGATCCGCAGCCGCTGATTGAGCGCGGCTGGGTCGTGGCGCAGCCCATTACCTATGAAGATTTTCTGCCGGTGAGCGCGGCGGGGATTTTCCAGTCGAATCTGGGGAATGAAACCCAGGCGCGGAGCCACGGGAATTCCAGCCGGGAAGCATTTGAAACCGCGCTCGGTTGCCCGGTGTACGACGAGTTTGAGCTCTATCAGCAGGCGGAAGACCGCAGTAAACGGCGTTGCGGTTTGCTCTGAAATCGCTACTCTGCTGGGGTGTGATGGAAAAAGAAGGTGATTATGGAACATTCCACTCCCCCGGTGGTGACGACGCGTCAGGGTGCGCTCTGCGGTTTTACGGATGAAGATATTCATGTCTGGTGCGGTATTCCCTATGCCGCACCGCCTGTCGGCGCTCTGCGCTGGCGATCGCCACAACCTCCTGAACCCTGGGACGGTATTCGTCTGGCCGATACGATATCGGCATCCAGCTGGCAAAACAGCGACTACTGCCGGGAACTGGGCGGGGGCGACCCTGGGCGGTTCTCGGAGGATTGTCTCTATCTCAACGTCTGGTCTCCCGCAAAACGCAATGCGCCGCTGCCGGTGATGGTCTGGCTGCACGGCGGCGGGTTTACGATCGGCGCGGGCGGATTGCCACCTTATAACGGAAAAGCGCTGGCGCAACGGGACGTGGTTGTTGTGACGATCAACTATCGTCTGGGCCATCTCGGTTTCTTCGCCCATCCGGCGCTCGCCGGTGAAGAAGCGTCGGTTGTGCATAATTTTGCGCTGTACGATCAAATTGCAGCTCTCAACTGGGTGCGCGACAACATTGCCGCGTTTGGCGGCGACCCGGATAACGTGACCTTGTTCGGTGAGTCTGCCGGGGCGCGCAGCGTGCTGTCATTGCTTGCCTCTCCGCTGGCAAAAGGGCTGTTTCATAAGGCGATTGTCCAGAGCGGCTACACGCTGCCCGATACTCCGCGCGAGCAGGCGTTGCAAAAAGGTGAGGCGCTGGCGGCGCATTTTGGTATTCAGAATGCCACGGCAGAACAGCTGCGGGCGATCCCGGCGGACGCCTTCTGGTCCCTCGCGGCGCCCCTGAATATCGCGCCGACGCCGATTGTTGGCGACAGCGTGTTGCCGGAGCCGATGCTGGATGTGTTCTTTGCTGCCCGTCAGCACCCAGTGCCGCTGATGATTGGCTCAAACAGCGACGAAGCCAGCGTGATGGCGGTGTTTGGCATCGATCTCGCCGGGCAAATTCAGAAGCTGCGCCGTGAGCGGCGATTTGGTCTGGGACTGATCAAGCTGCTTTATCCTGGTGTGAAGGGCGACGAAGAGCTGGGGCGGCAGGTGTGCCGCGATATGGCGTTCACCACCATGGGATTTGTGGTGATGCAGGCGCAGCAGCGCGTCGGCGAGCCTTGCTGGCGCTACTGGTTTGACTACGTTGCAGAAGCGGAGCACGAAACCTATCTCAACGGCGCGTGGCACGGGAATGAAGTGCCGTATGTTTTTGATACGCTCGGGAACATTGAGCCTTCACGCCAGTATGTGAACGAGCGCGATCTGGCGTTTGCCGCGCAGGTGGCGGATTACTGGGTCAACTTTGCCCGTCATGCGAGCCGAACCTGCGATGCGCTACAGGGTCCGACGCGCTGGCCTGCCTGTCGTAAAGGGCGGGACGTGTTGCTGCGTATCGGTTTGAATAAACATGCAGGTTTTCGGCTGGAAAACCGCTTTATGCGCGCCCGAATGAGCCTGTTTAAACGGGTGATGAAGCACCATGTGAGTCTTGATTGAGTAAACATGCGCGAAACGCGGCCAGCCCGGCGGCTTTCGCGCGCGATTCCCGTAACACCAGCCGATAGCTGGCCCCGGTTTTGACGCTGGTATCAAAAGGGCGCGCGAGTCGTCCGGCGCGAATGTCCTCTTCGACCAGCGTTTCGTCTGCAATTGCGACACCCAGCCCCTGCATCGCCGCGGTGATCGCCAAATCCATAGTGTCGAAATGCTGATTTCTCTGCATCGTTAGGGCGAGTTCAGCCTGTCTGGAGAGCCAAAGCGACCAGTCCGTTTTGTCCCGCGTAGGGTGAAGAAAGGTCAGGGTTTCCAGCGGGGCATTTAATCGTAGTGGGCTCATCACCGGCGTTAGCGCCTCCTCAAACAGCAGATCGCCCGCGTTTAGATGGGTGCCGAACACGATCGCCGCGTCGTAGGATTCGGTTTTGAAGTTCACCGTGTGATCGGTAGAGGTGGTGAGTGCAATCTGCAGCTCGGGCTGTTCGCGTTCGACCTGTAGCAGTCGCGGGACCAGCCAGCGCATGGCACAGGTCGGGACTTTCAGGCGCACGACCGTTTGCTGCGCGCGCGCCTGTTCGGCCACCGTTAACAGATGTTCGAACGCGGCCTGCAGATCAGGCAGCAGGGCGCTTCCCTGCGAGGAAAGTCTCAATCCTCGTGCGTGCCGTTCAAAAAGCGGGAAGCCAAACCAGCTTTCCAGAGTGGCAATTTTCCGGCTCACGGCTCCCTGAGTCAGGCACAGTTCTTTTGCCGCATGGGTGAGATTCAGATGACGGGCGGTGACCAGAAAGGCGTCTACAGCATTGTGTGGGAAGGTACGGCGCGACATAAACTCTCCAGGCATGCATTTTTATCATGTCGTCCATCACACATGAGCTGGAGGAGTCTGTCAATCGGCGAAAAAAAAACCCGCCGGGCGGCGGGTTTTACATGATGCATAGAATTAGAACTGGTAAACCAGACCCAAGGCTACGATATCGTCTGTAGAGATGCCAGCATCTTTATAGAACTGATCGTCGTTGTCCAGCAGGTTGATTTTATAATCAACGTAGGTGGACATGTTTTTGTTGAAGTAATAGGTTGCGCCGATATCAACATATTTAACCAGATCTTTATCTGCGTTAATGGTGCTGATAGTGCCATTAGTGTTACTGGTGTTGTAACTTAAATCCTTACCTTTAGATTGCAGGTAAGAAATGGCTGGACGCAGACCGAAATCGAACTGGTATTGCGCGGTTACTTCGAAGTTCTGAGTTTTGTTAGCAATGCCGCCCTGCATATCATTGTCGCCGTAAATGGTCATATTACGGGTTTCAGAATACATGGTTGCCAGATAGATATTATTCGCGTCGTATTTCAGACCTGCAGTCCATGCATCAGCTTTATCGCCACCAGCATAACGACCACCAGCGGAATTCACCTGATCGTTGGTACGGTCAGAAGAAGAGTAAGCCGCACCAGCGCTGAAGCCCATGCCGAAATCATAGGTAGTGGACATACCGAAGCCGTCACCATTCTCATGACGAATGTCGCGACCGTTGTTAGTACCTTCGTTGCCAATACCGGTACCTTCTTCGGCATTTTCGGCGCTTTCATTGTTACCCTGATACTGCAGAGCAAAGTTCAGGCCATCAACCAGACCGAAGAAGTTGGTGTTACGGTAGGTTGCCACACCGTTAGCACGGCTGGTCATGTAAACGTCAGACTGTGCCCAGGTATCGCCACCGAATTCTGGCAGCATATCGGTCCAACCTTCTACGTCGTACAGCACGCCGTAGTTACGACCGTAGTCGAATGAGCCGTAGTCACCGAATTTCAGACCCGCGAAGCCCAGACGGGTCCAGGACTGGTTTGACGAACCTTCAGTGTTGTTAGCCTGAACGTTGTATTCCCACTGGCCGAAACCGGTCAGTTGGTCGTTAATCTGAGTTTCGCCTTTGAAGCCAAGACGAACATAGCTCTGATCGCCATCTGCAGAAGTGTTGTCAGAGAAATAATGCAGACCATCTACTTTACCGTACAGATCCAGTTTGTTGCCGTCTTTGTTATAAATCTCAGCTGAGTGAGCTGCACCTGCTGCCAGAAGCGCAGGAATGACCAGTGCCAATACTTTTCTATTCATTTTTTCATTCCTTAGAAAGGTTTTTATTATGATTTGAGATGAACTTTTGCCCATAACAAGAATCGGAGGAATCGTAATATTGTTTCGAATGCGGCGGCAATTAATATGAACCGGTAAAATGTTAATATTTACGTCAAAAGTAACGCATTGAAACCTTGATTACATTGAGTGATATATTTCGTTTATTTATTCATGGTGTTTATTTGTTTTTAATTAATAGTGGCGAATATTTGTTCTTGTTTTTATATTTCCAGACGACGTCATTTGATATTTGTGATCGCTGATTGAGTTTTTAAGCAAAAAGTCAAAGTGTCTCTTTTACCCTCAAAAACGTTCAAGTTATGCATTTTCGTCATGGCTACTATGACAACAATTCGGTTGTCCCCGCGGTGTCCTTCTTGTTGAATAGTTATGCAATATCCACGCAAAAGGATTGATGATGACTCTGCATACGCCCGTGCAAACCCGTTCAAAACTGCCTGACGTTGGCACGACGATTTTTACCGTGATTGGCCAACTCTCCGCTCAACATAACGCCATCAATCTTTCTCAGGGAGCGCCCAACTTTTCCTGCGACCCTAAACTTATCGCGGGCGTCACGCGGGCGATGGAAGCGGGGCATAATCAGTATGCCGCGATGACAGGCCTGCAGCCGCTGAAAGAGCGCATCGTCGATAAAATTGCCACGCTGTATGGCACCCGCTACGACGCCAGCAGCGAAGTGCTGATCACCGCCAGCGCCAGCGAAGGGCTCTATTCAGCCATCAGCGGGCTGGTGCATCCCGGTGATGAAGTTATCTATTTTGAACCCTCTTTCGACAGCTACGCGCCGATTGTCCGCTTGCAGGGCGCGACGCCTGTGGCGATTAAACTCACGGTGCCAGATTTTGCCGTCGACTGGGACGAAGTTCGCGCTGCGGTCACCCCCCGCACCCGCATGATCATCATTAATACGCCGCACAACCCGAGCGGACAGGTCTTTTCTGCACAAGACCTGGAGCAGCTGGCGGCGATCACCCGCCAGACTGACATCATTATTTTGTCTGATGAAGTGTACGAGCACGTGGTGTTTGACGGACAGCCGCATCACGGCATGGCCACGCATCCGCAGCTGGCGGAGCGTAGCGTGATCATCTCATCATTTGGAAAAACCTATCATGTCACCGGCTGGCGCGTAGGGTATTGTGTGGCTCCCGCTGAGCTGATGGACGAAATCTGCAAAGTGCATCAATTTCTGATGTTTTCTGCCGATACTCCAATGCAGTACGCCTTTGCGGAGCACATGGCCGATCCGCAAACCTGGCTGTCGCTGTCGGCGTTTTACCAGCGCAAGCGCGATCTGCTGCAAAATTTACTGGCGGAATCGCCGTTCCGTCTGCTGCCGAGCGCCGGGTCGTTCTTCCTGCTGGCTGATTACAGCCACTTCAGCGACGAAAGTGATAGCGAGATGGTTAAACGTCTGATCGTCGAATCCGGTGTGGCAACCATTCCGCTGTCGGCGTTTTATACGGACGGAACAGATAACAAATTGATCCGCCTCTCTTTTGCTAAAGACGAGGCAACATTACGGGCAGGTGCGCAGGCCCTGTGTCGGGTTAAACCACGCTAAGGAGTGTTGAGATGAAATTTAACGCATTAGTTGTCGGCATGGGATTGCTGTGTTCATTTTCTTCCTTTGCTGCGACCGAGCTGCGCTATGGCCTGGAAGCGGAGTATCCGCCGTTTGAAAGCCGCAATGCCTCGGGCGAACTGGAAGGTTTTGATATCGATCTGGGTAAGGCGATCTGTAAAGCTGCCGAGCTGAAATGCAGCTGGGTTGAGACCTCCTTTGACGCGTTGATCCCGGGCTTAATGGCGAAGAAATTTGACGCCATTAACTCGGCGATGAACATCACCGATCAGCGCCGTCAGAGCATTGACTTCACCCAGCCGATCTACCGTATTCCTTCCCAACTGGTGGGCAAAGAAGGAAGCGGCGTTGAAGCGACGCCGGAAGGGTTAAAAGGCAAAACGATTGGCGTGCTGCAGGGTTCCATTCAGGAAACCTATGCCAAAGAGCACTGGGAGAAGCACGGTGTCACCGTGGTGTCTTATAAAGATCAGAATATGGCCTGGGGTGACTTGCTGAATGGTCGTATCGACGCCTCGCTGGTGATGTCAGCGGCCGGGCAAGCAGGTTTCCTCAGTAAGCCGCAGGGGAAAGGGTTTGGTTTTATTGGCAAACCGGTGTCGGACGACACTATCCTCGGCAGCGGGATCGGTTTCGGGCTGCGTAAAGGTGATGAGGCCACCAAAAAACAGCTCGATGCGGCCATTGAGAAAGTCCGCGCTGACGGAACGATCGACCAGCTTGCGAAGAAATACTTCCCGGGTATCGATGTCAGCGTAAAATAATAATATTGCGCCTGATTTGCCCCTGATGCAGATGTCCTTCAGGGGCTTTTTATTTTTGATGCATACATAACTTTACCGTCAATTCAGCCCATTCCCCTCGACAGAAAATATTTCTCGCTTTGCTCAGATTATCGCCGCTCAACAATTGGATTCTTAACCGTTTTTGTTTAGGCTGTGCGTTCTTTCTTGCCGTCGTTTCGCTGCGTGCGAAACTCATTCACACGACCATAAGGACGTTTTCTCAGGCATGAATCGCAGACGTTTTTTAAAAGGCTCGCTGGCCATGGCTGCCCTGAGCGGTACCGCTGGACTCTCATCGCTCTTTTCCCGTGCAGCCTTTGCTGCCGAGTCGGACATTGCCGACGGTCAGAGCCGTCGTTTTGACTTCTCTGTCCTGCAATCCATGGCGCACGATCTGGCGCAAACGCCGTGGGGGGGAGCTCCGCGTCCGCTGCCCAATACGCTGGCGACCATGACGCCGCAGGCCTACAACGCCATTAAATACGACGAAAAACAGTCCCTGTGGAACAATATCGAAGACCGTCAGTTAGACGTGCAGTTCTTCCATATGGGGATGGGTTTCCGCCGCCGCGTGCGCATGTTCTCCCTCGATTCTGCGACGTCCCAGGCGCGTGAGATCCACTTCCGCCCTGAGCTGTTTAGCTACAACGATACGGATGTCGACTCCAAACAACTGCAGGGGCAGAGCGACTTAGGCTTTGCCGGTTTCCGCGCTTTCAAAGCCCCGGAACTGGCGCGTCGCGACATCGTCTCTTTCCTCGGTGCGAGCTATTTCCGTGCCGTGGATGATACTTATCAGTACGGCCTGTCCGCGCGCGGCCTGGCGATTGATACCTTTACCGATACGCCGGAAGAGTTCCCGGATTTCACCTCGTTCTGGTTCGAAACCGTCAAGCCGAACGACACCACCTTTACCGTCTATGCGCTGCTCGACAGCCCAAGCATTACCGGTGCCTATAAGTTCGTGATCCACTGCGAGAAGAGCCAGGTGATCATGGAAGTGGATAACCACCTGTATGCGCGCAAAGACATCAAACAGCTTGGCATTTCGCCGATGACCAGTATGTTCAGCTGCGGCAACAACGAACGCCGCATGTGCGACACCATTCACCCGCAAATCCACGACTCCGATCGCCTGGCGATGTGGCGCGGAAACGGGGAATGGATCTGCCGTCCGCTGAACAACCCGCAGAAACTGCAGTTCAACGCTTTCCAGGATAAAAACCCTAAAGGCTTTGGCCTGCTGCAGCTGGACCGCGATTTCTCCCACTATCAGGACATCATGGGCTGGTACAACAAGCGTCCAAGCCTGTGGGTCGAGCCGCGCAATCAGTGGGGCAAGGGCAGCGTCGGCCTGATGGAGATCCCAACCACCGGCGAAACCCTGGATAACGTGGTCTGCTTCTGGCAACCGGAAAAACCGGTCAAAGCGGGCGACGAGCTGGACTTCAAATATCGTCTCTACTGGAGCGCGCAGCCGCCAGTTCGCTCGCCGCTGGCGAACGTCTTTGCGACCCGCACCGGCATGGGCGGTTTCCCGGAAGGCTGGGCACCGGGCGAAAACTACCCGAAAGTGTGGGCGCGCCGTTTTGCCATTGACTTCGTGGGTGGCGACCTGAAAGCCGCTGCGCCGAAGGGCATCGAGCCGGTCATAACGCTCTCTAACGGCGAAGCGAAGCAGGTTGAGATCCTCTACGTCGAACCCTTCGACGGCTACCGCATTCTGTTTGACTGGTATCCAACGGACGATTCCACCGATCCGGTGGAAATGCGCATGTTCCTGCGCTGCCAGGGGGATGCGATCAGTGAAACCTGGCTGTATCAGTATTTCCCGCCTGCGCCGGATAAACGCAATTACGTTGACGACCGCGTGATGCGCTAACGCTCAAATCCCTCTCCCTTCGCGGGAGGGGGAAAATATGAGGACTCATGACCGCGACCTCCGTTGAAATCATTCCCGTCACCGACCGCATCGAACTCCGGTCCGTCGACGAGCGCTACACCAGCGAGCTTCACGCCCTGGTGATGAAAAACAAAACCTGGCTGCAGACCGCCTTTGACTGGGCGCAGTACGTCGGTACGCAGGACGATACGCGTAAAAACGTGCTCAGCAATCAGATGCTGCACCAGCGCGGATACGCGAAAATGTTCCTGATATTTCAGGATGAGACGCTGAAAGGCGTGCTGTCATTCAATTCCATCGAGCCGACAAATAAGACGGGCTATATCGGCTACTGGCTGGATAAAGGCAGTCAGCGGCAGGGTATTCTGTCGCTTTCGTTACAGGCGTTCATGGGCTACTACGCAGAGCGCGGGGAAATTCGTCGCTTCGTCATTAAGTGCCGCGTGGCGAACATGCAGAGTAACCGCGTGGCCGTGCGCAACGGTTTTACGCTGGAAGGGTGCCTGAAAGAGGCCGAGTATTTAAACGGTGAGTTTCAGGATGTGAACACCTACGCCAAAATTATCCGCCTATAGCGCCCCGAGCAGCGGCGTGCGGGTGATGCGCTGCTGTCCGTTAATCACTTTCTCCCCGCGAAGATGAATATTGTCCCCGCCAAAGGCTTCAATCACCGCATCGTCGGTGATTTCAATTCGATGCTCGATCAGCACATCGCCGCTGATTCTGGCGCGCCCCTGAATCACCACTTTGTCGTCAATCATGATCGGGCCGCCGCGCAGCCATGCCTGGCCGCCAATCAGCACGTGATGTTTGATAATCACATTCCCCTCAACGACGGCGTTTTCGGCCACCTGCGAACTGTAGCGCAGGGTGGGAATGGCATCGTCCTCAAAGCCCGCGACCAGTCGGGCGTTACCGTAGACTTTGGCGCAGTCGCAGATCCAGACGTTGTTCACCTCATTGCCTTCGATAAGGGCGTTCTCAAACACCTCAGCGCGGTGCTCGATGAAGGCGAAATTGACCATCGCATCGCCGTATATTTGCGCCTGATGGACAATCCGGGACTGGCTCACGGTGGCGTTATCGTAGATTTTGAGCACTTGTTCGCGGTCGGGCGTCATGCCAGTGGCTGCTATCACCGTGCTCTCATGTAGAATGCGCGCGTTGCCGTAAAGGTGGCAGATGCCGCGCACGACGGAGGACTGAACGGTGACGTTGTCACTTAACTGTGCGCCGTGGCTCACCTGAGAACCGTCCACCCAGCTGTTGTCGCGGATGTTTGCCGCATGGCTGATCACACAGGGCTGGGTTATGCGCGCGTTATCGCAAATTTGTGCCTGGCCGAAGACGACGCTGTTCTCATCGTATACCCAGCAGTTTCCGTCATGCGACAGGGCGCTTTCATCCTCCAGCCAGCCGCCTTTGGTCCCGGCGGTGACATCGCTGAAATCGCGCTCGGCGATGATCTGGCGCAGGGTGATGCTGGCTTTTCCCTCTGTGTTCTGAAAGTGATAAAGGCGGGTCTCGTCGCTGAGTCGGTATTTTTTCATGAGGGTCTCTCTGCTCATCGTCTTCATTAAACGTAGCAAACTTTACGCCTTCTGAAGTACTGGCAACCGAGTCTGAAACCCCTTAAACTAGCATTTCAAATATAATTTATACTTTAAAATTAATGCATAAAAGACACAAATCCGAACAAGTTCTTAACTTACCCTTCGGCTATTTCGGCATGGTATTAGGGACTATTGGCATGGGTTTCGCGTGGCGTTACGCCAGCACCCTCTGGCCGGTTTCCCGCTGGCCGGGTGAGATTCTGGTGTCGCTAGCCACTCTGATTTGGTTTTTGCTGACCCTGGCTTTCATCACCCGCGCTGTGCGTTTCCCGCGCAGCGTGCTGGCGGAGATGCGCCACCCGGTGATGAGCAGTTTTGTCAGCCTGTTTCCGGCCACCACGATGCTGGTGGCGATTGGTTTTGTCCCCTGGTGTCGTCCCGTTTCGCTGGTGCTGTTTGGCATTGGCGTAGTGGTGCAGCTGAATTATGCCGCCTGGCAAAGCGCCGGATTGTGGCGGGGGAAACACCCTGAAGAGGCCACCACGCCGGGCCTGTATCTTCCGACCGTCGCCAATAACTTTATCAGCGCGATGGCCTGCGGCGCGCTCGGGTTCCACGATGCGGGGCTGGTGTTTTTAGGCGCTGGCGTCTTCTCCTGGCTGAGCCTGGAGCCGGTGATTTTGCAGCGCTTGCGCAGCGCCGGTGAGCTGCCGACGGCACTCAGAACGTCGCTCGGCATTCAGCTGGCGCCCGCGCTGGTGGCCTGCAGCGCCTGGTTTAGCGTCAACGGCGGCGAAGCGGATACCTTCGCCAAAATGCTGTTTGGCTACGGTCTGTTGCAGCTGCTGTTTATGCTGCGTCTGATGCCCTGGTATCTCTCCCAGCCGTTTAACGCCTCTTTCTGGAGCTTCTCGTTCGGCGTCTCCGCGCTTGCCACCACCGGGCTGCATCTTGGGCAGAGCAGTCCGTCAGGCTTTTTTCACGCCATCGCGGTTCCGCTGTTTATTTTTACCAACGCCATCATTGCGCTCCTGCTGGTGCGCACCTTCATTTTACTGGTGCAGGGAAAGCTTTTAGTTCGTTCAGATAAAGCCACGCTTATGCACGCTGAGGAAAAGAAATGACTCACTTTGATGAAAACTACTTTACCGAAAAATATGGTCTGACCCGCACCCACTCGGAGGTGCTCTACAGCGCCGGGATCGTCAAACCGGGTAAAACCCTGGATCTGGGCTGCGGCAATGGCCGCAACAGCCTGTATCTGGCGGCGAATGGCTACAACGTCACCGCCTGGGATAAAAACCCGATGGGCATCGATAACATCGAGCGCATCAAGGCGGAAGAAGGGATTCGCAATCTGCAGGCGTCGGTTCAGGATCTGAACAGCCTGAGCTTCGACGGTGAATATGACTTTATTCTCTCGACCGTGGTGATGATGTTCCTGGAAGCCAAAACCATTCCGGGACTGATTGCCAACATGCAGCGCTGCACCGTGCCTGGCGGTTACAACCTGATTGTGGCGGCGATGGATACAGAAGATTACCCGTGCACCGTCGGGTTCCCGTTCGCGTTCAAAAGCGGCGAACTGAGCCGCTATTACCAAGGCTGGGAGCTGCTGAAATATAACGAAGACGTCGGCGAGTTACACCGCACCGACGCCAACGGGAACCGCATCAAACTGCGTTTCGCCACTATGCTGGCGCGCAAACCGGTCTAACGGGCGGCCAGCAGGCAGAGTTGCAGGGCCGTTTTGTAGGACGCCTCGAACGACGAAAGCGGCAGGAACTCAAATTTTGAGTGGAAGTTATGCGCGCCGGTGAAGAAATTCGGGGTCAGCAGGCCTTTCGCCGACAGGGCTGCGCCGTCGGTGCCACCGCGCATTGGCGTCGGTTTTGGCGTGATGCCGAGGGATTCCATCGCCTCAAACATCAGGTCGATGGCGCGGCGATCTTCGCCAATCGCATTGCTGATATTGCTGTAGGTGTCTTCGATGTGATGCTCGACGCGGGCGGAGGGGTGCTGCTCCGCAATTTTGCGCGCGACGTCGGCGATCTGCAGTTTGCGCGCGGCGAAACTGGCGGTGTCGAAATCACGGATATTGGCTTTGAGCACCGCTTCGTTTTGTCCGGCCTGAATACCGTTGAACCAGATATACCCCTCGCGCCCCTCGGTGCATTCCGGCGTCTCCTGACGGTCGAAATAGCTGATGAAATCCATCGCCATCAGCAGCGGATTCACCAGCACGCCTTTCGCCGACATCGGGTGGGCGGTCACGCCGGTGAAGCGGATTTCTGCCGCGGCGGCGTTAAAGTTCTCGTACACGATCTCGCCAATTTCGCAGCAGTCGATGGTCCAGGCGAAATCCACGTCGAAGCGTTTGAGATCCAGCGCTTTCGCGCCGCACAGACCAATCTCTTCATCCGGCACAAAGGCGACCACGATATCCCCGTGCTGATGCTCCGCCGTCAGGTTTTCCAGCACCGTCATCACCACCGTCACGGCGGCTTTATTATCTGCGCCTAATACGCTGGTCCCGTCGCTGAAAATAATCTCTTCGTCAGGGTAAGCCAGTATTTCCGGATGCTCTTTTACGCGTAACCAGATCTGTTTCTCTTTATTCAGACAGAGGTCTTCTCCTGCAAATCTTAATATTTGCGGATGAATATCCGGTGATAATCCGACGTCTACCGTATCGATATGGGTAATAAATCCGATGCGCGGCGCGCCGCTGACCGTGCCTTTTTTGACGGCGGTAACAGTCGCAAATTCGTCGATCACGATGTCGCTCAACCCCAGTGATTCCAGCTCCTTTGCCAGTTCGCGCGCCATCTCGTGCTGGCCGGGTGTCGAAGGGAGCGTTTTGCTTTTCGGATCGCTCTGGCTGGTAATGGCCAGGTAGCGATAAAAGCGTTGGGTTAATTGACTGGAGAGTGAGTTCGCCATAGTGATTCCTTCTTTATTTGTATTATCAGGTGTTTGCATAATCACTTTAATGGTATTTGTGTATCGGCAAAAGAATTAATTAGCCGTCGAATAAAAAGACAGGAAAATGCGATGAACAGCAAACTGACAAAATTAACCCTGGCCATTGCCGCATTAACGGTAAGTTCCACCGTGGCGGCAAAAACACTGGTGTATTGCTCGGAAGGATCGCCGGAAAATTTTAACCCTCAGCTTTATACCTCTGGCACCAGCGTGGATGCCAGCGCGGTCCCGGTCTATAACCGACTGGTGGATTTCAAACCCGGCACCACGGAGCTGGTGCCAAGCCTGGCCGAAAGCTGGGACGTGAGCGAAGACGGCAAGGTTTACACCTTCCATCTGCGCAAAGGGGTGAAATTCCAGAGCAACAAATTCTACAAGCCGACGCGCGACTTCAACGCCGATGACGTGATCTTCTCCTTCATGCGGCAGAAAGACGTCAATCACCCGTACCACAACGTCTCGAACGGCAGCTATTCCAACTTTGAAAGCCTGGAGTTTGGCAGCCTGATCACCGCCATCGACAAGGTGGACGACCATACCGTGCGCATTACGCTCGCGCACCCGGAAGCGCCGTTTGTGGCGGATCTGGCCTGGTATTTTGCCTCGATCCTTTCAGCAGAATACGCCGACGCGATGCTTAAAGCGGGCACGCCGGAAAAGGTGGATATGGACCCGATCGGCACCGGGCCGTTTAAGCTGACGCAGTACCAGAAAGATTCACGCATCCTCTTCACCGCGTTCCCGGAATACTGGCAGGGCAAATCGAAGCTCGACCGGCTGGTGTTCAGCATCACCCCGGACGCCAGCGTGCGCTTTGCCAAAATCGAGAAAAACGAGTGTCAGGTGATGCCGTTCCCGAATCCGGCGGATCTGCCGCGCATGAAGGCCAACAAAGATATCAACCTGATGAGCAAAGCGGGGCTGAACACCGGTTTCCTGGCGTTTAACACCCAGAAACCGCCGCTGGATAACGTGAAAGTGCGTCAGGCCCTGGCGATGGCGATCAACAAACCGGCGATCATCGATGCCGTATTCCACGGCACCGGCACCGCGGCGAAAAACCTGCTGCCGCCGGGCGTCTGGAGCGCGGACAGCGAGTTGAAGGATTACAACTACGATCCGGAAAAAGCCAAAGCACTGCTGAAAGAGGCTGGGTTCGCCGACGGCGTGAGCATCGAACTGTGGGCGATGCCGGTGCAGCGCCCTTATAACCCGAACGCCAAACGGATGGCCGAAATGATTCAGGCCGACTGGGCGAAAATCGGCGTGCAGGCAAAAATCGTCACCTATGAGTGGGGCGAATATCTCAAGCGCGTGAAGGGCGGTGAACATCAGGCGGCGCTGATGGGCTGGACCACGGCGACGGGCGATCCGGATAACTTCTTCGGCCCGCTGTTTACCTGTACCTCAGCCAACGGCGGCTCGAACTCGGCGAAATGGTGTTATCAGCCGTTTGATAAAATCATCAACGAGGCAAAATCGATAACCGATCACGATAAACGCGTGGCGCTGTACAAAGAGGCGCAGCAGATGATGCACGATCAAATGCCCGCGGTGATGATTGCCCACTCCACGATTTTTGAGCCAGTGAGAAAAGAGGTGACGGGCTACGAAATCGATCCGTTTGGCAAACATCTGTTCTGGCAGGTGGATATTAAATAACCATAAAATCACTGCCCGTAACTATTACGGGCAGTCTGTTTTCTGAATTGTGCGTCGAGCACCTTTTTTGTCACAACAGACCCCTGATACTTTTGCTATAACTTCATATGCATATCTGCACATAACAGGGATCCACAACCATGCGTACTCAGACTTTTTTTAAAGTTGCAGCGCTTACCGGCCTGCTGGCATTAGCCGGCTGTGCGTCCAAAGTGGCGCAACCCGATCAGTTCTCGGGCTTTTTGAAAGATTATTCAGGCTTGCAGCAAACAACGTCAGCGACCGGCAAACCGACGCTGCGCTGGGTCGATCCATCCTACAACCCGTCTAATTACGACAGTATTGTCTGGAATCCAATTACCTATTATCCAACGCCTAAACCTTCCACCCAGATAGGGCAAAAAACCCTCGATGGGCTGCTGACTTATGCTAACAATAAAATGAAACCTGCCATCGGTTCGCGTAAACCGCTGGTGGCGACGCCAGGGCCACGTAGCCTGATTTTCCGCGGCGCGATTACCGGTGTGAGTTCGAAAGAAGAAGGGTTGCAGTTCTATGAAGTGGTCCCTGTTGCCTTAGTCGTTGCCGGTACGCAAATGGCGACCGGACATCGCACCATGGATACTCATCTCTTCTTTGAAGGTGAGTTGATTGATGCGGCAACGGGCAAACCTGTTGTTAAAGTCGTTCGTAAAGGCGAAGGGAAAGAGCTCAATAACGAAAGCACGCCGATGGCGATGTCGAACCTGACACACGTTATCGATGACATGGCGACAGATGCCACCATGTTCGACGTGAAGAAAAAATAATGCCCATACCGGCGGTATCCTCCACCGCCGGTTTTTTTACGCCGTCCGCAGTCGCTTAAACCAGGTTTCCGGTTTCGTGAACATCACCATATTCCCCGTCAGAATCAGCAGCAATCCTGCCACGGCATTCATGTGCCAGACGTAGCCTTCGTACACCGTTGAAATCGACAGCGCGACCAGTGGGAACAGCAGCGTGCTATAAGCCGCTTTGCCAGCCCCGATGCGCCCGACCAGCGTGAAATACACGCCAAAGGCAATGACCGAGCCGAAGATCGCCAGGTACAGCAGGGCACCGATGTAGCTCACCGTCCACTGCGGCATAAAGTTGTCGCCGCGAATCAGCGCAATCGCGCCCATCACCAGCGTGCCGTACATCATCGCCCAGGCGTTGGTGGTCATGGTTTCCAGACCGTTACGCTGATGGCGCAGGCTGATCATATTCCCCAGCGAGAACCCGTAGGTCCCGAGCGCTGACAGGCCGATGCCGAGGAGCAGTTCATGGCTCCAGCCGCTCGCCAGCAGATCGTCCCAAAAGAGGGTGATGATCCCCAGCAGGCCCAGCGCCGCTGCGGTCCAGAAACGCGCCGGTGGACGCTGACCAAAGAAGATAAAGCTGTTAATGGCGTTATACAGCACCGCCATCGAGAAAATGACCGACTCAAGACCGGTATTGATAAACTTCGCTGCCGTGTAAAAACACCAGAAGTTAAAGCAGAACACGCAGCAGCCCTGAATCATGCAGAACAGGTGATCGCGCAGGACCATTTTACGCAGGCGTCTTAGCGCCAGCAGAACCAGCATCATGGTGGCGCTCGCCACGGCAAAGCGCCAGAAGATGGACACCGGCGCGGCAACCGGTCCTTGTTGCAGGAAAATCGCAATCCAGGTGGTTCCCCAGATCACCACCACCAGCCCATACAAAAATGCGTTCATTTTTCTCTCTTATCTAAGCGCAAAAGAGCAGTGTGGCCTGGCTTACGCGCGCCTGCTTTCAGCACCTTGCGGCAGACTTGCAAATTCTTGCGCTTTTTTCTTACCTCATCTCTGGTATCAGGCGGCAACACTTCTTAGACTGTCTCTCTGTTTACTTGCCAGCTACCGGTTATGTCTCGCGCTTACGACACCTTTGAAACCCTTCGCCAACAGAATGCCGTACTGCGGGAGACGGTCGCCCTCAATTCGGGCATCCAGCTGGCGGCGTGGTACAACAAGCACGATACGGTGACGGTTAAAAGCAATCATCACACCCTGAGCCTGTACGTGGCGGACGGCTACGAGAGCTACCACAAAACCGCCAGCGGCTGGAAAAACGGCGGTGGACCGGATCGTTTCTGCCTGATGCCAAAAGAGAGCGAGTCGAGCTGGGATATCCGCGACGATTTGTCCTTTGTGCATCTGTATTGCACCGACGAGCATCTGCGTGAACTGGGCGAGAAAATTTGGGATAAAAGCCCGGCCGGGATTTCACTGGACGAAAAAACCTTCGCCAGCGATCCCAAAATCGCCATGCTCTATCGCCAGTTTTTGCTCGGCTGCGACTGGCAGCAGCAGGCCAATCAGCTGACCCTCAGCACCGCCAGCACCTTGCTGCTGACCCATCTGATCCAGAACTACTCCAGCGTGCAGTGGAAGCTGCCGGTGGTGACGGGCGGTCTCTCGCCGTTTGTGCTGCGCAATGTGCTGGAGTACGTCGACAACCATCTCTCAGAGCCCTTAACCCTCGCGGAACTGGCGGCGGTGGCGGCACTGAGCGAATACCATTTCGCGCGGATGTTCCGCCAGTCGATGAACATGGCGCCGCATCAGTACGTGATGCAGCAGCGCATGGACAAGGCAAAACAGCTGGTGCAGTTCACTCAGCAGCCGTTGACAGACATCGCGCTGGCCTGCGGGTTTAGCTCGGCCAGCCATTTCAGCAATCGCTTTAAAGCCACTGTCGGATTAACGCCCTCGCAGCTACGCGCGGCGAAAGCGTGACAACACGGCGAAGCAGATCCCGCCCGCGATAAGCCCCCAGAACGCCGACCCAATCCCCAGCAACGTTACGCCGCTGGCGGTCACCAGAAAGGTGACGATCGCCGCGTCGCGCTCCGTCTCATGCAGCAGCGCCTGAAACAGACTGCCGCTAATGGTCCCTAGCAGCGCCAGCCCGGCCAGCGTCTGGATCCAGCTGAGCGGCAGCGCCGCCATCAGGGCAGTAATCGAACCGCCAAATATCCCCGCCAGCAGATAAAACACACCCGCCGCGGCGGCCGCCATCCAGCGTTTATCGGCGTCCGGATGGGCGTCCGGGCTTTGGCAGATCGCGGCGGTAATGGCGGCGATGCAGATGGAGTAAACGCCAAACGGCGAGAACAGCAGGGCCAGCGCGCCGGTAAAAATGATCAGCGGTGAAACGGCCACCGGATAACCGGAGGCTTTCATGGTGGCGAAACCGGGGGCGTTTTGGGAGGCCATCGTCACCAGGAAGAAGGGCAGACCAATACTGACGAGCGTGGTAAAGGTAAATTTTGGTGCGATAAATTCGGGCATCACCAGGCTAAATGCCAGATTGTCCGTGACAACGTCACCTCCCGCCCAGGCCGTGACGCTCCCGACCAGCAGGGTGGCGACAATGGCATAGCGCGGCGCAAAGGCTTTCGCAATCAGCCACGCCACCAGCATGCTGCCGCACAGCAGGAAATGCCCCTCAAGATTAATGAACGCCTGCAGGCCAAAGCGCAGCAGCACACCCGCGAGCATCGCCGCCGCCAGGGTGTGGGGGATGATTTTCATCAGCTGGGCAAAAAGTCCCGTCACACCGCAGAGCAAAATTAGCGCATTGGCGAAGATAAAAATGCCGATGGTTTCTGGGAGCGTCACCCCCTGCAAACTTGTGGCGAGCAGCGCTGCGCCGGGCGTAGACCAGGCGGTGAGCACCGGGGATTTGTACCACAGGGAAAGGGCGAGCGTGCTCACACCCATACCCAGCCCGAGCGCGGTCATCCAGCCGGCTATCTGATGCGGCGTGGCCCCTGCGGCGGCGGCGGCCTGCCAGATAATGGCGGCAGAGCTGGCGTAGCCCACCAGCACGGCGACGAAACCGGCCAGCACCGCCGGGAAGAGTGAGGAGGAAGGGCGCATGAAAACTCCGTTGTGCGTTATAGCGTCCGGAGGAATGTAGCACTGTGCGCTATAGCGTACAAGTGGTACACTTCGCCGCAACGGGAGGAACTATGAATATCACTCAACATCTTGCTTCAACGCTGAAAAACGAGCGTCAGGCGCGCGGCTGGAGCTTATCGAAGCTCGCCGACGAGACGGGCGTGTCGAAAGCAATGCTCGGCCAGATCGAGCGCAATGAGTCCAGCCCGACGGTCTCGACCCTGTGGAAAATCGCCACCGGTCTGAACGTCCCTTTTTCCGCATTCATCACGCCGGAAGAACATCCTCAGCCAGTGTTTGACCCCCAGCAGCAGGCGATGGTGGTCAAGCCACTTTTCCCGTGGGATGAGCAGCTTAAGTTTGATCACTTTTCCATTACCCTGGCGCCCGGCGCGCTCAGCGAATCGACGCCCCACGAGGCAGGAGTCATTGAACACGTGGTGGTGGTGAGCGGCGAACTGGAGATGTGTCTCGACGGCGTCTGGCGCAGCATCTCAGCGGATTCCGGCGTGCGTTTCGCGGGCGACAAACCCCACGCCTATCGCAACAGCAGCGGCCAGACGGTGCACTTTCATTCGCTGATCCATTATCCCCGTTAAAGGTACGCAAAACGGTTTCGCTGTCGTAGACTTCTGACTACAATAGCCGCCATTTTGACCATAACGGATAACGACGAAGTATGCGCCTGCAATCCCATCATCTTGAACTCTTAAGCCCGGCCCGTGACGCCTCTATTGCCCGCGAGGCAATTCTGCACGGTGCGGACGCGGTCTATATCGGCGGTCCTGGCTTTGGCGCTCGCCATAACGCCAGCAACAGCCTGAGCGATATCGCCGGGCTGGTGCCATTTGCCCACCGCTATGGTGCGAAGGTGTTCGTGACCCTGAACACCATTCTTCATGATGATGAACTTGAGCCTGCCCAGCGTCTGATCACCGACCTCTACCAGACCGGCGTCGATGCCCTGATCGTTCAGGACATGGGCGTGCTGGAGCTGGATATTCCGCCGATTGAACTGCACGCCAGCACCCAGTGCGATATCCGTACCGTCGAAAAAGCGAAATTCCTCTCAGACGTTGGCTTTACCCAGATCGTGCTGGCGCGTGAGCTGAATCTGAACCAGATCCGCGATATTCACCAGGCGACCGACGCGACCATCGAATTCTTCATCCACGGCGCGCTCTGTGTGGCGTACTCCGGGCAGTGCAACATTTCCCACGCTCAGACCGGGCGCAGCGCCAACCGTGGCGACTGCTCTCAGGCGTGCCGTCTGCCGTACACCCTGAAAGACGATCAGGGCCGCGTCGTGGCCTTCGAAAAACACCTCCTGTCGATGAAAGACAACGACCAGACCGCCAACCTGGCCCAGCTGATCGACGCGGGCGTGCGCTCCTTCAAAATTGAAGGACGCTACAAAGACATGAGCTACGTGAAGAACATCACGGCGCACTATCGTCAGATGCTGGATGCGATCATTGAAGATCGCGGCGATCTGGCGCGCGCCTCAGCCGGGCGCACCGAGCACTTCTTCATTCCGTCTACCGATAAAACCTTCCACCGCGGCAGCACGGATTACTTCGTCAATGCGCGCAAAGGTGATATTGGCGCGTTCGACTCGCCGAAGTTTATCGGTCTGCCGGTGGGTGAAGTGCTGAAAGTCTCCAGAGAACACCTTGATGTCAAAGTGACGGAGCCGCTGGCGAACGGCGACGGTCTGAACGTGATGATCAAGCGTGAAATTGTCGGCTTCCGCGCCAATACGGTGGAGAAGACCGGCGAAAACCAGTATCGCGTCTGGCCGAACGAAATGCCTGCCGATCTGTATAAGGCGCGTCCGAACGCGGCGCTCAATCGTAACCTGGACCATAACTGGCAGCAGGCGCTGCTGAAAACCTCCAGCGAACGTCGCATCGCCGTGGATATCGAACTGGGCGGCTGGGAAGAGCAGCTGATCCTGACCATGACCAGCGAAGACGGCGTCAGCGTGACTCATACCCTGGACGGACAGTTTGAAGAGGCCAACAACGCCGATAAAGCGCTTAATAGCCTGAAAGACGGTGTGGCGAAGCTCGGGCAGACCATTTATTACGCGCGCGATATTCAGGTGAATTTACCTGCGGCGCTGTTTGTGCCGAACAGCCTGCTGAACCAGTTCCGCCGCGAAACGGCAGAGATGCTCGATGAAGCGCGCCTGGCAAACTATCCTCGCGGCAGCCGCAAAGCGGTTTCCGTGCCTGCGCCGGTCTATCCTGATACGCACTTGTCGTTCCTGGCGAACGTCTATAACCACAAAGCGCGAGCGTTTTACCATCGTTACGGTGTGCAACTGATTGATGCCGCGTATGAAGCGCACGAAGAGAAGGGCGATGTGCCGGTGATGATCACCAAACACTGCCTGCGCTTTGCCTTTAACCTCTGTCCAAAACAGGCGAAAGGCAGCATCAAAAGCTGGAAAGCGACCCCGATGCAACTGGTCAATGGCGACGAAGTGTTGACCCTGAAATTTGACTGCCGTCCGTGCGAAATGCATGTCATCGGCAAGATGAAAAATCACATCTTCAAGATGCCACAGCCGGGAAGCGTGGTGGCCTCTGTCAGCCCTGACGAGCTGATGAAAACCCTGCCGAAGCGCAAAGGCGCTTAATCACTGAAAATGGGTATCCGGTTTGCGCGATTTCTGCCAGGAATGGTGCTCGCGCAAACCCTCCGCTGACTCCTCCGCAACACTTCTCAGTTCGTCGCTGTCCGCGCTATGGCGCAGCTGGTGGTCGGCGTTCTGCACCCACAGATATTCATGCCCCTTATGACCGGCCATTAATTGACCAGAAAATAAAGCACAGGTTAACAGTATGAATACTAAAGATGATTTAACCATTTTGTTACCGCCTGTTCACAAGTTGCGGCCATAATGCCAATAGTTACGTCTTGTTATTATTCGCAAATTAAAACTATCGCAAATAAATTGTCAGTTTTTGCGGCGTGTTGGCGTCAAGTCCAAATATAGACCCCTGATTTAGCCTCTAAATTCTGGTGGTTGTCATTTTGAGGGGATAATACGGCTGGGCATTTAAGATGAATCCGATATAATATTCTTTTGACTATGGACTAAGTCGAGTAGTAAATGAATAAAGTCATCACTCTTTCCACACTGTGTATTGCCGCGGTTGCGACAGCTTATATCAGTTACGCTTCCTTCCTCGATAAACCAGAATATCTGCAGGCGGCAGAGACCCGCGTTGGATCCTATCTGACCAGTGATTACGGGCACGTCTCCTGCAACAGCACCAAAATGACAGACCAGCAGTGGCGACTCGATTGCCACAACAAAATGAAAGGGAAAAGCTTCGAATACTCAGTCTATCCCGCAGAGCAAGCGCCTTACGCCGTCTCAAGGCCATTCTATCTGGAGGCCGTTAACGATAACGCCATTCAGAGCGCCAGACAGGGATTGATGCAGTATCTGCAAATTAATACTGAAACGACAAATATTCAGTCCTGACGGAAAACTGCGCCATTGGTTTAATATTCGTTTACCTTACGAATGTTAGGTTTAATGTCGATCCGCATCCGTCAGGGAATGACGGAACGTAGATACCAAAATACAAATCTATCCATGCAAGCATTTACCGCCAGTTTATGGCGGTTTTTTTTGCTTTAGATTCAGGGTATTTCTGCCAGGCGATGGCCTGATATAAATTGTTTTCGGTACTGCGCGGGAGACATATTGTACTGCTGGCGGAAATGGTGGCGTAAGGTCGCCGAATGACCCAATCCGGTCTGCTCAGCGATGCTGTCGATACTTAAGCGGCTGGTTTCCAGATACTCTTTTGCCCGCAGAAGCCGCTCCGTCAGCAACCAGCGCGCGGGCGTGGTCCCGGTGGCGCTGGCAAAGCGACGCAGGAAGGTGCGCTCACTCATTCCCACGCGCCGGGCCAGAGAACTGACCGTGTGATTGACCGCCAGCTGCTGGTGCAGGAAATCAAACAGCTGTCCAAAGCGCTGGCTTTCGCGCAGCACCGCCACCGGGCGGCTGATCTTCTGGGTTTGCCCCCCATCGCGGTGGGGCGGGATGACCAGACGACGCGCAACACAGTTTGCGGCCTCGGTTCCATAGTCACGGCGTACCACGTGCAGACAGAGGTCGATCCCCGCGGCACTGCCCGCTGAAGTCAAAATCGTTCCTTCATCCTGGTACAGCACATCCTCGATCACCTTAATGGCCGGGAAACGCGTCTTCAGCGTCTGCGTGTAGCGCCAGTGCGTCGTGGCTTTGCGCCCGTCGAGCACCCCTGCGGCAGCGAGGACGAACACGCCGGAGCAGATCGAGAGCAGATGACAGCCACGCCGATGAGCGCTGCGAAGCGCCTCGCATAATGCAGGCGGAACCGCTTCTTCCACGCCGCGCCAGCCGGGAACCACAATCAGGCTGGCCTGGTCGAGGAGCGTCAGATCGCCGTCGGCCACCATCCTAATCCCGCCGGTGGCCCGCAGTTCACCCTCATCGACGGCAGCAATGCCAAAGCGATACCACTCATCGCCCATCTCCGGGCGCGGCAGGCCAAAAACTTCCACCGCCACGCCAAACTCGAAGGTGCACAGGCCGTCATACGCCAGGACCACCACCAGCGGGCGCGATGTTTGTCGTAAGTTTGTCATCATTTTGCTGTTTTCTGGCATAACCGCAGGCATTCACTGACTGAATTTTTGGATAACGTACTGTTAACACAAACGCCAAACTGGAGAAAGCACCATGAGTTACGTCACTGAATTTCCCGCCGCCGACCCGCAGGAGTCTGTTGCCCATTTTCTGCGCCGCCTGAGCGTCGAAACCGACTGTGCCGACGTGCACCACGCGCTGGCAAATCATCAGCAGGATTTCGTTTTGCTGCATGTGGTGGGCCGCCCGGAGCAATTTGCCCGCCGTCATCTGCCCGGGGCTGTCCATTTACCCTGGTCAGCAATGACCGCCGAAACCATGGCGCAATGGCCGCAGGACACATTGTTCGTGGTCTATTGTGCCGGGCCACACTGCAACGGCGCGGATCGAGCGGCATTAAAGCTCTCTCGCCTGGGACTGCCGGTCAAAATCATGATCGGCGGCATCACCGGCTGGGAAGATGAAAACTTCGCTTTTGCCAGTGAGGATTAAGTCGAAGATGAATTATATTCATCATGCATGAAATTTTCTCGTTTGCTGCAACGCAGGGGTTATGACATCTTTTTGGACATATAGCCATCCAGAAGTCTAAATGTTCAATTTATGAATTATCACTGTGGGCAATCAATTGCCGGCAGCAAAGGAGAGAATTATGCAGCGACAACACGCCCCGTACCGTGCCGATGTGGTAGGCAGCTTTTTACGCCCTGATGCGATTAAACAGGCGCGACTGCAGTTCGTCAGCGGTGAGATTGACGCCGGTCAGCTGCGCGCCGTTGAAAACGACGCGATCCGCCAGGTGGTGGAGCAGCAGTGCGCTTGTGGCCTGCACGTGGTGACGGACGGGGAGTTCCGTCGTGCCTGGTGGCACTTCGACTTCTTCGACGGGTTGCAGGGCGTGGAGCGTTACGACTCAAATCAGGGCATCCAGTTCAACGGTGTACAGACCAAAGCCCACGGCGTGCGCGTCACTGGCAAACTGGGCTTTGGCGATCACCCGATGCTGGAAGATTTCCGCTATCTGAAAAGCATCAGCGGCAACGCCCAGCCGAAAATGACCATTCCCAGCCCGAGCGTGCTGCATTTCCGCGGCGGGCGTAAAGACATCGACGCGACGGTTTACCCGGAGCTGGACGCCTATTTCGACGATCTGGCGACCACCTGGCGCGATGCGATCCATGCATTCTATGAAGCAGGCTGCCGCTATCTGCAGCTGGACGACACGGTCTGGGCCTATCTCTGCTCCGACGATCAGCGCCGCCAGATCGCCGAGCGCGGTGACGACGCGGACCAGCTGGCGCGCACCTATGCCCGCGTGCTGAACAAAGCGCTGGAAGGCAAACCGGAGGATCTGACCATCGGCCTGCACGTCTGTCGCGGCAACTTCCGATCCACCTGGATTTCAGAAGGCGGCTACGAGCCGGTGGCCGAAGTGCTCTTCGGTTCCGTGAACGTGGATGCTTTCTTCCTCGAGTACGACAACGACCGCAGCGGGGATTTCGCGCCGCTACGCTTCGTTCGTCCGGGCAAACAGCAGGTGGTGCTGGGCCTGATCACCACCAAAAACGGCGAGCTGGAGAACCCGGAAGGGGTGAAAGCGCGTCTGGAAGAGGCGGCACAATACGTGGCGAAAGAGCAGATTTGCCTCAGCCCGCAGTGCGGTTTTGCCTCAACGGAAGAGGGCAACAGCCTGAGCGAAACCCAGCAGTGGGACAAAGTCCGTCTGGTGACGCAGATCGCTGACGAAGTCTGGTAATTTTTCGGGCACAGCGTTGCACTTTATTAATGCAGCGCTGTGCCATGTTGAGTCGTTCCCCGCCCTAAACCGCATTTACACCCCTGATATTGCACCGTTTTCCATTCTGGCATCCTTTTTGCTCTCCTGAAGCTGACACGTTTGATTCTGCGTCCACATGGTTACGGACGTTTTCGCACAGCTTTCTTTTCAGGAGTGAAAATATGCATCGTCGTACCTTAATCAAAGCTTTCGCGCTGTCGGCCTCCGTTGTGGCAATGGGGATGAGTTTTGGCGTCCAGGCCGCCGAGACGATCAAAATCGGCATCATGCACTCGCTCTCCGGGACGATGGCGATCTCTGAAACGCCGCTGAAAGACGTGGCGCTGATGACCATTGACGAAATCAACGCCAAAGGTGGCGTGCTGGGTAAACAGCTCGAACCGGTGGTGGTCGACCCCGCCTCGAACTGGCCGCTGTTCGCCGAAAAAGCCCGCCAGCTGTTGAGCCAGGATAAGGTCGCGGCGGTGTTTGGCTGCTGGACTTCCGTCTCGCGCAAATCGGTCCTGCCGGTCTTCGAGGAGCTGAATGGCCTGCTGTTCTACCCGGTGCAGTATGAGGGCGAAGAGATGTCGCCGAACGTGTTCTACACCGGCGCGGCGCCGAATCAGCAGGCGATCCCGGCGGTGGAATATTTGATGGGCGAAGACGGCGGGAACGCGAAACGCTTCTTCCTGCTTGGGACGGATTACGTTTATCCGCGCACCACCAACAAAATTCTGCGTGCGTTCCTCCATTCCAAAGGTGTGCAGGACAAAGATATCGAAGAGGTCTACACCCCGTTTGGTCACAGCGATTACCAGACCATTGTCGCCAATATCAAAAAATTCTCCGCGGGCGGCAAAACGGCGGTGGTCTCCACCATCAACGGCGACTCCAACGTGCCTTTCTATAAAGAGCTGGCCAACCAGGGCGTAAAAGCCACGGATGTGCCGGTCGTCGCCTTCTCCGTCGGCGAAGAAGAGCTGCGCGGGATCGACGCCAAACCGCTGGTCGGCAACCTCGCCGCCTGGAACTACTTCGAATCTGTCGATAACCCAACCAACCAGACCTTCGTGGCGGCCTACAAAGCCTACGCGAAAGCGCACAAACTGCCGAACGCCGACACCGTCGTAACTAACGATCCGATGGAAGCGACCTACGTGGGCATCCACATGTGGGCGCAGGCCGTGGAGAAAGCCGGGACCACCGACGTGGACAAAGTGCGCGCCGCGATGGCCGGTCAATCCTTCAAAGCCCCGTCAGGGTTCACGCTGACCATGGACGCCACCAACCACCATCTGCATAAGCCGGTGATGATTGGTGAAATCGAAGGTAACGGTCAGTTCAACGTCGTCTGGCAGACCGAAGAGACCGTCCGCGCCCAGCCGTGGAGCCCGTTCATTCAGGGTAACGACAAAAAACCTGACCAGCCGATGAAAACCGCCAGTAACTAAGCCTTAATCGCACGGAGAAAAGCCATGAGCGTAATGCGAATGTTTGTCGCAATAGTCTGGCTTGCCGGTCTGCTGCCAGGGATGGCGCAGGCGTCGGATGCGGACACCTTTGTCGCCGCAAGCCGCAGCCAGCAAACCGCACTGCTGGAAAAGTGGGCTGTCGCCCCGGATGAGAAGCGTCTGCCGCTGTTGCAGGCGCTGCAAAAAGAGAATCTGTTTGCCGACGGACAGAAGCACGCTTTTGCCCGCGTGAAGGGGGAAATGGTGGCGCTGGGGGATTCGCCGACGGCGGAGGGCGACCCGAAAGCGGTGCGCCTGACCAACCGCCTGCGGGTGCTGGCCTCTGCGGCGCTGGCGACGCATCAGCTTGCAAGTGACAACGTCACACAACGCAAGGGCGCAGCGCTCCAGTTACAGCGCGATGCCACACCTGAAATGCTGAATATGTTGCAGCAGCGTCTGCAGGTGGAGAAGGACGAGGGCGTGCGTCAGGCGCTGGAAGTGGCGCTGGCCAATTTACAGCTCGTCAGCCCCATCGCGGAGGTGCGCTTGCAGGCCATCGAGCTGTTAGCGCACTCATCCGATCCCGAAACGCAGACCCGGCTGTTGCCCTTCACCCAGGCGCAAACCGAACCCGACGCCCGCGTGCGCGAGGCGGCAGAAAACAGCCTCAGCAAAATCCAGCATCGACTGCTGGTAAGCGATCTGCTGGGACAGGCGTTTATGGGGCTGTCGCTGGGGTCTGTCCTGCTGCTGGCGGCGCTGGGGCTTGCGATCACCTACGGCCTGCTCGGGGTGATCAATATGGCTCACGGCGAAATGCTGATGCTCGGGGCGTACAGCACCTGGATGGTCCAGCAGGCGATGGCGCAGTTTATGCCTCAGTGGCTGGCGTTCTATCCGGTGGTGGCGCTGCCGGTGGCGTTTATCGTGACCGCCGGTATTGGGATGGCGCTGGAGCGCACCATTATTCGCCATCTCTACGGTCGTCCGCTGGAGACGCTGCTCGCCACCTGGGGCATCAGCCTGATGATTATCCAGATCGTGCGCATGACCTTTGGCGCACAAAACCTGGAAGTGGCTAACCCGGCGTGGCTCTCGGGCGGCGTGCAGGTCTTTGCCAATCTGATCCTGCCGTGGAACCGCATTGTGGTGCTGGGGTTTGTGCTGCTGGTGCTGTTCTTCACCTGGCTGATTCTCAACAAAACCCGGCTGGGGCTGAACGTGCGGGCGGTGACGCAAAACCGCAGCATGGCCGCCTGCTGCGGCGTGCCGACCGGGCGCGTCGATATGCTGGCGTTCGGTCTGGGCTCGGGAATTGCCGGATTAGGCGGCGTGGCGCTGTCGCAGCTGGGCAACGTCGGGCCGGAGCTCGGTCAGGGCTACATCATTGATTCGTTCCTGGTGGTGGTGCTGGGCGGCGTCGGACAGCTGGCCGGCAGCGTGGCGGCAGCGTTTGGCCTCGGGATCTTCAACAAAATTCTCGAACCGCAGATGGGTGCCGTGCTCGGCAAAATTTTGATTCTGGTGGCGATTATTCTGTTCATTCAGAAACGCCCGCAGGGACTCTTTGCGCTTAAAGGGAGGGTGACTGACTGATGAGCCAGCCGCTGACGTTAACTCTGGCGCGTAAAGCGCCGCGCGTGACCCAACTGTTTGGCAGCCTGATCCTTGCCATTCTGCTGGTCCTGCCGTTTCTGGCGCTGCTTCCGGCCAGCCACCCGCTGGCGGTTTCCACCTGGATGCTGACGCTGGTCGGTAAAATTCTCTGCTATGCCATCGTCGCCGTGGCCCTCGATCTGGTGTGGGGCTACGCCGGGATGCTGTCGCTCGGACACGGGATTTTCTTCGCCCTTGGCGGCTATGCGATGGGGATGTACCTGATGCGTCAGGCGTCGGGCGACAGTCTCCCGGCGTTTATGTCGTTTCTCTCGTGGAGTGAACTGCCGTGGTTCTGGTGGGGCACCCAGCATTTCGCCTGGGCGATGCTGCTGGTGGTGATGATCCCCGGCCTGCTGGCGCTGGTGTTCGGCTGGTTTGCCTTTCGCTCGAAAATCAAAGGGGTCTACTTTTCGATCATGACCCAGGCGCTGACCTACGCAGGAATGCTCCTGTTCTTTCGCAACGAAACCGGCTTTGGCGGCAACAACGGGTTTACCGGTTTTACCACGCTGCTGGGCTTTTCGGTGACGGCGACGACGACGCGTATCGCGCTGTTTCTGACGACCGTCGCGCTGCTGGTGGCCACGCTGGCGATCGGTTTTGCGCTGGCGAAAAGCAAATTTGGCCGCATCCTGACGGCGGTGCGCGATGCGGAAAACCGGCTGACGTTTTGCGGCTACGATCCGCGTGGTTTCAAACTGCTGGTGTGGACGCTTTCCGCCGTGCTGTGCGGGCTGGCCGGGGCGCTGTACGTCCCGCAGGTGGGGATAATCAACCCCGGTGAAATGTCGCCGACCAACTCTATTGAGGCCGCAATCTGGGTCGCGCTCGGTGGGCGCGGCACCCTGGTCGGCCCGGTGATAGGCGCGGCGCTGGTCAACGGCGCGAAAAGCTACTTTACCGTTGCGATGCCGGAGTACTGGCAGCTGTTTCTCGGGCTGATTTTCATCGCCGTCACGCTCTTTTTACCGCGCGGCGTCTACGGACTGTTTCGTAAGGGAGAGAAATAATGCAGCCAGCCGAAGGACTTTTTACCCGCCAGTTGCCCGGCGATCGCTATCGCGATCAGACCGACCCGGTGCTCCAGCTGGAGTCGATTAACGTCAATTTCGACGGTTTTCAGGCGCTGACGGACCTGTCGCTGAACATCGGCGTCGGTGAGTTACGCTGTGTGATCGGTCCCAATGGGGCCGGAAAAACCACGCTGATGGACGTGATCACCGGCAAAACGCGCCCCCAGAGCGGGCGGGCGATTTACGACCAGTCCATCGATCTGATGGAGCTGGATCCCGCGGCAATTGCGCGTCAGGGCATCGGGCGTAAGTTCCAGAAACCCACGGTGTTTGAAGCGCTGACGGTGTGGGAAAACCTCGAGCTGGCGATGAAAGGCGATAAGTCCGTGTGGGCCAGTCTGCGCGCGCGATTAACGTCGGAGCAGAGCGATCGTATCAGCGAGATGTTAACCCTCCTGCGCCTGAGCGCCGAGCGAGACCGTTGCGCCGGAATGCTCTCGCACGGGCAAAAACAGTTTCTGGAAATCGGCATGCTGCTGGTGCAGGAGCCGCATTTGCTGCTGCTCGATGAGCCCGCCGCCGGGATGACCGACGCGGAAACCGAATATTCGGCGGAGCTGTTTCGCCAGCTTGCCGGGAAACACTCGCTGATGGTGGTGGAGCACGATATGGGCTTTGTCGAAACCATCGCCGATCACGTCACCGTCCTGCATCAGGGCCGGGTGCTGGCGGAGGGCTCGCTGAGGGAAGTGCAGGCCAACGAGCAGGTGATCGAAGTCTATCTGGGACGCTAAGGAGCCGTCATGCTACAGGTGAACGAACTGAATCAATATTACGGCGGCAGCCACATTTTGCGCGGCGTGAGCTTCGATGCGCCGGGCGGAGAAGTGACCTGTCTGCTCGGGCGCAACGGCGTGGGGAAAACCACGCTGCTGAAATGCCTGATGGGGCTGATCCCGGCGCGCAGCGGGGAGATCGTCTGGCAGGGCAAAACCATCACCCACGCGAAACCGCACCACCGGGTACAGTCCGGCGTGGCCTATGTTCCGCAGGGGCGCGAGATTTTTCCGCGTCTGACGGTAGAAGAAAATCTGCTGCTGGGTTTGTCGCGCTTTGCGGCGAGGGACGCAAAAAGCGTTCCGGAGGATATCTGGCAGCTTTTTCCGGTGCTGAAAGAGATGAAGCACCGCCGCGGGGGCGATCTCTCCGGCGGACAACAGCAGCAGCTGGCGATTGGCCGCGCGCTGGCGAGCCGTCCGCAGCTGTTGATCCTCGATGAGCCGACGGAGGGGATTCAGCCGTCGGTGATTAAAGAGATTGGCGTGGTGATCCGCCAGCTTGCCAGTCGGGGCGATATGGCGATTTTGCTGGTCGAACAGTTCTATGATTTCGCGGCGGAGCTGGCGGATAACTACCTGCTGATGTCGCGCGGGAGCATCATCCAGCGCGGTCGCGGGGAGAACATGGAGCAGGAGGGCGTTCGCGGCCTGGTGGCGATCTAGGGTTATTGTGTTTTGAAATGTTATATTATAACATTTGCATTCTCATAACATGGAGTGAGGATCGCACTTTGGCTTTACACATTGGAAAATTTGCAATGACTCTGGGGGCGCTGCTGGTCAGCGGCCAACTGTTTGCCCACTCACACGGCCATCAGATGACCGAAGCGGAACAAAAAGCGGCGAACGGGGTATTTGAAGATAAAGACGTTAAGGATCGTAAGCTCTCCGACTGGGACGGCACCTGGCAGTCGGTTTATCCTTTCCTGCTGGACGGTTCACTGGATCCGGTTTTTAAAAAGAAAGCTGAAAAAGATCCGAGCAAATCCTTCGACGAGGTGAAAGCTTATTACCGTAAGGGCTACGCCACGGACGTGGAAACCATCGGCATCGAAAACAACGTGATGGAGTTCCACACCGGCAAATCGGTGGCGAGCTGTCAGTACGATTACAGCGGCTATAAGATCCTGACCTACGCATCAGGCAAGAAAGGCGTGCGTTACCTGTTTGAATGTAAAGACGCCAGCTCGAAAGCGCCGAAATTTGTGCAGTTCAGCGACCACACCATCGGCCCGCGCGCCTCGGCGCATTTCCATATCTTTATGGGCAACACCTCGCACGAGGCACTTCTGAAAGAGATGGACAACTGGCCGACCTATTACCCGAACGAGATGTTTAAGAAGCAGGTGGTGGAGGAGATGTTGCACCATTAAGCCGTGTTTTTTGCCGGGTGGCGGCTTCGCCTTACCCGGCCTACGATTCCGACGTCTTTTGTAGGCCCGGTAAGCGCAGCGCCACCGGGCATTTAGGCCGCACTGTCGCCTGTTGCCGGGTGGCGGCTTCGCCTTACCCGGCCTACGATTCCGATGTCTTTTGTAGGCCCGGTAAACGCAGCGCCACCGGGCATTTCAGACCGCACCAGCCATCACGCCGTTTCCACCCGTTCGGCATAGGGTTCCACGCTCATCCCGCGCAAAATCATCAGCCACGCGACCACAATCGCGACCATCATAATCACAAACAGCGACCAGTGCGGCAGGTGGGTCAGGATCAACCCGGTAATCATCGGGTTCGCCGCCGCCCCCAGCCAGCCGAGCGCCTGTGCGGAGAAATAGCTCGCTTTCATCCCCGGCGGGGCGATGTTATCAATCAGCAGGTATTCACCCGGTGCATAAATAATCTCCCCGATGGTAAACACCGCCGAAGCAATACCCCAGTAGATCAAATTGGTGCCGGAAAGCATAAACCCGCCCAGCCCGAGCAGGAAAAAGAGCGTGCCGATAGCCATGAGCGGGCGAATATTGCTGGCCTTGATTTTACGGCCAATGAAATACTGCAGCGACACCACCATCGCGGCGTTAGCGGGTAGCACCACGGCCACCACTTTTTCGGCGAACTCACTGGTGTAATCCGCCGCCAGCACATACTGAGAAATACAGCTCGCAAACGAGCCGCCCACGTAGGAAGCCAGCAGGCCGGAGAGCGTATACCAGAACAGCGCTTTATCCCGCAGCAAAACCGATGGCTGCCACGGAACGGTGACGTTGTCACTATCCGCCGCAATGCTTTTCTGCACATACATCTGAATAAACACCAGCGGCAGCGCGGCGCAGAAGGCCGCCAGCCAGAACGGCAGCTGCAGGCTGTACATCACCAGCAGCGTGCCAATCGGCGGGCCGATCGTCCAGCCGATGTTCAGAAAACTGTAGTTAAGGGAAAATACGCGCGCTTTCTCGCCCGGCGTCAGCACGTCCGCGAACCAGGCTTTGAGCACCGTCGAGAATACGGAATACGCGCAGTTAATCAGGGCAAAGAACAGCACCACCAGCGTGACATTATTCACCAGCGGGATCGCCACGAAACCGGCGATAAACGCCAGTATCGACAACATCATGTAGCGCTTTTTGTCGAACTTATCCGCCAGGATGCCAAATCCCATGCTGAATACCACGCCAATCGTCAGGGCGATGGTCAGGGCATAGCCGATGTTCGCAACGCTCATCTGATAAACGCGCGTGAGATAGATAGTCATAAAGGGCAGCGTGGCCCCACGGCCGATGGTTAATAACAACGACGAAGCCAGCAACGCTGCGGTTGAGCGCCTGAGTGATGATTTCATTTTCCTGTCCGACATATGCTTAGGCTTTTTTTATGTCTCAATGATTATCACGCCATCAGGGGGGTTGTATACCACCCAATTTTTCCATCAGTGCTTTGTCTGATTGGCAGAATGAATGATCTTTTCCTCCCTCGTTTTTTTCGTTACCTTGAATCTGTTTACAAAAATTTAATAATCAGGGGCAAGGTATGACGCGCAAAGACGGACTGCTGGCGTTGCTGGTCGTCGTGGTATGGGGACTGAATTTTGTGGTCATCAAAGTGGGGCTGCACAACATGCCGCCGCTGATGCTGGCCGGTTTGCGCTTTCTACTGGTGGCCTTCCCGGCGCTGTTTTTTGTCGCCCGCCCAAAGATCCCATTTCGTCTGCTGCTCGGCTACGGCCTGACCATCAGCTTCGGGCAGTTCGCCTTCCTGTTTTGCGCGATCAAATTCGGCATGCCTGCGGGGCTCGCCTCGCTGGTGCTGCAGGCGCAGGCGTTCTTTACCATCATTCTGGGCGCGTTTGTCTTTGGTGAGCGCCTGCAGGGCAAGCAGCTGGCGGGGATTACGCTGGCGGTGTTTGGCGTACTGGTTCTGGCCGAAGCCAGTCTGAACGGTCAGCACGTGGCGATGCTGGGCTTTATGCTGACTCTGGCGGCAGGTTTAAGCTGGGCGTGCGGGAATATCTTCAACAAGCTGATTATGCAGCACGAGGCGCGTCCGGCGGTGATGTCGCTGGTGGTCTGGAGTGCGCTGATCCCCGTGGTGCCGTTTATGCTTGCGTCCCTGATGTTTGACGGTCCGGCGCTGATGGTGAAAAGCCTGATTGAGATCGACCTGACCACTATTCTGTCGCTGGTCTATCTGGCGTTTGTCGCGACCATTGTCGGGTACGGCATTTGGGGAACGCTGCTCGGGCGCTACGAAACCTGGCGCGTGGCGCCGCTGTCGCTCCTGGTGCCGGTGGTGGGGCTGGCGAGTGCAGCGATTTTGCTGGGCGAAAAACTGACGACGTTACAGCTGATTGGCGCAGTGCTGATCATGGCCGGGCTGTACATCAACGTGTTTGGATTGCGTTTGCGTCGGACGACGCGAGTCAGGGGATGAAAAAAGCCCCGCAATACGCGGGGCAAAAACGAATCAGAGGTCGTGCTGATTGTAATACGGCACGCCTAATTCGTCGGATTTGTCGCTGCCCGCACCCATATGATTAAAATCATACGGTGATTGTTCGTGTGCGGTCGGCAGAATCATCGCGGTACGCGTATTCTGCTGGTTAGCGTGAGTGGTTTGCTCCGCAAAAGTCTGGCCGGAGACCAGCACCAGTAAGGTGAGGGCGGCGGAGGCGATAAATTTCATGATTTCCTCGGTTACGTCTTAAAACAGGCGATTAGCAGTTACAGTGTGTTAGCGGATGCAGATAACGGGATTCACCGGGCATACTGGTGATTCGGTATTTGTGCGGCGGCACGTCGAAATAGTTCTTAAACGTGCGGGTCAGGGTCTGTTGCGATTCAAACCCGTAACGCTCGGCCAGATACAGAATCGGCTCGTTGCTCTCTTTCAGCTTCTGCGCAATTTCCGTCAGCTTGCGGCTGCGAATATATTGCCCTAAAGAATGACCGGTCTCTTTTTTGAACATCCGTTGCAGGTGCCATTTTGAGTAACCTGAACGCTCGGACACTTTCTCAAGTGAGAGCGGCGATTCCAGGTTCTCTTCGATCCAGTCCAAAATGCTATGAATAGTGATCGCGTCATTATTGCGTCTGGACATCGTCATACCTCTTTCTGTTTACGGCAGGATTTTCTTCAGCAAATGCTCAAGCGTGACCACTTCATCCGCCGTTAAGTTTTTTGTTAGTTCCTGGTGCAGGGTTTGTCCTACTAACTCATGACAACGTTCGCACATGGCCGCACCATCGCTGGTGAGCTGGACCAGTACGCCGCGTTTGTCATTGGGGTTAGGTCGCCTTTCAATCCATCCTTTGCAGACAAGACGATCGAGCATGCGCGTGAGCGCGCCAAGGTCGACAGAGAGCACCTTTTTCAGCTCAACCGGGGTGATGCACACTTCGCAGCGAATGGAGCACAGCACTTTGAACTGGGTCGCGGTGATGTCCATCGGGGACAGATAGTCGTTGAGCAGGCGATCTTTTTTCTGGTTCACCATATGAATAAGACGGCCCAGTGGAATAATTTCATTGAAGAGATCACTGGTGCTTTTCACAATGGTTGCCCTGGCAAGTAGTTTAGTCACGGCAGATATTATTGCTCAGGCAAGTATAAGTCAACCGAATGTAATGTCCGATGCCACGATTTGCTAAAACGTTTCATGAACTTTTTTCGTGCCTTTTAAAATCATAAACATAACGTCTGGTTATCAGTATGCAGTGGAAAATACTGCTTACGTTCTCATCATGGCTGTGTCCGGCCATTTCACCGTATACTGTGAGGGTTGATTATGGATAAGGACGACAACGCACTATGGTGGAATTATTTCAGGCAATAGGACTTGGGCTGGTGGTGCTGTTGCCGCTGGCGAACCCGTTAACAACCGTGGCGTTGTTCCTGGGGCTGGCAGGGAACATGAACAGCGCCGAACGTAACCACCAGTCGTTAATGGCCTCGGTGTACGTTTTCATCATCATGATGGTGGCCTATTACGCCGGGCAGGTGGTGATGAACACCTTCGGAATTTCGATTCCCGGGTTACGTATTGCGGGGGGCTTGATCGTCGCCTTTATCGGTTTCCGCATGCTGTTCCCGGCGCATAAAGCGCATGAATCGCCGGAAGCGAAAAGCAAATCGGAAGAGATGGAGTCTGAACCTTCCGCCAATATCGCCTTTGTTCCACTCGCCATGCCAAGCACGGCGGGGCCAGGGACGATTGCGATGATCATCAGCTCCGCGTCAACGGTGCGTGACGGCACGACATTCTCGGCGTGGGTGGTGATGGTGGCGCCGCCGCTGATCTTCGCGATTATTGGCGTGATTTTGTGGGGATGTTTGCGCAGCTCCGGCGCGATTATGCGCTGGGTCGGCAAGGGCGGAATCGAGGCGATTTCCCGTCTGATGGGCTTCCTGCTGGTCTGTATGGGCGTGCAGTTTATTATTAACGGTGTGCTGGAAATTATTAAGACTTACCCTTGATTGCCCGGCGGCGCTACGCTTGCACGGGCCTACGTGTTTTGTAGGCCGGGTAAGCGCAGCGCCACCCGGCAAAAAAACTACCCGCGATGCGTCTGTTCTTCCAGCGCCACCGGCCATTTGCGGAAGATCAGAATCGACCAGATCAACGCCGCCAGCGCCGGAATCGCCCCGAGATAGCCAATCGCCGACATCGAAAAATGCAGGCTGATTTGATTTCCCACCAGCGCGCCCGCGCCGATCCCTAGATTGAAAATCCCCGAGAAGAGCGACATCGCCACATCCGTGGCATCCGGTGCCAGAGCCAGGACTTTAACCTGCATGCCAAGGCCGATAATCATCATCGCCACGCCCCAACAAATACTCAGTATCGCCAGATGGGTTTCGCTGCGCGCCGCAGGCATCAGCATCACCAGGCACAGCATCAACACCCCGATTGCGCCGCTCACCAGCAGCGAAGCGTGTTTATTGCCCAGTTTGCCAAACAGGAGGCTGCCGATGATGCCAGCCCCGCCAAGGAGTAACAGCAGAACCGTGGCGAAACTGGCGCTAAAGCCCGCGACAACCTGCACAAAAGGTTCAATATAGCTGTAGGCCGTGTAGTGGGCGGTGACTACCACCACCGTCAGCAAATAAATGCTCATCAGCGCCGGGCGGCGGAACAGCAGCGGCAGGCTTTTTAGTGAGCCAGAGTGTTCGCTCGGTAATTTCGGCAGAAGCTTGATCAGGCACAGCAGGGTGATCAGCGCGCCCATGCCGATGGCAAAGAAGGTGGTGCGCCAGCCGAAATACTGACCGACGATACGCCCGATCGGCAGACCGAGCACCATCGCCAGCGCGGTGCCGGTCGCCAGCAGGCTCAGGGCCTGAGCGCGTTTTCCCGCCGGAGCAAGACGAATGGCCAGCGACGCCGTTATCGACCAGAAAATAGCGTGGGCAAAGGCAATACCGATGCGGCTAATCACCAGTACCGTAAAGTTCCAGGCGAGGAACGACAGTACGTGGCTGGCGATGAACAGCACGAAGAGACCTATTAGCAGTTTGCGCCGCTCCATCTGGCTGGTGAGCAGCATAAAGGGCAGGGACATCAACGCCACGACCCAGGCGTAGATGGTCAGCATGATCCCGACCTGCGCCGTTTCCATCTGGAAACTTTTAGCAATATCGGAAAGCAAACCGACGGGGACAAACTCCGTGGTATTAAAGATAAATGCAGCGATGGCAAGCGTGACCACACGTAGCCACGCGACCTTGCGGGAAACCGTGTTCATTGTCATAGATATAGAGGGATTCGTTGCTGAAAAGATGAGAAGGCGATCTTAAAGCCTTCGCTGGCGAAAAGACAACCATTATGTGATGCAGATCTCATAATTTACCTTATCCAGCCCGTAGCGAAGGGCGTTGTTTTCCTTGAAGATAAGGAACAGCACAATAAAAACAGGCGGTACGACAATGCACGAAATTGATTTTTATCTGGTGGATGCCTTCACCGACAAAGCCTTTGGTGGGAATGCGGCCGCGGTTTGCCCGCTGGAAGAGTGGCTTCCGGACGAGACGCTGCTCAGCATGGCGAAACAACATAACCAGTCGGAGACAGCGTTTTTCGTGCGCACCGACGACGGTTTTGAACTGCGCTGGTTTACCACGCAGTATGAGATCGATCTGTGCGGCCACGCCACGCTCGCGGCGTCGCATGTGATTTTTGAATACCTCGATTACCCGCACACGGAGATCGCGTTTTCGACGCGCTTTGTCGGCAAACTGACCGTCAAGCGCAACGGCGACTGGCTGACCCTCAACTTCCCGGCCTGGGCAAGTGAAGCCGTTGATAACGCGCCAGCCTTGCTGTTTTATTCGCTGGGCATCACCGCCGCAAAAGAAGTCCGCGTGGCGCGCGACTATATGGTGGTGCTGGAGAACCAGCAGCAGGTCGAAGCGATTGACCCGGATATCTCGGCAATGATCCCGCTGGATAAGATGGTGTGCATTACCGCACCGGGTGATGAAGTGGATTTTGTCAGCCGCTTCTTCTGCCCGGGCGAGGGCGTTCCGGAAGATCCGGTGACCGGCTCAACCCACAGTATGCTGATCCCTTACTGGAGCGAAAAACTCGGTAAAACCCAGCTGCAGGCTCGCCAGGTGTCGGCCCGCGGCGGCGATTTGCGCTGTGAATTACAGGGCGACCGCGTGCTGATTGGTGGGCAAGCCACGTTGTATCTGAAGGGCAAAATCTTCCTGCGCCAGTAGGGGGTATATCCGCTTAAGATGCCCGCGATGCGGGCATTTTTCATTGTTTAGTGCGTTGGCTTACTCTGAGGGGAATCATCCTGTTTGCCGTATGAGATGATGCCTGAGGTGTCAATCTGGTCTTCGAGCTGTCGCAGGTCATAATCTCCCTGAAGCCGAAGCCAGAATTCTGGCGTGCTGCCCAGCGCGGCAGCAACACGAATGGCGAGTGCAGGCGTTAAAGCTGTTTTTCCGGCAAGGAGGCGGGAAACGGTAGCGGGAGTCACACCGATATTGAGCGCAAAACGGCGACCACTAACGCCCATGTCAGCCAAATCACGCGCAATGATTTCGCCAGGATGGGAAATTTTAAACTGTCTCATTAGTGATAATCCTCGTAATTCAATATGTATGCGTCACCGTTTATGAACTGGAACGTGATACGCCAGTTCGCTCTGACAGTGATAGACCAGCAGCCTTCCCGGTCGCCTTTTAGCGGATGTAACTTGTAAATGGGGCGATTTAATTCGTCAATGCTAGTGGCAGTGTCAATGGCCTGTAACCGGTCATTTATCCTGTCAGCGTCCTGAGCGGGTAACCCAGAAGTCACACCTTTCTCAAAGAGCTGCTTCAATCCTTTGTGTTTGAATGATTTAATCATCGTCAAATCCGTGTTACACGGCGTGTAACAATATACCGCCGTATTACACGCTCTGCAATATTGAGAAAGTCAGAGTAGAACCCAGATGGCAAAGTCTTTTAGATCTTCTGCGCCACATCCCAGATAAAGCCGAAGGGGTCCTGGACGCGGGCTTTCAAATCCCCCCAGAACATCTCCGCGGGTTCTTTCAGCACCGTCGCACCGGCCTGTACCATCTCACCGACCAGCGCGACGGCATCATCTACATAGAGATAGAAGATAAACGGCGTCGGAGTGCCGGAGGTTTGTGGGCTACTCAACTCCGAATCCCAGCCCTCCTGGTTAAGCGTGAAGTTGGTGCCGCGATAGCGAATACGGGCAAACAGCAGTTCGCCGTTTTCACCTTCCAGTTCGGCGATGGCCACCATACTCATCGCGCCCGTGTAGAAATCCACGGCGGCGCGGACATCCGGTACGTTGAGGGCGGTCGTCAGCCAGGTGAGCCCCATGCCTTCCCACGGGTGAGTGCGATTTTCAACGTTGTTAAACCAGTCCAGTTTTTTCATTTCAGTCTCCTTCTGAGGGCTGTTGTTGGCGAACGAAGGGCATAATAGCGCGGGATAAAAACAGATACTGTATATAATTACAGTGACCCGCATTTTTGGCACTCTTTGTTGGATTATCCTCAAGAAAGATAAGTTAACAGTATGACCAATGGCATCGCGAGGCGGCTATGTTGATAACAAACAACAAAAGGAGCCTGCCATGTATTCCATTACCTCTGAATCTGCCTCTCATCCGGATATTCTGGCGCTGATCGCCGCTCTGGACCGTTATCAAACCGAACTTTACCCGGCGGAAAGTAATCATCTGATCGATCTCACCCAACTGGCGACGGGGTCGCTGCTGATGATGGTGATCCGTGATTACCAGCTTAACGCGGTGGGCTGCGGGGCGATTGTGCTCAACGGGGACGGCAGCGGGGAGATGAAGCGGGTCTATATCGATCCCACTCATCGCGGGCAAAAGCTGGGGGAGAAACTGCTGGCGGCGCTGGAGGACGAAGCCCTTAGCCGCCACTGCCACACCCTGCGCCTCGAAACGGGCATTAAGCAGCATGCGGCGATTCAGCTGTATGAACGCTGCGGGTATCACGTTCGCACGGCTTTCTCACCTTACGCCGAAGATCCGCTCAGCCTGTTTATGGAGAAGGCGCTGGTGGCTGACGTTCGTTTAGCAGTGCTATAAACGCCTCAAGCTGACGCGTCATCGCGCCGCGTCGCCACACCAGCCAGGTCGTGAGCCAGCGCCAGTTTTCCGCCAGCGGCCAGGCCTCGACCTGCAGATGCCCCGGCATGCTCTCCAGCATCGAGCGGGGCATCAGGGCAATTCCGGCGCCCGCAATCACGCAGGCGAGCATGCCGTGGTACGACTCCATCTCATGAATTCGCCCCGGCATCGCCCGGTCCGCATGAAACCAGCTCTCCAGATGCCGACGATAGGAACAGTTGGCGCGAAACGCGTAGACGTCGCGACCGCTCACCTGGGTGGCGCGCGTCACTTTTTCATTTCCGGCGGCGGCCACCAGCATCATCTCCTCCTGATACACCGGCATCCCGTCCAGCTCCGGGTGCGACAGCGGCCCGTCGACAAAAGCCGCGCTCAGCGTGCCTTCCAGCACGCCGTCGATCATCGTCCCGGACGGGCCAGTGGAAAGCGCAAACTGAATGCGCGGATAACGCTGGTTAAACTGCGCCAGAGATTCAGGGATCCGCACCGCGGCGGTACTCTCCAGCGCGCCAAGCGCAAACAGTCCCTGCGGTTCGTCACCGGCAGCCACCATCCGCGCTTCATCGACCAGGGCGAGGATCTGCTTGCTGTAGCGCAGAAAGTTATGCCCGGCCGGAGAGAGGCGCAAGCGCTGGTTTTCACGGATAAACAGCTCGACGCCCAGATCCGCCTCCAGCTGACGGATACGCGTCGTGAGGTTCGACGGCACGCGGTGCACCTTCTGCGCCGCCTGGGTGATGCTCCCGGTCTGCGCCACGGCGTTAAACATTTCAAGCTGAGTTAAATCCATAGCATTCTCTTTTCGTGAATAAGTGAGTCAGTATTATTCATTTTTAAGAAATAGCAGAGTAAGCCACAATCAATCAACCCCAATGACGTGGAGAAGATTATGACTTATTCATCAGAGACCCATGCGCTGTCGATCAATCCGGCGACTGGCGAAACGCTTGCCGCTTATCCGTGGGCCACGACGGCGGAGGTCGATCGGGCGATAGCGCTGGCGGATCGCGGTTTCCGTCAGTGGCGAAATGCAACGGTGGCTCATCGTGCGCAGAAACTTCGTGACCTCGGTGCAGCCCTGCGAGCGCGGGCGGAAGAGATGGCGCAGATGATGTCCCGCGAGATGGGTAAACCCATTTTGCAGGCGCGCGCCGAAGTAACTAAATCCGCTGGTCTGTGCGACTGGTATGCCGAACACGGCCCGGCGATGCTGGCGACTGAACCGACGCTGGTTGAAAACCAAAACGCAGTGATTGAGTATCGCCCGCTGGGGCCGATTCTGGCGGTGATGCCGTGGAACTTCCCTCTGTGGCAGGTGCTGCGCGGCGCGGTGCCGATTCTGCTCGCCGGAAACAGCTATCTGCTCAAACATGCGCCCAACGTCCTCGGCTCCGCGACGCTTATCGGTGAGATCTTCGATCACGCTGGTTTCCCGCAAGGGGTGTTTGGCTGGGTGAACGCCACCAACGACGGCGTGAGTCAGGCGATTAACGATCGTCGCATCGCTGCCATTACCGTGACCGGGAGCGTGCGCGCCGGGGCGGCGATTGGTGCGCAGGCGGCTGCGGCGCTGAAAAAATGCGTGCTGGAGCTCGGCGGGTCCGATCCCTTTATCGTGCTCAACGATGCGGATCTGGATCTGGCGGTGAAAGCGGCGGTGACCGGACGCTATCAGAATACCGGACAGGTTTGCGCCGCGGCCAAACGCTTTATCGTCGAAGAGGGCATTGCGGAGCAGTTTACCGAACGCTTCGTCGCCGCAGCGGCAGCGCTCAAAATGGGTGCGCCGGATAACGAAGAGCACTATCTCGGTCCGATGGCACGTTTCGATCTGCGCGATGAGCTGCATCAGCAGGTGCAGGCGACGCTTGCTGAAGGTGCTACGCTGTTGCTCGGTGGTGAAAAAGTCGCGGGAGCGGGGAATTACTATCCGGCAACCGTGCTCGGGAATGTTACGCCAGAGATGACCGCGTTCCGTCAGGAGCTGTTTGGCCCGGTTGCGGCTATCACTATCGCGAAAGACGCAGACCATGCCCTCACACTTGCGAACGACAGTGACTTTGGCCTCTCGGCGACGATCTTCACGGCGGATCAACAGCGTGCCGATGCTTTTGCTCGCCAGCTGGAGTGCGGCGGGGTGTTTATCAATGGCTTCAGCGCCAGCGATGCGCGCGTGGCCTTTGGCGGGGTGAAGAAAAGCGGCTTTGGTCGCGAGCTGTCTCACTTCGGTCTGCATGAATTCTGCAATATCCAGACCGTCTGGAAAGACCGCGTGTAATCAGTTGAAGGCCTTCTCTGCGAAGGCCTTTGTCATTTTTGTGTCATGGTTCTGTCATTTAGGTTTCGTAGACTCGCACGCGTCTAACGTACTGTTACAGAAGAATATTATGAACCTAACGCAAATTTTTAGCCGTATTGCGAAGCGCCAGTTTGGTCTCCTGGCCGGCATCTTTTGTATTATCGGGCTCTTTTCCGCATTACAACTCTCCTCGTCGATCCTCCTGACCGCCTCGCTTCGCGACGCGCAACGCAACGAACAACAAAATCAGCTGGCGCAACAGCAGCAGAGCAAACTGGATCTGGCGCGCGTCTCGCTGCTGGCGGCGAGCGATCTGCTCAACCGTTCGGGCGTCTATTTTATGCAGGATAAAGAGACCGGCTCGGAGGGGAGCTGGAACAGCCTGATGGACGAAGCGCAGAAGGCGCTGAGTGCCTCGCAGCAGGCGTGGAATGCGTGGCTGGCGCTCAATCCACCGAAAGACGACGCGCTGATCAACAGCTATCAGCTGTTCTACGGGGCGATCAACGAACAGGCGGAAGGGCTGGTGAAGACGAATTCCATCGACGCCTTTTTTGCGGTGCCCGCCCAGGCGTTTCAGACCGATTTCAACGACAACTACGCGCGCTATCAGCTAGCAAGCGAGCAGCGAGCGGGCGACGGACGTCAGTCCCTGATGAACCGCCTGTCGGATCTGCAGTCGCTGTTCCTGCTGGCGCCGGTGGTGTTGCTCCTGATTGCGGTGGCCGTCTGGTTTGGGATGTCACGCTGGGTGATCACCCCGCTGCGCAAATTGATCGCCCATATCAATCAGCTCGCGGCGGGCGACCTCTCCGGTACCGCGCCGCAGGTGAATGGCTTTAACCGTGAGATCGGCCAGCTAAGCACCAGTATCGCCACCATGCAGCGCGGCCTGCAGCAGCTGGTGACCCAGGTGAGTGATGCCACCACTTCGATGGTGGAGAACATTGGCGAGCTGGCGGAAGGCAATCAGAAACTGTATCAGCAGTCCGCGCGTCAGGCTCAGGAGCTGAGCGACGTCACGGCGCATATCGCCACCCTGGAAACCCACGTAGAGGGCAATACCGGCTACGCGAAGCTCGCCAGTTCCCGTGCGGACGAGGCGCGTCAGACGGCGGCGGGCGGCGATATTATGATGTCCACTGTGAATGCGTCGATGCAGGCGATCGTGGAGCGATCCTCGGAGATGCGCGGGATCGTGTCGATGATCGACAGCGTGGCGTTCCAGACCAACATTCTGGCGCTGAATGCCGCCATTGAAGCGGCTCACGCGGGCAATCAGGGGCGCGGGTTTGCGGTGGTGGCGCGTGAAGTCGGGCTGCTGGCGAGAAAGAGCAGCCACTCGACGCAAACCATTCAGGAGCTGATCAATCACTCGTTGCAGGGCATTGAGGACGGTTCAAAAGCGGTGGTGAAGCTGGAGAACAATCTCCAGCAGGTGACCGGGCTGGTGGCGAATTTGAGCAGTCTGCTGGATGACATCTCCGCGGCGACCCTGAGCCAGGGGGACAGCATTCATCAGATGACGCGGCAATTGCAGGCGCTGAATCAGGTGTCGCAGCAGACCGACGTGCTGGTCTCGACCGCGTCGCAAGCCTCGCGTCGGCTGCATGATGAGTCCTATCTGCTGATGCAGGCGGTTTCGCGTTTTCGTCTTCCTGCCTGACGCGACACATTCGCCTCTGTTATACTCGCAGCCCATTTTTGGCCTCCAGGCAAGGAGCAACATGTGGCTGCGGTCATTGATAATCAGATGCTGGAAGAGATTCTGGCCCAGGTTCGCCCGTTAATCGGGCAGGGAAAAGTTGCCGATTATATTCCGGCGCTGGCGTGCGTCAGCGGCAATAAGCTGGGCATCGCGATCTGCACCGTGAAGGGCGAGCTGTATCAGGCCGGTGATGCCGCCGAGCGCTTTTCGATTCAGTCGATCTCCAAAGTGCTGAGCCTGGTGGCGGCGATGCGTCAGTACGACGAAGACGAGATCTGGCAGCGGGTGGGAAAAGATCCCTCTGGTCAGCCGTTTAACTCGCTGCTGCAGTTGGAAATCGAGCAGGGCAAACCGCGTAACCCGTTTATCAACGCCGGTGCGCTGGTGGTGTGCGACATGCTGCAGAGCCGCCTTAGTGCCCCGCGCCAGCGGATGCTGGAGATTGTGCGCGAGCTGAGCGGGGTGTCGGATCTGAGCTACGACGCGACCGTTGCGCGTTCTGAGTTTGAACACTCGGCGCGAAACGCCGCCATCGCCTGGCTGATGAAATCCTTCGGCAATTTCCACAATGATGTCGCTACGGTCCTGCAAAACTATTTCCACTACTGCGCGCTGAAAATGAGCTGCGTGGAGCTGGCGCGTACCTTTATGTTTCTGGCCGATCAGGGCTTTTCCTCCCTGCATAATCAGGCGGTTGTGACGCCGATGCAGGCGCGGCAGGTGAATGCCCTGATGGCGACCAGCGGGATGTATCAGAACGCCGGGGAGTTTGCCTGGCGCGTCGGTCTGCCTGCGAAATCAGGCGTGGGCGGCGGCGTGGTGGCGATTGTGCCGCACGAGATGGCGATTGCCGTCTGGAGTCCGGAGCTGGACGACGCCGGTAACTCGCTGGCCGGCGTAGCGGTGCTGGAGCAACTCACCCAGCGACTGGGGCGCTCAGTTTACTGATGAACACGCTCGACGATCTCTTTGCCCGCCTGGCGCGTTCCACCTTTCGTTCGCGCTTTAAGCTCGGTCCAAAAGAGCGACAGTATTGCTGGGACAAAGGGGCGGAGACGATTGATCAGCATGCCGCCGATTTTGTGGCCCGTCGTCTCGCGGTGGCTACGCCGGTGAATGACGGCAAACAGACGCCAATGCGCGGACATCCGGTCTTTATCGCCCAGCATGCGACGGCAACCTGCTGTCGCGGCTGCCTCGCGAAGTGGCATCAGATCCCTCAGGGGCAGGCGCTCAGTGCAGAGCAGCAGCACTACATTGTGACGGTGATCCACCACTGGCTGGTGCTGCAGATGAACTCCAAAGGTTGATGGGTTATGCATGCCGGGCATGTATGTTATAGATACGTGCTAATCTTTTACTATTCCTGCTGATGACCGCGAAATAATTGCGCTAAGCGATTATATGGATTGATATTTGATGCGATCTTCCCTGACCTCCTTTAAGCCTTTTCTTCCCGACAATCCACTGCGTAACGCGGTCGGGATTTTCGTTCTTACCACGCTGTTCTATTTTATCGGCGCGGAATTGCGTCTGGTGGAAGCGCTCTCACTGTTCTGGCCACTGAATGGCGTGATGGCGGGCGTTTTTGCCCGCTATGCTTATCTGAATCGCCTCCATTATTACGCGGTGTCGTATGTCGCGATGCTGTTGTACGACGCGGTGACGACCAACTGGGGTATCGCCTCGGTGGTGATTAATCTCTCCAATATGATGTTTATTGTCACCGTGGCCCTGCTGGTCACGCGGGACCGACGCCGTGGGCGCGCGACGCCTGACCCAATCAATGCGTTGCGACTGTTTAACTTCTGCCTGCTCGCCGCATTGCTGTGTGCGCTGGTGGGGGCGATGGGCTCGGTCGGCATTGACAGTCAAACCTTCTGGCCGCTGTTTGCCGACTGGTTCAGCGAGCAGTTCTCGACGGGCGTGCTGATTCTGCCGTGTCTGTTAACGGTCAAAATCCCGGAGATTAAACATCCTGTCCGGGTAGATCATTTTATGCCGGTGCTGGCGCTGATCGTCTCGGTGGCGGCCTCGGTGGTGATCGGCGGGGCGGGCAGCCTGGCGTTTCCGCTTCCGGCGCTGATCTGGTGTGCGGTGCGCTATTCGCTGCCCGCGACCTGTCTGCTGACGTTTGTGACGGGTGGGGTGGAGATCATCCTGGTGGCAAATTCGATTATTAATATCGCCGTCGCCGCGCCGCTCTCGACGCCGATGATGTTCTCTGCGCGCCTGGGGATTGCCACCATGGCGATTTGCCCGGTGATGGTTTCCGTGAGCGTGGCGGCGATCAACTCGCTCATTCATCAGGTCTCCCTGCGCGCGGATTACGATTTTCTGACCCGCGTCTACTCCCGTTCCGGCCTTTATGAAGCGCTGAAAAATGAAGAGTCCCATCGTCATCCGCGTTTTCTGACGGTGATGCTGCTCGATATCGATTATTTCAAAAGCATTAACGATAACTACGGTCACGAGTGCGGCGACCGGGTGCTGGCCGAATTCGCCGGTAAAGTGCAGCAGGAGGTCGGCGAAGATGGGCTGGTGGCGCGCATGGGTGGGGAGGAGTTTGCGGTGGTTGTGAATTCTGTCGATGCCCGTCAGGGATTTGAGCTGGCGGAACGCATCAGAGAAGCTGTTGCTTCGCATCCGTTCAGCTGGCGTCAGCAAACCCTGTTTCTGACCGTGAGTATTGGTCTTGGCAGCGCGAAAGCGGAATCCTGGCAGCTGACGGAGGTCTTTAATAAGCTGATGGCCGAAGCCGATGAGTATCTCTATCGTTCGAAAAAAGCGGGGCGAAATCGTACCAGTGCGCGTCAACCCGACGATCCGCTGGTCGCAGAAGTGCAAAAAAGTCCGGAGCAGGTGTAAACGCATCCACCCCAGGCGCAATGCGGTCTGGATGTTATCAAATTGCTGATAAATTGCTTGCTACGTATTTTTAAGCTCAATAAGATACCGGGGATAACACATCGGAAAAATCGCGTGATGAACGGAATTGATAAACTGAGTAAAAACCATCGCTTACCAGGGAGTCGTTTTGTCAAACGTATGTATCTGATGCGTATCCTTGGCACATTTCTCTGTTTTATTCCCATTCTTTCCGTCCTGATTGAGCATCAACGTTCAGTATGGCTAATGCTTTTGCTGGCCGTGAATGCCTTTGTCTGGCCGACGCTCGCTTTTCAGCGCGCCCGTCGTTCCTCTACGCCGCTGGCGGCAGAACATCAAAATCTGATTATCGATGCGGGCGCGGGCGGTTTCTGGATCGCCATGATGGCCGTGAATCCGCTGCCCTCGGTGGTCATTGCCACCATTCTGCTGGCCGATCGGCTTTCTGCGGGCGGTTTTGCGCTGATGAAGCGCGCGGCGATCGCGATGCTGGCGGTGTTTCTCGCCGCCTGGCTGCTGCAGGGTATGGCGATGGTGACCACCGTTTCTCAGCAGACCATGCTGGCGACGTTGCCGCTGATTGCTGTCTATATTATTGCCCTGAGCGTCCTGACCGACAGTATTGCCATTCGTCTGCGGATCAAAACCCGCGAGCTGGAGCGGATCGCGATGATGGATCCGCTGCTGGATATCGCTAATCGCCGTCTGCTGGAAAAACGCATCGAGCACGAATTACATAAACTTCAGCAGGCCTGTCGCGAATCGGCGCTGATGTTTATTGATATCGATAATTTTAAAGAAGTGAACGATCGTTTCGGGCATAAAGTCGGGGACGCGATGCTCGCCTCCGTCTCGGAAATCCTGCATATCGCCACGCGTCAGACGGACACCCCGGCGCGCCTCGGCGGCGATGAGTTTGTGATCCTGCTTCCGGATACCACCATCGAAGAGGCTCACGTGGTGGCGTCGCGCATTATGGAAGCCGCCGCGGTGATGGAAGATGTGGCACTAGAAACCGTCAATTGTACGCTGAGTATCGGCATCGCCGGGGCCACCCGCGAGATGTTAAACGTGACCGACTGGCTGCAGGCGGCGGACAACGCGTTATATCAGGCCAAGCGCGGCGGTAAAAATCGAATTTTCGGCCACTGAAAAGTTTCCTGTTTAGGCTAAGCTATTAAAAAAGCTCAGTGTCAGGAGACATTATGAAAGCGCCCGCGATCCCGGCTAATGAATCAGACCGTCTGCTGTCTCTGCATGATTCCGGGCTTCTGGAGTCGAACAACCATCAGCCTTATGACCGTATCACCCGCCTGGCGAAGCGCATATTTAACGTTTCGCTGGCGAGGATTAACCTCATCGACGAACGCTCGCTGGTGGCGCTTTCGGTAGAGGGGGCAGCTGCGTCCGTCGTGCCGCGTAGCCACTCATTGTGTGGCCACACGCTGCTCAATAACGCGCCGCTGGTGGTGCCAGATACCCGCAATGACACCCGTTTTGCCGATAACCCGCTGGTCGCGGGCCAGTCAAAAGTGCGCTTCTACGCCGGATATCCTCTGCGTTTACCTGACGGATCCATTGCCGGAACGTTATGCCTGCTCGATGAATCTCCGCGAGAATTCAACCCGGGGGATATGACCGCCCTGAGCGATCTGGCCGCGCTGGCGGAAGACGAATTCGCCGCTGCCTGTGCGGCCACCACCGACGAGTTGACCGGGCTGTTTAACCGGCGCGGGTTCAATCAGTTTGCGGCCTTTGCTTTATCCGGTGCCCGCCGACGGGCAGAGCCATTGACGCTGGCGTGGATGGATCTCGACCGGTTCAGACAAATCAACGACCGCTATGGCCACGCGGAGGGCGACGTGGCGCTCAAAGCGATGACCGAACTGATGCGCGCCTCATTTCGCGAAGCGGATCTGCTGGTGCGCTACGGCGGCGATGAATTCGCGGTCCTGTTTGCGGATACCGACGAGCAGGGCGCGTGGATTGCGATGCAATACCTCAACGAGCAGGTGGCGGAGTACAATCAGCGCGGGCTGCATCCCTGGAGCCTGACGTTTTCCTGGGGCGTTTGCGAATTCGATCATCAGCAAAATGATTTGAAGCGCTGGCTGCAGATCGCCCACGACAAAATCCTCGCCATGAAACAGCAGTACGGCGTCGGGGGCTAACATCATAAAAGCCTATGAGAACCGCTCTTGCGTTAAATAATTGTTAAGGGCAATCTGAGGCGGTCACTTTACAAGGAAATCCCATGACCGCCTCCCTGCGCATTCACTCCCTTTCACGGGACGACATTCTTCTTCATCTCGATTCGCTGGCTGAGATCCTCGAAAACTGCGTTAACGGCGGAGCGTCGGTGAGTTTTATGCTGCCTTTTACGCGCGAGAAATCCCGCCAGTTCTGGCAAGGCGTCGCGGAAAGCGTGGGTCGAGAGGAGCGCACCGTGCTGGCCTGTCGCGATGAGAGCGGGGCGTTTTTGGGTACCGTGCAACTCATCACCGATCAGCCGGAAAACCAGCCGCACCGGGCCGATGTCGCCAAACTCTTGGTGCATGAAAAAGCCCGTCGTCGCGGGGTGGCGATGGCGCTGATGGAAGCCCTGGAAGCGGTCGCTGTCGGGCAGGGAAAAAACGTGCTGGTCCTCGACACCGCAACGGGCAGCGGGGCGGAGACCTTTTATCAGCGCGCGGGCTGGCAAAAAGTGGGTAAGATCCCGCGCTATGCCCTGATGCCGGACGGTGAAATGACCGCCACCTCGGTGTTCTATAAGTTTTTATAATATTTTTCACCATTTCGTCATGAGTTGATCAAAACAGGGTTTCATGGTCGTAAAGTTTGATAAGTTATTGGACCAATCTTATCGGGCTGTATGACTAATTAAAAAAGGAACCCCTTGTGAACACACTCAATCGTCGTGATTTTCCCGGTGCTCTCTATCCTGAACGTATCATCCAGTTCGGTGAAGGTAACTTTTTACGTGCGTTCATCGACTGGCAAATTGACCTGTTGAATGAGCACACCGACCTGAATTCCGGGGTGGTGATCGTCCGCCCCATCCAGAGCGATTTCCCGCCATCACTCAGCACGCAGGACGGTCTGTACACCACAATTATTCGTGGCCTGAATGAGAAAGGCGAAGCGGTCAGCGACGCGCGCCTTATCCGCTCCGTGAACCGCGAGATCAGCGTCTACAGCCAGTACGACGAATTCCTCAAGCTCGCGCACAATCCGGAGATGCGCTTTGTCTTCTCCAACACCACCGAAGCGGGTATCAGCTATCACGCCGACGACAAATTCGACGACGCGCCAGCGGTGAGTTATCCGGCAAAACTGACTCGTCTGCTGTTCGAGCGTTTCAGCCATTTCAACGGCGCAGCCGATAAAGGCTGGGTGATTATTCCGTGCGAACTGATTGATTATAATGGCGATGCCCTGCGTGAACTGGTGCTGCGCTATGCGCAGGAGTGGGCGCTCCCGGCGGCCTTTACTCAATGGCTGATCGATGCCAACAGCTTCTGTTCCACTCTCGTCGACCGCATTGTGACGGGCTATCCGCGTGATGAAGTGGCAGCCCTCGAAACCGAACTGGGCTATCACGATGGCTTCCTCGATACCGCCGAACACTTCTATCTGTTTGTGATTCAGGGGCCAAAATCTCTGGCAGCCGAACTGCGCCTGGATAAATTCCCGCTTAACGTACTGATTGTTGACGACATCAAGCCGTACAAAGAGCGCAAAGTGGCGATCCTCAACGGCGCGCACACGGCGCTGGTGCCGGTTGCTTTCCAGGCGGGGCTGGACACGGTCGGTGAAGCGATGAACGATGCGGAAGTCTGCGCATTCGTCGAGAAGGCCATCTACCAGGAGATCATCCCGGTACTGGATCTGCCGAAAGACGAGCTGGAATCCTTCGCCAGTGCGGTGACGGGGCGCTTCCGTAATCCGTACATCAAACATCAGCTGCTGTCGATCGCGCTGAACGGCATGACGAAGTACCGCACCCGTATCCTGCCGCAGCTGCTGGCAGGGCAGAAGGCCACCGGCAAACTGCCTGCGCGACTGACTTTTGCGCTGGCGGCGCTGATGGCGTTTTATCGCGGGGAGCGTAACGGTGAAAGCTATCCGGTGCAGGACGACGCTCACTGGCTGGAGCGTTTCCAGCAGCTGTGGACTCAACACCACGATAAACAAATCAGCACCAGCGAGCTGGTCAACGCGGTTCTCAGCGTCACTGAACACTGGGAGCAGGACCTGACGAAAGTGAGCGGATTGGTAGAACAAGTTACCCTGGATCTGGATGCGATTCTGCTGCAGGGGATGCGCGCGGCCGTTAAACCGCTGTGCTAATAACGACGCCCGGCTCCGGCCGGGTTTTGTTTAAACACATAATAGTTACAACATACTATGCATCCCGTTTTTTTAAATTACACTTCGGCATCGTGCGCTTTTTGTCTGGCAGAGAGAAAAGGAGCAGCAATTCCGTAACAAGCTTGCAACCGTGACGGCGATCACGTTTAATAGTCGCGCTCTTTATTGACCTGAAGCTGACTATGATTGTTCGTCCTCAACAGCACTGGCTGCGCCTGATTTTCGTCTGGCACGGTTCCGTTCTGTCTAAAATCTTTACCCGGTTGTTCCTTAACTTCCTGTTATCCATCGCTGTTATCGTGATGTTGCCGTGGTACTCATCGCTCGGCATCAAACTGACCGTTGCACCGTTCAGCATTCTCGGTGTGGCCATCGCGATCTTCCTCGGCTTTCGCAATAACGCCTGTTATTCGCGCTACGTCGAGGCTCGCCAGCTTTGGGGGCAACTGATGATAGCGTCACGCTCGCTATTTCGCGAGGTGAAAAACACGCTTCCGGACGATCCGCACCTGAGTGAGTTTGTGCGCCTGCAAATTGCGTTCGCCCATTGCCTGCGAATGACCCTCAGAAAACAGCCGCAGGCGGACCAGCTTGCACGCTATCTCTCCCCGGCGCATCTGAAAGCGGTGATGAGTTCAAACTCGCCGTCGAATCGCATTTTACTGATCATGGGCGAGTGGCTGGCCGTTCGCCGCCGGGAAGGGCATTTGTCGGATATTCTGTTCCACAGCCTCAATAACCGTCTTAACGATATGTCGGTGGTGCTGGCCGGTTGCGAGCGCATCGCGAATACGCCAGTGCCGTTTGCTTACACCCTGATTTTGCACCGTACCGTTTATCTTTTCTGCATCATGCTGCCCTTTGCCCTGGTGGTCGATCTGCACTACATGACGCCGTTTGTCTCGGTACTGATCTCCTACACCTTTATCTCTCTCGATGCGCTGGCAGAAGAGCTGGAAGAACCTTTCGGTACGGAAAATAACGACTTGCCGCTGGACGCCATCTGTAATGCAATGGAGATCGATCTGCTGCAGATGAACGACGAGCCGGAAATCCCGGCCCGCGTGTTGCCGGACAGACATTACCAGCTCACGTAACGAACATTCAGGAACGCTGAAGGGCGTTCCACTCCTCACGAGTGATTTCCCACAGCTCCGAGTCCAGCTCGCCGCAGACGTAAGCTTTCTTTTCGGTTCTGACCAGTCGCATCCCGCTGCTTGCTGAAATCCGCTGCGAACGCTCGTTCACCGCCGCTTTTGGCGCGCGCAGCAGCGGCTTATTCAGGGTATTAAACCAGAAGTCCGTCGCGGCAATGCTGGCTTCACGCATATATCCCTGACCCTGCCATTCGGGCGCCAGCCAGAATCCCCGGTTGTTATCTTCCACGTCGTACAGGCAGATCAGGCCCATCAGTTGGTCGGGGTCGTCTTTGCGACGAATCGTCCAGAACCAGGCCACGCCATTTTCCACATCCGGCAGGGCGACGTTATTGACGTAATTCGCCGCGCCATCGGGCGGATAGGGCCAGGGCACGCTCGCCACCAGGTAGCGAACAATCTCCCAGCGCGGATATAGCAGCTGAATTTGCGACGCATCCTCCGCTTCCAGCGGTTTCAGTAGCAGGCGTTCGGTGGTTAACGTTGGCGTCTTCACGGTTCGCATCTCCATTATTTGTCGTTATGTTTTTGTTTGCCTTCTGCTATTTTCATGATTATCACATTCTGTCGTGTCTGAATAGCCGAGGAAAATATGACCTTAAGACTGGCCGCACCGGAAGAGGCCGAAAGGCTCTGGCATGTTCGTAACCTGGCGATCCGCGCAGGCTGTCAGAGCAGCTACGCTACGGACGTGATTGCCCGCTGGACGCCGGACGCGATGCCTGAAAGCTATCGTCAGGTGATCGTCGACAATCCTTTTTATGTTATCGAAGATGAGAAGGGCGCGATCTTGGCAAGCGGCTATCTCGACCTTGAAGCCAACAGCGTGGAAGCCATCTTCACCGTCCCCGAAGCGGCCGGAAAAGGGCTGGCAGGGCGGATCATCGCGGCGATTAAAGCCGATGCCCGCGAGCGTGGCATTTCGCGATTGACGCTCTCTTCGACGCCCAATGCGCAGACGTTTTATGAGAAACAAGGCTTTATGACGCTTGGCGAGAGCATTCATTATTCCAGAATGGCCGAGGCGGAGTTACGCTGTTTTAACATGGTCATGGATTTAACCGGCGAGGAGACAAAATGACAGTTTCGGTCAGGGCGTTAAATAAAGAAGATTATGCCGACTGGCGACCGCTGTGGGATGGCTACACGGCGTTTTATGAATGTAAACTCGAAGAGTCCGTGACGGCCTCGACGTGGGAAAGGGCGCTGAACTCAGATTCGGCGCTGCTTTGCCGGGTGGCAGAAATCGACGGAAAAGTGGTGGGGTTTGCCATGTGCGTGCTTCACGAAGGGACATTTTCGAGCGCGCCGATCTGCTACCTGGAAGATCTGTTTGTCGATGAAACCGTTCGTGGGAGCGGTGCCGGCAAGGCGCTGATTGAGGCGCTGCAGGCGGAGGGAAAACGCGAAGGGTGGTCAATGCTCTACTGGGTGACACGTCAAAACAACCCTGCGCGAAAACTCTACGACAAGTTTGTTACAGCGGACGATTTCGTCCGCTACCGCGTTTCGCTTTAAGTGACGCTTACGGCTCGCGACGTGCAACGATAAACAGCCGCGGGAAGGCCAGCAGTATCTGTCCGTTTTCCTGTAACGGATACTGCTGTTCCAGAAGTTGATGATAGCGTTCCAGATAGTTCCGCTGCTCGTGTTCGCTCAGCTCTTGCAACCACGGGCGCAATCCTGTCGCGCTCACCCAGTCAACGATCGCCTGATGAGAACTCATTTTGTGATAGTAGGTGGTGCGCCAGATATCCACCTCACAGCCCGCATCGGTCAAAATATCAAAATAGGCGTGAACACCGGGCAGCGGATCGCGGCTGCGGTCCGGAAAACCTTGCTCGTAGGCCACTTCCCGCATTAATACGTGCGAGGGTTCGTCGCGATTGTCAGGCATTTGAATCGCTAAAACGCCGTTCATTTTGAGCAGGGAAACCAGGTGTGGTAGCAGCTCATAGTGATCGGGGATCCACTGGAGCGACGCATTGGCATAGACCAGATCGACCGAATGCGGTGGGCGATAAGTTTGGATGTTGGCTTCGATAAATTGACACTCAGGCAAGGCGACCCGCGCCTGTTCCAGCATCGCGGGGGAGTTATCTACGCCAACAAAGCGTGCCGATGGCCAGCGCTGATGCAAAAGCGCGGTGCTGTTCGCCGGGCCGCAGCCCAGATCCAGAACATCTGTCACCTCGTTCAGCGCTACTCTTGCCAGCAACTCGGCGGCGGGACGGGTGCGTTCCGCGCCATATTGCAGATATAAAGAAGGGTTCCAGTCGGCCATCAGCGCATCTCCAGTTTGCGGGTTTCAGCAAGTGTAGATGATTTATGTTCAGGCGTTTAGCCAGGCCTGACCATCGGCTTTCATTTTTCGCTCTAATTCACTGCCGCGGGTGGCAAAAACACGCTTCACGGGGAAGCCGCTTTTTTCCAGCACATAAGCCAGAGCGGCATATTCGCGCGGGTATTTCTCGGCCGTCGCCGTGTCGATTTCCACCAGTCCCAGCGGGAATGTAAAAGTGCCCATGTCGTAAATGCTCTGACGATGGAAGAGCTTCCAGACGCCATTTCGCTTCTCGACCAGATCGTAGAAACGGTTGTGGCCGTTACAGCCCACGTTCAGTTTGACGTTTTCACCGATAATGATGGCGTTGGTTTCGACAATCGCTTTGTCGCCGTTGAAGGTGATAATCGGATTGCCCATCAGATGCTTAGTGCGGATATCGGACGCGCCCATACGCTCCGAACCGCTGACAAAATCGCTAAAAAGCCCTTCAAACCAGGTGACTTCGATGGTGCCGTCAGGGTGAAACAGCGAACGCAGCTGATCCCATTCGTTTAAATCCCGGTGGATCCAGCCGTTAATCAGGTCGGTAATCTGCAGATGGTCTTCAACTCTGTTGTCCATTTTCGTGCTCCGGTACGTGAAAGATGTATGGAGTATTCACTCTGCCTTCGATAACATCCAATAGATTAAATTGACCGATTAATCATTTTTAATGATGACTGGAGAAGAGTGATGGATTTACGCCAGTTACGCTATTTTCTGGCCGTGGCGGAAGAGAAACACTTTGGCCGCGCAGCGCAGACCTTAAATATCGTGCAGCCTGCGCTCAGTATGCAAATTCGTGCGCTCGAGGAAGAGCTCGGGGGCGCATTATTCCTGCGAACCAGCCGCAGCGTCGAGCTGACCGAGGCCGGAAAACTGCTCGAGACTGAGGCGCGGCGCACGCTGGAACAGGCTGAGTTTGCTCGTCGTTCCGTCGAAAGATCTCTGCGCGGGGAAACCGGCACGGTGCGGATTGGCTTCGCAGGCAACGCCATTTTTAGCGGCAAACTGATGCGTGATTTAAGGCTTTTTCGTCAACACTATCCGGACGTCGAGATGATTCTGCAGGAGGTGCCAGCCCAGCAGCAGGTTGAGGCGATCCTCGCCGGACAGCTGGATATCGGCTACACGCCGGATCACAGTAAAACGCTGACCGGCGGAATTCAGGTGCAAAGGATAGGGGACTGGAAAATTCTGGTGGCGCTGTCAGACGAGCATCCGCTGGCCGAGCACCCGCAGCTCACGGTAGAAATGCTCTCCGGAGAGCCGTTGATCCTTTACGACGCGCACGATACTCACGAAAAACTGTACCTGATGTTAAGCCAGAAACTGAAACATGACCTTCGAATTGCGCATCGTTCTGACAGTTCGCTCAGCGTTCTGGCGCATGCCGCCGCCGGACTCGGCCTGGCGCTGGTTCCCGAGCCGTTGCAGCAGGTCAATATTCCTGGGCTGGTTTACCGCAGTCTGAATGATTCGGAGATGACGGCTAATCTGCTGATGATCAGCCGTGATGGTGAAACGAAGGGTGCGATAAAGGCGTTTCTGTTACTGGCGAGCCAGGACGCGTCTTTGATGACAAAAGTGTAGACCTGCGGCCGATATGGAGCGGTACCGGTGATAGTTTTGAGGCTGTTAGCAATCAGGACAAGGATGACCACAAACCGGTGGATTCTGTCTGGGTTATGGTTGGTGCGCATAATGTATATTATGTTAAATTTCCTTCATGGGTCTATTACTTCATGGTTTACTCATGCGGCCAAGAAATCAGCATGTTGTGAATTTTGAGATACCTCCCCCATGCCCGTGAGAAACACCCAGACCGTGCAAGTGCTCAACGGCGGCGACGAACTTACCAATGAGGTCGATTTTTTCATCATCGGGCACCACCATTTTATCCCAGGTTTCTCCCTGTACCTCATCCGTGACCATATAAAGACTTGATGATTTTGATGCGATACCGAATTCACGAATTTCAGGCAGATACGTTGGTTTAACTAAAGAAAACTGCTCAACCTGCTTTAAAAACTTCAGAATCTGGAAGTTAATTGACGGATCGTCTCCCTGCCCCCCACGTTCAGCCAGGTCTTCACGAGCCTTCCACCCGAGATATAGATTTCTTTGTCGGATGTTTCGACCAGAAAGTCATCGTCTTCCCGGTACTGACGAGAGTGATTGATAGCATGCTAGGATGTTCGAAAATAATATCCTTTGCCTCGTAACCATTAACTCTCAGGGCTTTTGGCGCTGTCTGAGGTCCCAGGAACAGATTATCAAAAAGAGGAAAATCCTTGTTAAGAATCTCGAGACATACCTCTCCTCTGGCGGTGTACTTAAAGACGGTTAAATAAGAGTGGTCTGAGAAAAATTTGAAAAGTGAATCGCCACGGATAATCTAGACACTTCCTAGCCGTTGATGGACTGAATCCACGACAGTAGACATATCCTGTCCTCACTACGAGGCCAGTCCGAAGGCCTCCGGACTGACGCCACCGAGATGAATGTGGCGCCGAGCCCGGTTGTCAGCCTTTATTCCACTCTGAAAATACACCATAGCAGTTCCGGTACTGGCGAAAACGACGCGATACTGTCAATCCGGTGCGAATCAGGCTGTACAGCGAAATACACCGGGCATGACACCAGAGTCGGGTCTCTGCAGGCGCTCGTAATCTGGCTGAAATGCTGACCCAAGTCGGCAACCGAATGAGCCGTTAGTCGTTGGCCATAAATCGTGCAGTACGCCAGTTTTGAATGGCAATCGCAGCCGTTTCACGTGTAATGGCGATATTTGCCTGCAGGGCATTAATATTCTGCTGCAAGGGAGCCCCAGAATCGCAGAGCATGTCCATTGCCGATGATATATTGCTAAAAGGAATCTCCGTGGCCGAATATAGGCTATGTTTACGGTGCCAGCCCTGTGCTTTGGCATTTAACCGGGCAAGAGAAGCATAGAAATATTTTGAGTAGCTTCGCTCAAATTGCATGTTCAGTTGTGCTTTAAAAATGGAGGGCTCTACTGGTTTTCCAAAATGCAGAAGCAATGCATGAAGGGCCGCGACATAGTCGTCGATGACGATATTTTTATAGGCGCAGGCAGGTGTGGTGTAGAGCATGTGGTCCACCTGAACAACACTTCCCCGCTCAATCAGGTCATCCAGATAAAACGACGCATGTGCTAGGCTTTTACTCTTCAGCAAGTTGGCAATTTCAGGTTTCGTTAGTGGTTTATCACTGTTGTTCATCGCTTCGACAATTACGTCCTTTTGCGTGATGTTCTTAAAGCCTTTCTCCAGCCCGATCGAATCCGCCTGAGATTTTCCGTCGAAGTAAAAACCGTAATCCTCGCCGAAATGTTTCACAAAATGGCGAACGACATAGTAATCATGCTTTTTCAGATTGCGCGAGGCTTGGTAAAACTCATTCAGGTGGAACACCGGACGGGAATTTTTCTCGGCGTATTCCATCATTTCCAGAAAAATGTCATCTATCCGCGCCGCATCGACATCGATAAAACAGGTGTGCTTGTAGGTACCCTTGCCGGACAGGTAGATATATTCAGGCTGGTTAAACGCTTCGTGATCCAGACGGTCCTCGTAAACAGGGCTGCGCGAATAATTATTCCCATTGATTAATTTCGCAATATCCAGCCAGGGCAGACCTTTTTCGTGTTTAATCAGCACGCAGGCGCTGGCTTCAGCTTTCTTCAGTTGCAGGGGGTAGACGTTCTCATCTTTAAGCTGGATGACGCCTTGTTGCGCAAGATGACGAATTGCATTGTCAACGTAGGGTATTTCGATGCTGCAGACGGAGGGAATAAACTCCCGGATGTCGTCAAGGTGGATTGGTGCGCCATTCTCGGCAAAGTAGGTATTCAGGATCGCTTTATCAATCTCGGGATAGACATGAGCAATAAGCTCTGTCTGCCCTGACACCATATCCAGAAATTCGAAGAAGTCACGTTCAGAGGAGAAACAGGAAAAAAGCGTCTGCATTTTCACACTAAGATCCGGCGATATCTCAGGCTCCAGTGCCTCCCAAACCAATGGTTGACTGACCCGCATATGCCCAAGAAATTCTTGTCTTATATCGGCCTGAATCTGGCGAATGCGCTCTCTCGATACGACGTAATCGGCCCCGATCTCTTCGAGGGTCTTTTTCTCTTCGACGAACCCCCAGCGGCGTTGGGCAATATCGACCTTCATTTCACTGCTTTTATCGAAGTAAGATTCGATATCTTCCAGTAAAACGGCTTCAAGTTTATTCAATGGGCAGTTTATAAGCCGTTTTGGAACGATCAAGACGGATTCAAGTGCCAGGTAGTCAATGTCACCATTCTGAATGGCGATGATCTCTTCCCGTAACCTGTCTCTGAATGCCAATAACTGTGTGATACTTCCTTTTCCCCATTTCGGGATGGCTACTAATTGCTCATATTCGGCATGCAGAATAGCCTGCAACATCTCGCCCATATCTTCCGTTTTAAGATAGCGACCAAATTTTTCCAGCGCTTTAGTATATTTGGTTTCCACGCCCGCAAGGCTCAACCGCATCTGGCTGATATCCACATTCGAGAAATCAATGCCCATATTAGCAGTGTCGATAGCCTCAACGGCAGGTGCTGACTGAGCCAACTGTTGCAATTCTTTAAAAGTATCAATATACAGCACACCTACGCCAGGCTGTTCAGCCAGCTCGTTGACTGACAACGTGATGAGTTCTCCGAAGGTTTCACCAGGCACAAAATCTGGGTTTATCAGTTGAATGTTTTTCAATCGCTTGATTAATTTAATAAATCGTTCAGGCAATTGAATCGTCTCCAGTGAGGTGGACAAGGCGGGAATCCGCAGGCATTCCATCACCGGTTCATCACGCGCTACCTCGGGCTTTTCCTCAAACTCAGTTTCAACCGGCCTGATTTCCGCGCCATCTACGCGAAGCGTCTGCCCGAGGGGGAGCGAAATCTCTACTGCTCGCAGCAAATCCGCAAAATAGACATTTTTCTTCAATGCCATGAATTGCTGCATGCTGAGTTTTTCACAGAGCTCCCAGGCACTGAGCGTTTCTCCGAGTGTGAGCTGACTTTCTTCGACCAGGTTATGGATGAGTTTATTGAGAGCTCGGTCGAGCTGAAGTTGATCTGCAACGATGTCAATTTTTTTCATATTAAAGCGCGTCTTTTAGCTTTTTGAGAAACACGAATGCCGATTGATATTTGTTCTTAATCTGTTCCTGCACATCCGACGGTAATTGCTTAAAGCTGACAAGGTTCAAAGGCTGTCCCCGGTACGTTTCGATCCACGGGCAAACTTCCACATCCTTCACCGGCATATCACTCACGTCCTGCGGGGCTGTCACTTTAATTCGGGCACTGGCAAGGTTGTCGTAATCTGGCAAAAGCTGTTGAATCTCTTTTTCGCTGAATTCGTACAACGGGTTCACGCCGAAATTCAGTGAAATCGTGTAAAAACTTGGTGCCATATTGTTCTCCCCGATAAAGGTATCGAGAAATTCAATCAGTCTCGTACGCATGGAAGGAATATCTACGTCTTCATTGAATGCGGCAGTCAGGTAGCTCAAATAAGAGCCGAAATGGGTGGCAATTTGATCAAGGCTAACGTCATCTAACTCTTGTTCCAATTCTGCAATGGAGGGCAACTCGTCATTTTTTTCGCGATATCGGCGCAACTTATCCAGCAGTACATCGCGGCTATTAAGCTGCATTTTCATCTCTTCCAGCAGAGCCAGTACTTTCGCCGCCTCTGCGCTGAATTGCACCTCCAGCGAAGTGTCATGATAAACCCCGGGCGCGTCCATCTCCTCCGGATTATCAATAGTGCTGTCGTGATACCTTGGCTGTTGTTCAATCTCTTTTGCTAGGCCCTTAATCTCATTCAACCGCTCAAGGGATCCAACAAAATCTAAGACATGCACAAACTCTTTATTTGGCGTTTTGCGCAACCCACGCCCTAACTGCTGTAACCAGATTGTACGTGACCCTGTATAACGCATAAAGATCAAAAGGTTGGTTTCTGGAATATCAATACCTTCATTGAACAGGTCGCAAACCAAAATGTATTTATAATCCCCTTCCCTGAACAATCGAATATTTTCTCGTCGTTCCTGATCATACATTTTTGAGTGCACAAGGGTGGCCGTGCCGGGCTCAAAGAACGCAATAAGATGATTCATATGCTGGATATTTCGGCAAAAGATGATCCCTTTTACGTCTTCTATCCCCTGCTCGGTCACTGTTTTGTTGATGAGGCGGACAATCTCATGATCTTTTTTATGCAAAAAAAGCAGTTTATCGATATCGGATAGAGAAAGACCGCTCTCAAGCTGGTCGATCTTATCCTGATCCAGATCGTCAAGCAGGACAAGATATTTGGGGAATGCCAGTTTTTTGTTTTTGAGTGCCCAAACCAGATCGAATTTACCGATATGCCCATCGGCGCCACCAAAGAAACTCACTACATCGCGATTATCCGTCCGGTAGGGGGTCGCGGTTAGGCCAATCAGGAGTTGCGGCTGGAAAAGCGACACCACCGCAGAATAGGTTTTTGCCAGCGTATGGTGGGCTTCATCGACAATGACGTAATCAAATGCTCCTGCAGATAGCTCATCGAGTTTGCTATAGAGCGTATCAAATGACGCAAAGACGAAATCAGTCTCTTCGGGATGTGTGCCGCCGAAACAGGCAGAAAAACTGTAGTTACCAATACCCAAAACGTTTTTAAATGCGGTAACAGATTGCAATAAAATCTCGACCTGATGTGCCAGAAATAACACTCTTGGCCTGCGGCTATTGTGTTGGATTAAGCGCTTAATTAAGTGGGCAGCGGTATAGGTTTTGCCTAATCCCGTCGCCATTTCAATCAGCAGTTTCGACTTTCCTGCCGCATGAAGTGCAAGGGCTTCGTTAATCACGTCCTGCTGATAAGTTCGAGGCTTAATGTCACGGCCAATCTCGGAATGCTTAATGACCCACAGATTTTGCAACTCATCCCGGTCTATCAACTCGACGCCGAGTCGTAACGCCCGCGCCTTCACTTCAGAGGTAAACCAGGAGTTGGTAACTAAAATTTTATAGGTAACATTTGCCAGCGTGGCGCCGGTAACTAGTTGATTAAGAGCCTTCACATCTACTGTCGTGCCCAGTTGGCGCTGTTTCACCTCAATGGCAAACTTTCGCTTTCCTTTCCAAGCGAAAATATCGACCCCACCATCACCGTGTTTGAACGTTTTGCCTGTCTGAGTAATTTCGGCATCGGTCCATCCCGATGCGACAAACAAATCGCGAACGAAAATTTCAAAGTCCGAAGAGGAAAGTTTATCGATGTCTTTAAATTCTGCGATTAAAGGTTTGTACTGCGGAATTACAGAAACCGTCATAACACCATTACCCTCCATAAAAAAACCTTGTTAAATTCTTAGCCACATGACCCTCGATATGTAGCGGCGACTTACCGGAGCGATACCAGGCTTCCTACCCTGAACAACGTTTACCAATGTAAACAGGAAATAGAGATTTCTCACGAACCCATAAGTTAAATGCAATTCACGAAGTATCCCTCAAACTTCTTTCCACCAATAAACCTAGGCATCCTCTTCCGTAAAGCACTAGATTTGCGGCACCGAGATGTGTGCCGCCTGTTTTACCGATTCACTATCAGAGCAAAGAATAATGCTGAACAATCTGCCAGCCAATCGATAGCCCAGCAATACAAGCAATCGCGACCATCGCTAAACGGTGACGGCCTCGTGATTGTCGAAATTGCATATGCAATGCTTCGACAATGGCATCGGTGCTAGTTTGGCGTTCAGCATGTTCCGCTATGCTGCGGTTTACATCAGCTTGGAATGCGTCACTCTGGTTTGTGACCGTCGTTATCAAATCTAACAACGATGAACGGCTTAGCTCAAGTTCGGTCAGTAGTTTCTGATGAAATTGTTGTTGTTCTTGCGACAAGGATTGCTGCTTTTCCTCAATACTGGCCTGCAGAACGGCATGGCTGGCTGTTACAGTTTTCTCCAGAATTGAATGAACCCTTCCCTGCTCTTCTAGCCCGTTTTGCAATTGCCGGGCAAAATCGGCCTCGCAGTTCGCCACTCGCTGCTCGATATCGGCCAGCAACAAAGCATTCGCCGCTCCAATTTTATTTTCCGCCTCCGTGACCCGTTTTACGCAACCGACTAGCTGCTTAGCTTGTTCTTGTGTAATCCCTTTGGCATCCATCAATCCCTGATTGGCCTTGTTGATCTCTTTTTGCTGTTCTTCAAGCAACAGCTGTTGCTTCAGTATCTGTTGATTTTGCTCTCCAAGAGATCGTGTCTGGCCTTCCAAAATTGTTTGTTGATTCAATAAGGTCTGTTGTTGCTGGTTCAGCAGCTTGGAAATCGCCGTATTAACAATAAGCAACTGGGATGATTTTTGCGTCAGGAGACCAATCGATTTATTTAGATCAATTTGCGCATCCTGCAGCAAATCATCGCGATCGTTCCACCAGTTAGTGATGAAGTTGCCGTCTTTCTGTTCTTTTCGCACGCTTTCCAGATTCTTTGCATTCTTCTGAACTGATGCTTGCGCTTCTGTCATTCCTTTAATCAACGCTTTGATATTGCTGTCGCTAAAGATTTTTTCCGGCAGACTCACAGATGAAAAGGCCTGAATGACCTGAAGCTCCTGTTTATTTAATTGATTCATCATATTGTTCTCAAAGACTTTTCAGAAAATCGTCAATTTCAGACTGACTTTCATTAATAAACGAAATTAAAGCCGTGCTCCTGGCCACTTGCACTGCCGTCTCTTTATTTGTTCGCTCGAGGCTTGCCAGCGTTGCAGTGGTCGAAATAGAAGCAGTAGCGAGGTTTGAGCCGATAGCTTGATACTGGGTGATTGCGTTCGAGTAATTCTCAATATTGCCTAGTGAACTTTCTGACAGCGTCACCAGCTCACTAGCAAACTCTTCTCGCCGCTTACTATGGGTGAGCATTTCATCCATATACTTTTCACTTAAGGAAAAGCGTGAGCGATCAAAAAAGGTATCAATCTGATAGGCAAGAAATGCGGAAAGCAACCCAGTGGCAATCCCGAGAAGTACGGGTGTTAACATATCTGCAAAAGGTTTCAGGAACGGTACGGTAGCCATAAATGTGGCGATGCTTTCATTTAATAGCATCCCAACCGACGTCACAATGACTGTTGCGAGAATTTTCAGCCCTTCCTGTAACGCCTGTTGTGCCGTCATATGTTTCGGCGGAAAGAAGATCATTTTAAATGCACGGAAAAGCCCCAGCATCCCTTCACGGATCATGGTCACAAAACGCTTCGCTGTTGAAAGAAAATTGTTCAGCAAAAAAGTGAGCAAATTACTCATAAAACCACTCACTCCGCCCTGAAACATTTGCCCTACTGCATCAGGAATTTTTTTGATGACGGAAGCGATGACCCGCATCAAGCGCTGTCGGATCTCTTCAAACAGCGTCTTGCCTAGTTTGACGCCGTGCTGAATAAGAACTTTAAATTCATTAAATAGACCATTAATCAACTCGGTGAGCAGAAGACCAAGCGCTTGCCGCATTCCCATTTGCAATGCCTGCTTACCGCCCGTTTGTAATATTTCTTTGCCCTGCTTTTTCATTAGCGCTGAGTTGAGTGTTTTAGATATATGATCATCAGATCGTTTCTTGGCTTCAGCCACACGCTCAGGATCTAATTCAAATCGTTCACCATTTTTATCAGCGAAGGTGTCCAACTCACCAGCGCCTTTAGAGCGATTTATTGATTTATGTGTAGTGACCAGGTTTTCGTCGGCATTCGCCATTTTCACGACTTTTTCGACACCGTCCCCGGTTTCAAGCGCAAGATGGACTTTTTTATTTTTCGACAGTGTGTTAAGTGAAGTGACATGGTCAAGATCCATATCGCTGGCATCCATTGATTTGCCAGTATAACCATCAACACCCTCTGCACGGAGACGTTGGCTTTTTTGCGTAAAGTCTTTGCTTTCATATTCCTTACGCTGATAATCCTGCAGTGATTTTGCATGGCTCGCTTTGTCTTTATCAGCGATATAATCAGCTTCTTCGCGCTCGAAGTTGTGCAGAGTAGTTACATTGCCGCCATTGCGGTCTTCAAACATAGCTGTCGAAAGCCCAAAAGGCCCGATAATTTGTGACAATACTTGTTGCTGGCAATCGTCAAAAAGTTTTTTCAAACGCTGCTGTTTACATTCTTCGTATGTTAAATCCATTTATCCTCCAGCCGAATATCTACAATTTTTCCACAAACGCTGTGAACCACTGTGTAAAACTGTCCGCCTGTCTCTCGCGTGCATCGTCGTCATGCCAGAGCGTGATAATCTGGCCTTGTGAGCCGTTTTGCGCGGGATCAAGATCGAGACAGAGATGGTCACCTGCCCCGTTGTAAGTGAAAGGTATCCATTTGGGGCTCCACCAGACAGGTTGAATCCCACTCTGTGGTGTCGACTCGACGCCATCAAAATCACCAGCATCAAGCAGCTCTTTCCAGATCGTCCACTCCTGCAAAATACGCGAGGTAGACAGGAACTCTGACTCATCAAATAAACCGGTGCTATTGACTCGTTGGCCATTGTGAATTTTCAGGCAAAATACAAAATCAGGGGGCAAGCTGATACCCAGCCCGTGCTCTAAGACGGCTATCTCTGCATCCGTTGCCGGTGGCGCAAGGTCAGCCAATAAAGCTGGGTTGGTGTTGTGCAGAAAGGTTTCCAGTTTTTCCCATTGTCGCTTCACTATTTCCGCTCCTTTTTAACCGTTCTATATATTAACGGCATATCTGACAGAGACTTAAGCAATATTTTTGCGTGGAAGATTAATCGACGTGAGTAAATCACGGGCAACTGACATGTTATGTCAGTTGCCCGGCGGAGGTGTGACCTACTGCCGACAAAACACCGACGGCGACCGGCTGGTATAGAACTGCCATGTGCTGCTGTTGAGCCGCAGTATGCTGAAATAGAACGGTTCTTTTGCCTTCAGGTAAAAATCGGGCAGCGTCCTGAGGAGTAAAGGGTTTATCGTCGCCCCACCCTCACTGGACGCGACGTTTTCTGATTCGAGGAAGTAATCGTCATCTTTGCGGGTGAAGGTAAACCAGACGTTCTGATTAATTGGCATCGTCTCGGCATGACTATCGGTAATTTGTCCGCGCAAAATAGCGACTCCGCGGCTACCGTTGAAAACGTATCTGACGGAAATATCGCCGCGAATATCCGGATACTCCATGACCATTTCCCCGGAACAATTGAAATGCGATCGCTGCCAGTTCTCGAACATTAACATCCCAACAATTGTCAAGATTACGGCGATAACGATGAAAATCACCCATTTAATATTACGCACCCACATTTCTGGACTCCGTGAAATAATAATGTGTTACGCAGTCATTATCACGCCAGCGACTATATTGCTGGCGACAGGTTAATGCCGAGATGCGCGGAAAATTGGGATACATCGTGAGATAAATCCACGGATAACTGTGACAGTCGAGCTGGCTTGCCTTTATAAATTGCTGATGCTTATCAAAATTCAGCACGTCCTGATTCCCATACCAGTGACACCCCTTCACCACGCTCAGGGGCTCATAGCGGCTCAGCCTCGAATCGAACTGTGTCTGCCAGGTGACGATCGCGGCCACAATGCAGCTCACCGCTGCGGCCAATACCCACCACAGCAAACGCCTGCGCGGCGCAATCGGCGCGGCTTCCATCGCTGAAACAGGCTCAGCCAACGGCTTTTCGCTGCGAGGCTCTTCGGCCTCCTGCTCAACTACATCCAGCTGTCGCTCCAGGCGGATCCCGACTTTCGGCACGGTGACGATCAGCTCTTCATTGAGACCAAGCTCTTTAAACGCGCGCCGCAGCAAGGAGATGTTTTGATAGAAGGTATTATTTGTGACCTGCGCCCCATTAATAAACCAGACGTGTTCAAAAAAATAATCGCGCTCAATGACCTGGCCCTGTTGCTGAATTAACAGGCATAAACAACGTGTTGCCGGATTACTTAACGCAATGCGTTTCGTTTCATCGGATTTTACGTGTAAGACGTTTCGCTCCGGACTGAATATGACAGTGCCGTTGAGCAAAAAAACTTTTGCCATCTTGATCCCTGAATGTGGATTTTTGTCAATTTAGCTGTAGTAAGTTCATTCCTGGTTAATTCACGATAGCTGAAAATCCCCAACGATTTCCTTCATCGTTAATCACCACAAAGTTTATCGTATTATTCCGTCTTTCAGGAGGTACAGAATTAAAAATCATGCTCCGTGAATGCGGTAAAACCACTATTCCACCTGTGGAATAGTCTCCGAATGAAACCTCAGCCAGAGTTATGTTCCAGGAACTATCATTTACAGCATGAATCATGCCGCCTTCATAGCGAAAACTCAGAAGATTGATGGATTTTTCAGTCAACACGCCTGTATTTTTCGGTCGCCATAGGACTTTAAGCTGATTTCTTAGCGTAAGGCGCACTTTTTCACCAGTTGGCGCGTTCTTCATCTCCGGTGGAATTTGATAAACGTTGAGCCAAAACAGGGACTCACAATCCTGAGCCAGGCCCTTTCCCGTGGTCATGATCCGCAGTTCTCGTTGCTCACCCGGCTGAATTTTCAGGACCGGAGGCAGCACCACAAAAGGCGCACTGGCCTGGGATGGCCCCTTATCTGGCACTCCGTCATCCACCCAGCTCTGCACCACCACCGGATAATCACCGTCATTCACCAGCATCACCGTGCGCTGCGTCTCGCCATGGTTAAAGACGATGCGGGTGGTGCTGATATTGACCGCGGCCTGGACGCTGAACGCCAGCAGCAAGAAGCTACTGAATACGCAGTAAAACCTGGACATGTGACTGATAACTCCCCGCCGTTAAGGTATCCGCCCCAAAGCTCGCCAGACGCGCCTCGAAGGTTTCGCTGTAATAGTTCACGCCGTCCTGGCTGCCGTTCTGCTGCGTATTGCTGCCAATAACCGGCATCCAGCCGCCTTCCGTGCCGCTGCCGGGTGTGGTCACCGCCATAAAGTTCACCGAATTTCCGGCCCGATACACCTGCACGCCCACGCCGCGGGCATGTCCGGGCGCGCCGTATTGCGCATCGAGTAGCCAGGTCACAGTTTTACCGGTGATCAGGTTAAAACCCCAGGCGCTGTTGACGCTGCTTTCCGGGGCGAGTAACCCCATCGCCACGTTGCTTTTTCCCGTCGCCACGCCCGACACCACTGTCGATTCGCAGGCGAAGCCAATCTGGAACGGCGCGGAGGAGTACTCTCCGCGTTTCAGCTGCGCCACCGAGATAACCGGCAGATGCACCACCGGGGTGAAGTCTGTCACCTGGCACATCGCCGCTCGTTTAACGGTGATCCCGTTCCCGTAAAGGCTAATCACCGACGGCCAGTCGTTGGCCCACCCCGCCCAGTTACCGCCGCGATGCGGCTGCCCGACCTTAATATCCCAGGATAACGTCCCCGGCCCGCGAAATACCACGTAAGCATTGGGATTCACATAGCTGTTGTAGCTGGCGGACTGTGCCTGGTTGGCGTAATAGCGCGTATCCAGGGTTTTGATCAGCTCCGCGCTGATCGTCGAGAAATTCTTGGCCTTAATCAGGAAATTGCCGTTGGTGTCGCGATCCAGATTTTCCATCGGTCGCTGCTGCCAGCTGTCGGTGAACACGCTTCCCGTTGCGTCGTGGGTCAGACGCAGCGCCACATTTTTCATGACCGTCAGCCTGGCGCCCGGCACATCCGTGGCTTCATACCAGCCCGCGTAGGCATCATCGCCGTTGGTGGACCAGGCTTCATACAACTGCCCTGCGGTATCTGGCGTACAGCGGAAAAAGACCTGTTCGGGATCATACCCGCCGCCTTTATGGGCGTAGGTGGTGAACGGAATTCCGCCGCCGGAAGTGAGGATCGTCCCCGCGGGCTGGAAACTGTTATTGCTGGTCACGTCGACAGACTTACTCAGCCCCGGCAGCAGCCCGTTCCAGGCATCATTTCCGCCGCCGGATCGCCAGTCATTGGCGATGCCGTCCGATGCATCGCTCAGCCGGTGCGTTCCCTGCGCGCCGCTGCTTCCTGCTTTGTAGGGATAGATAATGTATTCGCAGGCGGCCTGCACGCCCGGGGAAAGCAGGGCCAACAGCAGGAGAAATCGTCTCATGATCGTCCTTTCACGGCGCAGGCCAGCGTCAATGCAATCAGAGGCTCTGCGCGTTGTTGTTCGTTAAGTTTCCACGGCAGCGAGCAGTCGCTCCCGTCGATCGTCAGTCGCCCCTGCTCGTCTTCTACGCGGGCATAGACCTGATTTCCCTGAGCAACCATCCCCACGACGCGACCGCGTTCGTCGAGCACCGATGCCCCTACCGGAAACGTGACGTTGTCACTTACCGTAATGAGTAACGGGTACCCCGAGAGAGTCGCAAAGCGCAGTTTGACGGCGGCTCCGGCCATCGGCGCGATCCGGCGCTGGCTCTCCTGGAGCTCCGCGCTGGTGTTCATTGCGCTGCCATCGAGGGTGACGTTGTTATAGCGATAAGGCGTTAAAGACGGGACCAGAGCGTAACCCCCGCTGTTGACCGTCGCGCCCTGCCCACCGCCGACTCTGGCCCCTTGCGCGCCGGGCGCTTCCACCAGGGCAAAGGTGTCGCCCACCCACGGACCCGCGACAACGCCGTGACGATGCACGACGACCGCTCCACGCACGCCTGCGGTCCACTGCTGATAGTTTTGCGCCTGCGACACGCTGCCGTTCAGCGTGCCGAAGGCGGTGTTTTTCTGTAGCGATCCGCTCCAGTCGGTCACATCGCTGGCCTCACCCTGCCCCTGCTGCCAGCCCGTGGAGAGCGCATAGTTGAGGGTTTCATCGCGGTCGAGTGCGCCGGAGATCGCCACCTGCGCATTGCGCCCGGCCTGCCGGGCCTGACTCGCAGACAGTGCCAGCGTGTGCTCGCGTTCGCCAAAGCTGAGCGGTACCGAGAGCGTCAGCGTCGCCACATTCTCTTTTTGCGCCTGGGTACTCTCCCCACTGCGCCACCAGGTGTCCTGCCGACTGAAAGAGATGCCAAGCGTCACGCGGCCAATGGTGGTGTTGTAACCGGCCTGCAGCTGGTTACTGTTTCCACGGCCACCGTAATAATCCATCATCGAGCCAGAGATCCACAGATTGCCGTAGCCGCCCAGCGTCTGGTTCAGGGTAGCGGTAAACTGGTTGCGCTGGCGCAGGGTGTCCGAGCGCCACTCCTTATCCCCCCCAATGACGCTTCGTTCGCCCAGTACATCGCCGTAATCACGGTAGCCCTCGGTCGAATAGCGATATCCCGCCAGCGCCACGTGGGTGCCGGTCGGACTGAAGGTCTTGCTCCAGTTGGTTTGCAGACGCCAGCCGCTCAGGGACTGAGACGCAATCCGCGCCCGTGATCCGGTGAGATCAACGCCAAAAGCGCCGAGTGTGGTCGCCAGCACGCCGCCGATCAGCAGCGCCTGGTAATCTTCGCCAATCCGCACCGCGCTGTTCGCGGTCAGCAGATTGCTCATTCCACGCTCCAGCGTGAAGTCGGCGAACAGACCGTCGGCGGCGCTGTAGTCCCGGGTTTTGCCCGCGACCAGACCATAGCGCCAGACGCCGGGGCGCAGCGACAACGGCACGCTGGCGTAGGGCACCGTGTAGCCGCTCTTTTTGCCGTCTGCGCCGGTGATTTCAACCTGTAGATCGCCGTCCCAGGCGGTATTCGGCAAATCGTCGAGCACAAATGGCCCTTGAGGCACGCTGGTTTCATACAGCGTACGGCCATTTTGTTTGACCACCACCCGCGACGGCGTTGACGCCGTACCGCGCACTTCAGGGGCGTAGCCGCGCCGCGACTGGGGCCACATCCGCTGATCGGTTTCCAGCTTGACGCCGGTAAAAGCCATACTGCCGAGCAGATTACCCGGCGTGTAGCTTTCCCCGACGGTCAGCACGCTTTCCAGTCTGGCGATCGGATGCTGGAGCCAGGTTTGCAGCGCATCCCAGCGCTGCGTTTCGCGGTAGTCATCGCGCCGCCAGTTCGCAGAGGACTGCTGGCGGAATTGCCAGCTGCCGAGGTTAAAACCGCTGCTGAGGCCGAGCCAGCCGTAATCGCTCTGCTGGCCGCCGTTCTTATTGTGATAGACGTGCAGGTTATAGTTGCTAAACAGCACGCTCTCACCGCTCTGCCATTGCGAGGGCGGGACATAATCCTGCGGGGTACGCTTAAGCGAGGCCTGGGGCACGCTCAGATTGAGGCGCAGCAAGCCCTGATCGAACGTCCACTTTCCGCCGCTGACGCGAAGTTCAGGCGAAAGACAGACATCAGACGGCGCGTTTTCCGCTGCGATAACCCCCTGCTCATCCCAGAATTTGACCGGGAGGCAAGGCGTTATACGCCCGTCGGCATCCGGCTGAAACAGCACGTCATCGCGCGCAACATACTGCCCGTTCAGCCAGATATCGACGCTGTAATGTCCGGCGGCCACCGCATCCTGATCGTTGAACTGCGTCAGCCCTTTTTCGTAGCCGCTGCCCAGCAACAAAGCCTCATCAAAGGTATATTCGCCAGCCAGAGCGGGCGTGACGCCGGGCAGAATCAGCCACCACCAGTGCGGATTAATGGCTGACATCGCCAGGGTTCCCTGGCGTCACGCGCCCGGCTAAGGTTGCGCCCTGATCGTTAATCCAGCGCATCTGAGCTTCACCCACCTGCTTAACTGTCGCGGGCCATGAAACCGTTGTCCAGGGAGCGACAGTTTGACTTAAAATGCGCTGTTTTTTCCCTGCACCGCTGACATCCAGGGAGGAGAGCGCAAGGTAATACCCGCTGTGGTTACGCAAAAACAGTTTGCCGTCCTGAAGCCAGACGCGACTGGTACGCGCCATTTCCAGCGGTGAGCCCGCAAGATCCTTCGGACGCATCAGCACTTTTACCCGACTGCGTACCAGGACCATGAGCTGGTTATCTGGCTGCGCGCCTTTTTCCGTCGGTGGGATCTGCACAAAATTGAACCACCACAGGGACTCCCTGTCCTGAGCGACCGGTTTACCGACGTAGCGCAGACGAACCGTCTGCCCCGAATGGGCCGCCAGCCGGAAGACTGGCGGCGTGGTGATAAAAGGCGCGGTCGCCGTTTGCGGGGCCGATTGTGCGTTGCCCTCGTCCAGCCAGACCTGAACCACGCCGGGGAAATCATCGCGGTTGGTCAATTGCACGCTGACTTCGCGGCTGTCTGCCGGATAGATAATCCGGCTTCCGGTCATCACAATACTGGCCTGCGCACTCGCGCAGATCAGCATTCCGGCTAAAACACTCGCCATTCCTTTCATCACCGGTGCTCCCTTACAGGTAGGAGATGGCGTACTGCACGGAGCCCACCACCGTGCCGGCCGTCGCCCCGCCGTTCGGGCTGAAATACTGCACGGCAAAGTCGTGCTCACCGGCAGTGCTGCCTGCCGCGACGGTGATCCCGGCAACCGGCGTCGCATCACGTAGATCGATGGCCGTGGTCCCCGCGCTGTCGGTCATCAGCTGCAGTTCAACGTTTTGCGCCGTACCGGTATTCGCCAGGTTACCGCGCTCGGTCATGTTGTTGGCGACGAATACGGTTTTGATGTCCAGCGCATCCGCATCGACGGTGCAACCTGTCACCCCAAGGGTAAATGCCGTCAGACCCGCTGAAGAGGCCGCCGTCGCCAGTTCGCTTTTGGCGACGGTCGGCAGTAACACCACCGGGCGCGCATTCACACCGTTGATGGTGACTTCGCAGGTCTGCTCGGTGACCTCGCCTTTAAAGGTGATGGTATTGGCCGAGTCAGCGTGAGCCGTTTGCGCGATGACGATCGCGAGGCTTCCTGCAACAAATAAACAGCTGGCGTGTGAAGGTTTGATTTTCATATTGTCTGTCCTTAATAAAGAAATACCCTGGCGGCCTGACTGGCAACGCAATAGCACTCCTCCGCAGGGCGCGGAATATTTATTTGCGTGGAGTAAGAGACCAGTGAGCTTATGTACACCATAGGATTAACCCTACGATGATTGCTAGTTTAAGAAAATTCCCAATAATTAAAACCTTTGTTTTCTCAAATAACAAAAATGCGATCTTAAATAAGATTAAATCACCTTAAATTCACTCTAACCTGTTGTTTTATAGGGTGTTGAAAAACATCGAGACATGTTAAATTAATCTTTTCTTAGTTGCCCGAACCCTTTGAAAAATCCTTTCCATGAAGACTCTCATTAATATTAATGCGATTTTCGCATGCCATTCGCTTACCCCTTGCCGCCAACTCAGACTTCTGGAGTGCGTTTTTTAACCACAAAAAACAAACTAGAAAGCATTGCTTTCTAGTTTTATTGGGAGCACAATCGCCCTCAGATTGACGCACTTGAATATCACTAATCGGAGGTTGTATGAGTCTTTTGTTAAAAAATGCAAATATTTTCAATGGTAAGGATAACGTCATTACGGCCGGGAATATTTTACTGGCGGGAGACAAGATCGTCGCTATCTCTTCGCAGGAGATCCCCGTCGGGAGCAATGTGCAGGTGCTGGACCTGAAAGGGAAATATGTGATGCCGGGGCTGATCGATGCGCATGTTCACATCACCGCCAGTCAGCTAGATTTTAACGAAGCTAATGTCCATAAGGGCTACATGTATGCCCGGACCTTTAACTTCCTGCGCGACATGATCCGCCGCGGGTTTACCTCCGTCCGTGATGCCGGTGGCGCCGATATGGGCATTAAAAAATCCATTGATGACGGTCTGCTTCCAGCTCCAAGACTGTTTATGAGCTGCCGGGCGTTAAGCCAGACGGGCGGCCACGGGGATTACCGTCATCAGGCGTCCGAGATGGTGACTTGTGCGTGCAGCCTCTGCTCCGCCTCGTCCATTGCGATCATCTGTGACGGTGTCACAGCGGTACGGCACGCGGTGCGTGAGCAGTTTCGTGTGGGCGCCAGTCAGATCAAAATCATGGCCGGAGGTGGCATCGCCTCGCCAACGGATAAAATTGATAACCTGCAGTATTCGGATGAAGAAATCATTGCGATTGTCGACGAGGCCCGCCGTTTTAACAGCTATGTGATGGCCCATGCCTATACCCCGGCTGCGATTTCGCGCTGCGTCAAATATGGGGTCAAAACCATCGAGCACGGTAATTTGCTGGATGAGCAGTCGGCGAAAGATATGCACGACCATCAGGCTTATCTGGTGCCTACGCTCGCTATCTATAACGCCTTTAAAAACAATATGAGTTCAGAGGTGCCTGACTCCGTCGTGAATAAGCTGGATGAGGTTCGTCTGAAGGCGCTGGAATCTATCCGGCTGGCACGCTTGCACAACGTCAAAATTGGCTTAGGCACCGATTTACTCGGTGATTTCCACAGCTTTGAGTACGACGAACTTACCCTGCGCAGTCAGGTGGAGAGCGCGTTTGATACCCTCCATTCCGCAACCTATATCAATGCCGAAATTCTCGACATGAAGGATAAGCTGGGTGTGGTGGCCGAAGATGCCTTTGCCGATCTGCTGGTGCTGCCAAAAAATCCACTCGACGATATTCACCTGTTTAACGAACAGGAAGATAACGTCCTGATGGTGATTAAAAACGGCGAAATCGTGAAAAATCTGCTTGCCTGAATTTGACCGGAATACACAAACACATGTTGGCAAATTATCTCCATAGCCTGTCGCGGCTCGTTATTATCATTAACCCGTTAACCATGTTTGCCCTCTTTTGTTCCTACACCTCAGGAATGCCCGTAAAAGAGGTGAAGACGATTGGCAGCAAAACGACGATTGCCGTCGCCATAACGCTGATCCTGTGTGTTTTAGGCGGCACACATATTTTTCAGCTGTTTGGCATCAACATCGCGGCGTTACAGTTTGCCGGGGGGTTGTCTCTGCTGATGTCGAGTCTGAAAGGGCTCGGCGAGCAGGCCGATAATTCGCTGCCTGTGTCGGGGAATATCGCGATTGTTCCCCTGTGTATTCCGGTGATCGCGGGCCCGGCGGCGATGTCTATTGCGATTAGCCTGACGCAACAGACGCATAATCCGCTGGCGGTGAGTCTGGCCATTGTCACGGTGGCGCTGATCCTGGGTGTGCTTTTTTACTTTAGCCAGCCGGTTTGCCGGTGGTTAGGTGAAACGGTTATGAATATAATCAAGCGCATCTCCTGGCTGGCGCTGGCGTGTATTGGTACCCAACTGCTGATGGCCGGATTCACGTTTTATATCAAAGTTTAAGAGGCCTTATGACCCGCGATTACACTCAGTTAACCGATTTATTGCGTGAGAATCACAGCGCCTGGCAACAAATCCTGGAGCCGGTTCTTAACGAGATTGGGGTAACCTTTGTTGATCGCATCATCCTCGATAAACTCGATAGCCAAAGCGGTCAGACTAAAAATGAACTGGCGAATCAACTCGGGACCGTTCATCAGAATTTAACCCGGTCGATTGCTCGCCTGGAACAGCAGGGTCTCCTTCGCAGCAGTAAAAATAACCCTGCCGATAAGCGACAGATTTTTCTTGAAATTACCCGGGAAGGTTCCGCCATGAACCGGCGGGTAAATGAGAAAATCAATGATATTTGGAACGATATTCTGGGCAATGTCTCTGCCCAGGAAATCCAGCTCTTTGAGACTGTCCTCGTCAGATTAAATAGCAATCTGAGAGGTCTCAAAATTCCAGGAAAATAGAATGCAACAGATCCCACAAGATTATCAGATAATCAAAAGCACCCCTTTCTTTAATAATACCAACGTCCCCGACGCGCTCAGACTCCGACACCGAATCCTGGCTGGCGCCTATGCCAGAATTTCGGTCATGGAGGGCGCAGTGAAGCTTCTCTGCTATCAACAGCAACAGGCAAAAGAGGCACAAAAAATCAGGATTATTCGTCCGGGGGAATTCTACGTTGTGACCGCCGATGGGTGGTATGTCGTTGAGATGTATGAAGAGGAGACGGTGTTTAATATTGATTTCTTCGATAACGCCGTTTGTTGACCTGAAACCCCGTCAAACCCTGCCCGCCGGGTAGGGTTTAAAACCCTGGTTTATTTGCCGATATCCCGACTTTCTTGTAACCTTCCCCTGCACTCCCTGACGACTCACAGCAGAAACCGGATTTCACTATGGCAGCACACAATTCCAAAGATCCTTTGCACGGCGTAACGCTTGAAATGCAGGTCAACGCTCTGGTTGCCCGCTACGGTTGGGTTCAACTCGGCAAACTGATCAACATTAACTGTTTTAAAAGCGACCCGAGCGTCAAATCAAGCCTCAAGTTTTTGCGTCGCACTCCCTGGGCTCGCGCTGAGGTCGAAGCGCTGTATCTCGACTCGCTGGAAGATGCCGCTCCTGAAGATCTTGATAATGATCCCTGGGCCAATAGCCGCCTGAAAAAGAGTTAACACACGATGCCCTTACAGGTTAAACGTTCTGGCGCACTCATTCTTATCGCGCTGCTGCTCGCCAGCTGCTCGTCCAAACCGCCGAAATCGTTAGTCACCCCGCTTCCGCCGGTGGCGAAGCATCCCCTGACGGCAAAATCGCAAAAAGACCAGGGCCCGATGCGCGGTATCTGGCTCGCAACCGTGTCTCGTCTCGACTGGCCGCCGGTTTCTTCGGTGAATATCAGCAATCCGGCCACCCGCAACAGCGTTCAACAAAAAGCGCTGACCGATAAGCTGGATAAACTGAAAAGCCTCGGGATCAACACGGTGTTTTTCCAGATCAAACCGGACGGAACCGCGCTGTGGCCATCAAAGATTTTGCCATGGTCTGACACCCTGACCGGCCATATCGGCCAGGACCCCGGCTACGATCCGCTGATGTTTATGCTCGATGAAGCGCACAAACGCGGCATGAAAGTTCACGCCTGGTTTAACCCGTACCGGGTGACGACCAACACCAAACCGGGAACCGTGGCGGAGCTGAATCGCACGATTTCCCTTAATCCGGCCAGTGTTTTTGTTCTCCATCGCGACTGGATCCGCACCGCCAGCGACCGCTACGTGCTCGACCCCGGCATTCCGGAAGCCCGGGACTGGATCACCAGCATCGTGGCGGAAGTCGTCTCGCGCTACCCGGTCGATGGCGTGCAGTTCGATGACTATTTCTATACCGAAACGCCCGGATCCACGCTTAACGATAATCAGACCTTCCAGCAATACGGCGCAGGGTTTGCATCCAAAGCGGACTGGCGTCGGCACAACACGCACCAGCTGATCGAGCAAGTCTCGCGCACCATCAAGCAGCTCAATCCCGGCGTGGAGTTTGGCGTGAGCCCGGCTGGCGTCTGGCGCAATCGCTCGCACGATCCTTTAGGCTCAGAAACCTCAGGCGCCGCGGCGTATGACGAAGCCTTCGCCGATACCCGTCTGTGGGTGAAAGAAGGCTTACTGGATTACATCGCCCCGCAGGTTTACTGGCCCTTCTCCCGCAAAGCGGCCCGCTACGACGTACTGGCGAAATGGTGGGCGGACGTCGTCAAGCCGACCAACACGCGTCTCTATATCGGCGTGGCGCTGTATAAAGTGGGGGAATCGTCAAAGAATGAGCCTGACTGGACGGTGAACGGCGGCGTGCCGGAGCTGAAAAAACAGATCGATTTGAACGAATCGGTACCGCACATCGACGGTACGATTCTGTTCAGAGAGGACTATCTCAACCAGCCGCAGGCGCAGGAAGCGGTCAGCTATATCAAAACGCGCTGGGGTTCATAACCCCGGCGGCTATTCCGGTTTGGGCCCGAACATCTCCAGCAGCTGTTGCTGATCTGGCATCCCGACCACCTGCTGCAGTTCGTTCTTCGCATTCATGTAATAAATGGCGGGCGTTGCGTTTGCGCCCAGCTCATCCATCAGTTTCTGGTGTTGCTGGAGCAGATTGAAGGTTTCACGAGATGAATCCCCCTTAAGCGCTGGCAACGTTTTACCCCCGGACAGTTCGTACGCTTTCCAGGCTTCAACAGGATCGGCCGCATTCAGAATGGCGGTCGCATTCGGGCCGCTTTTCGGATTCAGGAACGCAACCAGCAGCGTATTCAGCTGCACTTTCCCGGCTTTCACCCACGGCTGCGCTTCCGCCCAGAATTTTTTGCAGTACGGGCAGAACGGATCGGCAAAGACAAACACCTTCCGCGGAGCCGTTTCCGCGCCCTCTTTCAATGGCTGCGTTTTGTTGAGGGTTTCCCACATCTGGCGGCCCAGCGGGATGTAAATCTCTTTCTGGAAATAGTCTTCGCTGATGTTTTTCCCTTTACCATCATAAAGATAACCAGAGATGACATGCTTCCCGTCAGGCGTCATAAACAACGTCACGCCCATATCCTGATACTGACCAATCCAGCTTTTCATGCCGCCGGGTGCGTCAATTTCCTTGATGTTCTGAATGCCCTGCTGCTCGCCAAACTGCTTCACGATCGGCGGAAGATCGCTGGCCGCCATCGCCAGCGCGGGAAGAAACCATGACGTCATGATAAGAAGTGAACGGCGCATATCGCTCCTGAATGTGTGAAGGATCATTGACCGGCCTGATAGCGTTTCTGCAGTGTCGCTGCCAGCTTGCGTTGCAGCGGTTCCGGGGTTTCCCCTTCGATCAGCTTGCCAATTAAATCGAAACAGTGCCATGCCAGCTGGCGATTGTCCTGCCGCACTGTATCAATCGGGATAGTCAATGAATCATAGAGATAGTGATCGTCAAAGCTGGCCAGCCGCATATCGCTTTGCAAGAGGTGATGCTGCCCCATATAACGCAAGACCCCTTCCAGCAAACCACATGCAGCGGTGAAAAGGGCTTTCGGCGGGCGGCCTAATCGGGCACACAGCTCAGCAAACATTTCGTAGCCAGAGCTGGGGTGATAGTTTCCGTGAATGATCCACTCCGGGCGCAGTTCAACGCCAGCATTCGCCAGCCCCTGCTTAAAACCTTCAAGACGATCGCGGGTCGGGGAGAGTCTCGGCTGCCCGCCGAGAAAATAGATTTCGTCCGGGTGCTGGCGGGCGATATCCGCCACCAGTTCGGCCGTCGGGGTAATGGAATCGGTGATCACCAGCGGCAAAGAGCTGTCGTTCATATGGCGATCGAAGAGCACCACCGGAAGCTGTTCGCTCAGTTTTTGATAATCCGCGTCGTTGAGCAGACTGGAAGCCACAATCAGCCCGTCGACCTGCCGCGACACCATATTGTTGACCACCACCGTCTCCTGCCCCGGATTTTCATCCGTACAGGAGATCAGCAGCTGGACTCCGGCCTCGCGGCATAAGGTTTCCAGCTCATGAGAAAACACGGCAAAACCATAGTTAGTGATTTCCGGCACCACCAGTCCGATGGTGTGACTGCGGTTATCTCGCAGTGAACGCGCATGAATGCTCGGCTGGTAGTGATGCTGTTTCGCAATAGCCAGAACCCGGTCGCGGGTTTCCTCTGCCACGCGTAACTCTTTACTACGACCATTCAACACCAGGCTGGCGGTCGCTTTGGACACCCCCGCCAGCTCAGCAATGTCTTTGATGGTGACGCGTTTTGTTTTTCTCACAACGACTTAGACCCGGCTGCCAAAACCCTCATTCTATCATGCAGGCGCGAAGCGACCAGTAGCGTAATGTGATGACGGGCGCACCTTCGAAGCGAATTTGCGCCGGATGTTCAGGAAAATAGCGGCTGCTCATCACCCCTTCGCCGTCGTTGATGAAAATCTCGACGCTCGAGCGATCGCACAGGACGCGCAGCGATACCGCCTTTCCGCACCAGTAGCGCGTGAGCATGTCGCCATTTTCGAGACTTCTACGCTGCAGCTGAATCCCCTGCTCATCCACGCTCAGCCAGAGCGTATCGGCAAAATTCACCTTCGTGGGCCCATCGGGGATCAGCGTGAATTCCAGCCGACCGGCATCAAGTCTTGGCGCATCGTCGGCGCGCCCCTGCCATTGATGCGCCTGCTCTCGCAGACGCGCCAACTCGCGGATCGGCAGTTGATACAGTTTGCCCTCACGGAAATTGAGCTCACGCGGGCAGGTCATCTGGTGGATCCAGCCGTGTTCCCGCGTGGGCTGCAGCATCTCTTCCCCGTCCGGTACGCCCATCCAGCCAATCAGAATGCGGCGACCGTCGGCTGAAAGCGTGGTTTGCGGGGCGTAGAACTCAAACCCGGCGTCCAGTTCGTGTAACGGTCCGTGGCTGAACGTGGCGCTGTCCCAGGCAAAATCACCGCTCATCCAGGTGGCGGGATAGGTATTGAGATACCGATGCGGCTCGCGTGCCAGCCCTTGCGGACAGCAGATCAACACCTGCGTACCCTCCAGCTCGAACAGATCCGGGCACTCCCACATGTACCCCGCGTCCTGCAGCCCGTTCACGCCGTGCCCGGCAATTTCTCCGCAGGCGTCCCAGGTGTGCAAATCAGCCGATTTATACAGCAGCACCTTGCCGCGTTTTTGCTGATCCTGCGCGCCCAGCACCATGTACCAGTTTCCGTTGTGCTGCCACACTTTCGGGTCGCGAACGTGGCCGGTGTAACCCGCCGGTAGCGGCAGTACCGGGCCGAGTTTATCGAATCCTCCGTCGGCATTTTGTACGGCGAGACACTGCCACGCCGTGCGGCTACCGTCATCGAACTTCACATTGCCGGTATAACAGAGCGTCAGCACGCCATTGTTATCGACCGCGCTGCCGGAATAGCAGCCGCTGCGGTCATACTCTTCGTCGGGCATCAGCGCCATGGGCTCATGCTGCCACTGCACTAAATCCTCTGAGCTCCAGTGGCCCCAGCATTTATAGCGATGATCGCAATCCAGCGGGTTCCACTGATAAAACAGATGGTAACGTCCGGCATGCCAGATAAAACCGTTGGGATCGTTCATCAGACCGGTCACGGGCGCGGGATGCCACTGCGGGTAGTGGCTATCCTCTAACGCACGCGGTTGCCCTTTCATGACGGCCTGCAAAACGGCAGGCCAGCGGTAAGGAAGCGTCATTATTCAGAGTCCGTTTTGTATTTCAGCAGTAATGAGACCGCAAAGGCGACACCAAATGCGATTACCATTCCAATAATATAGTTAAGCAGCGAGTTCGCCTGCACGATCGCCATGCCCGGGATCGCCGTCAGCCCGACCGCCGTCATGTAAACATGTACCGATACGACCCAGGCACCGCCCGCGGCACCGCCGATCAGCGCGGCAATAAACGGCTTCACAAAGCGCAGGTTGATACCAAAAATAGCCGCTTCGGTGATGCCCAGCATCGCCGAAAACGCCGACGGCAGCGTGATCGCTTTAATTTTGGCATCTTTCGTTTTGAACCATACGGCCAGACAGGCTCCGCCCTGCGCGACGTTCGCCATCGCCCAAATCGGCAGCAGGAAATTCACGCCAATCGACGGATTGCCCAACAGCCCCGCTTCAATCGCATGAAAACTATGGTGAATCCCGGTAATGACGATAACCGAATACAACCCGCCAAACAGCAGTCCTGCCAGCCATCCGGCGTGGGCAATCAGGGTGCTTAAAATAAACGAAATACCATCGCCCAGCGCGCGGCCTGCCGGGCCAATAATCAGTAATGCGATAAAACCGGAGATAATCACGGTCAGGAATGGGGTCAGGATCAGATCCAGCGCATCCGGGATCACACGGCGAAGCTGCTTCTCGACGAGGCTCATAAACCACACCGCCAGCAGCACCGGGAACACCGTTCCCTGGTAGCCGATCATGGCAATTTCAAAGCCGAAAAAGTCCATGGTATGGAAACCGGAGGCCACACCCCAGGCGTTGGTTAGCGCCGGGTGAGTCAGGATCCCCCCGAGCGTGGCGCCAAGATACGGGTTACCGCCAAATTCTCGGGCGGCGGTAAAACCAATCAGGATCGGCAGAATAATAAACGCCGCCGAACTACACATGTCGAGCATGATGTAGATGGCGTTATCCGCATTCACCCACCCGTAGGTTTTGACCATGCCGAGCAGACCCATCAGCAGGCCGGATGCCACAATGGCAGGAATAATCGGCACAAAGATATTCGACAGCAGTCGGGCAATGCGCTGGAATGGGTTCAGTTTCCGCGCCGCGATGTCGGCCGCTTCCGACTTGCTTGACTCGCCAATGCCGGTGGCCTGAATAAACGCCGCATAGACTTTGTTGACCACACCGGTACCAAAAATAATCTGCATCTGGCCTGCGTTACGAAAACACCCTTTCACCCCTTCGACCTGCCCAATCGCCTGCTGATCGGCGAGGGCGTCGTCAACCAGCACCAGACGCAACCGCGTTGCGCAGTGCGCCGCGCTGGCGATGTTCTCTTTGCCACCGAGCAGCGGAATAAGCGCGCGGGCGATATTATCAAAATCCATAGACACCTCTGTCTGAACGCATTTTTATGATGTAAGTGACGCCCCCGCAGTGCGGGAGCGTAAAGGGTTAAAACCAGGTTTCCATCTGTACCCCAAAGTTCCATTCCCCGCCCGCGTTGAAACCGCTGCTGCCAAAGGCATCATCGCTGGCGTAGTGATCCAGTTTGCTGCTCCAGTCCATCCAGGTGGCGTACAAACGCAGTTCCGGGCGACTGAAGAAATCGCCGATCTTGCCGGCTTTTAAGGTTGGCGCGACGGTCAGTTTGTAGAAACTGCCGTTGACGGCGTTGCGATCTTTGTAGCCTTTCGGGTCTAAATCCATGTACTGATAGCTGCCCTCAAAGGCCAGCGCAAAGTTCTGGGTGACCTCTTTGATTAAACGTGTATTCAGGGTGACCCACTCGTAGCTGTCGCCTTTGACATAGCGATCTTTGCTGCTCTGGGCCAGCACCGCCGGGGCAATATGCCACCCGCCGCCGACTGGCGTAGTGCCATAGGTCGCGAATCGCCAGGTGTCCGCCTCCGACAGAAGCGCGCCATCAGAGCCGAGACTTTTCACTTCGGCGCCCAGGCCGTGGCCGTACAGCAGCGCGGTTTTCGCCGAGCCTTCTCGCAGGCCGTAGAAACTCTCATTATGCAGACCGACCAGGGCATGGACACCGTGATTGGCCGCGTCAGTCTTGATAGCGTCGCCGTTGGCGTCTTTGCGGTCATCGTTATCTTTGGCGCGCATCCCGCTCACCATCACCTGCAGCGGACCGGCAAAGTGATTCATACTCAGGATGTAGTTCTGGACGTTGTTGTCGATCTCTTCCTGGCTGCCGAAGTTGCGTCCATAGAGGGAGAAGTTACTGCGGAAATCATCGCTCCACTTCACGTCATACACCCCGCCGCCGGTCCCTGCGAGGAACACCACATCAGAATCGAGCCAGTGAATGTCGAAATTATCGCGGTCGAAACGCTTCCCGGCCCAGAAGGTGCTGCCTTTCAATGGCCCGCTGAAATCAGGTAATTGCCCCAGCTCGGCAAAGGCCTGGCGAATATTGAGATCGCTCGAATCGGCAGACCAGTCGTTATAGGTTTTTTGGCCGTCGGCCAGCATCGCTTTAAAACGTGTGGTCGCGCCGTTATCCAGCGTCTGTTTATGCTCCACGTTCAGTTCGACGTAGGTATCGGCTTCGTTGCCAAGACGCCCCACTGCACCGCCCGTTTCCCCGGCAGGCGTCAGATAAGGGCCGCTTTTGCTGCTGGATGCCGCATCGTTCATCAGTAAACCCGAGCGAGCATACCCGTGGAACTCAAACCCGCTGGTTTGGTCGGCTTTTTTCTCCAGCGCCGCGGTACGCTGTGCGACTTCCTGAGTGGTGGTCTGGGTTTGCTGTTGCACGGCCACCAGCTGCTGCGTTTTCTGCTCTGCGGCACTGGCGCGCTTTTCAGCGGCCTGCGCGCGGCTCTCTGCCTCCTGCAAACGTTGTTCGAGCATCGCAAGACGCGCTTCAATACTGTTCATATCCGTCTGAGCGTAGACGGAGGCACTCCCGGCCAGCATGCCAATCATCACGGCAAGTCTGCGTTTTTTATACATTTTGTCGCATCCCTAAAAGAGGTTATTGAAAGTTGCTAATCTGCTAAACCGGTTTAGGTGAGTGATACTAAACTGCTGAATTTTGGATCGGCAATGTTTTTTGCTAAACCGATTTAGTAAATGTGACCAGGGCGACAATTCAGACCGCAGACGAGCGGTCTGGGGAGGGAAAGTAATTACAGTTCGTGCTGGTAAGGCAGCGCGGTCATCGCACCTTTTGAGGTGGTCGCCAGCGCGCCGCAGCGCTGCGCCAGCGTCAGGATCGCAGGGAGATCGCCCGTATGATTGACCAGCCCATACAGCAGTCCGGCGACAAACGCATCTCCGGCGCCGGTGGTATCCACACTTACCACCGGCGCTGCGGAATACGCGGTCAAGGTGCCATTGTGCCAGGCGACAACGCCCTCTTTGCCTTTTGTCACCAGCACTAAAGGTGACTGAGACTGGCTAACCACCAGCGCCAGCGCGGGCTCCAGCTCATCAAGTCCGCTCAAAAAGGTCAGCTCCTCAACGGAAAGTTTTACGACATCGGCTTTACGCATCGCCTGCATCAGACACTCGCGTAACTGGTTATCATCCTGCCAGAGATCGGGACGAATGTTGGGGTCAAAGCTGACATAACCCCCCGCCGCTTTGATGGCATCCATCGCCTGAAACGTCGTGGTACGACTGGGCTGTGCGCTCAGGGCAATCGAGCAGACGTGCAGCCAGTCGCCCTCGTGAAAGCCTGGCAGATCCTTTTGCGTCAGAAACAGATCAGCGCTCGGTCGTACCATGAAGGTAAACGAGCGTTCTCCGCTTTCGTCCAGGTCCACCACCACTGTCGAGGTGCGATGCAGAGGGTCGAGATGCATCCACTCTACATCCACCTTTTCTCTGATTAATGTCTGACGCAGAAAGCGGCCAAAAGGATCATCGCCCACTCTGCCGATAAACGCGCTATGCCCGCCAAGCCGCGCAATACCAACCGCCACATTGGCTGGCGCCCCGCCCGGACACTGTAATAGTCGTCCCTCTCCATCCGGAAGAAGATCGACCACGGCGTCGCCCAGCACCCATATTTTTTTCATGCTCACCTCAAGCTAAACTTTAATTAAACCGGTTTAGCTATTTAAGCACATCATGGCACAATGGGAAATATCGCCTGGGCACGTCGTCTTTTAGTTTCTGGTGTGATGGGAAGGATTAACCTGCGGCCAGTGAATATCCCCGACGCCGTTCAGCTGCGGACGGGCAAACAGAAACCCCTGGAAGCGTTTGATACCGGCAGACTCCAGCCAGCACCACTCCTCCATTTTTTCGATCCCCTCTGCCACCAGCGTAATTTCCATATCGGTACAGCAGCTGACAATGGATTTCACAATCGCCTGCTTCGGACCGCTAAGGTGAATATCGCTGACAATTTCCCGATCGATTTTGATTTTATCCGGCTGGAATTTGGTGAGCAGCGACAGCCCGGCATAGCCCGAACCGAAATCATCGATCGCCAGCCCTATTCCCGCTACCCGCAGCTGTTTAATGGCGCTGATAAATTGATTGAAGCCGGAAATCATCTCGTTTTCCGTCACTTCTACCACCACCTGCTCAGGCAACAGATGGTGTCTGGCGATGTTATCGACCAGAAACTCCACCGCGTCAGGAACGTTAATCAGCGAACCCGGCAGCAGGTTAATCGCGATTTTGTGATCGCCAATGCCAATCTTCTCCGCCAGCGCGAAGGCATAGGCTTTGGTCTGGAGATCAATCTCGTAGAGTTTGTCGGCAGGGATCTCGTTAAAGAATCGCTCCGGGCTACCGCCGTCGTTACCGCGAATCAGGGCTTCCAGAGAGGTGATTTTCCCCTCCGAAGGTTCAACAATCGGCTGGAAGGCAAACTGGCAAATCTGATTGGTCATCAAGCCTTCGACGCCACGACCAAAAGGCGCGACTTCGGACTCCAGCTTCCAGTAATCCGGGCGAAACAGGCCGTCATCCCCTGGCTTCTTTTGCCGGGTGATAAAGGACTGAATGAATTTAAAGACCCGATCTTCCGAGGTGAGATAGCTTTCGAGTTTGCTGTAGCGCAGCACCGATTCCAGTACGGACTTTGGCGTATCGACCTGCAGATCGAAAAGCAGCATGCCGACGTTTTCGAAGCGTCGTCTTGGCCCATAATCGCGCATCAGCTCCACCACGCCGTGATGACGCTTATCCGCGCGGATTTTATGGAACAGCTTAACGACGCTCTCTTCCTTCCCCTCGAGGATTTGCAGGAACTCAGCGCCGTTAAACAGCAGAATGCCGGTAATGTTCAGCCCTGCATTCCGCTGCTTCGCTTTTTCGACCAGTGAAATGAGTTTGAAAGGTTCACAGGATGAATTTAACTGGCTTCGATAAATGAGTGTAGTCAGCACAGCGCGTGTATCCCGTCATGATAATTTGGTCTTTAAGCGATTGTTTATCATAATTTATCGCTGTCGACTAATAATATATCCTCAAAAAATCGTTTTCAGATTGCCTGGTATATACATAAACAATGTAAATGTAAGCGCGGGTTTATTCCGCCCTGAGCAGCCTTTCCGCCTGCTTTTCCATCCCGCGGAAAATCGCCTCGCTAATATGCGAAGGAAAATCAGCGGGTAACAGCGCACTCACTTTATCAATGACATCAGGCGTCATGGTTCCAATCTCCGCCATCATGGCCCTCGCCCGCGCGGCCGAGAAACCGACACGTTCAGCCGTGGCCGGGAAATGACGCGGCTGAATTTGCGCCCAGTGGTACTGACGGTTTTTACCCTGTAGCGCCATCGCCATTTTCGCTTTCTGTGCAGAGATGCCCTTTGCGCCCAGAATGGGATAAGCCGACAGGATGTCGTACAGCGGTGTCATGACATACGAAGATTCCGGCTCGATAAACACGCTGAAGTTTTTCGCGTGGCCATCAATGGCGCCAATCAGCCAGTAGAAGATCTGCGTACGGAAAAAGGTATCGCGATCCTGCAAAGCGCGACGCGAACCCAGTAACAGGGTCATGATTTCCGCAATACCGGGGCCGCCGTGAGACTCATATTTCAGCGCCGGGGAATACCCCAGCGCCTGACACATATCTTCCTGCGGGAGTCGCATCAGCCAACTTCCGTCCCGCGACCATCTGCGGTCGAAACGCTCAACGACCAGCACCGTTTTATCCGCCCAGGTCGCTAAGGATGCATCCGCAACGGCGAAACCAAACTCCCGAGCAATCTGCAGGCAAAGCCACTCGTTCTCACAGCTTTCCGTCAGATCGATATTGTTCTGTTCGATTTTCCCGATTGGGAGTTTAAAGATATGGCTGGTCGGCGTGCTGCCGTGCGGTCGCTGCCACTGCCCCTGATGCCAGAGCAGCGCGGTTTTCTCCTGAGCCCCGGCAAGGGAAATTCGAAAATCCTGGTCGTCGCTCATGCCCAGCGGCGCGTTACGGTATCCGTCGAGCAGCGTCGCAATGTCCGCATCCGTCAGCGGCGTGGAATGTATCTGCGTGACTGCAGGCATGGCGATATCGTCGGGATAGAGCTGAATCGCCCCGACGCAGTCGCGTCCGACGCTTGCCAGCAGATCAAAGGGATGATCGGTCGGCACTTTAAAACGGGTTTGCAAGCGGGCAATAATCGCCTGCGAGTCGGGCAGCAAATTGCTGAAGAAGTTATAGACCGCCTCGCCTTCCTGACGACGCGGCGTGAGCGGCAGCGACTGGGAGATCACACGCGCACCGGGCGTTTGCAGCCACGTCTGCGCATATTGCCAGGACATCGCGCCTTTACCGTTACGATAAAGCGTGCCGACTACCGTGCCATTCATCGCCACGGTGAGCTGACTATTTTTCATTTACCACTCCTGAGTCCAGCCGCTGTCCTTGTCAGCAGCTGCGCCGCGCGGGACGACGTGTAATTCCAGTTCCAGCGCGGAAAGCAGACGGAACAGCGTTTCCAGCTTACTGGTATCCGGGTTTTGCTCAAAGCCTGACACGGTGGTCTGCTTCATGCCCACACGTTCAGCGGTCTCTGCCTGTGTCAGCTGCAGCGATTTACGCTGATCGCGTATCGCGTTAGCGAGCGTAGCGGATGTGGTAATTTTCATGGTGTCCTCTTTTATCCCCGATCGCGGATAAATTTAAAATATCCCCGATCGCGGATAAAAGCAAATTATCCTCGCAAAGGGATATTTACGATTTATCCCTTGTCGGGGATAATTCGCTGATTAATCCGCTCCAGCATATACCCGTAAAACGGATTCGAGGTCACGCGCATCAGGGAATCCATTCCCACCACCAGCGTGGAGGTCTCACCGCGCAGGGCGATGTTACCCAGATTAATACCGTAACGCCGTGGATCCACCGGTTCAATGCCGTACAGATCGTCCGTCGGCGGGAACGGGATCGCCACGTGGGATAAGGAGTAGAGATCGCGCGGATACGGCGTCGTCAACGGCTGGACGGTTTCATCTTTTGCCCCTGCCGCCGTGGTTCGGGCGACGGTATCTAAGGTCTGCGCAGACGCATTGGTAACTACCGTGATCGCGAACCGGCGCGGCGTGGGCGGTAGCAGCGCATTCACAGCCACATAAGATCCCGGCCTGAATAGCGGGCGCAGCGTACTCGCCTGGTTGATATCGAACAGCACCAGCTCGCTGCCGTTTTCCGGCAGGAGGTTAAACAGGGAATCGACCACCCCGCGCGTGCTGACGGTCGAATCCATCACCGACTGAAACGCCAGCACCGGCGGGAGTGCCGTCAGTTTGTTCTGGCGTGCCAGGATGTTGATCTGTTTTTGCAGCGCCTGAGTTAACTGCCAGGACTGGCGGGCGGCATTCACCGGGAACGAATTGTATTTGAACGGATTATATTCCGGCAGCACGCTGAGCCAGGCCGCTTTAGCAAAGGGCGGCAGCAGCGCAGGCAGTCCGGCGAGGCCGGCAAAACGGGCGAAGGCGTGGACGCGGATCATCGGTGACAGCAGGATCAGCTGCTGCGGTTTACGCAGATGAGGATCGTCAATGGCGTCGAGGGCGTATTTCATCGCCAGCGCCCCGCCGTTGGAATAGCCCACCAGATGCAACGGCACGTCGTTGCCCGCCAGACGAGTGGCTTCGCGCACTGAAAGACGCGCGACGGCCAGCCACTCTTCCCAGTCGACGTTGGTCAGTGCGCCTGGCGCGGTGCCGTGTCCGGGCAGACGCGGCGCGACGGCTACAAACCCGCGCTGCTGATAATCAACGGCGATACTGCGCACGCTGTAGGGAGAATCCGTCAGACCGTGCAGGAGAACGACGGCCCCTTTCGGTTTGCCCTGCGGCATCAGCACAAAGGAGTGGTTAGCGTCGTCGGGAAACTGCCCCGGCCACATCGGGCTGTGACGATAAAACCGGTTGAGCGGCGTCCGGTCAGCCTCGTCCAGCTTGTCCGTCACCTGGGTTTGTAGATCGTGAAAGATTGCCGTTTCGCGCGTCAGAAAATCACCAAAGCTGGCGCGGTCGGTCTCCTGTACGGAAAACTCATCCGCCGTCCAGGTATGCCAGGGATGCAACGCCGGGCCGGTTTGCGACTTATAAATTCTCACGGCCAGCAGCACGACCGCCACAATGCCCAGCACCACCAGGGCGTGTTTTGTCACCGCCCACAAACGCCTGCGTATCCGCCACGGCAGAGTCGTCATTTCGATCTCTCTTTCTGAAAAAATTGAGGTCTATAGTAAAAGAGATAACGCTGGATACCAAAAGTGTAAAGCGGACAGCAAAAAGGCAGCCTCAAAATCAGGCTGCCTTTCTCAATTTTTACCGCAAGATGGTTGTCAGGATTAATGTTTGACGTCAGCGGAGGATTTATTCTCCAGATGCATATCGAGGAGTTTGGGTAAGTTTGACAGGGACATTAAATGAGCCGTTATCCAGCCCAAATACCCTTTTTGGTTGAGTTCAACCAAAGCCTCTCCGTCCAGATTCGCCAGTTTTTTTTCACTCACCACCAGAAAATCCTGAACGTTAAATGCAACGTTGGTACTGCTGACTATCTGGGCTGCGCATTTTTCAAGAAGCAGATGTTTATTCAGCAGGTCAACAAATTCACGTGTGCGTTTCATTTCAATATTAAACCCATTCATAAACTGAAGCGTCTCTTCAAGAAACTCGCTATTTTTACCCTCTTTAGTAAACAGCGCCTTTCCTTTTTTCTTATTAAAACCGGGGAAAGAAGAATCAAAACACAGGGTGAATTCACTGGCGTCTTTATTAGCAGCGGCAATCACAAAGGGATAGCGGCGAATAAATGCCGGAATATAGCACCCTTTTTTCCAGGAATAATCACTCGCGACAAAGTCATTGCGACCAGCCTCAAGGCCCAGAAGTAAAAGAGGAGTGGTAGTGACGTCGCCATTATGATTTTCATTGACGAAAACAACAGGATAATGATGCGCCGCCTGATACAGCTCAACGCCAGCAGTCGGTACCCAATGCGTCTTCGCCGCGACTTCGAAACCGGTGACCGGATCCAGTTTTAATGATTTATGTGTATCACGAGACAATGCAGTAACATTTTTATATAACAGCATGGTATTAGACATTTTTTAATCTCTGAAGAGTCAAGTGACTCTTTGGTGGTAAAATTGTGCGGATACCGATTGATTTTTCAGCCATTCTCTTAACAAGAAATGAATATGGGCAAGAGCAAAGCATGTTAATTAATTACCTGTAAAACTTCACCCTTAAAAAGGATGAAGCATCTGGAATGTGAGACTGGCAACACCTATGTGTATGTTCAGAAAGTGTTTTCTAATTAATTATCATAATTTAATTATTCTTTAAGGAATTTTAATGAATGATGCGTTCGTCTTTTAGAATAATTTAAAGCAGACGTTAAAGACTTATGGAAATAATATCGTTAAGCCATAACGTAATAAAAATGATTCGCGACTACATGGCTTCACCCTGAATCTCCCGGCAAACGGCCAACACCGTTTTTCTCAGCCAGCGGTGAGCCGGATCCATTTCCAGCCGCGGGTGCCACATTTGTGAGACGGTGATGGTCCGGGTTTTAAACGGCAACTCAAACGCATGCAGCCGGGCGGAGGTTTGCGGGCGATGCAAAAATGACGCGGGAACCAGCGCGATCAGAGAGGACGCTTCGGCGACCGCCAGCGCCGCAGGGAACCCCGGTACCACGCTGGCGATTTTACGCGTCAGACCCCGTTCGGCTAACGCCTCGTCCACCGGTCCCTGCATCTGGCCCCGGCGGGAAGCCACCACATGCCCCCACGCAATGTAATCGCTGACGCTGACGGCGGCTAATGCCGCCAGAGGATGATCGTGGCGGACCACGCCAACAAAGCGATCGCGAAACAGCGCCTGAACACGAATTTCCGGTCCCATTTGGCTCAGCACGCCAATTTCCAGATCCACCAGACCTTCTCGCAGGGAGCGCGAGCTTTTCTCCGGTTTGGCCGCAAAGCGCAGGCACACCTGAGGCGCCGCTTCGGCAACCTGGGTAATCAACGCCGGGCCGAACGCCTCGATAAATCCGTCATTGGCGCGCACGACAAACACCCTTTCCAGCTCCGCCAGATTGAGTGATTCCGCGGAGGGTTGCAGTACCGCCCTCGCCTCCAGCATCGTATTACGCGCCCTCTCCCGGCTGGCCACGGCAAAGGGCGTCAACACCATATTCCGGCCAGCGCGAACCAGGAGCGGATCGCCCGTCACCTCCCGCAGCCGGCCCAGCGTGCGGCTCATCGCAGAGGTACTCACATTCATCCTTCGCGCGGCACCCGCCACGCTGGCCTCTGTCAGCAGCGCGTCCAGCGCAATCAACAGATTAAAATCGGGATCGGTCATCAGAGAACTCCGGTGAACAAGAGATAAGGCGTCTGATGCAACTATACAGTATCAATGCTGCGTCTTCCGCCTCTCCTGGTCAGGGAATAGAGTTTCACCCATACACACACTTGCTGATGAGACACAGATGATGGAACTCTTTTCTGATAAAGCCGGAGACGAAGGCTTGCCGGGTCGCGAACGTGGATGGGTGATGGCCGCCGTCATGACCTCTACCCTGATGGCGGTTTTTGACGGCTCAATGGTGAACATCGCCCTGCCGCAGATGTCGCATGCGCTGAACGTTGCCGCCCCGGTGGCCGTCTGGTTCGCCAACGGGTATCTGCTTTCGGCGGCCATGACGCTGCTAATCTTCGCGGCACTGGCCACGCGCATTGGCTTCAGGCCGGTGTTTATCTTCGGCCTGAGCCTCTTCACCCTGACCTCACTCGGCTGCGCGCTCGCGCCAAACGCCGAAACCCTGATCGTCATGCGTGTTTTGCAGGGGGTGGGCGGCGCTGCCACCTTAAGCATCGCTCCGGCGATACTGCGTTCAGTATTTCCGGGAAGATTGTTAGGCCGCATCCTCGGCCTGAATGCATTACTTATCGCCTCCAGCACCGCCGTCGCGCCCGTGCTGGGAGGATTCCTTCTTAGTGCCCTGAGCTGGCAGTGGTTATTCGCGATTAACGTTGTGCCCGGTCTGCTCGCCCTGATGCTGGCTTTCAAATCCATACCGCACAAACCGGCGTTGAGCGGACAACCGTTTGATCTCAAGGGAGCGCTACTATCCGCCACCCTGCTCGGCGCGGCGATCATGGCGACCAACAGTTTTGCCAGCCCGCACGCCGCCGACCACGCCATCAGCGCGTCGGTCATCAACTGGTTTGGGCTGGCGCTTCTCAGCGGCATCGCGTTTATCCGCCACATCCGGCGGGCGGATAAACCCCTGCTGCCGCCCGCGATTTTTCATTCAGGTCGGTTTTCCCTTGCGGCGCTCACCTCTCTGGCCAGTTTTATCAGTCAGGGCGTGACTTTCGTCGCCCTGCCGTTCCTGTTTCAGAGTGTCTATGGCTACAGCGCCTTTACCTCCGCGCTACTGTTCACGCCGTGGCCGGTGGGCATTGCGCTGGTTGCGCCCTGGGCCGGAAAACTGGCGGACAGATACGCCCCGTCGATCATTTCCACGGCGGGCCTGCTGATCTTTGCCATTGGGTTAGCGCTGCTGGCAACCTTGCCCGACTCGGCGGCGCAGTGGGATATTGGCCTGCGCAGCCTGATCTGTGGGATTGGATTCGGCTGTTTTCAGAGCCCGAATAATCGTGAAATGTTGTCGAGCGTGGTGCGGGAGTGGAGCGGATACGCGTCAGGCGTGCTGGCGGTGGTGCGCACCTTCGGTCAGTGCCTCGGCGCCGCGCTGGTCAGCGTGTTGCTGGCCGTGATGGTCTCGGCGAACACCATTGCGCAGCAGGATCAGGCGGTGAGAGTCAGCCTATGGCTGGCGGTCGCCGCATCAGGTTGTGCGATTGCATTCAGCGTGAGTCGATTGCGCAGAAATCAGTGACAACGTCACGAGAACCAGCGGCGGAGCCGCCGCTGGCAAGAGACTTAGTTGAGGGTGTAATCGAGGGTAATTTCCGCTTTCAGAAGTTGCGAGACCGGGCATCCGGCTTTCGCTTTCTGGATAATTCCATCGAACTGCTGCGGGTCGATGCCTGGCACGGTCACCTTGCTTTGCAGGGCAATTTTGGTGATAGCAAATCCGCCGTCGGTTTTATCCAAGGACACATCCGCCGTGGTATCGATGGAATCCGCGGTATACCCGGATTCCCCCAGCATCAGCGACAGGGCCATTGAGAAGCAGGCCGCATGCGCCGCGCCAATCAGCTCTTCCGGGTTGGTCCCTTTTTCGCCTTCAAAACGGGTATTAAAGCCGTAGGGTTGCTGATTCAGGACGCCGCTTTCCGTCGAAACCGTCCCTTTCCCGCGCTTAATGTCGCCAGACCAGTGTGCCGAACCGTGCTTATGAATCGTCATTATTGCTCTCCTTTTGGCTTGCAAAGGGTTAAGTATAGAACGTTGATTCCGATCTGAGAGGAAGGCAGAACAGTCTTAGGCAATTGTTCACAAAGCCATCAATGACTCGCCCAGCGCATCCAGGAACAGACGCTGCGCCGCAGGCTGGTAATCCCGCGACTGATAGATCCCAAAAATGCCGATCGGTTTTGGCATGAAATTACCGAGAACGGGAACCCGCTTTCGGCTCGCCAGCGCAGGCTGCGCTTCCCATTCCGGCAGCATCGCAATGCCGCAGTGATGGATGGCAGCCTCCATCAGCAGGGACGAAATACTGGCGCTCAGGTTGCCACTCACCGCCATAGAAACCACTTCCCCCGCCTCATTAACAAAATTCCACGACTGTCCGGCAAAGAAGCTGTAGTGCAGGCAGTTGTGCTGCGCCAGATCCTCCAGCACGTCAGGCGTTCCGTGGGCCGCCAGGTAGTCTGGCGACGCACACAGCACAGAGCGGCACTCACCCAGACGGCGGGCAATCATTCCCGGCTCGGGGTTGTCGGTGATACGGATCGCCACGTCGATGCGCTCGCCCACCAGGCTTACGGGATGGTTATTGACGTCCATTTCGACGCGCACCTGCGGAAAACGGGTCAGAAAATCCGGCAGCATCGGCGCGACGAGCTGCATCGCGGTAAAGTGCGCGCAGGCTACGCGCAGCGTGCCGGAGGGCGTCTCCTTCGAGGAGTGATCCTCGATCTCCTGCGACAGCCGCGTCAGGTTACGGGTCTTCTGCAGCACCTTTTCCCCGGCGGGCGTCAGCGTCAGTTTGCGCGTGGAACGGTGCACCAGCCGGGTTCCGGCCCATTTTTCCATCTGCTCCAGATACCGGCTGACCATCGGGCGCGAAATACCCAGCGCGCGGGCGGCAGCGCTCAGACTCCCCAGCTCACAAATACGGTTATAGACCTGGGCGGCGATCACGCGATCCATTGGTATGACTCCATCTGCTCGATTTATGAAACTAAGCATGTCTTGTTTCAGGAATTCTGGCAAATCGAGAGATCCGTACAATAGAGACTTTCCGACAATACCGAGACAAAATGATGAAGCTCAATCGCCTTGCCCTGCTGTGCGCCCTGTTCACTCCTGCGGTTTTTGCCGCGCCGTTAACCCTGGATACTTACAACCCGCAGGAGAAAGGGATTTTCGCCGTCTCCTCGACGCTGGTCTCCGGCCCGAAAGAAGCGGTGCTGTTCGACGCGCAGTTCAGCGTGAAAGATGGCGAAGCCCTGGTTAAAAAAGTGCGCGACAGCGGTAAAACGCTCAGCAAGATTGTGATCACCTCCGGCGACCCCGATTTTTACTTCGGCCTGCAGCCGCTGGTGAAAGCCTTCCCGAATGCCAAAGTGGTCGCCACTCAGGCGGTCGTGGACCATATCAAGGCCACCAAAGATGCCAAACTGGCCTTCTGGGGCCCGCAGATGAAAGACGGCGCGCCGTCTGAACTGATTGTGCCGCAGGTGATTGCCTCAACCACCTTTATGCTCGACGGGGAAAAAATCGATATCGAGCAGGCTGACAGCTACGCCGCGTACGTCTGGATCCCCTCCGCGAAAGCCATTCTCGGCGGCACCGGCGTTTCGTCTGGCATTCACGTCTGGACCGCGGATACGCAAACCAAAGCCAGCCGCGCGCAGTGGATCGCCACGCTCGATGAAATGGCTGCTCACAAACCGGAGCGCGTGATCCCGGGTCATTACCTCGGCACACCGCCAGCGGGTATCGAAGCCATAGACTTCACCCGCACTTACCTGCAGCAATTTGAGCAGGCGCTGGCCGCCCATAAAGACTCGGCGGGGGTGATCGAGGCGATGAAAAAACAGCAGCCGAAGCTGGCGGAAGTCAGCTCCCTGGAGCTGAGCGCGAAGGTCAATACCGGCGAAATGAAGTGGTAACAGGCTAACTGTCTCCTGCTATATTTATTCTTTTTATAGCAGGAGATGCTTATGCAAACCTCAGTCAGAGGAATTGACCACATTGGTATTACGGTTCCGGACATTGAAGCAGCGACGTTATTTTTTGAAAAAGCCTTCGCGGCAACCGTGATATATCGCTCCGTCGAACCCGGCAGTGAAAATATTGACCATCAGGCGCAGGAAAATACCTTAAAGTTATTTCCCGGAACAAAAATCCGCGCCATCAGGATGCTGGCCCTGCCCAATGGGCCCGGCATTGAGCTGTTTGAAATGCACGGCCCGGAACAGCAATCCCCCGCCCGCCCCAGTGATTTCGGCCTGCAGCACTTCGCCGTCTATGTCGATGATTTTAAAACCGCAATATCTGCTTTCACCGCCGCAGGCGGGGAGATGTTTACCGAGCCGAAACCCCTCTCTTTTCCCGCCGAACGCGGCGAAGGCAATGCGTTTTGCTACGGCAAAACCCCCTGGGGAAGTGTGGTGGAATTAATCTCCTGGCCGTCCCCGATGCCCTACGAAAAATATACCGAACTGCGCCGCTGGAAACCCTGATTTAACAGAAAAAAGGGTAATATGATATTTTTATTTCCAGGATGAATCTGAACCACAGCGGGAAGAATATTTGCCATTCTGAATGTGAATTATGAATTGCGAACCGGAATATTAAACAGATAACGACACGGAGGCAGCATGTTTACTCATTACTCAGCAAATACTCATTCCGCTCAACCGGCGCTGGTCAATGCCATTGAGCAAGGCCTGCGCGCTGAACATGGCGCGGTCACTGAAGATGACATTTTGATGGAACTCACCCGCTGGGTAGAAGCCTCGGATAATGACATCCTCAGTGATATCTACCAGCAGACCATTAACTACGTGGTGAGTGGTCAACATCGCCCCCTGTAAAAACCCTGCTATGCTGGATCTGCAACCTAAGGGGTTACATTTCGTTTGCGCAAGCAAACTGGTCCTTAAAACTATCAACAGGATTGAGGAGTTAACATGAAATCGAACCGTCAGGCACGTCACATTCTGGGACTGAACTACAAGCTGTCGAACCAACGTAAAGTGGTGATCGAGGGCAGCAACGAAACCGTAGTCACCCACACGCATGGCAGAAAACGCCACGCAGACAAGTAAATCCCGCATCTGAATCACAACACCATCGGCAAAACCGATGGTGTTTTTGTATGTGTGTTGCGGTAATTAACATTCAGCTCCTTTATAATGCCGCCCGAGGTCGCCCTGCCAGCAAGCCAGAAAGATGACAATACGCAGTGCCAGGGACGGATATTCAAAAAATCGAGTGAGTGACATGGACAACAAAGTAAAACAGCATCGTTCTCTTTACATCCCCTACGCAGGCCCGGTCCTGCTGGAATTCCCCCTGCTGAACAAAGGCAGCGCCTTCAGTGCCGAAGAGCGCAGCAGCTTTAACCTGCTCGGCCTGCTGCCGGAAGTGGTTGAAACCATCGAAGAGCAAGCTGAACGCGCCTGGATCCAGTACCAGGGTTTCAAAACCGAAATCGACAAACACATCTACCTGCGCAACATCCAGGACACCAACGAAACCCTCTTCTACCGCCTGGTGCAAAATCACCTCGAAGAGATGATGCCGGTGATCTACACCCCAACCGTCGGCGCGGCCTGCGAGCGGTTCTCCGAGATCTACCGTCGTTCGCGCGGCGTGTTTATCTCCTATCAGAACCGCCACAATATGGATGACATCCTGCAGAACGTGCCGAACCACAACATCAAAGTGATCGTGGTGACGGACGGCGAGCGTATTCTGGGCCTCGGCGACCAGGGTATCGGCGGGATGGGGATTCCAATCGGTAAGCTGTCGCTCTACACCGCCTGCGGCGGGATCAGCCCGGCCTACACGTTGCCGGTGGTGCTGGATGTCGGGACCAATAACCAGCAGCTGCTGAACGATCCGCTGTATATGGGCTGGCGTCACCCGCGCGTGACGGATGACGAGTATTACCAGTTCGTCGACGACTTCATTCAGGCCGTCAAACACCGCTGGCCGGACGTGCTGCTGCAGTTTGAAGACTTCGCGCAGAAAAACGCTATGCCTCTGCTAAACCGCTATCGCGATGAGATCTGCTCGTTTAACGACGATATTCAGGGCACCGCGGCAGTGACCGTCGGGACGCTGATCGCCGCCAGCCGCGCGGCGGGCAGCCAACTGAGCTACCAGAAAATTGTCTTCCTCGGCGCGGGCTCAGCCGGGTGCGGGATCGCAGAACAGATCATCGCCCAGACCCAGCGCGAAGGCTTAAGCGAAGAGCTGGCCCGATCGCGTGTGTTTATGGTCGACCGTTTCGGCCTGCTGACGGACGGCATGCCAAACCTGCTGCCGTTCCAGACCAAGCTGGTACAAAAGCGCGAGAACCTGAAAAACTGGGATACGGACAACGAAGTGCTCTCCCTGCTGGACGTGGTGCGCAACGTGAAGCCGGATATTCTGATCGGGGTGTCCGGCCAGACCGGGCTGTTCACCGAAGAGATCATCCGCGAAATGCACAAGCACTGCCCGCGTCCGATCGTGATGCCGCTCTCTAACCCGACCTCGCGCGTGGAAGCGACGCCGCAGGACATTATCGCCTGGACCGAAGGTGCCGCGCTGGTCGCCACCGGCAGCCCGTTCGATCCGGTGGTGTGGAAAGACAAAACCTATCCGATTGCCCAGTGCAACAACTCCTATATCTTCCCGGGGATTGGTCTGGGGGTGATCGCCGCCGGTGCGTCACGCATTACCGATGAAATGCTGATGTCTGCCAGCGAAACCCTGGCGAAGCACTCTCCGCTGGTGAATAACGGCGAAGGGCTGGTGCTGCCAGAACTGAAAGACATCCATACGGTGTCGCGGGCGATTGCCTTTGCGGTCGGTAAGATGGCCCAGCAGCAGGGCGTGGCGGTAAAAACCTCCGCCGATGCGTTGCAGCAGGCCATCGACGATAACTTCTGGATGCCGGAATACCGGAACTACCGCCGGACGTCCATCTGATCGACGGTGCGGCCTAAACGCCCGGTGGCGCTGCGCTTGCCGGGCCTACGCTCCAGGATTTTGTAGGCCGGGTAAGGCGAAGCCGCCACCCGGCAGCAAACGACGGTGCGGCCTAGCGCCCGGTGGCGCTGCGCTTACCGGGCCTACGTTCCAGGTTTTGTAGGCCGGGTAAGGCGAAGCCGCCACCCGGCAACTATCGGCTCCCATGCCTGGCGGCGCTCTGCTTGCCGGGCATGTAAAACCCCGCTACACTCCCTTCATCCATCAACCCACTGAATAAATAAGGAGGCTAATTATGCTGTATAGTGAAATTTTTAATGTTTCACATACATTTGGTGATCGCACCAGCTCAAGCGTTATCGGTATCGTGCTGCGATAACTTCTGCTTGAGCGAAGACACCAACCCACCTAATCCCTTCTCTCGGGCTTACTAAGTTATCGTCAGCGATGTTTGACGAGGCATTTCCATGCCTGTAACACTTGAGTAAGCAACAATGAGCACATTACTAACTGCACAATCCCTCCGCGTTGAAACGGCGTTTAACACCCTCTTCGACTCGCTCTCCTTTACCCTGAAAAAAGGCGACCGCATTGGTCTGCTGGGTGATAACGGCTGCGGCAAAAGTACCCTGCTGAAGATCCTCGACGGGACGGAATCCCCGTCTGTCGGCACCGTGGCGCTCGCCGGATACTGCCTGATGGCGCGCGTGGAACAGCATCTGCCGGAATCAATTTATCCCCTGTCGATGCTCGACGCCGTGCTGGCGCAACTGCCCGCCGCGGAACGCGACAGCCTACGCTGGCGGGCCGAAACGCTGCTCGGCGGTATGGGCTTCACCCCGCAGGATATGACTCTGCAATCCGCGACACTGAGCGGCGGGCAACACACGCGCCTGCTACTGGCGCGCGCCTTAATCAGCGATCCGGATCTGCTGTTACTGGATGAGCCCAGCAACCACCTCGATCTCCCGACCATGCTCTGGCTGGAGCAGTTCTTACAAAACTGGTCCGGGAGTTTTGTGCTGGTCTCGCACGACCGACAGCTGCTTGATGCCGTCACTAACGGCAGCTGGATTTTGCGCGACAAAACTCTGCACAGCTTCGCCCTGCCTTGCTCCGCTGCGCGTCAGGCGCTGGCGGCAAAAGATGAGAGCGATGCCCTGCGGCACAAAGCCGAGCAAAAGGAGATCGACCGCGTGGCGGCCAGCGCCAAACGGCTGGCGACCTGGGGTAAGGTCTATGACAACGAAGATCTGGCCCGCAAAGCCAAACAGATGGAAAAACAGGTCGAGCGCCTGAAGGAGAGCCAGACCGATCTCACCGCGGGCAGTCCGTGGACGCTCACCCTGCGCGGCGATGCCCTGCGTGCCGACCGGCTGCTGGAGATGGCAAATCTCGATGTCCCTCCGGCCCCTGGTCTGCCTGCGCTGTTTGACGTAGAGATCGCCAGACTCAAAAGCGGCGATCGCGTCGCCATTGTGGGTCGCAACGGCTGCGGGAAATCCTCACTGATGAAGCTGATCTGGCGGCAGTTTGTTGCCCAGCAGTCGACGGATGAGCTGAAAATCCATCCTCGCCTGACGCTCGGTTATTACGACCAGACGCTACACCAGCTGCCGGATGACGCCTCGCTGCTGGATGCGCTCGAGCCGTTCGCCCCGGACCCGCAGGTGCGCAAAATGTCGCTCATCAGCGCCGGTTTTCCGTGGGTGCGTCACGGGCAGAAAGTTAGCACCCTCAGCGGCGGCGAGCGTTCACGCCTGCTGTTTATCGGCCTGACGCTCGCCCGCTACAGCCTGCTGATGCTCGATGAGCCGACCAACCATCTCGATATGGAAGGCAAAGAGGCGCTGGCCGACACCCTGCAACAGTTCGAAGGCGGCGTGCTACTGGTCAGCCATGACAGGCAGTTGATCAGCCAGAGCTGCAACCGCTTCTGGCTGATTGAGGACGGAAAGCTCAGCGAATGGCACGACGCCGAAGCGGTGTTTGAACGCCTGCGGGAGTGCGGCGGATTAACCACGCCTGCGGTATCCACCAGCACAGCGGAACCAGAGCCGACGGAGTTCGACTGCCTGCTCGAAAGACTGGTGGCGCTGGAGACGCTGCTCGCAGAGGATATGGCGCGTAAGCCGAAGCATCAGAAGCCTCAGCTCCAGCAACAGTGGCGTGAGGAGATTAACCAGATAGAAGCCCAGCTGTAACCCTGCGCCCGGCGGGGCTTCCCGCCGGGCATTCCCTCCCCCCAATTATTCAGGGCTTGAATGGTTTATTGATGCTTTAATCGCCTGAATCCCAACGAAATTATTACATTATGTTGCCCCGCCCTTGTATAAAACGACCAAAGCATTAATCCTTAAGGAGTAAGAACGATTCTCATCTTTCTTGCACGCTATGCAGACACTTAAATGAACATGGAGAAACATATGAAGGCTGCTGTCGTAACAAAAGATCACCACGTAGACGTCACCGATAAAACCCTGCGCGCCCTGCAACACGGTGAAGCGCTGCTGAAGATGGAGTGCTGCGGCGTATGCCACACGGATCTCCACGTGAAGAACGGTGATTTTGGCGATAAAACCGGGGTGATCCTCGGCCATGAAGGGATTGGCGTCGTCAAACAGATCGGCCCTGGCGTGACCTCGCTGAAAGTGGGCGATCGTGCCAGCGTGGCGTGGTTCTTCCAGGGCTGCGGGCACTGCGAATACTGTAACTCCGGCAACGAAACGCTCTGTCGTGACGTGAAAAATGCCGGATATTCCGTCGACGGCGGGATGGCCGAAGAGTGCATCGTCACCGCCGATTACGCGGTGAAAGTGCCGGACGGTCTGGAATCTGCCGCCGCAAGCAGCATCACCTGCGCGGGTGTGACCACCTATAAAGCGGTGAAAATTTCTCATATCAAACCAGGCCAGTGGATTGCGATCTACGGTCTGGGCGGACTGGGCAACCTGGCGCTGCAGTACGCGAAAAACGTCTTCAATGCCAAAGTGATCGCCATCGACGTCAACGATGCGCAGCTGAAACTGGCCGAGGAAATGGGTGCAGATCTGACCATCAACTCCCGCAACGAAGATGCGGCGAAAGTGATTCAGGAAAAAACCGGCGGCGCACACTCCGCCGTGGTCACGGCTGTCGCGAAAGCGGCGTTTAACTCTGCGGTCGACGCAGTGCGCGCCGGTGGCCGCGTGGTGGCTGTCGGTCTGCCGCCAGAAGCCATGAGCCTGGATATTCCGCGTCTGGTGCTGGATGGGATTCAGGTGGTCGGTTCGCTGGTCGGGACCCGTCAGGATCTGATCGAGGCCTTCCAGTTTGCCGCCGAAGGCAAAGTGGTGCCGAAAGTGACGATGCGTCCGCTGGGCGACATCAATGCGATTTTCAAAGAGATGGAACAGGGCCAGATCCGTGGCCGTATGGTGATTGATTTCCGTTCGTAAGGGATTCAGGACGGGCTGCGGCGATCCGTAATCCAGTCCTGCACTTCAATCAGGAATGTATCGGGCGCTTTTCGATACATTTTGCGCGCCAGATCGAGAATGGTGTGGCGCGCCAGTTCTTCTTCCATCCGCTGCTGGGCGCTGTCCATCACCGAGCGCACGCCGCACGGCCCGTCGCAGACCCACGCAGGCGGCGCTTCATCAAAGACTGCCAGCCGCTGGCGCACTTCCCGGCACTCAAACATATTCTTTTCGCCATCAATGGCATGCGTCACATCCAGCACCGAAATGAGTTCCGCCGGACGCGCGAGTTTAAACCCACCGCCCTTGCCTTCCGTGCTGTTCACCAGCCCGGCGCGTGACAGACGGGTGAAGATTTTACCCAGGTAGTCGTAAGGCACACCCTGTAAGTCCGCCATCTCCCTGACGCTCAACTCCCGCTCGTTGCCTTTGGCATCCACCATACACATCAGACTATGAATGGCGTATTCCACACCGGAACTGTAAAAGGCCATGTTTAACTCCGCTCTCATTATTCGTGGTTATTATAGCCGTGTTCGCGAGCGAAAAAACAGCCTGTAAACCACTTGTTATCTAACCTGTTATTTTTAGGTCATTTTCCATTTTTATTATCGCTAACTCAGAAAAAAGTTGTCGGAGTTAACTCCGACAAGTATAGTTGCAGTCAGGTCAGACACAAAGCCTGATGAGCAAAAGGATCGAAGATGAAGAAGCATATTTTAATTGTGGGCAGTGGTTTTTCCGGTATGTGGGCAGCAGTGAGCGCAGCGCGCCTGGCGGAACTGAACGAGAGCAGCTATCTGCGTATTAGCGTGCTGGCTCCGCAACCCGAGCTGCGCGTTCGCCCGCGTTTCTATGAAGAAAAAGTGGCAGGCCTGGTGGCTCCCCTGACGGATCTCTTTGCCGAACTGGATATTGAGTATATTCAGGGCAGCGCAGAACGTATTGATACCAAAGAGAAAGCGGTCTGGTATCGCGACAGCCACGGCAACACCACCCTCGCCACTTACGATCGTCTGGTTCTCGCCACGGGCAGTCAGTCTAAGCGCCCAGCGGTCGCCGGTCTGTCTGAATTTGCGTTTGACATCGACCAGCTCGAATCCGCGCAGGTGTTCGAAAAACACCTCGATGCGCTGGTTCATCAGCCTTCTACCCCGGCCCGTAACACGGTGGTGGTTTGCGGCGGCGGTTTTACCGGTATCGAACTGGCGACCGAATTACCGACGCGTCTGCGCGCCCGTTTCGGTGAAGATACGCAGACTAAAGTTATCGTAGTTGAACGCGGTCCGGTGATTGGCGGTCGTTACAGCGAAGCCCTGCGTGATGTGATTGCGAATGCCAGCGAAGAGCTGGGCGTGGAATGGCGTCTGAACAGCGAAATCGAAGCTGTCGATGCCCAGGGCGTCACCCTGAAAAACGGCGAGCGCATCGAATCCTCTACGGTGGTCTGGACGGCTGGCGTCGAAGCTCATCCGCTGACGACGCAGATTGACGGCGAGCGCGACGCTCAGGCGCGTCTGCGCGTGAACGAACTGCTGCAGATCCCGGCCCATCCTGATGTGTTCGCCACCGGCGACACCGCCCATGCGAAAACGGACGATGTGGGTAATACGGCGCTGATGACCTGTCAGCATGCGATCCAGCTCGGAAAATTTGCCGGACACAACGCCGCTGCGAGTCTGCTGAACGTCGAGCCGTATCCGTACCGTCAGGTGAACTATGTCACCTGTCTGGATCTCGGCGCCTGGGGCGCGGTGTACACCGAGGGCTGGGAACAAGAGGTGAAACTGGTGCGCGAAGAGGCGAAGAAGCTCAAAATTGCTATTACCAATGAGCTGATCTACCCACCAGCCGCAGACCGCGCGGTCGCCTTTGCCGCTGCCGATCCGCTGGCGAAATTTGTGTAGTGAAACCCACCGCTCCTTACCGGGAGCGGTTTTTCGATATTCCCGATTTCCGGCAATCCTTATCTCAATTCCTTTGTTCCCTTGTTTTCACCCGCGCCCGATGATGAATCCGACGCTAAAACAAAGATAACAAAGGAATTCACCATGCAAACCCCTTTTCGCCTGCCGCTGCTGACGGCGTTAATCCTCGCAGCGACTGCCGCACACGCCGCCGACACGCCGGTTAAAGGCGGGACGCTCGTCTATCTGGAACAACAGGCGCACACCAATCTCTATCCCCCGGCGGGCGGTTTCTATCCCAATGGCGGTATCCTGAATCAGATCACCGACAAGCTCACCTGGCAGAACCCGAAAACGCTGGAAGTGGAGCCGTGGATCGCCGAAAGCTGGTCCACCAACGCCGACAAAACCGAATACACCTTTAAAATCCGCCCCGGCGTGACCTTCTCTGACGGCACGCCGCTGGACGCCAACGCCGTCGCCAAAAACTTCGACACCTACGGGCTAGGCAATAAAGCCCAGCGCCTGCCGGTCTCGGAGGTGATCAACAACTACGACCGCAGCGAAGTGCTCGATCCGCAAACCGTGAAGTTCTACTTCAAAAAACCGTCTCCGGGTTTCCTGCAAGGCACCGCAACCATTGGCTCTGGGCTGGTATCGCTCAGCACCCTGAAGCGCAACTTTGAGGAGTTGGGCGACGCGCGCCACATCATCGGCTCCGGCCCGTTCGTGGTGAAAGAGGAAAAACTGGGCCGGGAAGTGACGCTTGAGGCGCGCAAAGAGTACCAGTGGGGGCCGAAAAACCTCGCCCAGCAAGGCCCGGCGAATCTGGACGGCATCAAATTTATCGTCACGCCGGAAGACAGCGTGCGTGTCGGCGCGCTGCTGGCAGGTCAGGCTGATTTTATTCGCCAGGTTCAGGCCTACGATGAGAAACAGGCCACCGAGCAAGGGTATAAAATCTACGCCGCCCCGACGCGCGGCGTGAATGACAGCATCAGCTTCCGCCCGGACAACCCGCTGGTGTCGGATTTGCGCGTTCGTCAGGCGCTGATCCACGCCACCAATGCGAAACAGGTCGTAGAGACCCTCTTCTCGCCTAACTATCCGCAGGCCAAATCGGTGATTGCCGACTCCGCGGCCGGCTTTGTCGATCTTAGCGACAAACTTACTTTTGACGTGGCGAAAGCCAATGCCCTGCTCGACGACGCGGGCTGGAAACCCGGCAGCGACGGCATCCGCGCCAAAGACGGCCAGCGCCTGGCGCTGACGGTGTACGAATCCCTGCCGCAGCCGCAAAACAAAGAGGTGTTGCAGCTGGTCGCTCAGCAGTGGCGACAGGTCGGCGTGGCACTGAGCGTCAAAGCTGGCGATGCGGGCAGCCGCACGCTGGATAACCTCGATCCGCTGAAAACGCCGCTGACCGTTTCCGAAGTGGGCCGCGCCGATCCGGACGTGGTGAAGAGCATGTTCTACCCGGCCAACCGCGACGCGCTGCTGCAAAAAGGCGGCTCGAGCGACAAGGTGAAAAGCTTCCGCGACGACAAACTCAACGCGCTGCTGGTGAATATCTCCGCCGAAGTCGACCCGCAAAAACGTCTGCAATTAACGGGCGATGCCCAGCGCTATCTGCTGGATAACGCCTACGTGATCCCGATCTTCGAGGAGCCGCAGGTCTTCGCCGGTGCGCCGTGGCTGAAAGGGGTGAATTTCGAAGCGGTAGGACGTCCGTCGTTCTACGGCGCGTGGATCGAGAAACATTAAGATGATGAGCCATTATCTGCTGCGACGGGCCGGGATGGGGCTGCTGGTCCTGTGGGCCGCGTTTACCCTCTCCTTCGTGCTGCTTCAGGTGCTGCCGGGCGACGCGGTGCTGATTAAATTTCAGAACCCGGATCTGGGCTTAAGTCCGGCGCAAATCGAGGAGATGCGCGTCGCCTATGGCGCGGACAGTCCGCTATGGCAGCAGTATTTCCACACTCTTTTTGCCATGCTGCGCGGCGATTTTGGTTTTTCACTCCAGGCGGGTGTGCCGGTGAGCGAGCTGATCGCTACTAATCTGCCCGACACCCTGAGCCTCGCCCTGCCCGCGTTCGCGCTGGCAGTGGTACTGGCCTTCGCGCTGGCGTTTGCCGCGCGACTGCCGGGGCTGCGCTGGATAAGCAACGCTATCCAGTCGGTGCCGGTGCTGTTTATCTCTCTGCCGACTTTCTGGCTCGGCATCGCGCTCATCCAGCTGTTTTCCTTCCAGCTGCGGCTGATTCCGGTGATTAACCCGTCGCCGCTGCAGGGGCTGATCCTGCCGATCGTCACCGTCGCCATTCCGATCTCCGCTCCGCTGGCGCAAATCCTGATGCGTAGTCTCGATCAGGTCGCGGCCCAGCCGTTTGTCGCCGTGGCGCGCGCAAAAGGGCTGAGTGAAACGGGCGTCCTGTGGCGTCACGTGACCGGCAACGCCCTCCTGCCGGTGCTGAATATCGCCGGGATTTTGCTCGGCGAGCTAATCGCCGGGGCGCTGATTACCGAAACCGTGTTTGGCCGCAGCGGTCTGGGCCAGTTGACGCAGCAGGCGGTGAATAATCAGGACATCGCCGTGCTACAGGCGGTGGTGATGATCTCGGCGCTCGGTTTTGTGCTGATTAATCTGCTGGTGGATCTGCTGATGCCGCTCTTTGACCCTCGCCTGCAACCCGTGACCGGAGGTGCATCATGAGTCTGGTGGACTACGCCGCCGCCGCGCGAAAACGCGTTCCGGCCCTTCACTCTTTCGACATTCAGCCCGGTTTATGGCTGGCGTGGGGGGTGATTATCCTTGCCGCCCTGGCCGCGCTCGCGCCGGGTTTGCTCACCCAGTACAGCCCGATTGAAGGGATCGCGGGCGCACAGCGCTTAGCCCCTCAGGCCGGACACTGGCTGGGAACCGATCAACTGGGCCGGGATGTTTACGCCCGCATTGTGTATGGCGCGTCTCACTCCCTGAGCGCCGCGCTGGCCGCCGTGGCGATGGGCTTACTGGTCGGCACGGCCCTCGGCATGATTGCGGGCGCGTTCGCCGGACGGATTGAGTCGGTGCTGATGCGCTTTGTCGACGTGCTGCTGTCGATTCCCTCGCTGCTGCTCTCCCTGACGGTGATTATTTTGCTCGGTTTCGGCACCGTTAACGCCGCCATCGCCGTCGGTGTGGCGTCGATTGCCAGCTTCGCCCGCCTGGCGCGCGGGGAAGTGGTGCGTATTCGTCACGCGGATTTTGTCGAAGCGGCCTATGGCAGCGGCGGCACCTTCAGGGCGGTGCTGTGGCGACACATTTTGCCGAACTCGCTGACTGCCGTTCTCGCCTTCGCAACGCTCCAGTTTGGTCAGGCCATTCTCGCCCTCTCGACCCTGAGCTTCCTCGGTTACGGCACTCCGCCGCCGGTCCCGGAATGGGGTCTGTTGATTGCCGAAGGGCGTAACTATCTTTCAACCGCCTGGTGGCTGACCACCTTCCCCGGCATCGTGGTGATCGCCGTGGTGCTTGCCACCAACCGTATCAGCCAGCAGTTAAGCGGAGGGCGCTCATGACCGTTCTGTCCGTGGAAAATCTGACCTTAAGCTATCGCATTGGCCGCCAGTGGCGTGAGGTGGTGCATAACGTCAGTTTCACCCTGAAACGCGGGGAAATGCTGGCCTTTGTCGGCGAATCCGGCTCCGGTAAAACCACCACCGCGCAGGCGATTATCGGCCTGCTGGCGGACAACGCCCGTCGCGACAGCGGCAAAATTGTGCTCAACGGCGAAGAGATTAGCCAGTGGTCGGCGAAACGTCTCAACGCTCTGCGCGGGGCACGCATCAGCCTGGTGCCGCAGGACCCCGGCAACTCCCTGAATCCGGTCAAAACCATTGGCGCGCAGGTGGGTGAAGTCCTGCATATTCACCAGAAAATCACGAAGGATGAGCAAGAAAATCAGGTGCTGGCTCTGCTGACCAAAGTCGGGCTGAGCCACCCGGAGCAGCGGATGAAGCAGTATCCGCACCAGCTTTCCGGCGGGATGAAACAGAGGGTGCTGATCGCGATCGCCATCGCCCTGCGTCCGGACCTGATCATCGCCGACGAACCGACCAGCGCACTGGACGTGACGGTACAAAAACGCATTCTCGATCTGCTGGATATTCTGCGCCGCGAATCCGGGACGGCGGTGCTGTTCGTGACGCACGATCTGGCTCTCGCCGCCCAGCGCGCCGATCGCCTGCTGGTGTTTCGCCACGGTGAAGTGCAGGAGCACGGCGCGACCGCCGATGTGGTGCGCGCCCCGCAGCATGCCTATACCCGACAGCTGCTGAGCGATTTGCAGGGCTCGCGCTTAACTATCGCCCCGGTATCCGGCCAACGGCTGGCCTCTGCCGCCATTCGCGCGCAGGGGATCAGCAAACAATTTTCCCTCAGCAAAAACCACTACCTGCAGGCGCTGGATAACGTCAGTTTCGAGGTGCCGCGCGGGAGCACTCATGCGCTGGTCGGGGAATCCGGTTCGGGGAAAACCACCCTTGCCCGCATTTTGCTCGGGTTTGAGCAGGCGGACAGCGGGCGCGTCATCCTTGATGATATCGATGCGACGCAGCTCAGCGTGGAGGCGCGCCGCCAGCTGCGCCAGAAAATTCAGTTCGTCTATCAGAACCCGTTTGCCTCCCTCGACCCGCGACAAACGCTGTTTGAGATCATCGAAGAGCCGCTGAAAAACTTCGGCAAAATCACCAGAGTGGAACGCAAAACTCGCGTTGAGGCCGTGACCACGCGCGTCGCCCTGCCGCTGGAGCTGTTAAATCGCACGGCGCGCGAGCTTTCCGGCGGTCAGCGCCAGCGGGTCGCCATCGCCCGCGCCCTGATTCTGGAGCCGACGATTCTGGTGTTGGACGAAGCCACCTCGGCGCTGGACGTCACGGTGCAGGCGCAGATCCTCGCCCTTCTGCAACAGCTCCAGCAGCAGTTGGGGCTGACCTACCTGTTTATCACTCACGACCTGGCGACCGTTCGCCGCATCGCCCACAGCGTGACGGTGCTGAAAAGCGGCCAGGTGGTTGAACATAGCACGGTGGAGGCGCTCTTCTCCTCACCGCAGAACAGCTACACCCGCGAGCTGATCGACGCCATCCCTCATTTTTCACCCGCGACTAAGGAGTACGCATGACGCGTAAACGCCTGGGATTCTTTACCCGCCTGCTGGACGACGCTCCAGCCAAAGAGCGTTATCGCCTGGCGACCGAACAGATCCGCCATGCGGAGCGCCACGGTTTTGATACGGCCTGGATTGCGCAGCACCATTTCCACGAGCGCGAAGGCGGCCTGCCGTCTCCGCTGGTGTTCCTCGCCCACGTTGCGGCGCAAACGGAAACCATCCGTCTGGGCACAGCGATTATCACCCTGCCGATGGAAAACCCGCTGCGCGTCGCGGAAGACGCGGCAGTGCTGGATCTGCTGGCGGACGGTCGTCTCGAAGTCGGTTTTGGCTCCGGCGGCACGCCGACCTCATTTCTGCCGTTTGGCCTGACGTTTGAACAGCGCGGCGCGACCTTTGCCGACCATTTGCACCTGATCCAGAGCGCCTGGCGCGGGGATTCACTCGCCCATCCGGACAACCATCTTTACCCGCCTGCGCCACAGCTGGCGGAGCGCGTGTGGATCGCGACCTTTTCCGTCGACGGCGCGGTACGGGCAGCGCAGGCCGGGCACGGGCTGATGTTGTCCCGCACTCAGCCGCGCCCGGCGGACCAGCTCGCTCTCACCCTCGACCAGATCCAGAACCCGATTATCGACGCCTATCTCGCCGCGCTGCCTTCGGGCATTGCCCCGAGAATTCTGGCCTCGCGCACGGCGTTTGTCGCGGACAGCGATGAGTACGCCCTGAAAGTCGCGACGCCCGGTTTAACCCGCCAGGCTCAGGCACACAGCGCGGCGGGCCACACCGTCACAGGTGACAGTGTCACGGATTATATCCGCCAGTTCGACGCTCATATCGGCGCGCCGAACACCGTGCTGGCGTCGCTGGCTGAGGATTCGGTCCTTAAACGGGCGACGGATATTTCATTCCAGGTCCACTCCGTTGAACCGTCTCACCGGGACACTCTGCGTTCCATTGAGCTGATTGCTGAACATATCGCCCCTCAACTTCTTTAAGGAGTTTCTATGTCTTTAAGTCAGGATATTGTTGCTGAATTAGCGGAGATCGCACCCGGTTCGCCGCTGGCGACGGCGCGTGCGACCCGCGATGCCGCCACCCGTCATGCGCAGGGCAGCTATGAAACGCTCTTTAGCCAGCAGGACGCGGCGTTCCAGCTGGATGAGCGCGTGGCAGTGGCCGCGAAAGTCGCGAAGTGGCACCGCGCCGATGCGCTGGCCGCGCACTACGCCGGGTTTGGTCTGGCCGATCCCACCTCTTTACGGCTCACGCCCGCGATCACCTTCGCGCGCCTGCTGACGTTTTCTCCCGTCGAGGCCACACCCGGCGCGTTAACTGCGCTGACCCAGGCGGGATGGAGTAAAGAGGCGATCGTGACGCTGGCCCAGCTAATCGCGTTTGTCAGTTTCCAGAGCCGTCTCGTCGCCGGGCTGCGCTTGCTAAATGATAAAAGCATCGCTGCCAGCGACACGCCGGTTGTGGCGGGGATTTGGCACGCCACGCCAGCCACCAAAAGCGGCAAAGCGGCACCGGTGCAGTTTACCCAGCAGGAGCTGGGCTGGGAGCCGTGGCTGGCGTCAAAACCGCTGGCGGAATTTAACGCTGACGAACAGGCGACTCTGGCGAAATTCGGCCACACGGACTCTGACTATTTCCGCCTGCTGGCGCGTAATCTGCCGGTGCTGGAACAACGCACGCTGACCGATAAAGGGATTTTTTACACGCCGGGCGGCCTGCCGCGCGCGGAGCGTGAACTGGCGGCGACGGTGACCAGCAAGGTCAACGGCTGCATCTACTGCGCATCTGTCCATGCGCGGAAAGCCAGCCAGCTGTCGAAGGATGATAACGCCGTAGAAGCGCTGCTGGCGGTGCGTCCGGGGCAGTCGTTAAGCGATGGGCAGTCTGCGCGCTGGCAGGCGGAAATTGATTTTGCGGCGGCGCTCTCCGTGACGCCACCGGCGGTCACGCCCGCGCATCTGGCGGCACTGGAGAAGCAGAAGCTGGACACGCTTGAACAGCTCGATTTGGTGCAGTCTGCGGCGTTTTTCGCCTGGGCCAACCGGTTAATGCTGACCCTCGGCGAACCTTACCTTCCGTAACGGCAATCAGGCTAACGCGCGGGCGTTAGCCTGAGCCCGTTTGGCTTTCTGACGGCCATACAGCAGCAGGGACGACATGGCGGCGAACGAGAGGAGCGCCGCCGGTAACGTCACGTAGCTCCAGCTGTAGCCGAGGATAATCATCATCCCGCCAAAATAAGCCCCAATCGCGCTGCCGAGGTTAAAGGCCACTTGCCCGCCCGCCGCGCCCAGCAGTTCACCGCCCTGCGCGTTTTGCAGGAGCATAATTTGCAGCGGTGCCGACAGCGCGAACAGACCCGCGCAGCAGATAAAGCCCATCACCAGTGACGCCGACTGATTTTCACCGAAGGCGAACAGCATCAGCAGCGACAGAACAATCACCAGATCGGTAGTGGCCGCAATGCGCAGCGGGCTGTAACGCCCGGACAGTTTGCCGCTGAGCAGATTCCCCAGCACCATCCCGAGCCCCATCAGCATCATGATGACGGTCATAAAGCCCGGCGAAAATCCGGAGACGTTGACCATAAACGGCTTCACAAAGCTGAACCACGCAAACACCCCGGCATTGCCGAACATCGTCGCGGCAAAAATCAGCCAGGCTTCCGGCTTCTTCAGAAAGTGAAACTGCTCCGTGAGCCGGGTTTCCGCCTTGTCGTACAGCGTCGGCACCCAGAAGATCACCGAGAGGATCACCAGGGCGTCAAACGCCGCAATCAGGAAGAAGGTGTAGCGCCAGTTGTATTCATGCCCGAGCCAGGTGCCGAGCGGCACGCCGACCAGGTTGGCGACCGTCATCCCGGCAATCATCCCCGACACGGCGAGGGTGACTTTTCCCGGCGGCGCGATTTTCGACAGGATAATCGCCCCGACGCCGAAAAATGCCCCGTGCGGAAAACCGGACACCAGCCGCCCGACGGCCAGCCAGAAATAGGAGGTGGAGAAGGTAAAAATGGCGTTCCCGGCCACGCACAGGGCGACCAGGAACAGCAAAACCGTCTTGAGCGAGAACTTATTTGAAAACAACGCGATGATCGGTGCGCCAATCACCACGCCAAAGGCGTAATACGAAATCATGCTCCCGGCGGAGGGAATCGAAATGCCGGTATCCTGCGCCAGCTCGGTCAGCACGCCCATGATGCCAAACTCCGCCATCCCTAAACCAAAGGTGCCCAGCGCCAGTGAAAAAACGGTTTTTTTCATACCACAGCCATTTGTTAAAAATTTGCAACAGCCATTATTGAACAAACTGGTATGGTGAGCCAGTTCGAATTGGCGCTCTGGCACGTTAATCCATCAATTCGGGTAGGGTTGTGAATATTCCACTGCGGGAAAAATGAGGATTTCACCGATGGCTGTATAAATATACAGTATCACTAATATTTCCCGCGAGAGTCGGCTGGCACGATTACACTTCAAAGAGTTACCCCTCCCTCCAGCTGCAGAGGATCGTTATGGCAAATATCAAGAAAGCGAAAAGCCCGGCAGAAAAAAGCACGCCCCAGCCGCTGAAGGACAAGGCGTATGAAAAGGAGCTGCGGCGTCTTCACGTAGAGCTGGTCAAGCTCCAGCAGTGGGTGGTCAGCAAAGGTCTGAAAGTCTGCGTGGTGTTTGAAGGCCGCGACGGCGCAGGCAAAGGCGGCACCATTAAGGCCATCACCGAGCGCGTCAGCCCGCGCGTGTTCCGCGTCGTTGCCCTGCCCGCGCCTACCGAGAAAGAGAAAAGCCAGCTCTATTTCCAGCGCTACGTGTCGCATCTGCCCTCGGCGGGTGAAATCGTGATTTTCGACCGCAGCTGGTACAACCGCGCGGGCGTGGAGCGCGTGATGGGATTCTGCACGCCGGAACAGGTGCAAAAGTTTCTCGATGGCACGCCGACCATGGAGCATGCGATGGTGGATGCGGGCATTATCCTGATCAAATACTGGCTGGAGGTGACGCCCAAAGAGCAGGAGCGCCGCCTGCGCGATCGCATTGATGACGGGCGCAAAACCTGGAAGCTGTCGCCGATGGACATCAAATCCTTCAAGCTGTGGGATAAATACACCGAAGCGCGCGACGCGATGTTTGCCGCCACCGATACCGCCTGGGCGCCGTGGTTTGTTGCGCGATCCGAGGACAAAAAACGGGTGCGGCTGAATGTCATCTCTCATCTGCTGTCGCAGATCCCTTACAAGACGCTGCCCGTCGAGCCGGTGAAACTGCCGAAGCGGAAGGTGGGTAAGGTGAAACCGACGGATTATCCGTTCAGATATATTACGGAACGGTTTTAAATGTGCCGCACCTGGAGCACATTCCAGGTGCGGAGCGATTACTGATAGGTAAAATCGAAATTGACGACTGCGCCAAAAGAGCCCTGGGTAGCCCCACCTTTGGCGGAGTACATTCTGGCAGCGAGCGGGAATGTCGCGCTGTGCGCAGATTGATCCACGTTGACCTGCAGAGTGCTGCCGTTGCCGTAATTGATGTCACTGGCAGCCAACTGCAAGGATACATTCTTTGCGTCACCTGTATTCTGATAGGTTGTGGCGTCATCTTTATCAGCCGGGCCGGTAAAGGTCACCGTCACGGTTTTTAGATAGACCGGGCATTTATTCACGTCGAGAGAAAAATTAACCCAGTCCCCGCCGCTGGCGGGGTCAATCAGGGCATGCGCCTGAGTAGAGGGCACCGTAATATTTTTCTTCACTGAATCGGTATCCACCGTGCAAGGATTGGCAACAACGCGTCCTTTGACATCGATACTGGTTCCCGCTGCGTGTGCCGCTCCGCCTGCAAGTATTAATGGCAAAACCACTGCTGCCAGATATCCCTTCATGAATCTCTCCTGAATATTTTTATGACAATACAGAGCCTGGTATTACTGATATTCGAAGGTGGCAACAATCACCGATTCAATATCACCCGGGGTAGCCGAGCCCGCTGCAGAATATGCGCGAGCCTGGAGTTTGAATGTGGCGGTACCGGAGGTGACAGCCTCAGTAATGGAGGATCCGTTGCTGATCAGTGCGCTGCCCGTCTGGTTTGACAGTTCGATGGCAGTGTTAGGCGCCGGTGTCGCCGCGGTGTTTTTCCACATCGTAGTGGTGGTGCCGTCCGCCGTGCCACTGAAGGTGGCTTTGATATTCGTGGTGCCAGCCGGGCAGCCCGTCAGAGGAAGTTCGAATTTCACCAGAGGAGTACCGGATCCCGCGGTGGCTAAGGTATCTGCGCCGATGGTGTCGCCCAAAGCAACGGCTTTGGTGGCTTCACCACCGTTTACGGTGGTACAGGGTGAGGCGATGACTTTGCCTTTGATGTCAATGCTGACACTGTTGGCGGCAAAAACATTCGCGGTCAATAATGTCGCGCAAAGGGTAATCGCAAGGGTCGAGAATAAATGGGTAGATTTCATAGTAATACCTTTGAAATAGATTATGTAATAACGCAGTTAATAGCCGCTACTGATATTATTGATACGTTAATGTGAGCGTTGCGGATGTGCTGGCGTCACCGGGCATCACCGTCGATTTAGTCTGATAATAACGTGCGACAATTGGCAACATCTCTTGCCCACCAGCGGATTTTTTCATCACAATACTTTCATTAATTTTTAGAGGCGCATCGTTATAAAGTAATTGCACGCCGAGCCCCGATGCCACACCATCTGTACCTTGCCCATTCAACGCCAGAACACTAGCGTCGGAAACATCAGGATTTTGTGTACCACTTAATTGAACGTTAATATTAGCGTCAGCATCGCAATCTAATCCCAGGTTCTGCGAATTGGTTTCAACTGGCGTAAAACCTATGGTTTCTCCAAACTCAGATACCGGTACTGTACCCAGCGGAAATGTTAGTTTTGGGGTGGTGATTGAACAGGCAAGTGAAGTGATTACTGCCGCATCCATATTAAAATCAATAGCGGTATGATAAGCGCCATCAAACCCAAGTAAAGCTAATTCACCTAAAGTACCTGCTGCCAGCGTTCCTGATCCGATGGGGCCTGTTTTAATATATTTTATATTACCACCATCCCAGTTCATGACCCCCCCTGTTCCAACATTGAAATTGAGTATATTGGCAGGATTATCAAAATATGTTTGGGCTTGCCCTGATGTAGCAAATATTATTCCAACGCCAGGCACGTTTGTATCATAAACATGTTCGCCATAAGCACTTTTTGTTGCCGACATATAGGTCATCGAGAATTTCAGTGTTACATTGGTATCACATCCATCAGCATAATCGCTTACGGGTTGCGTAGCGCCTTCAAAAATAATTGTACCGACAGGCGCATCTCTTTGAACCACAACACTTCCAGACGCCGCCTTGGACGTCCTGAGCGTCGCCACTTTACAGGATTGAGCAAATACGGAAGATGACATGATAATACATGCTGCAAAAATGATTAATTTCGATTTAATGAGACTCACATTTTTCTCCTGGATCATAGCCATATTAAATATGACGATGCATCCAACTCATATGAATCCCCCTATATCAAGGGGATTCTGTTACAGGACTAGTTACATGATTCAGTGACAGTCGCTACGGAATTCTGATCTTTTACTTTCGAGTTATTGAAAGCCACATGACATTGCTCATTACTTCCTTTACCCCAAAGAACGTGTAAATTTCCTTGCTCATTGAGACCACTTAAATAAACCTGACCAGCATCCCCAACGATAAATCCTTGAGCAGTGTTATCACCATCTACAGTTACCGTGGCGCCAAATGGAACCGGCTGACCGTTCGCACGAATTAAGGTCATCAATATGCGCATACCCACATTCGCTTTATATTCCGCACGCACTACCGCTCCGCGAGTTGGAATCACCGTTTTGGTGGTTAACTCCAGTTCCACATCATCCGGCATACTTTCCGTATCCAGCGCAATATCGTTCTTGCGATACGGCGAAATATTGCTGACGACGGTATAACCGCGGAAGTCAGTGCTGACACCGGTCTGATTGGAGACTTCTACCCCTTTCGCACCCGGCGCTTTCACCAGGGCGATGGTTTCACCAAACGGCTGGGCGAAGGTCACGCCATTTTCATGAGCCAGAATCCCGCCGGAAATGCCGTAGTTCATGCGCTCTGAGTTGTTATCATAGCTGTAGCCGCCGTTCATCTCACCATAGGTACCGCGATAATCCGCGTTCACGTTACCGCTATTGCCTACCCCGTCAGTACCGTAGCCTTGCTGCACGTTCCAGCTCAGGGCGTTACCTTCCATCGCCGAACCGTTCATGCCAACGGTATGGGTGGTATTGCCCTCTTTACTGGTGTTCAGGCTGTAGCTGGCATAGGTATTACTCAGGAAGCGATCCAGTGGAATGCTGATGTTAAAGGCAAAGATCTGGTCTTTGTCATACTGCGTATCGCTGTTATCGCCCGTACCGTAGCCATTTTTGTTGTAGGTGTAGTTCAGGCCGTAAGAGATTCCGTTCCAGGAGTTGTTATACCCCAGGCCCAGAGATTCCATAGACTTACCGCTGTTCCAGTAATCTTCTTTCACGCCGCTGATTGTCAGGGCGCCCATGCCCTTACCTAGCGTCTGGCTTACGGTCATTTCGGCACGGTTACGACGACGATCCTGCAGCGCGCTGCTGTCACCGTAGGAATCCAGCACTTCCTGCATGTCGTAATAGCCCGCAGTGGAATAGCGATAACCGGCAATCGAGAAGTTGGTGCCCGTATCTGCGAAATCTTTGGCGTAACGAATTCGCCATGACTGACCGCTCTCTTTCGCCTGATCCTTCGGCGTAGACCACGCCTGCGTCACATCGGTAGAAATTGCGCCGATATCACCCATGTTTTTACCCACACCCACCGCAATAGACTGATACGGGCTGGATTCCTGGAAACCACCGTACAACGTGAAGCCGTGCGGCAAGCCGTAGATTGCGGTCGCCTGGCCCATCGGCGTTTTATCAACTTCACTGTTGTAGGAACGGTACTGACCGGCCGTCAGGCTATATTTCAGATGACCTTCACGCTGCAATACCGGAACAGAAGCAAATGGCACGACAAAGTTCTGCTCGCTGCCGTCCGCTTCTTTCACCGTCACATTCAGATCGCCGGAGCCACCGGTCGGATACATATCGGTAATTTCGAATGCACCTGGCGCCACGTAGCTCTGATAAATCACATAGCCGTTCTGGCGGATAACCACCTGCGCATTGGTCCGCGCGATGCCGCGAACCACTGGCGCGTAGCCTTTCAGGCTGTCCGGCAGCATGTCATCGTCGGAGGCCAGCTGCGCACCGCGGAATGGAATGCTGTCAAACACGTCGGACGGCGATGAGCTGTCGCCCATCGTCAGTTGGCTTTTCAGGGCAATAATGTTGCGCTGGACATAGGTATACACCGTGTCCCACTTATCCTGCCCGCTCGTATCACGGTTCCAGGTGGTGTAGTTACGTAAACGCCACGGCCCCAGGTTCAGACCAGGGCGCAGGTTCGCGTACTGGCTGTTACTGTTCTGCCCCTCACCATGACGTGACGAAGTATTATCCCCGCTGACACTGTAGTTCAGCAGCAGCGCGGGGATCCCTTCATCCCACATGTCCGGCGCAACGTAGCCACGAGCCTGCGGAGAAAGCGCCGCCTGAGGAATGCTCAGCACCAGCTTCTGCGAGCCAAACATGAATTCGGCTTTGGCTTTCGGGATCGCGGCCAGATTTGCGCACTCGCCCTCTTTACCTAGTTCCGGGAACAGATCGGTTTTCACGCCGTAGCTTTGTAATAAGCCAATGGAGATGCAGGGCTGCAGTATTTCATCGCCATTTGCCGAGGGAACAGATTTGAATTCAATTTCCCGTGTATCAACCATCTGGTCATTGATAATAACGTCGACACGATATTTACCTGGTGCCTGGGAACCCGCTTCAAAGGCAGAAAGATCGGTGCCTTTTGAAGTGGGGTTATCAACTTCCAGCAGCGCCGGGTTAAAATATTCGCGGGCGTAGCCTGCGTGCATTGTCGATGATAAAGAAAATGCAATCAGAACCGCCAGACGCGCATATCTAAAATGTACACGTTTGAATTCAGAACTCATTAAAATAATGCCCCTTAAAATACAGGTCGAACCCTGTATTAATCGAACTACCTTGTAATTTAAAAATTAACCAGATGGTTAATACTACATTGCTGCTTTGTGTACTGCGCCTGTGCCACCGAAATCACTGATCAGTTTAAACTCAACCTGACCGCCGCTGACGCCCGCTGGCAGCGCGAAGCGCGCCGTTGAGCCTGGAGCAACATAAGTCACGTCAGGTAGTTTTTTACCGCTGACATCAATTTCATTAAAATTCATGTAATAACTGGTCGGGTTGGTCACCTGAATATCATTCCCAGATTTCTGCCAGGTTAATTTATCAGCCACTTTTTCTGGCGACGTTCCTTTCAGGGATTCAGGACGGTAAATCAGTTTAATTCGGGTCTTCACGGCGACCTGGAGCGTATTTTCTTTTTTCTCGGCAGACGGAATAGATTTCACATTCAGCCAGAACATTGATTCTTTATCTTCGGCAAGATTCCCGGCGCGAACAATACGCATCACGTTCTTCTGCCCCTGATCGAGACGATACAGTGGAGGGGTAATAATAAAGGGAGCTTTCTCAGCGCCACCATCAGGCATATCAATCCATGACTGAATAAGATACGGAACGTTGTCGGCATTGTTGACACTCAGTGAAGCTTCCTTTTTGCTACCGTCATAAATTACGCGAGTACCACCAATAACAACACCCGCATGCGCAGCAGTCGATCCTAAAACGGCCAACAGGCCCGCCAGTACAGTTTTATGGAATACTTTCATTTTTTCGCCTTTAAGAAAAATAACGGGCTAATAAATATCAGCCCGTATGACAAATTTTCTTCTTTAAAGAAAACTTATTAGTTGTAGTTCAGCGTGAACTGAGCAACAGAGTTTGCCGGGCCGGCAGTCACTGCAGCAGCTTGCTGGATATAACGCGCATAGAACGGCAGAACGTTGTCGCCAGCGGCCAGCGTGGTGCTCGCGGTGGCGGTACCCAGTTCTACTACTTTGTTTGATGCGTCAGAGATCTGCACGCCCACACCCGTTGCCACGCCATCTTCTTCCGTCAGGGCCAGCACGCTGTCATCGCCAGCATAGTTAGTGCCTTCGAACTTAACGGAAGCGCTGGTCACAGTAGCCGGGCACTTGGTCAGTTTCAGATTAAACTTGGAATAAGACGCGGTAGAACCTTTACCGGTAAAGGCCGTTTTCGCTACGCTGCCCAGCGTCACTTCCATGGTGTTATTGGCACCAATATCAACCGTACAAGCAGAATCCAGAACTTCACCGGTAAAATTAATGGTGCCGTCAGAAGCCAGTGCAGCGGCGGAAGACAATACAGATACCGCTGCAATAGCGGAGGCAATGAAAATCTTTTTCATAGGTCAATCCTGGGGAATTATTTGCCAAAATATCGAGCGCTGACATTCACACGTTAATGTCCGACAACGCTTTTATTTTCAGTTAACTTTATTTTCAAATAAGATGACTGTCATTTCACTCATGCGGCGCATTAAGCAGACAATCTCTCGGTATGCCAAAAAGAAAAGCAAAATTAATTGCTAAAAACTTTATCATTTCGACGGAGGCCATTTTGATAGAAAACAAATAATCTTGCCATGGAGCCAGAGTCTAAAAGTAGACTCTCACCCACAAAGCAATTTCTGCTTATTTTTCATATAATAGTGACAAGATTTTTATCGCGACTTAAGGTGGATTTTCCTGAAAACCTCTGCTACGCCCGGCCTTTCAACACGTTATCCGCTCTAAAAGATACCCAGCTTCGAACGCGTAAGGGTGCTAATTGTTGCTGTCTGGAGACTATGCTATAGTCTTTAAATAATATTTTAATCAAATTTGCAATCATGACAAAAAAAACCGTCCCACCGCCCTCGCTTAACCTTATACGCTCTCCCTATGTCAGCACGTTTCTTAACGCACTTGAGCCCTATGTAAAGTATAAAACCCAGCCTGTCGGTACGTGGTTTAGGTTTAATGCGCAGGAAAAACGATATTGCTATCTCGTGCGCACGGGAATTATTCATCTTTATCGTCAGCCAGAGGACGTATTGTTAGGCGCTTTTGAAGCCCCTTGCATCCGCGGGATTGTCCCGGAAACCGGGAATATGGAGCTCTCTTTCCGGGTGGCCGCTGTCTCTGAAATTGCAGTTCTGGAGTATGACGAGCTGATGAAGATCGTGGAGAAGCATAATCTGTGGGATCTCTTCGCCAAACATATGCAGATTATGGTGAGTTCGTTGTTCGTGCATATGACTCACGTCACGCCGACAAATGCCTATGAAGCCATTCGTTTTCAATTACTTGAGTTGATGGACTCGCCTGAAAGTATCCGAGAAAACATTACGGCAGAAAAATATATTCGCAGTAAAACGCAGCTTTCACGCAGCGGCATTATGCGTATCCTCGCTCAGCTGAAGGCTGGAGGATATATCGTATTAGAGAATGGGATTTTAAAAGGCATGACATCCCTGCCCGCGAAGTATTAAAACAAAGATAAATGACTGTTTATTACGTGGATTTAAGTTAAATCTTATTAGATTATTTTTTCAATACAACCAAAGCATGAAATGTTTTTATCGAGAATACCGGTTTTAATTCATTATTTTTAAAGCCTATTCTCTGTATCTCTTATCCCCGCACGGTGGTCATCTCCCGTGCGGGGATAAAACTTACTTCATCCCTTCCGAACTCTCTTTTTTCGCTTCCAGTCTTTCGACCTCACGATACCAGCGCGGGTGGTGTTTTTGCGCCCAGCGGCGGCTCACCTTCCCTTCGATCATTCCTTTAATCGACCCTTTCACCCAGAACGCCATATACATATGGATCAGGATGGCGTGGATCAGAATGATGGCGACGGTCGCATGGATCAGCAGACTGTAGCGAATCACCTGAATCGGGAAGTAATGCGCAAAGTACGGACGCCAGATAATCACCCCGGTCACCAGCAGCACAAAAATCATGCTCATGATGGTCCAGAACATCATCTTCTGTCCGGCATTGTACTTACCGACTTTCGCGACTTTGTGCTCATTGCCCTTGAGCACTTCGACAATCCCCTTCAGCCACGGAATGTCCTGCTTATCCGGGATGTTGTGATGCACGAAGCGCACGAACATGAACATCAGCACCACGAAGATCAGCACGCCGAAGAACGGATGCAGAATACGCCCCATCTGCGGTGTGCCGAAGGTTTCGGTCAGCCACTGCAGCGTCGGGAAGAAGAACGAAATCCCGGACACCGCCACCAGGAAGAAGCAGATGACCACCGTCCAGTGACAGGCGCGGTCGACAAACTTCGTGCGCACAATCATCTTCGACTTACTCATGATGCTCCTCCTCGTCGTCATCCACCTCTTTGTTCGGCCCGATACCGATGTAGTGATAAATCAACCCGGCGAAGGTGGCGATAAAACCGGCTGCCGCGAGCGGTTTCAGCGCCCCTTTCCACAGGTTGATTGAGGTGTCGATCGCCGGCTCTTTCGGCAGATTGTGATACAGCTCCGGCTGGTCGTTGTGATGCAGAACGTACATCACATGCGTACCGCCGACGCCCTGCGGATTATAGATCCCCGCGTTGTCGTACCCGCGCGCTTTGAGCTTATCGACGCGCTCTTGCGCCACGTCGAGCATCTCTTTCTTGGTACCGAAATGAATCGCGCCGGTCGGACAGGTCTTCACGCAGGCAGGCTCCTGCCCGATGCTGACGCGGTCCACGCACAGGGTGCATTTGTATACCCGGTTATCATCTTTGTTCAGACGCGGCACGTTGAACGGACACCCGGCGATGCAGTACCCGCAGCCGATACAATTATCCTGCTGAAAATCGACGATACCGTTGGCGTACTGAATAATCGCACCCGCGGACGGGCACGCTTTCAGACAGCCCGGATCTTCGCAGTGCATGCAGCCGTCTTTGCGGATCAGCCACTCCAGCTTGCCGTTCTGCTCGGTTTCGCTAAAGCGCATCACCGTCCAGGATTTGGCGCTCAGATCGGCCGGGTTATCGTAAACCCCCACGCAGTGCCCCACTTCGTCGCGGATATCGTTCCACTCCGAACAGGCCACCTGGCAGGCTTTGCAGCCCACGCAGGAGGAGACATCAATCAGCTTGGCCACTTCCGCTTTGTAATCCCGCGCACGAGGCGCGGGCGTCATGGCGTTGGTGGCGGAGCGTTTGATAATGTCTTGTGTTTCCATTGCCATTCGATCGCTCCTTACGCTTTCTCGATGTTGACCAGAAACGCTTTATATTCCGGCGTTTGCGAGTTGGAATCGCCGACGTTTGGCGTCAGGGTGTTGGCGAGATAGCCTTTTTGCGCCACCCCTTCAAAGCCCCAGTGCAGCGGGATCCCAACGGTCTCGACCTGCTGGCCGTTGACGTTGAGCGTCTGCAGACGACGCGTCACCACCGCCACCGCGCGAATAAAGCCGCGTTTGCTGCTCACCTTCACGCGATCGCCGTTGCTGATGCCTTTCGACTTCGCGAGGGTTTCGCTAATTTCGACAAACTGTTCCGGCTGAGCGATGGCGTTGAGCCGCGCGTGCTTAGTCCAGGTGTGGAAATGCTCGGTCAGACGATAGGTGGTCCCGACGTACGGGAACTTATCTTTCTTACCTAAGCGCAGCGCGTCGTCTTCGTACAGGCGAACCACCGGACTCGACACCACGTTCGGGTGCAGCGGGTTGGTGCCGAGCGGCGTTTCCATCGGCTCGTAGTGTTCCGGGAACGGCCCTTCCGCCAGTTTGTCGAGGGCAAACAGACGCCCCAGACCTTCCGGCTGCATGATAAACGGCCCGGTTTTGCTGCCCGGCGGCGCGGTGTTGAAGTCCGGGATATCGTTCCCCGCCCACTTCGTGCCGTTCCATTCGATCAGGCTGCGTTTCGGATCCCACGGCTTGCCGTTGATGTCCGCAGAGGCACGGTTGTACAGCACGCGACGGTTGAGCGGCCATGCCCATGCCCAGCCTAGCGTATTGCCTAATCCTGACGGATCGGCGTTATCGCGGTTGGCCATCTGGTTGCCCTGCTCGGTCCAGCTCCCGGCGTAAATCCAGCAGGAGGACGCGGTAGTACCGTCGTCGCGCAGCAGCGCAAAGCTGTTCAGCAGCTGACCTTTTTTCGCCAGCAGATTGCCGTTCGGATCATAGAGATCCGCCAGCGCTACGCCGTTGTTCTCTTTGGCAATCTCTTCCGATTCCGGATGATCTGGCTGCTTGTAGTTCCAGCTCATTTTCAGCAGCGGCTCTACGCCTTTACCGCCCAGGGTGCGATACATATCGCGCAGACGGTGGTAAATCCCGGCCAGAATTTCGCCGTCGTTGCGCGCTTCGCCCGGTGCATCCTGACCTTTCCAGTGCCACTGCAGCCAGCGGCCCGAGTTGGCAATCGAACCATCTTCTTCCGCGAAACAGGTCGACGGCAGGCGGAACACTTCGGTCTGAATCGACGCCGGATCGACATCGTTCATCTCGCCGTGGTTCTGCCAGAAGTTGGAGGTTTCAGTCACCAGCGGATCGATCACCACCATGTACTTCAGCTTGCTCAAACTGCGCACGACTTTGTTTTTGTCCGGGAAGGAAGCCACCGGGTTGAAGCCCTGGCAGATGTAGCCCGTGACGTTCCCCTTGTCCATCATGTTGAAATACTTTATGACGTCGTAGGCCTGGTCCCATTTCGGCAACCACTCAAAGCCCCAGTCGTTCTCTTTCTGCGCCGCATCGCCGTAGAAAGATTTCATCAGGCTGACGAAGAACTTCGGATAGTTGCTCCAGTAGTTCACCTGGTCCGGCAGCGTCGCTTTTGGCGTACTAGCGGTGAGATAGGTCTGGAGATCCGTCTGTTTTTCCGATGGCAGCGTCAGATAGCCGGTCAGGCTGGTGGAGAGCAGCCCCAGATCCGTTAAGCCCTGAATATTGGAGTGTCCGCGCAGGGCGTTCACGCCGCCGCCCGCCATGCCCATATTGCCGAGCAACAGCTGAATCATCGCCATGGTACGGATGTTTTGCGCACCGACGGTGTGCTGCGTCCAGCCCAGGGCGTACAGGAAGGTGGTGGTACGATCCGCCGCGCTGGTGGAGGCCAGCACTTCACACACTTTCAGGAAGTCAGCTTTTGGGGTGCCACAGATGTTTTCCACCACCTCCGGCGTATAGCGAGAAACGTGCTGTTTCAGCAAGTTCCACACGCAGCGCGGATCGGTCAGGGTTTCATCGCGTTTCGCAAAGCCGTTTTCGTCGAACTGATAGTTCCAGGAGGATTTGTCGTACTGACGTTTTTCTGCGTCATAGCCGCTGAACAGCCCGTCATCAAAGGCAAAGTCTTCCCGCACCAGCAGATTCGCGTTGGTGTAGTGTTTGACGTATTCGGCGTTGATTTTGTTGTTTTCGATCAGATACAGCAGCACGCCAGACAGGAACGTAATGTCCGTACCGGAACGAATCGGCGCATAGATATCCGCCACCGATGCCGTACGCGTAAAGCGCGGATCGACGACGATCAGCGTCGCATCATTGTTGTTTTTCGCTTCCATCGCCCAGCGGAATCCCACCGGATGGGCTTCAGCGGCGTTACCGCCCATCACCACCACGACGTTAGCGTTTTTGATATCAACCCAGTGGTTGGTCATCGCACCGCGACCAAATGTTGGAGCAAGACTTGCTACCGTTGGTCCGTGTCAGACGCGCGCCTGGTTGTCTACCGCCAGCATGCCGAGTGAGCGCACAAATTTTTGCGTCAGCATGCCGGTTTCATTACTTGCCGCAGATGCGCAGAGCATCCCGGTGGAAAGCCAGCGGTTCACGGTCACGCCCTGCGCGTTCTTCTCGACGAAGTTGGCGTCGCGGTCGGCTTTCATTAATTTGGCGATGCGGTTAAAGGCATCATCCCAGGAGATACGCTGCCATTTGTCGGAGCCAGGCGCGCGATATTCCGGGTAACGCAGGCGGTTGTCGCTGTGGACATAGTCCAGCAGGCCTGCGCCTTTCGGGCACAGAGCCCCGCGGCTCACCGGATGATCCGGGTCCCCTTCAATATGGTAAATCGCTTCTTTGGCGTTTTTCGCGCCATCGCCCAGGCTATACATCAATAGCCCACATCCCACGGAGCAGTATGTGCAGGTGTTACGGATCTCTTTGGCGCGCAGTAATTTGTAGTTGCGCGACTGAGCCAGCGCGATTTTAGGCATAAAGCCCAACGCCGCAGCTGTGGTTCCGGCCATACCGCCCGCGCAGATTTTAAAAAACTTTCTGCGGCTGACGTCCATCGTTGTCCTCGTTATTTTCAGGAGACTTCGCGCCGCAAACTATCAGCAAAGCCCCTGATTTTTTTGCGTCAAATCAATCTCCACGATCTTCGCCCCCTTAATAGTCCGCCCTGGCGGCTTCGCGTAATCCTTTAGGGTTAGCTTCTTATATGTTCTTTGATGAAAGTGGGTTTTCAACGTTACACATATGATTTACCATATGTGTACTCAAACTCATCTGGGCAAACACATGCAACATCCCGTTCAGCTGTTCAAAATTCTGTCGGATGAAACCCGTCTGGCGATCGTCATGCTTCTGCGGGAATCCGCAGAGCTGTGCGTCTGCGATCTCTGCGGGGCCACCGGGCAGTCGCAGCCAAAAATCTCGCGCCACATGGCGATTTTACGCGAGTCAGGGCTGGTGATTGACCGCCGCGCAGGGAAATGGATCCACTACCGCTTATCCCCGCACATGCCTGCCTGGGCGGCGGAAACCATTACGTCGAGCTGGCTATGTCTGCGGGATGATGTCCGCGCCTGGCTGGCAAAATCTTCGTCATCGTCTTGCTAACTGAAATAAACACATTCTTTAAAACATATCTGTTGGAGTCACACATGTTACTGGCAGGGAGTATTTTTGTCCTGACGCTGATCCTGGTCATCTGGCAGCCCAGAGGACTGAGTATTGGCTGGAGCGCGAGTGTTGGCGCGGCGCTGGCGCTGATGTTCGGCGTCATTCACGTCGCTGATATTCCGGTGGTCTGGAATATCGTCTGGAATGCGACGGCAACCTTTATTGCGGTGATTATTATCAGTTTGCTGCTCGATGAGTCCGGCTTTTTCGAATGGGCGGCGCTGCATGTATCCCGCAGGGGAAACGGACACGGACGCCTGCTCTTCACCTGGATTGTGCTGCTCGGTGCCGCTGTCGCGGCACTCTTTGCTAACGACGGTGCCGCGCTGATCCTGACCCCGATCGTGATTGCCATGCTGCACGCCCTCGGCTTCAGCCGAGGTACGACGCTGGCCTTCGTGATGGCCGCTGGGTTTATCGCCGACACCGCCAGCCTGCCGCTTATCGTCTCCAACCTGGTGAATATCGTTTCGGCGGATTTCTTCCAGCTCGGGTTTACCGACTATGCGTCCATCATGATCCCCGTTGATCTCGCCGCGATCGCCGCCACGCTCGCAATGCTGCATCTCTTTTTCCGCAAGGACATTCCGGCGACCTATGACGTGGCGCTGCTGAAAACGCCAGCCAGCGCGATTAAAGACCTGGCCACCTTCAAAACGGGCTGGGTTGTGCTGGTGGCTCTGCTGGTTGGCTTCTTCGTGCTGGAGCCGCTGGGAATCCCCGTCAGCGCGATTGCCGCCACCGGCGCGGCGGTGCTGTTCGCTGTCGCCAAAAAAGGTCACGGGATTAACACCGGAAAGGTCCTGCGCGGCGCGCCGTGGCAGATCGTCATTTTCTCGCTGGGGATGTATCTGGTGGTTTATGGCCTGCGCAATGCTGGCCTGACGGAATACCTCTCCGGATTGCTGAATCTCCTCGCCGATAAAGGTTTATGGGCAGCGACGTTCGGCACCGGTTTCCTGACCGCTTTTTTGTCGTCCATCATGAACAATATGCCGACCGTCCTGATTGGCGCCTTGTCGATAGACGCCAGCAGCGCCTCGGGCGTCATTAAAGAGGCGATGATCTATGCCAACGTCATCGGCTGCGATTTAGGTCCGAAAATCACCCCGATTGGTAGTCTGGCGACACTCCTGTGGCTGCACGTGCTTTCCCAGAAAAATATGACCATCACCTGGGGCTATTATTTCCGTACCGGCATTGTCATGACCCTGCCGGTCCTGTTCGTCACTCTGGCCGCGCTGGCGTTGCGGCTCTCTGTCACTGCGTAATGAGATATCCTATGAGCAACATTACTATCTATCACAACCCGGCCTGCGGCACGTCGCGCAACACCCTGGAGATGATCCGCAACAGCGGCACTGAACCGAACATCATTTACTATCTCGACACCCCGCCGTCGCACGATGAGCTGGTGAAACTGATCGCCGACATGGGTATTCCTGTGCGCGCTCTGCTGCGCAAAAACGTTGAGCCTTATGAACAGCTGAATCTTGCCGATGCGCGTTTTACGGATGAACAGCTGATCGGGTTTATGCTCCAGCACCCTGTTCTGATCAACCGCCCGATTGTGGTGACGCCGCTTGGCACTCGTCTGTGCCGCCCTTCGGAAGTGGTGCTGGATATTCTGCCGCAAACTCAGCAAGGGGCGTTCACCAAAGAGGACGGTGAGAAAGTCGTTGATGCGTCCGGCAAACGGATCCGCTAGATTCATTCGCGCAAGCGCCTGAAACAGTGCTATAAAATTGCCCCTGGATGAACAGGTCTTTGGGGAAATAATGGACAGGAAAAGAGCAACACTGACGGGACTCGCCGCCATTGTGCTGTGGAGCACGATGGTCGGGCTCATTCGCGGCGTGAGCGAAGGACTGGGGCCCGTCGGTGGTGCGGCAATGATTTACACCCTCAGCGGGTTACTCTGTTTAGTCACCGTGGGATTTCCGGATATCAGACGCTTCTCACCCCGCTATCTTATTGCGGGCAGCGTCTTATTCGTCAGCTACGAAATATGTCTCGCCCTCTCGCTGGGTTACGCCAATACCCGCCATCAGGCGATTGAAGTCGGAATGGTGAATTATCTCTGGCCGAGCCTGACGATTGTGTTCGCTATTTTGTTTAACGGTCAAAAATCGAACCTGTGGATTATCCCTGGATTATTGCTCGCGCTGCTCGGCGTTTGCTGGGTATTAGGCGGTGAGAATGGTCTGCATATCGATGAAATTACCGCCAATGTGATCTCCAATCCCCTGAGCTACGGACTGGCATTTGCCGGTGCATTTATCTGGGCGGCGTACTGCACGGTGACCAGTAAATATGCCAAAGGTCAGAACGGTATCACGCTGTTCGTTTTACTCACCGCGCTGGCGCTGTGGATGAAATATCTGTTTAGCGATCAGCCGGAAATGGTATTTAGCGTACCGGTGGTGATTAAACTGCTGATGTGCGGGATTGCGCTCGGATTCGGTTACGCATCGTGGAATATTGGTATTCTGCACGGGAATGTGTCAGTGCTTGCCACCGTCTCTTATTTCACACCGGTCCTCTCCGCTGCGCTGGCCGCCGTGCTGCTCAACGCCCCGCTGTCCTTCACCTTCTGGCAAGGGGCGCTGATGGTGTGTGCGGGCTCGTTGCTGTGTTGGTATGCGACGCGAAAATAACCGTTTTCAGGGGGATTTTCCCCCTGCTGTATTCCTCACCCAAATAAAATGTGATCCCGCCTCCGGTTATTTATAATTAACATAGTGTTTACATTTAAATTCTGTTTATATCTCTCCGCCCTGAAACTTCCTTTTACATTTATATTGACACAAATTGACAACGCAGCGGGATTAGTTAGCCTCTAATAATCCCCGTAGATATAACCTACGCCGCAATAGTTTATGACTGAATATTTCACCATTAGCTGTCTGTTATATCAACGCTAACTACGTAACCCACTGATTTACCGTTCGCGCAGCTTATTTTTAAACCGCCATACATCCGCAATGATTGATAATCCCCCTGATAAATAAAACCCCACTAAAACTATGCGATACCATATTATTTTTCTAAGAAAATACTCAATATCAGAATAATAATTAATCAATTCCGCGTAATATTGGCCGTTTTATCGGACCCACGTCACACTAATTGAAATTATCAGCAATGTTTTGAAACTTATTATTGAAATGAGGCTACAACATTCTTAAAAATAGCATGCCATTGACGAACGACCTCGTTTAGAAATTGTTTATTAATGGCAAAGGCAGATAGCCAAAGAAAATTATAAGGATTATTAAAATGAAACTTAAATTAGTTGCAGTGGCAGTGACTACAATGTTGGCTGCAGGCGCGGTAAACGCGGCTGAAGTCTTTAACAAAGACGGTAACAAGCTGGATCTGTACGGTAAAGTAACAGGTCTGCACTATTTCTCTGACGACACCAGCAACGACGGCGACAAAACTTACGTGCGTCTGGGCTTCAAAGGTGAAACTCAGATCAACGACCAGCTGTCCGGTTACGGCCAGTGGGAATATGAGTTCAAAGGCAACAACGACGAATCCAACGGCGATAAAGGCAACAAAACCCGTCTGGCGTTTGCTGGCCTGAAATTCAACGAATTTGGTTCTTTCGACTACGGTCGTAACTACGGCGTGGCTTACGACATCGGCGCATGGACCGACGTTCTGCCAGAATACGGCGGAGACACCTGGACTCAGACTGACGGCTTCATGACTGGCCGTACTACCGGTGTTGCAACCTACCGTAACAGCGATTTCTTCGGTCTGGTTGACGGCCTGAACTTCGCTGCACAGTACCAGGGTAAAAACGACGACCGTGACATCACCACCGCAAACGGCGATGGCTGGGGTCTGTCTTCTACCTATGAAATGGACGGTTTCGGCGTGGGTGCTACCTATGCGAAATCTGACCGTACTGACAACCAGGTTCGCGCTGCAAGCAACCTGAACGCAGGCGGCGAAAACGCAGAAGTTTGGGCTGCTGGCCTGAAATATGATGCGAACAACATCTACCTGGCAACCACCTACTCTGAAACCCGCAACATGACCAACTTCGGTGACGGTTACATTGCGAACAAAACTCAGAACTTCGAAGCGGTTGCCCAGTACCAGTTCGACTTCGGTCTGCGTCCTTCCCTGGCATACCTGCAGTCCAAAGGTAAGGACATCGGTTCTTACGGTGACCAGGATCTGGTGAAATACATTGAAGTGGGTACCGTTTACTACTTCAACAAAAACATGTCCACCTACGTTGACTACAAAATCAACCTGGTTGATGACAATGCCTTCACCAAAGCTGCTGGTGTAAGCACCGACAACATCGTTGCACTGGGTCTGACTTACCAGTTCTAAGAATTCGTCTGTTAAAAAAGCCAGCCCTTGCGGCTGGCTTTTTTTATCGCAGTCATCAGGCGTGATAAAGGAGTACGCCATGCATCTCTATACGGGACGCTGCTTGTGCGGGATGAGCCATTTTAGCGTCAACATCGAAGCGCTCGATGTCTATGCCTGCCACTGCACCAACTGTCAGAAGTGGTCGGGCGGTATTGCCATGTATCTGGAAACCCAGGGCGAACCCATTGTCGAAAGCGGTTCGATTGCCCCATCGCACTTCTCTTCATCTGCGCGCGGTGAACGCTGGTTCTGCCCCGGCTGCGGCTGTCCGCTGTGGTTTGAACTCACCCCCACCGGGCGCTATTTTGTCCCCTGGACGCTGCTCGAGCTGAACGAAGACGATCGTCGTCGCCTGGTGCTGGCCGCCGAAATCTATACGGAAACGCAACCGGCCTTCTGGCGACTCACCGGCCAGTACGCACGATTCAGCGGCACCGAAATCGAAGCCCTGGATAAGCACTGCTCGTTTACACCGTAGCGCTGCCCGCCGCACGCCGGAGCCAGGCTTGCAGTAGTTTGCCATCCTCGGTCATGTCCGAATCCTGACGGACGCACAGATAATAATCGCGCCCGTCATCGATGGGGGCGTCAAAGATTTTCACCAGCTCGCCGCTCTCCAGATAGGGTGCGATCAGCGGCTCGCGCATCAGCGCACAGCCGAGCCCCGCCTGAACGCCCGCCAGAGTTAGTAATCCATCCTCAAACAGCGGACCACTCTTGCGCGCTGTCCGTTTCACGCCCTGCTGGATAAACCACTGTTGCCAGGTACTGCGCTCTTCATCGTGCAGAAGCGGCATTTGCAGCAGCTGTTCCGGGGTATCGATATGCCCGTGAATGCGCAAAAACGCCCGGCTGCACACCGGCACCATCTGCCCGGAAATCAGTTTTTCGCTCTGATACCCCGCCCACTGGCCGTTACCAAAGCGAATCGACATATCCGAGGCGTCGCTGAGATAGTTGCGATGGTTGGCATACACAACGTTAATTTCCGTCTGCGGGTTGGCGCGCATAAAGGCGGGCAGACGCGGAATAAACCAGCCCATGCCAAACAGCGGGATCAGGCTGATGGTCACCTGACGCGTCTGGGCCTGCTCCACCAGGTGCTCCGTCGCCTGGCGCAGGACGTTAAACGCCGCGCGGATCGAGCGGTAATAGTCGCGCCCCTGCTGGCTCAGGATCAGCCTGCGCCCCTGACGCTCCGTGAGCGGCATTTGCAGATACCCTTCCAGCACCTTCAGCTGATGACTCACGGCAGAGGGCGATATCGCCAGCTCCTGCGCCGCCAGGGTGACGCTCCCCAGCCGGGCGATCGCCTCGAAAGCGCGTACGGCCCGCAGGGGCGGATCGTTTGCAAGACGGCTTTCGGCATACGCAGGCAGCAGGAGTGATTGTTCTGTTTTATTCATATGTTGATTTTATTGGTCTCTTTTCGCCCAGGTGACGATTAACTATTCTCTTTAAAATCATTGTGATAAATCAATCTCGAAATATCATAAGAAATAATATATGCGTATTTTACAATTTAATTCAATTGTCGGATGTTACCCGCTGAAAGAGCAATCTGTCGGGTAAACACATTGGATACACTGATACAACAACTGATCAATGGCGTGATGCTGGGCAGCATCTACGCGCTGATCGCGCTGGGCTATACGATGGTGTATGGCATTTTGCGCATTATTAACTTCGCCCATGGCGACATTTTGATGGTCGGCGCGCTCACCACGCTGTCGGCCCTGAACGCGCTGAACAGCACGTTCCCACATATGCCGCAGCTGTTGCAGCTCGGCTTTGCGCTGGTCATTGCCATGGCCGTCTGCGCCCTGCTGGCGATGGCGGTGGAGCGCTTCGCCTACCGCCGCCTGCGCAACGCCCCGCGTCTGGCGCCGCTGATCTCCGGGATTGGCGTCTCCGTCTTGCTGCAAACCGTGGCGATGATTATCTGGACGCGCAACCCGCTGATGTTCCCGCAGATCCTGCCGATGGACGCCATTGCCGTCACCTCGGGCAGCGTTGACCATCCTCCGGCCATTGTGACGGTCACAGGCATCGTCACTGTGTCACTGGCACTGATCGTGATGATCGGCCTGTGGCTGCTCGTGGAATACACCCGTCTTGGGCGCGGGATGCGCGCGGTGGCGGAAAACCCGCGCGTCGCCACGCTGATGGGCGTCAACCCCAACGCCATTATCACGCTCACCTTCGCCATCGGCGGCATCTTCGCCGCCCTCGCAGGCGTAATGATGGCCAGCAACTACGGCAACGCCAGTTTCTCGATAGGCTTTCTGCCCGGCATCAAAGCCTTCACTGCCGCCGTGCTGGGCGGAATCGGCAATATTCGCGGCGCGATGATCGGCGGGATTTTACTCGGGATCATCGAAGCGCTGGGCGCAGGCTATCTGGGTGAACTGACAAATGGCGTGTTCGGGAGTAACTATCAGGACGTCTTCGCCTTCATTGTGCTGATTCTGGTACTGGTATTCCGTCCGGCAGGTCTGCTGGGCGAACGCGTGGCGCACAGGGCGTAGGGAAAATTATGACAACCACATCACTCCAGGCTCCTGCCTCTTCGCGCCGCTTCTGGTCCGGCATGACGCTGTTCGTCATCGCCCTGCTGGTTGCGCCGATATTCGCTAGCCAGATCGGCGGCAACTACTGGGTGCGCGTGATCGACTTTGCGCTGCTGTACATCATGCTGGCGCTCGGGCTGAACATTGTCGTCGGCTACACCGGCCTGCTGGATATGGGCTTTATCGCCTTTTACGCGGTTGGGGCCTATCTGGCGGCACTGCTGGCCTCCCCGCATCTGCTGGAGGTCTTCCCGATCCTCAGCGTCTGGTTCCCGGACGGGCTGCACACTTCATACCTGCTGATCATCCCGCTGGCGGCGCTGGTCGCGGCGGTGTGCGGCATTATCCTCGGCGCGCCGACGCTAAAACTGCGCGGCGACTATCTGGCGATTGTCACCCTCGGCTTCGGGGAGATCATCCGCATTCTGATGCGCAATCTCGACCGCCCGGTGAACATCACCAACGGCGCGAAAGGCATTACCGGCGTCGATACCCTCAATCTGTTTGGCCTGAAATTTAGCGGCGTCTATCACTGGTTTGGCATGAAAGTCCCGGCTCTGTGGCTGTGGTACTACCTGCTGATGCTGGTGATTGTGCTGATTATTTTTGTCTGCCTGCGCCTGCAACACTCGCGCATTGGCCGGGCGTGGCACGCGATTCGTGAAGATGAGGACGTGGCCCGCGCGATGGGCATCAACGTGCGCAACTACAAGCTGCTGGCCTTTGCGATGGGCGCCTCCTTTGGCGGCGTCGCAGGTGCGTTGTTCGGTGCTTTCCAGGGCTTCGTGTCGCCAGAATCCTTCACCCTGCAAGAGTCCATTGCCGTGCTGGCGATGGTGGTACTCGGCGGGATGGGCCATATCCCTGGCGTGATCCTCGGCGCGGTGCTCCTGACCGCCCTGCCGGAAATCCTGCGCAGCCAGGCGGCCCCCGTTCAGCAGGCGCTGTTTGGCACCGTGCTGATCGACCCGGAAATTCTGCGCCAGCTGTTCTACGGCCTGGCGCTGGTGCTGGTGATGCTCCTGCGTCCGTCCGGGATCTGGCCGGTCCGTCACAAGGAGGTCAAGGCATGAGCCTGTTAACCGTGCGCAATATGTCTAAACGCTTTGGTGGTCTGACCGCCGTCGACGATGTTTCTCTCTCGATCAACAAGGGCGAAATCTACGGCCTGATCGGCCCCAACGGCGCAGGCAAAACCACCTGTTTCAACCTGATCACCGGCCTCTATCCGGCGGACAGCGGCGAGTTTTCGATTGCCGATAAACCCTATTTCCCGAAGCAGATCGACAAAGTCACCGCCGCCGGTATCGCACGCACTTTTCAGAACGTGCGCCTGTTTAACGAAATGTCGGTGCTGGAGAACGTGATGGTCGGTCGCCATGTGCGCACCCGCAACGGGCTCTGGGCGGCACTAACGCGCCATCAACGCGCTCGCGCTGAAGAGGCGCAAACCCGCGAGCTGGCCTGGCACTGGCTGGAGTATACCGGGATCGCCCGATTCGCCCACTATCGCGCCTGTGACCTGGCATACGGCCATCAGCGTCGACTGGAGATCGCCCGCGCGCTGGCGACCGACCCGCTGCTGCTGGCGCTCGACGAACCGGCTGCGGGCATGAACGCCGCTGAGAAAAACGCTCTCGGCGAACTGCTCACCCGTATTCGTGACGACGGCAAAACCCTGTTGATGATAGAGCACGACGTCAAGCTGGTGATGGGGATCTGCGATCGCCTCACGGTGCTGGATTACGGCAAAACCCTGGCCGTCGGCACGCCCGACACGGTACGACGTGACCCGGCGGTGATCGCCGCCTGGCTTGGAGGCAACGCCCATGTCTGAATTACTCAAAGTCGAACGCCTGGACGTGCATTACGGCGGGATTCAGGCGGTGCGCGGCGTATCGTTCACCCTGCAGGAAGGCGAACAGGCAACGCTGATCGGTGCTAACGGCGCGGGCAAAAGCTCAACCGTGCGCGCTATCACCGGGTTGGAAAACTTCGGCGGCAACATTCTGTTTAACGGCCAGCCGGTGCGTAAACGCAAAGCCGAAGCCTTGCTGCGCGACGGGCTGGTGATGGTCCCGGAAGGTCGCGGCATCTTCGCCCGCATGACGGTGCTGGAGAATTTACAAATGGGTGCCTGGCTGCGCCGTGACACTGTCACAGTAAAAAGAGAAATGGACGAGATTTTCGACCGTTTCCCTCGCCTCGGCGAACGTCAGCATCAGCTCGCCGGGCTGCTTTCCGGCGGTGAACAGCAGCTGCTGGCGCTGAACCGCGCCCTGCTCAGCCGCCCGCGCCTGTTGATCCTCGATGAGCCGTCGATGGGTCTGGCACCGAAAATGGTCGAGAACATTTTTCAGGTTATCAAAGGGCTGCGCGAACGCGGCGTGGCCCTGCTGCTAATTGAACAAAACGCCCGGCTGGCGCTGGAAGTGACGGACCAGGCCTGGGTGATGGACAGCGGCAGCATCGTGCATCACGGCGAATCCAAAGCGCTGCTCGATGACGACCAGATTGCACAGATTTATTTGGGCGAAATGCCCGTTTAACACACCAACCAACACCAGGGAAATTATAATGAAAACCTTAAAAATCAGTGCGCTCAGCGCCGCGCTTTTGCTCAGTGGTTTTGCCTCCTCCGCCTCATGGGCGGCCCAGAGCGAAACCGTCATCATCGGCCTGGCAGGCCCGCTCACCGGCCCTTCCGCGCGTATCGGGAAAGATCTGGAGAACGGCGCACAGCTGGCGATCGATGACATCAACAAACAGCACCCGACCATCGGCGGCAAAGCGGTGACCTTCAAACTGCAGTCCGAAGATGACCAGTCTGACCCGCGCACCGCCGTGGCCGTCGCGCAGCGTCTGGTCGACAGCGGCGTGGCAGGCGTGGTCGGCCACTGGAATACCGGGACCAGCATTCCGGCGGCGCGTGTCTATCATGACGCCGGGATCGCCCAGGTCGCGCCAGTCGCCACCGGTCACGCCTATACCAAACAGGGCTTTGACACCAGTTTTCGCGTAATGGGCCACGACGATGACGGCGGCCAGTTCGCGGGCGAATATGCGGTGAAAACCCTGAAAGCCAAACGCATCGCGGTGATCGACGACCGCACCGCCTTCGGCCAGGGCCTGGCAGATGAATTCATCAAATCGCTGGAAGCTCAGGGCGTGAAGATTGTTGACCGTCAGTACGTTGACGACAAAACCGTCGATTTTAGCGCCGTGTTAACCGCCATTCGCAGCAAAAACGCCGATCTGGTGTTCTTCGGCGGCGTGGATAGCCAGGCTGCTCCGCTGGCGCGTCGCATCAAGCAGCTGAATATGAACGCCACGCTGATGGGCGCGGGCGGCTTCGTTAGCCAGACCTTCCTGCAGCTGGCACAAAAAGAAGGCGAAGGCGTAGTGGCGCTGGAGCCAGGACTGCCGGTCGACCAGATGCCGGGCGGCAAAGCCTTCGAGCAGGCTTATCAGTCCCGCTACCACACCCATATCGAACTGCACGCCCCGTTCGCCTATGACGCCACCCGCGTGCTGGTGGCGGCAATGGAAAAAGCCGACTCCGTCGATCCGTCTGAGTACCTGCCCGCCCTGCGCGCCATCAGCTATTCCGGCGTCACCGGCCAGATCGCTTTCGACGATCAGGGCAACCTGAAATCCCCGTCCTTTACCGTTTACAAAGTGGTCGACGGGAAATGGCAGCCGCAAACCGTTCTGGGCGGCGCAAAAACGAAGTAACGCAGTGAGGCAATGTGATGAGCGATAACAATGAGCTGGGCATTCTCGCCCGCCGCAAAATAGAAGCAGAAATTATTAAACCCATTTACGAGATCCTGGTGCGCGAGATAGGGAAAACCCGCGCCCAGGCGGTGATTGGCGAAGCCATTGAACAGGCTGCAATTGACGCCGGGGCGCATTTTGCCCGCCAGGAGCCGAACGGCGCGGACGTGAAAAGCTTTATCGCCCTGCAATATCTCTGGGAAAAAGACAACGCGCTGGACGTGAAAGTGATCGACGCCGACGACCAGCAGTACAACTACAACGTGACGCGCTGCCGCTACGCCGAGATGTATCACGAGATGGGGCTCGGCGAGATCGGCCACCTGCTCTCCTGCGCCCGCGATGAGAAATTCATCGTCGGCTACGCGCCGGACGTGGAACTGACGCGCACCACCACCATTATGCAGGGCGGAAAATGCTGTGATTTCCGCTATCAGACCAAAAAGGACAAAGCATGATCCGCATCGATGCGCCGCGTCTGTGGTCCACGCTTGCGATGATGGCGCAAATCGGCGGCACGCCCGCGGGCGGCGTGACGCGTCTGGCCCTGAGCGAAGAAGACCGCATCGCGCGCAATCTGCTGCGCGACTGGGCGCTGGAGGCGGGATTTGCCTGTGACGTCGACAGCATGGGCAATATGTTTATTCGCCGCGCCGGAAAAAACCGCGACCTGCCGCCGGTGATGACCGGCTCGCATATGGATTCCCAGCCGCTGGGCGGCAATTACGACGGGATCTACGGCGTGCTGGCCGGGCTGGAAGTGCTGCGCACCCTGAACGACCACCAGGTGGAAACTGAGCGCGACATCGTGCTGGTAAACTGGACCAACGAAGAAGGCGCCCGCTTCGCCCCGGCGATGCTTGCCTCCGGCGTCTGGTCCGGGCAGTTTAGCGAGGAATACGCCCTCGCCCGCGCGGATAACGCGGGTGTGACCGTCGGCGAAGCGTTGGATGCGATCGGTTATCGCGGTACCCAGCCTGCCCGCGCGTTTCCGGTTCACGCCTGCTACGAACTGCACATTGAGCAAGGACCGATTCTGGAAGACGAAGCGATTGATATCGGTTTGGTGCGCGCCGCGATGGGCCAGCGCTGGTTTACCCTGACGCTGGACGGCTTTGCCGCCCACGCAGGCACCACGCCGATGCACAGCCGCCGCGACGCGTTAACTGCCTTCGCCGAGCTGGCGCTGATGGTGGAAGAGATCGGCTATCAGCACAAACCGGACGGTCGCGCGACCATCGGCATGGCGCAGGTCACGCCGAACTCGCGCAACGTCGTGCCCTCACGCGTGGTGTGCAGCGTGGAGTTTCGTCATCCGCAAAGCGAGGTGCTGGAAGCAATGGAAGTGGCGCTGCGTGAAGCCGCTGAAGGGCTGGCGACGCGAGGAGTCACGGCAAATGTTGAGCGGATCTTCGACTACGCGCCGATCGCGTTCGATGAAGCCTGTCTGGCGCGCAGTGAAAAAGCGGTCGAAGCCCTCGGCTATTCGGCAAAACCGATGGTTTCCGGTGCCGGGCACGACACCTGCTATATCAGCAAAATCGCCCCGGCGAGCATGATCTTTATTCCCTGCGAAAAAGGCATCAGCCACAACGAAGCGGAAAAGATCCTGCCCGAGTGGTCAGAGAAAGGGGCGAACGTGTTGCTGCATAGCGTGTTGAGCGCAGCACTCGAAAAATAAGCCGGATGCGCTGCGCTTATCCGGCCTACGGGTTGGATGTGATTTGTAGGCCTGGTAAGCTTCGCGCATCCGGGCTTTTTTGACTATTCATGCTGTATATTTAACAACCTCCTCATTTTTCCTTTTTTCACATTGCCTGCTAAAAATGAACGCTGAATAATCGTTCAGCGTTTCACTTCAATATGATGAGTAATGCACTTATAAATGGAATGAATGAAAAAGGAATAATCATATGGCAGGGTTAGTTTATCTTACGCTGGTAGGTGAAATACAGGGATTAATCTCTTCCGGATGTCTGACTCAGGCATCTGTCGGTAATAAAGCGCAAGTTGCGCACGGCGATCAAATACTCGTTTATTCTCTCTCCCACACCCTTTCAAGAGAACGGAACGTGAATCACCACAACGTCTCTATTGTTAAACCCCTTGATAAATCCTCTCCATTATTAGCAAAAGCCATAACGGATAACGAATCCCTCAGCTGCGTGTTCGATTTTTATCGCACTGACAAAGCCGGATGCATGGAGTGTTATTACCGTTTAAAACTCACGGATGCGCGGATTGCTGAACTGGATTTACATATTCCCCGCTCAGTGTCACAGAATGGAAAGGAAGCACAGGACAGAGTTTCATTCAGCTATAAATCCATTAGCTGGGAACATGTTAATGCAGGCACCAGCACCTATAGTCTGTGGGAAGAAAACATTTTCTAGGGAAAGCAAATATGAAAAACTTTGATCCTTTAAGAGACAATACCTGGGCAGGCTACATGGGCGATATGTTGCGCGGGCAACAGCCCATCAATCAGCTAATCCCAAACCATCCCTATATTGATGCTCTCCCACAAATCGAACAACTGCTGGAGAAAAACACTCAATATTTCATGTTGCTAACCCTGGCGGAAGCGCGGGGAGTATTGAGCGATCTGATGGGGCAGACGGACGATTTCTTTTCCTACACGCTGGGTGGAGGAAACATAAAAGACATCTGGGATGGAGCGCATAATTTCGCTGGCTTTTCAACGTACCTTGATGAGGCTAACCAGCTTCAATTTAATTTAAAAGGTCTGGGGATAACGGCTAAGGCCTGCCGCTATGGTGGAATTTCTTATATCAAAATTAACGGATATCCCAGCTTGAGACGGATTTTAAAAGGTACCCGCTATCGCGCTGGTAATATGCAGTTACTGGAATTGGGCATAGGCTGGCGCGGAATGACTTACAGCATTTATCAGGGTGCAAAGTTTTGTGTTTATTTTTCTCTCGCATTTAGGGCAATGGAATTGATTTTCAAAAATGATTACACGCTCATTGTTTTTTTTGGTGATGTCATTGCAGATGCGGCAAAAACAATTATTTCCTGCGTAATTGTTGGGGCTGTTGGTTTTTTGTTTACGCTAATTAGCGCCCCTGTTATTCTCACTGCCGGGTTTCTCATCATTACCAGTGTGTACTTAAACAAGACATTAAACAGACTGGACGAAAAGAATGGATGGTCCACGACATTAAAAGAAAAAATAAATGAGTTATTAGTAAAAGAACAAAAAATATTAGAATGGAACAATCAATACATGAATACTGGCTTACCCTCTTCCTTCTTTATAAGTTATTAAATGGAGATAATCATGCTTATTAAAATAATAACTAAAACAGCATACACCACGATTTCATTCGTCCTCATAGCAATACTAAGTATGCTTCTCTATTTCTCTATCAATATACCATACCATGATTTTATGCTATTTTTTAGCGATAGTAATTTCTTTTGGTTTGATGGTCGACATTTGGCAATGTTATCATTTGCACCTATGCTAGTATACGGAATTATAATGATCGCATGTGTTCCCTTTACTATAGGCAATCAAGTGCCAAAGGTTTTTGCTTTTTCTGGAAATCTCCTCGCAATGCTATCGATATTATTCTTAGTTCTATTTAATATAGTTTCCCTCTTTGTTTATTTTTATATTATCTTTATGAGTTCCTTTAGTTCATGCAAGCCCATCCCAATGCTGTCTCATTATTTCGCCACTGACCCAGCCATTTGCAAAACCATCGTTAACCATGATTTAGGTTAATCTAAATGATAACCCCGACAGCCAAAGTTATGTTGTCGGGGTTATTTTTACCTCTGCTCCACCTTCGCCAGGCTAAACCAAATCCCGGTCGCCAGTATCAGCAGCATGGCACCCGCGCTGCCGAGTGCGACGCTGTGCGAGGTGATAAACGCGGTTTTGGCGGCCTCGATAGTGGCTTCGGCCAGCGTCGGCGAGAGATCCTGCGCGACTTTCACCGCTTCACCGATGGACGACGCGGCTTTTTCAGCCAGGGAACCGTTCAACCCCTGCGGCAGGTCGATGGAGGCCGAGAAGCTACGGGTGAGCAGAAGACCGAAAATCGCGATCCCCAGACCCGCGCCTAATTCGTAGGACATGGTTTCGATCGCACCTGCTGCGGCCGCTTTTTCTTTTGGCGCTGCCGCCATGATCGCAGCGGTTGACGCCAGCAATGCGCTTGCGGCGCTGAAACCGAGCAGCACCATCAGGCTCCAGGCCTGCCACTGCTGGGTGCTGAAATCGAGCATCGACAGCCCGATAAAGCTCACCGCACTCAGCCCCATACCGCCCGCCGCGACCAGTCGCAGCCCGAGTTTACCCACCAGCACGCCCGCAATCGGCCCGCTGAAACCGCTGGCGACCATCAGCGGCAGCATAAACATGCCGGCCTCAAACGGCGTAAAGCCATGCACGAACTGCAGCTCCTGGGCCATCAGCAGTTCAAAGCCCACCAGGGCGATCATCGCGGTCATCGCCATCACCACGCCGCTCAAAATAATGCGATGGCAGAACAGGCGCATGTCGATCATCGGCTTGCTGGCCCGCAGCTGGGTGCGCACGAAGATAAAGAGCAACACCGCGCCGGTCAGGAGGGTTCCCGTCACGATCGCCGGAGAAAGTGTGCCTTTCAGCGCCGTTTTAGCGCTGTAGACCAGCAGCAAAATCGCCACGATCAGCATCAGGGCGTGAGAGATGTTGAGCGTCTGCTCCGGGCGTCCCTGCTGTTTCGGTACGAAGTGCGCCGCCAGGGCGACCACAACCACCACGATCGGGACGTTGATCAAAAACACCGATCCCCAGTAGAAGTGCTCCAGCAGCAGGCCACCGACCAGCGGACCAAATGCCGCCCCGCCGGAACCGACCGCGGCCCAGACGCCTAACGCGATATTGCGGTGACGCGCCTCGACAAACAGGGTGCGAATACCCGCCAGGGTCGCCGGGATAATCATCGCCGCGCCAATCGCCAGCGTCGCACGGGCGGCAATCAGCCAGGCGGCGGACGGGGCAAACGCCGCGGCCAGGGACGAAAGGCCGAACAGCACGCTGCCGAGCATCAGCAGCTTTTTAAAGCCAATGCGATCCCCAAGCGCGCCCATTGGCAGCACCATGCCCGCCATCACCAGCGAGTAAATATCAATAATCCACAGCAATTCGTTACCGCTGGCCCCGAGCGTCATACTCAGCGTCGGCGCGGCGACATGCAGTACCGTTGCGTCAATCGCGACCGGAATATAGACCAGCACGATAATCACTAACGCTAACCACCTTTGAAACATAAATTTCCCTTTCAACTGAATCTGGACACGTGTCCAGGATGCGATCCTACGGAAAGTTGAACGTGTGTCCAGCTTTTTGTTACACTCGTTTCGTCGCCATTGAGAGTGAGTTGAAATGAGCTATTTGAGCAAGGACGAACGGCGGGAAGATATCCTGCAGGCCGCGATGCGCGTCGCGTTGAGCGAAGGGTTTAGCGCCATGACCGTGCGGCGCATTGCCGGCGAGGCCGGTATTGCTTCCGGGCAGGTACATCACCATTTTGCCAGCGCCGGGGAGCTCAAATCTCTGGCCTTTGTGCGTCTGATTCGCGATCTGCTGGATGCCGAAATCGTCGGTGAAAACGCCGACTGGCGACAGCGCCTGCACGCCATGCTCGGCAGCGATGACGGCGCGTTCGAGCCCTACATCCGCCTGTGGCGGGAAGCGCAGATCCTCGCGAGTCGCGATCCGGAAATTAAAAGCGCCTATGTGGTGACGATGGAAATGTGGCATCAGGAAACTGTCGCCATTATCCGCGCGGGTGCAGAGGCAAACGCCTTTACCCTCTCCGATCGCGCAGAGAATATCGCCTGGCGATTGATTGGTTTAGTCTGCGGACTGGACGGTATCTATGTGTTAAATATGCCAGAAATGGATGACGCGGCCTTTAATAGCCATCTGGATAAATTAATTACCCTTGAATTGTTTTAATACTCCTTTCTGAGTATTAAAAACCGCAATATTTTACAATTGGTAACACATAAAGCGAATCATCTTCCCCCTAACAAACTCAGGGATTCGCTTTCTTATCTATCCTTTCAGAAGCATCTGAAAAATTCCAAAAATCTTAATCGCATAACGTCAGCCATCTGACTGTTTTCACTTCTCTTTTCTGTTTTTTACGGGTAAGTACGAGGGCGATATGTCACAACAAAGTGAGAAAAATAATCATTATCTTTTAAATAACTGGAAACCTGAAAACGCGGCATTTTGGGAAAATAAAGGCAAACACATCGCGCGACGAAATCTGTGTATCTCGGTCGCTTGTCTGCTCCTCGCCTTCTGCGTCTGGATGTTATTTAGTGCTGTTGCGGTCAATCTTAATAAAGTCGGCTTTAATTTCACCACCGATCAGCTTTTCATGTTAACCGCATTACCTTCCCTCTCTGGCGCAATATTGCGCGTCCCCTATTCCTTTATGGTGCCGATATTTGGTGGTCGTTACTGGACAATATTAAGCACCGTGATTTTGATTGTTCCCTGCGTGTGGCTCGGGATCGCCGTACAGAATAGCGCCACGCCGTACTGGGTCTTTATCACCATCGCCCTGCTGTGCGGATTTGCCGGGGCGAACTTCGCCTCCAGCATGGGTAATATCAGCTTCTTCTTCCCGAAAGCCAAACAGGGCAGCGCGCTGGGGATTAACGGTGGGTTGGGTAATCTGGGCGTCAGCGTGATGCAGATGGTGGCCCCGGCGGTGATTTTCCTGCCGATGTTCGCCTTTCTCGGCGTCCACGGCGTGCCACAGGAGGACGGCTCTGTGCTGTCGCTGGCCAACGCCGCCTGGATCTGGGCACCGCTGCTGCTGATTGCCACTCTCGCCGCCTTTTTCGGCATGAACGATATCGCCAGTTCGAAAGCCTCGATTGCCAGCCAACTGCCGGTGCTGAAACAGCCGCATCTGTGGCTGCTGAGCCTGCTCTATCTGGCGACCTTCGGCTCCTTTATCGGTTTTTCCGCCGGTTTTGCGATGCTGGCGAAAACCCAGTTCCCGGATGTGAACATCCTCCATCTCGCCTTCTTCGGCCCGCTCATCGGCGCGCTGGCACGTTCGGCGGGCGGCGTGGTGTCGGACAAACTCGGCGGCGTGCGCGTCACGCTGGTGAATTTTATCCTGATGGCCGTCTTCAGCGCCCTGCTGTTCCTGACGCTCCCCGGCTCCGGCTCTGGCAACTTCACCGCCTTCTATCTGGTGTTTATGGGCCTGTTCCTCACCGCAGGTTTAGGCAGCGGCTCCACCTTCCAGATGATTGCCGTGATCTTCCGCCAGATCACCATCTACAACGTCAAACTGCGCGGCGGCAGCGAAGAGCAGGCCCAGCAGGAAGCGGTGTCGGACACCGCCGCGGCGCTCGGGTTTATTTCCGCCATCGGCGCGGTCGGCGGCTTCTTCATTCCTAAAGCATTCGGTACCTCGCTGGCAATGACCGGTTCGCCCGTCGGCGCGATGAAAGTCTTCCTCGTGTTTTATATCGTCTGCGTGTTCGTCACCTGGCTGGTCTATGGCCGCCGACAGAAACACGTCAAATCATAACAATTCAGATCGACACATTTGTGAGCAGTGTAACCACGGGGTGGGCGTCGCCCCGTCAGGAGAAACGTCATGAGTAAATTGTTGGATCGCTTCCGGTATTTCAAACAAAAAGGCGAGACCTTCGCCGACGGGCACGGTCAGGTGATGCACACCAACCGCGACTGGGAAGACAGTTATCGCCAGCGCTGGCAGTTCGACAAAATAGTGCGATCCACCCACGGGGTGAACTGTACCGGCTCCTGCAGCTGGAAGATTTACGTCAAAAACGGCCTGGTGACCTGGGAAACACAGCAAACCGACTACCCCCGCACCCGCCCCGACTTACCCAACCATGAACCGCGCGGCTGCCCGCGCGGGGCGAGTTACTCCTGGTATCTCTACAGCGCCAACCGCCTGAAATACCCGCTGGTGCGCCGAAAACTGATCGAGCTGTGGCGCGAAGCGCTGGGCCAGCACAGCGACCCGGTGCTGGCGTGGAACGCCATCATGAGCGATCCGCAGAAGGCCAGCAGCTACAAAAAAGCGCGCGGCCACGGCGGATTTATTCGCTCGAACTGGAAAGAGCTTAACCAGCTGATTGCCGCCGCTAACGTCTGGACGATTAAGCATTACGGCCCGGATCGCGTCGCCGGGTTCTCGCCGATCCCGGCGATGTCGATGGTCTCTTACGCCGCCGGGACGCGCTATCTCTCGCTGCTCGGCGGGACTTGTCTGAGTTTCTACGACTGGTACTGCGACCTGCCGCCCGCCTCGCCGATGACCTGGGGCGAGCAGACCGATGTCCCCGAATCCGCCGACTGGTATAACTCCAGCTACATCATCGCCTGGGGCTCGAACGTGCCGCAGACGCGCACACCGGACGCACACTTCTTCACCGAAGTGCGCTACAAAGGCACCAAAACCATCGCTATCACCCCGGACTTCTCGGAAGTTGCCAAGCTGAGCGATCAGTGGCTGGCCCCGAAACAAGGCACCGACAGCGCCCTGGCCATGGCGATGGGCCACGTGATCCTCCGCGAGTTTCACCTCGATAACCCCAGCGACTACTTCCTCAACTACTGCCGCCGCTATACCGATATGCCGATGCTGGTGATGCTCGATGCGCGTGACGACGGGAGTCTGGTGCCGGGACGGATGCTGCGCGCCTCGGATCTGGCCGAGGGTCTGGGCGAGGAGAACAATCCTGAATGGAAAACCGTGGCCTTTGATATCGCCGGAGGGCTGGTCGCGCCGAACGGCTCAATTGGTTTCCGCTGGGGCGAAAAAGGTAAATGGAACCTCGAATCGCTGGCAGCAGGACAGGAAACTGAGCTGACGCTCTCGCTGCTGATTACTCACGACAATATTGCGAACGTGGCCTTCCCCTACTTTGGCGGCAACGAAAACCCGCATTTTCGCAGCGTGAAACAGGACCGGGTGCTGATCCGCAAAGTGCCGTCGAAAACCCTGACGCTGGCCGATGGCCGTCAGCAGCAGGTCGCCAGCGTCTACGATCTGATTCTGGCGAACTACGGCCTCGATCGCGGTCTGGAAGATGCCAACGCCGTTAAAGATTACAGCGAAATCAAAGCCTACTCCCCGGCCTGGGGCGAGCAGATCACCGGCGTGCCGCGTCGTCATATCGAGCAGATCGCCCGCGAGTACGCCGATACCGCTCACAAAACCCACGGTCGCTCGATGATCATCCTCGGTGCGGGGGTGAACCACTGGTATCACATGGACATGAACTACCGCGGGATGATCAATATGCTGGTCTTCTGCGGCTGTGTCGGCAAAAGCGGCGGCGGCTGGTCGCACTACGTCGGTCAGGAGAAGCTGCGCCCACAAACCGGCTGGCTGCCGCTGGCGTTTGCCCTCGACTGGAACCGCCCGCCGCGCCAGATGAACAGCACCTCGTTCTTCTACAACCACGCCAGCCAGTGGCGTTACGAAAAACTCACCGCCCAGGAGCTGCTCTCCCCGCTGGCGGATCCGTCGAAATTCACCGGGCACCTGATCGACTTTAACGTGCGCGCCGAGAGGATGGGCTGGCTGCCGTCCGCCCCGCAGCTGTCGCTCAACCCGCTGCACATCAAAGCCCGCGCCGATGCCGCCGGAATGTCCCCGCAGGAGTACACGGTGCAGGCGCTGAAATCGGGCGATCTGCGCTTTGCCTGCGAACAGCCCGACAACGGCAAAAACCACCCGCGCAATCTGTTCGTCTGGCGCTCAAACCTGCTCGGCTCCTCCGGGAAAGGCCACGAGTACATGCTTAAATACCTGCTCGGCACCGAGAGCGGGATTCAGGGCGACGATCTCGGCTCGACCGACGACGTCAAACCGGAAGAGGTGGAGTGGCAAACTGCGGCCATCGAAGGCAAGCTTGACCTGCTGGTGACCCTCGATTTCCGCATGTCCAGCACCTGTCTGTTCTCGGACATCGTCCTGCCGACCGCGACCTGGTACGAGAAAGACGACATGAATACCTCGGATATGCATCCGTTTATTCACCCGCTCTCGGCAGCCGTGGATCCGGCGTGGGAATCGCGCAGCGACTGGGATATCTACAAAGGCATCGCCAAAGTGTTTTCCGAAGTGTGCGTCGGCCATCTGGGTACAGAAACTGACGTGGTATTGCAGCCGTTGCAGCACGATTCCCCGGCGGAGCTGTCGCAGCCCTTTGATATTCAGGACTGGCGCAAAGGTGAATGCGATCTGATCCCCGGTAAAACCGCGCCGAACATCGCTGTTATCGAGCGTAATTATCCGGAAACGTACGAGCGCTTTACTTCGCTCGGGCCGCTGATGGACAAGCTCGGCAACGGCGGGAAAGGTATTTCCTGGAACACCCAGGACGAAGTCGATTTCCTCGGCAAGCTGAACTACGTCAAGCTCGATGGCCCGTGCAAAGGGCGTCCGCTGATCGATACGGCCATCGACGCTTCGGAGGTGATCCTGTCGCTTGCCCCGGAAACCAACGGCCACGTGGCGGTCAAAGCCTGGAAAGCCCTCGCCGAATTTACCGGACGCGACCATACCCATCTGGCGATCAACAAAGAAGACGAGAAGATTCGTTTTCGCGATATCCAGGCCCAGCCGCGCAAAATCATCTCCAGCCCGACCTGGTCCGGCATCGAGAGCGAGCATGTTTCCTATAACGCCGGATACACCAACGTCCACGAGCTGATCCCGTGGCGTACCCTCTCCGGGCGTCAGCAACTGTATCAGGATCACCAGTGGATGCGCGCCTTTGGCGAAAGCCTGGTGGCCTATCGTCCGCCGATCGACACCCGCAGCGTGACCCACATGCGCGAAATTCCGCCGAACGGTTTCCCGGAAAAAGCGCTGAACTTCCTGACGCCGCACCAGAAATGGGGCATTCACTCCACCTACAGCGAAAACCTGCTGATGCAGACCCTGTCGCGCGGCGGGCCGATCGTCTGGATCAGCGAAACGGATGCCCGCGAGTTAGGCATTGAAGACAACGACTGGATCGAAGCCTTCAACGCCAACGGCGCCCTCACCGCCCGCGCGGTCGTCAGCCAGCGCGTGCCGCCGGGCATGACCATGATGTATCACGCCCAGGAGCGCATTCTTAACATACCGGGCTCGGAAGTGACCGGACGGCGCGGCGGGATCCACAACTCCGTCACTCGCGTCTGCCCGAAACCGACGCATATGATTGGCGGCTACGCGCAGCTGGCCTACGGCTTTAACTACTACGGCACCGTCGGCTCGAACCGCGACGAATTCATCATGATCCGCAAGATGAAAAACATTAACTGGCTGGATGGCGAAGGTCGGGATCAGGTACAGGAGGCGAAAAAATGAAAATACGCTCACAGGTCGGCATGGTACTGAATCTCGACAAATGCATTGGGTGTCACACCTGCTCGGTGACGTGCAAAAACGTCTGGACCGGGCGCGAAGGGATGGAATACGCGTGGTTTAACAATGTCGAAACCAAACCGGGCATCGGCTATCCGAAAAACTGGGAAGACCAGGAGGAGTGGCAAGGCGGCTGGGTGCGCGGGATCACCGGGAAACTGACGCCGCGCCTCGGCGGACGCGTGGGCGTGCTGTCGAAAATCTTCGCCAACCCGTCGCTGCCAGGCATCGACGACTATTACGAGCCTTTCACCTTTGACTATCAGGACTTGCACCGCGCGCCGGAGGGCGATCATCTCCCGACCGCGCGTCCGCGCTCGTTGATTAGCGGTAAACGAATGGACAAAATCGTCGGCGGCCCGAACTGGGAGGAGCTGCTCGGCGGCGAATTCGAGAAACGCGCCCGCGACCGTAACTTCGACAAGATGCAAAAGGAGATGTACGGCCAGTTCGAAAACACCTTCATGATGTACCTCCCGCGCCTGTGCGAGCACTGCCTGAACCCGAGTTGCGTCGCCACCTGCCCGAGCGGCGCGATTTATAAGCGCGAAGAGGACGGCATTGTCCTGATCGACCAGGACAAATGCCGCGGCTGGCGCATGTGCATCAGCGGCTGTCCGTACAAAAAAATCTACTTCAACTGGAAGAGCGGCAAGTCGGAAAAATGCATTTTCTGCTATCCACGCATTGAGTCCGGTCAGCCGACCGTCTGCTCGGAAACCTGCGTCGGGCGCATTCGCTATCTTGGCGTGCTGCTGTACGACGCGGATCGCATTGAAGAAGCAGCCAGCACCGAGCATGAAACGGATCTGTACGAGCGTCAGTGCGACGTATTCCTGAACCCGAACGATCCGGCGGTGATTGAGGAAGCGTTGAAACAGGGTATCCCGCAGAACGTGATCGAAGCGGCCCAGCGCTCGCCGGTCTACAAAATGGCGATGGACTGGAAGCTGGCCCTGCCGCTGCATCCGGAATATCGCACCCTGCCGATGGTCTGGTATGTGCCGCCGCTGTCACCGATCCAGTCCTACGCCGACGCCGGTGGTCTGCCGCAGACCGACAGCATTCTGCCTGCCGTCGAAAGCCTGCGCATTCCGGTGCAGTATCTGGCGAATATGCTGAGTGCGGGCGATACCGGCCCGGTGCTGCGCGCCCTGAAACGCATGATGGCGATGCGCCACTACAAACGCTCGCAAACCGTGGAAGGCGTGACCGATACCCGCGCCATCGACGAAGTGGGCCTGAGCGTGGAACAGGTGGAAGAGATGTACCGCTACCTGGCGATTGCCAACTACGAAGACCGTTTCGTGATCCCAACCAGCCACCGTGAAATGGCCGCCGATGCCTTCCCGGAGAAAAACGGCTGCGGCTTTACCTTCGGCGACGGCTGCCACGGCTCCGACACCAAATTCAATCTGTTCAACAGCCAGCGCATTGACGCCATCAATATTTCCGAGGTGCGTGAACACGGGGAGGGAGAGTAATGCGCATTCTGAAAATTATCGCCCTGCTCATTGAATATCCGGACGAGGCGCTCTGGGAGAGTCGCGACGAAGCCCTCTCCCTGATCGCCCAGGACGCGCCGCAGCTGCTGCCGTTTGCGCAGCAGCATCTTGGCGCGGCGCTGCTCGATAAACAGGCGCAGTGGTGTGAGGTGTTCGAGCGCGGGCGCGCGACGTCGCTCCTGCTGTTCGAGCATGTTCACGCCGAGTCCCGCGATCGCGGCCAGGCGATGGTCGATCTGATGGGCCAGTACGAGAAAGCCGGTTTAGCCCTCGACTGCCGTGAGCTGCCGGACTATCTGCCGCTCTATCTGGAGTATCTGAGCATCATTCCTGACGACGAGGCGCGCGAGGGTTTGCAGAATGTCGCGCCGATTCTGGCGCTGATCGGCGGGCGGCTGAAGCAGCGCGATGTGCCGCAGTATCAGCTGTTTGACGCTCTGCTGGCGCTTGCGGCCAGCAAACTGACAAGTGACAGCGTCACGAAACAGGTAGCGACGGAACAGCGGGATGACACCCGTCAGGCGCTGGACGCCGTGTGGGAAGAGGAACAGGTCAAGTTTATCGAGGACAACGCCACGGCGTGCGACAGCTCGCCGATGCAGCAATATCAACGACGCTTTAGCCAGGACGTCGCGCCTCAGTACGTGGACGTCAGCGCCGGAGGCCCGAAATGATGCACTATCTGAACGTCTTCTTTTACGACATCTACCCGTACCTGTGCGGGACGGTGTTCCTGTTGGGGAGCTGGCTGCGCTACGACTACGGGCAGTACACCTGGCGTGCGTCGTCCAGCCAGATGCTGGATAAACGCGGGATGGTGCTGTGGTCGAACTTGTTCCACATCGGCATTCTGGGGATCTTCTTCGGCCACGCCTTCGGGATGCTGACGCCGCACTGGGTCTATTCGTGGTTCCTGCCGATGTCGCAGAAACAGCTGATGGCGATGATCCTCGGCGGGGTTTGCGGCGTGCTGACGCTGGTCGGCGGCGCGGGGTTGCTGGTGAGGCGTTTAACCAATCCGCGTATCCGCGCGACCTCTTCGACGGCGGATATCCTGATCCTCTGCGTGCTGCTGGTGCAGTGTATTCTCGGCCTGGCGACGATTCCGTTCTCCGCGCAGCATCCGGATGGGAGTGAAATGCTGAAACTGGTCGACTGGGCGCAGGCGGTGGTGACTTTCCACGGCGGCGCATCGGCGCATCTCGACGGCGTGGCCTATATTTTCCGCGTGCATCTGGTACTCGGGATGACCATCTTCCTGCTGTTCCCGTTCACCAGGCTGGTGCACGTCTGGAGCGCACCGGTGGAGTATTTGACGCGACGGTATCAGGTGGTGAGATCGCGGCGCTGATTGCGCCGGATGGCGCTGCGCTTATCCGGCCTACGGTTTAGTTTGTCCGGTTTTGTAGGTCGGGTAAGGCGAAGCCGCCACCCGACATTGACCGTTATTTCCCCGCTTCCGGATGGGTATCAAACCCCGCCATCACCGCTGTTAATTCCGTCAATGAAAACCCGTGTTTCGGATCGTCCACGCCCAGCCCAAAACGCTCCTGCATCACGGTATACAACGCACTGGCATCCGGCAAATTGACCGTTTCCACAGCGCGAGCGCCCTGCCAGTGGGTAAAGTGGTAGTTGGTCAGCGTCAGCTTGCCGCCGTCCGGCAGATGGCGACACATCAGAAGATGGTGGCGGAAATGGGACTGCGGCCAGTGGGCGGACCAGAAATTACCCATCACGTAATCGGTGAAATACTGCGTCGCCAGGTCGAAATGGTACATCGACTGCCAGTGCTCATGATGGCGGAACTGCAACACCCAGTCGTTGTTCTCATTCATCAGGCGGTAAACGCCGTGCGGCGTGGCCTGCTCTTCCCCGGTGATGAGACGAATCGGTGCGGTCAGCGTCTGGCCGCCGAATCCGACATCCGCAATCCAGCGCTCGCCGTTGAGTTCCACCAGCAGCAGACGATGCGTACGAGGCGGCATCTGCGGCGGATTCGCCAGAATCACGCGCCCGAGCACGCTGCGCACCTCAAAGCCCACTTCGCGCAGCACGCGCTCGAATAATCCGTTCTGCTCAAAGCAGTAGCCGCCACGGCGCGCGGAAACCAGCTTGTCCATCACGCTTTGATCGTCGAGCTGGATCTCGCGGGTCATGACCACGTCAATATTCTCAAACGGAATTGCGCAGTTGTGGCTCAAATGCAGCGCCCGCAGGGTCTCGATATGCACGGAGACCGGCTGCTGCCAGCCGATACGGGCAAAATAAGCGCTCAGAAATGGGGACATAGTGGGGTTCCTTATAGAGATATTCCCTGTTTATAAACTATTTTCGCGCATCCACTGGTGCAAAAGTGCTTTTCATCTTTATCCCCGTCACACTGCCATCCTGAGCTCCACCTTATCCAGCAATTTCCCGACATCGACTTCATCCACGTTCGCTCCCTGCAAAAAGGCCGTCGAGTAGGTTTTCCAGACCCCGGATTGCAGGAAGAGAATAAACAGATCCCGGTTGAGATGATTCTCGTTGACCATCATCACCATAATATTCAGCGCCTCTGAAAGTCGTTTCCCCGGTTTATATGGGCGGTCGGCCGCGGTCAGCGCTTCGAACACATCGGCAATCGCCATCATCCTGACCGGAATACTCATCTGCTCTTCGCGCAGCTGATAAGGATACCCTTTCCCGTCCATGCGCTCGTGATGGCCACCCGCGATCACCGGCACATTGGCCATCGCTCGTGGGAAAGGCAGTTTTTTGAGCATGATGATGGTCTGCATGATGTGCTCGTTAATTTTGTAACGCTCCTCGTCCGTGAGCGTGCCTCTGCGGATCGACAGGTTGTAAATCTCACCGTAGTTGTAGAGATGCTCGGGTTCCCGCAGCCGGAACTGGTAGCTTTCTGGCAGATGACTTTTGGTATCACGGTAAACCACGTGCTCTTCTTTATCGGCAAGGATGGGCTCTTGCACGGGCAGCGGTTGTGCGGGCTGGCGGGTTTTGCGCGCCAGCTCGGCGCTGGAAACGCCCGCGGTGTCGTCGAGGGTTCGCGTCCACCGATAACCGGCAATCTCCTGAATGCGCGCCAGAGCGCTGTCAGGCAGGAACTCGCCGCCAATATTGCACTGTGCAATAAAGTAAAAATCCTCATCCAGTTTCCGGAGCGCTTCTTCCAGCTGTCGATCCGGTTCTGCCAGCAAAGCGTCCGGAATGCGGCTTCGCAGCGAGGCGATCTCTTTTTCGCGTTTTAGCACCTCAAAGCGCATGCGAATTTCATGGATGCGATCGTAAATCAGCTCCAGTTTGGTAGCTTTGTCCACCACAAATTCCGGGGTGGTGATTTTCCCGCAGTCATGCAGCCAGCAGGCCGTGTGGAGCTCCTCCCACTCATTTTCGGAGAGCGTGAAACTGGCAAATGGCCCCTCTTTCGCCTCCACGGCAGCGCGGGCGAGCATTTTGGTAATTTCAGGAACCCTCTGACAGTGGCCGCCCGTATAGGCGCTTTTGGCGTCGATGGCACCGGCGATCAGCTCGATAAAGGCATTCAGGAGATGCTTTTGCTCCTGCAGCAGGTACTGGGTTTCAATAGCCACAGACATACTGCCGATCAGGGCGTTGACCAGCTGCATTTTTTTCGCCTGGCGTTCTGCGTTCATCTCGTAGAAGTTGAGCAGCAGCAGGAATCCCAGCAGGTGGCCGTCGTGGGTCTGCATGGGTACGGCAATGTACGAGACCCGATGATAAGACTGCAAAAAGGCGCGCAGCGGAGCGGGCATGGCAGTGGGATTTGATTGCAGATCAAAAACGCCGCAGACAGACTGGCCTTCGCGGATTTGCGCGAACGCAGGCGTATCCCGCTCATCGAACTGCATCGCCTCCATCTCTGGCTGAGTCAACGTCTGGCTTTCGCGATTAACGGCGACGGGCGTGAAGATATGCTGCGTTTTATCCGCCAGATAAATAATCCCGCCGTTCATGGCGGCGATTTCCGTGGTTTCATTCAGCAGCCCCTGCATCTGCTGCGGAAAATTATCTCTGGCCGACAGGATGTTGCCCATCGAGATAAATTGATTCAGGGTGCGCTTCATTTTTGCCATCGCCCGGTGCAAATCATCCACCTCTTCAATGACGGAATGCTCAGCGTCACCTTCATTGAAGGTCAGCGTACTGATGGCTTCGGCATCTTTGCACAGCCGGATCAGCGGCCTGGAGATCCGCCGGGAGAAGTACCAGACTACCGGCAGGCTGAGCAGCAGCAGAACAAAGGCGATCAGGGTGGCGTTGTTGCGGATCGCGTTCGCGTCTGCCGTCAGAAGCGCAGACGGCGTGGCAATAATCAGCCGGTAGTGATTTCCGCTGTTATCAATATTCACCACCGAACCGTACCAGTCCTGGCCGTCGACGTTAAACTGCCTGCTTTTACCCGCATTTTCAGCGGGCAAGCCGGAAAGCGTATTTAACACCGGCGAGCGTTCCAGCTGATTGAACCCCTTTTCACCGCCGTTGAGCGGCGGCTGGCTGGCGATCATTTCATTGGACGCGTTGACAATGGCGGCCTGACTGCCTGCGGGTAATCCCTGCTGTTTCAAAAACTGAGACAGAGAAGCCAGGGAGACATCCAGCCCGAGCACCGCCTGCTGGTTATCCACCCGCCTGCTGTAGGTAAACCCGGTCTCGCCGGTGCTATGGAATCGGTAGTTGGGAGAGGTGATAAGATCTGAGGTTTTAGATGCCTGAATAAACCACGGACGTGTGCGAGGATCGAACGGATCGTTAGCGACCGTTGTCGTGCCGATGACCTGCAGCTGCTCGTTGAGGGACATCAAGCGCTTTTCAGATTTCCCGGCGACCAGCCTGTTGCTCTGCACCAGCCACTGCACATTATCGGGCACCTGGAAAAAGCGGCGATTGGCTTCTGTTATGCGCCGCAACATAAAAAAATCCCCGTCAGGCCAGGCCACATAAACCGAACTGGCGTAGTCGTTCTGGCGCAATATGTCGATCAACTTCCCGACGGACAGCATGCGCTGTTCGGGCGAGATGGCGTCGGCGATCGTCGTACCGGCAAGCAGATTGACGGACATCATCATCCCGCGCGTCACGGCATCCAGTTCGGTCGCAACGGCCTCACCGGTTTTCTGATATTGCTGGTTGGTGCTGTTTTCCGTCAGGCGAGTCAGCTGGCTGTAGCTAAACATAACGATGACCGAGCCAATAATGACAATCAGCAGGGTAAAAAGCGTCGCAATCTGGAGATGCAAAGGATGGCGATACTTCAGGCGGGACAGTGTATCTGGCAGCATATCCGGGCGTCCTGAAACTGTGTTTCTCATTGATCAGTATGGCATAACCCGGAAATATGCTAGTCGTAGATCCGCGATAATTCTGTTCTCAGCCGCGCACACCGGATGCCGCTTGCTTTCACCCTCGGTTCAGTCGTTTAATGCCCTATCGCCCCAGTCTGAGGAGTTCCTGTGAGCCACTTCCGCCCCGTCGAATTAAAACATGCGAGCCGCCTTCTGAATCACGGCCCTACGGTGTTGATCACCAGCCGCGACGAGACCATAAACCGACGCAACGTGATGGCTGCCGCCTGGTCAATGCCTGTCGAATTTGAACCACCGCGGATTGCGATTGTGGTCGATAAAAGCGCGTGGTCCCGTGAGCTGATTGAACGCAGCGGGATGTTTGGGATTGTGATCCCGGGTGTCGCTGCGGCGAACTGGACCTACGCCGTCGGCAGCATCAGCGGTCGCGATGAAGACAAGTTCAATGCCTACGGAATACCGGCGATGAATGGCCCGGTGCTGGGCCTGCCGGTGATTGAAGAGAAGTGTCTGGCGTGGATGGAGTGCCGCCTGTTGCCTGCGACCTCTGCCGCCGAGAAATACGATACGCTGTTTGGCGAAGTGGTGGCCGCGGCCGCAGATGAAATGGCGTTCGTCGCCGGACGCTGGCAGTTCAACAGTGACAGCCGGAATACCTTGCATCACCTGGGGGCGGGAACTTTTGTCACTAGCGGGAAGATGGTGAAAGCGCCGGAGTAAACTCCGGCGCTGAGATAACAACTACCCTTTCGCGCGACTGGCAATAATGTCGTCCGCCACGTTGCGCGGTGCTTCGGCGTAATGGTGGAACTCCATACTGTAGGTTGCACGGCCCTGCGACATGGATCGCAATGTGGTCGCATAACCAAACATCTCAGCCAGCGGGACGTCAGCGCGAATAATCTGGCTGCCGAACCGCTCTTCCATGCCCTGCACCATTCCGCGACGAGAAGAGAGATCGCCCATAATGTTCCCGGCGTACTCTTCCGGCGTTTCCACCTCGACGTGCATCACCGGTTCCAGAATCGCCGGGTCTGCTTTGCGCGCGCCGTCTTTAAAGCCGAAGATCGCCGCCATGCGGAAGGCCATTTCCGAGGAGTCGACGTCGTGATACGAACCAAACGTCAGGGTCGCTTTCACGTCCACCACCGGATAACCCGCCAGCACGCCGCTGTTCATCGCTTCGCGCAGGCCTTTTTCCACCGATGGAATGTACTCGCGCGGCACCACGCCGCCTTTGGTGGCATCTTCAAATTTAAAGCCGCTGCCCGGCTCGAGGGGTTCCAGGCTCAGAACCACATGCCCGTACTGCCCTTTCCCGCCGGACTGGCGCACAAATTTGCCTTCGATCTCTTTCACCGCTTTGCGTAGCGTCTCGCGATAGGTCACCTGCGGGCGGCCAATGTTCGCTTCGACGCCAAACTCGCGTTTCATGCGATCGACGATAATTTCAAGATGGAGCTCGCCCATCCCGGAGATGATCGTCTGGCCTGACTCTTCGTCCGTGTGCAGGCGGAACGACGGATCTTCTGCCGCCAGACGCTGCAGCGCGATCCCCATTTTCTCCTGATCGGCCTTGGTTTTCGGCTCGATCGCCAGGGAAATGACCGGGTCCGGGAACTCCATGCGCTCAAGCGTGATCAGGTGATCCGGATCGCTCAGGGTGTCGCCCGTCGTGACATCTTTCAGCCCGACGCAGGCGGCGATATCCCCCGCGCGCAGTTCATCGACTTCATGACGGTCGTTGGCATGCATCTGCACGATACGCCCGATACGCTCTTTCTTGCCTTTCACCGGGTTGTAGACCGCATCGCCTTTTCTCAACACGCCGGAATAGACGCGGATAAAGGTCAACTGGCCGACGTACGGGTCGGTCATCAGCTTGAACGCCAGCGCCGAGAAGGGTTCGTCATCGCTCGGATGGCGCTCGGCGTGTTGCCCTTTTTCATCCACGCCATCAATGGCCGGAACGTCAAGGGGCGACGGCATCAGTTCGACAACCGCGTCGAGCATGCGCTGCACGCCTTTGTTTTTAAAGGCACTGCCGCACAGCATCGGTTGGATCTCGCCTTTGATGGTGCGCTGGCGCAGGCCGTCGATGATTTCGGCTTCATCAAGATCACCCGTTTCCAGGTATTTATCCATCAGCGCGTCAGTGGCTTCCGCCGCGGCGGAGACCATTTTTTCCCGCCAGATCTTCGCGGTGCTCAGCAGGTCGTCCGGCACCGGCCCGTAGCTAAAGGTCATGCCCTGCGTCGCGTCGTCCCATAAAATAGAGCGCATTTTGATGAGATCGACCACGCCGGTGAAGTGCTCTTCTGCACCGACAGGAATGACAATCGGCACCGGATTGGCCTTCAGGCGGTCAATCATCATCTGTACCACGCGGAAGAAATCCGCTCCCGGGCGGTCCATTTTGTTGACGAACGCCAGGCGCGGGACGTGATATTTATTCGCCTGCCGCCAGACGGTTTCCGACTGCGGTTGCACGCCGCCGACGGAGTCATAGACCATCACCGCGCCGTCGAGGACGCGCATGGAGCGTTCCACTTCGATGGTGAAATCCACGTGCCCTGGGGTGTCGATAATGTTGATCCGGTGCGGTTCAAAATTACGATCCATGCCTGGCCAGAAAGCGCTCACGGCGGCGGACGTAATGGTAATTCCGCGCTCTTGCTCCTGCGCCATCCAGTCTGTTGTTGCCGCGCCATCGTGGACTTCACCCAGTTTGTGGCTCATTCCGGTGTAAAACAGAATGCGCTCGGTGGTGGTCGTTTTACCGGCATCGATATGCGCGGAGATACCGATGTTGCGATAACGTTCGAGGGGGACGGGTCGGGGCATGATAAATCCTTAGTCAGTTTGACTTGAGTAGAACGACCGGAATGGTCGTCTGTGTGTTCGTCTGCTATAATAGTCCTATTGTACGAGTATATACGAACTATTTTTTTAAGGATGGGCCTATCATTAAGATAGCTCACCTTCCCGCTAACCCAGGAAGTCTATGATTGCCAACCACCCCGAACCTGAACAAATCACGCTGGAAAATGTGCTGTTAGCCCTCGGCAACCCGCTGCGACTGGAAATCCTCCGCCTGCTCGCCGACGGCAGCGAACTGAGCTGCAACGCCCTGCGTCCGGAAGAAATAGCCAAATCGACAATGACCCACCACTGGCGCGTCCTGCGTGACAGCGGCGTGATCTGGCAGCGCCCGCAGGGACGCGAGAATATGATTTCGTTGCGAAGAGAAGACCTGGACGCCCGTTTTCCGGGGCTGTTAGATACGTTGTTGCGGGTGATGTAGCCGTTTTTATGCCGGGTGGCGGCTGCGCCTTACCCGGCCTACGGATCCGATGAATTTGTAGGCCGGGTAAGCGTCAGCGCCACCCGGCTTTAATTGCCACTTTAAACTTCTGGAGACCACCCGTCATATTGCAGCGTGAAATGTGAATCATCTCTTTTCACGCTACCTGTAACCGGTGAATTAAAGTGCATGCCCGTTACGCTTATATTATCTGAGACAATCCTTTCCAGCAGGCGTTTACGGGTGGCCGCAGCGGTGGCTGGATCGGTATCAAACGCAATGGTCACTTCTGGATGCTCAACCTGGATATGTGGGAAATGTACAATATCGCCCCAGATTAATAATGACTCCTGACCGCTACCGACCAGATACCCGGTATGGCCTGGGGTGTGTCCGGGTAACGGAACTGCCTGAATCCCCGTCACAATATCCTCCTGAGAGAACGGCACCAGTTTCTGCTCGTAAGCAGCAAGCGCATTCTGGGCAAGCGCGAAGGAAGGATTAAACGCGCCAGGGGCACTCGCCTGGACCGTTTGATTGCGCCAGAAGGCCATCTCTTTCTCGTGGATATACACCCTTTCAACATGGCGAAAGAGTGGCGTATTTAACGGGCCGGCTATCCCACCAATATGATCGGGATGCGCGTGGGTGAGCAGGATGGTGTCTATTTGCAGAGGGTCAATCCCTGCCGCCGCCAGCGCGACCGGCAAACGTCCGCCCCAGCCTTTAAAATTCCCGGCGCCGCTGTCCACGAGGATCGTTTGATTACCAGTCTGAATAACGTACACGTTGATATTTATGCGCGGCAATTGAGAGACGCCACGCTGTTGAAGGAGTGCTTCGGCTCTGGAACCATCGATTCCCGACAAAAGTTCAAATGAAGCATCCAGATACCCATCGCTGAGCATAGTCACCAGCATATTGCCAATTTTTTTACGGTTAACCATGGGTGCCTGAAATGTCTGAAGTAACGTCATGTTGTGACCTCGAAAATGTGAATCAGATCAGCATAACCCTCTGACGAGGCGATAAAAAGTGGCAAATGTGTTTCAGGCTATTATCGAATGAGATAACGTTATTGCAGATGAGAGCAGACAAAATTCTGCGTTCACAATGCCGGATGGGAGAATGCGTTGTTGCAGGTGAGGTAAGAGAAACGAAGATCAGGCGAGAACTAAACGCCTGAACAGCAATTGCTGTATATCCTGGCGTTGCGACAGAACGGCGTGCACCGTAATTGTTAAATTTTCGACGGAATACAGCACTCTGTAGCCATCCTGCGTATTAAATTCGCGATACTTTGCGCATCCAATTTTCAGCAGTTCTGGGCAAATGTGTGCTCCCTGTGGAAACTGACCGACCGTATTTTCGAACTGCTCCAGAATGCCTGCAATGACAGGACGTGGCTTAACATCAATGCGTCGCAAAAAACTGACGATATCATCTATGCAATGTTTTGCTGTCAGCGTGTACTCGAAAACTCTTTGGTTGTTATCCATCACATACCTCTTCATCCGTTAGTCGAACTCAGTTATCGAGACCGTCCAGTAACTGCTCCTTAGAAAGCACGTTCCCTTCTGATTTATCTTTTTCTGACAGAGTAAGCAGTTTGAGCAGCGCAATGGCTTGTTCTCTTTGCTGCTGTTGGTCATATGATTCAATTACATACGCGGGCACGCCATTTTGAGTCACCAAAATGGGCTCCGAGAGATCCAGCGTTGCCGCGTTTTTCTTAATAAAACTGATCGTTTCGACTTTCATGATCCGTCCTTAGTGCGTCAATGAAGTCTTAATATAGACCATATATAGACCGCGTTCAATTGACGCTACAGTAAGATACTTTGATATCGCGAACGGTGTTGGAAGCAGTCGCGCAGATCTGAAAACCTTGCCGGGTGGCGGCTGCGCCTTACCCAGCCTACGGGTCCGATGATTTTGTAGGCCACCCGGCAAAAATCTTACATCGAATACCCAGGTTTCTTGATCAGCTCATCCAGTTTCGGGCCGATCTCCGTATCCCAGACCTGCGCTTTCCAGTCTTCCTGTTGCACCTGGTTCAGGGCAACGGAAACGGAAGCGTCTTTGCTGTTGAAATGACGAATTATCACTTCGGCGATGTCCGCTGCCAGGGCGGTTTTTTGTTCTTCGTTCAGATCGCGGGGAAAACATTTGATATCGACGTGTGGCATGTGCAGGCTCCTGTTGTGATGAGCTTTTCAACATATCAGATAATGTCGTTGGCCTTTAACACCTTGTGCAGTTCTGGCAGCTGACAGACGGAATCGGCGATAGCGGTAATATGCGGCGTGTTGGCGGCAAACCATTCATGGCGCGGGCCCCAGGTGCGCATCACCGCGATGTAGACGTCAATCAGCGTAAGCTGCTCGCCGAACGCCCAGGGCGCGGCTTTGAGATGGTTATCCAGCCACAGATAGAGTAATTTGCGATACGCCATGCAGTTTTCCCGCAGCTGGTCCGGTGCGTCGGGCGTCCAGCGTTCCGGGTAGTCGGCGTAAGTGAAGGTAGGATAGACATTGGCGACCAGCCAGATCAGCAGGCGCTGGAACTGCGCCCGGTCCGGGTGGCCCACCGGTGGCGCGAGATCCGGGCAACGATCGAGAATCATCAGCCCGATGGCCGCCGTTTCACTCATCACCGCGCCGTTTTCCAGCTCCAGCGTCGGGACCTGACACAGAGGATTGAGCTTCTCCAGCAGCACCCGCTGCGGGCCGGGCGAGTCAAACCCCTCCACATTGATGTACCGATAGGGAATATCGCCCAGGGTGAGCATCACTTCGCTGATGGCCGATCCCCAGCCGGGTACGCCGTACAGGTTAATCATACTCCCCCCACTCAGAACAAATTCTAAGTGTAGAACATCAGTAGGTGATGCCCGGCGGATTGACCTCGGACTGCGCCACCCCCTCGCCCTGCTCGCCCCAGCGCGCCAGCACCTGCTGATACTCCCCGCGCTGAATCGCCCCGTCGAGCGCCGCCTGCAGGGCATACACCAGCTCGTTGCCCTTTTTCGTCGTGGTGGCGACGTAGGCCTTTTTCGGTCCCAAACCGACCACGCGGGTTTTACCCGTCAGCGCCGCTTTATAAGCCGAAACCGACTGCGGGCCAAAGAACACGTCCGCCCGCCCGGACTGGATATACAAATTCCCTGAGGCGTCATCCGTCAGATAAACCGGCAGCGCAGGCTCGCGCCCGGCCTGCTTGTTCTCCTCGTTCCAGCCGAGCAGGATGCGCTCCTGATTAGTCCCGGAGCCGACGATCACTTTTTTGCCCGCCAGATCCTCGGCGTTTTTGATCGACTGCACGTCGCTGGTGGAGTTCACCGAAAAGGCCAGGGAATCGACCCGATAGGTCGCGAAATCAAACTTCTCTTTACGCTGCTCGGTCACGGCGATATTCACCAGCGCCACGTCGTAGCGCCCGGAGCTGATCCCGAGGGGCCAGTCCTCCCACGCCGTCGGCACCAGTTTGAGTTTTAACCCGAGGCTACCCGCCAGCAGCCGGGCGATATCCGGGTCGCTGCCAATGCGGGTGCGGTTATCGCTGGCGAGCAGCGCCAGCGGCGGAGAGTTCAGGGCGGAAATCGCCACCGTCAATGTGCCCGGCTCAACAAACTTATACCCCCGCGGGATCTTCGCGATCGCCGCCCGATCGATGGCGACAGGCAGCGGCTGCTCGTTCGCTTTTAAATCGATACTCGCCTGGCTTACTGATACGACGCCCAGCAGCGCCAGAAATCCGTATTTCATACCCTCTCCTTACAGCACTTTCGACAGAAACTGGCGCGTTCGCGCATGGGATGGACGGTTTAACACCTCGTCGCTGCTGCCCTGCTCGACAATTTTGCCGTCGACCATAAACACCACCTGATCCGCCACTTCGCGGGCAAAGCCGATCTCGTGCGTCACCACCACCAGCGTGGTGCCGGATCGGGCGAGCTTTTTGATCACGTCGAGCACCTCGCCCACCAGCTCCGGGTCGAGCGCCGACGTCGGTTCATCAAACAGCATCACGCGCGGTCGCAGGGCCAGCGCGCGGGCGATGGCGATGCGCTGCTGCTGCCCGCCGGAAAGATGGCGCGACCAGGCGTCGGCTTTTTCGCGCAGACCCACCACATCCAGCAGGCCGTAAGCCCGCTCGACCGCCTCTTTGCGGCTTAATTGTTTGTGCGCAATCGGGGCCTCGATCAGGTTCTCCAGCACCGTGAGATGCGGGAACAGGTTGAAGTTCTGGAACACGTATCCGACGTTAACGCGCTGTTTGAGGATCTCTTTCTCTTTCAGCTCATACAGCTTGTCGCCCTGGCGGCGATAGCCGATGTAATCCCCGTCGATCTGAATAAACCCTTCGTCGACGCGCTCCAGATGGTTAATGGTGCGCAGCAGCGTCGATTTACCGGAACCGGAGGGCCCAAGGATCACCGTCACCGAACCGGGCGGGATCTCGAGCGAGACATTATCCAGCGCCTTGTGGCGGCCAAAGAACTTACTGACACCGGTAATCGAAATATGTCCTTCAGGAGAGGCTGGCATGGATTGGCTCCTGTGCTGGGGTAACGGAACGGGTGCGTGCGCTGGCGCGAGACTGATTCACCGCCGAGCGGCGTTCACTGCGGGCCAGGCCGCGCTCTACCACATGCTGAATGGCGGATAAGACGGTGGTGATGACCAGATACCAGGCCGCACCGACCATTAATAACGGGATCACTTCCTGGGTGCGGTTGTAGATCATCTGAATGGTGTAGAACAGCTCCGGCATCGCGAGGACGTACACCATCGCAGTGCCTTTCGCGAGGCTGATAATCTCGTTAAACCCTGACGGTAAAATGGTGCGCAGCGCCTGGGGCAGGATAATGCGCAGCGTACGACGCCAGGCCGGTAAACCCAGCGCAGCGGCCGCTTCGTACTGCCCGTGATCGACGCCCAAAAAGCCGCCGCGGATGATCTCGGCGGTGTAGGCGCTCTGCACCAGGGTCAGGCCAACCACGGCGGTGGAAAATTGCCCCAGCACGTTGATGGTCTCAAATTTGCCCCAGGTGATGCTGGTGAACGGCACGCCGAGTGAGAGCGTGTCGTACAGATATGAAAAGTTATAGAGGATGATCAACACCACGATCAGCGGCAGCGAGCGGAACAGCCAGATGTAGCCAAACGCCAGGCTGCTCAACAGCCACGACGAGGACAGCCGCGCCAGGGCTAACATCCCGCCCAGCACCACACTCAGGGCCGTGCCGATCAGGGTCAGGAGCAGAGTCTGCCCGACCCCTTCCAGAATCACCGGATCGAAGAACCAGCGCGCGAATACGCCCCATTCCCAGCGCGGATTAAAGGCCACCGACTGAACGACGACGGCCAGCACAAACAGCGCGGCAATCGCCCCGACGGTGCGCCACGGGTAGCGCGCCGGGACCACTTTGATGGTTTCAACGTTGTTGTTCATCGTCGTTCCTCATGCGGTTTTACTGAACGCTTCGCGTACCAGCGTTTTGGTGAAGCGCAGACGCCCGTCAAACGGCGGCTGGCTGTACTCTTCCGGGTCGCGTTCGAGATCGAACTGCGGCGCGTAGCCCTGGCTCAGATACAACTTCACCGCCTCCGGCTGACGAAAACCGGTTGTGAGATATATACCGCTGTAACCCGCCAGCACCGCCCGGCGCTCCAGCTCCTGCACCACACGTGCGGCCAGCCCCTGCTGGCGCAGGGTTTTATTGGTCCAGATGCGTTTGATTTCCGCCGTCTGTTCGTCAAAGGGTTTGTAGGCGCCGGTGGCGATGATCTCGCCGTCGCGCTCCAGGACGATAAACAGCCCCTGCGGTGCGAGATACCACTCGGTCAGTTCGATTTCGGCGTCTTTGGAAAAGTAATCGCCATAACGCGCCGCGTACTCTCCGAACAGCCCATCAATGATGGGCTGAAGATCGGCGTCTTCCGGCGATACGTCGCGAAAAAGATCGCTCATGTGGCCTCCTTAGTCGCCGAGTCCGGCCGGGTTCACTTCAGAGCTCGGAATACGCTCGACGCCTTCGCCCCAGCGGTTCAGCACTTTGTCGTAATCGCCGTTTTTGATCACGCCGTTAAGCGCGGTCTGTACCGGTTCAACCAGCCCAGAGCCTTTTTTCAGCGTCACGGCGATGTGCGCCGCTTTCGGCCAGCCGCCGTCCACGCTGCCCACCAGTTTGGTTTTGCCCGTCAGCGCCGCTTTCCACGCGCCAATCACGTTTGGCCCAAAGTAGGCATCAGCGCGCCCGGACTGGAGCGCCAGAGTCTGAGCCGCGTCGTCTTTGGTATAAACAGGGGTGAACGGCTTGAGGCCTTTTTTGAGGTTTTCGGCGTTCCACGCCAGCAGGATCGCTTCCTGATTGGTGCCCGACCCGACGATAATCTTCAGCCCGGCGATGTCTTCCGCCTTCTCAAGCGATTTTATCGGGCTGGTCGATTTGACGTAGAAACCGAGGGAATCTTTGCGATAGGTGGCAAAATCAAACTTCTCTTTGCGCTCTTTGGTCACGGTGATGTTGCTGATCGCCGCGTCATATTTCCCGGAAGCCACGCCGAGCGGCCAGTCTTCCCAGGAGGTCGGAACCACGTTCAGCTCGAGCCCGAGGCTGTCGGCCACCAGACGCGCGACGTCCACTTCGCTGCCGAGCAGGGTTTTGTTGTCATCTGAAAAAACAGTCAGCGGCGGCTGGTTCAGCCCCGCCACGGCGACGGTGAATTTCCCAGGCACCGCAAAGCGATAATCCTTCGGCAACTGCGCCACGGCATCGCCGTTTTTAGTGGTATTCACCGGGGTTTTATTGGCCTCGATGCTCACACCGGTGCCGTTAATATTCACATTCTCTGCCCAGACGGCAGGGGTAAAGGCCAGCGCGAGCGCCAGAACGAGCGATGATTTCTGCATAGCGTATTTTCTCTTATTGTTGTGTGAACTGGTTTTTTGGCAGGTCTAAGCCCAGACTTTCGCGAAGCGTGGTGCCGGGGTATTCCGTGCGGAACAGGCCGCGCGCCTGTAAAACGGGAACGACGCTGTCGACAAAACGCGGGAAGGTGTCCGGCGTGCCGCCCTGAATGATGAAACCGTCGGCGGCATGGGCGTCAAACCACTGTTGCAGGCCATCGGCCACCTCTTCCGCTGTGCCGGAAAAGCGCGGGCGCGGAGAAGCTGCTTCCAGCGCCACCTGGCGCAGAGTCAGGTTCCGTTCGCGGGCGTTGCGTTTGATCTCATCGGTGGTGCTGCGGAAACTGTTCTGCCCGAGATCGCCGATATCCGGGAACGCTTCGTCGAGGGGATACTGGCTAAAATCATGATGTTCGAAATAGCGCCCGAGATAGTTCAGCGCATCGTTAATCGACACCAGCGTGGCGGTGGTTTGATATTGTTCCTCCACGTCCGCCGCATCTTTTCCGACAATCACGCTGACGCCCTGGAATATATGCAGTTCATCGGCACGGCGGCCATGTAATTCCAGCTGAGATTTCACGTCACGATAAAAGGCTTGAGCTTCTTCTAATGTGTCGTGATGGGTGAAAATGGCGTCCGCATGTTTCGCCGCCAGTTTTTTTCCGTCATCCGATGCGCCCGCCTGAAATACAATCGGACGTCCCTGCGGGGTGCGGCCAATATTCAGCGGCCCGGCGACCTGGAAGAAATCACCGTGATGATCCAGAGTGTGTAATTTCTCTGGATTAAAGAATTGTCCGCTCTGTTTGTTACGCACAAAAGCGTCCTCTTCCCAGGAATCCCACAGCCCTTTCACCACGTCGAGATATTCGTCGGCGATGCGATAGCGCAGGGCGTGTTCCGGGTGTTTCTCTCGAGAGAAGTTCTTCGCCGAACCTTCCAGCGGCGAGGTCACCACGTTCCAGCCGGCACGGCCGTTGCTCAGATGATCGAGACTGGCAAACTGGCGCGCAACGGTGAAAGGTTCGCTGTAAGAGGTCGATAGCGTGCCGACCAGGCCAAGTCGGGAGGTCAGACTCGCCAGCGCCGATAAGACTGTCAGCGGCTCAAAGCGATTAAGAAAATGCGGGATCGATTTCTCGTTAATATAAAGGCCGTCAGCAACGAATAAAAAGTCGAGCTTGCCCTCTTCTGCTTTTAACGCCGTCTCTTTGACGAAATCAAAATTAATACTCGCATCAGCGATAGCCGCCGGATGACGCCAGGCGGACATATTTCCGGATGCGCCATGCAATATCGTTCCCAGACGCAATTGTCGTGTTGCAGACATATTCACCTCTTAGTGGTTAAATTTGATGGAGTGCTTTTTCTGCAAGCTGCGAGAAATAGTGCGCGGCGGGTTCGATCAATGCCTCGTCCGGATTAAAGCCCGGATGATGCAGACCGAAAGGACTGTTACTCCCGATACTGACGAACGCGCCAGGAATATGCTGGAGATAGACGGCAAAATCTTCGCCGCCCATATGCAGCTCCGCGTGCTGGGTTTCATAGCCGGTTTCACGCGCGACCGAAGTGGCAAAATCGGCCCAGCGCTCGTCATTGACCAGCGCCGTCGGTCCGGCGTACCAGGTGATATCAATCTGAGCGTTGAAAGCGCTGGCAAACCCGGCGGCGATCTCGCCGACGCGGGCTTTGACGTTCTGCTGCACTTCGATGCGATGGGTGCGCAGCGTCCCTTCCAGCTCGACGCTTTCCGGCAGTACGTTCCAGGTATTGCCGCCCTCGATGCGCGTCACGCTCAGCACCACGGAATCCAGCGTGTTGACGTTCCGGCTGGCGACACTTTGCAGGCCGGTAACCAGCTGGCTGGCGAGCAGGATCGCGTCTGACCCTTCATGCGGACGAGCGGCGTGGGCGCCTTTGCCCGTCACGCGGATCACAAACCTGTCGACGTTGGCGTAAAACGGCCCGCCGCGCGTGGCAAACGCGCCGACGGGAAGGCCCGGCTCGTTGTGCATCCCGAAAATGGCGCTCACGTCCTGCAACGCCCCGGCGCGGACCAGGCTTTTCGCACCGCCAAAATTCTCTTCGGCGGGCTGGAACAGAATACGCACGCGACCGGGCAGCGAGGCTTCGCGGGCCTTAAGCTGCAACGCCGCCCCGAGAATGACGCTGGTATGAATATCGTGGCCGCAGGCGTGCATCACCCCTGGGTTTTGCGAGCTGAATTCCACGCCGCTGCGCTCTTCGATTGGCAGCGCATCAATATCCGCGCGCAGGGCAATTTGTTTCTGCCCTTTGCCGATCTCAGCCACAATGCCGGTGTGAAGATCGTATGGCAGGACGGTGATCCCGGCGTCCGACAGCCACTGGCGCAGACGGGCGGTGGTTTCGACTTCCTGTCCTGACAGTTCAGGATGGCGATGCAGTTCACGTCGCCAGTCAATCAGCTGTTGTCCTAGGCTCATGCCAGCACCTCCCCGGCGAATTTCGCTTGCGCCAGCAGACGCAGGGATTGCGTGCGGGCGAGGCCGTCCGCCACGGGCGTATCGATAATAAATTCGTCGATGCCCCAGGTCTGATGCAGGGTTTCCAGCTCGTCGAGTACCGATTCCGCCGTGCCTTTGATCAGCGACTGGGCGCGACGGGCGATCCGCAGCGGTTCGCTTCCCGCCTGACGCGCAAAGGCGTAGGCCTGCTCTTCGCTGGCGACGGTCACCCGCTGGCCGTTCGCCAGCTCCACGCCCCACACTTCCACTTTTTCCGCCAGCGCATCGGCCTGCGCCTGGGTCGGTGCGACGATCGCCTGCACCGCCACGGTCACACTCAGCGCACTGTGGGCGCGCCAGGTTTCCAGCACCTCGCGCAGAAGATTCACATCCCCGTTGAGGTGCGCGGCAAAGACAAAGTTCCAGCCGAGTTTCGCGGCGAGCAGCGCGCTTTCCACGCTGGCACCCAGCAGGAATTTCTCCGCTGGCGCAGACGGGAGCGGCGTCGCTTTGACGCTGTCGTCCTGCTCATCCGCCGACGGCGTGAGCCAGTGATTCAGCTGAGTCAGCTGATCGGCAAAATCGCCCTTCTCATCCTGATGCAAACCCACCTGCAGGGCGCGGGTGGAGAGCGGCAAGCCGCCGGGCGCTTTGCCGACACCGAGATCGACGCGTCCTGGGGCAAGTGATGCCAGCACGTTGAAATTTTCCGCCACTTTATAGGGGCTGTAATGCTGGAGCATCACGCCGCCGGAGCCGACGCGGATGTGCTTTGTCTGTCCCAGAATCCAGGCAATGAGCAGCTCAGGAGAAGGGCTGGCCAGTTGAGCGGTATTGTGGTGCTCGGCAATCCAGAAGCGGTGAAAACCCAGCGCTTCGGCCTGTTTTGCCAGACTTAAGGTGCGCGCCAGCGCATCGGCTGCCGTTTCGTTTACCGCGACGGGGCTTTTATCCAGAATGCTGATTCGCCAGGACATGTTGTGTTCTCGTTTGACTTAACATGTCGTCATTATTAAAGGGGGATTTCACCTCTGAGAAACAATTAATTTACATTTGGTTTGCCGGAAATCAGAAATGGGTGGTCTTTTTGTTTGGGGGGATATGTTGAGCATCGGAGGTTTTTCCGTTCACCTTATATTCAGCAGAATATAATCGCTTCACAACCTGTGAACGTGATAAGGGGGCTGCGCGGCCCCCTTATCAATCCCCGCGCCCCGCCATGAAATCGGTGCTTCGCACTACGCTCACCTCCCGGCCATCTGCCTGCGGTCGGCTCAACTCGACTTCCTGTCTCGTTTCGCCTCTGGTCGCCATCCCTGGCGCCCAGCCCTTGTCATCTGGCCTCCGGTTCGCCGATTTCTGCGGGGACCCACACCGGTGCCACATTCAGACCGTTGAGAATACGGTGAGGAAGGTTGAGGGATCGCGAGTCCGGCTGAAAATCGCCGAAGCGTTTCCTGGAGGCCGGGTCGAGGCGCAGGGAAGCGCCGAGAGGGTGCGACCTGCATGGATGCAGGATCGCGCCCGACCCGAAAGCCGTAAGGAATAAGCTGAGGGCACCGCGAAGCGGCGATTTTCTTTGCCGGGAGCCGGGATTGTAAAGGGCGCGGCGGCGAGCGCCCTTTACACGTTCACCGCAGAGAGATGGACCGGAAGCAGAGAATTGGAAGTGAACGGAACGATTCCTCTGAATCTGCATAGGGTATACACCGCGTTCCATTCATGTTAATGAAACGACATTTCAGCTCCCCAGCGCCCCTGTCATATTCATATCTCACTTAATATTTAACTTAAGGGAAAAATTAAATTCGCCATTAAAAATAAAGACTCTAATTGTTTTCAATTTCATTACATAAGCAAAGTTTAATAGATAAAAAATATTTAATTTAGGTGCTTTCTTGTTCACCCTGTTTTGTGGAAGAATGCGCAGGCCGTAATAAACACAACAATAACTTTTGTCTTGCCTGAATATTTTTCGGGCGGCTTCTCTATTTTTTTGACATCACCATGGAGTTTTTCATGAGAAATAACACTCCTGTTACACAAAGCGAGTTTTTACTTAACGAAGGGTCGACGCTGATGTCGACCACCAACACGCAAAGCCATATTACCTATGCCAACTCGGCGTTTATTGAAGCCAGTGGCTATAAAGAAGAACATCTAATTGGCGAACCGCATAACGTCATTCGTCACCCGGATATGCCGCCCGAAGCTTTTGCCGATATGTGGTTCACTTTACAGCAGGGCCAGAGCTGGACCGGGCTGGTCAAGAACCGTCGGGGTAACGGCGATCACTACTGGGTTCGCGCTAACGTCACCCCGGTGTATCAAAACGACACGCTGACCGGCTATATTTCCGTGCGGAATATCCCACCGCGCGACGAGATAGAAGCCAGTGAAAATCTCTATCAGCGGGTCAGAAATAACCAGCTCACCCGTCATCGTTTTTATAAAGGATTACTGGTCCGTCGGGGTTTATTTTCTTTTCTTTCGCTGTTTAAAAAAATCAGCACCGCAAAAAGAGTCAATTACGCAATAGTGACCACCGCCCTGCTGGTCTTTGTTATTACATTTTTATTACCGCAAGGCGCTCTGCAAATCAGCGCGCTGCTTGCCCTCTTTATTGGGCTTGGGTTTTATCTTAATGCCCAGATTTGTCGCCCACTGAAAAAGATTGTCCATCAGATGCAGCACGTCGTTTCCGGAAGGAAACCCGCTTATTTCCATTTCGATCGCGTCGATGAAGTGGGCATGATGATGCGCCTGGTGAATCAGTCGGGGCTGAATTTAAATTCTCTGGTGGATGATGTGGGAACCCAAATTGCCGGGATCAGCACCATCAGCCAGCAGGTGGCGAAAGAAGGTGCGGCGTTACAGGCGCGCTCCGAAGAGACCGCCGACGATCTGCAGCAGACCGCTGCCGCTGTGGAGGAGATCGCCAGCGCCGTACAGCAAACGGCGCAAACCGCCGGGGAAGCGATCCACATGGCGGATCGCACCAGCAGCAGCGCCCACAGCGGTGAAACGGCGATGAAGCAGACCATCGGTATGATGCAGTCGGTGTCGAAAGATAACAGCCAGATCGTCGATATCATCGGCGTGATCGACCGCATCGCCTTCCAGACCAATATCTTGGCGCTCAACGCCGCCGTGGAAGCGGCGCGTGCGGGCGAAGCGGGCCGCGGGTTTGCGGTCGTGGCCGCAGAAGTGCGCAATCTGGCCCAGCATTCGGCGTCGGCGGCGAAAGAGATCAAAACCTTGATCGAGAAGAACGTCGCCAGCGTCAACGCCGGTGTGGCGATGGTCGAGCAGACCGAAACCCATCTCACGGCGATGATTGGCAACGTCTTGCAGGTGACGTCGCTGATCAAAGAGATCGGCCATGCGACTCAGGAACAGACCCTGGCCCTGACGCTGATCAACGAGTCCATCTCCCGCATCGGTGTGATGACCCACAACAATACGGGGATGGTCGATAACGTCACCGGGGCCGCGAATCACCTGACGGAGCGCACCACGCGGCTACAGCAGGCGATTGCCGTATTCGGCGGTTAGCGCCCCTGATATTCCTCGTCACTGACCTTTTCCAGCCACTCCACCGGGCTGCCGTTCACGGATTCGGCGATGGCAATGTGCGTCATCGCGGTCTGTGAACTGGCTCCGTGCCAGTGTTTCACGCCGGGCGGTATCCACGCGATATCGCCCTGATTCAGCGCTTGCGCCTCCTGGCCCCACTCCTGCAGCCAGCCGCGCCCCTGTGTCACAATCAGAGTCTGCCCCAGCGGATGGGTGTGCCACGCGGTGCGCGCGCCGGGTTCAAAGGTCACCGTTGCACCGCCCACGGACGCCGGTTCTGTTGCCTGAAACGGCGCGTCAATGCGCACCGTTCCGCTAAACCACGCCTCCGGGCCACGCGCTGAAGGTAACGAACCACTTCGGATAATTTTCATGCTGCCTCCTGTTTTGCTGATGCGTTAACAGTAGCGCAATCCCGGAGGCAGCATTAGACTGCATAATCAGAAAGGAACCATGAGCCAGATTCATATATAGGGAGTTCCATCGTGCTGAAAGACAATTTTAACGATCTGCTGTCGTTTATGGTGGTGGCCCGCGAGCGCAGCTTTACCCGCGCCGCCGCGCAGCTGGGCGTGTCGCAGTCGGCGCTAAGTCACGCGATGCGCAATCTTGAAGCGCGTCTGGATATGCGGTTGCTCACCCGAACCACCCGCAGCGTGGCTCCGACCGAGGCGGGCGAGCAGCTCTTTATGCGCCTAAGCCCGCATCTGCTGGAGATCGAACAGGAGCTGACCGCCCTGCGCGATATGCGCGACAAACCCGCCGGGAATATTCGTATCACCGCCGGGGAGCACGCCATGGCGGCGGTACTGTGGCCGGTGCTGAAACCCTTTATGGCGCAATACCCTGATATTCACGTTGAAGTCACCGTGGACAACGGCCTGACGGATATCGTCGATGGCCGGTTCGATGCGGGCGTGCGGCTGGGCGAGCAGATCGCCAAAGATATGATTGCGGTGCGTATCGCGCCGGATATGCGCATGGTGGTAGTGGGATCGGCGGACTATTTCTCACATTTCGGCGTGCCGGACTCGCCCGAACAGCTGGCGAATCACCGCTGCATCAATATGCGCCTGCCGACGCTCGGCGGGCTGTACGCCTGGGAGTTTGAAAAGGACGGGCGGGAACTGCGGGTCCGGGTGGACGGTCAGCTGACGTTAAACAACCTGCCGCAGCGCATTGATGCCGCCGTGGCAGGTCTGGGGCTGGCGTATGTCCCGGAAGATACGGTGCAGGACGCGATCGCTGACGGGCGGTTAATTCCGGTATTGCAGGACTGGAGCCCTTATTTCGACGGCTACCACCTTTATTACCCAAGCCGCCGTCAGCACACCACCGCGTTTTCCCTGCTGGTTGACGCCCTGCGCCAGAGATAAATTACTTCCCGACGCGCGCCTGCAGATGCTGCGGGTAGCGCTCTCCCACCACGTCAATGCTGGCCAGAGCCTGATTAATGCGCTCCAGCGCTTCCTGTGACAACGTCACGTTGACGCTACCCAGATTCTCCTCCAGACGATGCAGTTTGGTGGTGCCCGGAATCGGTACAATCCACGGCGCTTTCGCCAGCAGCCACCCCAGCGCGATTTGCGCCGCCGTCACGCCCTGCTCGGCGGCCAGCCGTTGCACCACGTCGACCAGCTGTTGATTGGCCTGCCGCGAGGCTTCGCTAAAGCGCGGTACGACGTTGCGGAAATCGCTGCTGTCAAAGGTGGTCTGGGCGTTGATCGCCCCGGTCAGGAAGCCTTTCCCTAGCGGGCTGAAGGGCACAAAACCGATGTTCAGCTCCTCAAGCAGGGGTAAGATCGCCTGCTCCGGCTCGCGCCACCACAGGGAATATTCGCTTTGCAGCGCGGTCACCGGGCACACCGCATGGGCGCGACGGATGGTGTCGACGCCCGCTTCCGACAGACCAAAGTGCTTCACTTTACCCTCGGCAATCAGATCGGCAATGGTCCCGGCGACGTCTTCCACCGGAACATCCGGATCGACGCGGTGCTGATAGTAGAGATCAATCACATCCGTTTTCAGGCGTTTTAACGAGCCTTCAATCGCCGCGCGAATATGTTCAGGGCGGCTGTTGAGTACCTGGCCCGGCTGAGCGCAGTCAAAACCGAATTTGGTCGCAATCACCACCTTGTCGCGCAGCGGGGCCAGCGCTTCGCCCACCACCTCTTCGTTGGTGTACGGGCCGTAGATTTCGGCGGTATCGAAAAAGGTCACGCCGCGATCCACCGCCGCGCGGATAAGGTTAATCGCCTGTGCCTTGTCCGTCGCCGGGCCGTAGCCGAAACTTAAGCCCATACATCCCAGCCCCAGGGCCGAAACTGTTAAACCATTTTGTCCGAGTTGTCGCTGTTGCATCTGTAGACCTCATGCGTTTTCGTAGTGAACGCTGTTACTGTAGAGGGAACGGCTCATGAGGACTACAGCGCAGAAAAGCTTGTGCTTATGAATTCAGATCATCAATACCATTGAGCAACTATTAAGCACAACTGATGATTAAAGCAGCAGTGAATCGGATGTTTTGCCTGGAAACTGTCCACCATTCAGCACGTTGTCACCCCCGTCTGCTCTGACCACACGCATTCATTCGATCCGTATCACTTTCAGGCCGGTTATATTTTGCGTCGCTTATGGATTGCGGGTAGGATGCTTCGCCATGTTTTGCCTTATCCATACGCAGAATGACTGGAAAGGCGGCATCTGGCTGCGCAGAAGCAATCGATTGGTCTGCTGACGGCCATGTACGGGCATCCCTAAGATGATTCAGACAGGTAAACAGGTATCTCAATGAAAACAAGCAATAAAAACGCAGCCGATCATCACGCTGCGAAACGTCGCTGGTTGAACTCTCACGAAGAGGGCTATCACAAGGCGATGGGTAACCGTCAGGTACAGATGATCGCCATCGGTGGCGCCATCGGTACAGGGCTGTTTTTAGGTGCAGGCGCACGTCTGCAAATGGCTGGCCCGGCTCTGGCACTGGTCTATCTGGTGTGCGGGATTTTCTCCTTCTTTATTCTGCGTGCCCTCGGCGAGCTGGTCTTGCACCGCCCTTCCAGCGGCAGCTTTGTCTCTTATGCCCGTGAGTTTCTCGGCGAAAAAGCCGCCTACGTGGCGGGCTGGATGTACTTCGTTAACTGGGCGATGACCGGGATAGTCGATATCACCGCCGTTGCGCTGTATATGCACTACTGGGGCGCGTTCGGCGATGTCCCGCAGTGGGTGTTTGCCCTTGGCGCGCTGGCGATAGTCGGCACCATGAACATGATCGGCGTGAAGTGGTTCGCCGAGATGGAGTTCTGGTTTGCGCTGGTCAAAGTGCTGGCGATTGTAATCTTCCTGGTGGTGGGTACCGTGTTCCTCGGCAGCGGTAAACCGCTCGACGGCGGCGCCACCGGCTTCCATTTGATTACCGATAACGGCGGTTTCTTCCCGCACGGCCTGCTGCCTGCCCTGGTGCTGGTTCAGGGCGTGGTATTTGCCTTCGCCTCGATCGAGCTGGTCGGTACGGCGGCGGGCGAATGTAAAGATCCGCAGACCATGGTGCCAAAAGCAATCAATAGCGTGATCTGGCGTATCGGTCTGTTCTACGTCGGTTCCGTGGTGCTGCTGGTTCTGCTCCTGCCGTGGAACGCCTATCAGGCGGGTCAGAGCCCGTTCGTGACCTTCTTCTCGAAGCTGGGCGTGCCTTACGTGGGCAGCATCATGAACATCGTGGTACTGACCGCGGCGCTCTCCAGCCTGAACTCGGGTCTGTACTCGACGGGCCGTATCCTGCGCTCCATGTCGATGGGCGGTTCCGCACCGAAGTTCATGTCAAAAATGAGCAAACAGCAGGTGCCGTACGCGGGGATTCTCGCGACGCTGGTGGTGTACGTCTTTGGCGTGTTCCTGAACTATCTGGTGCCGTCTCAGGTATTTGAGATCGTCCTGAACGTAGCGGCCATCGGCATTATCGCCTCATGGGCGTTTATCGTGGTGTGCCAGATGCGCCTGCGTAAAGCGATCAAAGAAGGCAAAGCGGCGGATGTGACCTTTAAAATGCCGGGCGCACCGGTGACCTCGTGGCTGACTCTGCTGTTCCTGTTCAGCGTGCTGGTGCTGATGGCGTTTGACTATCCGAACGGGACCTACACCATCGCCACGATTCCACTGCTGGCTATCCTGCTCATTATTGGCTGGTTTGGTGTGCGTAAACGCGTGAACGAGATCCACAGCACCGCGCCGGTGCTGGCGGAAGAACAACCGCAAGAAACTCACAAGCCCGCTCAGGTCTTGTAGGTCGGGTAAGGCGAAGCCGCCACCCGACAACAATAAAAAAGGAAGGCATATGCCTTCCTTTTTTTTGCCCGGCGGCGCTACGCTTGCACGGGCCTACAAAAAAATACAACGCATTTTACAACGCGATACGGATCACGTCGTCGGGCTGGGTTGCTTCCTGCTGACGGGTGGATTTCTGCTTCACCGTCACGTACAGGGTTTTACCGTCGGCGGACAGCGCCAGGCTGTTCGGGAAGGTTGGCGTATCGATGGTTTTGGTCACTTTATAAGTCTTCGCGTCGATCACGCTGACTTTACCCGCTTCGCGGTGCGTCACATACGCTTCGTTGCGCGCCGGGTTAAACAGCACCGCCAGGGATTCAGGTGCCGCGATTTTCTCGATCACGCTCCCGTCTTTCAGATTCACCACCAGCACTTCCGGCTGTTTTGAATCGGTCAGGAACGCGCGCTGCCCTTTGGTGTCCAGGCTCAGGTTCAGGTAGAAATGCTCTTTCCCGTCGTCCTGCACTTTTTTGCGGCTCAGCACTTTGTTCGTGGCCGTATCGATGGTGATCAGCTCGCCGTCGGCATTGGTGCTGTACAGACGTTTTGCCGCGGCATCCAGCGCCAGACCGGTGCTGAACGCGCCGGTGTTAGCGATAGTCTCTTTCAGTTTCAGCGTTTCGCCGTCGACCACCCAGATCACGCTCTCTTTGCCTATCCCGGTGATATACACCGTGTTGGTGGTGTCATCCGCCACCAGTTCGCGCGGCTGCAGCGGCTTCACGGTGTCGCTGCGTTTGCGATCGTCCAGCACCAGGCGCCCTTTCACGTCGCCGGTTTTGGCGTCGATGGCGGTCACGGCGCTGTTGGTGGTGTTACCAAACCACAGAGTCTGAGTGGCGCTGTTGATGGTCGCGCCGAACGGTTTTAAATCGTTATGAATGGCCTGCGTCACTTCCAGCGTGACGGGATCAAGACGGTAAACCACGCCACCTTTATCCGTTTTACGGCTTTGCGTGGTGGCCACCCACAGGGCATTTTCCTGCTGGCTGACAGCCATTTCGTAAGCGCCTTTACCGACCGCTTTTCGCAGCATCTCTTCTGCAGCATGAACATTAAACGAACCCGCTACCAGCAGTGAACCCAGCAGTAAAGAACCACGCAGACGCGGCGAGCACAGATGACGTAATGACATGACGACTCCCTTTGATAAAAAATGTGTAATGCCGACATTGCTTCCCTGAGACGAAGTCATCGCTCCGCCCTGTTTTATTGTTGAGAATAGTAATCATTATTCACCTGAATGTGGAGCCTTTGTTTCCTCTTTCGCGCTTCGTTTCGTTTTTATCTACACTTCTGTTAACGCAACGTGCTGTTAAAGTTTTCAAAACTTTTACAAAAGATTTACCATACGCGCACGTGTTCCATTTGGTTCGTTTTTTCCCATAACCGGCTTTTATTCATGAAAATCATCTCTGCCCGTCAGGCTTCGCTCTCCCTGCTGTGGATACCGATCGTCTTAACCCCTGCCGCCGCGCTGGCTGCACAAGAACAAACGATGATCGTCAGCGCCACGCCGCAGACCGTTTCCGAGCTTGATACCCCCGCCGCCGTCAGCGTGGTCAACGGGGACGATATGCGTCAGGCCGCGCCGCGCATCAACCTTTCAGAATCCCTCGGCAGCGTGCCGGGTTTACAGATCCAGAACCGACAGAACTACGCTCAGGACCTGCAGCTCTCGATGCGCGGCTTCGGCGCGCGCTCGACCTTCGGCGTGCGCGGCATTCGTATGTATGTCGACGGCATTCCGGCGACGATGCCGGACGGTCAGGGGCAGACATCAAACATCGATCTCTCCAGCATCGACAGCGTCGAAGTGCTGCGCGGCCCGTTCTCTGCCCTGTATGGCAACGCCTCCGGCGGCGTGATCAATATCGCCAGTCAGACCGGGCAACAGCCGCCGACCATTGAGGCGAGCAGCTATTACGGCAGCAACGGCACCTGGCGCTACGGCCTGAAAGCCACCGGCGCGATGGGCGACGGCACGCACGCGGGCGACGTGGATTACACCGTGTCTACCACCCGTTTCACCACTCAGGGCTATCGCGATCACAGCGGCGCGCGCAAAAATCTGGCGAACGCCAAACTGGGCGTGCGCATTGATGACGCCAGCAAACTGACGCTAATTTTTAACAGCGTCGATATGAAAGCCAACGATCCGGGCGGACTCGATTATCAGGAGTGGCGCGACAACCCGCGTCAGTCGCCGCGCGCCGACCAGTACAACACCCGCAAAACCATCAAACAGACCCAGGCAGGCCTGCGCTATGAGCGTCAGCTGACGGAGCAGGACGATCTCAGCGTGATGATGTACGCCGGTGAGCGCGAAATGACGCAGTACCAGTCGATTCCGTACCAGCCGCAGCTGAAAGAGACCCACTCCGGCGGCGTGATCGACATGCAGCGCCACTATCAGGGCGTGGACACCCGCTGGACCCATCGCGGCGAACTGCTGGTTCCGGTCACTTTCACCACCGGTCTGAACTACGAAAACATGAGCGAAGATCGTCGCGGGTACGAAAACTTCGTCATGAACAACGGCGTGCCCGAATACGGCGTCAAAGGCGATAAACGTCGCGACGAACGCAACCTGATGTGGAACGTCGACCCTTATCTGCAAACCAGCTGGCAGCTGACGCAAAAACTCTCCCTGGATGCGGGCGTGCGCTACAGCTCCGTGTGGTTTGATTCCAACGATCACTACGTGCAGGGCACCAACGGGGATGACAGCGGCGACGCGAGCTATCACAAATGGCTACCTGCCAGCTCGTTAAAATACGCCATCACCGACGCGTGGAATGTCTACGCAGCCGCCGGTCGCGGGTTCGAAACGCCGACCATCAACGAACTCTCCTACCGTTCCGGCAACCAGAGCGGGCTGAACTTCGGCCTGAAACCGTCCACCAACAATACCTACGAAGTGGGCAGCAAAACCCGCGTCGGCAATGGTCTGTTGACGGCGGCGCTGTTCCGCACCGATACGGATGATGAGATCGTGGTGGACGCCAGCTCCGGCGGTCGCACCAGCTATAAAAACGCCGGGAAGACCCGTCGTCAGGGCGTCGAGCTTTCTCTCGATCAGCAGTTTGCCGAGAACTGGAAGCTGAAAATGGCGTGGACGTATCTGGATGCAACCTACCGCACCAACGTCTGCTCCGACGCCGACTGTAACGGTAACCGTATGCCGGGCATCGCCCGCAATATGGGTTATGCGTCGTTCGGCTGGCAGCCGGAAGAAGGCTGGTACGCAGGTTCCGATGTGCGCTACATGAGCGACATCATGGCGGACGATGAAAACACCGCCAAGGCCCCTTCCTACACCGTGGTCGGCCTGAATACGGGCTACAAATTCAACTACGGCAACTGGGGAATGGACCTCTTCGGTCGCGTCGATAATCTGTTCGACAAAGAGTATGTCGGATCGGTCATCGTAAACGAATCCAATGGCCGCTACTACGAACCGGCTCCGGGACGCAATTACGGCGTGGGGATGTCGGTTTCCTATCGTTTTGAGTAACGCACGTTGAGTGGTTAAATATAATACCTTCCCGGAAGATCAATTCTTCCGGGAAATAGTTCACCACTGGGATAGTGATAACAATAAATTAAAACCGTATTTAATCGTTCCTTAATTAAAATATTGCTGCAATAAAAGCGCCGTCGATCCGTCAATCAGTTTATCTATCGCTTTATCACAGGCCACCGCGTCACGACGCTCGAGGGCATTCAGCAGATCGTCATAGCGATAGGAATATTTTGTGATGTCGTGAACGTCTTCGTAGAGATAATTAAAGCAAGGGCCAATACGCACCCAAAGTTGCTCAATCATCGCCGTTAAGGTTGGCATCTGGGCGTATTCATACAGTCTGAAACGAAACGCACGGTTGGCATGTAAGGCGCGCTGCGCCTCGCCATTACGCATCGCCGAATGGAATTTTTCAGCCAGATCCCGTAATTCCAGCATCTTGCTGTCGGTCATATTTTCGCAGGCCGCAGCGACGGCCATAGTTTCCAGTTGCTTTCGAATAGCGTTAATTTCGTTATAACGATCGAGCGTGATCTCCGGCACCAGAAAGGCCTGCGCCGGGGTGGCGTGCAGGGCTCCGGCGGAGACCAGTCGTAACAGCGCTTCGCGAACGGGGGTGATGCTGGTGCCTAATTTATCCGCAATCTCTTTGGTAATTAGCCTCGCGCCTGGCTTGAGCGCTCCGGCAATCAACGCCCCTTTCAGGCTCACCTCAACTTGCATCGTGAGGCTCAAGCGTTGTGCTTTTTCTAAATGTTCCAATTCAAGCATGTTCATTTCCTTCAGCTTAAAAATAAGCGCTATTCACCGCCCCGTTTTGACCTAAACGGGACTTGTCAGATATATCCTGTATCTTCACGCTGGTATTGGAATGACGCAAAAAGTTTCAAAACCAAAAATTATGCAATTTTTTTGCCCTCGGCTCACCGAATCCGGTATGGCCGATCGCTATGCTGGTATTATTAAAGATATTATAGTCAAACTTTAAGAATATATTATGGCGGGGATTCCCGCCATAATATGTACAATTAGTTATCCTTCGCGACGCGTATCACGACTTTGCCGAAGTTTTTGCCTTCCAGCATGCCAATGAAGGTTTCCGGCGCATTTTCTAGCCCGTCGGTCACCTGTTCGCGATACTGAATTTTGCCCTCTTTGATCCAGCGCCCCATCTCTTCCTGGAACTCCTGAATGCGATGCCCGTAGTCCTGACCGATGATAAAGCCCTGCATGCGGATGCGTTTTTTGAGCAACGTCCCCATCAGGAGCGGCAGGCGGTCCGGCCCGTCCGGCAGTGAGGTGGCGTTATAGCCGCTCACCAGGCCGCACACCGGCACGCGCGCCGAGGTATTCAGCAGCGGGAGTACAGCATCAAAGACCTTGCCGCCGACGTTTTCGTAATAGACGTCGATGCCTTTCGGGCAGGCTTTCGTCAGCTGTTCGGCAAAATCATCCGCATGATGGTCCAGACACTGGTCAAACCCCAGTACTTCGACTGCATGACGGCATTTCTCTGCACCGCCCGCGACGCCAACCACATAGCAGCCTTTGATCTTACCGATCTGCCCGACGGTCGCCCCAACCGGACCGGTAGCCGCCGCAACGACCAGCGTCTCGCCCGCTTTCGGCTGGCCGATATCCAGCAGCCCCATGTAGGCGGTAAAGCCCGGCATCCCCAGCACACCCAGCGCCCAGGACGGATGTTCGACCTCTTCGCCCAGCTTGACGAGGCCCGTGCCGTCAGAGAGCTCGTACTCCTGCCAGCCGCTGTAACCCAACACCCACTCGCCCGCTTTAAATTTCGGATGGTTCGACTGCTCGACGCGACTCACCGTGCCGCCGACCATCACCGCACCAATCTCGACCGGCGGTGAATAGGACGGCGCATCGCTCATGCGGCCCCGCATGTAAGGATCAAGCGACAGCCAGACGGTACGCAGCAGCAGTTGCCCGTCCGCAGGTGCCGGGATCGGCTGCTCTTCTAAGCGAAAATTGTCCGCCACCGGCGCACCGTGCGGACGAGAGGCCAGCACCAGACGGCGGTTTGTGTTTGCAGATTGACTCATGGATCGCTCCTCAGTTGCGCAAATGTCCTTAGAGACTAGCGCCTGTTTTCGACAACTGCCTTACCATTACGAGCCAGACTGATTCAGGCGCACCACCAGATAAACGCAGGGTTCCTGCGTCTCATTGATGAAGCGACAGTCGTTCGGCGGCCCCAGTTCCAGGCAATCTCCGGCCTGCATCTCATGGCGCGTATCGCCTTCCTGAAACACCAGTTCGCCGGACTGAAGCCAGATCAGCTGCCGCGCCAGCGCATACGACGACGCAGGCATCGGCACGTCGCTGCCGCCGGGAAGCTCGACCTGCACCAAATCGATCGGTAAGTCCGTGCGCGGTGACACGTGGCGTCGCAGATAATGCGTTTGCGGGTCGCGCCACACCGGCTGGTTGGCGAAGCGCAGGAGTTTGCCCTCCTGCATCTCGGCGCGGGCAATCAGGGTCGACATGCTGATGCCGAACGCGCCAGAAAGCCGCGCCAGAAGCGTTGCTGTTGGGCTGCTTTCGCTGCGTTCAATTTTGTGGATCATCGCGCGTGAGACGCCTGCCCGTTCAGCAAGCTCGCTAAGAGACCAGCCGCGCGACTCGCGTTCGACCCGAATGCGCGCGCTAATCCGTTGATTCATATCGTCTGGCATAGTGTTCATATCGTCATACTATAGTGTATGGACCCGATTTCAATGGCGTTGTCATAACAAAAAAATATGTCTTATGCCGTAGCGGTATGCCAACGCGCTTGTGTAATATTGTGTGAATAATGTCTACTATAGTGAACAACACATTCCGAGGTTCCGATGATTATTCGTCACGCCAGCAAAGAAGATTGCGCCGCTATCGGCGAGATATACAACCACGCGGTGCTGCATACCGCGGCGATCTGGAACGATACCACCGTCGACACGGATAACCGTATTGCCTGGTTCGAAGCGCGCACGCTGATGGGCTACCCGGTGCTGGTGAGCGAAGAAAATGGCGTGGTGACGGGGTATGCCTCGTTCGGCGACTGGCGCGCCTTCGACGGGTTCCGCCATACGGTCGAGCATTCGGTCTACGTTCATCCGGATCATCAGGGAAAAGGCATCGGCCGCGAGCTGATGAAACAGCTGATCGTTGAAGCGCGCACCATCGGCAAACACGTGATGGTGGCGGGCATTGAAGCGCAGAATCAGGCCTCGATTCATCTGCATGAAACGCTCGGGTTTGTCACTACCGGGCAGATGCCGCAGGTTGGCACTAAATTTGGCCGCTGGCTGGATCTGACCTTTATGCAGCTCCGGCTCGACGAGCGCGTTGAACCGGACGCGATCGGATGAATCAGTCCCTGACGCTGGTTTTTCTGGTGGCGGCCGGAATCGGCCTGGTGGTGCAGAACACGCTGATGGTGCGCATCACCCAGTCGTCATCGACGATTTTGATCGCCATGCTGCTCAATTCCCTGGTGGGTATTGTGCTGTTTGTCAGCATTTTGCTGATTAAAAACGGCGTGGCAGGCTTTAGCGAACTGGCGTCGACGATCCGCTGGTGGACATTGATTCCGGGGCTGTTAGGGTCGTTTTTTGTCTTTGCCAGCATCAGCGGGTATCAGTATGTCGGCGCGGCGACCACGATTGCGGTGCTGGTCGCCAGTCAGCTGATTGGCGGGCTGGTGATGGACGTGCTGAAAAGCCAGGGGATCCCGCTGCGGGCGCTGATCGGCCCGGTCTGCGGGGCAGTCCTGCTGGTGATAGGCGCCTGGCTGGTGGCGAGACGCCAGTTCTGAACCTTACAGAATCGAGCCGCCCTGGGTCAGGTGCTCATGGCGGGCTTCAGCTTCTTCTTTGTGCTGTTTGCCGTGATGGGCGATGGTGTTGCGCAGACGCTGCTGCTGAGCGTAACGATCTTCGCGGGTGAGTTCGGTGTCTTCGCTGAGCTCAACCAGCAGTTCGTTCATATGGGTGATAACACTCTCTTCCACCGCCGCATCCACGCGGGCAATCACTTCATCTAAATGTGACATTGTCACTCCTTGTTAACTGAGTTTGCCGGGTGGCGGCTACGCCTTACCCGACCTACAGATTCTGTGCGGTCTTTATTGTCGGGTGGCGGCTTCGCCTTACCCGACCTACGGGTTCTGTGCGGTCTTTGTGTCGGGTGGCGGCTTCGCCTTGCCCGACCTACGGGCTCTGTGCGTTCTTTTTGTCGGGTGGCGGCTGCGCCTTACCCGACCTACGGGTTCTGTGCGTTCTTTTTGTCGGGTGGCGGCTTCGCCTTACCCGACCTACGGGTTCTGTGCGTTCTTTTTTTGTCGGGTGGCGGCTGCGCCTTACCCGACCTACGGGTTCTGTGCGGTCTTTTTGTCGGGTGGCGGCTGCGCCTTACCCGACCTACGGGTTCTGTGCGGTCTTTGTGTCGGGTGGCGGCTTCGCCTTACCCGACCTACGGGCTCTGTGCGTTCTTTTTGTCGGGTGGCTGCTACGCCTTACCCGACCTACGGGCTCTGTGCGGTCTTGTAGGCCCGGTAAGCGCAGCGCCACCGGGCGTTTTAGGCCGCACCGTCCCTACAAATACTGAAATGTTAATTCAACTTCGCTTTCGAGAAATCGCTGCCCATCAGGCTCACGCTATAACCTGTCACGTTACTGCGCGTGGCGTAGAACGTTTTGCCGTTTGCCAGCGCAATCCACGGAGCCTGCTGGTAGAAAATCTCCTGCGCCTGGCCGTACAGCGCCGCGCGCTGCGCCGGATCGCTGGTCAGCTTGGCTTTCTCGACCAGGTCATTATACCCCTTGTCGCACCAGCGCGCGGCATTGGAGCCGGTCTTGATGCTATTACAGCCCAGCAGCACATCGGCAAAGTTATCCGGGTCGCCGTTATCCGACATCCAGCCGAACAGCGCCGTATCGTGCTCGCCCTTGCGCATCCCGGAGAGATACTCGCCCCACTCGTAAGAGACAATTTTCGCCTTCACGCCGACCTTCGCCCAGTCACTCTGGATCATCTCCGCGATGCGCTTCGAGTTCGGGTTATACGGACGCTGAACCGGCATCGACCACAGCGTCACTTCCGCGCCCTTCTCCAGCCCCGCCTGCTTCAGCAGCGCTTTCGCTTTTTCCGGATCATAGCCGTAATCCTTCAGGTCCTTTTTATACCCGAGCATATTCGGCGGGATCGGCGATTTCGCCACCGTACCGGAGCCCATAAACACTGCGTTCACAATGGCGGTTTTATCTGTTGCGTAGTTCAGCGCCTGGCGCACCAGCACGTTATCAAACGGCTTTTTCTCGGTGTTGAACGCCAGATAGCCGACGTTCAGTGCATCCACGGAGTGCAGCGTCAGGTCTTTATTTTTCTTAATCACGTCAAACTGCACCGGCGAAGGCGCAGGAATGATCTGGCATTCGTTGGTTTGCAGCTTCGCCAGACGCGTTTCGACGTTAGGCGTGATGGAGAAAATCAGGTGTTTGGTCGGCACTTCGCCGTCCCAGTAGTTCGGGTTGGCGATGTAGCGGATCAGAGAATCGACTTTATACTGCTGCAGCACGTACGGGCCGGTGCCGATTGGCCAGGTATCGACGTTTTCCGGCGTCCCTTTTTTAAGCATCACATCCGCGTATTCTGCGGACAGAATAGAGGCGAAATCCATTCCCCAGTCGGCGAGGAACGCCGCGTTCGGCTCGTTCAGCACAAACTGGACATGATAATCATCGACTTTTTTGACCTCCTGGATCAGTTTGTCCAGGCCGACGTCATTGAAATATTCGTAATTCCCCTGCGAAACGTTGTGATACGGATGCTTAGGGTCTTTCTGACGCAGCACCGAGAAAATAACGTCATCGGCATTAAAATCGCGGGTCGGTTTGAAGAATTTATTGCTGTTAAACTTCACGCCTTTGCGCAGCGTAAAGGTATAAGTTTTGCCGTCCGGAGAGATAGTCCAGGACTCCGCTAGCGAAGGAACCGGGGTGTTTTTGACCGGATCAAAATTGATCAGACGGTTATAAAGCACCTGGGAGCTGGCCACGAACGACGGGCCGGAGCTGGCGATTTGTGGGTTAAACGACTCCGGTGATGCCTCGGAGCAGTAAATAATCGTATCGGTGTTTGCCGCCCATGCGGCGCTTGCCGGTAAGAGAGTGCTCAGCGCCAGCGCGAGCAGCGTTTTCCCTGTGGTCATGGTTATAAGCCTTATGATTTTTATATATAGAACCACAATAACAGCACAGGCCCGAGTGAGTGGCAAATAACGAAACACGCTCAGGTTATTCTAAAGGTGTCATTTTTGCTGGTTTAACAGACAGCCCGCGCGCAGTGATTTGTCTTAAGTGTGCTGCTTCGTCAAGCACTAATGCCGCTTTCTATCCAGTAAGAAATCGCCGCTTTTAGCGTCTTCTCGTCCGTTTGCTTGCATCCCGGTTTGGTTAAAGTAATGGGGTGAAGAAGTCTACAGGACCAAATCGTGGCAAAAACACTTTTACGCAGCGGTAATCTCGATGATTTTCAGGCCGTTGGCGGCGGCGGACAGGCCGTATTTGAATCAGCACTACAAATCCGTGAAGCGCTTCGTCTGCGCAAGCAGCAGGCGATTGTCGATTGTCTGGCGATCCCGCAGGTCAACGACGGCGGCGACCGGGTGGACTGGTATGCGCCGCTGGATGGCGACATTGCGAGCTGGAATACCGCCGATGAAGACGAACGTTTTCGCGCCCTGCGCTATCTGGAGAACACCCTCTCCAGCGTCGAGTCGCTGAGTAAAAAGAGCCTCCAGTCGCCAAAAACCGCTCAGCAGCTGTTTGGTTCCCTGCTCTCAAAATCTTTCCAGTTCCCGAGTGAAAACTTCCTGTTCCTCGTCGACGGCAAGCCGGTTATTACCTTCTGGGGGTTCGTGAACCTCAATGAAAACGCGCGCGACGATGTGCTCGACTGCCTGCGCGAATCCCTCAAACCGGAACCGATGCCCGCGCCAGTCGAAGAGCCGGAGCCCGAAGAGCCCGCGCCGACCATTGTGTTTGAACAGGCCGACGCGCCGCTTATCGCCCCGCCGCCTGTTGTGCGTGTCACCGAAGACGACCTCTATTCCGCCGAACCTGCGCCGCAGGTGGTTCCAGAAGTGGCTGCCCCTGCAGAGCCTGCGCCTGCGGTTATCCGCAAGAAGCGCCGCGTTCCACTCTGGTCCTTGCCTGTGGCTGCTGTGATTGTCGCCGCCGTGGCCGCGCCGCTGCTGTGGCCAAAACAGGCGCCGACGGCAGAACCTGTCGCCACGCCAGCGCCAGCCCCGGTCGCTATCGCTCCTAAACCGGTGAAACCGGTGGTGGAGATGGCGATGAACCTGCCGCTGCATCAGGCCGAGGTTCTGCCGGTGAAAGCCGCAGAACCTGCTCCAGCGCCAGCGGCACAAGCGGTCGTCATCACCGCCATTCCTAAAGATGCGATGGTGATGGACGCGGTTCAGGTGAAAACCGGCTCCACCAAGTTCCTCAACGGCACCTGGCGCGCCATGCTGGACATTAAAGATCCCGTGACCGGCAAAGCGCCCTCCCTGCGCTATCAGATTCAGAACAATAAGGGCATCGCCCGTGTGGTCCAGGGCGACAACGTGGTGTGTCGCAGCGACATTTTCTCCGGGCTACATAGCAACGGCGAACTGATGATTAAGAGCCGCGGCAACGCTCGCTGCTCGGACGGTTCGCGCTACCCGATGCCGGAGATCGCCTGTAAAGCCGGGACTAACGACGTGGCGGAATGTACTGCCCGTTATGATGCCAAAACCGTCGTTCCGCTGACGTTCAAGAAAGCAGGTGCCTGATCCTATGCTGGTAAATCTTTGCGACTACAAACAAAGCGTCACGCTGATTGCGAACAGCGGCGTACAGTTTCTCGATTTCGGTCTGACCCCGCAGGACTCGGCAAGCCTGGGCCGGTTCGTGCGTAAAACCGCCAATGGCCCTCTGCTGCGCCTGAATTACGATCTGGTGAATGGTCGCTACACCCTGCCCGCGGCGCGCGGCGGTCAGCCGGAAGTGGTGAAACCCGAGAGCACCTTCACCCTGCATCAGTCCCTGACGGTGCTGGATGGCGTCTGGATCCCGGTGCCGTTTTTACGCTTTAACCCACCGCGTACCTTTGTCGACGGCCCGGATAACTGGGCGCGCGCGCAGGTTCGTAAGCTTGAGACGCCGGACAGTGCGGGTAATACCCACCGCGTGACCTTCGCCCTCGACAGCCAGATTGCCGATCACGCCACGCCGGGCCTGTCGCCGGTCGAAAACGATATTCTGAACGGTACCCGTTTTGCGCTGGCCTGGCGTGACGACGAGGTGCTGAGTTTCCTCGATCAGACCTGGATTGACGGCTGGCTGCGCGAAGCGTTCAGCGGCTACGCCACGGGCGTGGAAAACCGCTCCGAGCGCGATCTGCATCAGGCGATGCGCGGCTTTGAGTATCAGGCCCACTGGCTCAACCTGATGACCATGCTCGGCGAGCAGATCACCGTTCCGGAAGTGAAATTCGTTACCCACACCCTGAGCACCCCGGCGATTCCGGTGGATCTGATTCTGGATGTCGGCAACACCCACACCTGCGGCGTGATCATTGAAGATCACGGCGATGCCAACGACGGCCTGCGCCAGACCGCCGAGTTGCAGGTGCGTTCTTTGAGCGAACCGCAGTTCCTGAACGAGCCGCTGTTTACCAGCCGCCTTGAGTTCTCTGAAGCCCGCTTTGGCAAACAGCATTTCTCCGTCGAAAGCGGCCGTGAAGACGCCTTTGTCTGGCCGTCTATCGTGCGCGTCGGCGACGAAGCGCGCAAACTGGCGATGCAGCGCCTGGGCACCGAAGGCAACAGCGGGATCTCCAGCCCGCGCCGCTATCTGTGGGATGAAACCCCAACGGTCCAGGACTGGCGCTTTAGCCAGATGAACGCCAAGACCCAGCGCGAACCGCTGGCGACCGCGTTCCCGCTGATGAACCTGATGAACGATGACGGACAGCCGCTGTTCACCCTGCCACAGGATGAGCGTCTGCCGGTCTTTTCGCCGCAGTACAGCCGTAGCACCCTGATGACCCATATGCTGTGCGAGCTCCTCGCTCAGGCACTCGGGCAGATCAACAGCGTCGCCACGCGTCTGCGCCTTGGCTTCCCGGCGTCACCGCGCCAGCTGCGCACCCTGATCCTGACGCTGCCTTCTGCGATGCCAAAACAGGAGCGCGAGATTTTCCGCCGCCGCATGTTTGAAGCCATCGCTATCGTCTGGAAAGCGATGGGCTGGCACCCGCAGGATGATGATTTTGCCAGCCGCAAACAGCAGGATAAAAGCGTGGTTCCCGTCCCGGCCATTCAGATGGAGTGGGACGAAGCGAGCTGCGGTCAGCTGGTGTGGCTGTATAACGAGGCTATTTCCCACTTTGGCGGCCAGACGGAAGCCTTCTTCGCCTCCCTCGCACGCCCGGACCGCGAAGTCGAACCGGGCGCGCAGCCAGGGCGCTCCCTGCGCGTCGCCTCTATTGATATTGGCGGCGGCACGACCGATATGGCGATCACCCACTATCAGTTGGATGATGGCTCGGGAAATAACGTCAAAATCACGCCACAGCTGCTGTTCCGCGAAGGCTTCAAAGTCGCGGGCGACGATACGCTGCTGGACGTTATCCAGCGCTACGTCCTGCCCGCCCTGCAAACGCAGCTGCAAAAATCGGGTATCGCCGACGCCTCCCTGCTGATGGCATCCCTGTTTGGCGATTCCGGGCGCATTGATACTCAGGCAGTCCTGCGCCAGCAAACGGCGCTTCAGCTGTTTATGCCGATTGGTCACGGCATTCTGGCGGCCTGGGAGAGCAGCGATATCGACGATCCGCTGGCGGGTTTACACGCCACCTTCGGCGATCTGCTCAAACAGCAGCCAACCCGCAACGTGATGAACTATCTGCAGCAGGCGATCGATCATGCGCTTCCCGCCGGTTCCGCGCCGTTCGATCTGTTTGCCGTTCCGCTGCACGTGAATTTCCACGAAATGCAGGATGCGATGCTGGCGGGCCAGTTTACCCTCGCCGCGCCGCTGCATGCCGTGTGCGAAGCCATTTCCCACTATGCCTGCGACATTTTGCTGATCACCGGGCGTCCGGGCTGTCTGCCTGGCGTGCAGGCGCTGATTCGCCACCTGCAGCCGGTGCCGGTCAACCGCATCGTCTGGCTGGATAAATATCGCGTCCACGAGTGGTATCCGTTCAGCCAGCAGGGACGTATCGGCAATCCAAAATCCACGGCAGCCGTGGGCGCGATGCTCTGCAGCCTCGCCCTGGACCTGCGTTTGCCGCGCTTTAACTTCAAGGCGGCGGATATCGGCGCCTATTCGACCGTGCGTTATCTGGGCGTGCTGGACAACACGGTCAACACCCTGCGCGAAGAGAACGTCTGGTATCAGGACATCGATCTCGATAAACCGGGCGCGAAGCTGGATGCAAAACTGCATTTCCCTTTGCGCGGCAACGTCACGCTCGGTTTCCGTCAGCTGGCGAACGCCCGCTGGCCTGCCACACCGCTGTATACCCTGAGCATCAACTCCGCCGAGCTGGCAAAAGCCATCGCCGGTGACGGGGTGCTGAACGTGCGTCTACAGCTGCGCGGCGGAACCAAACACGAAGGCCCGGAGTCGTTTGAGCTGAGCGACGCCTGGCTGCAGGACGGAACACCGGTTCCGCCGGACGCCTTAACGTTTAAACTGAATACCCTGGCCGACCGCCGCCACAGCGGAAGCCATTACTGGATCGACAGCGGGAGCGTATATCTCAAATGACAGCGATGACTGCCACCACTCAGGCCTTAATCGAGTGGATCAATGAAACGCGCCTGCACGCCCCGATGCTGGATAACGACGCCGACGCCCTGCTGGCCCGCCTGACCTGTGCGCAGGCGCGCGGACAGGCGCTCGACCGAGCCCTGACCGGCCACAGCAGCATTGGCCTGTACGGCCACTCCCAGGCGGCAAAAGCCCATCTGCTGACGTCGCTTTGCGGGAGCGGAAACGGTCGACTGGATGTTTCTCCCGGTCAGCGCACCTTCGACTATTTTTCCCATATCAACCCCGGCCACGCCCTGACCAATATGGCCGTGCGTTTCACGCCGCGCGCCAGTGATGTCAGCGACGATGCCTTCCCACTACGCCTGAGCCTGGTCACCGAAGCCGAGCTGGTCCAGCTGTTTATCGCCCGCACGACGATGCACACCCTGATCCGCCCGGTGGAAAAATCGGTCATCGAAGCGCGCGTTGAGAAATGGCGCGCTTTGCGTCAACCGCAGGGTGTACCGGGGATCACCGCCCAGGAAGTGGCGACCATTGCCCGCTACTGGCGCACGACGGTTCCCGGCTCTGAACAGCAGATGGACGACGCTCTGTGGCATCAGTTCGCCCAGCTGATTCCCTCGCTGGATTTGAGCACCCGCGCCAGCGTCTGGTCCCTGCTGTGGGGCGAGCAGCAGGAAATCACGCAACAGTGGCTGAAATTCGCTCACGTGCTGCATCAGACCAGCCACGCCCGCGAGCTGGCGGCCCCGCTGAGCTTACTGGTCGATAACTTCGGCCTGCCGAGCGAGGGCTTCCTCACCCGCGCGGAATTTACGGCGCCAGATGCGCAGGAAGCAGTACTGCATCCGCTGAATGACGGCGAGATGCTGAACGCCATCAGTATTCCCGTCGACGTGCTGGCTTTCCTGACCCGCGAACTGGTTCTGCCGGCGGAAAACAGCGTGCTGGATAATGTCGACATCATCGATATCCCCGCGCCATCGGAGGCGGATTTGTCCCCGCTGGCAGAGGCAAAATGCACCTGGCTGCTGGAACATTATCGCCAGCAGATGCAGCCCGATGTGCTGGTGATTTGCAATGCTACCGCCCGCCATGAGCAAACGGCTAAAACGGCTAAGACCCTGCTGAACTGGGTAAAAGAGACCCAGACCGCAGAAGAGTCGGCGTTGCCTGGCCTGGTATGGGCCATTACCCCGCACGACGCGCGCTTCCTCACCAAACAAAACCTCGACGAGGCCGTACAGCATCTGCTCGGCAAGCCCGGCCAGCGCTGGGGAACCTTGCAGGCGCTGGACACGCACAGCATGCAGCGCGTGGTGGAGTGGCTGTCTCAGGCAACCCTTTCCACACAGCGCCAGTCTCGACTGCTGGCTCTGAAAACCGCGCAACAGCGTGAGCTTCGCGCGCTGATGCAAAGCTATCTGGCCCCCATCGCCGCAGAGCCTGACGCACAGCGCACTCAGGCCGAAGGGATGGTGCGCAACCTGCAATCCAGCGCCGCCCGCCACGGCGAACTGCTGGAAGGACTGCTGCCTCCGCTGAAAGCCTTCGAAACGCTGCTCGCTGTCCAGCAGCCGCGCGAAGAGCAGGTCAACGGCCTGTTCACTGACGTTATCGATCTCTTTGCCGACAACGCCAGCGAAGGTCAGGAAATGTTCCAGACCAAAGACAAAGCGCGTCTGGCCCATCGCGTGTGGATCAATCATCTGCGCCAGTGGAGTCGCAATGAGGCCGCCGCCAGTCGTCTTGGGCTGGATGCTACCGTTCTGCCGCTCATTGCCGATACGCTGGTGCTCAGCAGCTACCGACTTAACCTCCCGCAGCAGCTACAGCGCATAGTGGAAGCCGATAAAAGCAGTGCGGCACAGCTGCATGCCACCATCGGAAACTTCATCGGCTGGCTGGGCTATGCCGAAACTACGCATGCGTCCCGTCCGTCGAGCCGTGTGCGCAAGGGTCAGTCCATCTTCGTGACGCCGGTGGTCAGCAGCGCCACGCCAAGGCTGACGCAGCTCGGTGAGCAGCCGGTCCACGCCGCTACCGTTTACGTTTACGACTGGCTGGTCGCGCTCTATACGCGCGCGATTGAGAACATTGGGTATCAACATCCACATGATATTCAGCCCGCTGCGCGCCAGGCGTTACAGTCGATTCTACGATAGCCACTCTGACAGCCCGCGATGCTGCGGGCTGTTACCCTTCTGAAAGACAGCCCGAGATCGCACCTGCCAGCGCCGAAGGGTTTTCCCACGACATCGAATGCCCGGCCCTGGGGATAACGATCGTCTTCACGCCATGTCGCTGCATCTCTGCCGCCTCTACGTCCGGGAGCGACAGCTCGCCGAACAGCAGTGTCACCGGACATTTCAGCGCCAGAAATTGTGCGGCCCAGTCGGGCTGAACGCCTGCGACCAACGACGACGCCCCGCGCCAGACGGCGTATGGCGCATTACTGCCCAGGCACCCCGCCCACGGCGAAGTTTCGGCGGCCAGCATCGCGGCATATCCGCTCTCGATAAAGGTGGTTTCATCCTGGGCGGCAATTCCGCGGCTGAACATTCCGCCTCCAGCGTGAAAGTTGGGTTCCGAGGCAATCAGCCCGCGAAGACGGTGCTGAATCAGCGTGGCGGTTTCGATGGCAATGCTGCCGCCCATACTGTGACCGTAGAGCCAGAAAGCGTCGAGATTGAGATGAGTGAGGAGTTCAACAACGACCTGAGCCTGATCGCATGTGCGATAGCTAAAGTGTTCAGGTTTGTCGCTGTAGCCACTGCCGGGGAGATCGATAAGAATGGCCCGACGCGCACCGAACTGCGGATCGCAGACTACGCGGGGATATTCATAAGAAGAGGCGCAGCCGAGGCCGTGAATAAATACCACGGGGTCGCCATGACCGGGGAGGTCCTGCCAGCGGACGGTGCAGCCAGCCTGCTGCGAGTAAAAACTGTTCATAAGCACTCCTTTGACGATGCACTGTGTATTTATACAGTCACGCGCAGCAGAATGCTATTTTGTCTTTAAAATCTGGAAGCGTGCTTCAGAAAAGCGAGATCAACAGCGCCACAGGGAAGCTCATCGGCCAGGTTGAGCCCACCAGAAATGCGCTCAGAAAACGAATGCGCTTGCGGTCTTTCGACAGAAACCAGGTGATCAGGGCGCAAATCGCCGCCATGACTGCGTAAAACACCAACATTTTTTGATACAGCGTCATTCTGTGCACCCGATCGATAAAATAACCGCGCGCAATATGCGTCATATGTTGATACAGATCAAGTTTTAATGTTACACATTAACCACCAAAATCATGTGGTTAATAACAATGGAGTATTTTTCTCGCGCTAACCCCCTGCCTTTTCTACCTCTTTTGCTACCTCTTTAAAGTTGCATTTTAAATGCACATTTTGCACAATTGTCCTGTCCGGAAAGTGGTGTAATAACAGCAGGCTTTAGAGGGAGAGACTATGTTACGCATTCCGCCGAGTTGTATTCATACCCGTTCCACCCCGTTCTGGAACAAGGACACCGCCCCTGCTGGCATTTTCCAGCGCCATCTTGATCGTGGCACCCGACCGGGCGTCTATCCCCGTTTGTCCGTAAGCCAGGGAGCGATTCGTTACTTAGGTTATGCCGACGAATTCACGCCTGAGCCTGACAGCGAACTCATTATCGAGGCCGGTCATTTCGGCGTTTTCCCACCTGAAAAATGGCACCACATCGAAGCGATGACCGACGATACGATTTTTAATGTCGACTTCTTTGTTGAACCCGAGGTTCTGAAATCTCTTTGAGCAAGTAAACGCTTATAAGGAACTCACTATGCTACGTATTCCTGAAAATTATGTTCACACTCGTGCGACCCCTTTCTGGAACAAAGATTCCGCGCCGAAGGCCCTGTTCACCCATCACAACACCAAAGCGGGCGTATACGGTCGCCTGTCGGTGATGCAGGGTGCGGTGAAATATTTTGGTTTCCCGGACGCTGACGCCAGCGAACCCGATATGGAAGTGGTGATTGAAGCCGGATCCTTTGGCATTTCGCCGCCGCAAAAATGGCACCGCATTGAGCTTCTGACCGACGATACCTGGTTCAGTATTGATTTCTTCGCCGATCCGCAGGCAAAACTTGAAGGCGCGGGCCTGGGTAAAGTCGTTAATACACATAAGGAGTAAGAAGATGGGCAAGGCAACGTATACCGTCACCGTCACCAATAACAGCAACGGCGTGTCGGTGGATTACGAGACACAGGCCCCGATGGAGCTGTTAATTCCCGATGTCGCGGCGGATGTCGTGAAGGATTTGGTGAATACCGTGCGCGCGTATGACACAGAAAATGAGCATGATGTGTGCGGGTGGTAGATGATTGCCGGGCGGCGGCTTTGCGTTGCCCGGCATAGAGTTTGGTGCGGGATTTTGCCGGGTGGCGGCTTCGCCTTACCCGGCCTACGGAATTGATGCGTTTTTTGCCGGGCGGCACTAATGCTTAATCATGACATGCCGAACCACGGTGTAATCCTCCAACCCATACACCGACATATCCTTCCCGTAACCGGATAATTTCATCCCGCCGTGCGGCATTTCGCTCACCAGCATGAAATGGGTATTCACCCAGGTACAGCCGTATTGCAGCTGCGCGCTCATGCGATGCGCGCGACCCACGTCTTTGGTCCAGACCGATGACGCCAGTCCGTACTGCGAGTCGTTGGCCCAGGCCAGCACCTGCTCTTCGTCGTCAAATTCCGTCATGCTCACCACCGGGCCAAAGACTTCGCGCTGAACGATAGCGTCTTCCTGTTTCGCGCCTGCCAGCAGCGTAGGCTGGAAGAAATAGCCTGCCCCGTCCACTTTGCTGCCCCCGGTCACCACTTTCACATGACCGAGCGCTTTGGCGGCATCCACGGCCTGAGAGACGCGCGCCAGATGCGCCGCAGAGCTCAACGGCCCCAGCTCGGTGGACTCGTCGTCCGGTGCGCCGGTTTTCAGCGTCGCCACCGCTGCACCGAGTTTTTCGACCAGCGCATTGTAAATGCCTTTCTGGGCATAAATCCGGCAGGCGGCGGTACAGTCCTGGCCCGCATTGTAGAAACCAAAGGTGCGCACGCCTTCCACCACCGCGTCGAGATCCGCATCGTCAAAAACGATAACCGGCGCTTTGCCGCCCAGCTCCATATGGGTGCGTTTAATCGATGACGCCGTATGGCCGATGATGTGTTCCCCAGTAGCAATCGAGCCGGTCAGCGAGACCATGCGCACTTTTTCGTGTCCGGTCAGCGGGTCGCCAACGGTTTTGCCGCGTCCGAAGAGGACATTTAGCACGCCTGCCGGGAAGATCTCTTTTGCCAGTTCACCCAGTTTCAGCGCCGTCAGCGGCGTGATTTCCGAGGGTTTGATCACCACGCAGTTCCCGGCGGCCAGCGCCGGGGCCAGCTTCCAGGCCGCCATCATCAGCGGATAGTTCCACGGCGCGATGGAGGCCACCACGCCAACCGGATCGCGGCGAATCATCGAGGTGTGACCGTCGAGGTACTCGCCCGCCGCCAGACCGTTCAGCGTGCGAGCCGCACCGGCAAAGAAGCGGAACACGTCCACCACCGCCGGGATCTCATCGTTGATAACGCAGTGCAGCGGCTTACCGCAGTTTTGCGATTCGAGGCGCGCAAAAGTTTCCGCATGTTCTTCGATGACATCTGCGAGTTTCAGTAAGCACTCGGAACGTGCTTTCGGCGTAGTGCGACCCCACCCGGAAAATGCACGATCGGCGGATCGCACCGCCGCATCGACCTGCGCGGCAGAGGCTTCGGCGATCTCCAGCAGCACTTCACCCGTGGCAGGGTTGTAAACCGGCTGTTTTTCCCCTTCGCCGGTGACCAGTTCACCATTAATCAGCAGTTGATTTTGCATAGCATTGTCCTGTTGAAATCAAAGTTATTTCCCGCTTTCGACCACGTTTTCGTTGTCGCGGGTTAGCCACCAGGCTCCCAGAATCGGAATGGTTGTCACCAGCATCACCAGCAGCGCGACCACGTTGGTGACGGGAACATCGCGCGGACGACCGAGCTGGTTGAGCAACCACAGCGGGAGCGTACGTTCATGCCCCGCCGTAAATGTCGTGACGATGATTTCATCGAACGACAGCGCAAACGCCAGCATGCCCCCCGCCAGCAAGGCGGAGCTTAAATTCGGCAACACCACGTAGCGAAAGGTTTGCCAGCCGTCAGCGCCCAGATCCATCGACGCTTCCACCAGGCTCCACGAGGTACGGCGGAAACGCGCGATGACGTTGTTAAACACCACCACCACGCAGAAGGTCGCGTGACCGGTGACAATAGTGAAAAAGCCCGGCTCCAGATTGATGGTTTTAAACGCCGTCAGCAGCGCCAGACCGGTGATGATCCCCGGCAGCGCAATCGGCAGCAGAAGCAGCAGCGAGATGGCGTTTTTGCCAAAAAACTCGCTGCGCCAGAGCGCCGCAGCCGCCAGCGTGCCCAGTACCAGCGCGATAGCGGTCGAGAGCGAGGCGATTTGAAGTGACAACGTCACTGAATCAATAATATCGCTGCGCGACGCCGCCACGCTAAACCACTTCAGCGTCAGCCCCTTCGGCGGGAAACTGAACGCCGCGTCCTCCGTATTAAAAGCATAGATGGCGATGATCAGGAGCGGGAAGTGCAGGAAGATCACCCCGCCCCAGGCCGCCACTTTCAGGAACCAATGCGCGCGTTCAGAGTGCATCGAAGGCTCCCAGACGTTTCACTAACGCCAGATAGAGGGATATCAGAACAATCGGCACTAATGTGAACGCCGCCGCCATCGGCATATTGCCGATCGCGCCCTGCTGGGCGTAGACCATATTGCCGATGAAGTACCCCGGCGGGCCGACCAGCTGTGGCACGATGAAATCACCCAGCGTCAGCGAGAAGGTAAATATCGACCCGGCGGCAATGCCGGGAATTGCCAGCGGAAGCACTACATAGCGGAAGGTCTGACGCGGGCGCGCGCCGAGATCCGCCGAGGCCTGTAACAGCGATGGCGGCAGACGCTCAAGTGCGGCCTGTACCGGCAGGATCATAAACGGCAGCCAGATATAGACGAAGACCAGGAAGCGCCCCAGCCCGGAGGTCGAGAGCGTATTGCCGCCAATCGCGGGCAGCGTCAGGACCGACATCAGCACCGGCTCCAGCCCCATATAGCCGAGAAACCATTGTGCGACGCCATCTTTTGCCAGCAGCAGCGTCCAGGCGTAGGCCTTGACAATGTAGCTCGCCCTCATCGGGAGCATCACCGCGATATAGAAAAAGGCTTTCCATTTGCCGCGGGTGTAGCGCGCCATATACCACGCCATCGGAAAGGCGAGAATGGCGCTGGCAAGGGTGACCGCGATCGCCATGAGTAACGTGCGCAGGATGATGTCGTAATTGGCGGGGTTAAAAAGTGCCAGAATGTTCGCGAAAGTCAGGTCCGGCGTCACCGACATGGTGAAGTCGTCGAAGGTGTAGAAACCCTGCCACAGCAGGGTCAGCAGCGAACCGAGATAGACAATCCCGAACCACATCAGCGGGCCAAGCAGGAGCAGGAACAGCCCGAGCGAGGGTTTACGCCAGAGCAGCGTGGTGACCCGGCTGACCGGGCCACGGGATGAGGGTGCAGGAGAAACGCTCATATCCATCTCACCTTTCCTCATGCAGGGGCACCATCGCCTCGCGCGACCAGGAGGCCAGCACCTGCTGCCCCGGAGCCACGTCCAGCGGAATATTCGCTCCGCTCAGATTGGCCTGACTGACCAGTAGCTTGGCGCCATCGGCGAGACGCAGCTCAAACCGCGTCGCCGCCCCCTGATATTGCACCGCCTGCACCACGCCCTGAACCTGAACATCTCCGCTCTCATTGAGGCGAATATGTTCCGGGCGCAGCGAATAGATCCCCTCCATGCCGCACACCTGCCGGGCAACGGCGGCATCAAAGACGTTAGAGGTGCCGACAAAGCTGGCGACAAAGGGCGTGCGCGGGCGCATGTAGAGTTCGCGCGGGGTGTCGACCTGCTCAATGCGTCCGTTATTGAACACGGCCACGCGGTCGGACATCGACAACGCTTCGCCCTGATCGTGGGTGACGAAAATGAAGGTGATCCCCAGCTCCTGCTGAAGTTTTTTCAGCTCGAACTGCATCTGCTCACGCAGTTTCAGATCCAGCGCGCCGAGGGGTTCATCAAGCAGCAAAACCCGCGGCTCATTGACCAGCGCACGGGCGATGGCCACGCGCTGACGTTGACCGCCGGAAAGCTGCGACGGTTTACGCTTTTCCGCGAAACCTAATCCCACCTTTTCCAGCGCGTCGCGCGCCATCGACTGCCGTTTCTTTTTGTCGACTCCTTTGACCATCAGCCCGTAAGCGACGTTGTCGATAATCGACATATGCGGGAACAGAGCGTAATCCTGGAACACGGTGTTCACATCGCGTTCCCACGGCGGAAGCTCGCTCGCCTCTTTGCCAAAGATTGTGATCGCCCCGCCGCTCAGCTGTTCAAACCCGGCAATCAGGCGCAGGCAGGTGGTTTTGCCGGAGCCCGAAGGCCCCAGCATGGAGAAAAATTCCCCGTCACGAATGCCAATGGTGACGCCATCCACCGCCCGCACGTCGCCGTACAGACGGGAGACGTCGTTAAATTCTACTGCGTACGTCATGATCTGCTCCCGGGTGATTAACGGCCACCCATGATGGCGATGTAATCCTGCGTCCAGCGGCTGTACGGAACATATTTGCCGCCCTCTGCAATCGGGGTTTTCCAGAACATGATTTTGTCGAACTCGTTGTAGCCGTTGGTTTCGCAGCCTTTTTCGCCGAGCAGCGTACTGGCTTTACAGCCTTCGGCCACCACCGGCAGAGAGCCAAACCACGCCGCCAGATCGCCCTGCAGTTTTGGCGTCAGCGACCAGTTCATCCACTTGTAAGCACACATCGGATGTTTGGCTTCGGCGTGCAGCATGGTGGTGTCCGCCCAGCCGGTCACGCCCTCTTTCGGGAAGACGGTGGCAATCGGCTGGTTTTCCCCTTTCAGGGCGTTAGCCTGATACGGCCAGGCGCTTGAGGCCACTACGCCTTCGTTTTTAAAGTCGCTCATCTGAACGGTGGTATCGTGCCAGTAACGGTGAATAAGCGCGTGTTGATCGCGCAGCACTTTCAGTACGGCTGAGTATTGCGCTTCGGTGAGCTGGTAGGGGTCAGTAATGCCCAGCTGCGGCTGGGTGGCTTTGACGAACAGCGCCGCATCAGCGATGTAGATCGGGCCATCGTAGGCCTGCACGCGGCCTTTGTTGGTTTTGCCGTCCGGGAGATTTTGCTCTTTAAAGACCACGGCCCAGCTGTCCGGCGGCGTCGGGAAGGTTTTGGTGTTGTACATCAGCAGGTTCGGCCCCCACTGATACGGCGTGCCGTAGACTTTACCGCCGACGTTAAACCATTCGCCTTTGACGATGCGCGAATCAATGGTTTTCCAGTTGGGGATCAGATCCGAGTTAATGGCCTGCACGCGTTTACCCATGATCAAGCGCAATGAGGCGTCGCCGGATGCGGTGACCAGGTCATAGCCGCCCTTCGCCATCAGGCTGACCATCTCGTCGGAGGTCGCCGCCGTTTTGACGTTCACCGCACAGCCGGTCTCTTTTTCGAACTGGGTGACCCAGTCATAATTTTTATCCGTCTGGCCGCGCTCGATGTATCCCGGCCAGGCGATGATATCCAGTCTTCCCTCGCCTTTGCCGATCTCTTTCGGCGGCTCTGCGGCTTGCACGGTCATGATCGTCATGCCGAGCGCGCACAGGCTGCTGCGGGCAAATTTTTTGCTCATTTGATTTACTCCTGTCGCAATGAAATTTGGCGGCAGCCATGCCGTAAAAATATCTCCCTTAATAAACGTAGACTGCGCAAATGCGCCGCACCCTGCGGGCTTTGGAAATTTCATCAGGTTGTGACAGAGGGCGCATTCCCTGTTAACTGGATTATAGACAAGGAGTTAGCGGCGAGCGGCGGTATGCAGATTTCCTATGACAGGCATCCGGGAATAAACCCAATGTCTGTCACAGGATAAGGAATGTTTATTTATGCGGGAATATGACGCCGGTGAAAAATAAGCCTTTCGGCTTATTTCAGCATCGCGCTAATTAATTTTGCCAACTGGACAACGGCCTGTTCTTCCCGCTCACCCCACGCCCACGACGTATTAAAGCGGAAGAATGGCGTCCAGACATCGGAGGTAGAGAACATCTTGCCCGGCGCAATGCTGATATGGTGCGCCAGCGCCTGTTCGGAGAGCTTTCCGGCATCTAACGGCGCAGGCAGCTCCAGCCACAAAAAGTAGCCGCTGTCGTTGTGGTGAATTTTGACTTCCGCGGGCAGATGGCGCATCAGGGATTGCCACGCCTGCTGTTTGCGCTCGGCCAGCGTGCGGCGCAGGCGGCGAAGATGGGCGTCGTAACGTTTGGTGGCGAGATAATCCACCAGCGCGAGCTGCATCGGGGAGCTGGTCGAGAGCGTGCTCATCAGCTGTAGCTGTTGAATACGACGCGCATGTTTGCCTGCCGCCACCCAGCCGATGCGGAATCCGGCGACCAGACATTTCGAGAAAGACGAGCAGTGAAGCGTCATGTCCTGGCTGTCCCAGGCTTTGGCGGGCAGCGGTTTTTCGCGGCCAAAGTAGAGCTCGCTATAGACGTCATCTTCGATAAGCGTAACGTTATGCTTCGTCAGGAGGGCCACCAGATGCGCTTTTTTCTCGGCGCTGAGGGTAAACCCGAGCGGGTTTTGGCTGTTGGTCATTAGCCAGCAGGCTTTTACCGGGTAGTCGTTCAGCGCCTGCTCCAGGGCATTCAGATCGATCCCTTCGCGCACGTCGGTGGCGATAGATAGCGCTTTGAGTTTCAGCCTTTCCAGCGCCTGCAGCGCGCCGTAGAAACAGGGGTTTTCGACGATCACCCAGTCGCCCGGCTCGGTCACGGCCTGCAAACTCAGGTTGAGCGCTTCGAGCGCACCGGCGGTGATCACAATCTCTTCTGGGGAGATATTCATCCCCTGCTGCGCGTAACGGCGCGCGATGGCGTGACGGAGATCGACGTTGCCGGGCGGCAGATTTTCAATGACGCTCATGGCGGTCGCCGTTTTGCTGACGTTGGCAAGAGAACGGTTGAGCTGCTGGAGCGGAAACAGTCTGGGGTCGGGAAAAGCGGAAGCAAAGGGTAAAACAGAGGGGTCGCGGCTGGCCTGCAGGACATCAAAAATATAGGTGTTGATATCGACCATTTCGTCGCGCATCACCTGCGCGGGTGGCGCAGGCTGCTGCTTAACCGGGCGCGGAGCAACGTAGTAACCCGATTGTGGGCGAGCAACGATTCGCCCCTGACTTTCCAGCGTTTGATACGCATGACCGACGGTCATGAAACTCATGCCGCTGCTGGCAACTTGCTCACGCAACGACGGTAGCTTATCTCCCGGCAACCACACGCCAAGTTCGATTTGCGAAATGATTTGCTGCGCCAGGCGCTGGTATTTTTTCATTCTTCTCTCCTTGCTTCACAACATAGTATATCAGCAGGAGAAAATTGGCAGTTTTAATGAACTGTTATGGTATGCGCGGTGTTATGACGGACGATGACTGTACTGAGCTTGCTCCGGGAAAGAGGAGACAGCCAGGTGGTCAAGGGTCATCATGGACGATTTGCAGAAAATGCACTTCGCACCGTGTGGATTTTTTTCGGACACATCAAAAATGGATGTGCGGTACTGCGAGCCATGACAGCATGGGCAACGAAAATGGATGTAAGAAATCATAGGATTCTCCAGTCAACGTAAAAACGTAAATAAGCTAATTGGGGCCATTCAAGGCGATAGTGGTCTGAGACAAAACTAATCAGAGTGTAAAGAGAAGACCCAAGAGGCTGCGGAGAGGCACAACGTGATGAGAAATGCTTTGAGACGACGTCAGATATTATTTGGCTTTCAAACCGAGCAAGCATTAACGCACGGCGGAGAGAACAACGCAAGCCCTTAAATGAAGAAAAGTGATAAAAAAGAAAACTTATATAATCAGAACTTTTAACGAAATCATCAGTCATTTGTACTGGTTAACTCACTATATCAGATGAGTAAACCTCACCACTTTCGCAAACTGTTATACATAAATATCCCGTTTCTGCGTCTGCTCGTTCGATTTCGCGCCCTATACCATAACACCACACCGATTGACATTGAGGCTGTGCATGTTTGGTTTAGATGCTTTTCATCTGGCGAGGATACAGTTCGCATTTACCGTATCCTTCCACATTATTTTTCCGGCGATCACCATCGGTCTCGCCAGCTATCTGGCCGTGCTCGAAGGGCTATGGCTGAAGACCAAAAACCCGGTCTGGCGTTCTCTGTACCATTTCTGGTCGAAAATTTTCGCCGTAAACTTTGGTATGGGCGTGGTCTCCGGGCTGGTGATGGCCTATCAGTTCGGCACCAACTGGAGCGGCTTTTCGCAGTTCGCCGGGAGTATTACCGGCCCGCTGCTGACCTACGAAGTGCTGACCGCCTTCTTCCTGGAGGCCGGTTTCCTCGGCGTGATGCTGTTTGGCTGGAATAAAGTCGGGCCGGGCCTGCACTTCTTTTCCACCTGTATGGTGGCGCTGGGCACCATTATTTCGACCTTCTGGATCCTGGCGTCGAACAGCTGGATGCAAACCCCGCAGGGCTATGAAATCATCAACGGTGTGGTGGTGCCCGTCGACTGGTTCGCCGTGGTGTTTAACCCCTCCTTCCCCTATCGCCTGTTCCATATGTCCATTGCCGCCTTCCTGAGCAGCGCCCTGTTCGTCGGCGCTTCTGCGGCCTGGCATCTGCTGCGCGGGAATAACACACCCGCCATTCGCCATATGTTTTCCATGGCGCTGTGGATGACGCTGATCGTGGCGCCAATCCAGGCGATGGTCGGCGATATGCACGGCCTGAATACCTTAAAACATCAGCCCGCCAAAATTGCCGCTATCGAAGGCCACTGGGAGAACCCGCCGGGTGAACCGACGCCGTTGCTGCTGTTTGGCTGGCCGGATATGGAGCAGGAGCGTACCCGCTACGGGCTGGAAATTCCGGCGCTCGGCAGCCTGATCCTGACGCACAGCCTGGATAAACAGGTTCCGGCGCTGAAGGATTTCCCGAAAGAAGATCGTCCGAACTCGACGATTGTGTTCTGGTCCTTCCGCATCATGGCGGGCCTGGGAATGCTGATGCTGCTGTTAGGCGTGGCGGCGCTGTGGCTGCGCTATAAACAGCGCATGTATACCTCGCGCCCGTTCCTGTGGTTCGCCCTGCTGATGGGGCCATCCGGATTGATCGCCATTCTGGCCGGTTGGGTAACGACCGAAGTCGGACGTCAGCCGTGGGTGGTCTACGGCCTGCAACGCACGGCTGACGCGGTTTCCGCTCATGGTGACTTACACATGAGCGTGAGTCTGCTGGCCTTTATTGTGGTGTACACCTCGGTGTTTGGCGTCGGCTACAGCTACATGGTGCGACTCATCAAAAAAGGCCCGCAGGAACATGAATCCTTCCCGACGGAAAACGATGGCCGCCCTGCTCGCCCGCTTTCTGCCGCCAGCCCTGAGTTTGTTACTAAGGAGAAACCATAATGGGCATCGATCTTTCCATTATCTGGTTTGTGATCATCGTATTCGCCACGCTGATGTATATCGTGATGGACGGCTTCGATTTAGGCATCGGCATTCTGTTCCCGACCACCCGCGACGCGGACGATCGTGACGTGATGGTCAACAGCGTCGCCCCGGTCTGGGACGGAAACGAAACCTGGCTGGTACTTGGCGGCGCAGCGCTGTTTGGCGCGTTTCCGCTGGCCTACGCGGTGATCATTGATGCGTTAACCATCCCACTGACGTTGATGCTGATCGGCCTGATTTTCCGCGGCGTGGCCTTTGAGTTCCGCTTCAAAGCCACTCCAGCGCATCGGCCCTTCTGGGACAAAGCCTTTATCGGCGGCTCGATTCTGGCGACCTTCAGTCAGGGCGTGGTCGTTGGCGCGGTGATTAACGGATTTGAGGTGACAAACCGGGCCTACAGCGGCGGGCCGTTTGACTGGTTCACGCTCTTTAACCTGTTCTGCGGCGTCGGCCTGACCGTGGCGTATGCCCTGCTCGGCGCAACCTGGCTGGTGATGAAAAGCGAGAACCCGCTGCAGGCGAGAATGCGTCAGGTATCAAAACAGCTCCTGGTGGTGTTGCTGCTGGTTATCGCGGCCATTAGCCTCTGGACGCCGCTGGCGCACCCGGCTATCGCCGAACGCTGGTTCAGCCTGCCGAACCTCTTTTTCCTGCTGCCTGTCCCGGTGCTTGTCGTGGTGTTGAGCGGCTGGGCGTGGAAAAAGCTCAACGATACCGAGAGCCACAACGCGCCCTTCGTCCTGACGCTGGGGCTGATTTTTCTCGGATTCAGCGGGCTTGGGATCAGTATCTGGCCGTACATTATTCCGCCGTCGATCACGCTGTGGCAGGCCGCGGCACCGCCGCAAAGCCAGGGCTTTATGCTGGTCGGTGCCCTGCTGATTATCCCAATTATCCTGGTCTACACGTTCTGGAGCTACTACGTGTTTCGCGGAAAAGTTCAACATGGGGAGGGGTATCACTGATGCAACAACCGATCTGGAAACGCCTGATGTGGCTGGGCATTATTTGGGGGGGCAGCGTGCTGGCGCTGGCCGCCGTCGGGATGTTCTTCCGCATTCTGATGACCGCCGCAGGCTTTAAATCACATTAATTATTCCCACAGCCGGGCGGCGCGCCCTGCCCGGCCTTCTCGCACTTTCAGATAAACACCCATGACAATCCTCAGGGTATCGTTAAAATATCCAGATATATTCATTGTGTTTATAGTTTGAGAAGCAATATGAAAAAGCTCGTGGCGTTAAGCCTGTTTTCCCTGGCGCTGGCCGGGTGTGTAAATCCCGGAAAGGCCTCTGTGCAGGCAGGACAACTTGAAGGGCATCGTTTTGTGCTGGAAAGCGTGAACGGTGTGGCGATCAAACCCAGCGCCGTACCGCCAGAAATGAGCTTTGGCGAGAAAATGGCCGTCTCTGGCGTGATGTGCAACCGCTTCAGCGGCCAGGGGAAATTGTCTGAGGGCGAACTCAAGGTCAAAGGCATGGCGATGACGCGCAAACTCTGCACCGAGCCGCAGCTTAATGAGCTGGATGCCACGATCGGCGATATGCTGAGCAAAGGCGCGCAGGTAGACCTGACTGAGGATCAGCTCACGCTGGCCACAGCCGAAAAAACGCTGATGTTTAAACGCGCAAACTAATCAGTAAGCGCCGCAAGAGCCCACGGCAAGCGACTGTTCACTGCAGCGTTTGCCATTGGGTAATGCGCACATCCCGACAGCAGACCCATCAAGCTGACGGGCAACGGATAACGAACCGCCCACCATCGCACAGCTGGCTTCACCCGAACTGGACATTGCGGCTTTCATTCCCGGCGGAACATGTGCCGCGGTCGCCTGCTGAACCGGCTCATTGCTGCATGCAGACAACAGTAACGCCGCACACCCTACCCAAAACGCTGAACGCATTCTCTCTTCCCCATACATTTTGCGAAACCTAAGCATAATAGGCATCACACGCCGCCCCGTCGAGAGCGGAACTGCGTATTTATGCACCGCCGAAACAAAATCTTGCGATTTTTTTGCCAGAAAGTTGATCTACACATTGATGCCAGGAATACCGAGGACACAAAAGCGAAAATCGGAAAGCCCGAGCTTTGCTAAAATAAGGATATAACTACAGGACTCGTCGACGTTTCACGGGTCCCTCTTTTTTGCGCAATGTAAGGGTGTCACATGATCACTATTGACGGTAATGGCGCGGCCGCGTCCGTCGCGTTTCGCACCAGCGAAGTTATCGCCATCTACCCCATTACACCAAGTTCGACCATGGCGGAGCAGGCTGATGCCTGGGCGGGCAACGGGCTAAAAAACGTCTGGGGCGATGTTCCTCGGGTTGTTGAGATGCAGTCGGAAGCCGGTGCCATCGGCGCGGTGCACGGCGCGCTGCAAACCGGTGCCCTCTCGACGTCGTTTACCTCGTCGCAGGGTTTACTGCTGATGATCCCGACACTCTACAAGCTGGCGGGACAGTTAACCCCATTTGTGTTGCACGTCGCAGCTCGTACCGTCGCCACGCACGCGCTGTCGATTTTCGGCGATCACTCCGATGTGATGGCGGTCCGCCAGACCGGTTGCGCCATGCTCTGCGCCAGCAATGTGCAGGAAGCCCAGGACTTCGCGCTGATCTCCCACATCGCGACCCTCAGAAGCCGCGTGCCGTTTATCCATTTTTTCGACGGTTTCCGCACATCGCATGAAATCAATAAAATTGTCCCGCTGTCGGACAATACGATTCTGGACCTGATGCCGCAGGCGGAGATCGATGCTCACCGCGCCCGCGCGCTAAACCCGGAGCATCCGGTCATTCGCGGCACCTCCGCGAACCCGGACACCTATTTCCAGTCACGTGAGGCCACCAACCCCTGGTACAACGCGGTCTACGATCACGTCGAGCAGGCGATGAGCGATTTCTCCGCCGCTACCGGACGCGACTATAAGCCGTTTGAATACTACGGCCACCCGCAGGCCGAGCGCGTAATTGTGCTGATGGGCTCTGCGATTGGTACCTGTGAAGAGGTCGTTGACGAGCTGCTATCCCACGGCGAAAAGGTCGGCGTGTTGAAAGTGCGTCTGTATCGTCCGTTCTCGGCAAAACATCTGCTTTCCGTTCTGCCGGAAAGCGTTCGTTACGTTGCCGTGCTCGACCGCACCAAAGAGCCGGGCGCACACGCCGAACCGCTGTATCTGGATGTGATGACCGCCCTGGCCGAGGCCTTTAACTGCGGCGAACGTGAAACGCTGCCGCGCGTGATTGGCGGTCGCTACGGCCTATCGTCGAAAGAGTTCGGGCCGGACTGCGTGATGGCGGTGTTCAACGAGCTGAGCGAAGCCAAACCGAAACCACGCTTTACGGTCGGCATTTATGACGATGTGACCAATCTCTCCCTGCTGCTGCCGGAAAACACGCTGCCTTCGACCTCTAAACTCGAAGCGCTGTTCTACGGTCTGGGCAGCGATGGCAGCGTCTCGGCCACCAAGAACAACATCAAAATTATCGGGAACTCCACGCCGTGGTATGCCCAGGGTTATTTCGTCTATGACTCCAAAAAAGCGGGCGGCCTGACCGTTTCGCATCTGCGCGTCAGCGAAAAACCGATTCGCTCGGCCTATCTGGTGTCGCAGGCAGATTTTGTCGGCTGCCACCAGCTGCAATTTATCGATAAATATCAGATGGCCGAACGCCTGAAACCGGGCGGAATTTTCCTGATTAATACCCCGTACAACGCCGACGAAGTCTGGTCTCGCCTGCCGCAGGAAGTGCAGGCGGTGCTGAACCAGAAACAGGCCCGTCTGTTTACCGTCAACGCGGCAAAAATCGCCCGCGAATGCGGTCTGGCGGCGCGTATCAACACCGTCATGCAGATGGCCTTCTTCCACCTGACCAACATTCTGCCGGGCGACAGCGCGCTGGCGGAACTGCAGGGCGCGATTGCCAAAAGCTACAGCAGCAAAGGCCAGGATCTGGTCGAGCGTAACTGGCAGGCGCTGGCCCTGGCGCGCGAATCGATTTCCGAAATCCCGCTTCAGCCAGTCAATGCCAGCAGCGCTAACCGTCCGCCGGTGGTCTCTGACGCTGCGCCTGATTTTGTTAAAACCGTTACCGCCGCGATGCTGGCCGGTCTTGGCGATGCCCTGCCCGTCTCCGCTCTGCCGCCGGACGGCACCTGGCCGGTGGGCACCACCCGCTGGGAAAAACGTAACATCGCCGAAGAGATCCCGATCTGGAAGGAAGAGCTGTGTACGCAGTGCAACCATTGCGTCGCGGCCTGTCCGCACTCGGCCATTCGTGCCAAAGTGGTTTCTCCTGAGGATATGGAAAACGCCCCGGCCAGCCTGCACTCGCTGGATGTGAAATCCCGCGATATGCGCGGTCAAAAATATGTCCTGCAGGTCGCACCGGAAGATTGCACCGGCTGCAACCTGTGCGTCGAAGTGTGCCCGGCGAAAGATCGTCAGAATCCGGAAATCAAAGCCATCAATATGATGTCGCGCCTGGAGCATGTCGAAGAGGAGAAAGTGAATTACGACTTCTTCCTCGACCTGCCGGAAATCGACCGCAGCAAGCTCGAGCGTATTGATATCCGGACTTCCCAGCTGATCACGCCGCTGTTCGAATACTCCGGCGCCTGCTCCGGCTGCGGCGAAACGCCTTACATCAAGCTGCTCACCCAGCTGTACGGCGACCGTATGCTGATCGCCAACGCCACCGGCTGTTCCTCTATTTACGGCGGTAACCTGCCTTCGACACCATACACCACGGATGCGAACGGTCGCGGCCCGGCGTGGGCGAACTCGTTGTTTGAAGATAACGCCGAGTTCGGGCTGGGCTTCCGTTTGACGGTCGACCAGCATCGCGCCCGGGTGATGCGTCTGCTGGAACAGTTCGCCGATAAGCTCCCGGCTGAATTGAATGAAGCCCTGCACAGCGACGCGACGCCAGAAGTGCGCCGTGAGCAGGTGGCCGAGCTGCGCCAGCACCTTCAGGGTGTGGAGGGCGCGCAGCAGCTGTTAACGGACGCCGACGCGCTGGTCGAGAAGTCGATCTGGCTGATTGGCGGCGACGGCTGGGCGTATGACATTGGTTTCGGCGGTCTGGACCACGTCCTGAGCCTGACGGAAAACGTCAACATTCTTGTGCTCGATACCCAGTGTTATTCCAACACCGGCGGCCAGGCGTCGAAAGCAACACCGCTGGGGGCAGTCACCAAGTTTGGCGAACACGGAAAACGCAAAGCGCGTAAAGACCTGGGCGTGAGCATGATGATGTACGGTCATGTGTATGTCGCGCAGATTTCGCTAGGCGCACAGCTGAACCAGACCGTGAAAGCGATTCAGGAGGCGGAAGCTTATCCGGGTCCGTCACTGATCATCGCCTACAGCCCTTGCGAAGAGCACGGCTACGATCTGGCGTTGAGCCACGATCAGATGCGCCAGCTCACCGCAACCGGCTTCTGGCCGCTGTATCGCTTCGACCCGCGTCGTGCCGATGAAGGAAAACTGCCGCTGGCGCTGGACTCCCGTCCGCCGTCGGATGCCCTGGCAGAAACCCTGATGCAGGAACAACGCTTCCGTCGCCTCAATGCTCAGCAACCAGAAGTGGCCGAGCAGCTGTGGAAAGACGCGGCAGCGGATCTGCAAAAACGCTATGACTTCCTGGCGCAGATGGCAGGGAAAGGCGAGAAATCGACCAGCGAGTGATAAAAAAAAGCCCGGGGCATCAGCTCCGGGCATATCCTGTCAATTTTGGATGATAGCTAAATCAATTCATTAACGGATTAAGAATCTTAAAGGCATATAACAGCGCTAATTCTACCCTTCCCCGCTGCCGTTGAATAATTTTTATTTCATATGATTCAATGAATTGCATTCATCGCAATTATTTTAAAAAACGAACGAGTTGCGCCCCTGCGACGCGTGTTAGATGATAAATCTCCTGTTTCAAGCTGTAAGGGACAAATCATCATGGTCCATCATCCCGTCAGATCGTCACGCATCGCCTCCATTGGCTATGATGAGCGCAGCGCCACGCTGGAAATCCGCTTTCTCGACCGCCGGACGCTGCAGTATCAGCAGGTGCCGGTGCGCATCTATAATGATTTTTTGCAGGTGGTGTCAAAAGGCCGCTTTTATGATGGGGTCGTAAAGGGGAAGTTTAAGGAAATCCCGATATACTGAAATCTATCGCCCAACCCGCACTCAAGGATAGTCGCCGTGTTTACCCGTTTGTCGATGGCTGCACTCGCTTTTTTAACCTGCCTGTGGATGGCGTTAATCTTTGATTTCGGCAATGTCATGCATCATCTCAGTGAATTTCTGCAGGCGCTGGAAGCGGATTAACAGGCTCGACTCCCGTCATCGTTAAAACGTGCTGACTTTCTCCCCCGGAATCCGTACCATACACGCCACACTTTCTCATGTTCACCATGATTGCACGCGCGGCTTTAGCCACGAACGAATTGAGCCACTATTACATGTCGCAAAATCAAGAAATTAACAAGAAAGAACAATACAACCTGAACAAACTGCAAAAGCGTCTGCGCCGCAACGTGGGTGAAGCCATTGCAGACTTCAACATGATTGAAGAAGGCGACCGCATCATGGTCTGTCTGTCAGGTGGTAAAGACAGTTACACAATGCTGGAGATCCTGCGCAATCTGCAGCAAAGCGCACCGGTGAACTTTTCGCTGGTGGCGGTCAACCTTGACCAGAAACAGCCGGGCTTCCCGGAGCACATTCTGCCGGAATACCTGGAGCAACAGGGCGTCGAATATAAGATTGTCGAAGAAAACACCTACGGCATCGTGAAAGACAAAATTCCGGAAGGAAAAACCACCTGCTCTCTCTGCTCACGCCTGCGCCGCGGCATTCTGTATCGCACCGCGACCGAACTGGGCGCGACCAAAATCTCCCTCGGCCATCACCGCGACGACATTCTGCAGACCCTGTTCCTGAACATGTTCTACGGCGGCAAAATGAAAGGCATGCCACCGAAGCTGATGAGCGACGACGGTAAACACATCGTTATTCGTCCGCTGGCTTACTGCCGTGAGAAAGACATTGAACGCTTTGCCGAGGCGCGCGAATACCCGATTATCCCTTGCAACCTGTGCGGCTCCCAGCCGAACCTCCAGCGTCAGGTGATTGGCGATATGCTGCGCGACTGGGATAAACGCTACCCTGGCCGCATCGAAACCATGTTCAGCGCGATGCAAAACGTGGTGCCTTCACACCTGTGCGACACCGAACTGTTCGATTTCAAAGGCATTAAGCACGGTTCAGAAGTGGTTGATGGTGGCGATCTGGCGTTCGATCGCGAAGAGATCCCGATGCAGCCAGCGGGCTGGCAGCCGGAAGAAGATGATTCTCAGCTGGCTGAAATGCGACTGAACGTCTTAGAAGTGAAGTAAAACTCAGGCGTCTCAGATATTAAATCTGAGACGCTTTTTTTATGACTTATTTCAGCAAACGAACCTTACAGGTTTTGCCTTTAATCTTCCCGCCCTGCAGCTGTTTCCACGCCTTGTTCGCCACTTTCTGACGTACCGCCACGTAGACATGCGCCGGATGCACCGCGATTTTACCAATATCTGCCCCATCCAGACCGATATCACCGGTCAGCGCGCCTAACACATCGCCCGGACGCATTTTGGCTTTCTTGCCGCCGTCGATGCACAGGGTCGCCATTTCAGCGGCCAGCGGCGCAATCGCGATGCTGCCCAGAGCAGGCATCCAGTTCAGTTTCAGTTGCAGCATTTCAGAGAGAATATTCGCGCGCTGCGCCTCTTCCGGAGCACACAGGCTGATCGCCAGACCGCTGTTACCCGCACGCGCCGTACGGCCGATGCGGTGAACGTGCACTTCCGGATCCCACGCCAGCTCGTAGTTCACGACCAGCTCCAGAGATTTAATATCCAGCCCGCGGGCTGCCACGTCCGTTGCCACCAGCACGCGTGCGCTGCCGTTAGCGAAACGGACCAGCGTCTGATCGCGGTCGCGCTGTTCCAGATCGCCATGCAGCGCAAGGGCGCTCTGCCCCGCCTCTTCCAGCGCGTCACATACTGCCTGACAATCTACCTTGGTATTACAGAAGACGACGCAGGATGCTGGCTGATGTTTGCTCAACAGTTTCTGCAACAGCGGGATTTTGCCGTTGCGCGAGGTTTCGTAGAACTGCTGTTCGATGGACGGCAGCGCGTCCACGGTATCAATTTCAATGGTGACCGGGTTGTTCTGCACCCGACCGCTGATCGCGGCAATGGCTTCCGGCCAGGTGGCGGAGAACAGCAGCGTCTGGCGGGACGGAGGTGCGAAGCGGATCACTTCATTAATGGCGTCGGTGAAACCCATATCCAGCATGCGGTCCGCTTCGTCCATCACCAGCGTTTGCAGGGCATCCAGCGAAACGGTGCCTTTTTGCAGGTGATCGAGCAGACGGCCAGGGGTGGCAACAATAATATGTGGCGGATGCTGCAGCGAGTCGCGCTGCGCGCCAAACGGCTGGCCGCCGCAGAGGGTCAGAATTTTGGTATTCGGCAGGAAACGCGCCAGACGACGCAGCTCCCCTGCCACCTGGTCCGCCAGCTCGCGCGTCGGGCAAAGCACCAGCGACTGGGTCTGGAACAGGCCCGCGTCGATCTGCTGAAGCAGACCGAGGCCGAATGCGGCCGTTTTTCCACTGCCGGTTTTGGCCTGCACGCGAACGTCTTTTCCTTCCAGGATCGCCGGAAGCGCGGCAGCTTGTACAGGGGTCATCGCGAGGTATCCCAACTCGTTAAGGTTATCGAGTTGGGCGGCAGGCAGAACGTTCAGCGTAGAAAAAGCGGTCACAATGTATTCTCAAGGTAAAAAATCACAGTCAGTTGGCGCGTATCCTCGCAGATCTGCGCTACCGATGCGACAATTTAATCGGTTCTTCATCCGGCGGCGGGTCCGGCATGGGCTGCGGGCGCGGGATCGGATCGGGGACTGGCACCGGATCGATAGGTATCGAGTCTGGCAGCGTCATATGCATGTGAAGCAGTGAAAGCAGGAAGCTCATGTTTCCCTCCAGTTTATCGGGGTGACCCTTTTAGGGTAGACGCTGAGGTTCTGGAGGCAAAAAAAAGCCGACTAATTTAGTCGGCGTCGTACGAATCAATTGTGCTATGCAGTAATTCAAAAAAGGAAGTAAGACAATATGGAGCGCAACGCCCATCGCTTGACGTTGCATTCACCTGCGGGAGTAATACTGCACCGAACGGGGTAGCCGTTTATTGACTTCGCTCAAACAAAATTGCCTTTTGAAGCCGGAACGCCGCGGAAAAAGTGTAAATTTACAGCCATTTACTACGATGCAACCACCACGCAACACCGCCAATCAAAACAACTAACATGATGCAAAAAGCGGAAAAGCCGAACCGATAACCCCCGCCGGGAATGCCCCCGAGGTTGACGCCGAACAGCCCGGTCAAAAAGGTGCTGGGCAAAAATACCATCGCCATTAACGACATGGTGTAAGTTCTGCGCGACAGCGACTCCTGCATCACCGTCGCAATTTCATCGGTCATTACCGCTGTGCGGGCAATACAGGAGTCGATCTCATCCAGCCCGCGTCCGAGGCGGTCGGCGATATCCTGCATGCGACGTCGATGGTCATCGTTCATCCACGGCAGACGCTCGCTGGCGAGGCGGGCGTAAACATCGCGCTGCGGGGTCATATAGCGGCGCATCACGATTAACTGTTTGCGCAGCAGCGCGAGAAAACCGCGCGGCGGAATTTGCTGATCGAGCAGGTTATCTTCGAGGTCGATAATTTTATCGTGCAGCTCTTCGATGAATTCACTCGCATGATCGGTCAGCGCATCGCAGGTATCTACCAGCCAGGCGCCGCAACCCTCCGGCCCGGTCCCCTCTTTCAGATCGTTGACCACATCGTCCAGCGCCAGCACTTTGCGTTGCCGGGTGGAGACAATCAGACGCTCATCCATATACAGACGCATGGCGACCAGCTGATCCGGCCGCTCGTCTGTGCTGCCATTGATACAGCGCAGAGTGATTAATGTCCCTTCCCCGAGACGGCTGACGCGCGGACGCAGGCTTTCTCCCGCCAGCGCATCCCGCACGCTGTTTGGCAGCAAGGGCGTTGTCGCCAGCCACTGTGCGCTGTCCGGATGGGTATAGTTCAGATGCAGCCAGCAGGGGTGCTCGCTGTCGATGACATCGCTATCTTCCAGCGGTCGCGCCCCACCTTTGCCGTCCAGCAGCCACGCAAATACTGCATCCGGAACGTTCACGTCCGATCCCTTAATGCCTTCCACAGCGCCTCCACCTTTTCGTCATGATCATCGTCAGTCTAGCCTTCCCGCAAGGTTATTCAACATCTAACGCCAGCATAGCGCTGAATTCGTTCATGAATTAGCCCTTTTCCTACTCTAATCACTGGACAGCAAGATGCAAAACAGTAGAGTTACGCAAATGCTGCCAATTTGTTTTCAAATGTATCCTTGATGAGTGTGACGATGAAAAAGCCCTGTGCGGCCTTCGATGTTCGTCTCGCAGAAATGCGGACCATCGCCATTAAAACCAGCGTGACCTGGTTCCTGTGGGTGAACATGATGTTCTCCTCCTTCATCCTCGGACGTAACTATTTCTCTGCGTCCCAGTCGGAAGTGCTGTTCCACCATCCCGCCGCGCTGCTCGAAACCATGATGGTTATCGACCTGACGCTCTCCGCCGCCGTGTTATTCATCATGCGCATGGCCCCGCTGCAAAATGCACAGTGGCTGGGTGGCCTGGCAAAGTGGACGGTGATAGGCCTCAGCCTGTGCTGGGCGGGCTGTTTCTTTGTGCTGATTGTCAGCAACGATGTGCGGATTATCTTCCCCTCCGCCGCTTTGCTGCTTTTCACCGCTCTGATTTCGCTCTACTTTGACCCGAAAGTGTTGCTGAGTTTTATCCTGCCCATCTGGCTGACCATCCTCATCACCTCACTTTTTTACCGCGATGGCCTGACGGTGATGAACGGTTTGCAGTGGATATTTCTGGCGGGACTGATTGAATCTGGCAGGCGCATTCTCAACCGCTGGTTCATGCTGGCCCTGCGCCGCGAGCAGGAAAACGCCGACCTGATACAACAGTTGGGCCTGCTGGCGAACCACGATCCGCTCACCGGAATTGCAAATCGCCGCTCCTTTGAAGCGCAGATGGATCAGGCCATTCTTCGCCATCAGCAGGATGGAAACAGCTTTGGGCTGATCATGCTCGATGTCGATCATTTTAAGCTCTACAACGACTATTACGGCCATCAGAAAGGCGATCTGTGTCTGACGGCGATTGCCAGGGCGCTGGAATCGGCTGCGCTGACATCCAGCGGAATTGTCGGTCGTTTTGGCGGGGAGGAGTTTGTATTGCTGTTGCCTGACGCGGATGCGAACGCCCTGGAAACTGCCGCGCAGAACATCGCCGCCATACTCCAGGCGCAGAATATTCCTCACGCCGCCTCGCTGGTGAGCGACCGGGTGACGGTGAGTCAGGGGCTGGCGCTCTGGCAGCCCGGCGTGACCGCGCGTGAGCTGATTGCCGGAGCCGACAAAGCGCTGTATCAGGCGAAGCAGGAAGGACGAAACCGCTATAAATAAGGAAGCCTGGCGAACCAGGCTTTTGCGCTACATCAGGAAACTATCAGAACGAGTGCTCGGCATGACGCGGATAAACCCGGTGTTCATGCTGAGGCGTCTCCTGCCAGTCAGGTTGCGAGCCCCCTTCCAGTCTGAAATTTCGGGTGCGGGTCTGAAGCTCAATTACCTGGTTTTTCAGCACGTCGGAGGAACCGGATAGCTCATCCACCATCGCCACGTTGCTCTGCGTGACACGCTCCAGCTCGGATAGCGCCTGAGTGATTTGCGAAATCCCTTTTTCCTGTTCGGCGGTGCTCGCAGAAATTTCGTCCATCAGTTTACTGACATGCCCGGAACCGTTGACGATCTCGTGCATGTTCTTTTCTGCTTCAGAGACCACCGTCACCCCCTGCGTGACGTTGCTGCTGGTCACGTCGATCAGCGACTTGATGCTCTTGGCCGCTTCCGCACTGCGATGGGCCAGATTGCGCACTTCACCGGCGACCACAGAGAAACCTTTACCGTGATCCCCCGCCCTCGCCGCTTCAACCGCCGCGTTGAGCGCCAGAATGTTGGTCTGGAAGGCAATTCCGTCGATCAGCGAGATGATCTCCGTCATTTGCTGCGCGCATTCCGTAATCGACTGCATGTTATTGGCGACTTGCCCCATCAGCTCGCCCCCTTTACGCGCCTGCACTGTGGCGAGGTTCGCCCTTTCGCTCGCCAGACGGGTATTGTCGGCATTGTTGCGGGTGCTGGCGGCCATCTGCTCCATGCTGGCGGCAGTCTGGATCAGCGAAGCGGACTGTTGTTCCGTTTTCACCGCCAGCTGCGCACTACGGGAGGAGAGTTGTTCGGAGAGGGTCATCGCGGTTTGCGACGAGGCGCGGATTTCACGCACCAGGGTGGCGATGTTGCTGGATAAACTATTGATCCCTGGAATCAGGCGGCCTGCACAGTTATTGCCGAACTCAGGAATGGAGACGGCAAGATTGCCTGAGGTCACTTCTTCGATACTTTTTTTCACGGTATTGATCGGCGTCACAAGATATTTTGTCATGTAGGACCAGAGCAACAAGACCGCAAGCACATTAATAATATTTACTGCGATAAAAAGCGATGTACTTTTCGATAAAGCCCAAACCAAACCATCAATCACTAAAAGCACGACCAGCAGAAAGTAAATAATAAATGTTCTTACGCTAATATTTCTAAGCATAATTGATCCCATACCACAAGTCGGAGGAGGTATATTGGTTATAGCATTCGCATTTTCTTTTTCCACCACATTTTAAGTGGCATTTATTATTCACCTTCGGATGCCGGGAATTTACCTTAAGTCAGCACAGAGAATCAGGAGATCACAAACAGCAGGCATAATCTCTTTTTAACCCTTACTTTTCCTGTGACAACAATCATTAGCAAACAGATAATTAAATATGACCATTCAGTTTATTAAGAGTTAATGCTGTTAGTGATTAAAATCATGTAGCGTTACTTAAGTCATTAATGAGAGAATATATCCTCAATGCGTTTTAACTCGCAAAAAATAACGCGTTTGTTGTTGATTTTTGATAAGCAACTAATCTTGGAATTAGTTAGAGTAAGCCACGGCGGTGATGAGTCGCGCACCGGATGAACTCAATAACGATTTTTAGCGTGGGATTACACAATGCTCGATGTGTCCTGGGACCCCGTACTCATCGCCATCTCATTCCTGGTGGCCTTTATCGCTTCATTTGTCGCACTCGACAGTGCGGGCAAAATATCGGGAGCCAGCCGCAAAGCCGCCCTCTGGTGGCGCATTGCCGGAGGCGCCACCCTCGGAATTGGCGTCTGGTCGATGCATTTTATCGGTATGCTCTCCATGAAAATGCCGATGGCGATGAGCTACCACTTCTGGCTCACCGTTGCCTCACTGGCTATCGCGATTATCGCGGCCACCAGCGCAATTAATATCGCCGTACCGGGCAACTATCTGTCGTTGACACGCTGGTTTTTTTCCACCCTGATCCTCAGCGCAGGCGTCGTCGCCATGCACTACACCGGGATGGCAGCCCTGATGCTGCACGACGATATCAGCTGGAATATGAATATCGTGGCGCTTTCCGTCGCCATTGCTATCGTCGCGTCGGGTGCCGCCCTTTGGCTCGCTTTCCATCTGCGCCATCGCCATAAAGGTGTCTTTATTAACCGCGTGGCCGCCGCCTTTGTGATGGGGCTGGCGATTTGCGCCATGCACTACACGGGCATGAGCGCCGCGAATTTTCACCATGAGATGGACAACATGCCCGGCGGCGTAAGCGAGCTGGGCCTCTCTATTTGGGTCTCATCCACCACTCTGGTGCTGCTGGGGATCATGCTCATTATCTCCCTCGTGGACTCTCATTTCCGTACCCACCGCCTGACGGAGAATCTGCGCCAGTTGAATAAACAGCTGGAGCTCAAGGCAAGGTTTGACGCCCTCACCGGCCTCGCCAACCGTCATCAAATGGATCTCAGTCTGCAGGATTGTCTGCACACTTCACTGCTGAATAAAAAACAGTTTGCGGTGATGTTTCTGGATATCGATCACTTCAAGCTGGTGAATGACGCCTGGGGTCACCAGGTGGGCGATGAGCTATTAATCAGCGTTGCGCAGCGGATTACCGCCAGACTGACGCAAGGGGTGACCCTCGCGAGACTCGGCGGAGATGAATTTATCCTGCTGCTGCCCGACAGCGATGACGACAAAATATCCTCCCTGGCCATGACTCTGCTCGACGAGATCCGCCGCCCTTTCTTCATTTGCGGCCATACGCTCAATATCACTCTGAGCCTTGGCGTGAGTCTCTATCCGCAGCACGGTGAAACGCTCCACGAGCTGAAATTCAAAGCCGATGCGGCGATGTACCACATCAAACAGGAGGGACGAAACGGCTGGGCGATTTACCGCCCGGAGATGTCCAAAAGCATTTCGGCGGAGCCGTCTTTCCTGCAGGATTTGACCCAGGCGCTGGAGCGCGAGCAGTTTGAACTCTGGTATCAGCCCACCTATCTCGCTGAACTGAAAGAGATCCACGGTTTTGAAGCGCTGCTGCGCTGGCACCACCCGGAACAGGGGGTTCTGCTGCCGAGTGTGTTCCTGTCGTCACTGGAGAAGACCGGTTTAATCATTCCCGTCGGCGTGTGGGCTATTGAGCAGGCGTGTCGGCAATTACGGTTCTGGACGGAGCAAGGGTTTAGCCAGTGGACGCTCTCCTTTAATTTGTCCCCCGTTCAGTTTGAGCAACAGGATATATTCGAGGTTATTTCCAGCACCATGCAGAAATACAACCTTGAGCCGTCGCGGTTGATTCTGGAAGTGACCGAAAGCACCGCGTTAAAAAACCTTGAGCGCAGCATTGAATTATTAGACGCATTTAACCATGCCGGTTTTACGGTCTCTATCGACGACTTCGGTACCGGATACTCCAACCTGTTGATGCTCAATGTGCTTCCTGCGAAAGAGCTCAAAATAGATAAAAGCTTTATCGACAGCATGCTGGAAAACGAGAAAAGCAAAAAGATTGTCGAAACGATTATTCACGTGGCGCGCACCATGGATATGGTCGTTGTCGCCGAAGGGATTGAAACGGAAGAGCAACAGCTGACGCTCGCAAGCCTGGGGTGTGATTATTTACAGGGCTATTATTTCTCCCGCCCTCTCCCGGCGGAACAAGTGCCGTGGCTGGTATTACAAAATAAATCTGACAAACAAATTATACCAATCGGTAAAAATCAAATAGACCCCCCACTGAATACACAAAAAAATCATGCCTGATGTGCTGAAGTAGAGTATGTTTTTGGTAAGCCCACGTGTCTATATTGCGTCGTGAACATCAGGCAGGTCTGCCGATGAATGGGAAGAATCTATGTTGCCACACAGCTTTGATGCGCTGAATTTCATCAAGACACCGGTATGGTTAGTTTCACCCGTTTCTGAACATCTTATTTTCGCCAATATTGCGGCGACCGACATGATGCGTAATAAAACGCTCACCGAGATGCGTCAGGGGATCTATTCCGCCAGCGCGCAGCAGCAGCTGGCGATGTATGTTCCGGATCTCAAATCCGAACTCGATATCGTCGAGATCTGGACGGTCTGGCGCGATGGTCATGAAACCACGCTCAGCTGTCGCCTGTCTCTCGCCGGGCACGAGGTCGTGGGCGATGTTATCGTCTTCGAGGGCATCGTCTCCCAGGCCCCCTCCGGGCTAAAAGCCAGTCGCTCGGCGAACTATCAACGCAAAAAACAGGGTTTCTATGCCCGCTTCTTTCAGACCAACAGCGCCCCCATGCTGTTGATTGACCCGGCCCGGGACGGGCTGATCGTCGACGCCAACCTGGCCGCCCTGAATTTTTACGGCTATCACCACGATACGATGTGCAGCAAACATACGTGGGAAATTAATACCTTAGGCCGCGATATTTTGCCGATCATGACTGAGATTGCGCGTCTGCCCGGTGGGCATAAACCGCTCAATTTCGTTCACCGTTTAGCCGACGGCTCGACCCGCCACGTGCAAACTTACGCCGGTCCGATTGAGATCTACGGCGACAAGCTCATGCTGTGCATCATTCACGACATCACCGAGCAGAAAAGGCTGGAGCAAGAGCTGGAGCACGCGGCGCTGCGCGACTCCATGACCGGCCTGCTCAACCGTCGGCAGTTTTATCTCATCACCGAACAGACTAATCCATCCCATCTGCCTGCCCAGCAGCAGTTCAGTTTGCTGCTGGTCGATACGGATCATTTCAAAAATATCAATGACGTGTTTGGTCATTCCAAAGGCGATGAGGTGCTGATTTCCCTGTCGCGCATGCTTGAAGCCTGCAGCCGCAAAGACGATTTTGTCTTCCGCTGGGGCGGCGAGGAGTTCGTGCTCCTGCTGCCGCGCACCACGCTGGACGTAGCGATGCAGGTGGCCGAGACCATTCGCGCGGAAGTGGCGCGCATTGCCATCCCCGGCCTGCCCCGCTTTACGGTGAGTATTGGCGTGGCGCGTCACAACCCGGACGAGAGTATCGACGACCTGTTTAAGCGCGTAGACGACGCTTTATATCGCGCCAAAAACAATGGCCGAAATAAAGTCCTCGCGGCCTGAAAACTGGAGTATTGATAAAAGCCTCGTTACAATGCCCCCTCGAATAAACAGACGTCAGGTGGGTAACTTTTGCTATGGGGAAAACAGAAGTCATACTCATCCTAATTATTCTCAGCGTAATTATATTTGGTTTTTGGTTTATTTTTAGCGGTGAGATGTGGCATCTGGTGGGGTTCATTGAAAGCAGTCTCTATCCGACGATAGATGCGCCCTGACTGATAAAATCAGGCCCGTACTGCGACGGGCCTTTTTTACCAATTAATGTTTCTCGATATACATCGTCCGGCTGTAAGCCACATCTTCTGCGTTATTTATCGGATACCCTTTTACCCACGGCTTAATCAGGCGGCCGTTGGTATATTGATAAATTGGCGCGATAGGCGCTTTTTCCGCGAGGATCTTCTCCGCGGCGTTGTAATCGGCATTACGCGCTTTTGCCGTGGTTTCCAGCGACGCCTGATTAATAATCTTGTCGTATGCCGGATCGTTGAAGCGAGAAATATTACCGCTGTGTGTCGAGGTCAGCAGGGACAGGAAGGTTGACGGCTCGTTGTAATCCCCCACCCAAGAGGCACGGATCACATCGAAATTGCCGGTGTTACGGCTATCGATGTAGGTTTTCCACTCCTGGTTCTGCAGCTTCACGTCCACACCGAGGTTTTTCTTCCACATCGACGCCACCGCAATGGCGATTTTCTGGTGGTTTTCAGAGGTGTTGTACAGCAGGGTCAGTTTCAGCGGACGCTGCGGCCCGTAGCCCGCGGCCTGCAACAGCATCTTGGCCTGCGCATTCAGCTCCGCCTGCGGCATCTGCTCGAACGGCGAGGTTTCAGGCGTAAAGCCGGCCGTCACATCCGGGGTAAAATGCCACGCCGGTTTTTCGCCGGTACCCAGCACTTTCTCGGCCATAATCCGGCGGTCGATGGTCATGCTCAGCGCCAGACGCACGCGCTGGTCAGCCGTTGGCCCTTTCTGGGTGTTAAACGCGTAGTAATAAGTGCCCAGCTGCGGCGGCGTGTACACCTGGCCCGGAATATCCTTGAGCAGCTTCTGATAGAGATTTTTTGGGAAAGATTCGGTGATATCAATATCCCCCGCCAGATAGCGCTTGGTGGCCGATGACTCCTGGTTGATCGGAATAAAGGTCACTTTTTTCAGCACGGTTTTGGCGTTATCCCAGTACGACGTATTCGGCTCAACGACCAGCTTTTCATTTACCACGCGATCGGTCAGCACGTAAGCCCCGTTGCCGACCAGCGCGCCGGGACGGGTCCACTCTTTCCCACTCTCTACGTTGGCTTTTTGCACCGGATAGAAGGCAAAACTGGCCGTCAGATTAGCGAACCACGGCAGGGGTTTATCGAGCTGCACGCGCAGGGTTTTAGCATCCACCGCCGTAATGCCCAACTGGTTGGGCTGCGCCTTGCCGTCGATAATGCTCTGGGCGTTGGTGATCCCCGCCAGTGCCGCAAACCACGCAAATGGCGAGGTGGTTTTAGGATCGACCAGACGCTGCCAGCTGTAGACAAAATCTTGCGCCGTCACTGGCGTACCGTCGGACCACTTCGCGTTATCGCGCAGAGTAAACGTCCAGGTGCGGTTGTCATTGCTCTGCCATTTAGTGGCGACACCGGGGATCAGCTCGCCCTTTTCGTTCTGATTCACCAGGCCTTCGAACAGATCGCGGATCACCTGAATTTCCGGTAATCCCACGGCTTTCGCCGGGTCGAGCGAGGCGGGTTCGTCTTTAATATGGCGGACCAGCTCCTGTTTTGGCGCAAGTTGAGTTCCCTGAGGAATGTCGGCCGCGTATGAAACCGATGAGAGTCCGCACAGCCACAGCGCAGTACAGAGCAGCGAAACAGGATGCTTCATGAGATCCCCTTTAAAATGGTGGGTAACAAGCAGATGCGTAATTATTTGTTTCGAAACAGAGAAATGCAAATACCTTCGCGCGGAAAGTTGAGATCGGGCCAGTTTCTCGCGACGTTGAAACTATTTGATTAACCGCGTGTTTTACACAACACTGCTGTAAAGAACTCGCTATCAGGATTTCGTATGTCACTTAACCGCCCAAGAACGGAACGTGGCGCTTTCCCGCCCGGAACGGAACACTACGGTCGCTCATTTTTAGGCGCTCCGCTGATCTGGTTTCCTGCCTCGCAGGCCGACCGCCACAGCGGGCTGATCATCGCCGGTACGCACGGGGATGAGAACTCCTCTATCGTCACCCTCTCCTGCGCCCTGCGCACCCTCGCCCCTGACCTGCGCCGTCATCATGTGGTGTTAACCGTCAACCCGGACGGCTGTCAGCTTGGGCTGCGCGCCAACGCGCGCGGTGTCGATCTCAACCGTAACTTCCCGGCGGCCAACTGGCGCGCGGGAGAAACCGTCTATCGCTGGAACAGCGCGGCGGACGAGCGTGATGTGGTGCTGCTCACCGGCGAAAAACCGGGCTCAGAGCCTGAAACGCAGGGGTTGTGTCAGCTGATCCATCATCTGCAACCGGCGTGGGTAGTGTCATTCCACGATCCACTGGCCTGCATCGAGGATCCGCGCCACACGGAATTAGGCGAGTGGCTGGCGGACGCTTTCGCCCTGCCGCTGGTCACCAGCGTGGGCTATGAAACACCGGGCTCTTTTGGCAGCTGGTGTGCGGACCTCGGCCTGCACTGCATCACCGCCGAGTTCCCGCCCGTTTCATCGGATGAAGCGAGCGAGAAATACTTGAAAGCGATGACCGGGCTGCTGCGCTGGCACTCTCAGAGGTGAAGCGTACCGGTGGTAAAATTCAGCGCGGGTGAGACGTCAACGGCGAGCCAGGTTGGCCCGTCAAGATCGGCGAAATTCACCTGCTCTGTCAGCGGTAATGCGGCGCTGATGGCTCGGGAGGTGCAGAGCATGCACCCGAGCATCAGGGCAAAACCTTCTGCACGCGCCTGCTTCGCCAGCGCCAGCGCTTCCGTCAGTCCGCCGGTCTTATCGAGCTTAATGTTCACCATCTCATAGCGCCCTTTCAGGCCCGCGAGACTCTCGCGCGTATGGCAGCTTTCGTCCGCGCAGATAGGCAGCGGGTGAATGAAGTTTTCCAGCGCGGCATCTTCCGCCGACGGCAGCGGTTGTTCGAGCATCGCCACGCCCAAATCCGCCAGCAGCTGACAGCGCGCGGCCAGACCTTCACTCCTCCAGGATTCGTTGGCATCGACAATCAGCGTCGCATCAGGCACCGCGCCGCGGATCGCCACCATCCGCTCGCTGATCAGATGATCGTCGAGTTTGACTTTCAACAGCCGCGCACCGGACTCATACAGCGCTCTGGCGCTGGCGGCCATTTGCGACGGCTCGCCGATGACCACGGTTTGCGCCGTGACGATAGTCTCCGGCAGCGCCACGCCGAGGGACTCAGAGATGGTGTGATTCAGGCGATGTGCCTCCAGCGACCACAACGCACAGTCGACGGCATTGCGCGCCGCGCCTGCCGGTAACGCCTGCTGCAGCGCCTCGCGGCTCATGCCCTTTTCCAGCTCAGGAACGATGGTCATGACCTGCGCCATCACCGAGGCCAGGCTTTCGCCGTAGCGCGGATACGGCGTGCATTCGCCCGCGCCTTTTATCCCGTCTTCTTCAATTTCTACCACCACCACGCAGGCTTCGCTGCGGCTGCCGCGAGAGATCACAAACGGCGTATGCAACGGCCATGCTTCTTCATAGACCTTGACGGTTCTCATCACTCGCTCCTGTAGGGCAAAATAGGTTTGCCGTGTTATCCGCTGTTGTCATACACTAACCACGACGTTAACTATATGTAAACAGGAAGATATCTATGTCACAACTCGTTCATTTCCAGGGCAACCCGGTTTCTGTTGCAGGTTCCATTCCGCAGGCAGGCAGCAAGGCGCAGGCTTTTACCCTCGTGGCAAAAGATCTGTCTGACGTAACGCTGGCTCAGTTCGCCGGTAAACGCAAAGTCCTGAACATTTTCCCGAGCATCGACACCGGCGTTTGCGCCGCGTCCGTGCGTAAATTCAACCAGCTGGCTACCGAAGTGGACAACACCGTGGTGCTGTGCATTTCCGCTGACCTGCCATTCGCCCAGTCCCGCTTCTGCGGTGCAGAAGGCCTGAGCAACGTTATCACGCTTTCTACCCTGCGTAGCCCAGATTTCCTGGAAAACTACGGTGTCGGTATCGCCGAAGGCCCACTGAAAGGCCTGGCCGCGCGTGCGGTACTGGTGATTGATGAAAACGACGCTGTGATCTTCAGCGAGCTGGTGAATGAAATCACCAACGAGCCAGATTACACCGCCGCGCTGGACGTGCTGAAAGCGTAATTGCATTGATTTTGTAGGCCGGGTAAGCGCAGCGCCACCCGGCGGTGAAAGCTCCGCAATGCGGAGCTTTCTTTTTACCCGTCTCAGAGCAAACAGGAACGAAAATGATCTCTTTTGAAAAAAGCATTCCCATTTTTCGCATGTTTGACGAACAAAAAGCGCGAGAATTTTATCTGGATTTTCTCGGGTTCAGCGTCGAATTTGAACACCGCTTTGAAGCTGACCTGCCCCTGTATATGGGCATCAGCCGCAACGGTCTGCAAATACATCTTTCTGAACACCATGGCGACGCTTGTCCAGGCGCGACCCTCTTCGTTCCAATGAGCAATATTGAATTATTGAGGGATGAACTGAAGCAGAAGCATTACAGCTACGGGCGGCCTGATATCGTTCAGCAGGACTGGGGGAAAATCCTGGAAGTGTGCGATCCGTTTGGGAACAGGATTCGGTTTTGCGAAGCGTAAATAAAATGCCCGCTGGTGATATAACGCGGACCCAATGCATTTCGGGTCGCGTATAAACAGTCAGCGGACATCGCACTCAATAGGGTGGGATCAGGATCACCCCATCACCACGTATTCAAAAACTCCGCAATCTCATCAATTCGCGTTTCATCGATACCGGCTTCTTTCGCCATCTCACTCTGCGCTTCTTCGCTGATCTCTTCGTTACTCATCAAACGGGTGATGAGCGACTGGAAATAATAAGCCACCGCGTCGCGCTCTGCTTCGCTCACCGGATTTGCGGATTCTTTCGAATATTCATCGGCGATGTCATAAAACTTTAAAGGGATTTCGTTGCTCATACGTTTCTCTTTTATTCGTCGGTTTTTTTCTGGTTCAGACCGTACTCGCGCAATTTATTGGCGATGGCCGTATGCGACACGCCGAGGCGTTTCGCCAGTTTTCGGGTGCTCGGGTAGTTACGATAAAGCTGGGTCAGGACTGAACGCTCGAAACGGCTGGTGATATCGTCCAGCGATCCTTCCATCGCCTCTTCGCCGACAGACACGGTTCCCGCATCGTAATCCGGCAGCAGAATGTCCTGGGAGCGCAGTTCGTAACCTTCCAGCTGGGTGAGCGCGCGGTAGACGGCGTTCTTCAACTGGCGGATATTGCCCGGCCAGCCGTAGCGGGTCAGCATTGAGCCTAAATCTGCGGACAATTTCGGACGCGGCACGCCCTGCTCGTCGGCGAAGCGCGCCACGAACAGTTCGGTCAGCGGCATAATGTCCTGCGGACAGTCGCGCAGCGGCGGAATGTTGAGTGTCAGGACGTTCAGTCGGTAGTAAAGATCCTCGCGGAACACGCCCTTCTGCACCAGTTCGACGAGGTTTTTCTGCGTCGCGCATATGACGCGCACATCCACGTGAACTTCATGATCCTCCCCGACGCGGCGGAAAGTGCCGTCATTGAGGAAACGCAGCAGTTTGGCCTGCATGCGCGGCGACATCTCGCCGATCTCATCCAGCAATACCGAGCCGCCGTTGGCCTGCTCGAAGAAACCTTTTTTGCCCTCCGGCGCGTGGCCGAACAGCTCGCTCTCGACCGCATCTTCCGGAATCGACGCACAGTTCAGGGCCAGGTAAGGTTTCGCCGCGCGCGGGCTGGCGGTGTGAACCGCATGGGCCAGTAAATCCTTGCCGGTTCCCGTTTCGCCGGTGATCAGCAGCGGTGCGGTGAGGTTGGCGAGCTTACGCGCCTGATCGACCACGTGCTTCATTTTCGGGCTGACGGCAATAATCTGGCTGAACGCGCCGACATCCTGGTTGGACAGGTTCTGCAGCTGACGGCCCATGCGAATGGTGGAGCGGAGCATGATCACCGCGCCGGTCAGCACGCTGACATCGTTCTCGCCGCGCAGATGCACCGGAGTGATCTCCATCAGGAAGTTCTGGCCGCAGATCACCACATGTTCGCTCTGGGTGCCCTGCGGATTACTGTCGAGCCAGCGCTGGAAATTGAAACCGGCGATCAGCTGTGCCGCATGATGGCTGCTCAGTTTTTCCTGACTTTGGCCAAAGAGCTGGCAGCTCGCCTGGTTGGTGCGCTCGACTTTGCCTTTCAGATCAAGAGATAAGAAGGGTTCAGGCATGGCTTCAAGCAGCGCGCTCAGCGCCAGATGCTCGCGCTCGGACGGCATCCACGGCACGGTGCGCACATCCGTAACGCCAGCGATACGGCGAATTTCAGCCATCAGGCTGCTGAATGTATTGAATTCGATTTCGGCAAAATTGAGGTAGATTCGCCCGATAGGGTCGATGTCGATGCCGCGTAAATCAATGTCACGCAAAACAAGGAGATCGAGTAATTCGCGGGTCAGGCCGATACGGTCCTGACAGAACACTTCCAGACGCATGGATAATTCACTCTTTAAGCCAGTAACCTTAAAATGATATGTCAGATATCGTCTGGCTGGAAGCTCGCTGTCAACAAATATTGACAGCGAGGTGATTTCTTCAGCGTTTACTGCGGTTTTTTGCTCAATGTCTCTTTAAGTTGCCCGATAAGCTCACGACGGAAGTCCCCGAGGCGCGGTTTGTCGTCGTTAATCCACGGCAGCGGGCGGCACAACTCCATGGCTTTGATCCCCAGACGCGCGGTCAACAGCCCGGCCCCGATCCCCTGCGCCGCGCGGGTGGACAATCGCGCGGCAAGATCCTGAGACATCCAGTCCATCCCCACTTCACGCACCAGTTCGCTGGCCCCGGCGAATGCCATGTTCAGCAGCACCAGGCGGAACAGGCGCAGACGGCTGTAATAGCCCAGCTCGATACCGTACAGCGTGGCGATTCGGTTGATGAGCCGCAGGTTGCGCCACGCGATAAAGGCCATATCCACCAGCGCCAGCGGGCTGACGGCGATCATCAGCGTCGATTCCGCCGCCGAGCGGCTAATCTCCCGTCGCGCCTGGGAGTCGAGCACCGGCTGCACAATATTTGCGTACAGCGTGACGATCTCGCGGTCGTTTTGCGTCTCGTGGATCGCCGCATACCAGCGCTGTAGCGCCGGATGCGACTGATCGATCCCGGCCTGGCTGGCCAGTTTTTCACAGAAGGCGCGCCCTTTTCCGGTGGCATGGCTGTGCAACAGATCGCGGGCTTCGTCGCGCTCGTGGGCGCGCTGGCGCAGTCGCCAGAGATGACGCCACTCGGTGGCAATGGAGCCCACGCCCGCCCCGACGATCAGCGCCCCTGCCGCGCAGCCGCCGAGAGCCACCCAGTCCTGAGTTTGCCAGGCATTCATCGTCCACTGGACGCCCTGTCCGACCACGCTCACGCCAAACAGCGTCAGCCCGGCCATCACCATTTTGCGCCACAGGCTGCGTTTGGGCCGCAGCGCCGCCTCAACTACCGCTTCTGCCTGCCCTTCGTCCGCAAGCAGTTCATCGGCGACGACAGGTGCAAATTTCTCGGCCTCCGGTCCGCTGAAAGCCTGAGCCGCTTTGAAAGCTTCGGCCCGCTCCTGCTCAAGCGTGCCGGTAAAATCGATGCGTGGCTTTAAAGGTTCGGTCATCGCAGCTTATCTCCTATTAAAAACTCCAGCGCCGCGTCCAGGCGAATGTGCGGCAACGGCTGGTCGACATTCATTGCCTGAGGGCGAAACGCCTCAAACTGAAAACCCTGATTTTGCCAGAACGCCTGCCCCGGCAGACGAGCGGGCACTTCGCCGGGATAGACGGTCAGCGGTTCGCCGTCGCTAAGACGGTTGCCGCGCAGGGCCGGGATTTTCTCGCCATTGACGTCGATCAGCCCGCTTTGCGTGGCCTGAACCGCCGCCAGCCCCAGGCAATCCATGCTGATCCCTTCGAACGCTGCATTTTGCCAGGCATCTTGCACCAGCTGTTGCAGCAGCGAGACCATGTTTGCGTGTTGATCGACAGTCACATGATCCGCTTTGGTCGCCGCAAACAGCAGCTTATCGATCACCGGCGAAAACAGGCGGCGGAACAGGGTTCGCTGCCCGTAGTGGAAACTCTGCATGAGTTGCGTGAGCGCCAGGCGCATATCGTTGAAGGCCTGCGGCCCGCTGTTGAGCGGCTGCAGGCAGTCCACCAGCACGATCTGACGGTCGAAGCGCAGGAAGTGATTTTTGTAGAACCCCTTCACCACTTTCTCGCAGTAGTAGTTAAAGCGATCGCGGAGCATCCCGACGTTACTGTGTTTGTCCGCCATCGCCAGTTTTGATTCGCCCCAGCCATCGACGTCCGGCCACGGGAAGAACTGCAGCGCAGGCGCGCCTGCCATTTCGCCCGGCAGCACAAACCGGCCAGGCTGGATAAAGTGCAGCCCCTGCTGTTTGCATTGATGAAGATAATCAGTCCAGGCCTGGGCAATCGCCGCCAGACGGTTTTCGTCCGCCGTTGCCAGCGGGTCCAGCCCGGCGCAGAGTTCGCGCCATTTTGCCGACCATTCCGCGCGCTGGCCCTGCAACAGACCGGTCATTTGTCGCGACCAGCTCAGATAATCCTGGGCCAGCATCGGTAAATCGAGCAGCCATTCGCCGGGATAATCGACGATTTCCAGATACAGCGTGGAGGTCTCTTTGAAATGGCGCAGCACGGATTCGTTCGAGCGAAAACGCAGGGCGAGGCGGATCTCGCTCACGCCGCGCGTCGGCGTCGGCCAGGCGGGCGGCGTGCCGTACAGCTGCGCCAGCCCTTCGTCATAGGTAAAACGCGGGATACCAAAGTCGCGCTGGGGTACGCGTTTGACGCCGAGCAGGCGCTCTTCGCGCGCGGCGCTCAGCAGCGGCAGGCGCGCCCCGGCGTGTAAATTGAGCAGCTGGTTAACCATCGCGGTGATAAACGCAGTTTTGCCGCTGCGGCTTAATCCCGTGACCGCCAGCCGTAAATGGCGGTCTACGCCACGGTTAACCAGTGAGTTGAATTCGTTTTTGAGTCGCTTCATCGCCATCCTGTTTTGCCCCGAAGACCGCTGATATCAGCTTCAGAATACAATAAATTGGGGCAGATCGTTGATTTTCAATTCATTGTCACTGTCATTCCCGTTTTTTCTCCCGTAATATAAACCCACTACCGCTATCATGGAGTTGTAAGGTGTATGTCACCCACCATTTATGATATTGCACGCGTTGCAGGCGTATCAAAATCAACCGTGTCCAGGGTTCTTAACAAGCAAACAAATATCTCCCCGGAAGCGCTTGAGAAAGTGCAAAAAGCGATTGATGAATTAAATTATCAACCCAACAAACTTGCCCGAGCCCTGACCTCTTCGGGCTTTGACGCGATCATGGTTATATCCACGCGTTCAGCAAAAACCACAGCCGGTAATCCTTTCTTCTCCGACGTTCTGCATACCATTACCGAAAAAGCCGAAGAGGAAGGTTTTGACGTTATTTTGCAGACCTCGAAAAGCAGCGAAGATGATTTGCAGAAATGCGAAAGTAAAATTAAGCAAAAAATGGTCAAGGGAATTATCATGCTCAGTTCACCGGCTGATGAATCCTTTTTCCCCCGTCTCGACAGCTACGGTATTCCGGTGGTGGTGATTGGTAAAGTCGAAGGGGATTTCCAGAATATCTACTCTGTCGATACGGATAATTTTCACGGCAGCCAGATATTAACCGAGACCTTTATTCAGAATGGTCATCGTAAAATTGCCTGCCTGCACGCCCCGCTCGATTATCACGTTTCCATCGATCGCCTGGCGGGCTATAAATCGAGCCTCGAGAAACACCAGATTGCATTCAATGCAGACTGGGTAGTTGACGGCGGTTACACCCACGAGAGCGCCCTTGAGGCCGCCTGCCAATTGCTCTCTTCCGGGCAGCCGCCGCGCGCCGTGTTTGCGACCGACAGCATGAAATTGCTCGCCCTGTATCGCGCCGCAGACGAGCTCAACCTGATGATCCCGGAGCAGCTGGCGGTCGCCGGATACACCGACCCTTTACTGTCGCTGATTTTAACGCCGGAGCCGGGTGGTTTTGAGATCCCGACCCGACAGCTCGGCGAGCAAAGCTGCGAAGTGCTGTTTAACCGCATCGCCGGGAAAGCGGCGCCGCGTCAGGTGATTGTCGATACTCATCTGACCAAAACACGCTCCCTGCGCTGAAACCAGGGGCGTTTCAGCCCCTGGCATCCAGCCATTAAAACGCGTAGTTCACGCCCACGCCCGCATAGTGGAAGCGGTCGTTTTTACCTTCATCATGATTTTGCCACTCGTAGGCATATTCCAGGGTCATGGAAAGCCCATTGGTAAAATCATAGGCGTAGAGCATACCCAGTCGGTTGAAATCGTGCCCTTCGCGCTCAGGATCGTCCTGCCAGTCCCAGTTCGACCAGCGATCCAGACCAATGCGGGTATACGGCGTTAAGGTCGTATTACCCAGAGAGATCGGCAAATAGGCGCGAATTTCCTGCGTGGAGAACTCACCGTTATTTCGGCTGCCGTCCATATTAAAGCCGCGCTCTAAATAGTAATTCGCTTTCGCCGAAAAGGTTTCGTTAATGGTCCAGGTAAATCCGGTTTCGGTTTCTACGCGGCTGTCGGAATAACCGGTTTTTTCCAGATCGTTGGCAAACTGATACATCGCAAACCAGCCGCTAAAGCGCCAGTCATCGCTCAGTTTCAGATCCCAGTCGGGCTGAATTTTATAGCGCTGCATATTTGCCGTTCCGTCTTTCGCACCGTGCTCATCTTTAAAATGATAACTGTAATTACGAAAACCGCCGGTCAGGCCGAAAGTAAAATCATCGGTGCCGATAAAACGATAGCGCAGTTCAAGCTCCGGGCGGTCGAAATAGGTGCCACGGGTCATACTGCTGTAATCCACCGGACCTTCCTGATACATCGCCATGGAAATTGTCCAGGCGTCGTAAGTGGCATTAAACCAAACGGAGGGTTCATATAAACCGTCTTTATCTTCGCCCTGCCCCTCGACGTTTTCAATTTCATACATGGCACCGATATTAAAGGTCCACTTATCAGTATGTTCTGCTGCATGGACGCATGTTGCCCCTGCGCATAATAAAAGCGCAGCACATCTTTGTAGAGTACTCATTTCTATATTCCTTTATAAAATAACAGCTAAAAAGCCGGGAAGATAAATTCCCGGCAACGAACTTTTTATCTAATCGCTATTTCGCTATCAGCGTCGAAGAAGTGAGATTTATCCATTTCAAACTGAATCGCCAGATTATCCCCGGCGCGATAGTCATTCACTGCCCCTGCGCGCAGCACTAATTCATGCCCACCGACAGCGGCGTACAGCATAAATTCCGCCCCGGTAAGCTCTGCGACACTGACTTTGGCGTTGATTTCAGACGGTATTCCAGGAGAGGTCAGGATATCTTCCGGCCTGATGCCAAAGACCACTGCCTTACGCTGATAGCCCTTCGCATTCAGGGCCGCGAGTTTCTCTTCCGGGATTTCCAGGCGCAGGGTTTCGGTGACGAAATAACGGCCATCAATGGCACCGCGAATAAAGTTCATGGCCGGAGAGCCAATAAACCCGGCGACAAACATATTGGCCGGTTCGTTATAGACCTGCTTCGGTGCCCCCACCTGCTGAATAAACCCGTCTTTGAGGATCACAATCCGCGTCGCCATGGTCATGGCTTCCGTTTGATCGTGCGTCACGTAGATCATGGTGGTGTTCAGCTTCTGATGCAGCTTGCTGATTTCCGCGCGCATCTGCACACGCAGTTTGGCATCAAGGTTGGAGAGCGGCTCATCCATCAGGAACACACCCGCCTCACGCACGATCGCTCGCCCAAGCGCCACGCGCTGGCGCTGCCCGCCGGACAGCGCGCCCGGTTTACGCTTTAAGTAATCCCGCAGTCCCAGGATTTGCGCCGCCCAGCTGACCCTCTCCTCAATCACCGCCGGGGCAATCTTTTGCATTTTGAGGCCAAAGGCCATGTTGTCGTAAACGGTCATATGCGGATAGAGCGCGTAGTTCTGGAATACCATTGCGATGTCGCGCGATTTGGCCGGAACATCGTTCATCCGCACGCCGTCGATCACCAGATCCCCGGCGCTGATCTCCTCCAGCCCGGCAATCATGCGCAGGGTCGTGGATTTGCCGCAGCCTGACGGTCCCACAAAAACGATAAACTCTTTATCCTCAATTTCGAGGCTAAAATCCTTCACCACGTGGACCTGGTTGTCGTAGACTTTTTGAATATGTGTCAGAGATAGTTGAGCCATTTTGCCCCCTTATTGATGCCGGTTCGGGCCGCGCGCGGCGTGCCAGAAGTCGGTTAAACAGTGCCAGGTCAGTTCATCCGTGGACGAAAGCCATAAACCGGCGTCGAATAAATCGTCACCAATTCCGACTGATAACATCCCCGCCGCGTTGATCGCCGCAACCCCTGCCTGCGCATCCTCAATGCCTATCGCCTGCTCTGGGCTGACGTCTAAGCCTGCGCAGGCCGCGAGAAAGATTTCCGGATGCGGTTTTGAATGCTGAATACGCGAGGCGTCGGCGCAGAAATCAAAAGCACGGTCGATCTCCAGCGCTTTAAGGATTGCAGGCGCGTTGAGGGAGACCGACGCCAGCCCGATGCGCACGTTCGCTTCACGAATGTCTGCCAGCACCTGAGCAATCCCTGGCAGGAGTGAATCGCGGGTGAGTCCTTTAAGCGACTCGATGTAGAGCGTATTTTTGGCCTGCGCCAGTTGTACGCATTCCGCCTGGCTGTAGGCCTTTTCCTTGCCGCCGTGGCGCAAGATGCGCGCCAGGGAGTCCATCCGGCTAATCCCCTTCAGCCCGGCGTTGAACTCCTCATCGATGTGAATACCGATCTGCGCGGCGACGTGCTGCCACGCGAGAAAATGCAGATGCGCGGTATCGGTGATCACCCCATCCAGATCGAAAATGATGGCTTTAAGCATCACGGCGGCCCTCCGTGGTAGCGGTCCCAACAAAAGGTAAATCTGAACCGGCAAGATGAAGATTTTCCCCCCACAGCGTCAGCGTCACTGGCGCGGTGGAGTCGATCTTCACAGTCGCGCCTTCCACGAAAATATCAAGCCGCGCCTCACGCCATTTAAGGGAGAATCGCAGGTGCTGCCAGTGCTCAGGCAGCTTCGGTGCCAGATGCAACTCGCCGTCGATAACCTGCATCCCGGCAAAACCCTGAACCGCGCCCGACCAGATTGCCCCTGTTGCGGCGGCGTGGATCCCGTCGTCACAGCTGTGCGGATCCTCCCCCAGATCGATAGCCGCGCCTGCGCGCCAGAACTGATACGCTTGTGCAGTATCACCGCAACGGGCAGCGACGATGCCGTGGATCGCCTGGCTCAGAGAGGAGTCATGGATGGTGCGCGGTTCATAAAACGCCAGGTTCGCCGCACACTGCTCGCGGTCAAACCTCTCCGGCAGCAGATAGTTAAGCATCACCACGTCCGCCTGCTTGAGGATCTGCATCTCATTCACCTCTGCGCGCGAGTAGTCGAGCAGAATGGTTTGCTTACCGGCTTTCGCTTTGTAGCCGCTAAGATCGATGGCCGGCTTCGCCATAAAGGTGTCATCCTGCGGGATCACGCCCCGTTCGTCTGGGGACGGTAGCCACAGCCGCGCCAGGAAATCCTGAGCCGCCTGCACAAAGGCGTTATCGCGGCGCTCAAACTGCTGCATAAATTCCAGTGCGTCATGCACGTTTTGCCAGGCCATAAAATTGGTGAAGGCGTTGTTATTCACGTGCTCGGTGTATTCATCCGGGCCGATAACGTCATGGATTTCCAGTCGGCCATTGACGTTAGTCGCCCGTGAAATCCAGAACGATGCGGTTTCCATCAGCAGCGTCAGCCCTTCATGGCGCATGAATTCGCGGTCGTGCGTCGCATGCCAGTAGGCCACCACGGCCCAGGCGATATCGGCCACGATATGATGCTCGGCCAGCGCCGAGGCCACTTTCTGCCGCACGCCGGTGCGGATATTAATAGCCGCAAACTCAGGGGTTTCCTCCTGCCCTGTCGCGGCACTCTCCCAGGGGAATAGCGCGCCGGACCAGCCGTTACGCCGGGCTTTCTCACGCGCCCCGGCCAGGTTCAGCCAGCGATAACGCAGCAGGCTTCGGGCCGTTTGTGGATGAGTAAACAGGTGGAACGGCAGGAGGAAGATTTCCGTGTCCCAGAATACATGGCCTTTATAACCTTCACCGGTTAGCCCTTTCGCGGCGATGCTGCAGCGTTCGTCGTGCGCGGGCGTCATGGCCGTCAGCTGCCAGACGGCGTAATCCAGCGCCCGCTGATCCTGAGGATCGTCAGAGCAGACCTCCACGCGGCAGGTTTGCCAGATATTTTGCCAGGCCAGCGCCGTCTGCGCCCGCAGCGCATCGTAGCTCTGGGCCGCGCAGCGTTTTAGCTCGCACATCGCGTTTTTCGCAAAGTCAGCAGACGCGAGGGTTTTATCGCTGCGATGCGTGACCCAGACGATTTTCTCCAGCGTCACCGTCTCGCCTTTTTGCGCCATCAGGGCGTGGTGGCAATTCAGACGCCGGTTTTTGGCGGTGAAGCAGTTTTCACTTGCCACATTCAGCCGACAGCTCGCCGAAATCACTACTTCTGTCGCGCGATCCTGGGTGTCGTACACCCCTTGCAGATAATGCTGATCGAACACCTGAACTGAGGTTTCGTCCAGATGCTGGCGCCCGCTGTTGGTTTGCGTCGCGTCAATCCCCGTTGAGAGGCTGATATGTGCCGCATCATCCAGCGGCGTGACGGAAAATTGCAGCGCGGCTAACGGGAGTTGATCCAGCGAGACAAAGCGGCGGCTGTCGATCTGAAAGCGTTTTCCGGTGGTTGAACGCCAGACCATACGGCGCTCCAGCTCACCACAGGCAAAATCTAGCTCGCGCTGCCATGAGAGGATCTCCCCCGCCAGCAGGGTAAAAGGCTCGCCGTCGAGCTGGAGCGCAATGCCGATCACGTCGGGAAGATTGACGAGTTCGTTGGTTTCATCGCGCCCGGCACGATGATAAACGCCAGCCAGATACATCCCGCGCGTTTGCTGCGTGTAGTCTTCCTCGTGGCAGGCGCGGATCCCCATATAGCCATTGCCACACGCCATAGTGGAGGCAAATTTGTTCAGACTGTGCGGGCTGAACGCCGGGTCGGAAAGACGAGAAAGGGTCAGCATAATTCCACGCTCTCCCGTGTTTCCGCCGATTGATACAGCGCGGCCACCAGCTGCTGGACAACCAGCCCCTGCTCGGCGTCGGCAATCATCACCGGCTCGCCCATTACGTGGCGCACAAAGGCATCCATGCTGCGCAGATGGCGCTGATCGTCCGCTTCGTCCCGGCTTAAAATCGTCTGTAGTTCGCCGCCCACGTCGTCATAGATATGCGCCGGGAACAGCGTCGCACCGGCTTTTTCACCGCAAAATGAGACGTTCATGATCGACTGCTCGCGGATGTTGAGCGCAAACGAGGTATCGAGGCGCAAAATCCCGCCGTTGCAAAACTCAATAGTGCCGAAAAGCGCATCTTCGACGGTGTAGCTTTTCGGGTCCCATTCGCCAAACTGGCCGTGATGTTTCGTGGTGCCGAGCTTCTGAAAACTGTGTGCCGTGACGCGTTTTACCGCCGGAAAGCCGAGCACGTACATCGCCACGTCCAGCATATGAATACCGATATCGATCAGCGGTCCGCCGCCCTGCAGCGACTTGTTAGTGAAGGCGCCCCAGCCCGGCACGCCGCAGCGGCGCAAGGCCTGCGCGCGGGTGACATAGATCTCGCCAAAGGTGCCGTCCAGCACCGCTTCGCGCAGCAGTTGGGCGTCCAGCGCAAAACGATGGTGAAAATCGTAGGCCAGCACTTTTCCGGCTTTTCGTGCCGCCAGACGCATCTGGTCTGCCTGTTCTGGCGTCATCGCAGGCGGCTTTTCGCACATTACGTGGCAACCCGCCGCCAGCGCCGCCATCACATGTTCAAAGTGAAAACGGTTTGGCGAGCAGACGCTCACGATGTCGGGTTTAGCCTCCTGCAACATCAGCCTTAAGTCCTGATACGCCCCGGCGATGGCATGGCGTTCAGCGAACGCCTGCGCCTGATCCAGGCGGCTGTCCATGACAGCCACCATCTGCAGATCGGTTCGCGTGGCGTAGTACGAGGCATGCACTTTGTCTGCTACCTGCCCGGCGCCAATAATGGCGACGCGCAGAGGCAAAGGTGTTGAAGCACTCATCACGCTCGTCATCCTTAGCAATCGCGTAAATAGTTGAGTGAAGCCTGATAGGCTTTGGCCGGGTCTTCGGCGCGTACACGGCACTCATACACCACGTAGCCCTGATAATCATCGGCGCGGAGCTGATCAAAGAGCGCGGCGAAATCCAGCGATCCGCTGCCCGGCTGATAGCGATGGTTATCGGCGATATGGACGTGGCCCAGTCTGTCGCGGTTGGCGTGCAGCGCTTCAGTCAGTGAGTCTTCTTCGATATTCATATGGTAGAAATCGCCGATGATCTGCACGTGCTTAAGATCGTTCTCTTCGATGTAGCGACGCGCGTCCGCCAGAGTGTTGATCATGTGATCCTGATAGCGATTCAGCGGCTCAAGGTAGACGGTGGTTCCGGTGCGCGCCGCCACCTCGTCGAGCCAGCGCAGGGATGCGCTCACCGCTTTGCGATCGCCCGCCAGGCTGCGCGGAGAGGTCATCGGCGGCAGACGGAAGGTGAACATACCCCAGGCCGCTGGGACGATAATGCCCTTCCCGCCCACTTCACTTAAGGCCTCAAGAATGCGTTCGATCTGCTGTAAACCATTCAGACGACGCTCTTCGATAAAATCACCGATCCAGCCGTCGTAGCCGCCGCAGGCGGTGGTCACCGGCAGACCGGTGGCCTTGATGGCGGCTTTGACTTCCGCCAGATTGTCTACCAGCAGCTTGCCGTCGATTTCATAGCCGTCAAAACCCATCGCTTTGATGTACTGGAATTTTTCAAGAATATTGGCCGGGAAAAAGGCCTGGTTCTGCGTTGCAATTTTCATTGTTTGCTCTCCTTAGCTTAAAAAGTGACGCCCATTTTGATGCTCAGCTCCGGATGCTTATCGACGTAGGTCATATAGCTTTCGGCACTGGTTTCGAAGCTCACCACCGGATCGATCAGATCCTCGCAGTTGAGATAGCCATTCATCAGCAGTTCCCAGCAGGTCTCTTCGATGCGCTTGCGGCTCCAGCGTGGGTAGTCCGGGTTCGGCTCGCTGCAGGCGCGCGAAAAGACGATCTTCGCATTGTTGAAATGCGCTTCGCGGCCGAGGTTGAACCCTTCGGCGAAAGGTTTGGCGAATGCGACGTAGGAGATGGTGCCGCCGTACGCCAGCCCGCGCAGGGCGGATTGCAGCGCGTCGGCAAAACCGCTGGTTTCGATGATGATGTCCGCGCCCTGCTTGCCGGTGAGCTGTTTAATCTCCAGCCCCACGTCAGTCCCGATCGGGTTGAGGCAGAAATCTGCGCCGTGGCGACGGGCAATGTCGCAGCGGTGTTCGATAGGATCGACGCCAATCACAATGGATGCCCCCGCCTTTTTCGCCAGTTGAATCGCAATCTGGCCAATCGCGCCTAACCCGACGACCACGACGAAATCACCGACGCGTACGTTGGCATCGCGCACGCCGCTCATGGCGAACTGCGCCGGGTCATAGCAGACGGCGTTTTTCCATGACGCGCCCTGCGGCATTTTGCGCAGCTTATAGTTATTAACGGCGTTGACGATCACCGTCTCCTGCAGCGGGCCGTAGCAGCAGACGGAATCTCCGATCTGATACTCGCTGACGTCCGCGCCGCACTCCACGATGTCGCCGACGATCATGTTGCCGAGCTGGAATTTACCGAACTCAATCCCGCGAGCCGTACCCTCCTCGCGCGGGGTGAACATCTGCCACTCGCTATTGAACTCTTCGTCGATAAACGGGCTTGCCGCCCGGAAATCCACCACTTCGGTTCCGTGTTTTGGTGCACCAAAACGTGAGCGAATTTTGACTTCGTTGGCCGCCACCGGGCGGTCTTCATACTGGACCAGCGCGGCCACACGCGGCGCTGTCGCAACTAACTTTTTCATGCCTGACTCCTTGTTAAAAACTGGCCGCCTTAGCCCTTAACGCCACCGGCGGTTAAACCACTTTTAATGAAACGTTCAGAAAGCGCATACATGACTACCACCGGCAGTGCCGTCACCAGCGATGCCGCCATCATGCGACCCCAGATATAGTCCGGCGTACTGAACAGCGTGTTCAGCCCGACAGGTAAGGTGAAGTTGCTGGCGCTGGAGAGGAAAATCGACGCAAACAGATAGTCGTTCCAGGCCACCATGAAGCAGTAGACGAACACCGAAACCAGGCCGGAAATTGCCAGCGGCACGGTGATGCGGAAGATGATCTGCAGACGGTTGAGCCCATCCATCATCGCCGCTTCTTCGATTTCGTCCGGGATGGTGTCGAAATAGCTGCGGAGCATGAACACCGCGGTCGGCAGCGTCTGGGTCACCATGGTGATAATCAGCGCCAGTTCGGTGTCGTAAATGCCAAGCGCCGTGATGATTTTGAACAGCGGTACCACCAGCAAAATGCCCGAGAACATATAGACGCTGTAAAAGCTGGCATTGATGGTGGCGCGCCCTTTAAAGCGCAGCTTTGAGAGCGCGTAGGCGCCGAGCGTGCCCAGGAACACGGCGATCACCGAGGAACTTAATGACACCACCAGGCTGTTCCTGAAGTAGTTCACAAACGGGAAGATCAGCGGGTTAAAGATGTCGACGTAGTGCTGCACCGTCCACGCCTGCGGCAGGATTGTCGGGTGCAGCGAGATCGCCTCTTTCGCACTTTTGAACGAGGTCATCAGCATCACGAAAAACGGAAACAGCGTGACTATCAGAAACAGCGCCAGTCCGACATAAAAACCGATACGACTGAGGGTGCGTTTATTTGTTGCCATTGAGGTTTACCCTTTTTCTGGTCAGCAGAATGACGGCGAAAATAATCACAAACAGCACCACCGAAATGGCCGCCGCTTTCCCCAGGTCGTTAAAGGCAAAGGCCGTTTTGTAGAGGTAGACGCCGAGAATATCGACCTTGGTGGTGAGGAGATAAACGTCCGCGAACATGTAGAACATCCAGATGGTGCGCAGGGTGATCACCGTCGCCAGCACCGGCATGATCGCGGGAAGCGTGACGATGCGAAAACGCTGCCAGCCGTTCGCGCCGTCCATCTCTGCCGCCTCGTACAGGGATTTATCGATGGTCTGCAAAATCGCCAGGAACGAGATAAACGCATACGGGAAGTAGCGCCAGATGGCGAACAGCACCACCAGCACAAAGCTGCTGCCGGGGTTGTCAAACCACAGCGGAGCCTGGTCGTAGAGGTGCAGTAAATCCACGCCCAGATAATTCACGATGCCGTAGCCGTTGTTGAACATGTACTTCCAGGCGAAGACCAGCGAGATCGACGGCGTGACGTACGAGAGGATCACCAGCGATCGTGCTGTCTTGCGCAGGCGAAACTCGCGGTTAAAGAAGACTGCCACCGCCAGCCCCAGGCCCGTGCTGCCGATCACCACCAGCGCCGTGTACCAGAAGGTCATCCACAGGGAGTGCCAGAACGCGGTATCGCCCAGAATGCGGATGTAATTATCCAGACCGACAAACGTGGCGCTGATGCGCGGATTCAGCGGCAAGCGTAAAAAGCTGATCTCAATATTCGAAATCATCGGCCAGGCCACCAGGCCCCCCAGCAAAATCAGGCTGGGGGCCAACAGCAGCATGGCGAAAGGCAGATCGGAACGACCAGAAAACAACCTCTTCATAATTCCTTTCGCAGAGCGCCCCTATCGTTGCGAGATCAGATCGGCCAGACGTTTCTGGCTGTCACTTAAGGTGGTGTTGAGATCTTTTTTACCGACCGTTACGTTATGCACCATCGAACTGATCACCCCCGACCCCGTCACGTCGCCCATGCGGGTGAAGTTTTTATCCCCCACGGCACCAAAGACCTGCACGTTCGGGAACTGGGCGATCAGCTCATAAGGCAGCTGACCAAAGGCCTGAATGACGTTGTTGTTTTTCCAGGAGTCCGTGCCCACCACCAGTTTGTTCACCGGCAGCGCCGCCCCCGGCGACATCATTACCCAGTCGGCCGCGTTTTGTGCCTTCTCCATCCAGGTGACAAAGGTCTCTGCCGCTTTGGTCTCCTGTTCGGTTTGCCCGTTGGTGATGGTCAGCGAGGTGATCATCCCGTAAACCGCCGCGGTTTTTTCCGTCGGCACGACAAAGCCGAGATCGGCAGGATGACCGTCTTTAAACACCGCAGGAAGAATGTAGGTGGAGTAGATCGCCATCGGCGCGGAGCCGTTCATAAAGGCGTCTTTGATTTCCATCACGTCGTTTGAGCCAGGCATCGTCGTCGCTGCCAGATCGCGATAGAACGCCAGCGCCTTCGCCATCTCAGGGGTGTTAATGTCAACTTCGCCCTTCGCATTAAAGACGTTGGCACCGCCTGACAGGGCAAACTGCGAAAACGCCTGTTCGGTCATCACGCTTTCCGCCGTGGGCAAGGCGATGCCGTACTGTTTTTTCTCCGGATGGTTCAGGCTCTGGCTGGCTTTCAGCAGCTGTTCCCAGGTCGTCGGCTCCTGGATACCTGCCGCCGCCAGCGCAGATTTGTGATACCAGACGCCGGAGAGCCACGCGCTGACCGGAACGCCCGTCCACGCCTTGCCATCTTCCGTGCGCACCACGCGCAGAATGCCGTCGTAGAAGGTGTTTTCACCGACCGCGCCAATCGCGGCGCTGATGGCATCGCGATCGAGAAGCTGCTCTTTGTCCATCACTTTGGCGTAATCGTGGCTGACTTCGATGACCTCTGGCAGCGCACCGGTACGGGCCAGGGTGATCACTTTGGTGTTGTAGGCGTCCTCTTCCACCGGCACCTGTTTCACCTTGATGGACGGGTTGTCTTTCTCGAAGCGTTCAATGAGCTGCGTGATCACCGCCTGGCGCTCCTGCTCCACCGACGAGTGCATGAACTCAATGGTCACGACCTGATTATTGTCATCCCGACAGCCTGACAACAGGGCGCACGAAACCAGTGCTGATATCAGCACAATTTTGGGTATCTTCATTTTTATCGTCCTTTTAGATTTCTTTAATCCACATCACCTGCCACGGATTGAGCGTCACAGAATTTCCGCTAACAGGGGTTCCCGTGAGCAATTCCGTCCCAGACTGAATTTCCAGGAAAATAGTTTGAGCATGTTCCTGGAAATTAAATAGCGCCGTTATTCGCTCACCGTTCCCGGCGACGCGAATGATTCTAAGAACATGCTGATTCACTGCGTCATAAAATGCCTGACTGTCAGGGTGAAACGCTTTTTGCTGACGACGAATAGCAATCATTTTTGTCAGCGCCTGATAACTGTTATGTCTCAGGGTTTTATTATCTTCAAGCTGGGCATCCATTTCCCCTTCCTGATATTTCCGCCGGTTAATCGCACGGTTATATCCCAGACGTTCGACGTTATCATAATCATTACGCGAGCCAATAATGCTTTGAATATAAATTGCGGGCACGCCCGGAAAACTTAATAACACCGCGTGGGCCAACAAGAATCTCGCGAGGCGTTCGCTATCGGTACTGCTTTGGCTGCTTAACGCATCCAGATACGTGACATTGATTTCATAAGGGCTGCGCGTACCGTCCGGGTTATTTTTCCAGTTCACCAGCGCGCCTTCGTGCTGCAGCTTTTCAACCAGCGCCAGAATATCGCTCTCAGGAATAATACCGCGCACCGGATTGAGACCAATGCCGTCGTGGGATGCAAGGAAGTTAAACCAGGTGGTTTTCTCGGAAGGCAGAGTCAGCTGTTGCGCCCACTGGCACAGGGCTTCAACGTTTTGGCTGTGCACGCTGTGCAGCACCAGCGGAGGGAGCGAGAACTGATACACCATCTGCGCTTCATTGGTGCCATCGCCAAAGTAAGAGATGTTGTCTTTGTGCGGGACATTGGTTTCGGTGATGATGACCGTGCCGGGTGCCACCGCCTCGGTGATCGCGCGGAACAGCTGAATCAGACGGTGAGTTTGTTCCAGATGGATACAGGTGGTTCCTGGAACTTTCCACATAAACCCGACCGCATCGAGGCGGATATAATCGGCCCCTTCCGCCAGATAGTGCAGCAGCACATCGACCATGGCGATCAAGACCTGCGGGCTGGCGAAGTTCAGATCGATCTGGTCATCGCTGAAGGTGGTCCACAGGTGGCGCACGGTGCCATCTGCCAGGGTGAACGGCGTTAACAGCGGCAGCGCCCGCGGACGGGTGACGGCAGATAAATCTGTTTCAGGGTCGATCGCAATAAAGAAATCTTCAAAGCCAGGTTCCTGATTCAAATAGCGCTGGAACCATTCACTTTTTGCCGACATATGGTTGCAGACAAAATCAAACATCAGGTTTGTGGACTGTTTTAATTCTGCAACATCGCCCCACTCGCCTGTTTCAGGCGCGACGCGATGATAATCAATCACAGAAAAACCGTCGTCGGAAGACCAGGGGTAAAAAGGTAACAGATGAACATGGGAAAATGAGTTCGCCAGCCAGCGATTATAAAACCGCGTAAAAACCGGCAACGCTTTCTGGTGACTTTTCTGAAACTGATCGGCGTAGGTAATTAATACCACATCCTTTTCATCCCAGTTCTTTTTACGCTGGTGACTAATAATCCCTTTCGCGTGTTCAATCTTTTCTAAAAGAACCTTTAAATCCTTATCAGAAAAAGATTCCCCATAAACAAGATTAATTAAATTCGTTATTTTATCGTTCACATTGATTTCCATGGTAGCGGTCCCACGAAAGGCAATCTACTCCCCCTAAAAATTTCTGTCAACGAACCTCAGGGGAGAAAAGCGCAAATAAAAAGCGACTCTGCTCATTAATGTGAGCTGCCGCAAAGAAAGGATGAAACGGTGAAAGTGGTATTCAGAGAGGGGCTGTTGCCCTCTCTCGTCTCAAGAGAAGGCAACGAATGAGGGCAATCAGGAAAAATAACGGCGGGAAAAACGGCCTGCGACTTTCTTCAGCAGTGGCTCCAGTGCCACGGCCAGCAACATTCTGATCGGTTTACGGGCAACAGATTTCACCGCCCAACCCGCGACGCCTGCCGGGCCATAACGTAGCGCGGTCAGTAAAACGAATTTGCCTGCGATTTTGAGGCCCGGTTTCATTTTCTGACCGGCCTGCTGCCAGTTACGATTCATATTTTATTCTCTCAGTTAAAGCTGACGAAAACGGCTGCGCAGCGTGAACGTGTCGGAGGTGACGTAACGTTCCATTTCGCGCAAACGCTTCTCGCCGGAAGCCAGTTCGGCATCGACCGCGTCGAGCAAGTCGCTGCTGGTCGGTGCGTCTTCCGATGACCAGGCGCTGTCCGGCATCGGGTCGAGTACAAAGGATAAGACGATGTACGCGACAAGGGTAATGAACGCCAGTCCGAAGAAAATGGACAATACGGTGACAACCCGCACCAGCTTGACGGGTACGTCGAGATAGTGCGCCAGACCGGCACAGACACCGCGCACCATCCCCTGCTGGGGAATACGCCACAGCTTTTTATTCAGATTCAGTCCGCCCATTAATTGTCCCTCCAGTTCGGATGTTCCGCGTCCAGAATCGCTTCCAGCGACTGGATGCGTTCGCGCATTTTTTTCGCGTCATCGGTGAGCTGCAACAGACGTTGCTGTTCGCTTTGCGAGAGTTCACCGCGGGAAGAACGGTTGCTGTAGTGCAGCCATAACCAGATCGGCAGAACAAACAGCACGAAAATGGTCAGGGGAATAGCCAGAAACAGCGCACTCATAGGGTCTCCTTGTCTTACGATGCGTTGCGGCACGCAGCGGTGCCGCATTCATTATTATTGGTTGTCTTGCTTCATTTTGGCTTTCAGCACCGCAAGCTGCTCGCTGATTTCGTCATCCGCTTTCAAATCGGCAAACTGCTGATCCAGCGTTTTCTGTTTACCAAAGCTGTGGCTCTCGGCCTCGGCTTCCATATGATCGATGCGGCGTTCGAAGGATTCAAAACGCGCCATCGCTTCATCCAGTTTACCGCTATCCAGCTGACGGCGAACGTCGCGGGATGAGCTGGCGGCCTGGTGGCGCAGGGTCAGCGCCTGCTGGCGAGCACGGGTTTCGCTGAGTTTGTTTTCCAGCTCCGCAATCTCTTTTTTCATGCGGGTCAGGGTTTCATCCACCAGCGTGATTTCATGCTCCAGCGTCGCGACGATATCGGTCAGCTTCTGTTTTTCGATCAGCGCCGAACGGGCCAGATCGTCTTTCTCTTTACGCAGCGCCAGTTCGGCTTTTTCCTGCCACTCTGTCTGTTGCGCAGTGGCCTGCTCGATACGACGTGACAGCTGTTTCTTTTCAGCCAGCGCACGGGCAGAGGTGGAGCGGACTTCAACCAGCGTGTCTTCCATTTCCTGAATCATCAGACGCACCAGCTTCTGCGGGTCTTCCGCTTTCTCCAGCAGCGAGTTGATGTTGGCGTTCACGATGTCGGCAAAACGAGAAAAAATACCCATAATTCAATCCTCACATTTCTGTTATCGGGCGATGCCCTGCTGATGAGCTAATACAAATCCCGTGCCAGTTTTTTATCTTATTGATTTATATGATTGTGGTTGATTTTACGCCACGGAGAACCTACTCTCACCTGGTGAATATCGCTAACGAGTGGTTAATTTCATCATGGCTGATTACAAAGACAATTTACTGGGCGAAGCGAACTGTTTTCTTGAAGTGCTGGAGCAGGTTTCCCGCCTCGCCCCGCTCAACAAGCCGGTGCTGATTATTGGTGAACGCGGGACCGGCAAGGAGCTGATCGCCAACCGCCTGCACTATCTTTCCGGGCGATGGGACGGGCCGTTTATCTCGCTGAACTGCGCGGCGCTGAACGAAAACTTGCTGGATACTGAGCTGTTCGGCCATGAAGCGGGCGCCTTTACCGGCGCGCAAAAACGTCATCCGGGCCGTTTCGAGCGCGCCGACGGCGGGACGCTGTTCCTCGACGAACTCGCCACTGCGCCGATGCTGGTGCAGGAAAAGCTGCTCCGGGTGATCGAGTACGGCGAGCTGGAGCGCGTCGGCGGCAGTCAACCGTTACAGGTCAACGTGCGTCTGGTGTGCGCCACCAATGCCAATCTGCCGGAGATGGTGGCGGAGGAGAAATTCCGCGCGGATCTGCTCGACCGTCTGGCCTTTGACGTGGTGCAACTCCCGCCCCTGCGCGAACGCCGCAGCGATATCATGCTGCTGGCCGAACAGTTCGCCATTCAGATGTGCCGCGAGCTGGGCATGCCGCTGTTTCCCGGTTTTAGCGACTACGCCAGGGAAACGCTGCTGGACTACCGCTGGCCGGGCAATATTCGCGAGCTGAAAAACGTGGTCGAGCGATCCGTGTACCGCCACGCCAGCAGCGAAACCGAGCTGGACACCATTATTATCGATCCCTTCTATCGCGCCGCACCGACAAAACGGGAAGCGACGACGCACGCCGATACCCCTTCTCTGCCGCTCGATTTGCGCCAGTTCCAGCACAAACAGGAACAGCAGTTGCTGGAACTGAGTCTGAAAGAGGCAAAATATAACCAGAAGCAGGCTGCCGAACTGCTGGGTCTGACCTACCATCAATTAAGGGCATTGCTCAAAAAGCATCAAATGCGCTGACATTATCGGCACTTACCCGCAGACATTTTCCGAATCGGGGGTAAGTGCGATACACTTTGCAGATCGAATCTAAAAACCCTGAAAATTATGCGTCTGGTTTTATCGTCCCTGATTGCACTCGGTCTGTTTAGCCGCCTGGTCTTTGCTGCGCCCGAACAGACTGCGCTTCCTGATATTCGCGACAGTGGTTTTGTCTATTGCGTGAACGGGCAAGTCGACACCCTGAACCCACAGAAAGCAGGCAGCGGCCTGATCGTCGACACCCTCGCCGCACAGCTTTACGATCGCCTGCTTGATGTTGATCCTTATACCTATCGCCTGGTGCCGGAACTCGCCGAGAGCTGGGAAGTGCTGGACAACGGCGCGACTTACCGCTTCCACCTGCGCGACGACGTGGCGTTTCAGTCCACGCCGTGGTTCAAACCGACCCGCAAGCTGAACGCCGACGACGTGGTGTTTACTTTCCAGCGCATTTTTAACCGCAACCACCCGTGGCATAACGTCAACGGCGGCAACTTCCCCTATTTCGACAGCCTGCAGTTTGCCGACACGGTGAAAGACGTGCGCAAGCTCGACAGCCGGACGGTGGAGTTTCGCCTGACGCGCCCGGATGCCTCGTTCCTGTGGCATCTTGCGACCCACTATGCGTCGGTCATGTCGGCGGAATACGCCGATAAGCTGACGAAAGCCGATCATCAGGAGCTGCTTGACCGCCAGCCGGTGGGCACCGGTCCGTTCCAGATGGCGGAGTACCGTGCCGGGCAGTACATTCGGTTACAACGTCACGAACACTTCTGGCGCGGCACCCCGCTGATGCCGCAGGTGGTGGTCGATCTGGGCTCCGGCGGGACCGGCAGATTATCTAAACTGCTGACCGGCGAATGCGACGTGCTCGCGTGGCCGGCCGCCAGCCAGCTGACCATTCTGCGTGACGATCCGCGCTTGCGTCTGACCCTGCGCCCCGGCATGAATATCGCCTATCTGGCATTTAATACCGACAAACCGCCGCTCAACAATCCTGCCGTGCGTCATGCACTGGCGCTGGCGATCAATAACCAGCGCCTGATGCAGTCGATCTATTACGGCACGGCGGAAACGGCGGCGTCGATTCTGCCGCGTGCGTCGTGGGCGTACGACAGCGAAGCGAAAATCACCGAATACGATCCGGCGAAAGCGCGCGAACAGCTCAAAGCGCTGGGCGCGACCAACCTCACCCTGCAGCTGTGGGTCCCGACCAGTTCCCAGGCGTGGAACCCGAGTCCGTTGAAAACAGCGGAGCTGATCCAGGCCGATATGGCCCAGGTCGGCGTGAAAGTGGTGATCGTCCCCGTCGAAGGCCGCTTCCAGGAGGCGCGTCTGATGGACATGAATCATGACCTGACGCTTTCGGGCTGGTCGACGGACAGTAACGATCCCGACAGTTTCTTCCGCCCGCTGCTGAGCTGCGCCGCCATTCGTTCCCAGACCAACTACGCTCACTGGTGTAACCGTGAATTTGACACTGTGCTGCAAAAGGCGCTGTCGTCACAGCAACTGGCCTCGCGCATTGAAGCGTACGATGAAGCGCAGAACATTCTGGCCCGCGAACTGCCGGTCCTGCCGCTGGCTTCTTCCCTGCGATTGCAGGCCTATCGCTATGATATTAAAGGCCTGGTGCTGAGCCCATTCGGCAACGCCTCGTTCGCAGGCGTGTCACGTGAGAAACAGGATGAGGTGAAAAAACCATGATTATTTTTACCTTGCGGCGCCTGCTCCTGCTGGCCGTCACGCTGTTTTTCCTGACCTTTATCGGCTTTAGCCTGAGCTATTTCACGCCCCACGCCCCGCTACAGGGTTCGTCCTTCTGGGACGCGTGGCTGTTCTGGTTCAACGGCGTGCTGCACTGGGATTTTGGTGTCTCCAGCATTAACGGTCAGTTGATTTCCCAACAGCTGAAAGAGGTGTTCCCGGCGACCATGGAGCTGTGCATTCTGGCCTTTGGTTTTGCCCTGATGGTCGGTATTCCGGTGGGGATGCTGGCGGGGATCACGCGTAACAAATGGCAGGATAAGCTGATCAGCGCCCTCGCCCTGCTCGGCTTTTCGATTCCTGTGTTCTGGCTGGCGCTGCTCCTGACGCTGTTCTTCTCCCTGACGCTGGGCTGGCTGCCGGTCTCCGGGCGTTTTGATTTGCTGTACGCCGTCAAAACGGTGACGGGTTTCGCGATTATCGACGCCTGGCTTTCGGATTCCGTCTGGCGTCACGAGATGATTATCAGCACCCTGCGCCACATGGTGCTCCCGGTTCTGACGCTGGCCGTTGCGCCGACCACGGAAGTGATTCGCCTGATGCGCACCAGCACCATCGACGTATTTGACCAGAACTATGTGAAGGCCGCCGCCACGCGCGGCCTGTCGCGCCTGACGATTTTGCGTCGTCACGTGCTGCACAACGCCCTTCCGCCGGTGATCCCGCGCCTCGGGCTGCAATTCTCCACCATGCTGACCCTGGCGATGATCACCGAGATGGTGTTCAGCTGGCCGGGTCTCGGACGCTGGATGATCAACGCCATTCGTCAGCAGGACTACGCGGCGATCTCCGCCGGTGTGATGGTGATCGGCTCGCTGGTGATTATCGTGAACGTGATTTCTGACATTTTGGGTGCGATGGCCAACCCGCTGAAACATAAGGAATCGTATGCCTTACGATAGCGTATACAGGGAAAAGCGCACGCCCGGCGTAGTTCGTACCGTGTGGCGCAAATTCTACGGCGACACCGCGGCGATGATCGGTTTGTACGGCTGCGCTGGCCTGGCGCTGCTGTGTATTTTTGGCGGCTGGTTTGCTCCTTATGGGCTCGATCAGCAGTTCCTCGGCTATCAGCTGCTGCCCCCGTCGTGGTCGCGTTATGGCGAGGTTTCGTTCTTCCTCGGTACCGATGATTTAGGCCGCGATGTCCTGAGCCGTCTGTTGAGCGGCGCGGCACCGACCGTCGGCGGCGCGTTCGTGGTGACTTTTGCCGCGACCTTCTTTGGCCTGCTGCTGGGCGTGTTCGCGGGTGCCACCCACGGCCTGCGCTCGGCGGTGCTGAACCATATTCTCGATACATTGCTGTCGATTCCGTCCCTGCTGCTGGCGATTATCGTCGTCGCGTTCGCCGGGCCGCACCTGTCCCATGCGATGTTTGCCGTCTGGCTGGCGCTGCTCCCGCGCATGGTGCGTTCGGTCTACAGCATGGTGCATGACGAGCTGGAAAAAGAGTACGTGGTGGCGGCCCGTTTAGACGGCGCGACTACGCTGAATATTTTGTGGTTCGCGGTGATGCCAAACATCGCCTCGGGGCTGGTGACGGAAATCACCCGCGCCCTGTCGATGGCCATTCTCGATATTGCCGCGCTCGGTTTCCTCGATCTCGGCGCGCAGCTGCCTTCGCCTGAATGGGGTGCGATGCTCGGCGATGCGCTGGAGCTAATCTACGTTGCGCCGTGGACGGTGATGCTGCCCGGTGCTGCGATCATGGTGAGCGTGCTGCTGATCAACCTGCTGGGCGACGGGATTCGCCGCGCCATTAACGCGGGGGTGCAATAATGCCGTTACTTGATATCCGCAATCTGACCATCGAATTTAAGACCGGCGAAGGCTGGGTGAAAGCGGTCGATCGCATCAGTATTACGCTGGCCGAAGGTGAAATCCGCGGGCTGGTGGGTGAATCCGGCTCCGGTAAAAGTCTGATCGCCAAGGCGATCTGCGGCGTCGCCAAAGATAACTGGCGCGTCACCGCCGACCGTATGCGTTTCGACGATATTGACCTGCTGCGCCTGTCGCCGCGCGAGCGCCGCAAGCTGGTGGGTCACAACGTGTCGATGATCTTCCAGGAGCCGCAGTCGTGTCTCGACCCGTCGGAACGCGTCGGGAAACAGCTGATGCAGAACATCCCCGGCTGGACCTACAAAGGCCGCTGGTGGCAGCGCGTCGGCTGGCGTAAACGCCGCGCGATTGAGCTGCTGCACCGCGTCGGCATTAAAGATCACAAAGATGCGATGCGCAGCTTCCCGTACGAGCTGACGGACGGCGAGTGCCAGAAGGTGATGATCGCCATCGCGCTGGCTAATCAGCCGCGCCTGCTGATCGCCGATGAGCCGACTAACGCCATGGAGCCGACCACGCAGGCGCAGATTTTCCGCCTGCTGTCGCGCCTCAATCAGAACAACAACACCACCATTTTGCTGATCAGTCATGACCTGCAGATGCTGAGCAAATGGGCAGATAAGATCGACGTGATGTACTGCGGCCAGACGGTAGAGACAGCCATCAGCGAAGAGCTGGTGAACACGCCGCATCATCCCTATACCCAGGCGCTGATCCGCGCGATCCCCGATTTTGGCAGCGCGATGCCGCATAAAAGCCGCCTGAATACCCTGCCGGGAGCGATTCCTCTGCTGGAGTCGCTGCCGATTGGCTGTCGACTGGGGCCACGTTGCCCTTACGCCCAGCGCGAATGCATTGAAACGCCACGTCTGACCGGCGCGAAAAATCATCTGTACGCCTGTCATTTCCCGCTGAACATGGAGAGAGAGTAAATGGTCGAAACGTTGCTGGAAGTTCGCAACCTGAGTAAGACCTTCCGCTATCGCACGGGGCTGTTTCATCGCCAGACCGTCGAAGCGGTGAAGCCTCTCAGCTTTACCCTGCGCGAGAAACAGACGCTGGCGATTATCGGCGAGAACGGTTCGGGGAAATCCACGCTGGCGAAGATGCTGGCGGGGATGGTCGAGCCGACGGCGGGCGATGTGCTGATTGACGACCATTTTCTGTCATTTGGTGACTATTCGTTCCGCAGCCAGCGCATTCGTATGATTTTCCAGGACCCGTCAACGTCGCTTAACCCGCGTCAGCGCATCTCGCAGATTCTGGATTTCCCGCTGCGCCTGAATACAGATCTGGAGCCGGAAGAGCGGCGTAAACGCGTGATCGAAACGCTGCGCCTGGTCGGCCTGCTGCCCGATCACGTCAGCTATTATCCGCACATGCTCGCCCCCGGCCAGAAGCAGCGTCTGGGGCTGGCGCGCGCACTGATCCTGCGCCCGAAGGTGATTATCGCCGACGAAGCGCTGGCGTCGCTGGATATGTCGATGCGCTCCCAGCTGATCAACCTGATGCTGGAGCTGCAGGAGAAACAGGGCATTTCGTATATCTACGTGACCCAGCATCTCGGGATGATGAAACACATCAGCGATCAGGTGCTGGTGATGCATCAGGGGGAAGTGGTCGAGCGTGGAAGCACCGCCGACGTGCTGGCCTCCCCGCTGCACGACCTGACCAAACGGCTAATTGCCGGGCATTTTGGTGAGGCGCTGACGGCAGATGCGTGGCGAAAGGATAAATGACAGCTTTACTATAAAGTGGTCGGATTAACTCTGAACGCGACACGTGATATTATCGCCGCGTTTTAACGACGATCGCCACAATGAGAGGGCGTTCGCCATAACAATGAATATAAGGATCTAAGCTATGGGTTTTCTTTCCGGTAAGCGCATTCTGGTGACTGGCGTCGCCAGCAAACTGTCCATCGCCTACGGCATCGCACAGGCTATGCACCGCGAAGGCGCTGAGCTGGCGTTCACCTACCAGAACGACAAGCTGAAAGGCCGTGTTGAAGAGTTCGCCGCGCAGCTGGGTTCCAGCATCATTCTGGAATGTGACGTTGCTCAGGACGAAAGCATTGACGGCATGTTCGCTGAACTGGCAAAAGTTTGGCCGAAATTCGACGGCTTCGTGCACTCCATCGGTTTCGCACCGGGCGATCAGTTGGACGGCGACTACGTGAACGCGGTAACCCGTGAAGGCTTCAAAATCGCTCACGACATCAGCTCTTACAGCTTCGTGGCGATGGCTAAATCCTGCCGCACCATGCTGAACCCGGGCTCTGCGTTGCTGACCCTGTCTTACCTGGGCGCTGAGCGTGCGATCCCTAACTACAACGTGATGGGTCTGGCGAAAGCTTCTCTGGAAGCTAACGTGCGCTACATGGCGAACGCGATGGGTCCTGAAGGCGTGCGTGTTAACGGTATCTCTGCTGGCCCAATCCGTACGCTGGCCGCTTCCGGTATCAAAGACTTCCGTAAAATGCTGGCGCATTGCGAAGCCGTTACCCCGATTCGTCGCACCGTGACCATCGAAGACGTGGGTAACTCTGCAGCATTCCTGTGCTCTGACCTCTCTGCTGGCATCTCCGGCGAAGTGGTTCACGTTGACGGCGGTTTCAACATCGCGGCAATGAACGAGCTGGAAATCAAATAAGCTGTTTGACTCTCTTCCCTCGCGGGAAGAGAGTTTCTCCCCCCGCCAAATCCTTCCGTTATTCCGTTCCGCTATTTGTTATCACCTAACAATATTTTTCGCACTGATAGCCATGCGCCAGGATATTGATCGCCATTTGAGATCAAGGAACGCACATGGAACAACGCCGTTTTTCCGGCAAAGGCCACTGGTATCACGAAACCCAGACAAATCACTGTCCGGATGATGTTCTGCCGCTGGTTCCCGAGGCCGCGCATGTCGAGGATCGTTTTTTGCTCGATTTAGCCCTGCCTGTAGAGATTGTTACCCCGTGTGAAAGCTGGCTAAATCCGGCCCGGGCGTTGTGTCACCTGCTGTTTCCGCTGCAAGTCCCGGTGAATCGTCTGCATACCCTTAGCGCCTACGACCGGCTAAGCACCGCGCTCACGGTGGCGCAGGCGTGCGGCGTTCAGCGCCTCTGTAACCATTACGCCGCCCTGCTCGCCCCGCTTCCCGGCCCCGACTCCTCACGTGAAAGTAATCAGCGCCTCGCCCAAATCACCCAGTACGCCCGCCAGCTGGCCAGTTCACCGGATATTATCGACCGCAAAGCGCAGCTGCAGCTGGATGAAGTCGGCCTGACGACGTTCGACATGATTGTGATGAATCAGATTATTGGTTTTGTCGGCTTCCAGGCGCGCGTGGTGGCCGCATTCCAGGCGTTGCTCGGCCATCCCGTTCGCTGGCTGCCGGGGCACCACATTCCGCCGCATGCGGCCCTCAATGAAATCAATATGAGCGAGTGGGAGCCGATCTTCCCGGGCGTTGAACTGCGCTATGCCACAGCTGCGCAGCTGGAGTCCCTCTCGCGCTGGCAGACCGAGCCTCTGCTGCGCGACCTGACGCCGGTGCTGTGTCACGAATCTACCCTCCTCGACCTGACCGGCGAGATCCTGACAAGTGGTATTCAGCAGGCGAATCTCCGCTATGCGACATATGCGTCTGTCTCTGGGGCGACCGAGCTGCTGGCCCGCTCTCCTGACCGGTTCAGCGCGGCGCAGTTTACCCCGCTTATCGATGAAGGTATCCCTGCCGTTGAAGCGATTAACCTGTTGTCCTGGGAGGCTTTTTATGGCTGGCTCAGTCGCCTTAAAATTGCCTTAAATAAGGGCGAATAACCTGACGCAACCCCTAAATAGGCTTGCTGTCACAGTGAGATTCGCGTAAAACTGTCAGCCGCTCAATGGCCACGAAAATAGAACACTATGCTTCAGGACAACCCGCTGCTAGCGCAGCTTAAACAGCAATTGCATTCCCAGACGCCACGTGCGGAAGGGGTGGTAAAAGCCACGGAAAAGGGCTTTGGCTTCCTGGAAGTCGATGCACAGAAAAGCTACTTCATTCCGCCTCCGCAGATGAAGAAAGTGATGCACGGCGATCGTGTTACGGCAGTGATTCACACCGAGAAAGATCGTGAATCCGCCGAGCCAGAAGAATTGATCGAACCTTTCCTGACCCGTTTTGTGGGCAAAGTGCATCGTAAAGACGACCGTCTTTCCATTGTGCCGGACCATCCTCTGCTGAAAGAGGCCATCCCTTGCCGCGCAGAACGCGGCGTTGAACATGATTTCAAAGAAGGCGACTGGGCGGTTGCGCAAATGCGTCGCCATCCGCTGAAAGGCGATCGCGGTTTCTACGCCGAACTCACTCATTTCATCACCTACGGCGACGACCATTTCGTGCCGTGGTGGGTCACCCTCGCCCGTCATAATCTGGAAAAAGAGGCACCAAACGGTGTCGCGACAGAGATGATGGATGAAGGTCTGGCGCGTCGCGATTTGACCGCCCTGCACTTCGTGACCATCGACAGCGCCAGCACCCAGGATATGGATGATGCGCTGTACGTTGAAGAAGGCAGCGACAACAAACTCCATCTGACCGTTGCGATTGCCGATCCGACAGCCTGGATTGCCGAAGGCAGCAAGCTCGACGATTCCGCGAAAATTCGCGCGTTCACCAACTATCTGCCGGGCTTTAACATCCCGATGCTGCCACGTGAACTCTCCGACGACCTTTGCTCTCTGCGTCCTAACGAAGTGCGCCCGGTGCTGGCGTGCCGTATGACCGTTGCGGCTGATGGCACCATCGAAGACGATATCGAATTCTTCGCCGCCACCATCGAGTCGAAAGCGAAGCTGGCGTACGACGATGTCTCTGACTGGCTGGAAAACACCGGCAGCTGGAAACCGGAAAACGAGGCGATTGCCCAGCAGATGACTCTGCTGCAGCGCCTGTGCCTGAGCCGCGGCGAATGGCGTAAAACCCACGCGCTGGTGTTCAAAGATCGTCCGGACTACCGCTTTGTGCTCGGTGAAAAAGGCGAAGTGCTGGATATCGTTGCCGAACCGCGCCGCATCGCCAACCGCATCGTTGAAGAGTCGATGATTGCCGCTAACATTTGCGCCGCCCGCGTGCTGCGCGACAAACTCGGCTTCGGCATTTACAACGTCCACACGGGTTTTGATCCGGCGAACACCGAAGCGCTGGCCGCCCTGCTGAAAACGCATGACGTCCACGTGGATCCGCAGGAAGTGCTGACGCTGAACGGCTTCTGCAAACTGCGCCGTGAGCTGGACGCACAGCCGTCTGGTTTCCTCGACAGCCGTATTCGTCGCTTCCAGTCCTTCGCTGAAATCAGCACCGAACCGGGCCCGCACTTTGGTCTGGGTCTTGAGGCCTATGCGACCTGGACCTCACCGATTCGTAAGTACGGCGACATGGTGAACCATCGTCTGCTGAAAGCGATCATCAAAGGTGAAACCATCGCTCGTCCGCAGGAAGAGACCACCGTGCAGATGGCGGAGCGTCGTCGCCTGAACCGTATGGCGGAACGCGATGTTGGCGACTGGCTGTATGCCCGTTTCCTGAATGACAAAGCCGGAACGGAGACCCGTTTCGCCGCCGAGATCATTGACGTGAGCCGCGGCGGGATGCGCGTACGTCTGGTGGACAATGGCGCGGTTGCCTTTATTCCTGCGCCGTTCCTGCATGCGGTTCGCGATGAGCTGACCTGCAGCCAGGAAAATGGTGCCGTGCAGATCAAAGGTGAAACGGTTTATAAAGTCACGGATGTGATTGATGTGAACATCGCCGAAGTTCGCATGGAAACCCGCAGTATTATCGCGCGCCCTGTCGCCTGATAAGCTTTAAACATGTCGGCGGTTTCTTTTTGAGGAACGCCGACATTTTTCCTCCGCTGATAAACCGCATATTCATCACTTTTTCTTAATATTTTCCGCTGACTCCCCACAAAAACCATCACCATTATCTACAGTAAAAGAAGCCCGTCATCTTTGGTTACGGGAATTTTTATCCACATGTATCCTTTTTGGCTCTTCTCGTTTTAATATAAGAATTCAGGGAAAAACAATAAGTTCACTTCGATAAAGCCGCTGCGATGCATCGGTAAAATCGAATGAAAATGCATAATTTGCGCCATTGAGCGGGTCCGGGAGAAAGCATGATTGACGAACTGGAGCATAATTTGCTGTTTCGTTACATGGGCACACACAGTCCCTGGTGGCGACTGACAGCGGACAGCAATGCTCTGCATCTGGCCGCCAGCGAAAACGCCGATACGACTCAGGTCGTTGCGTTGAGCGACGATCAGGCCGAACAGATTCGCCAGCTCACCGTCATCACTTCCAGCATTACCATGACGCTTTCCCTCTATGGCTCCGACGTTCCCGTGCATCTCGTGGGGCGCAAAATCAACAAAAAGGAGTGGGCCGGTACGGCCTCTGCCTGGAATGACACCCCTTCCGTGGCGCGCGATCTGGTGCAGGGTTTATCCTTCGCCGAACAGGTCGTTTCTGAAGCCAACTCGGTGATTGTGATCCTCGATCAGCAGGGCAATATTCAGCGCTTTAACCGCCTGAGCGAAGAGTATACCGGCATGAAAGAGCAGGAAGTCATCGGGCAAAACGTCTTTAAACTCTTTATGAGCCGCAGCGAGGCCGCTGCGTCGAAGCGTAATATTTCCGGCTTCTTCCGTAACGGCAGTTCTTACGAAGTAGAACGCTGGATTAAGACGCGGAAGGGACAACGATTGTTTCTGTTCAGAAACAAATTCGTCCACAGCGGCAGCGGGAAAAATGAAATTTTTCTTATCTGTTCTGGGACCGATATCACCGAGGAGCGCCGTGCCCAGGAGCGCCTGCGCGTGCTGGCCAACACGGACACCATCACCGGCCTTCCCAACCGTAACGCCATCCATGAGCTGATCAGCGACGCCATAGATACGCGTGACGATGCTCAGGTCGGCGTGGTGTATCTCGATCTCGATAACTTTAAAAAAGTGAACGATGCCTACGGGCATATGTTTGGCGATCAGCTGTTGCAGGCGGTGGCGCTGGCGATTTTAAGCTGCCTTGAAGAGGGCCAGGTGCTGGCGCGTCTCGGCGGCGATGAATTTATCGTACTCGCGACCAACACCTCGCAAAGCACCCTTGAGGCGATGGCCTCGCGCATCCTGACGCGCCTGCGCCAGCCCTTCCGCATCGGTCTTATCGAAATCTATACCGGCTGTTCGCTGGGGATTTCCCTCGCGCCGCAGCACGGCACCGATCGGGAAAGTATTATTCGTAACGCCGATACGGCGATGTACACGGCCAAAGAGAGCGGACGCGGCAAGTTCTGCGTCTTCTCGCCAGAAATGAACCAGCGCGTGTTCGAATATCTGTGGCTGGACACCAACCTGCGCAAGGCGCTGGATAACGACCAGCTGTTGATCCACTATCAGCCGAAAATGACCTGGCGCGGTGAAGTGCGTAGCCTCGAGGCGCTGGTGCGCTGGCAGTCGCCGGAGCGCGGTCTGATCCCGCCGCTGGAGTTTATCTCCTACGCCGAAGAGTCGGGCCTGATTGTCCCGCTCGGACGCTGGGTCATGCTCGACGTGGTGCGTCAGGTGGCGAAGTGGCGCGATAAAGGTATCAATCTTCGGGTGGCGGTGAACGTCTCTGCCCGTCAGCTCGCCGACCAGACCATTTTCAGCGATCTCAAACAGGCGCTGAAGGATCTCAATTTTGAATACTGCCCGATTGATGTGGAGCTGACGGAAAGCTGCCTGATTGAGAACGAGGAGCTGGCTCTGTCGGTGATTCAGCAGTTCAGCCAGTTAGGGGCGCAGATCCATCTCGATGACTTCGGTACCGGGTATTCGTCCCTCTCGCAGCTGGCGCGTTTCCCGATTGATGCCATCAAACTCGATCAGGTGTTCGTGCGCGACATTCATAAGCAGTCGATTTCCCAGTCGCTGGTGCGCGCCATCGTGGCCGTGGCTCAGGCGCTGAATTTACAGGTGATCGCCGAAGGGGTGGAGAGCGCGAAAGAAGACGCCTTTCTCACCAAGAATGGCGTCAACGAACGGCAAGGTTTTTTATTCGCGAAGCCAATGCCCGCTGCCGCATTCGAGCGTTGGCTCAAGCGTTACCAGGCAAAGAAAATGCGTTAACTGGCTTTACGCATTCCGACGGCGTTGTGACGATTTTGCAGCATTACCAGACGTTCCATATAGGCAATGTCCTTTGGCTCCAGGCAGAATGCCGCATCCACCCAGTCCTCGGTGATATCCATCAGCTCGCTGCGCGGGAGTTGCAACACCCGCTGACGGGCGCGGAGCATCGCCCGCACGCCGTTCAGCTTCGGCTGTAAGGTGTCGATGAAGGTGCGTGTGGCGACATATCCCAGGCCCGGCTCAAACAGCACATCCACCAGTCCGTACTGCTCGTGCCACTCCGCCGTGTGGGATTCCCCGCGATAGATAAGCTCCTCAGCCAGCTTCATGCCTGCACGACGGGCGACCAGCGAATATCCGCCCATGCCGGGAAACAGATTAAAGGCGATTTCCGGAAACCCGAGCCGCGCGTCGCGTTGCGCCAGCACAAAATGGTGCGCCAGCGCCGCCTCAAAGCCGCCCCCGAGTGCGCTGCCCTCCACCATCGCCAGTGTAATGGCGCCGGTATCAAAGCCGCGTGACGCCGCGTGGACGCAATCGACGCACGCCCGGGCGTAAGCGCGTAAGGCTTCGCGCCGTCCGTTCTGGATGCATTCGACGAAGAAGCGCAAGTCCCCTCCCGTGTTGTACATGTCGGGGACCAGTGAGCCGGTCACCCAGAAGTCCACGGCAAAGCCCGATTGCCGGACCAGCCACGACATGTTCATGATTTCCTCGATTAAGGCATGGTTGAAACAGGGGCGCGGCTGAGCCCGCAGCATCATCCATACCGTACGCCGTTCTTCCTCGTAATAGCCTGCGAGCTGGGTGAAACGTTCAGGATCGGTGAACAGTTTGCAGGTTGCTTGGTTGATGACTGTCATAGTCTAATTCCTCATATAAAAAAGCGCCTTGCGCGCAGTTTTAGACTAATCCACTCCCCAACTCGTCTGTATGCGAAGGGATAAATTTATCACTTTCATTTATGTAATTTGCTTAGTGCATTTTTTCCCTTCTCTTTTGTCGGCAATTTCTGCATCATTGAAATTATTAACTTTTCGTTCTGAGGGTGAGATGATGTCTGAAGTTGACGCGCAGAAAGTGGCACAACGTATTGATACCGTGCTGGATATTCTGGTCGCTGGCGATTACCACTCCGCTATTCGTAATCTTGAGATCCTGAAATCTGAATTACTGGCACAGCACGGCGCAAGCCAGGCGCAGGATCCCGCCCAGCCGAAAGCCCCGTGGGAAGTGTAATCTTCACCCCTTTTTCGTCTTCGTTTTCTTTATTTGGATGCTATGAATTCCCGACAACAAATCATTCTGCAGATGGTGATCGACAAAGGACGCGTGAGTGTCGTCGAGCTGGCGAAAACAACCGGCGTGTCAGAGGTGACCATCCGTCAGGACCTGAACCTTCTGGAAAAACAGAGTTACCTGCGCCGGGCTCACGGCTACGCGGTACCGCTGGACAGTGAAGACGTTGAAACGCGCATGATGACCAACTTTGCGCTGAAGCGCGAGCTGGCTGAATTTGCCGCCTCACTGGTCAATAACGGCGAAACCGTGTTTATCGAGAACGGCAGCAGCAACGCCCTGCTGGCGCGCACCCTGGCGGAACAGAAAGACATCACCATCATTACGGTGAGCAGCTATATCGCGCATCTGCTGAAAGAGACGCGCTGCGAAGTGATTCTGCTGGGCGGAATTTATCAGAAGAAAAGCGAAAGCATGGTGGGGCCGCTGACGCGTCAGTATGTTCAGCAGGTTCACTTCAGCAAAGCGTTTATCGGCATTGACGGCTGGCAGCCGGAAACGGGCTTTACCGGCCGGGATATGATGCGTTCCGATGTGGTCAACGCGGTGCTGGAAAAAGGCTGCGAAGCTATTGTCCTGACCGACAGCTCTAAATTTGGTGCGGTGCATCCCTACATGATGGGGCCGGTATCGCGCTTTAGCCGCGTGATTACCGACGAGCGTCTGAGCGATGAGCATCGCCAGCAGTTGCAGCGCGATGGCCTGACCGTCGATATCGTCAAACACTCCGCCTGACCCTCTCCTGCGCCCGCTTCAACGGGCGCAGAGCGCATGAATTCTATCTGAGACAATTCTGAACATCCCTTTAAGACTATTTACCTGTCGTTTCGCCAGCAAAAATTTAAAATTACTATTAGCGATATAACAGGAAGTGACTATCACCTGCGTGATTTTGTAACACCTGCGCGACCAGGTTTCACGGAAATGACGCTGACGTAGTTCATTGTCTATACTTACTGATAGCTTATTTCCGTGAATCGATAATTCAGGAGAAAGTATGATGAATTTAACCAGCAAAAAATTAGCAGCAGCCGTTTTGGCCGTCACTCTCGCCATGTCTCTGAGCGCATGTTCTAACTGGTCCAAACGTGACCGTAACACCGCGATTGGTGCGGGTGCGGGTGCTGTTGGTGGGGCAGTGTTAACGGATGGTAGTGCCCTGGGTACCCTGGGTGGTGCAGCGGTGGGTGGTATCATCGGCCACCAGGTGGGTAAATAAGATATATAGAATAACCACCGCATGTTTGCATTATTTCAGAACGCTATTTTCTGACTGACGCACAAAGAAAAAAGCCACGGTATATACCGTGGCTTATTATTTTCAACCGCCTGCCAGTTTGACTTTCATTCCTTTGGCTTCCAGCAGCGTCTTTATTAAATCTCGATTGTCGCCCTGAATCTCAATAACGCCCTCTTTGACTGCGCCGCCACAGCCGCATTTCTTTTTCAACTCAGCGGCCAGTTTCGCGAGCGTTGCGTCGTCTTCGTCGATGCCCGTAATCAGACACACGCCTTTGCCCTTACGGCCGCTGGTCTGACGCTGAATGCGCACAATGCCATCGCCCTTCGGACGCTGCACGGTCACTTTTGGCTCGTCGATACGCCCGCTATCCGTTGAATAGACCAGACGGCTATTGGAATCGCTCATTACGCCCCCTTGCTCAATGATGCGTTGATCGCTTTTAAGGTCTGCGCCGGATCAGCAGATTGCGTGACCGGGCGACCAATAACCATATAGTCGACTCCTGCCGCCAGCGCCTGCTCAGGCGTCATGATACGGCGCTGATCGCCCGCATCGCTGCCCTGAGGCCGGATGCCGGGGGTAACAAGTTTGAATGCCTGACCAAGCTCAGCTTTAAAACGCACCGCTTCCTGTGCGGAACACACCACCCCATCGAGGCCGCAGTTTTGCGTCAGGCGCGCCAGACGCTCGGCATGCTCGGCAGGTGACAACGTCACGCCAAGATCGAGCAAATCGCTCGCTTCCATGCTGGTCAAAACCGTAACGGCGATCAGCAGCGGCGCGTCTTTGCCGAAAGGCACCAGCGCTTCGCGCGCGGCAGTCATCATTCGCGCCCCGCCGGAGGCATGCACGTTCACCATCCATACGCCGAGATCGGCCGCGGCGGCGACCGCATGCGCCGTGGTGTTCGGAATGTCATGGAATTTGAGGTCGAGAAAGACATCAAAGCCACGCTGCTGCAGGTCACGCACGATTTGCGGTCCAAACAGGGTGAACATCTCTTTGCCGACTTTCAGACGGCAGTCGCGTGGGTCAATGCGATCGACAAAGGCGAGTGCGCTGTCGCGATCGTTATAGTCGAGTGCAACAACAACGGGAGATTCAGTAACTACGCGGGAAGAAGAGGATGCAACAGACGTCATGACCAGCCCTTTTCGTCTATGGGCGCCGCAGTGGCGCGGGATAGATAAACGGCGAGCATTCTACCTGCCAGCGGCAGAAATTGACAGAATCGATTTACCCTCCTGCCCGGCGAAAGACCGCACGGTGCCGAACCATTCTCAAAACAACGAAAGTATGTTGTAACTAAAGTGTGGGGTTTTAAAAAATTACTGACCGTCCAGACCACGGATCGGCTTGATGGTTGACCAGGCGCGGCAGGAAGGACAATGCCAGTAGAGCGTGTAAGCGGTAAATCCGCATTTCGAGCAGCGATAGCGCGGCTTACTCCGCACCTGCTCGCCCACCATATCACGCAGCACCATCAGGCTCTCTTTGGCGCGCCCTTCTTCTGCGTCGTTCAGATGGTAGTCCATCAGCTTGTGGAAGACGCGCATCGTCGGATGACGCTGTAGCTGACGGGTTATGTACACCTGAGCGGTATCGTTGCCTTCATGCTGCTCGACGACGTCGGCCAGCATCAGTTCCGCCGTCGCGCCGGTGTTCTCTTCCACGCAGCGACGCAGGAAGGCCACCCACTCGTCCGGACGACCAAGCTGTTGATAACAGGTTTGCAGCATCTCCAGGGTTTCGCTGACCAGCTCTTTGTCCTGGTCAATCACGCGCAGCAGGCACTCCACCGCTTTGCCAAACTCGCCTTTCGCCATAAACACGCGCCCCATCATGATGGAGATACGTGCGCTGTTGCGATCGGCAGAAGCGCCCTTTTTCAGCAGCGACATGGCTTTTTCCATGTCATCGCTGCCCATCTGCTGCAGAGCCAGCTCACAGTAGAAATGGGCGATTTCGACGCGCTGTTTGTCTTTGCCGAGTTTCACCAGGCGCTCTGCGGTGTCGATGGCTTTCTGCCAGTCGCTGGTCGCCTGATAAATTTGCAGGAGTTGTTGCAGGGCGCTGACGCGGAAATCCGTTTCATCCACCAGCTGGCTGAACATGTCTTCCGCGCGGTCGTAAAGACCCGCCGCCATGTAGTCACGGCCCAGCTGCTGTACCGCCAGCAGACGCTGATCGTAAGTCAGTGAAGCGCTTTCCATCAGCGTCTGGTGGATGCGAATGGCGCGGTCGACCTCACCACGCGAGCGGAACAGGTTTCCGAGGGTGAGATGGGCCTCAACGGTGCCGGTGTCCTCTTTTAACATGTCGAGGAACAGGTCTACCGCTTTATCCTGTTGGTTGCTCAGAAGGAAGTTCACCCCCGCGACGTAGTCACGGGAAAGCCGGTTTGCCTCGTCCTGCTTGTTTTGTTGCGCACTTCTGCGGCCCATATACCAGCCATAGGCTGCGGCTACAGGCAAAAGCAGAAACAACAACTCCAGCATATTCGTTTATTCCTTCACGACCGGCACACCAGAATTAACCGGTACGTCAGCCACAGGCGCAATTTGATTTTCAAGACGTTTGATTTTACGTTCCGCGCGCGCAAGAGAAACACGAACTTTCAGCCAGAACAGGCCACAAACGAGCCAGCCGATGATAAAACCGGCGGCGAATAACACAGCAAGCAAGCTCGATACGCGATACTCGCCCTGCGCCAGCAGGTAATTAAAGGTCACCAGTTGATCGTTTTGCGCACCCAGCGTGACCGAAATAACAAAAATCGCCAACACCAGTAAGAATATGAGTAGATATTTCACATGACTTCCCGTTATGTGGTTCAAGCGAATAAAGTATGTTCAACTCGCCGCAATCAGCCTTATAAACTACCATTTTAGCCGCGAGCGTGAAACGGAAAAAGTGATAGGGTCCAACATGATTTGAGGGCGAAACGGCGAAATTCAACCATCAGGGCGCTTCTTGCTCTCGTTTGGCAATCTCTTTGTTCTCTTCCGGCGGCGGTGTCAACGGCCCGCAGAGACGTTGCGCAAGCCAGGTCGCGAAGGTCACCAGCAGCCAGGAGATCAAGGTTGCCACCACCAGGTCGCGCGGCCAGTGCATCCCCAACAGCAGACGACTGCCCATCACTCCTGTCGCCCAGACCAGTAAAACGGCGATGGTCAGGGTACGGCGGCGCGGCCAGAGCAAACCGACGGCCAACAGCGCCCAACTGGCCGCAAACATGGTGTGGCCGGACGGGAAGGCAAATCCGGTCTCTTTTTGCCAGTGTTGGCGTAAAAATTTCGGAATTTCCTGCGCTTCGGCCAGCTGATCTTTCACCAGATGTCCGCGCTCATTACGCTTTAAATTGTAGAAGGTATCTACCGGAATATGATGCGTTTTTTCTAACCACACCACGAAAGGACGCGGTTCCTGGACGCGATCTTTGACCCAGGACTTAATCCCCTGCCCAACGACAATCGCCCCGCCGAGAATGATAAACAGCATGATCGCCGGACGCAGGCGAAAACGCAGGCACCACAAAAACCATGCGCAAAGGAGCCCGTGAGTAATAATCCCCCATGGCTGGGTGACCGTTTCCGTCACCCAATACAGCGTCTTCAGCCACCCGCTGTTTTGTCCCGGTTGCCAGGCCCAGCCTGAAATCCATACCGCTAAGGGCATAATGAGTAAAATAGCGGCACCGGCAGCCGTGCGGCGGGCAATCGAAAGCATGTTGTCTCCTTTTTCGCTAAGCTCAACAATCATAACCGAATTTAACGCAATGGGTGAAAATGTCGGATTGTGCGTTTAACATCCGTATAGCATGCCCTCAGCTAGGTGAACGCTGTCGGCTTGTGGCAAAATAGCGGGATACTAAAGCCGAAGGGCGACTGGCACGAAACGTGTCAGCATACTCTGGAGAATCACATGCAGCTTAAACGTGTGGCAGAAGCCAATCTGCCAACCCCATGGGGCGATTTCCTGATGGTGGGTTTTGAAGAACTGGCAACCGGGCAGGACCACGTCGCACTGGTGTTTGGCGACATTTCCGGCAAGACGCCGGTACTGGCTCGCGTCCATTCAGAGTGTCTGACGGGCGACGCCTTATTCAGCCTGCGCTGTGATTGCGGTTTCCAGCTCGAAGCGGCGCTGTCGCATATCGCCGAAGAGGGTCGTGGCGTGCTGCTTTATCACCGCCAGGAAGGTCGTAATATCGGTCTGCTGAATAAAATCCGCGCCTATGCGCTGCAGGATCAGGGCTACGATACGGTCGAAGCCAACCATCAGCTCGGTTTCGCCGCTGACGAACGTGACTTCACCCTGTGTGCGGATATGTTCAAACTGCTGGGCGTGGACGAAGTGCGTCTGCTGACGAACAACCCGCGCAAAGTGGAAATCCTGACCGAGGCCGGGATCAATATCGTGGAACGCGTGTCGCTGATTGTGGGCCGTAACCCGAAGAACGCCCATTACCTCGATACCAAAGCCGCGAAGATGGGCCACCTTCTGAGCGAGTAAGTCAAATGGCCCGGCTTTCGCCGGGCCGGTACCGCTAGTTCAGCATATTACGAATCACATAATGCAAAATGCCGTCGTTCTGGTAATACGTCAGTTCGGTCGCCGTATCGATGCGGCAGCGGCAATCCAGCACTTCCGTTTTGCCATCCGCACGCGTGAGCTGGACCGGAACGGTCGCCCCCGGTTTCAGGTTTTGCAGATCGCGAACATCAATCCGCTCCTCCCCGGTTAACCCCAGCGTTTTGCGCGTCACGCCCTGCGGGAACTCCAGCGGTAAAATCCCCATGCCGATCAGATTCGAGCGGTGAATACGTTCAAACGACTCGGAGATGACCACCCGGACGCCCAGCAGACGCGGTCCCTTCGCCGCCCAGTCGCGGCTTGAACCGGAGCCATACTCTTTTCCGGCGATCACCGCCAGCGGCGTGCCTTCCTGCTGATATTTCATCGCCGCATCGTAGATCGAAATCACTTCCGTTCCCGGAAGATGACGCGTCATCCCACCTTCCACACCCGGCACCATTTCGTTGCGGATACGAATATTGGCGAAGGTCCCGCGCATCATCACTTCGTGATTCCCGCGACGAGAGCCGTAGGAGTTGAAGTCACGACGCTCCACGCCACGCCCCTGCAGATAACGCCCCGCCGGGCTGTCGGGCTTGATACTCCCCGCCGGAGAGATGTGGTCGGTGGTGACGGAATCCCCCAACATCGCCAGAATACGCGCCCCCTGGATATCGACCAGCGGTTTCGGCTGAGCTTCCATGTCATCAAAGAACGGCGACAGGCGGATATAGGTCGAGTCACTCTGCCAGCCGTAGGTGTCAGAGCGTTCCACTTTGATCGTTTTCCACTCCGGCGTGCCTTCAAACACTTCGGCATACTCTTTGCGGAACATCTCGGTCGAGACCTGCTCAACGGCGCGAGCAATTTCGCGCGCCGACGGCCAGATGTCTTTCAGATACACCGGGTCGCCCTTGCGGTCGTGGCCGATCGGGTCGCTAGCCAGGTTAATGTTCATGTTGCCTGCCAGGGCATAGGCGACCACCAGCGGCGGCGAGGCCAGCCAGTTGGTTTTGACCAGCGGATGAATGCGGCCTTCGAAGTTACGGTTGCCTGAAAGCACCGCCCCCACGGTCAGATCGCCCTGCTTGATCGCCTGCTCGATAGGGTCCGGCAGCGGACCGGAGTTACCGATACAGGTGGTACACCCGTAGCCGACCAGGTTAAAGCCCAGCTCGTCGAGGTATGGCGTCAGTTTGGCTTTCGCCAGATAGTCCGACACCACTTTCGAGCCCGGCGCTAACGAGGCCTTGACCCACGGCTGGCGCTTGAGGCCCAGGGTGACCGCTTTTTTCGCCAGCAGCCCGGCAGCCATCAGCACGCTCGGGTTGGAGGTGTTGGTACAGGAGGTGATTGCCGCAATCACCACGGCGCCATCGGGAAGCTGGTACTGATGCCCGTTCATAACATAATCAACCGGGCGGCGGTCTTTTTGCGCAGAGTTGAGCTCCAGCTCGTTGCTGGCGGCGAAGGCTTTCGGCACATTCTGCAGCGCAACGCGATCCTGCGGACGTTTCGGCCCGGCAAGGCTGGCTTCGACTTCATTCATATCCAGTTCCAGGGTGCTGGTGAAGACCGGCTCATCGCCCGTATTTCGCCACATTCCCTGCGCTTTGGCATAGGCCTCCACCAGCGCGACCTGCTCATCGCTGCGCCCGCTCAGGCGCATGTACTCCAGGGTCACGCCGTCGATCGGGAAGAAGCCGCACGTCGCGCCGTATTCCGGCGCCATGTTGGCAATGGTCGCGCGGTCGGCCAACGGGAGGGAATCCAGACCGTCGCCGTAGAATTCCACAAATTTACCGACCACGCCATGTTTACGCAGCATCTGGGTCACGGTCAGTACGAGGTCGGTGGCGGTGATGCCTTCGCGGAGTTTGCCCAGCAACTTGAAGCCCACCACATCCGGGATCAGCATTGAGACGGGCTGACCGAGCATCGCGGCTTCGGCTTCGATGCCGCCCACGCCCCACCCCAGCACGCCGAGTCCGTTGATCATCGTGGTGTGGGAGTCAGTTCCGACGAGTGTGTCGGGATAGGCGATCCACTCCTGGCCCTGCAGTTCGCTCCACACCGCTTTACCCAGATACTCCAGGTTGACCTGATGGCAAATCCCGGTGCCCGGCGGTACCACGCTGAAACGGCTAAAGGCCTGCTGGCCCCATTTCAAAAACACGTAGCGTTCGTGGTTTCGCTCCATCTCCAGACGCACGTTCTCTTCGAACGCGTCGTCATCACCGAAATGATCAACGGTCACGGAGTGGTCAATGACCAGATCGACAGGAGAAAGCGGGTTCACTTTGGCGGTATCGCCGCCGAGGCGTTTGACGGCTTCGCGCATCGCCGCCAGATCCACCACCGCAGGCACGCCGGTGAAGTCCTGCATCAATACCCTCGCCGGGCGATAGGCGATCTCACGATCGGCGTGGGCATTTTTCAGCCACCCCGCCAGGGCATGGATATCATCGGCAGTGACAGACTCGTCATCCTGCCAGCGTAAGAGATTTTCCAGTAAAACTTTCAGTGACTTGGGTAAGCGCGCGATGTCCCCAAGTGTCCTGGCGGCCAGCGGCAAGCTGTAGTAGTGGTAGGTCTTATTCTCGGCTTGCAACGTGTCCTTACTGGCTTCGCGTAGGGTTAACGACATAAGCTCCTCCTTAATGACAGGGATACCCCGACAATCATCGGGGCTGTAATTAAAGATAACACAAAGATGTCGTAACGTTTTGATAACAACCCGAATTGATAAATCGGGATAATCGATGAACGGTGGGATATAAACAAAAAACCCCGCCGGAGCGAGGTTTTGTATTTAGTTTAAGGCCAGCCAGATTAGCTGCGCCCAGAACAGGACGGATATGCTAAAGGCCCCCATCCAGGACCAGTACTTCATGTTTTGTAGAGTATTCATCATCTGACACCAGACTTATATTTATATGATTAGCTGGGGTATTCCCCCGTTCTTTATTGCTGATGTGTATTTATAAAAGAGTACACAGGTATCACCTGGATATTCGCAGGCTCACCTTATTATCAATTATTGTTTTTTGGGTTCGTCTTCTGCGAACGTATCAATAAAGGCTTGTTGTTGCGCGGAGAGCTTCCAGGATGCAGGCACGCTTGTTACAGGTTCTTTACGTGCTTTATGGCCATTGTCACCTGGCTGACACCTTTTTTTAACCGGTTCAATACGCATGTGAACTGCCATATCTATCCCCAATATTTCCAGACCAGTAACGCCACCACCACCCAGAACAGGGCGGAGCCAAGAAATACCGCCAGCCAGGCTTTACGCTTAAGCGCCGGGTCCCTTTGCGGATCTTCACTTCCTGACGGCATTGCTAACCTCATACAATCGACTTCGCTTATCATTTTGATACCAAACAATCGGTACAAGTAATCATGAGTTGAGATAAATCCTAAAGAAACTTTAGCTGAAAAGCTAGTGAATTTACGAACGTTTCCAGGGAAATAATTAATCTTTTGACCAGAAATAAATAATTGAGACGAGGAATTTGCGTAGCGGGAATTTCGTTTCTACTTTTGTCGCAAATTTGCGACAGTTTGCCCGTAAACGCATTCTGTTTATCGGGTTATATGCGGCAGAGAATGGGGATGATGATAATTCTAATTTAGCTTTAAGACTTAATTTCGGTATCTTTCCGGGCGAAAAGATACCGGGTGTGATTATTTTTCCGGAAGTTTAATGTCCTGGAACATCGCCTCAATATCTTCATTGGAGCGCAAGGCGACCGCAGTATCCACCACATCGCGGGTTAAATGCGGCGCGAAGCGTTGAATGAAATCATACATATAGCTGCGCAGGAAGGTGCTGCGGCGGAAACCGATTTTGGTGGTGCTGTGGCTAAAGACATCGTGCGCATCCAGACGCACCAGATCCGGGTCAGAAACCGGGTCAACGGCCATGCTGGCGATGACGCCCACGCCCAAGCCCAGACGCACGTAAGTTTTGATGACGTCGGCATCGGTGGCCGTGAAGACGATACGCGGTGTCAGGCCAGCGCGGTTAAACGCCGTGTCCAGCTCAGAACGGCCGGTAAAGCCAAAGGTGTAGGTCACCAGCGGGTATTGGGCCAGCTCTTCAATGGTGACCGATCCCTTCCCTGCCAGCGGATGCTCCGGCGTCACCACAATCGAGCGGTTCCAGTGGTAGCAAGGCAGCATCACCAGGTCGTCATACAGGTGCAGCGCTTCGGTCGCGATGGCGAAATCCGCATTGCCTTTTGAGACCGCTTCAGCGATTTGCGTCGGCGATCCCTGATGCATATGCAGTGACACACGCGGGTAGCGCTCGATAAAACCTTTGATCACCCCTGGCAGCGCGTATCGAGCCTGGGTGTGGGTAGTCGCAATATAAAGCGAGCCTTTATCCGGCCAGGTGTGTTCCCCAGCCACCGATTTAATCGCATCGACTTTGGAAAGCACTTCCCGGGCGATACGGATGATCTCCTGACCGGCGGGAGTGACCTGAGTCAGATGCTTGCCGCTACGGGCAAATATCTGAATACCCAGTTCATCTTCCAGCATCCGCACCTGCTTGCTGATGCCGGGCTGAGACGTATAAAGACCTTCTGCGGTCGAAGAGACGTTAAGGTTGTGGTTGACCACCTCAACGATATAACGAAGCTGTTGTAGTTTCATGCCTGACCATCCGATTTAGCGCACAGGGACAATCGCTTAAGACGATTTAATAATAAGAAAGGGGTTAACTATAACCACTATATCATTTATATCCCGAGTGTATAGTACGGAACAAAAAATAATAACAGCCAATAAAAAAGGGCCGGAAGTCCGGCCCTTTCAGGTAAGTCATGGTAAGAAAAGATTATTTCTTGCCTTCAACCCATTTACCATCCACGAAGAATGCAGACCAGCCGGTCGCTTTACCCTCTTTCTCGGCAGCGACATACTGCTGCTTCGTTTTACGGCTAAAGCGGACAACGGTCTTATTGCCTTCCGGATCCTGCTGTGGCGCATCGGCCAGATAACGCAGTTTCTCTGGCAGACGGTCGCGGAAGCGGTACAGCTCTTCCACCAGCGGGGCACGGGTCTCGCGCGATTTCGGGAAGGTGTTGGCGGCGAGGAACACACCCGCAGCGCCGTCACGCAGCACAAAGTACGCGTCTGACTTCTCACACGGCAGTTCTGGCAACGGAACCGGATCCTCCTTCGGAGGAGCCACTTCGCCGTTACGCAGGATCTTACGCGTGTTTTTACATTCGTCGTTGGTGCAGGCCATGTACTTACCGAAACGTCCCATTTTCAGGTGCATTTCAGAACCGCATTTCTCACATTCCACAATAGGGCCGTCATAGCCTTTGATGCGGAACTCGCCCTCTTCGATCTCATAGCCATCACAGGTCGGGTTGTTACCGCAGACATGCAATTTACGCTTCGGATCGATCAGGTAGCTGTCCATCGCCGTGCCGCATTTCTGGCAGCGACGCTTAGCGCGCAGGGCGTTGGTTTCTGCATCGTCACCTTCCAGCACGTTGAGAACTTCGTTCTCAGGCACCAGGTTGATGGTGGTTTTGCAGCGCTCTTTCGGCGTTAAAGCATAGCCGGAACAGCCGAGGAACACGCCAGTGGTTGCGGTACGGATACCCATCTGACGGCTACAGGTCGGACATTCGATGCTGGTCAGCACCATCTGGTTCGGCTGCATTCCGCCCTCTTCTGGCGCTTTTTCAGCTTTCTCCAGTTGTTGGGTGAAATCGCCGAAGAAGCTGTCGAGCACCTTCTTCCATTCGGCCTGATGGTTAGCCACCTGGTCCAGACGGTCTTCCATCTGCGCGGTGAAATCGTAGTTCATCAGCTCGCGGAAGTTGTCTTCCAGACGATCCGTGACGATCTCACCCATTTTTTCGGCATAGAAACGACGGTTTTCAGCACGAACGTAGCCGCGATCCTGAATGGTCGAAATGATCGACGCATAGGTGGACGGACGGCCGATACCGCGTTTTTCCAGCTCTTTAACCAGCGACGCTTCGCTGAAACGCGCAGGCGGCTTGGTGAAGTGTTGTGCCGGAGTCAGTTCCGTTAACGAGAGCTCATCGCCCTTGTTCACGGCAGGCAGGGTACGATCTTCGTCGCCCTTACGCAGAGCTGGCATGACTTTCGTCCAGCCGTCGAAGCGCAGGATACGACCGCGCGCTTTCAGGCGGAAATCGCCCGCGCCAACGGTCAGGGTCGTGGAATCGTATTTCGCCGGATTCATCTGACAGGCCACGAACTGACGCCAGATCAGCTGGTACAGCTTCTGGGCATCCGTTTCCATGTCTTTCAGCGCTTCAGACTCAACAGAAACATCCGACGGACGGATCGCTTCGTGCGCTTCCTGAGAATTCTCTTTGCTTGCGTACTGAATCGGGCTTTCCGGCAGATATTTCTTACCGAAGTTATCGCCGATATAGTCACGCACCATGCTCACTGCGTCCTGGCTCAGGTTGGTTGAGTCGGTACGCATGTAGGTGATGTAGCCCGCTTCATACAGACGCTGCGCCATCATCATGGTTTTCTTCACGCCAAAGCCCAGACGCGTACTGGCCGCCTGCTGGAGTGTGGATGTGATGAAAGGAGCACCGGGTTTGCTGCTCGTCGGTTTGTCTTCGCGATCCAGCACCTGATAGCGTGCTTTTTCCAGCAGCGCAACCGCCGCCATGGTTTGATCGCGGTTCACCGGACGGAACGGCTTGTCTTTTTCGTGCGTCACCTGCAGCGGCAGTGCATCACCACCTGGCGTTGCGACGTTCGCGTCGATTTCCCAGAACTCTTCTGGCACAAACGCTTTGATTTCGCGCTCACGCTCGACGACCAGACGCACCGCTACGGACTGAACACGTCCGGCGGAAAGGCCACGCGCGATTTTCTTCCACAGCAGTGGCGAAACCATGTAACCCACCACGCGGTCCATAAAGCGACGCGCCTGCTGAGCATTAACACGATCGATATTCAGTTCGCCCGGCTTTTCAAACGCCTGACGAATCGCATTCTTTGTAATCTCGTTGAACACGACACGGCTGTATCGTGATTCATCACCACCAATGATTTCCCGCAGGTGCCATGCAATGGCTTCCCCTTCGCGGTCAAGGTCGGTTGCGAGATAGATGTGGTCAGCTTTTTCGGCGAGCTGTTTCAGCTCATTGACGACTTTCTCTTTGCCGGGCAGCACTTCGTACTGTGCTTCCCATTCGTGCCAGGGATCGACACCCATACGGTTGACGAGCGCGCTACGTTCATCCTTTTTAGGCTTCTTAGCCCCTTTGGTGGAGGTAGAGTCTGCGCTCTTTTTACTGGCTGAGCCACTGGTCGGCAAATCGCGGATGTGACCAACGCTGGATTTAACCACATAGTCATTACCCAGATACTTATTGATCGTTTTGGCTTTTGCCGGGGACTCAACGATGACGAGAGCTTTACCCATATTCACCTTTACCTAATTTAATTCTTCCAGGAATACGCCGCATGTTGATTTCCCTTCCGCTGGCGACGCGATGTTGATATTGCGACTCCGCCAGGGGATATCAACCCCTTTGTTCTGACCGGACAATAACAAAACCGGTCCAGGTGATTGAGTTATCGGGCATTTCACTCGCATCAAAATGACGATGCGACGAGCTTTCGGTCGAATGTCAAGCAATTCTGTTGCCAGAATGACGAAAGCGCACACTCTACCTGATAAAATCTGTTACGCAACTTTATTAGCATGCAAAAGCAAATCGCGCCAGCTTTGCCCCTTTCGCGTAGCCCCGCGAAAAACAGGGAAAATTTGCCCAGGCTGCGCGTCCGGCGTAGACTATTGCCACTGTTTAAGGAGTGGAATATGCAGCAAACTACCCAACCTATCGATCGTGAGACTTTGCTTGTCGAAGCCAATAAACTGATTCGTGAACACGAAGATACCCTGGCCGGTATCGAAGCCACGGGTGTGGAACAGCGCAACGGTGTGCTGGTGTTCAGCGGCGAATACTATCTCGACGAGCAAGGGTTACCCACCCCGAAGAGCACGGCCGTATTTAACATGTTTAAATACCTGGCCCATGCGCTCTCAGAGAAATATCACCTGGTCGATTAAAGCGAAACGCGAGGCAAATGCCTCGCGTTTTTGTTTACAGCAGCGGTTTTTGTCCGCGTTGTAGCCATCGCAACAGCAAGCGGTCGGCGCTCTCCGCCGCGCTATTGGTAAAGCGGTCGAGCAGTCTCTTACGCTGAGTATAGCGCACACCCACCAGCTCACGGCCCTCCATCAGGCTCAGGAGCAGATCGTCACTGGTGCCGACTTCGTCCACCAGCCCTTTTTCCTGCGCCTGTATGCCGTACCAGTGTTCACCGGTTGCCACCTGCTCAATGTCCAGCGACGGACGCATCCGCTTCACAAAATCCTTAAACAGATGATGCGTTTCGTTGAGGTCTTCGCGGAATTTCTGTCGCCCTTCTTCTGTATTCTCACTCAGCAGCGTCAGCGTACGCTTATATTGCCCGGCGGTATGCAGCTCGATATCGATCTCTTTGTTTTTCAGAAAACGATTGAAGTTAGGGATCTGCGCGACCACGCCAATCGAGCCGAGAATCGCAAAGGGCGCCGCAACAATTTTGTCAGCCACACAGGCCATCATATAGCCACCGCTCGCCGCCACTTTATCGACCGCCACCGTCAGTGGGATCTGTTTCTCACGCAGACGTTGCAGCTGTGAGGACGCGAGACCGTAACCGTGCACCACGCCGCCAGGGCTTTCCAGTCGCAGCACGACCTGGTCCTGAGGTTTTGCCACCGCCAGCACCGCCGTCACCTCTTCGCGCAGAGACGTGACTTCATGGGCATCCATACTGCCTTTAAAATCCAGCACATAGACCCGTGGTTTGGTTGTTTCCTGATGATCCTGTTTCGCCTTCGCTTTTGCCGCTTTGGCTTCGAGCTTGAGCTTTTTCTTTTGCGCCTTATGCCACAGCTTCTGCTGATGCCCATCCAGCAGCGCCACGGACATATCTTCCTGCATCTCCTTATACTGCTCGCTTAAGCGGGTAATGCGCAGTTCACCACGCTGACGCTTACGCTGCGTCAGGTTCACGATCAGCACCGCAATCACCGCAATAGCGATCACCACCGTCGCAATTTTGGCCAAAAACAGACCGTACTCAGAAAGTAATTCCACGTGTTCCACCTTGATTTAACCACGAATCTTTCACGACCAGTGTACAACAGCCTTTGCCAGGCGTCTCGCGTCCTACAATACCGTTGCGAGGCGCTTTCAGGAATTTGGTCTTGTTACTGAAATAGTTGCAAATTGTTAATTTCGAAGCCTTCTCTCCTGTAGACTGATTGAAATCACTCGCCGTTTCGGGCATAAAGCCAAAAAGTGAAAGAACAGCAGGCGCCGCAGGCCCGTCATGCGCCACAGGAGTATTCGTGCATTATCAACCGCAAAAAGATTTACTACAGGACCGTATTATCCTGGTCACCGGCGCCAGCGACGGCATTGGCCGCGAAGCCGCGCTCACCTATTCCCGCTACGGCGCGCAGGTCGTGCTGCTTGGTCGTAACGAAGAGAAGCTGCGCCGCGTGGCGCAAGAGATTACCGACGCCAGCGGGGAAACGCCGCGCTGGTATACCCTCGATTTGCTGACCTGTACGCCGGAGTCCTGCGCGGAACTGGCACAGCGAATCGCAGCGCACTACCCGCGCCTCGACGGCGTGTTGCACAATGCCGGTCTGCTGGGCGAAGTTCGTCCGATGGATGAACAGGATCCAGAGATCTGGCAGCAGGTGATGCAGGTTAACGTCAACGGCACCTTTTTCCTCACTCAGGCGCTGCTTCCTTTATTACTCAAGTCAGAATCTGGCTCGCTGGTCTTTACCTCGTCGAGCGTCGGCCGTCAGGGTCGCGCCAACTGGGGCGCTTATGCCGCGTCGAAATTTGCCACCGAAGGGATGATGCAGGTGCTGGCCGAGGAGTATCAGACTCGCCATCTGCGCGTGAACTGCATCAATCCGGGCGGGACGCGCACCGGCATGCGCGCCAGCGCCTTCCCGACGGAAGATCCGCAAAAGCTGAAAACGCCCGCCGAAATTATGCCACTCTATCTGTGGCTGATGGGCGACGACAGCCGCCGTAAAACCGGTATGACCTTTGACGCCCAGCCGGGCCGTAAGCCAGGGATTTCGCAATGAGTGAAGAACGTCATCAGCAGCGTCAGCAGCGCCTGAAAGAACAGGTGGATGCAAGAGTTGCCGCCGCGCAGGAAGAGCGTGGCATCGTTATCGTCTTTACCGGCAACGGAAAAGGTAAAACCACCGCCGCCTTTGGCACCGCGACGCGCGCCGTCGGTCACGGGCAAAAAGTGGGCGTGATTCAGTTTATCAAAGGCGAATGGCCGAACGGCGAGCGTAATCTGCTCGAGCCGCACGGCGTGGAGTTTCAGGTGATGGCGACCGGTTTTACCTGGGACACGCAGAACCGCGAAAGCGACACCGCCGCCTGTCTTGCGGTTTGGGAACACGCCAAACGCATGCTGGCCGACCCGGAGCTTAATATGGTTCTGCTGGATGAGATAACCTACATGGTGGCGTACGACTATCTGCCGCTGGAAGAGGTTATGCAGGCGCTGAAACATCGTCCTGCGCATCAGACGGTGATCGTGACCGGACGCGGCTGCCATCGGGATATTCTGGAGCTGGCCGATACGGTGAGCGAACTGCGCCCGGTCAAACATGCGTTTGATGCCGGAATAAAAGCGCAAATCGGTATCGACTACTAGAAATGAAAAACCCGGCAGCAGCCGGGTTTGTTTTTTTAGCCGTTGTTGTTTCGGCTGCCAGAGCGGCGAGTGGTGCTCACCTGGCTGTGGCGTTTCACCGCGCGGCGAATCTGGTTCGCTTTCACGCGACGACGGTCTTTTTCAACCGCCACTTTGGTCGTGGTTTCTGGCTGCAGTTCCACCAGTTCACGCAGGTAGTTGGTCTGGGTTAAATCCAGCTCGGTGTAGCCCCCGCGCGGAATCCCTTTCGGCAGCAGAATGTCACCGTAGCGCACGCGAATCAGACGACTCACCTGCACGCCAACCGCTTCCCACAGACGACGAACCTCACGGTTACGCCCTTCTGTCAGGGTGACGTTGTACCACTGGTTGATCCCTTCACCGCCGGTGAATTTAATGGTTTTGAACGCCGCAGGACCGTCTTCAAGCTGAACGCCGCGCGACAGGTCACGCAGTTTGTTTTCATCAACCTGACCGAACACGCGCACCGCGTATTCACGCTCTACTTCACGGCTTGGGTGCATCAGGCGGTTCGCCAGTTCACCGTCGGTGGTGAACAGCAGCAGACCGCAGGTGTTCACGTCCAGACGACCCACTGCAATCCAGCGCGCGCCGCGCAGTTTTGGCAGACGGTCGAACACCGTCGGGCGGCCTTCTGGATCGTTACGCGTACACAATTCGCCTTCCGGCTTGTAGTAAGCCAGCACGCGACAAATCTGTTCGGCAGACTCTTTCACGGAGATCACGTGACCGTCGAGACGGATCTTCATCCCCGGAACGACTTCAACGCGGTCACCCAGCTTGGCAATTTTGCCGTCAACGCTGACGCGACCCGCTTCAATAATCGTTTCGATTTCACGGCGTGAACCGTGGCCAGCACGGGCCAGCACTTTCTGTAATTTTTCGCTCATTGAGCATCCTTCAGGTGTCGCCTTCACAGGCGTCGAATTAGGGTCAAAAAAGCGGTCTACCGCTGTTTTGATGGCCGCGTAGTATAGCCGCTTATACCTTTACAAGAAAGGCTTTACGTCACCCACGCCCTCACGAATCACTTCTGGTGCATCTTCCGTGAGATCGACAACCGTGGTCGGCTGCTGACCGAGGTAGCCGCCGTGAATAATCAGGTCCACCTGTTTCTCCAGACGGTCTTTGATCTCTTCCGGGTCGGACTCGGTGAAATCACTGCCCGGCAGCATCAGGGAGGTCGAGAGCATCGGCTCGCCGAGGGTCTCCAGCAGCATCTGCGCAATCGGGTTCGACGGCACGCGCATCCCGATGGTTTTACGCTTTTCCTGCAACAGGCGGCGCGGCACTTCCTTGGTCCCTTTCAGAATGAAAGTATAGTTGCCCGGCGTGTTGTTTTTGATTAAGCGGAAGGCGACGTTATCCACGTAGGCGTAGGTCGAGATTTCCGAGAGATCGCGGCACATCAGGGTGAAGTTGTGCCCGTCCGGCAGATGACGGATGCGGCAGATGCGCTCCATCGCCCCTTTGTCTTCGATTTTACAGCCCAGCGCGTAGCCGGAATCCGTTGGATAGACGATCACGCCGCCCTTGCGAACAATCTCCACCGCCTGATTAATCAACCGCGCCTGCGGGTTATCCGGGTGAATATAGAAAAATTGACTCATGCTTCCCTCTCTTCAATATGTTGCTGCGGCTGCTCCCAAAGTGCCCAGACCGGCTCCACGCCTGCGGGTAACCAGAGCTTGCGCCCCAGCTCAATCCATGCGCAAGGCTGATGAAAATCAGAGCCTTGCGACGCAAGCAGACCGTACTGACGCGCATAGGTCGCCAGTTGACTGCGCTCATTGGGTGCCTGCTGGCACTGGGAGACTTCCATCGCTTCTCCACCATTTTCAGCGAAGTGCGCCAGCAGTCTTTTCAGCCACTTAGCCGAAAGGTTATACCGCCCTGGATGGGCCAGCACCGCCTTGCCGCCAGAATGATGAATGACATCAATAGCTTGTTTTATTGTACACCACTGTGGCGGAACGTAACCGGTTTTACCGCGCGCGAGGTATTTTTTGAATACATCGGCAAAGTTATTCGCCTTACCGGCCTCGACCAGAAAACGGGCGAAGTGCCCGCGCGTCACGGCCCCGCCGTTGGCGAGGCGTCGCGCCCCTTCCAGCGCGCCGGGGATCTGCGATTTCTCCAGCCGCTCGCCAATCAGCTCCGCGCGCTGATTGCGGCGCTCTTTCTGCTCTTCGAGAAACGCGCACAGGGCCGGATGTTCAATATCAATATTCAGGCCGACAATGTGGATTTCGTGATTTTCCCAGACGGTGGAAATCTCTACGCCGGAGACCAGGTTTAACGGCAGTTCGCTGCGGGCAATCTCGGCCCGAGCCGCCGGAATGGCATCCGTGGTGTCGTGATCGGTTATTGCCAGCGTGCCCACGCGCATCTCTACCGCGCGGTGAACCAGCGCTTCGGGCGTCAGCAGGCCATCGGAAGCCTGAGTGTGGCTGTGTAAATCATAAATCACGGCGTATTTTGTTTCGCTCAAAGCGGTTTCCATCACAGGTTTATCGTATTCAGAAAGTCTATGATAACGGCTTGCGAGCAAATTCTGAAATCAGGGGTTGACATTACGCCATCGAACTAGTTAACTAGTACGCAAGTTCACTCAAGAAGGTATCTGAAAATGAAAGCACATTTCTCTTTGCACGGCTGGTGGCGCACTTCCTGATTATCGGGCAGTGTCACTCGTGTGCGAAACGCAAACAGATACCAGGCCCGCGACGATGCGGGCTTTTTTATGAACAGAATATGAGAACAACAATATGCAAACAGCCAAAACACACCTTGAGTTGCTGACCTGCGAAGCGGTGTATCGCCATAACCCTACCGCACTGTTCCATCAGGTTTGCGGCGCACGTCCGGCCACCCTGCTGCTGGAATCTGCTGACATCGACAGCAAAGACGATCTCAAAAGCCTGCTGCTGGTCGACAGCGCGCTGCGCATTACCGCGTTAGGTGACACTGTCACCATTAAAGCCCTGTCAGATAACGGTGCCGCCCTGCTGCCGCTGCTGGATGCCGCGCTGCCTGCCGGTATTGAAAATGAACGTCATCCGGAAACCCGTATTCTGCACTTCCCGCCGGTGAGCCAACTGCTGGATGAGGATGCGCGCCTGTGCTCTCTGTCCGTATTCGACGCCTTCCGCCTGCTGCAAAACCTGGTGGACGTGCCTGAAGACGAGCGCGAAGCGATGTTCTTCGGCGGGCTGTTTGCCTATGACCTGGTCGCCGGGTTTGAAGATCTGCCTGAAACCGAACAGGGCAACCGCTGCCCGGACTACTGCTTCTATCTGGCAGAAACGCTGATGGTGATTGACCATCAGAAAAAATATACCCGCATTCAGGCCAGCCTGTTCACCCCGTCAGCGTCTGAAAAACAGCGTCTGGCGCAGCGTATCGAGCAGCTCCAGCTGCAGATGACCGAAGAGCCAACCGCCCTGCCGGTCCAGCACATCGAGCATATGCAGTGCGAAACGAACCAGACCGACGACCAGTACGGCGCAGTGGTGCGTCAGATGCAGAAAGCGATTCGCGCCGGTGAAATTTTCCAGGTGGTGCCATCCCGCCGCTTCTCGCTCCCGTGCCCGTCTCCGCTGGCCGCGTATGACGTGCTGAAGAAGAGCAACCCAAGCCCGTACATGTTCTTCATGCAGGACAACGATTTCACCCTGTTCGGCGCCTCGCCGGAAAGCTCGCTGAAATATGACGCGCCGAGCCGCCAGATTGAAATTTACCCGATTGCCGGAACGCGTCCGCGCGGTCGCCGCGCCGACGGGTCATTAGATCGCGATCTCGACAGCCGCATTGAGCTGGAGATGCGCACCGACCACAAAGAGCTCTCCGAGCACCTGATGCTGGTCGACCTGGCGCGTAACGATCTGGCGCGCATCTGTACTCCGGGCACGCGCTACGTGGCGGACCTGACCAAAGTCGACCGTTACTCCTTCGTGATGCACCTGGTCTCCCGCGTGGTCGGTGAGCTGCGTCACGATCTCGACGCCCTGCACGCCTATCGCGCCTGTATGAACATGGGCACCCTGAGCGGCGCACCGAAAGTGCGTGCCATGCAGCTGATTGCCGGAGCCGAAGGCCGTCGTCGCGGCAGCTACGGCGGCGCGGTCGGGTACTTCACCGCGCACGGCGATCTGGACACCTGCATCGTCATCCGCTCCGCCTACGTGGAAGATGGCATCGCCACCGTCCAGGCCGGCGCAGGCATTGTTCTGGATTCTGTTCCGCAGTCCGAAGCTGACGAAACCCGCAGTAAAGCTCGCGCGGTCTTGCGCGCCATTGCCACCGCACACCACGCACAGGAGATTTTCTGATGGCTGACATTCTGCTGCTCGATAATATCGACTCCTTTACCTACAACCTGGCAGACCAGCTGCGTGCGAACGGACACAACGTGGTGATTTACCGCAATCATGTTCCGGCCCAGACCCTGATCGAGCGTCTGGAAACCATGCAAAACCCGGTGCTGATGCTCTCTCCAGGCCCTGGCGCGCCGAGCGAAGCGGGCTGCATGCCTGAGCTGCTGACCCGTATGCGCGGCAAACTGCCGATCATCGGCATCTGCCTGGGGCATCAGGCGATCGTGGAAGCCTACGGCGGATACGTGGGTCAGGCGGGCGAAATCCTGCACGGTAAGGCGTCCAGCATTGAACACGACGGCCAGGCGATGTTCGCCGGGCTGCCGAACCCACTCCCGGTCGCGCGCTATCACTCTCTGGTCGGAAGCAACATTCCGGCGGGGCTGACCATCAACGCCTCTTTTGAAGGGATGGTGATGGCCGTGCGCCACGACGCGGATCGGGTCTGCGGCCTGCAGTTCCACCCGGAATCGATTCTGACCTCTAACGGCGCGCGCCTGCTGGAGCAGACCCTCAACTGGGCGCTGCAGAAGCTGGAGCAGACCAACACTCTGCAGCCGATTCTGGAAAAACTGTATCAGGCCCAGACCATGACCCAGCAGGAGAGCCACCAGCTCTTCTCCGCGGTGGTGCGCGGTGAACTGAAGCCAGAGCAGCTGGCCGCCGCGCTGGTGAGCATGAAAGTGCGCGGCGAACAGCCGCAGGAAATTGCCGGTGCCGCCACCGCTCTGCTGGAAAATGCCGCCCCGTTCCCGCGCCCTGACTATCAGTTTGCCGATATCGTCGGCACCGGCGGCGACGGCAGCAACAGCATTAACATCTCCACCGCCAGCGCCTTTGTCGCTGCGGCCTGTGGGATGAAAGTGGCGAAGCACGGTAACCGCAGCGTCTCCAGCCGTTCCGGCTCTTCTGACCTGCTGGCCGCGTTCGGGATTAACCTCGAAATGAACGCCGAACGCTCCCGTGAAGCGCTGGACGATCTGGGCGTCTGTTTCCTGTTCGCGCCGAAATACCACACCGGTTTCCGCCATGCGATGCCGGTCCGCCAGCAGCTGAAAACCCGCACCCTGTTTAACGTGCTGGGCCCGCTGATCAACCCGGCGCATCCGCCCCTGGCCCTGATCGGGGTTTACAGCCCGGAACTGGTGCTGCCGATTGCCGAAACCCTGCGCGTGCTCGGGTATCAGCGTGCGGCAGTGGTTCACAGCGGCGGGATGGACGAAGTGTCGCTCCATGCGCCAACCCTGGTAGCTGAGCTGCGTGACGGCGAAATTCAGAGCTATCAGCTGGAAGCAGCCGACTTTGGCCTGACGCCGTATCGCCAGGAGCAGCTGGCAGGCGGCACGCCGGAAGAAAACCGTGACATTCTGACACGCTTGCTACAAGGTAAAGGTGAAGCCGCCCACGAGGCCGCCGTCGCCGCCAACGTCGCGATGTTGATGCGTTTGCACGGCGAAGAAGACTTACAGGCGAACGCACAAAAAGTTCTGGACGTATTGCGCTCCGGCGCAGCTTACGACCGCGTTACCGCACTTGCGGCAAGAGGATAAAAGATGCAGACCGTTTTAGCGAAAATCGTCGCCGATAAGGCCATCTGGGTAGAAGCGCGCAAAGAGCAGCAGCCGCTGGCCAGCTTCCAGAATGAAGTGGTTCCAAGTCAGCGCCGTTTTTATGATGCCCTGCAGGGTGCGCGCACCGCGTTTATCCTGGAGTGCAAAAAGGCCTCGCCGTCGAAAGGCGTGATCCGCGACGATTTCGATCCCGCGCGCATTGCCGGGGTTTACAAACACCATGCGTCGGCCATTTCGGTGCTGACGGATGAGAAATATTTCCAGGGCAGTTTTGATTTTCTGCCGATTGTCAGCCAGATAGCGCCGCAGCCGATCCTGTGTAAAGACTTCATTATTGACGCGTACCAAATCTGGCTGGCGCGCTTTTATCAGGCCGATGCCTGCCTGCTGATGCTCTCCGTGCTGGATGACGAGCAGTATCGCCAGCTCTCCGCCGTCGCCCACAGCCTGAACATGGGCGTGCTGACGGAAGTGAGCAACGAAGAGGAGCTGGAACGCGCCATCGCCCTGAAAGCCAAAGTCGTTGGCATCAACAACCGCGACCTGCGCGATCTCTCCATCGACCTGAACCGCACGCGCCAGCTGGCGCCGCGTCTGGGTGCGGGTGTCACGGTCATCAGCGAGTCCGGCATTAATACCTACGCTCAGGTTCGCGAGCTGAGTCATTTCGCCAACGGCTTTTTGATTGGCTCGGCCCTGATGTCTCACGACGATCTGAACGCCGCCGTGCGCCGCGTGCTGCTGGGCGAGAACAAAGTGTGCGGGCTGACGCGTCCTCAGGATGCCGCCGCCGCGCTCGAAGCGGGAGCCGTTTACGGCGGGCTGATTTTCGTCGACGCCTCGCCGCGCTTTGTGACCGAAGATCAGGCGCGCGAAGTCATTGCTGGCGCACCACTGAGCTACGTCGGCGTGTTCCGCGACGCGCCGGTAGCTGATGTGACAGCCCTTGCTGAAAGCTTATCCCTGTCGGCCGTGCAACTGCACGGGCAGGAAGATCAAACTTACATTAACGAACTCCGCCAGGCGCTGGCTCCGCAGGTGCAAATCTGGAAAGCGCAGAGCGTGAGCGACTCACTGCCCGCCCGCGATCTGCAGCACGTCGATAAATATGTGCTGGATAACGGCCAGGGCGGAACCGGCGAACGCTTCGACTGGTCCCTGCTCAACGGCGAGAAGCTGGACAACGTCCTGCTGGCGGGCGGATTAAGCCCTGACAACTGCGTAGAAGCCGCGAAAGCGGGCTGCGCGGGCCTCGATTTCAATTCAGGCGTGGAGTCTCAGCCGGGCATCAAAGATGCCAGTAAGCTGGCCTCGGTATTCAAGACGCTGCGTGCCTATTAAGGAAGAGAAAATGACAACTTTATTAAATCCCTATTTTGGTGAGTTCGGCGGCATGTATGTGCCACAAATCCTGATGCCGGCCCTGCGCCAGCTCGAAGAAGCCTTTGTCAGCGCGCAGAAAGATCCGGCGTTCCAGGCAGAATTTACTGACCTGCTGAAAAACTACGCAGGCCGCCCGACGGCGCTGACCAAATGCCGTAATCTGACCGAAGGCACCAACACCACGCTGTACCTCAAGCGTGAAGATCTGCTCCACGGCGGCGCGCACAAAACTAACCAGGTGCTGGGCCAGGCGCTGCTTGCCAAGCGCATGGGCAAAACTGAAATCATCGCCGAGACCGGTGCCGGACAGCACGGCGTGGCCTCAGCGCTTGCCAGCGCCCTGCTCGGCCTGAAGTGCCGTATCTACATGGGTGCGAAAGACGTCGAGCGCCAGTCGCCGAACGTGTTCCGTATGCGTCTGATGGGCGCGGAAGTGATCCCGGTACACAGCGGGTCCGCCACGCTGAAAGATGCCTGTAACGAAGCGCTGCGCGACTGGTCTGGCAGCTACGACACCGCGCACTACATGCTCGGCACCGCTGCCGGTCCTCACCCGTTCCCGACCATTGTGCGTGAATTCCAGCGCATGATCGGCGAAGAGACCAAAGCGCAGATCCTCGAAAAAGAGGGACGTCTGCCGGATGCGGTGATCGCCTGCGTCGGCGGCGGCTCAAATGCTATCGGCATGTTTGCTGATTTTATCGACGACGAAAGCGTCGGCCTGATCGGCGTTGAACCTGCGGGTCACGGCATTGAAACCGGCGAGCACGGCGCGCCGCTGAAACACGGCCGCGTCGGGATCTACTTCGGCATGAAATCGCCGATGATGCAGACCGACGAAGGGCAGATTGAGGAGTCTTACTCCATCTCTGCCGGTCTGGACTTCCCGTCCGTCGGGCCACAGCACGCACACCTGAACAGCATTGGCCGCGCCGACTATGTCTCGATCACCGATGACGAAGCGCTGGAAGCGTTCAAGACCCTGTGCCGCAACGAGGGGATCATCCCGGCGCTGGAGTCTTCTCACGCGCTGGCTCACGCCCTGAAAATGATTAAAGAAAACCCGGAAAAAGAGCAGCTGCTGGTGGTGAACCTTTCCGGTCGCGGTGATAAAGATATCTTCACCGTTCACGACATTCTGAAAGCACGAGGGGAAATCTGATGGAACGCTACGATAACGCATTTGCAGAACTGAAAGCCCGCAAGGAAGGCGCGTTTGTTCCCTTCGTCACCCTGGGCGATCCGGGCCCTGAGCAGTCGCTGAAAATCATCGACACCTTAATTGCCGCAGGCGCTGATGCGCTGGAGCTGGGAATTCCGTTCTCCGATCCGCTGGCGGATGGCCCGACCATTCAGAACGCTACCCTGCGCGCCTTTGCCGCAGGCGTGACGCCGACCCAGTGCTTTGAGATGCTGGCGGCGATCCGCCAGAAGCACCCGACCATTCCAATTGGCCTGCTGATGTATGCCAACCTGGTATTCAGCAAAGGCATCGATAACTTTTACGCTGAGTGCGCCCGCGTAGGCGTGGATTCGGTGCTGGTCGCCGATGTGCCGGTGGAAGAGTCTGCCCCGTTCCGCCAGGCGGCGATGCGTCATAACGTCGCGCCGATCTTCATCTGCCCGCCAAACGCCGATGACGAACTGCTGCGCCAGATTGCCTCTTACGGCCGCGGGTATACCTACCTGCTGTCGCGTGCAGGCGTGACCGGTGCGGAAAACAAAGCGGCGCTTCCCCTGCATCATCTGGTGGAAAAACTGGCCGAGTACCACGCGGCACCGCCGCTGCAGGGCTTCGGGATCTCCTCTCCTGAACAGGTGACCGCCGCGATTGATGCCAAAGCTGCGGGCGCGATCTCCGGCTCGGCGATTGTCAAAATCATCGAGCGCAACGTCGATAAGCCAGAGCAGATGCTGACGGAGCTGCACGAATTCGTGACAGCGATGAAAGCGGCAACGCGTAACGCCTGATGTTCCTGACCGTCTGGCCGCCCGCCAGACGGTTATTCCCCTTTAATGCTATCCGCATATTTTCGTACCAGGCGGAACAGCGCCCCCACTTCTTCCTCCTGCCAGTCGTTGAAAATCTGATTCATCAGCGTCATACGCGCCTGTGCGATTTTCATCGTTAACGCTTTTCCCTGTTCGGACGGGGTGACTTCTGACACGCGCTTATCCTTCGCGCCCGGCTTCTTCTGCACTAACCCCTGCGCTTCCAGCCGTTTGACCTGGCGACTGACGGTGGTGTAATCGCGCCCCAGCCTGTCGGCAAGTTCGACGACACCCAGCGGCCCATAGCGGTCAATGGTCACCAGCAGCGGAAACAAAATTTGATCCAGCGTAACGCCCGCCTCTGAGAGCAGAGTGTCGTCGCGCTGCGGCTGATTCATGACGCCGATGATATCCAGCAGCGCGCCGTGAAAATCCGTGACATCGTATTTATGTGCATCTTGCATATATTTTCCTGGCGAGTATAGTGCCCTTATCAGATATGTGCATTTTACACATATTACCGTACAGGAGAAAGATTATGAAAGCAGCAGTGGTTTTTGATCCGGCAACCGGGCCGGTTTACGCCGATTTTGCCACGCCTCAGGCCGGGCCAGGCCAGCACCTCGTGCGCGTCACCGCCTCGGCGATCAGTCACGTGGTGAAAAGCCGGGCTTCCGGTAAACATTACAGTTTTGACGGCACCTTGCCGTTTATCGCCGGAATCGACGGGACGGGCGTGACCGAAGAGGGTCAGCGCGTTTACTTTGCGTTTCCGCCGACGCCGTGGGGCAGCATGGCGGAATTCGCCCCTGTCGACGCGAATCTTTGTCTTCCCCTCCCCGACGGACTCGATGACGCGACGGCCGCCGCAATGGCAAACCCTGGGATGTCCGCATGGGCTTCGCTTGTCACCCGCGCGCAGTTTCAGCCGGGCGAGACCGTGCTGATCAACGGGGCCACCGGCAGCGCCGGGCAACTGGCCGTGCAAATTGCCCGCTATCGCGGCGCAGGGAAGATTATCGTGACCGGACGTAACCCGCAGGTGCTGACTCAGCTGGATGCTGACGTGCGCGTCCTGCTCAGCGACGATGCCACTCTCATCGCTCAACAGCTGGCTGATCTGGCCGCTCAGCAGATAGATGTGGTGATCGACTATCTTTGGGGCGAGAGCGCGCTGGCCATCCTGACGGCGCTGGCAAAACACACACCAGGGCAGACGCCCGTTCGATATGTTCAGGTGGGCTCTCTTTCCGGTGCGGACATCGCCTTGCCCAGCGCCGTGCTGCGCTCATCCCCGATTGTCTTAATGGGCAGCGGGATCGGCAGCCTGTCGCTGACGCAGCTGATCCAGGCAACGGGTGAAATGCTACACGCCGCCGTTCCGGGCGGATTCACCATCGCCACCACCCCGGCGCGACTGCACGATGTCGCCGAGATCTGGTCGCAGGACGACAGCAAAAAAAGAACCGTGTTTGTGATGGACTGAGGGATGTGCGGCAGAGCGCCTACGTCTTTAGGGTGAGGACAAAATTGATCGGGTCGAGCTTTTGGGTTTGCAGCGCTTTTCAAATGCGACCCTGAGTGTATGATCCCCACTCTTTTTCGGCTTCTCTGCCGCTTCAAATCCTTCTGAGTTCAGAGGCTTACAAATGTCATGGCAACACTTCAAACAGGCTTATCTGATTAAGTTCTGGTCCCCTGTTCCGGCCGTCATCGCAGCCGGCGTCCTCTCTACCTATTACTTCGGCATTACCGGCACCTTCTGGGCGGTCACGGGTGAATTTACCCGCTGGGGCGGTCAGCTTTTACAGCTGGCGGGCGTACATGCCGAGGAATGGGGCTATTTCAAACTGATTCATCTGGACGGCACCCCGCTCACCCGTATCGACGGGATGATGATCATTGGCATGTTCGGGGGCTGTTTCGCTGCCGCTCTGTGGGCCAATAACGTCAAACTGCGTATGCCGCGCAGCCGCATCCGTATTGCGCAGGCGGTTGTCGGTGGGATCATCGCCGGGTTTGGCGCACGTCTGGCAATGGGGTGCAATCTGGCGGCTTTCTTCACGGGGATCCCTCAGTTCTCCCTGCATGCGTGGTTCTTTGCCGTGGCGACGGCGATTGGCTCGTACTTTGGCGCACGTTTCACGCTCCTGCCTGTCTTCCGTATTCCGGTCAAAATGACCAAAGTCAGCGCCGCCTCTCCGCTGACGCAAAAGCCGGATCAGGCGAAGCGCCGCTTCCGCCTTGGCATGTTGGTCTTTTTCGCGATGATCGCCTGGGCACTCTGTACCGCCATGAATCAGCCGAAGCTGGGGCTGGCGATGCTGTTTGGCGTCGGATTTGGGCTGTTGATTGAACGCGCGCAAATCTGCTTTACCTCGGCGTTCCGCGATATGTGGATCACCGGTCGCACCATGATGGCAAAAGCGATTATTGCCGGGATGGCGGTGAGCGCCATCGGTATTTTCAGCTATGTGCAGCTGGGCGTGGAGCCGAAGACCATGTGGGCTGGCCCGAACGCCGTGATCGGCGGTTTGCTCTTTGGCTTTGGTATCGTGCTGGCGGGCGGGTGTGAAACCGGCTGGATGTACCGCGCGGTGGAAGGCCAGGTGCATTACTGGTGGGTGGGGCTCGGCAACGTGATGGGTTCCACTATTCTGGCCTACTACTGGGACGATCTCTCCCCGGCGCTCGCCACCAGCTGGGATAAGGTTAATCTGTTAAACACCTTCGGTCCGCTGGGCGGGCTGTTAGTCACCTACGGCCTGCTGCTGATCGCCTTTTTGCTGGTTATCGCCCAGGAAAAGCGCTTCTTCCGCCGCACCGCGCGTAAAACTGAAACACAGGAGAATGTGGCATGACGCAAATCGTCCCGGATTACCGCCTCGATATGGTGGGCGAACCTTGCCCTTACCCGGCTGTTGCGACGCTCGAAGCCTTGCCTCTGCTGAAAAAAGGGGAAATTCTCGAAGTGGTCAGCGATTGCCCGCAGTCGATCAATAACATTCCGCTGGATGCCAAAAACCACGGTTACACCGTGCTGGATATTCAGCAGGATGGCCCGACCATTCGCTATCTGATTCAGAAGTAACGTCCCTCTGACAACGTTCCCTGGCGGGAGCGTTGTCTCCCTCTCCTTTCTGACGAAAAAACAGCCAACACGGTGCGTTAGCTCTCATTTTATTTTGCCGCCTGAGAATACTGTATCCCCAGTTTCTATGAGGATAATCTGATGAAAAAGTTACTGATCTGTTGTCTGTTCGGCAATACCGCCCAGTCGCTTGCCAAAAAAATGCAGCATGCAGCCGATGCGCGCGGAATGAGGCTGCTGATTAGCGCCGTCGGGCTGGATAATTTCGCCAGCGTCGCACCCGCCTTTGACGCCTTTTTAGTCGCGCCGCATATTCAATATAAGCTTGAAGAATTAAGGGCTGAGATAGGCGAAGGTAAGCCGATAACGGTTATCGAAAGCTATCCGTTTGCGTCACTGGACGGTGAGAAAGTGCTGGAATTTGTGCTGGAGAATATGCCGGAGCTGGTGGCATAGCATCGTTATCAGAAAACTGGCCGCAAGCGGCGGCCAGTTTTCTGCCGCCAATTAGAAGCGATAGCCCGCCGAGAACATAAACACCCACGGGTCCAGGCGTGTATGAACGCTCTGCTGCTCTCCACCCGCCTTGAAGCGCACGTCGGTGTCGATATCCATATACCAGACGGACATGTTCAGCAGCCAGTCGCGGTTGATCAGATAATCCAGCCCGACCTGCCCCGCAGCGCCCCAGGAATCTTTCAGACTGAGATCCGTAAGACCCGCCTCTTTGCCCGTATCGTTAAATTTCTCATCGAAGAAAGTGGTGTAGTTCACACCCGCGCCGATATACGGACGCACTTTGCTGGTGGCATCACCAAAATACCACTGCGCCATCAGGGTTGGCGGGAGCTGGTGAACGGTGGCGATATTCCCCGTCGGCCCGGTGCCGACCTTGTGACGGAACGGCGTTGCCGCCAGGAGTTCAACCCCGATATTGTCCGTTGCCATATAAGTAAACGTCAGGCCCAGTTGGGTATTGTTGCTGACGTTAAAGCCGCCCAGGCTCCCCAGCACATTGTCAGACCCTTCCGTCGGACGCACCGTTGCCGAACCGGCACGCATAAAGAACTCACCCGCTTCATGCGCATACGCGCCGCCAGAGATACTGCTTAAGATCAGGGCTGCCACTGCTAACTTTTTCATATCCGCTCCATCGTTGTGGTTTTATTGGCGCGGTGAATATACTCATAAATGAGTAACAAGTGATCTAACTCAGATCACACTTGGGCTGGTAATTTAACATTCATTGATCCAGATTAATTTTTGCCGTGCAGAGACGAACGCATATCCTCGGCGCAGGTCAATTTTGCGAAATGACCATTGCTTTACAAAGATATGCTTTTCCATACAAGTCATGGTGCTGCCACGGCAGAGTTATCCAGGGTACAATTGCCCGCTTATTAATACCTGCAATACTCAAGGAGAGTGCATGTCTATCACGGCGAAGTCCGTCTACCGTGACACGGGGAATTTTTTCCGCAATCAGTTCATTACCTTTTTACTGATCGCCTTGCTATGCGCGTTTATCACGGTGGTGCTTGGCCATGCGTTTTCGCCGAGTGATGATCAAATTGCGACCCTCAGCCAGGGCGATCATCTCGCCGGCAGCGGTGGGTTGTTTGATCTGGTTCAGAACATGACGCCAGAACAGCAGCAGATCTTGCTGCGCGCCTCTGCGGCATCGACCTTCTCCGGGTTGATCGGCAATGCGATTCTGGCAGGTGGTGTATTGCTGATGGTTCAGCTGGTGTCTGCCGGTCATCGCGTTAGCGCCCTGCGCGCCATCGGTGCCAGCGCGCCGGTATTACCGAAGCTGTTTATCCTGATCTTTTTGACCACCATGCTGGTGCAGATCGGCGTGATGCTGGTGGTCGTGCCGGGCGTGCTGCTGGCGATTATCCTTTCGTTCGCCCCGGTGATGCTGGTGCAGGACAAAATGGGGATATTTACAGCGATGCGCAGCAGTGCAAAACTGGCCTGGGCGAATATGCGTCTGGTCGCACCGGCGGTGATCAGCTGGCTGCTGGCCAAAACGCTGCTGCTGCTGTTTGCACCGAACTTTGCGGTATTGACGCCAAACGTCGGCGCGGTGGTCGCGAATACGCTGAGCAACCTGATTTCAGCCGTATTGTTGGTCTATTTGTTCCGCCTGTATATGTTGATTCGCCAGTAGTTTCCCTGAAAGCAGATGATGGAATCGAAGAATGAAGCAGTTTCTTGATTTTTTACCGTTGGTCGTGTTTTTCGCGTTTTATAAGCTCTACGACATTTATGCCGGGACCGCGGCGCTGATCGTCGCGACGGCCGTCGTGCTGATCTACAGCTGGTTCCGCTACCGTAAAGTCGAAAAAATGGCGCTGATCACCTTTGTCCTGGTGGCGGTGTTTGGCGGATTAACCCTGTTCTTCCATAACGATGAGTTTATCAAGTGGAAGGTGACGGTGATCTACGCCCTGTTCGCCGGTGCGCTGCTGGTGAGCCAGTGGGTGATGAATAAGCCGCTGATCCAGCGCATGCTCGGAAAAGAGATTACTCTTCCGCAGCAGGTGTGGTCGCGCCTCAACATCGCCTGGGCGCTGTTCTTTATTCTGTGTGGGCTGGCGAATATCTATATTGCGTTCTGGCTGCCGCAGAACATCTGGGTCAACTTCAAGGTCTTCGGCCTGACGGCATTAACCCTGATTTTCACGCTGCTGAGCGGCGTGTATATCTATCGCCATATGCCGCAAGACGACAAGCACTAAGATTTCAGGCCAGGCAGTTCCTGTCTGGCCTTTCCCTTCTTTTCCCACCGCACATTCCCACCGTAAAGAAATCATAGTAGCATCCCGCCTGTCGTCTTCCGTAACGAGCTTAAGAAACAATGACAACAAAGATTGATGCCCCTCAGGGCGAACTGGTTTTACGCACACTTGCAATGCCCGCCGACACCAATGCGAACGGTGATATTTTTGGCGGCTGGTTAATGGCACAGATGGATATGGGCGGCGCGATCCTCGCCAAAGAGATTGCCCATGGCCGCGTGGTGACGGTCAGAGTCGACGGGATGACGTTTTTGCGTCCGGTCGCGGTGGGAGATGTGGTTTGCTGCTACGCGCGCTGCGTGAAGCGCGGCAACACGTCGATTTCGATCAATATTGAAGTCTGGGTGAAGAAGGTCTCTTCCGAGCCGATTGGACAGCGTTACAAGGCAACCGAGGCGCTGTTTATCTACGTCGCGGTGGACAATCAGGGTAAACCTCGCCCGCTGCCGCAGGTATAAAAAAAGCCTCCATTCGGAGGCTTCGTCATTTATTCTATCTGCGTCCCGCCGTTCAGGCGGAAAACAATGTTTACGATGAGCCCATTGCCCGGTTTGCCCGGTTCGTAGCGCCATTTGCGCATCGCGGCTTTCACATCGCGTTCGAACATGTTCGCTGGTTGCGCCGAAAGCACCTCGACATTATCCACGCGCCCATCCGCCGTCACGTCAAATTTCACACGCACACGACCTTCTATACGCAGCGCCTGCGCACGCGCAGGATATTGCGGCTGATTGCGGCTCACGGCACGCGGGCCTGACGGAGCAGTCACCACCGGCTTCGTCGTGGTCGGTGAACTGTTCATCACCGGTTTTGCCGGGGCGGTATTTTGCGTCGACTGCACCGCGCGCGGTTCGACCGGGCGCTCTTCACGCTTCGGACGCTCTTCGACTTTTTTCACCGGCTTCGGTTTTGGCTTCGGCTTGGGTTTTGGCTCTGGCTTGTGGATCACCACGGGCGCTTCTTTTGGCGGCTCCGGTACAACCTCAGGTTCGGGCTCTGGCTCCGGCTCGACAACCGGCTCTGGCGGAGGCGGAACCACCTGCGGCTCCAGGTCTGCTGGTGAGACCATGGTTACGGAAATCGGCTGCGCAGGCGCTGGCATTTGGATAACCTGATGTACCGAAGTGTAGAGCAGCCCCGCCACGACAGCACCGTGAATCACAACGGACAGCAGCGTTGGCCAGGGAAAGCGGCGAGGTAAATCCAGGGTCATCGAAGTCATAATCGTTTCAGTTAAAAAACCAGGCCCTGATTTTAAATGCAAATAGCAATCATATTCAATAAGACACTCCATCTTCTCGCGATTTAACTGCTCGCGAGGCCAAAAAAGGCGCATCTTTGTTAAGGTTTTAACAAGGTCGTTATCTTTACATTGCAGTCATCGATGCTTTCACATAACGTTATTGACACTTTTTATGGCTAAGGAGCTCCGCCGTGCTTTACGTGATCTACGCTGAAGATGTTGCCGATTCTCTGGAAAAACGACTTTCCGTGCGCCCTGCCCATCTCGCGCGTCTACAACTCTTACATGACGAAGGAAAATTACTGACCGCAGGCCCAATGCCCGCCGTCGACAGCAACGATCCGGGTGCTGCAGGTTTTAGCGGTTCGACGGTGATTGCAGAGTTTGAATCGCTGGAAGCCGCGCAGTCCTGGGCCGAAGCTGACCCGTATGTGGCGGCGGGGGTTTATGAGAAGGTGACGGTGAGGCCGTTTAAGAAGGTGTTTTGAGTTGATGGGAAAGGCTCCTGCGGGAGCTTTTTGAAATAGCCTAACAAATTGAAATAAAAGGATTTATTTCTGTCTGCGTCCACATATTGACCACATCGATACAAAAGCCCCGCAATTACGGGGCTACTTTTTAAGCTCTGATGTAACAACACATCTAGTAAGCAACCACTATGCTTTTCGCCGTAAAAAAATGTTGCCCCTGAGCTGCTTCTTCAGAAGCCTGGCGCATCCCAGTCATCAACTCGTCTGTCTGGAGGATTACCCTGCGACCAGAGATGTAATGCTTCTCGGCTTTTGAAAGGAATTCCATTGACTGCATGTGTTGATGAAGTTGCATAGATCGCTGCATTAAAATCACCGCTCCCTCCCCCACTACCACCTCTAGAACCTAGAAGCCACTCCAGATAAGTCTGGAATTCCAGTGAGTTTAATCCTGCACGGTTTTGGCCTGCTAATCGAGCGAGAACGTTAAAATTTTTTGGAGTTGGTGAAAGCATAAAATGTGCGGCACCCGGACATTGGGGTAATATAGATGTATTACACACGCAATTCCTATATATATCATACATTCCATATAGCAATTGATCCCCTATATTTCCCCACATAGCAAAGTGACATGCATCATGTAGTGGAATGATTGCGGAGCTTACTTGTAAGCCACAGCAGATTTGGCATGCTGTAGGTTTTCTATTTTCTGCACGTAGGCTTGATTTGTATGATTTGAATTCAATTATAAAGAATTTATCGAATGTTGAAAATAAAGTATCGGCATTAAAAAATTGATCCAAACCATTTAATGGTGCTCTGATTTCAATACGCTCGTAGTGCCTGCATGCGCTAATAAATTGCGTATCGAAAATCGCCTTTAAACTATCTTCTCTTCCGGCCATTAACTATCCTATTGTTCATGAATGTGTTTACCCATAAGCCTGATGACAGACGATGAGTTTCTCACTAATACTGCACCCTAATCACACTACGTTTTCGACAGATTACAACAAATAACTAATCAGCCTCAATGCTTGAGGCTGACACGACAGCGGTGTGGCATAGTTAATTCGAACTCACTTTTGTAAGATCCGCCCAGTTCTTTACTGGCGTCATGTAAATGATCCGGTAAATCTTCAATCACATCCAATGCATCTGTTGCTGACCGGATGATGTCGGGTGCGGTGCCGCTGGTACTACTATCCCCGGCGATACGATAAAACGCTCGACCGTCTCAGTTGTCACAAACGTCGCGCTGCAGTTGATGTTTGTGCACTGGTGATACCGTTCTTTGGTCGTGTCAGTAAAATAGCGACTTGTGCGGGCATGAGCGGCGAAATGGCATTTTGGACAGTGAAACATGGCGAGCACCTCATTTAATTTCCGATGCATTAATTTTACTGAACTTATACATACATAACAAATAGTTAAGTAAATATCATTGCGTTAATTCTTCGCTTTCGCACTCCACATCCGAAACCTTAACCTCGAGCTCTAAGCCCGTCGTGTAGCCGTTCCCATTGAGGTTATGCACCACCCGGCTGATTATCCACGTCTGCTCGTCTATGACGCGCTTAAAGCCTTTCACCGTCACCGGCGTTTCAGGAAATAAATCTGCCCGGCCAGTGGCGAGCGTAATCGAAAACTCCGCCACCCCGCGCTGTATCTTGTCCCACTTTGCCTGAGCTGCGCGCATGGCCTGCGCCTTTGTCGCAAAGATGGTCGTTAGCTCAAGAACGTTATCAGACTCACCGTCCATATACTCGCCCTCGCGCGCTTACTGCTCCTTTTTCGCCTGGCTCTTTGCCGGTGCTTTGACGGCTTCAGGATGCTGCAGCGCACGCAGGTGTTTCTCTTTCGGTTTACCTTTGAGCTTAACCTTTTGCTTTTGCGGTTTCGGGTCTCTGGTGTGCAGCCATTTCGCCGTGACGCCGGTACACGCACCGCGGTCAGCAATAGCGAATTGATGCCGGTCGCCGCGCTCGATGGTCGCATTCTCGTGTACGTCGAATGTATCCATAACGGGAAATAGTACGAGCTGCCGGTCAATTTCTCCGGGCTGGCGAAAAGTCTGCGCGCCGCCGTCCATCACAGCTCACCGATTTACATGAAGCGTAATATTCTGGCGAGCACCTACATCCCTCACCAGCTGTTGTCGCGTCAGGATTTCAGCCGCCTTGTGCTCGATTATCTGGTCTTTGCCAACGGCCACCTTGAGAAGCGCATGAGCGTGACCGGCCAGCTTTTAAAACCGGAAACCTCCCCGGCCAAATACACCCGACGTGGCGTCGAGGATGGCGTTTACTGAAACGTGTCGAGCTTCACGCACCCACACGAATTTGCGCCTGGCTCGGTGTTTCATATGCTTGAGCCTGATATTAATCAGGAGCTTTACGGGATGCCGGAATACCTGAGCGCGCTCAATTCCGCCTGGCTGAATGAGTCGGCCACGCTGTTTCGTCGCAAGTATTACCAGAACGGCGCGCACGCGGGTTACATCATGTACGTGACCGACGCCGCGCAAAGCAGCACCGACGTGGAGTCGCTGCGTGATGCGATGCGAAATTCGAAGGGGCTGGGGAATTTTAAGAATCTTTTTTTCTACGCGCCCAACGGGAAATCGGACGGCATCATGATCGTGCCGCTGAGTGAAGTCGCCAAGAAAGATGATTTTTTCAATATCAAAAAGGTGAGCGCCGCTGAGCTGCTCGATGCGCACCGCGTGCCGTTCCAGTTGATGGGAGGCAAACCTGAGAACATCGGCTCAATGGGGGATGTGGAGAAGGTAGCTCGGGTATTTGTCCGTAACGAGCTGACGCCGCTGCAGGAGCGATTTAAAGAGATTAACGACTGAGTCGGAGTGGAGGTGATCCGCTTTAAGCCTTACGAGCTTGATAAGGACGAATGATGCATAGGCAATAGCCGCTTATCACGGCTATTGCCAAATGTAAGCCTAATCGATGTCGGGATCTGCAAAACTGAGAGTATCAGGATCAAATGCGTCAGTTTTGATATCCCCGTATTCAGTCATCCATCTCGCAATTACATAGTCTCCCGGCACATGATTCCACGCAGCGCCCATATCTTTGGCGATACCTAAAACCGTCATCGGTGGACCTCCAGAATTCAACGTAACTACATTACCCTCTTTAAATGCCATAGTGCCCCCTATTCTTTATGCATGAAATGCTGTCGTAGCCCTTCCTGACAACGTAGTGAGAAATGACCGTAAGCAACCATTGATTTAATAGTTTGAGATGGGCACAAACGCGCTCAGACGTTCGGATGATTTAATCCATTTACCGACTTAGCGCGCAATGCTTTCCCCGCCACGACTGCCCGCCTGATCGAGCGGTTTTTATGCAGGTGCATGACAACTCGGGAACCGCGCCAGCTCTGGCGGTATACAGCCAGAACGATCAAGATTAGCGCATGCAATCTCACGCACCAGATGCATGCGCGACTACAAAACGGTAAAAATGGTAAAGAACGACAGAAACATTAGTGTCTTGCAGGGTTTTAATTACACTCTACAAAACGACCTTACAGTTTCCATATGTTCATGGTAATTTCGCTTAAGGAGAATTTTTAACCGCAAGGGAATAGCATGTATCAGAGTGATTTGATAATAGACGGCATTCAAGCCGATAAGTTGATGGCTCTCCAGCTCGAAAAGGCGCTTTCTGGCGTGAAAGACCAGGCACTTGAGCAGGCCAGTAAGATTGGCGACGGTGCAACTCGCTTAATGTTTTACACATCCTGTTTCACGGACAATTATCAGGATGTATGTGCAAAACTGAAAGAAGAGGACATTCGCTTTCTCGATGGCGTCGCGCAGCTCGTCAAAAAACGCGACATCATATACAGAATGATTCACACCTATTTTGAAGAAATTTTCAGATTTAAGACACAAAACCAGCTCGAAGCAATTAAAGCCAGCTTATTAAAAGCAGGTGTCGTCATTTCCGCAAGCGCGTTAAATAATCAGGCATTCGTCATTGGTATTACAACAACGATTTGCCTCGGCATTAGCTTTAATGCGTCAATTATCAAATGGACTAGCAAAGCCAGCACTCTGGCCGTAACCGGACTGGGCCTGTATGGCACGGTGCAGCATGCTGCAGAAAGCGCGGAACGCCTCAGGCTAATGGCTCCTATGTATTACAATTCGCTGTACCTGCAAAAACTTGAAATGATGTATTTCCTTGTCGAGCCTATTTTTATAAAAGCTCGCGCATTCGAAAGCGATGTCGTGAGCACCATAATAAAAATGGTGAACTAACATGCTCAAATTTCTTCAACAATGGCTTAGGGCTCAGGCATCCTATTTTTTTTGGGGCTATGTCCCGTGGCTGTTCGTCTTAATATTTGGCATGATCGCTGTAACGTACTTCCGCCCCTATGCACTACAGGCAACAGGCATTGTAATACTGCTGACGTTCGCTTTCGTTATCTGGTTTAACCGACCTCGTTAATTTTATAAGGATATTGATTATGTCAACTCCAGCGCATTTGTGGCTGAACGATGAAAACGGCTCACCGATTGTCGGCGGATGCCTAATGCCGACTCGCCTCGGTTCGATAGAAATGCGTACTTTAATGCATAACGTCAACATCCCGGTCGATGCACACCTCGGAAGACTGACTGGTACACGTGTCCACGCGCCGATAGTTTTTCAGAAAGAGTTCGACCAGACGACACCACTGCTTTTTCGCGCGTTATGTCAGGGTAGAACGTTAAAATCGGCCACAATAAAAATGTATCGAATCACGGATGCGGGAATCGAAACTGAATATTTCAATATCCTGCTCGAAAACGTGAAAATCACCAGTATCACCCCTTCCCTTATGCCTGCGGGGACGACGAGTACACATATGGAAAACATCGAGATGCGTTATGAAACAATAACGTGGAAGTACGTTGACGGTAACGTTCAGTTCAAAGATAGCTGGAATGAGCGAATGACCGCCTGAGATAACAACTAACGCCTCGCGAAGCTCGTTGTTCAAACCGCCAAAACTGAAAGCAAGTTTCAGCGCTGGCGTTTTTTGTTATGGTCGATGCGATGGAGGATTCTTAGATCTAACGCTGGCGGTAAATACATTTTAATGCCGACTCCTTATGATGAAAATCTCGGCCACTCATCAGCAGCCGCATAATTACATTTTTTATTGCCGTATATCACCGTCGCTCCACGCGCCAGCGCGTCGAGCTCCCACCTTTCGGGGTTATCCCTTCCTGAGCTAAATCGAAACGAATTTTCGGTATGCGGTCGCGTTCTGCTTTACTCATCCACCCAGATGGCGATTGCTCAGCAAGCTTGAGCGGTGAAGCGTTTCTTTGCTGAAGATTTTTTCGGGGCGCCCCCTCTTTCGACGCGGCCTTGAGCACCCTCATCACTTCGGGCTCATCCCAGCCGATGACCCCTTTATCAATCAGATTTAACACCGCGGCGGCTTGCTCAGACGGTGTGGGTGTCATGACTGGATCGCCACAGCCGGTGAGCTTTCCACAGTTATTGACAGGACTCCGAGGCGCAGCAATGCCGCTTTTTTAAAGTCAAAGGCTCAACGGCCAAGAGCTTTGGAACGATGCACCAGTCGGCTGTACGGGTAACACGTACCAGCTCAGAGCCCAAGTGCGGGGCGTAGATGCCCACAACTCTTTCTATATCCTCTTCATAGGCGTTGACCTCGTCAGTCACGTTACGAGCCACACGGACGGTTTGGCTATCACGTGGAACATTCGCCCCACCCTGCGCTGCGATATACAGGTCAAATTCACCTTCATCAGCTGCAGCTCTTGTCGCCTCGACCCGCTCATCGAATTCATCAGCAATGCTCACCCCATGAGGCAGTTTGCGCAGCTCGCGGTATGCGCCCATTGTCTGCAGGCCAATAGATTTGAATTGCGGGATGCGCCACGTAGAAGCCCATGCGGTTAGCCGAGGCTTTCTGTTCCCTGATGCCAGCTATGCGGAATTCAGGAGCATCCTCAAAGCGGTAAAACCTGATTTACCAGCTGGGCAAGCGACGCACGCGCTACGACACTCTTTTGCTACGCATTTTATGATTAACGGGGGCAACATCATCACACTGCAGCGGATTCTGGGTCATACGAAAATTGCACAGACAATGGTCTATGCGCACTTCGCTCCGCAGTACCTGCAGGATGCGATTTTACTCAACCCGTTGAAGGGTGAAAGCGGTGGACAGAGTGTCCACATAACGTCCACACCCTAGGTGCTTTTTATGGCTTTTGACTGCTTGTAGTAAAACGTGAAGCCTTGTCTGGCGCGGCTTTCCAGTTTCGCCAGACATAAAAATGGCTCCCGCAGGAGCCTTTTTAAATGCTTGAACACGTTCGATTACCCCCTCATCCCAAACCCAGCCCTCTGAAAATCCCGATACACCTCGGGATTGGTAAAGGCCGGGAATTTGGCTTTCTGGGCTGCGGATTTTAACGCTTCGCAATAGGCTTTATTACCCTCGCTTGTCGTGATATTTGATGCCGTGCCGTCCTGCGCAAACTGGATGTGCAATCTGCATGTCTTTCCTTTCCAGCTTTGCGGATCGGCAAGCTCGGCATTGATAGCATCTCTGATCGCGCGCGCCTGGGCGCCCCATTCATCCTTGTCATCCCAGCGGCCGGAACTGCAATTCCCCGTTGCCGTGGTTTTATGGCATCCGGACGGATGTAAGGGTGCGCAGCCGCTGATCAGGCCTACCAGAACGGCCAGCGTTAAGATCCTTTTCATTTTTCACTCCCTCTCTCCCACCAAAAGCGAATGCTCTCGCGTTTGGTGGGCGAATTGTTTTCAATGCAAAGAAGCCAGTCTTGCCGCAAACCCCACAAACAACAGCCCAATCAAACCATTCCCCAGCTTCGCCAGTTTCTTTTTGGTTTTCAGGTAGCGGGTGACAAACGCGCCGGAGAAGATCAGGAAGCTCATGTACATGAAGCTAATCAACTCAAGGGTGGTCGCGAGGATCAGGAATGAGGTGCCGGTATTTTTGGCGCTGACGTCGATGAACTGCACGAAGAAAGAGACGTAGAACAGAATCGCTTTGGGATTGGTCAGGCTCAGCACCAGCGAGCGCTTCATGATCATGCTGGCAGGTTCAGTACCACCCGCTTGCGCACCCGCTTTATGCGTCATCACTGACCAGAGCATTTTTCCGCCCAGCCACAGCAGGTACAGCGCGCCGAGGTAACGCACGATGTTGAACAGCACCGGCGTAGTCTGGATCAGCGCAGCGACACCGGCCCACGCGAGGAACATCAATACCGCATCACCGATAAACACGCCCGAAGCAGCGAGATAGCCCTTTTTTACCCCGTGACCGATGCCGGTTTTTAAGACGAATAACGTATTAGGACCGGGGACCAGCACAATAAAGAAAGCGCCCACAACATAGGTCCAGAAATTAAGTACACCAAACTCCGCAAACACCACCCGCTCCTTTTTAAAAAATAAGAATGCCGCAGTAAAGCGGCATTCTCAGGGTTTACATGTTGGCTATTGTACGCCGTTATATCCGTCAAGATAAGACGCGGCGAGTTCATTGCCGAACAATATCGCGTCTTTCATCTCCATATCGGATGACCATTTATCGTTCGCGTTACCGTTAAAGCTGTGATCGGTTTTGACGCTTTTTTTCAGCTGGTCGCGGATACTCTGCGCATACTGACTGGCTTCACCGGAGGTACGTCCCGCTTTACGATCGGTTTTGCCCTGCTCGTAGAGTTCGCGGAACTGCGGCACATTCAGGCGATAGTTTTGCTGTGTGTTGCTGGTAAAATTGCCGCCGACAAAATTAGAACTGTGCGACACAAAGTAATAAGCATGCCTTTCAGGGGCTGTTTTGCTACTGACACATCCGCTGAGTAACGCGATACCCACCAGGGCCGCAATAACTTTTCCGTTCATCCCTTTTATTTCCTTTTGCCGTTTTCACTGCATCATCCACGCAGAGGCATATTCCACCAGCGCCGAAAATGACGACAGCCCTAAACTTTCCCTGAGCGCATCCAGCGCAAAAAGCACAACCAATACCCACAGGAATGGATTCATAGTATTTATTCAACATATTGTTTGTGCGGATTATATCTGAAGAACCGGGGGCGAAGGATACTGCGAAATCTGATAGTTATGAGGAAAACATCAGGCACCGGTATCGGTGCCTGCAGGGTGCTCAGAGATCGCGAACGGCAAAGACCAGCGCGTTACGGTGGTGACTGAGTCCACATTTTCTGATGGCGTGGATACGCATATTGCGGCGGGATTGCGCCTCAAGCCAGCGGGCTTTACGACGACTCATCTGTCGCAACATACGCCAGCGCCCTACTTCTGTTCTGCTGCGCTTCATGTCTACAACTCTTTCCTTAACAGAGGCGCCATTATAAACCCCTGACTGCGGTAAACCAGCGCTTTTAGCTGTCCTTTTTATTTGCCAGATCAATTCTGATGCGTACACTCATAACAATACGCTTTCAAAAGGATTTTTATACTATGACAACCTTCTACACCGTGGTGAGTTGGCTGGTCATTCTGGGATACTGGCTGCTGATCGCAGGTGTGACGCTTCGCATCCTGATGAAGCGCCGGGCCGTCCCCTCTGCCATGGCCTGGCTTTTGATCATCTACATCCTGCCGCTGGTGGGGATTATCGCCTATCTCTCGTTTGGCGAATTGCATCTGGGGAAACGCCGCGCCGAACGTGCGCGCGCTATGTGGCCGTCGACGGCGAAATGGCTGAACGACCTGAAATCCTGCAAACATATTTTTGCCCAGGAGAACAGCAGCGTCGCGACATCGCTGTTCAAGCTTTGCGAGCGTCGTCAGGGGATTGGCGGCGTCAAAGGCAATCAGTTGCAGCTCCTGACCACCTCCGATGACGTCATGCAGGCACTGATCCGCGACATCCAGCTCGCCCGTCACAATATCGAGATGGTTTTCTATATCTGGCAACCCGGCGGCATGGCCGATCAGGTGGCTGAATCCCTGATGGCGGCGTCGCGCCGGGGCATTCACTGCCGACTGATGCTCGACTCTGCCGGGAGCGTGGCCTTCTTCCGCAGCCCCTGGGCGACCATGATGCGCAATGCGGGCATTGAAGTCGTCGAAGCCCTGAAGGTCAATCTGCTGCGTGTGTTCCTGCGCCGTATGGATTTACGCCAGCACCGCAAGATGATCATGATCGACAACTACATCGCCTATACCGGCAGCATGAACATGGTCGATCCGCGCTTCTTCAAACAGGATTCCGGCGTCGGTCAGTGGGTCGATTTAATGGCGCGTATGGAAGGCCCGGTCGCCACGGCGATGGGCATTGTCTACTCCTGCGACTGGGAAATCGAAACCGGGAAACGCATTCTGCCGCCACCGCCGGACGCCAATATCATGCCGTTTGAACAGGAGAGCGGTCATACCATTCACACCATCGCCTCCGGTCCCGGCTTCCCGGAGGATCTGATTCACCAGGCGCTGCTGACGGCGGCCTATTCCGCGCGTGAATATTTGATCATGACCACGCCCTACTTTGTCCCGAGCGACGATCTGCTGCACGCGATCTGCACCGCCGCCCAGCGCGGCGTGGACGTCAGCATTATCATGCCGCGTAAAAACGATTCGGTGCTGGTGGGCTGGGCGAGTCGCGCCTTCTTCAGTGAACTGCTGGCGGCGGGCGTCAAAATTTATCAGTTTGAGGGCGGTCTGCTGCATACCAAGAGCGTGCTGGTCGACGGCGAACTGAGCCTGGTCGGCACCGTGAATCTGGATATGCGCAGCCTGTGGCTGAACTTTGAAATTACGCTGGTGATTGATGACGCCGGTTTTGGTGGCGATCTGGCGGCGGTGCAGGACGATTATATCTCCCGCTCGCGCCTGCTGGATGCGCACTTGTGGATGAAACGCCCGCTGTGGCAAAGGATCACCGAACGACTGTTTTACTTCTTTAGTCCGTTGCTGTAAAACGTGCCCAACGATGTTTTAACAGGTAATCATCATGGAAATGGATCTGAACAATCGCCTGACTGAAGACGAAACCCTTGAGCAGGCCTACGATATTTTTCTCGAACTGGCGATGGACAATCTCGATCCCGCAGACGTGATCCTCTTCAATCTGCAGTTTGAAGAGCGCGGCGGCGCCGAGCTGTTTGACCCGTCCGAGGACTGGGCCGAGCATGTCGATTTCGACCTCAACCCGGACTTCTTCGCTGAAGTGGTGATTGGTCTGGCCGATACCGACGGCGGCGAGATTAACGATATTTTCGCCCGCGTGCTGCTGTGCCGGGAAAAAGACCACAAGCTGTGCCACATTCTCTGGCGCGAATAACAAAAAGGCTGCAATCGCCGAATGCTGGTCAGTTAAGCATCTGAGGTTGTTCCGTTCACCTTATGTTCAGCAGAATATAAAACCTGTATCACCTGTGAACGTGACAAGGGGGCTACGCGGCCCCCTTGTCAATCCCCGCGCCCCGCCATGAAATCGGTGCTTCGCACTGCGCTCACCTCCCGGCCATCTGCCTGCGGTCGGCTCGACTCGTGATTACTCGTCCCATCCATGGGACTCGCCCCTACGGGGCCAGCGCAAGCGCTGTTCAAAATTGCTCCCGGCAATTTTGTCCTGTCTCGTTTCGCCTCTGGCCGCCATCCCTGGCGTCCAGCCCTTGTCATCCGGCCTCCGGTTCGCCAATTTCTGCGGGGACCCACACCGGTGCCACATCCAGACGGCTGTGAAGGTTGAGGGAACGTGAGTCCGGCTGAAAATCGCTGAGGCGTTGACTGGAGGTAGGGGCGACGCACAGGGATGTGCGTCGAGGGCGCGACTTACAGGGATGTTACCTGCGCCCGTCCCCGTCAGCCGGAAGGAATAAGACGAAGGCACCGCGAAGCGGCGATTTTCTTTGCCGGGAGCCGGGGTTGCCAGGGTGGTGGCGATTGAGCCACCCTGGCACGTTCACAGCAGAGAGATGGACCGGAAGCAGAGGAACGAAAGTGAACGGAACAATTCCACTGATGCCATAAAGGTCCTGGGGCGAGCAAAATAATGAATTTAAATTCATTATTTGCTTAACTGACTGGCATTAGGCAATCGCAGCCTTTTTTATTTAGTCCGGAAGTTCACTCCCGCAACGATTACAAAACCGTGCACTGTGCTCATGGCTCGCCTGCTGGCAGCTCGGGCATTTCCGCTGCTGCTGACGATTCTGAAACGCCGCGCTCATATGGGTGGTGATTAACCCAGTCGGGATCGCAATCACCGAGTAGCCAATCAAGATCAGCACCGACGCCACAATCCTGCCGAGCGGCGTGTGCGGCGTAATATCCCCATAGCCCACGGTGGTCACCGTCACAATCGCCCAGTAGACCGACGCATTCAGCGTGGTGAAGCCGTAGGTCGGCCCTTCGATTAAGTACATCAGCGAACCAAAGACCACCATTACGATGGCGATAAAGGAATAAAACAAAATCAGCTGATGGCGGGCGCTGTAAATGGCTTTCCAGAAGACGCGCAACGACGGCATAAAACGCAGGAGTTTCAGGACGCGAAGCACACGGATGGCACGCATCGCTCGCCACGCAAACACGTAATTGATACTGATCTCCGGCCACAGCCACATCACGTACAGCGGCAGAATGGTCGCTAAATCAATCAGCCCCCAGAAGCTAAAAACATATTTCGCCGGATTCGCCCAGCTGAACAGGCGCAGGAAATATTCCAGTGTAAAGACGACGGTGACAAAGAGTTCCAGCCAGACGAACAGGTGCCATTCGTCAAACGTCAGGTGATATTGCGTCCCCAGACCGGATTCCACAAAGATAATAAGTACGCTGAGAAGCGCAAACAGGCCGCACAATCCTTCGAAGCGACGCCCGGAGCGGGTGTTGGGATCGAATAGCAGGCGATAAGTCTTACGGCGTACGGAAGAAACAGAAATCGACACGTTGACCTCGCAAAAGAAGAAGGGCTGACATCATGTCAGCCCTTGCGATTATAACGGGTCTACTTTCAGGCAGGAAACCGCATGGCGGAAACTTCCTTCCAGAACGGGCCGGGTTTGCGCACATTCCGGCCCCGCCATTGGGCAACGCGTGCGGAACACGCAGCCTGACGGCGGATTGATCGGCGACGGCAGTTCCCCTTCCAGAAGCTGGATGACTTTATTTTTTTCCAGATCCGGGTCAGGGACCGGCACCGCAGACATCAGGGCTTTCGTGTACGGGTGCAGCGGGTTGTGGTACACCTCATCGTAGGTGCCCAGCTCCACGGCATGACCAAGATACATCACCAGCACGCGGTCGGAGATGTGTTTCACCACCGCCAGGTCGTGGGCGATGAAGATCAGCGACAAGCCCATCTCACGCTGCAGTTTTTGCAGCAGGTTCACCACCTGCGCCTGGATCGACACGTCCAGCGCAGAGACCGGTTCGTCACAAATAATCAGCTTCGGTTCCAGAATCAACGCGCGGGCAATCCCGATACGCTGACACTGACCGCCAGAGAACTCGTGCGGATAACGGTTGATGAGGTTCGGCAGCAGGCCCACTTTCATCATCATCGCTTTGACGCGGTCACGCACTTCCTGACGCGGCATTTTTGGATGATAGGTGCGCAGCGGCTCGGCAATGATATCCCCGATGTTCATACGCGGGTTCAGGGACGCGAGCGGATCCTGGAAAATCATCTGGATGTCGCTGCGCACGGCGCGCCACTCGTCCTGTTTCATCCCCAGCAGATCTTTGCCCAGCCAGGCCACCTTCCCGTCCGTCGCTTTGACGAGGCCGATAATGGCGCGCGCAAAGGTCGACTTACCGCAGCCAGACTCGCCCACCACGCCGAGGGTTTCCCCTTCGTACAGACGCAGCGTGACGCCATCAACCGCTTTCAGGGTTTTCGACGGCTGCCAGAACCACTGTTTGCCGTCTTTAATATCGAAATGCACTTTTAAGTCAGCGATCTCGAGCAGGACATTTCTTTTTTCGTCGATGGCGTTCATACCAGCTCCTCATGCGGCTTAAAGCAGGCGCGCAGGCGGCCTGGTGCAAACTCTTCCAGCGGCGGAGCGCTGTTGCAGATCTCCATGGCGTACTGGCAGCGAGGCTGGAACGGGCAGCCTTTCGGCAGACGCAGCAGATTCGGCGGGTTACCCGGAATGGTCAGCAGCGATTCGCCTTCGGCATCCAGACGCGGAACCGCATTCAGCAGACCAATAGAGTACGGGTGCGCCGGATGGTAGAACACATCGCGCGCCCTGCCGTACTCCATGGTACGCCCGGCATACATCACCAGCACTTTATCGCAGATCCCGGCGACGACGCCGAGGTCGTGGGTAATCATGATGATGGCGGTGTTGAACTCACGCTTCAGCTCGTTCAGCAGGGTCATGATCTGTGCCTGAACGGTCACGTCCAGCGCGGTGGTTGGCTCATCGGCGATCAGCAGTTTTGGCCGGCACAGCAGCGCCATGGCGATCATCACGCGCTGACGCATCCCGCCGGAGAACTCGTGCGGGAACATGCGCATGCGCTTACGCGCTTCAGGCATTTTCACCGCGTCCAGCATTCTGACTGACTCTTCAAAGGCTTCGGCTTTGTTCATGCCCTTGTGCAGCATCAGGACTTCCATCAGCTGCTCGCCCACACGCATGTACGGGTTCAGCGAGGTCATCGGGTCCTGGAAAATCATCGAAATCTGCTCGGCGCGCAGCTTGTTCAGCTCGTGCTCAGGCAGGTTAAGGATGTTTTTCCCGTTGAAGGCTGCGGTACCGCCGATGCGCCCGTTTGGCGCCAGCAGGCCCATCAGCGCAAACGCGGTTTGCGATTTACCGGAACCGGATTCGCCCACGATACCGAGGGTTTCGCCCGCGCGCAGATCGAAGTTCAGGTCGTTCACCGCCGTGACGTCACCGTCAGGCGTTTTGAAGGTGACGCGCAAGTCTTTGACATCCAGCAGCACGTTTTGCTGCTGTTGCGCCTGTGGCGCAGTTGCCGTTTCAATAATAGTCATCGCGGCACTCCTTAGCGGTCTTTCGGGTCGAGGGCATCACGCAGGCCATCGCCGATAAAGTTGAAACAGAACAGGGTTACCACCAGGAAACCAGCCGGGAACAGCAGCAGCCATGGAGAGACTTCCATGGAGTTTGCGCCGTCGCTTAACAATGCGCCCCAGCTGCTCAGCGGCTCCTGGGTACCCAGACCGAGGAAGCTCAGGAAGGATTCAAACAGGATCATGCTTGGCACCAGCAGTGAGGCGTACACCACCACCACACCCAGCACGTTCGGAACGATGTGGCGCACCACAATCCCGCTGACGGAAACGCCGCCTACCTGTGCCGCTTCGATAAATTCTTTGCGCTTCAGGCTCAGGGTCTGGCCGCGCACGATACGCGCCATATCCAGCCAGGAAACCATCCCGATAGCCACGAAGATCAGCAGGATGTTTTGCCCAAAGAAGGTCACCAGCAGGATCACGAAGAACATGAACGGGAAGGAGTTCAGGATTTCCAGCAGACGCATCATCACGGAATCCACTTTGCCGCCGAGATAGCCGGAAAGGGAGCCATAAAGCGTGCCGACGATCACCGCCACCAGCGCGGCAGCGATACCGACCATCAGGGAGATACGGCCACCGATAGCCACACGCACCAGCAGGTCGCGGCCCGAGGAGTCGGTGCCGAAGTAGTGGCCGGACACCATATCAGGCGCACTGGACATCATGCCCCAGTCCGTATCGAAATAGGTAAACTGAGACAGCATCGGCGCCAGGGTTACGAACAAGGCGATGAAGATCAACACCACCAGGCTGGCGACCGCCGCGCGGTTATGCATAAAGCGACGGCGGGCGTCTTGCCACAGGCTGCGCCCTTCGACTTCGAGTTTCTCACTGAAGTTTTCCAGCGCCTCGCTGTTTTTCTTACTCAACATCATGGCGTGCTCCGGCGCTAGTAGCGAATTTTCGGGTCGATAACGGCATACAGCACATCGACAACGGCGTTAAAGAGGATCGTCAGTGCACCGACCAGGATCGTCAGGCTGAGCACCAGCGAGTAGTCACGGTTCAGCGCACCATTCACGAACAGCTGGCCGATACCCGGCAGGCCGTAAATGGTTTCGATAACCATGGAACCCGTGATGATCCCAACGAACGCCGGGCCCATATAGGAGAGCACTGGCAGCAGCGCAGGTTTTAACGCATGACGGAGCACGATGCGATGCATCGGCAGACCTTTCGCCCGCGCGGTGCGGATGAAGTTGGAGTGAAGCACTTCAATCATCGAGCCACGGGTGATACGCGCGATGCTGGCGATATAGGCCAGGGAGAGCGCGACCATCGGCAGAATCATGAATTTCAGCGCCCCGCCGTTCCAGCCGCCTCCGGGCAGCCACTTCAGCGTGATGGCAAATATCATCACCAGCAATGGCGCCACGACAAAGCTCGGGATAACCACCCCCGTCATGGCGATCCCCATCACCGTGTAGTCCCATCGGGTATTTTGTTTCAGCGCGGCGATGACGCCTGCGGTGACTCCGAGAACAACGGCAAGAATAAATGCCGCCGCGCCCAATTTCGCCGAAACAGGGAAGCTTGAGGCCACCAGGTCGTTGACGGAATAGTCTTTATATTTAAACGATGGACCAAAATCCCCCTGCGCCAGCTGCTTCAGATAATTGAAGTACTGCGTGGAGATAGGATCGTTTAAATGGTATTTGGCTTCGATGTTCGCCATGACTTCTGGCGGCAGTGCGCGCTCGCTGGTAAACGGACTACCCGGCGCGAGTCGCATCATGAAGAATGAAATGGTAATAAGAATAAAGAGCGTCGGTATCGCTTCAAGACAGCGACGTAGGATAAATTTCAACATTGCCCGTACCTTCTGGCGTGTGCCTTTTTACACTTGCTCGTTCAGTCAATCCCAAACGATGCCGTGTATATTGTGCGATGAATTAAGACACGGTGGGGCAAATTGCTTTGCCCCACGGTTTGCCATTAATGCTTAATGATGTACAGATCTTTGGTGTAGATGTTATCCATCGGGTCTTTGCCGGTATAACCGCCAACCCATGGTTTCACCAGACGCGCGTTCACATAGTAGTAAACCGGTACAATCGCAGAGTCCTGACCCAGCTGCTGTTCCGCTTTGTCGTACAGGGCGGTGCGCTGCGCTTCGTCGGTCACTTTCAGCGTATCTTTCATGATCGCGTCAAAGGCCGGGCTCTTATAGTGCGCGGTGTTCATGGAGCTGTCAGACAGCATGGTGTTCAGGAAGGAAGTCGGTTCGTTGTAGTCCGCACACCAGCCCGCACGTGCCACGTCATAGTTGCCCTGATGACGGGTATCCAGGAAGGTTTTCCACTCCTGGTTCACCAGCTTCACGTCCACACCCAGGTTTTTCTTCCAGATGGAGGAGGCGGCGATAGCCAGTTTTTTGTGCAGATCGGAGGTGTTGTACAGCAGGTTAAACGTCAGTGGTTTATCCGCGGTGTAGCCAGCTTCAGCCAGCAGTTTTTTCGCCTCTTCGTTACGTTTTTCCTGAGTCCAGGAGAACCACTCTGGTTTGGTCAGTTTTGCACCGTCAGTGTATGGCGGGGTGTAGCCAAACGCCGGCAGATCGCCCTGCGCTTTCACTTTGTTGACGATGATGTCGCGATCCAGACCCAGTTTCAGCGCGGTACGGACGCGAGCGTCATTGAATGGCGCTTTCTGGTTGTTGATTTCGTAGTAGTAAGTACACAGGTACGGGTCGACGTGAACTTCGGTCGGGATCTCTTTTTTCAGTTTCTGGAACAGCTCGATCGGCAGGTTGTTATAGGTCATGTCGATCTCACCGCTGCGGTAGCGGTTCACGTCGGTCACTTCAGACGAGATCGGCAGGTAGGTAATCTGATCGACGACGGTTTTGGCGTTATCCCAGTAGTTGGTATTACGCTCCATCACGATACGTTCGTTAACCACCCAGTCTTTCAGCTTATAGGCACCGTTAGTCACGATGTTCGCAGGCTGAGTCCACTTCTCACCGAATTTTTCGATAGCGGCTTTGTTCACCGGGGACATGGCCGGGTTTACCAGCAGTTTGTAAAAATACGGAACAGGTTCGCTCAGCGTCACTTCCAGGGTGTGGTCGTCAACGGCTTTCACGCCCAGCTCAGAAGGTTTCTTTTTGCCGTCGATGATTTCATCAACGTTCAGGATGTGACCGTACTGCGGATAGCTGGCGTACGGGGATGCGGTGTTTGGATCGACCAGACGCTGCCAGCTATATACGAAATCTTGTGCGGTGACAGGTTCACCGTTGGACCATTTTGCGTCTTTACGCAGGTGGAATGTCCAGACTTTAAAGTCTTTGTTATCCCAGGATTCAGCCACGCCAGGAATTGGGTGACCGTCTTTTGTGGAGGTAATCAGCAGGCCTTCGAACAGGTCGCGGCTGATGTTGGCTTCCGGAACGCCTTCGATTTTGTTCGGATCCAGAGACTGCGGCTCAGCGCCGTTGTTGCGGATCATGGTTTGCTTTTCTGACAGTGTGACACCTGCAGGTACATCAGCAGCCATTGCCATATTACCTGCGATCAGCGCAGTGAAAATTCCTGCGGCGATCAGACTTTTTTTTGTGATGATGGACATTGTGTTGATACTCCACTCATTATAATTACTGGTTTTAATGCCAGCCTGTTTATTTCCCCTAAGGGGTCCTGAACAACGCAGGAGTTGAGCTGCTGTCAGGTCGTTTACTTCTTGCTATCACCGACTGTACTTATTACTGGTGGCTCGTCTGGCCACCTTGCGTCGATTCTTAACACGCCTCCCCTGTTCTGAGACGTGAGGTGTTTTTTTAAGATGAGCGTTATTTTTTGAAAATCATTCTCATCTGGAAGAGTTCGTTGGCAAAATATAAGGCCGGAAAGTACCAAATGGCTTAATTTCGCGCCAATACATTTTGCAAATTTGTTAAGCAATTCTCTTTTACGGGGAGTCCCGTTTTTCTGGGGGGCGTCCTGCCACACATCAAAGGTAGAGAAACTACCTAGTATTCAATGTGATAGAGAGTTTTCTCTCGTCAGTTGGTGAGCAATGCCTGCATCGACTGAGTTTTACACAAAAATTTAACAATTGATTATTATTTAGCACATTCGTCTAAGGGAATGTTGAAATTACTAATATCATTTCAGTTATCCCACAGCAAGCCCCAGAGTATCGTGTGAGTAAAATAACAGAGTGTTTGCGCGGTTTGTGTGCAGGTCAACAGACAGTGAAAAACTAAGTTACTGAAATGTAAGAAAACTGTTTTATTAGCAGAATTTATTATGTCTTGTGAAGTTTTCAACTTTATTTATATGATTTGCTGATATTCACGCAAAAAAAACGGAGCCACTGGCTCCGCTCTTTCAAATGAAATGATTAATTTAGTAACCCTGGGAAAATACTTTTCAGCCCGGTCACAATAAATTCGATGCCGAGCGCCATCAGCAGCAGACCCATAATACGGGTGATGACGTTAATCCCGGTCTGACCCAGCAAACGTACCAGCCACGGCGCAATGCGGAACACGCCCCAACAGCAGAGGGCAAACAGCGCGATCGCCACCGAGAAACCGACCAGATGGACCCAGTTGTGGTAGCGCGTGCCCCAGACGATGGTCGAACTGATAGCCCCCGGCCCCGCCATCAACGGCAACGCCAGCGGAACCACGCCGATGCTCTCTCGCACCGCGGTTTCCGATTTCTCCTGCTTGTTCTGTTTATCCTCGCCGAGCTTCCCGCTGATCATCGACATCGCAATAGTCACCACCAGGATACCGCCCGCGATACGGAAGGAGTCGATGGAGATGCCAAAGATCTGCAGAATCGAATCACCGAGGAAAAGAGAGGTCAGCAGAATGATGGCCACTGACATATTTGCCGTCAGGTTGGTCTTGTTTCTGGCAACCGCCGTCTGGTAACTGGTCATACTAATGAAGACCGGAATGATCCCGACCGGGTTAACCAGCGCGAACAAACCGATAAAAAACTTAAAATAAGTAGAAAAATCAAAGAGCAATGGGGTCACAGTTAGCTCCGCAAATCAGCATGGCCCAGACGACAGAATAAATGGATAAAAACCGCGCTGAAGATACGCTTTTTATCAGCATAGTTCACCAGAAATCTGCGCCAAAACGCTATGATTTTCATGTGTTAAGTATATGTATAATCAATGCGACTTTCGGTTCCATTACTTTTGTAATTATTTAACACTTGCCATAAACGTGCGAAATACCCGTGCTGAAAGGTATCAGCTTCGGTGTAAATTGATGTAGATCATGTTTTTCGTACTCAGAAGTGAGTAATCTGGGTGACACCAAGAGGGAGTGAAAGAATCAAAAAGGGATGATGCTAAAGTCAGGCTCTTTTAGTAAGTTAGTGCAAAGCGTTAACAGTAAACAACACTAAACCTTTGTTTTACTGTGTGTTAAGCAAGTACTGGCACCTCGTCTATAATGTTGTCGTATCGAGCGCTGGTTTACTAAAAGAGTTTAAACATTATCAGGAGAGCATTATGGCTGTTACTAATATCGCTGAACTGAACGCACTCGTCGAGCGCGTGAAAAAAGCCCAGCGTGAATATGCCAATTTCACCCAAGAACAGGTTGATAAAATCTTCCGCGCCGCCGCTCTGGCTGCTGCAGATGCTCGAATCCCTCTCGCTAAAATGGCGGTTGCCGAATCCGGTATGGGTATCGTTGAAGATAAAGTGATCAAAAACCACTTTGCTTCTGAGTATATCTACAACGCCTATAAAGATGAGAAAACCTGTGGCGTGCTGGACGAAGACCACACCTTCGGTACCATCACCATCGCAGAACCTATCGGCATCATTTGCGGTATCGTTCCAACCACGAACCCAACTTCAACCGCTATCTTCAAATCTCTGATTAGCCTGAAGACGCGTAACGCAATCATCTTCTCCCCACACCCACGCGCTAAAGATGCGACGAACAAAGCCGCTGATATCGTACTGCAGGCAGCCATCGCCGCGGGTGCACCAAAAGATCTGATCGGCTGGATTGACCAACCGTCTGTTGAACTGTCTAACGCACTGATGCACCACCCGGATATCAACATGATTCTGGCAACCGGTGGCCCAGGCATGGTTAAAGCTGCATACAGCTCTGGTAAACCAGCAATCGGCGTTGGCGCAGGTAACACCCCTGTTGTTATCGACGAAACCGCGGATATCAAGCGTGCTGTTGCTTCTGTTCTGATGTCTAAAACCTTCGATAACGGCGTAATCTGTGCTTCTGAGCAGTCTGTTGTTGTGGTTGACTCAGCGTATGACGCAGTTCGCGAACGTTTCGCCAGCCACGGCGGCTACATGCTGCAGGGAAAAGAGCTGAAAGCCGTTCAGGACATCATCCTGAAAAATGGCGCACTGAACGCAGCCATCGTTGGTCAGCCAGCATACAAAATTGCTGAACTGGCAGGCTTCACTGTTCCGGCTACCACTAAGATCCTGATTGGTGAAGTGAAAGTCGTTGACGAAAGCGAGCCATTCGCACACGAAAAACTGTCCCCTACTCTGGCGATGTACCGTGCGAAAGACTTTGATGACGCCGTCAGCAAAGCAGAAAAACTGGTGGAAATGGGCGGTATCGGTCATACCTCTTGCCTGTACACCGATCAGGACAACCAGCCAGAACGCGTGAAATTCTTCGGCGACAAAATGAAGACCGCACGTATTCTGATCAACACCCCGGCTTCTCAGGGTGGTATCGGTGACCTGTACAACTTCAAACTCGCGCCTTCCCTGACTCTGGGTTGTGGTTCATGGGGTGGTAACTCCATCTCTGAAAACGTTGGTCCTAAGCACCTGATCAACAAGAAAACCGTTGCTAAGCGAGCTGAAAACATGTTGTGGCATAAACTTCCGAAATCTATCTACTTCCGCCGTGGCTCTCTGCCAATCGCGCTGGATGAAGTGATTACTGATGGCCACAAACGTGCGCTCATCGTGACCGACCGTTTCCTGTTCAACAACGGCTATGCAGACCAGATCACCTCTGTTCTGAAAGCAGCTGGCGTTGAAACTGAAGTGTTCTTCGAAGTTGAAGCTGACCCAACCCTGAGCGTTGTTCGTAAAGGTGCTGAGCTGGCGAACTCCTTCAAACCAGACGTGATCATCGCGCTGGGCGGCGGTTCCCCAATGGATGCCGCGAAAATCATGTGGGTCATGTACGAACATCCAGAAACTCACTTCGAAGAACTGGCGCTGCGCTTTATGGACATCCGTAAACGTATCTACAAGTTCCCGAAAATGGGCGTGAAAGCGAAAATGATCGCCGTCACCACCACTTCCGGTACCGGTTCGGAAGTGACTCCGTTTGCGGTTGTGACCGACGACGCGACTGGCCAGAAATACCCACTGGCTGACTACGCGCTGACTCCAGATATGGCTATCGTTGATGCCAACCTGGTGATGGATATGCCGAAATCACTCTGTGCGTTCGGTGGTCTGGATGCAGTGACTCACGCCCTGGAAGCTTACGTTTCCGTACTGGCTTCTGAGTTCTCTGACGGTCAGGCTCTGCAGGCTCTGAAACTGCTGAAAGAAAACCTGCCAGCGTCTTACAACGAAGGCTCTAAAAACCCGGTTGCTCGTGAGCGTGTGCACAATGCTGCCACCATCGCAGGTATCGCGTTTGCTAACGCCTTCCTCGGTGTGTGTCACTCCATGGCGCACAAGCTGGGCTCTCAGTTCCACATTCCTCACGGTCTGGCGAACGCCCTGCTGATCTCCAACGTTATCCGCTATAACGCGAATGACAACCCAACCAAGCAGACTGCATTCAGCCAGTACGACCGCCCAATGGCTCGTCGTCGCTACGCTGAAATCGCAGACCACCTGGGTCTGAGCGCTGCCGGTGACCGTACCGCTGCGAAGATCGAGAAACTGCTGGCATGGCTGGACAGCATCAAAGCTGAACTGGGCATTCCTAAGTCAATCCGTGAAGCGGGCGTTCAGGAAGCTGACTTCCTGGCACACGTTGACAAGCTGTCTGAAGATGCCTTCGATGACCAGTGTACTGGTGCGAACCCGCGCTACCCACTGATCTCCGAGCTGAAACAGATTCTGCTGGATACTTACTACGGCCGTGAGTTCCACGAAGACAACTCTGTTGCAGTGAAAGCTGAAACACCGGTTGTTAAAGCTGACAAGAAAGTGAAGAAAAACGCTTAATTGCTAGCCAAATAAAAGACCCGCTCTTGTAGCGGGTTTTTTTATGTCTGATGATCTGAGGATAATTAGCGCCGGGACTGTTCCTGTAACGCCGTCAACGACCCGACCACCAGCGCTTCTTTATAATGTTTACGGCACACGGAGATATAACGCTCGTTGCCGCCAATCACCACCTGCTCGCCCTCAGCGTAGGGTTTCCCCTCCTGATCAAGACGCAGCACCATGCTCGCTTTACGTCCGCAGAAACAGATGGTTTTCAGCTCCACCAGCTTATCGGACCATGCCAGTAAATACTGACTGCCAATAAACAGCTCGCCGCGGAAATCAGTACGCAGGCCATAGCACAGCACGGGAATATCCAGCTGATCGACCACTTCAGACAGCGCATGCACCTGCTCACGCGTGAGGAACTGGCTTTCGTCCACCAGAACGCAGTGTACCGGCTTTTGAGCGTGTTCAGCGCGGATCTCTTCGTACGGGTCTGTCTGGGTATTAAACAGCGTCGCAGGCGATGACAGGCCGATACGTGAGCTGACCTTTCCGGCACCAAAGCGATCGTCGATCTCGGCGGTGTAGACCATGGAGCGCATGCCCCTTTCCTGGTAATTATAAGCAGACTGCAGTAGCGCGGTGGACTTCCCTGCATTCATTGCGGAATAGTAGAAATAAAGTTGTGCCATTGGTCGTTAAACCCTAATCAATGTGTAATATTCCCGATGATTGATTGTACCATATTTTGCTCCGGACTCAGCGACACCACGCACAGAGTCGGTGCAAGAGGTAAAGTCAGATTTCAGACATCACGCTAAAATAACGCGTTAAAACAGAGAGTAAACTCACTGCCCTGCTATAAATCCTGGTGACTTTAGCTTAAGCAAATCCTGATTTTTTATAGTGGAATCAATACCGTTAAAATTCAGTATTTATTAACTATCCGTGCGCCCTGGCCTCTGGCGACGAGTAATACAAAAGGTTGATATTTATCCGAGGTAACTATAAGCGGTTAGAGATTTGTCACAAAAGTAAACACGCGGGCACTCAGTTTATGTGATTAGCGAGGATATCAAATCGGCCTGACAGGTAATCAAATTTAAGTTAGCGTCATTAATAATAGCGCTGGATATTAAGTATTTTTTGAATTCCTTACATTCTCACCTATTGCACATCTCAAATTATCACTCTATTATTAGGACAACAAACCACCCCCAATATAAGTTTGAGATTACTACAATGAGCGAAGCACTTAAAATTCTGAACAACATCCGTACTCTTCGTGCACAAGCAAGAGAATGCACCCTCGAAACTCTGGAAGAAATGCTGGAAAAATTAGAAGTTGTTGTAAACGAACGTCGTGAAGAAGAAAGCGCCGCTGCTGCTGAAATCGAAGAACGCACGCGTAAACTGCAGCAATATCGTGAAATGCTGATTGCTGATGGTATCGATCCAAACGAATTACTGAACAGCATGGCTGCCGCTAAAACCGGTACTAAAGCAAAACGCGCTGCTCGCCCGGCTAAATATAGCTACGTAGACGAGAACGGCGAAACTAAAACCTGGACTGGCCAGGGCCGCACCCCAGCGGTAATCAAGAAAGCCATGGACGAGCAAGGCAAACAGCTGGATGATTTCCTGATCAAGGATTAATCCCCTCGCCTTCAGAAAAATCCCGTTTATACGGGATTTTTTTATGCCTGTAATTTGCCCCGAGACATCTTCTTACACCCCGTCATATAGCCACATGCACGAATGTATACTTCTTTACATCCCTTACTTTGCCGTTCATCAGGCATAAAAAAACCGGTGGAGCATAACTCACACCGGTTCATCGCACAGAATGGGTAGATTAGTTTTTAATACCCATGGTCTCTTTCAGCCAGGCTTTAAATTCTTCGCCCAGTGAGTTATGGCGAATACCATATTCAACGAAAGCCTGCATATAACCGAGCTTATTACCGCAGTCATGGCTCTTGCCTTTCATGTGGTAGGCTTCAACGGTCTCTTTCTCGATCAGCATATCAATGCCATCGGTCAGCTGGATTTCGTCACCCGCACCTGGAGGGGTTTTCGCCAGCAGTGGCCAAATCTCTGCGCTCAGCACATAACGACCCACTACCGCGAGGTTAGACGGGGCGACGTCAGCTTTCGGCTTCTCAACCACGCCAACCATCGGCACGCTTTCGCCTGGTTTCAGCTCCACGCCTTTGCAGTCGACCACGCCGTACGCGGTGACGTCTTCAACAGGCTCAACCATGATCTGGCTGCTGCCGGTTTCGTCGAAGCGACGAATCATGTCAGCGAGGTTGTCCTGAGAGAGGTCTGATTCGAACTCATCCAGAATCACGTCCGGCAGGATAACCGCCACAGGCTCGTCGCCCACGACCGGATGTGCGCACAGCACTGCGTGTCCGAGGCCCTTAGCCAGCCCCTGACGCACCTGCATGATGGTGACATGCGGTGGGCAGATAGACTGAACCTCTTCCAGCAGCTGGCGTTTAACGCGTTTTTCCAGCATGGCTTCAAGTTCAAAACTGGTATCGAAATGGTTTTCGATCGAGTTTTTGGACGAATGAGTCACCAGCACAATTTCAGTAATGCCCGCGGCAATACATTCATTGACGACATACTGGATTAATGGCTTATCAACCAAAGGCAGCATTTCTTTCGGAATTGCCTTTGTAGCCGGTAGCATCCTGGTTCCTAATCCCGCTACCGGGATAACGGCCTTTGTGACTTTCGAATTTAGGGCAGCCATTGAAATCTCCTGAACTGTTCAAGTTTTGAACTTTTTTGCAATGAATAACGCGTCGAGTATATCAGCCTCACTCTGCAAACCGGGTCTGAAAAGGGCGCGTTACCGATCAATTAGGATAAATACGTATCAAACTGGCAGTGATAGTAGCACTGCCGGTAAAACGAAGGTAAAGCTATCTGACGAATAAAACTCAATTGCCTATTCCGTGGACAACATTAAGCGCAAACGCCCACCGGCTCCCCAAATTTGACACTGCCATGACGTGCAGCGGTGGCTTATTTGGTTAAGATAAGTCGTACCTAACGTCCCCAGTGGAACGCCGTTACTGACCTGAATATGATGCTCCCCGGTATTCAGCGTGGCGTTTAGACCCGCAGAGACCAGGATGAGGTTTTTTAATTCACTATGGTAATAACCCACTAACAGCGGAAACTGTCCCGGTAAATTGGCCTGGCGGAAAAGCTGGTTAACTTGTTTAAGCAGTGCCCCCAATTCAGGAAGCCGCTGCCCCTGATGAGAAAGCTGTTCCTGTAACAAACCGTTAAATAATGCCCGCAATAATAATGCTGCTAATACGCCGTTATCACCTGCTCGCGTCACATCCAGACAATAAAACGCTAAATCAACATCTGATAATGGCGCAATATCGAGCACCAGGCCGGGCTGGTCTGCGGCAACCAGTTGACGGTAGTTAATTCTGCAATGGGATATATTTTGCTGAACCGGCGGCTGAAGCTCCTGTAAAAGCTTGGCGGCGGCGTGTGGATTACTGACCAGCGCATCCCAGTCCTGGAAAAGGCGCTCCTCTTCCTCGACGCGGGAATTAAACATATTCGGGTAAAGGCAGGCAAACACCGTTTCACGCAGGCGATTAAGATCTTTTACCGGCTTTAACAGGACGTCCTGAACGCCTAGACGCAGGGCTTTGGCGATATCGGCCATGTTCTCCGTCGCGGAGATCACCAGAATCGGCGTCTGGTCCCCCTCGTTACGCAAATGCTCGATGAGTTTTAGGCCGTTCATACGCGGCATTGCGATATCACAGATCATCAGATCGGGTGTGATGGCCGTCATCTGTTCCAGGGCATCTACACCGTCAACGGCGAGCAGGGTCGTTGCTCCCAGCGAACTTAACCACGAATCCAGTAGCGAACGGAAAACGGGCTCGTCTTCAACTATCAGAATCTGTTTTCCGGCCAATGGCTGTGTCATGGTCTCTCCTCTGGCAGACGATAAATCAATAGTGGCATGCTATTGGACCTACCGCCTGTCAGATTTTGCTGAAGTCGTCAAAAAGGGTGCTCACACTGACGCGCGCACCAAAGGTAACAGTTCGTCCATTTTTTTCTCAACCGCCAGTGCGCCGGCGGCAATAGCCGCTTCAGCGCGATGGAAGTCGAGCGTTGATATTTGCGGACAGAATGGCTGTATAAGAATATCCGGAGGATCGCCCGCCATTCGATTTCGCTTCAGGCGATTCTCCAGCACCTGAATAGAGGTGGTCATGATCTCCATCGCCGTCGGCGCGGTGACCGAACGTCGCGTCGCCGCACGCCCTAACCGTTCGCGCAGGCGTTCATGCCAGGCGAGTTTTTCGCTTTCTGGCTCATCGTTATGGAGATTCACCGGCATTAAATCTTGTTGCATCAGATGGGCGTCATGCTGCAAATCCACCGCAATCACGATATCAGCCCCCATCGCGCGGGTTAGCGAAATCGGGACAGGATTGACCACGCCGCCATCCACCAGCCAGTAGCCATTGTGGGGAACCGGTGCCATCAGACCCGGCATACTACAGGACGCGCGCACGGCAAGGTGGATATCACCTTCGGTGAACCAGATTTCCCTGCCGGTACTGAGATTGGTTGCCACGGCGCCGAACGGCATCTGGCAAAGATTGAAATCATCGGAGGGCATGATTTGGCGGAACTGATTAAACACGCGTTCACCGCGCAGCAGCCCACCGCGTTGCCAGGAGAGATCCATCAGGCGCAGGACGTCCCAGTAGCTAAAGGATCGTACCCAGGTTTCGAGCTCCGGCATTTTACCGCACGCGTAGGCGGCCCCTACCAGCGAACCAATAGAACATCCTGCAACAAGATCAACTTCGACACCCAGTCGTTTTAACGCGTTAATCACGCCAATGTGTGACCAGCCCCGGGCTGCACCTGATCCCAGCGCCAGACCAATTTTTACCTTTCTCATTAGTCCTGTTTAACTTCCCCTGGATTACCAACGTAGCGTCATCGCTACCGCTCAGTTAACATAGTGCTACCCGGCGTTTATACGCTATGACTTTTTTATTTCAGGAAGAGAATGGTGTCTCAACTCTGTCCCTGTGGTAGCGCTCTGGAGTATAGCCTATGTTGCCAGCGATATCTTTCCGGCAACCAGGTTGCACCAGATCCGTCACACCTTATGCGATCCCGGTATTCTGCTTTTGTGATCAAAGACGCAGACTACCTGATTAAAACCTGGCATCCGTCCTGCCATGCCGCTGACTTTCGTCAGGAGATTGAAGCCGGATTTGCCAATACGCAGTGGCTCGGCCTGACGCAGTACGAGGTTGCGCCCGGCAGTACCCCCAATGAAGGTTTTGTCAGTTTTGTCGCCCGTTTTACCGAGCAGAACAAACCGGGTGCCATCATCGAACGCTCCCGGTTCTTACTGGAGGGCGGACAGTGGTACTATATTGATGGTACTCGTCCGCAGTTTGGTCGTAATGACCCCTGCCCCTGCGGTTCAGGTAAAAAATTTAAAAAGTGTTGCGGGCAATAACGCCTGACCACAAATAACAAGCAAACACTCAACAGGATTTCCTCGCGATGCAATCACTCCAACGCAAAATACTGCGTACCATTTGCCCTGACCAGAAGGGTCTGATCGCCCGTATCACCAACATTTGCTACAAGCATGAACTGAACATCGTGCAGAACAACGAGTTCGTGGATCATCGCACGGGCCGTTTCTTTATGCGCACCGAGCTGGAAGGCATTTTCAACGACAACACCCTGCTGGCTGACCTCGACGGCGCATTGCCCGAAAACTCCATTCGCGAGCTGACTCCTGCCGGTCGCCGCCGCGTGGTGATTCTGGTGACTAAAGAAGCGCACTGTCTGGGCGATCTGTTGATGAAAGCCAATTACGGCGGCCTGGACGTTGAAATTGCCGCGGTCATCGGCAACCACGATACCCTGCGTACGCTGGTCGAGCGTTTTGATATTCCGTTCGAACTGGTGAGCCACGAGGGGCATACCCGCGAAGAGCACGACGATCTGATGGCGCAGGCCATTGAAGCGCACAATCCTGACTACGTGGTGCTAGCGAAGTACATGCGCGTGCTGACACCGTCGTTTGTCTCCCGCTTCCCGAATAAGATCATCAACATTCACCACTCGTTCCTGCCCGCCTTCATTGGCGCGCGTCCGTACCATCAGGCGTACGAGCGCGGCGTGAAGATTGTCGGTGCGACCGCCCACTACGTGAACGATAACCTGGATGAAGGCCCAATCATCATGCAGGACGTGATTCACGTCGATCACACCTATACCGCAGAAGATATGATGCGTGCCGGTCGTGACGTGGAGAAGAACGTACTGAGCCGCGCGCTGTATCAGGTGCTGGCCCAGCGCGTGTTTGTCTACGGCAACAGAACGATTATTCTTTAATCCTTTGTGAAATGAATTGATTAGCTTTGCACCTTTACGGGCAAAAAGCAGACAAACGATTCGTTTTCCTCAAAGGAATGCTTTACAGGGGCGCGTCATTTGATATGATGCGCCCCGCTTCCAGCAGGAAGCAGGCCAGTAAAAGTATTACCCCGTGGTGGGGTTCCCGAGCGGCCAAAGGGAGCAGACTGTAAATCTGCCGTCATCGACTTCGAAGGTTCGAATCCTTCCCCCACCACCATCTCAACGCTCAAGCATCATACCCCTGGCGGGGTTCCCGAGCGGCCAAAGGGAGCAGACTGTAAATCTGCCGTCATCGACTTCGAAGGTTCGAATCCTTCCCCCGCCACCATTTCTTGAATTAAATCCCAAAAAAACCTTTTTTTTATCGGCTTTCGCACACCTATTTTTCCCCGGTGGCGCTGCGCTTACCGGGGCTACAAAACCGATCCGCGAACCCGTAGGCCGGGTAAGGCGAAGCCGCCACCCGGCAAAAAGGCGAAAAAAAACCCTGCCGAAGCAGGGTCTTGTTTATTCACATCCATCGATCAGCGACGTGCGCGCACAATCTGGTACTTACGCGTCAGATACTCAACCGGCACGCTCCAGATATGCACCAGGCGCGAGAACGGGAACAGCACGAACAGCGTCATACCCAGCACCAGATGCATTCGGAAGATAAAGGCTACGCCGTCCAGATGCTCAGACGCCCCGCCGTGGAACGTCACCACGGACTGCGCCCAGCCGACCAGTTTCATCATCTCGCTGCCGTCCATATGTTGGGCAGAGAAAGGAATCGTCGCCAGACCCAGCGCGCACTGGATAACCAGCACCGCCATCACCAGAATATCCGCCGCCGTTGTCGTCGCACGAATACGCGGGCTGAACAGACGGCGTTTGAGCAGCAGCAAACCACCCACCAGGCACATCACGCCCGCGGCACCGCCGCCAAACATCGCCATCTTCTGCTTCACTTCCAGCGGCAGCCAGGCTTCATACATCCAGTGCGGCGTCAGCATCCCGAAGGCGTGACCGGCGATCACACCCAGAATCCCGATGTGGAACAGGTTCGACGCCAGGTTCATCCCTTTGCGATCCAGCATCTGGCTGGAGCCCGCACGCCAGGTGTACTGCCCGTAGTCATAACGCAGCCAACTGCCTACCAGGAACACGGTACCCGCAATGTACGGATAGATATCAAAGAAGAACATATTCAGGAAGTGCATTATTGCTGTCCTCCGTTAGAGATATTCAAATATTGCGGGGCGACAGCTCCGGCAAAACGACGCTGGTGAGCCGAGATTTCCGACTCGCCGCAATTCTGGTCAGCAAAGAACTTCACCTGCTCTTCTTCCCAGACCGCATCCAGCGCCTGCGGGGTATCATCGCGCGCTTCGTCGGCGATTTTTTCCGCTACTTTGTCGCTATCTACCGCCGCGTTCGCCAGTTTCACCAGCAGTTCGAACAGCACCGCATAGCGGCTTTCACGCTGTTTCAGACGCGCACTCAGCAACGCCAGAATCGGGGCGATATCCTGCAGACCGCCCAGCGCCTCTTCGCGCGGCAGCTGCGCCAGATATTCCAGATACAGCGGCAGATGGTCCGGCAGCTCGCGGCTGTCGAGCTGCAAGCCGTGCGCTTCGTACTGCGCCATCAGGTCAACCATCGCCTGACCGCGATCGCGGGATTCACCGTGAACGTGTTCGAACAGCAGCAGCGAGGTGGCACGGCCGCGGTCAAACAGCTGGCTGTAGTCAGACTGCGCATCCAGCTGATCCTGAGTGAGTAAATCACGCAGGAAAACGCCTAACGCCTGCGCGTCTTCTTTATCCAGATTTTCCGATGACGCGAGTGCATCAAAGAGCTCCTGCTGATGCTGCCACAGAGCAGCATCAGGGTACTCGAGCAGACGCGAAACAATGACGAGTTCAATCATTGGTGCGGCTCCGTTTTGCTGGTCACATCCATCGCATCAATGCGACGGCTGTTGAACAGGTTGAATTTGCTGTCTGAACCGTGGCAACCGTCGCCGAAGGTAAAGCCACAACCGCTTTTCTCCGGGAAGGCGTCACGCGCCTGTTCGCGGTGGCTGCTTGGTACCACGAAACGATCTTCGTAGTTCGCAATCGCCAGGTAACGGTACATCTCCTGGGCCTGCGCTTCGCTCAGACCGACCTCTTCCAGCGCGCTGGTGTCGATTACGCCGTCTACGGTTTCTGCACGTTTGAAGTGACGCATCGCCAGCATACGTTTCAGGGCCAGCAGCACCGGCTGGGTATCCCCTGCGGTCAGCAGGTTTGCCAGGTACTGAACCGGGATACGCAGGCTTTCCACGTCCGGCAGGATCCCGTTGCTGCTCAGCTCACCCGCATCGGCGGCGGACTGAATTGGAGACAGCGGTGGCACATACCAGACCATCGGCAGCGTGCGATATTCCGGGTGCAGTGGCAGAGCCAGCTTCCAGTCCATCGCCATTTTGTAGACCGGCGACTGCTGCGCGGAGTCGATTACGCTCTGCGGAATGCCGTCTTTCAGCGCCTGCTCAATCACTTTCGGATCGTTCGGATCGAGGAACACGTCCAGCTGACGCTGATAGAGATCTTTCTCGTTCTCAGTGCTCGCCGCAGTTTCAATCGCATCCGCGTCATACAGCAGCACGCCGAGGTAACGAATACGGCCTACGCAGCTCTCGGAACAGACGGTCGGCATCCCCGCTTCGATACGCGGATAACAGAAGATGCACTTCTCGGACTTGCCGCTCTTCCAGTTGAAGTAGATCTTTTTGTACGGGCAGCCGGTGATGCACATGCGCCAGCCGCGGCACTTGTCCTGGTCGATCAGCACGATGCCGTCTTCTTCACGCTTGTAGATGGCTCCGCTCGGACAGGTCGCGACACACGCCGGGTTCAGGCAGTGTTCGCACAGACGCGGCAGGTACATCATGAAGGTGTTTTCGAACTGGCCGTACATCGCCTTCTGCATGTTTTCGAAGTTCTGATCTTTCGACAGTTTTTCGAACTCACCGCCGAGATCGTCTTCCCAGTTCGGGCCTTTGCTGATTTTGTCCATACGCTGGCCAGTGATCAGCGAGCGCGGACGCGCAATCGGCTGATGTTTCCCTTCCGGCGCGTTGTGCAGGTTCTGGTAGTCAAAATCAAACGGCTCGTAGTAATCGTCGATGCCCGGCAGATGCGGGTTAGCAAAGATTTTACCCAGCAGCAGCGCTTTGTTACCCATGCGCGGCACCAGTTTGCCGTTGATTTTGCGGATCCAGCCGCCCTTCCATTTTTCCTGGTTTTCCCAGTCGGTCGGGAAGCCGGTGCCTGGTTTAGTTTCGACGTTGTTGAACCACGCGTATTCCGTGCCTTCGCGGCTGGTCCAGACATTTTTACAGGTGACTGAGCAGGTATGACAGCCGATGCACTTATCCAGATTCAGCACCATGCCGACTTGTGAACGAATTTTCATTTTACGCTCTCCTGTACCTGGTCATTACCTTCACCATCTAACCAGTTAATATTCTTCATCTTACGCACCACCACGAACTCATCGCGGTTAGAGCCGACCGTACCGTAGTAGTTAAAGCTGTATGCCAGTTGCGCATAGCCGCCGATCATATGAGTCGGTTTCGGCGTAATACGCGTGACCGAGTTATGGATACCGCCGCGCTGCTGAGTGACTTCGGAACCTGGCAGGTTCACGATACGCTCCTGGGCGTGGTACATCATGGTCATCCCGGCTGGCACACGCTGGCTGACAACCGCACGGGCCGTCAGAGCACCGTTGCTGTTGAACACTTCGATCCAGTCGTTATCCACGATCCCCAGATCTTTGGCGTCCACTTCGCTCATCCAGACGATTGGCCCACCGCGACCTAAGGTCAGCATCAGCAGGTTGTCGCTGTAGGTGGAGTGAATCCCCCACTTCTGGTGCGGCGTCAGGAAGTTCAGTGCTTTTTCCGGGTTACCGTTAGACTTCTCGCCCATCACCTCTTTCACCGAACGGGTGTCGATTGGCGGACGATAGACCAGAAGGCTTTCCCCGAAATCACGCATCCACTGGTGATCCTGATACAGGGACTGACGACCGGTCAGGGTGCGCCATGGGATCAGCTCGTGAACGTTGGTATAACCCGCGTTGTAAGACACATGTTCATCTTCCAGACCAGACCAGGTCGGGCTGGAGATAATTTTGCGCGGCTGAGCCTGAATATCGCGGAAGCGAATTTTCTCGTCTTCTTTGTTCAGCGCCAGATGCGTGTGGTCACGACCGGTGAATTCGCTGAGCGCCGCCCAAGCTTTGACGGCCACCTGACCGTTGGTTTCTGGCGCCAGGGTGAGGATCATCTCTGCCGCATCAATCGCCGTGTTCAGCATCGGCTGGCCTTTGGCCGGGCCGTCTGCTTTGGTGTAATTGAGCTTACGCAGCAGATCCATTTCGCTCTGGGTGTTCCAGGCAATACCTTTCCCGCCGTTACCGATTTTCTCCATCAATGGGCCGATAGAGGTAAAGCGCTCGTAAGTCGCCGGGTAATCGCGTTCCACCGGAATGATGTGTGGCGCAGTGACGCCAGGAATCAGGTCGCATTCGCCTTTTTTCCAGTCTTTCACGTCCAGCGGCTGCGCCAGTTCAGCAGCGGAGTCGTGCTGGATTGGCAGGGTCACAACGTCGGTTTCTACGCCGAGATGGCCCACGCACACTTCGGAGAATTTCTTGGCGATGCCTTTGTAGATTTCCCAGTCGCTTTTGGAATCCCACGCCGGGTCAACGGCGGCAGACAGCGGGTGAATAAACGGATGCATATCCGAAGTATTCATGTCGTCTTTTTCGTACCAGGTCGCCGTCGGCAGCACGATGTCGGAGTACAGACAGGTGCTGGAGAGACGGAAGTCCAGGGTGACGACCAGATCCAGTTTCCCGTCGAGACCGTTATCTTTCCACTCGACTTCTTCTGGCTTCACGCCGCCCTGTTTGCCCAGGTCTTTGCCCTGAATACCGTGGTCAGTACCCAGCAGGTACTTAAGCATGTATTCGTGGCCTTTACCGGACGAGCCGAGCAGGTTCGAACGCCAGATGAACAGGTTACGCGGGTGGTTTTTGCCGTTTTCAGGATTTTCCGCCGCAAAGCGAATCGAGCCATCCTTCAGGGATTTCACGGTGTAATCGACCGGTGACATACCCGCTTGTTTCGCCGCTTCCGCGATGCGCAGCGGGTTGGTACCCAGCTGTGGCGCGGACGGCAGCCAGCCCATGCGCTCTGCACGCACGTTGAAGTCGATCAGATGTCCGGTGTAGCGGGATTTATCCGCCATTGGCGAGAGCAGTTCCTGCGCGGTGACGGTTTCATAGCGCCACTGGCTGGAGTGGTTGTAGAAATAGGAGGTGCTGTTCATGTGACGCGCCGGACGCTGCCAGTCGAGGCCAAACGCCAGCGGCTGCCAGCCGGTCTGCGGACGCAGTTTTTCCTGGCCCACATAGTGCGCCCAACCGCCGCCGCTCTGGCCGATACAGCCGCAGAACACCAGCATGTTGATAAGACCACGATAGTTCATATCGAGGTGATACCAGTGGTTCAGACCCGCGCCGACGATGATCATCGAACGACCGTGGGTTTTGTCAGCGTTCTCGGCAAATTCACGGGCGATACGGGTGATTTGCGCACGTGGCACGCCGGTCACCTGCTCTGCCCACGCCGGGGTGTACGCTTTGATGTCGTCGTAGCTGGTCGCGCAGTTTTCGTCGTTCAGACCACGTTCCAGACCGTAGTTGGCCATCGTCAGATCGTAAACGGTGGTCACCAGCGCGGTCGAGCCGTCGGCCAGTTGCAGACGTTTTACCGGCAGTTTGTGCAGCAGGATATTTTCCAGCTCCACTTTCTTGAAGTGTTCAGAACCTTCGCCGCCGAAGTACGGGAAACCAACTTCTGCGATCTCATCCTGGCTGCCCAGCATGCTGAGACGCAGCTCGGCCTCTTCGCCAGTGGTGCCGTCGCGTTGCTCGAGGTTCCACTTGCCTTTTTCGCCCCAGCGGAAACCGATGGAGCCGTTCGGCGCGACCATATCGCCGTCGTTAGTGCAGGCGACGGTTTTCCATTCCGGGTTGTTTTCCTGGCCCAGCGCATCCACCAGATCCGCCGCACGCAGCATACGACCGGCAGCGTAGTAGCCGTCGCGCTCTTCGAGCATCACCAGCATTGGCATGTCGGTGTAGCGACGCACGTAGTCGGTGAAGTACTGGCTTGGTTTATCCAGGTGGAATTCGCGCAGCATGACGTGGCCCATCGCCAGCGCCATCGCGGCATCGGTACCCTGCTTCGGCGCCAGCCACAGATCGCACAGCTTGGCGATTTCGGCGTAGTCCGGGGTCACGGCAACGGTTTTGGTGCCTTTATAACGCACTTCGGTGAAGAAGTGAGCGTCCGGGGTACGGGTCTGCGGTACGTTAGAGCCCCAGGCGATGATATAGCTGGAGTTGTACCAGTCAGCGGATTCAGGCACGTCGGTCTGCTCGCCCCAGGTCTGCGGAGACGCTGGCGGTAAGTCACAGTACCAGTCGTAGAAGCTCAGACAGGTGCCGCCGATGAGGGACAGGTAGCGCGCGCCGGATGCGTAGGAGACCATCGACATCGCCGGGATCGGCGAGAAGCCTGCCACGCGATCCGGGCCGTAGGTTTTGACGGTATAGACGTTAGACGCCGCAATCAGCTCATTCACTTCCTGCCAGGATGAACGGACAAACCCGCCGCGTCCACGCGCCTGCTTGAAGCTTTTCGCTTTATCTGCGTCTTCAATAATGGAGGCCCAGGCATCAACCGGATCGCTGTGCTGCACCTTCGCTTCGCGCCACATTTTCATCAGGCGTTTGCGCATCAGCGGGTATTTCAGGCGGTTGGCGCTGTACAGATACCAGGAGTAGCTCGCGCCACGCGGACAGCCGCGCGGTTCGTGGTTCGGCATATCCGGGCGAGTACGCGGATAGTCGGTCTGCTGCATTTCCCAGGTGACCAGACCATTCTTGACGAAGATCTTCCAGCTGCAGGAACCGGTGCAGTTTACACCGTGTGTAGAACGAACGACTTTATCGTGCTGCCAACGCTGACGGTATCCATCTTCCCAGTCCCGGTTGGTTTCCAGAACCTGACCGTGCCCATCGGCAAAGGTTTCGCCCTTCTGCTTGAAGTAGCGAAACCGGTCCAAAAATTTGCTCATCGGGTATCTCCTGTGTGGAGCCTGTGGCTCTCTAAATCGACATTGCTGATTTGCAGCGAAGGTAACGCTATGAAAGATGGTCGGAATTGATAACGATCAAGGCGGGCGGGCTCTGTTGCGTGGGGTATTAGAGCAAATACCACCAAAGCGGTAGAAAAAATTATTTTTTAACTATCTGTTTTTTATATGTATTTTATAGTTATCCCAGATAGGGGGCGGCTGTTTTTAACATCTTAGGTATTAAGGGGTAGAAGCTGCTGCAAAGCGATGGCGATCACAGCGTTACCCGCGGGCACATCCTGAGCCAGTAATAAGTATGTTGTAACTAATTGCGAGATAAAAAAATGCGCGGCACAGTGGCCGCGCGAACGGATAATCAAACTTACTTGTTTTTCTTAGTATTACGGCCGTATACCAGCCAGGTGATAAACACGCAGGCGATATAGAAGACGAGGAATACTTTCATGGCACCCGCCGGAGAGCCGGTCAGCTCGAGGGAGATACCAAAAGATTTCGGAATAAAGAAGCCGCCGATAGCACCGATGGCAGAGATAAAGCCCAGCGCTGCCGCGGTATCTGTCGCCGCTTCACGCATCGCCTGCTCTTCGCTGCCGCCCTGCGCTTTCACACGATCGGTGGTCAGCTTACGGAAGATCACCGAGATCATCTGGAAGGTAGAAGCACTACCCAGACCGGCCGTCAGGAACAGGCCCATGAACACGGCGAAGAACGCGGTGAAGTTACCGCCCACACCGTTGGTCGGCAGGGTCAGGAACAGCAGTGCGCAGAAGAACGCCATCAGCACAAAGTTCACCAGCGTCACGCGGGTTCCGCCCAGACGGTCGGAAATCATCCCGCCGGTAGAGCGTGCCAGGGCGCCGATAAACGGACCGAAGAAAGCAAAATGCAGGATCTGCACGTCCGGGAACTGGGTTTTCGACAGCATCGCGAAACCGGCGGAGAAGCCGATAAACGAGCCGAAAGTTGCCAGATACAGCAGGGCCATGATCCACAGGTGCGCGCGTTTCAGAACCGGCAGCTGCTCGCTCAGGGAGGCTTTAGACGCCGACAGATCGTTCATGAAGAACCAGGCTGCCAGGGTGAATACCACCAGGAACGGTACCCAGATCCAGGAGGCGTTTTCGAGGAACAGTTTAGAACCGTCCGCCTGTTCCACGCCCGTTCCGCCGAAGACGGCGAAGATAGACATGGAGATCGCCAGCGGCGCGATCAACTGCATCACGCTCACGCCCATATTGCCCAAGCCGCCGTTGATACCCAGCGCGCCGCCCTGTTTGGCTTTCGGGAAGAAGAAGCTGATGTTCGCCATGCTGGAAGCAAAGTTTGCCCCGGCAAAGCCGCACAGCAGTGCAATAATCACGAACACGCTGAACGGCGTTGAGGTGTCCTGCACCGCAAAGCCCAGCCAGACGCATGGGATGATCATGATGCCGGTGCTGAATGCCGTCCAGCGACGACCGCCAAACAGCGGAACCATAAAGGCGTAAGGAACACGCAGCAGCGCGCCGGAAAGTGCCGGAAGCGCAGTCAGCATAAACAGCTGATCGGTAGTAAAGGTAAAGCCGACTTTCGGCAGGTTAACCGCCACAGCACTAAACAGCATCCACACGCAGAATGCTAACAACAAACACGGAACAGAAATCCACAGATTACGACTTGCAACACGCTGGCCACGCTGTTTCCAGAACTCAGGATCTTCCGGATGCCATTCTGTTATAACAGCACCGGTTGCCCTTTCCGGGGCGGATGAGTGACTCATAGACACCTCTGATTATCAATATTGATGCTGCAAACATTAGGGTTTTAAGCGAGCGGTAAGTTGATATAAATCAAAGGAAAAGTTGACGGTTTGACGCTCAAAAAAACGCCATGACCCTAAGTGAGTAGATGCTTTAGGTAAAATTCGGCAAAAAAGGTGTGGTTTTTTAACGGGGCTGACGTTTTGCACTTCTCGCCTCCCCCTGCCCATTACTCCCGCGGCAATTTAGGAGTAATCCTTTGTTGGTATGGGTATACTCCAGGGTATGCAGGAAAATAGCGCCATTCCTGGAGGCAGGCAAAATCAGGAGCCCGGCAAGCCCATGTTAAAACGACTCTTCTCTCCGCTGACGCTGGTTAATCAGTTGGCCCTCATCGTGTTGCTGTCCACCGCCATTGGTGTGACCGGTATGGCGATCTCTGGCTGGCTGGTGCAGGGCGTACAGGGTAGCGCTCATGCCATTAACGAGGCAGGTTCCCTGCGTATGCAGAGTTATCGCCTGCTGGCTGCCGTTCCGTTGACGTCGAAAGACCAGGCCTTGCTGGATGAGATGGAGCGTACCGCATTCAGCCCCGAACTGGAAATTGCTGCCCAGCGCGATGGACAAACCCAACAGCTTAACGCCCTGCAGGGCTACTGGCACAGTCAGCTTAAACCGGGCCTGCAGCAGGCGCACAGCCCCGACACCGTTGCCGGTGATGTCGCCAGTTTTGTCGCCCGCATTGATACCCTGGTCTCCTCTTTCGACTCCTCCACCGAAATGCGCATTGAGCGCGTGGTGATGGTCCACGGCGCAATGGCAGTGTTTATGGCCCTGCTGCTGGTGTTCACCATCGTCTGGCTGCGCGCGCGCCTGCTGCATCCCTGGAAGCAGCTGCTGGCCGTGGCCCGCGCCGTCACTCAGCGTGATTTTACCCAGCGGGCGCACATCAGCGGCCGCAACGAAATGGCAATGCTCGGCCAGGCTCTGAATGATATGTCCGGCGAGCTGGCCGAAAGCTACGCGGTACTGGAAAAACGGGTACAGGAAAAAACCGCCGGTCTTGAGCAAAAGAACGAAATTCTCTCCTTCTTATGGCAGGCCAACCGCCGTCTGCACTCTCAGGTTCCGCTCTGCGAACGCCTGTCGCCGGTGCTGAACGGCCTGCAAAATCTGACCCTGCTGCACGATATTGAACTGCGCGTCTACGACGTCGAAGACGAAGAGAACCATCAGGAGTTCACCTGCCAGTCCGACATGACCTGCGACGATAAAGGCTGTCACCTGTGTCCGCGCGGGCTGCCCACACTCGCCAGCAGCGGTACAACCCTGAAATGGCGTCTCACGGACAGCCACACCCAGTACGGGATTTTGCTGGCAACCCTGCCGACCGGTCGCCACCTGAGCCACGATCAGCAGCAGTTGGTCGACACCCTGGTGGAGCAGCTCACCGCGACCCTGGCGCTGGACCGCCATCAGGAAAAACAGCAGCAGCTGATCGTTATGGAAGAGCGCGCCACCATCGCCCGCGAACTGCATGACTCGATCGCCCAGTCGCTCTCCTGTATCAAAATGCAGGTTAGCTGTCTGCAGATGCAGGACGACGCCCTGCCCGCCACCAGCAAACAGCTGTTGAGTCAGATCCGCAACGAGCTCAACACCTCCTGGGTGCAGCTGCGCGAACTGCTGACCACCTTCCGCCTGCAGCTCACCGAGCCGGGTTTACGCCCGGCATTAGAATCAAGCTGCCACGAATTTAGCGCCCGACTGGGGTTCCCGGTGAAGCTGGACTACCAGCTCCCGCCGCGTTTTGTCCCCTCCCATCAGGCGATTCACCTGCTGCAAATTGCCCGCGAAGCCCTGAGCAATGCGCTCAAGCACGCCGACGCAACGGCAGTCACGGTGGGCGTGACGCATCACGATAATCAGGTGCGTCTCACGGTCCAGGATAACGGCTGCGGCGTGCCGGAAAACGCTGAACGTACCAACCACTATGGTTTAATTATTATGCGAGACCGCGCGCAAAGTCTGCGTGGGGATTGCCAGGTTCGCCGGGGAGAGTCTGGCGGCACTGAAGTCGTAGTGACCTTTATCCCCGAAAAGCCTCTCATCACTTCTCAAGGAGAAAACCATGACTAATCAGGAACCGGCAACCATCCTGTTAATCGACGATCATCCGATGCTGCGCACCGGCGTAAGACAACTTGTCAGCATGGCGGCAGACATTACCGTTGTCGGCGAGGCCAGCAACGGCGAACAGGGTATTGAACTTGCCGAGTCACTCGATCCTGATTTGATCCTGCTCGATCTCAATATGCCGGGCATGAACGGCCTGGAAACTCTGGATAAGCTGCGCGAGAAATCCCTCTCCGGGCGCATCGTGGTGTTTAGCGTGTCTAACCATGAAGAAGACGTGGTGACCGCCCTGAAACGCGGCGCAGACGGGTATTTGCTCAAAGATATGGAACCGGAAGATCTGCTGAAAGCCCTGCAACAGGCCGCCGCCGGTGAAATGGTCCTGAGCGAAGCCTTAACGCCGGTACTCGCCGCCAGTCTGCGCGCCAACCGCGCCACGTCAGATCGCGATGTGACTCAGTTGACTCCGCGCGAGCGCGACATCCTGAAGCTGATTGCCCAGGGTCTGCCGAACAAAATGATCGCCCGCCGTCTGGATATCACCGAAAGCACGGTCAAAGTTCACGTCAAACATATGCTCAAGAAAATGAAGCTCAAATCCCGCGTCGAAGCGGCTGTGTGGGTCCATCAGGAGCGCATTTTCTAGTTTCACTCGTCCGGCAGCAGTTTCCATCTTGGATCGTCATCCGGCACTGCCATCAGCGGTGGCGACAGAGAGAGCGTGATCTCATTGGAAGAGACACGCTGCCCGTCTTCATCTTCGACCACCACCGACAGACGCCAGCGGTTCGTCGCCCCTTCGTTTGCATCCCAGGCCGGGAGGATCACACTCCAGCCATCACTGCTGTTCGCCCGCGGCGGCGACGTCAGACTTAACGCCTGCGTATCGCCCTGCCAGTGCAGCGCGCGTATTCCGTGAGTACTGCGGATCTGCAGTTTCAGATTGACCGTGTCACCCGGATGCAAATCCCACGGCGGCGTAGCGAGATAAACTGACAGCGTCTTACGCTGGCGAAACTCCATCACCGGCAGACTGGTGCGGTCCGGCGAGTCATAGCGACTCCCGCGCAGGGAACGGGTGGCCGCGACTTCATCCGCCGAGAGCTGTTTTTTCAGCGGGACGCCGAAGCGGTAGTTGAGTTTCATGCCGAGGTTATTCTGGCTGACGCCGCTCTCGCCCTGCTTATGCGCCGCCGAGAAGGTCAGGAGCGGCACCGGCGTATAGTCCAGCCCAAGATTGACCGCCATCGGGTTACGATACCCCGTGCCGCTATGGAACAGATCGACGTTCTCACCGAAATACTGCTCAAAGCTGACGCTGGTATTGAGATGATGGAAGTACGGCAGCCAGGCTTTGGCGGTGACATCGTACCCGCGCGCCATCCGCTGCTCCTGCACGTCGGAGCTCTCGCGCCAGTTGGCGAACGGCTGATAGTAGTTAGCCGACAGGCGCAGGTTCTCGCCCCAGGCTTCGGCGCCCAGCCCGGCCCGCTGTAGATTCTCATCCAGCAGGTTGTCGTAGAAGGTGTTGTAGCCCAGCAGCCATTTCCCGGCGACCCAGCGTTGACCGACGCCTGCGTTACTCACCAGTCCGTCGCTTTGCTGCGTCAGACCCACCTGGCTCCAGCTCAGATAGCGGTTGTTGTCCTGCCAGGGGATAAACCACCGCCCGCTGCTGCCGTTAAATTTACCGTTGTCGTCCACCAGCAGATCGACGCTGGCGTTACCCCAGGGCGACAGCCAGGACTCGATCTGCTGATTCACTTCCCCACTGACGGCATCGCGCACCTTGCCAAAGGCAAACTGACGCGCCTGCTCCCCGGTCGTCAGGCCATTATCGGTCATGCTCGCTTCACCGAAGGCTTTCGCCATCTCCGCCAGATGCTTTTCGCTTTCGCCTGTCGGTTTGGCTAAGCCGAGATCCGGCAGACCATCGCCATTGTTATCAAAAGGGTTTTTAGCCTGCTGTTCAAAAGCACCCGAGGCAGCCAAAACGGCTCCGGCCGGGATAAGGAGGAGGAAAAGCAGCGAGCGAATGTGTGGTGAAGCCATCATGAATGTCGTAACTGTGATCCAGATCGCAGGTAATTACAGTGCTAACCTTAACGCGTTCTGGAAGTTTTTGCAGCCTTAAGGGCAATTTCAGGAATAACCCGAAGCCGCTTTGTCTTTTCCCCCGGGAGCGCGGTAGCATAGGCCACCGGCATTATCCGTGCCTTGCTATTTACAGGAGTGAACATGCAAAAAATTGTGATTGTCGCGAACGGTGCGGCCTACGGAAGTGAATCCCTGTTTAACAGCCTGCGCCTGGCCATTGCCCTGCGCGATCAGGAGGGCGAGCTGGATCTGCGTCTCTTTTTGATGTCGGATGCCGTCACTGCCGGGCTGAAAGGGCAAAAACCCGCCGAGGGCTATAACATTCAGCAGATGCTGGAGATCCTCACCGCTCAGAACGTCCCGGTGAAACTGTGTAAAACCTGCACCGACGGGCGCGGTATCACCGCCCTGCCGCTGATTGAGGGCGTGGAGATCGGTACTCTGGTGGAACTGGCGCAGTGGACCCTGTCCGCCGATAAAGTATTAACTTTTTAATAATAAACTCGCTTACATATTTTTTACTTATGGACGCGGTTGCACCATCAAGTTCCTCGCCGGGTTGCCGATAGGCTACTTAAGTCAACTCAGCAGGTACACAGTGAATGTTAAAGTCAATTCGTGCCCGTATCATCGCCGCGACGACAGGCTGTCTGGTCGTCGCTCTTCTTCTTAATACCGTCATTAATTTCCAGGTCACACGCAAGGATAACCAGCAGTCGCAGCGCGATATTCTTGCCAGCACCAGCGCCAGCCATAACCTCGCCATCGCCGACTGGGTCAACAGCAAGCTGACCGTGATCAGCTCCGCGCAGTCCGTGGCGCTGAATGACGACCCGGTTCCGGTGTTTAAACAGCTGGCGCAGGCGGGTGGTTTCACTAACGTCTACGTCGGGTATGCCAGCAAAACGGCGAAATTCTCCGATCCGGCAGGCGTTCCGGCGGATTACGATCCGACCGTACGTCCGTGGTATCAGCAGGTGGTCAGCGCCGATGCGCCGGTCGTTACCGCGCCCTATGTCGATGCAGGCACCGGTAAACTGGTGGTGACCTTCGCCGTGCCGGTAAAAGAGAACGGCACGCTGAAAGCGGTCGTGGCCGGGGATGTGGCGATGGACAGCGTGGTGGCAAACGTGCGCGGCATTCATCCGACGCCTGCCAGCAGCGGTTTGCTGATCGACAGCGACGGGACGGTAATCGCCGCCAACGATCCGGCCCTGACCCTGAAACCCTTCAATGAGGCGATCGGCGGCGTCGATATCAATGCTCTGAAACAGGGCCAGGAAATCGACGGCACGCTGGGCGGTCTGGAAAAAACCTTCATCGCCACACCGGTGGCGGGAACGCACTGGCTGTTGGTTGTGGCCCTCGACAGTAACGATGCCACCTCCGGGATGCGCGCCCTGCTGAAAGCCTCCGCCCTGTCGCTGGTGATCCTGGTTCTGCTCAGCGGCGCGATTGTCCACTTCGTGATCGCCCGTCTGCTGAAACGCCTGTCAAATATCCGCGACGCGATGCACGCGATTGCCAACGGCACCAACGACCTTTCCCAGCGTCTGCCGGACAACGGCCAGGACGAAGTGGCGGAAATCGCCCAGGCCTTTAACGCCTTCAGCGACAAACTCTCCACGGTAATGGTGCAGCTGCGCGACGCGAGCTCTTCGGTGAAAAATGCGGCACGCGAAATTGCCGCAGGCAACCAGGATCTGTCGGGCCGTACCGAGCAGGCGGCCTCCAGCCTGCGCGAAACCGCCAGCGCGGTGGAGCAGATAACCGCATCCGTCACCCAGTCCACCGAATCGGCGGCGGAAGCCAACGACCAGGCGAGCAAAGCCTCAGCGGCGGCCTCGCGCGGCGGCGAAGTGGTCTCTCAGGCCATCACCACCATGCAGTCTATCGAAGTGGCCTCGGCCAAAATCGGTGATATCACCAGCGTGATCGACGGGATTGCCTTCCAGACCAACATCCTGGCGCTGAACGCGGCGGTGGAAGCGGCCCGTGCGGGCGAACAGGGTCGCGGATTTGCGGTGGTGGCCGGGGAAGTGCGTAGTCTGGCGAGCCGCAGCGCGCAGGCGGCGAAAGAGATCAAAACGCTGATCGACTCGACCGCCCACAGCGTGGCGACCGGTTCGCGCTACGTGCATCTGGCCGGGGAAAGCATGGACGAGATCCGCTCGACCATCGGCAGCGTGTCGGGAATTATGCGTGAAATCACCATCGCCACCAGCGAGCAGATGAAAGGCATCCACGAGATAAACCACGCCGTGACCCATCTCGACCGGATGGTGCAGCAGAACGCCGAACTGGTGGTGGAATCCGCCGCCGCGGCGAGCGCCCTGCAGAGCCAGGCGGGCGACCTTGCTGAAACCGCAGGTCATTTCCGCATATAATTTTAGTGTGGCGCGTATTGGCCTGGTCAAATACGCGCCAGCTGAACCCTTTCAGGCATTTTGTCATTTTTGTTTAAACGTTATGCCATTTTTTGATCAAAATCAGCATCCCCACCCTTCCCCTTTGGTGTTATGCCATGAGTGAATTGTGAACAACATCACGCTCAGGATTAACCGCAGGGAGCGCGTTTTTCGGGACAACGGGGTAAAAAATGGCACTGGTAAAAACAAGTTTGAAACTGTTTGGCGGGGATACGGTCGTCGTGCGCTGCTCTGAGCGCTGCCATATTCATCTGATGAGCGCGAAAGCGCAGAAGTCGTCGCAGGCGGATATTCTCAGCGTGCAGAATAAAGACAATGCGTGGTTAACCGTGCCTTACACCGGCACCTGGGATGTGTTGATCGATAGCCACAGCCAGTCGCTGGAGCATTCGGTCAGCTACGTTGCGGCCTGAAATCCGCTTTTGTAGGCCGGGTAAGGCGCAGCCGCCACCCGGCTTTTTTTATCAGGCAAAACCCGGACGTAAAGACGCTTCGCGGGAATCCCCTTCAATTAATGCTTTCACTCGGGCCACCAGCTCATTCAGGCAATCATCCTGCATTCCTAAACGCGACAGCTCCTGATCGAGGGAGAACAGATACTGAGCGTTAGTCCCCAGCGGCCCGCTGGCCGCGGCAATCAGCGGAGCGATGACCTGCGTTCGGGTGTCAGATTCATACAGGGGATGGCGCGGGTCCATGATAAACACCAGCGCATTAACGGTGCGACCGTCGTCGAGTTCCAGCTTGCACCAGCTCGGCATATAGCAGCCGGTAATCATCTCGCGCTTCCACAGCAGCGAGAGCTCTTCTTCGAGGGTCTCGTCCGGTAGACGATAAGCAACACCAGTGGTGCGCCCGCCCTCTTTCAGTGCAAGCATTCGGCCAGGCTGACAGGCGCTGCCGCGTCCGGCGGTCAGGCGCAAACAGAATGCGCGATGCCAGCCAGGGAGCGTACCCGTTGCGGATTCCACATACTCCAGCGCGGGATTCCACATCAGCGAACCATAACCAAATATCCATACCGGGCCTTCATCCGGACGACAGGCAATTGTCGCGGCGAGCGACGCTGCACGTTGTTCAGCCGACCAGAGAAGCGATTCCTCAATAGTACCAAATGCCGTCTTACAATCTGCCTTCATTAAGAAATCACGCGTTAACACTTTCCACCTCCGCCACTGCATGCTTCCTTGCGACATCTTGTTCGCCTTCCCGGCATTTTCGTTTTCTGCTCATTTTGACAGCAGTCAACAAACGATAAGCAATTCACAGGCCAGTTGCAATACAACGAAAGTTCAACAGCCGGAAAAGTCAAAACAGAGGCGGCTAATCATAAGGCGACTATTTCTTTTTATGCCATTTATCGTCCTCTCCTTTTTCATAATCATGTTTTACCGCCGCCCAGGCGACGCGATGGGCCGTCTCTTCGCGGCTGGCGTCATCGCGACGATCCTCTTTATCCTTATATTGTTCCCAGGCGCTGTTAAACGCTTCTTTGTAGATCTCCTGCGCATGTGATGGCAGAACGTGCTGGACGCTGTCAGGCAGGTCGCTTTTTGATTTGTAGGGCATCACTCACCTCTTTTTAGCCAAAAAGGTAAGTGTGGTCGACGAGAGTTATCACCGCCAGTCAAAATGACAATTGTGTGAAATGAATTAACTTAATCTACTGTTATTTAGTATGTATTTAGATTAAAAACGCTTTTACAGGCACTTTGAGAAAAATCGCCACCGTGACGTAAAATTAAGTAAAACATCACTGGAAATTATCTGTTTTCTGTTAGTTTAATGGCCTGCATTTTCATTCTATAATTACAAACACCTGCATTGACGGAGTATCACATGACAACAACGCATGAGGCGGTTAAGACCCGCCACAAGGAGACGTCGCTTATTTTCCCGCTTGTGGCACTGGCTGTGCTGCTCTTCTGGGGAAGTAGTCAGTCACTGCCAGTGGTCGTTGGAATTAACATTCTTGCTCTTATTGGTATTTTATCCAGCGCATTTAGCGTCGTACGCCACGCCGATGTTCTGGCTCACCGCCTGGGTGAACCCTATGGCTCTCTGATTTTAAGTCTTTCCGTTGTTATTCTCGAAGTCAGCCTGATTTCCGCACTGATGGCGACCGGCGACGCGGCACCGACGCTGATGCGCGATACGCTGTACTCGATCATCATGATTGTCACCGGCGGTCTGGTGGGCTTCTCGCTGTTATTGGGCGGGGGCAAATTCGCCACCCAATATATGAACCTGTTTGGTATTAAACAGTATCTGATCGCCCTCTTTCCGCTGGCAATTATTGTGCTTGTCTTCCCTATGGCACTGCCGGGCGCCAACTTCACCACCGGTCAGGCGCTGCTGGTTGCCCTGATTTCCGCCGCGATGTATGGCGTGTTCCTGCTGATTCAGACCAAAACGCACCAGAGCCTGTTCGTGTACGAGCATGAAGACGACGGCGATGACGATGACCCGCACCACGGCAAGCCGTCGGCGCACAGCAGCATGTGGCACACGGTTTGGCTGATCGTGCATCTGATTGCGGTTATCGCCGTCACCAAGATGAACGCCAATCCGCTGGAGACCTTGCTGACAGAGCTGAACGCACCTGTGGCCTTCACCGGCTTCCTGGTAGCGTTGCTGATCCTCTCTCCGGAAGGCTTAGGGGCGCTGAAAGCGGTGCTGAATAACCAGGTGCAGCGCGCGATGAACCTGTTCTTCGGTTCGGTTCTGGCGACGATATCATTGACCGTTCCGGTCGTGACGCTGATCGCCTTTATGACCGGGAATGACCTGCACTTTGCGCTGGGTGCGCCAGAGATGATTGTGATGGTCGCGTCGCTGCTGCTGTGTCAGATTTCGTTCTCAACCGGACGCACCAACGTGCTGAATGGCTCGGCGCATCTGGCGTTATTTATCGCGTATCTGATGACGATATTTGCCTGACCCCTGGTTTGTTTTGCCGGGTGGCGCTGCTGTATGACCGGATACATAGGTGACAGATCAGACCGGGAACATAGGTAACACTTTCTAGTCTATCCGGACCACACTCTCGGTTTTTCGGTCGTAGTACGCAAGCGTTATTCCATTAAAGATGATGGCC
>NZ_JASSOT010000051.1 GCF_030238365.1 Lelliottia wanjuensis | reverse complement strand
TCTGCACGAGCTGCTGCGCCCGATCCTGCGCGATCACTTCCAGCCCGCGCTGCTGGCCCGCTTCCAGACGGTGATCTATCGTCCGCTGGCAGAGACCGCGATGCGCACCATCGTCGAGATGAAACTCGGCCAGGTGAGTAAGCGTCTGCATCGTCATTACGGTCTGGCCACCCACATCGATGAGAGCCTGTTTGACGCGCTTACCTCAGCTTGCCTGCTGCCGGATACCGGGGCGCGCAACGTCGATAGCCTGCTCAACCAGCAGATTTTGCCGGTGCTGAGTCAGCAGTTGCTGAGTCACATGGCGGTGAAACAGAAGCCGAAAACACTTCGGCTCGAATGGAGTGAAGAAGAGGGTATTGTGATGGATTTTGAGGATAACATCTGATGAACAGCGGACTGATATTCAACCACAGCCACCACCTGTTAAAGGTGCGCGGCAGTACGTCACTACTTGATGTGCTGAGCTTTGAAGGCGAGGAAGCGCTGAGCACCCCGTTCCGCTATGCCATCCGCTTCACCAGTACTGACAGGGCTATCCGGCCGGAGTCGATGCTGATGCAGGACGGCTCGCTGACGTTACAGGCCCCGGCAGACCAGGGGTTCGGCATTAAAGTCCAGCAGCCAGTGCGGGTGATACAGGGTGTGGTGACGGGCTTTAAACAGCTCTCGACCTCGAAGGATGAAAGCCGCTACGAACTGACGCTGCAGCCCCGGCTGGCACTGCTGTCACGCAGCCATCAGAACGCGATTTACCAGGACATGTCGGTTCAGCAGATAGTGGACAAAATCCTGCGCGAGCGGCACAGCATGCGCGGGCAGGATTTTGTGTTCCGGCTGGCGAAAGAGTACCCGCGCCGTGAGCAGGTGATGCAGTACGGTGAAGATGACCTGACGTTCATTTCACGTCTGCTGTCGGAGGTGGGTATCTGGTACCGGGTGACGACGGACTCGCGGCTGAATATTGATGTGGTGGAGTTTTACGACGACCAGCAGTTTTATCAGCAGGGGCTGACGCTGCCGGCGGTGCCGCCTTCGGGGATGCATGACTCGGCGCGGGAATCGGTGTGGGAGATGAGCGGCTATCATCAGGTGGTGGAGCAGACGGTGAGCGTGCAGGACTATAACTACCGCACGGCGACGGAGGACCTGAGTGCCAGCGCCGATATCACACGCGGGGCGGCCACGACCTACGGTGAAGCGTATCACTATGCCGACAACTATCTGACGGCAGGGAGCGCAGGGCGCAGCCCGGCCGCGGAGAGCGGGGCGTTCTATGCGCGTATCCGCCATGAACGCTACCTGAACGGTCAGACGCAGCTGACGGGTATGACCAACTGCGCCACGCTGACGCCGGGCCAGGAGATGAAGGTGACCGGTGGCGGAGAAGGTATCCCGGAGGCGTTCGTCCGGGGGGCGGTGATTACAGCGCTCACCAGTTCAGCGCGGCGCGACAGCAGCTTTGAAATCCGTTTCAGTGCCATTCCGTATTCGGAGGACTACAGCTTCCGGCCGGTGGAGGTGGAGAGGCCAGTGATGGCGGGGACGATACCGGCGCGTGTGACCAGCACGCAGAAAAGCGATATCTACGGGCATATCGACAAAGACGGGCGCTACCGGGTAAACCTGCTGTTTGACCGTGACAACTGGGACACGGGGTATGAAAGTCTGTGGGTCCGCCAGGCAAGGGCGTATGCCGGAGACACCTACGGGCTGCACCTGCCGCTGCTGGCGGGAACGGAAGTGGCGATAGCCTTTGAAGACGGCAACCCGGACAGGCCGTATATCGCCCATGTGCTGCACGACTCGGCGCACGGGGACCACGTCACGATACAGAACTACAAACGCAACGTGCTGAGGACTCCGGCGAACAACAAACTGAGGCTGAACGACGAGCGGGGCAAAGAGCATATCAAGCTGAGCACGGAGTACGGCGGGAAGAGCCAGCTGAACCTGGGGCATGTGGTGGACGCCGGGAAGCAAAAGCGGGGCGAGGGATTTGAGCTGCGCAGTGACAGCTACGGGGCAATACGTGCGGGTCGTGGGATATTTATCAGCGCCGATGGTCAGACAGAGGCTCAGGGCCAGGTACTGGAGATGAAGTCTGCCCTCAGCACTCTACAACAGGCACAGGGACTGGCAAAAGCATTAAGTGATGCCGTAAAAACAGGGCAGGCCGAACTGGCGCAAATTGAAGATCAAAAGGCATTGCTTGAAGCGTCGCTAAAAGATCTCAAAGACTCCGTTTTACTGATGAGTGCGCCAGCGGGTATTGCTCAGGTGTCACCACAAAGCATTCAAATCAGTACCGGTAATAACTTCATCCAGACCTCAGCTGAAAACAGTGATTTTACGGTATTTAAAAAATTCACCGTCGCGGCGGGGGAAATTATCAGCCTGTTTGCTAAAGCGCTGGGAATTAAAATTTTCGCAAACCAGGGGAAGGTGGAGATTCAGGCGCAGAGTGATGCCATGGCGCTGACCTCATTAAAAGATATGAAAATTATCAGCAAAGATGATGAGGTCTATATCCAGGCGGGCAAAAAAATCACCCTGGCTTGCGATAAAACAGCGCTGGTTATTGAAAGCTCTGGTGTGACAGTAATGACACCCGGTGAGTTCAATCTCAAATGCATGACCTTTAATCGTCAAATGGCACAGTCCTTTAAGTCTTCACCGGTCAAACTTCCGCCTAATGCAATCTGTGTGGAGATGGCAAAATAATGGTGAGTGATATGTCCAACCTGGTACCAGTAAACACCATGAAAGCCAATACGCTGGCGGATATTATGGAGCTGAAGCGCGATGAGTACCGCTACTTACTTATCGATCCCCTTAAAGCCGTCTGCGATGTGCGCCCGATTCATTTAAGCCATCTGCAAAAAACATTGGGCGACCAGGCAATACGTCCCGTACTGCGTCAGGATCTGGCTTACTCGCCACAGCATTGCCCACAACTGGTATTGCTGGCAACTCCTGGTTGCGGGTGTGATGCTGCACTGCTTGAGTGTCTGGTGGATTATGCGGCTGAAGAGGCTCTGCATGAGAAGCGTTATCTTTGTGCATGGCTGAGCAGCCCTCAACCGCTTGAACAACTCGTCGTCACATTGGCTGACTGGTGTAACCACCTTGATAACAGTGCATTTTTCCCCTTTTTTGAGCCGCATCGGTTTGAATTACTACAGGCTACCAGTCCGGCGAAAAAACTGGGCGGCAGTATCTGGCCGGTAAGCCACTGGTGGTACATGAGTGCGGCAGGAAATATCACCGTTGTTGACGGAAATGAAGCAACGGATAAATGGCAGTTAACCTGGGGTGTTCAGCACGCCCAGCAGGCAGCCAGAATGATCTGGCAGCTTCTGTTTGCCTGGCAGCAGGTTTGCCCGACGTTACCGTCCGATGCGGTAAAGCTGGCTGCTGCTGCATGGCGAGAGGTCGAAAAAACTGAACTGACTCATGTTGAAGATCGCCTCTTTCTGGCGCTGAACCGTCTGACACTTCTGGTAAATATTGAGCTACATCCGCAGATTAATGCGCTATTGCAACAGGCTATAGCCAGTCCAGCTCTGCGTTTCACTCAGTTGCTAAATAGTTTGCCCGAATCGGTCTGGTTTGAACTGGACAACCTGTCATCCTCGTCATAATGGAAACCGCCATCATGAGACTCAAACAACAGATCACGCGGAATATTGCGGCCTCCAGGCAGACGAGTGAGATGCCCTCAGGGTGCAAAGCCTGTCATCGCAAAGGATTGCCGATACTGCCATTACGTGTTGCAGCAGTTCCTTTGCGGGTCGTGAGTTCATTCTGGCAACCCGAAGTGCCGCCTCAGGATGTGGTTCTGACCGGTGGAGAGTATAAATATGCCCTGCGCACTTTACGTGCAGGTTATCTGTATGTGCTGCTGGACAGGACAATCTGGCAAAGCTATCAGGTCATGAAAGAAGGCTACCTGCGGCAATTTAATCCGCTGGTGATGCCGGAAGATCAACAGATCGCGTCGTTAGGTGAAGAGTGCCTGGCACTGGGCCATGATATTCCCGCCAGTTTTATCAATGTTGATGATGAGAAATACAGCGAGGCCTGGCTGGCCTTCAGCAGCGATCCGTGGAGTGAAAGGGTGTTACGTGAATATGCCAGTGGGCAGCGTTCTGCCGCCCGGTTCACGCAAATCACCTTGTCAGCGCTGCGAGCGGCCCCGGATAAGATCCCGGAAGGGCTGGCTCTTGAACCCTCATTGCTCACATTACAGACTCAGGTTGTGGAATATGCGACTAGTCATTTTCCAGATCTGGAAAGAGTCATGGAGGAGCCGGGAGGCGGGGCGCATGGATTTTATTCGCGCACTGAAAGGGGGGCGGCATTGAGCAGTTATATTGCTCAGCTTACCGCGCAATATGGCTGTCAACCCGGTGCGATTGCAGTGAATGACCTGACGGGGGTGGTACAGGAACTGAATGCGGGTCGCCTGCAAATTGCCCGATCCCGGCAGGCTTATCTCACACAACCTGCCATAAAACATCAGCATCTGATTTCTGATGCGATAGAAAATTATCTCCTTGAACTGCAAAAAATGGTCGCTCAAACGACTCTGCCTGCGGGTGCAGGGATGGCACATTTCACCCGCCTACAGACCTGTTATAACGAGCCGGCGCGAGCTGAGTTTGCACAGACATATCAGCGTAAACGAGGGGAATACCAGCAGCGGATCTCGGCGACAGGATGCGATTTGGCAGCCTGGTATCAATCAGCAACATGGCTGGCTGAGTGTCAACAGGACTATGCGGCTGAAAGCAGCCCAATGAATCGGTTTTTCCAGTTGCGCACGCTAAACGCCTGCATTGAAGGTGGGGGTATGGATGAGGCCACTGAAGCCGTATGGCTGGCATGGTTGCAAAGTGAAAAAGGTCTGGTGTTTGACGGAATACTGAACTCTTCGGATGTGATGCAAAAGTCAGTGGTGAAGTCTGATGGCATGAGTGAATGGCTTACTGCTCAGCCGATCCGAATGGCGATTATCCAACGGACACAGCTATTACGTAAGGTTGTACGCCACCTCCAGACACGACTCACGCCATCCGCCCAGGAGAGGGTTATGCGTGCGATGCAGGAAGCAATTGATTTGGTAACCGACAAGAACTTGGCCCAGGTTTCACAGGACAGCGGGCTGGAGACTTTTTTGGTGAATTACCAGACATTGCTGGAGACACACTTCGATGATGTTGTCAGCAATCGTGAGCCAAAGGCCGACATCCCGCTTCAGGTAGTGCGAATATCTCCCGTTATGCTGGCCGAAAATACCCCGAATGCCGCATTTGAAGTGTGGCTGCGTTGTTGCTGCTTTGGCATCGCTATTAAGCGTAGCAGTGAGGATCCGGTATGGAATGCATCCAGCCAGGATGACCTGAATAAGGCGCTGACTGCCTACAACGCAATAATGAACGACACTGCCACTGTTTAACCCGGTTGCCCATTTAAAGGACTTTTCAGCTATGGGAATTAAAGACCAGGTCGGCCAGAATACGGCCGCAACTCAACAGGCTGCCAGCACCCCATCAGGATGTAAGGTGTGCCAGCGGCAGGGTATTCCGGTTTTTCCGCTGCGGGTAGCGGCAGTGCCGAAAGCGGTGGTAAGTACGGGCTGGAAGTCTAGGGTTCCAGAGCAGGATGTTGCCCTCACGGGGGGAGAATTTAAATACGCGCTACGTACCCTGCGCATGGGTTATCTGTATGTGCTGCTGGATAAAACAGTCTGGCAGGGTTACATGGTGACAGCGGAAGGTTACCTGCGGTATTTCAATCCGCTGGAGAAGCCGGAAGGTGAAACGGTAGAGCCGATAACGGAGGCGTGCCGGCAGCAGGGGCACTGTATCAACGCCAGTTTTATCAACATTGATGTGAACCCGGCCACGGGCCAGGATTACGAGCAGGCCTGGCTGGCCTTCAGCGGTGATGCGTGGAGCAAAGAGGTACTGAATGAATACCAGAGTGGCAAACGGCCCGCCTCGCGGTTCACGCAGATTTCACTGAGTACGCTGAAAAAAAGCCCGGCAAGCATACCCGAAGCACGGGTACTGGATATGTCACTGTCAGCCCTGACGCCAGATGTGGCGGAGTTTGCGACAGAACTTTTCGGCAACGTGCAAACTATCACGGGGGAGCCGAACGGTGGTGCACACGGTTTTTACCCGCGTCAGGGTGACAAAGCGGCGCTGGGTGCACGGGTTGTGACCCTGACGGCCCAGTATGGGTGTCCGATATCGGCGCTGATACTGGAAGATGCTGTAGGGGTGGTGCAGGAGCTGAATATCGGGCGCCTGCAGGTGGTAGAGGCCCGGCAGATATACAATGAATTGCCCGTTATCAGGCATAAACACATGATTTCGGAGGCAATAAAGCAGTATCTTGATTCACTGAAAAAGACGATAGACGCTAACAGCAAGCCCCGCCACCATGAGGCAACCCCCAGCGGCTATCCTGCAGCAGGGGGAGTAACGATTTCTGCTGAGCAGGTAGCATTCGAGACTTACGCTGAAAAAGTAGCCCGTCTTTCTGAATATTATAAAGAGCCGGAGCGCGCTGAGTTTGCCCAACAATATCAACAGCAGCAGGAAGACTACCAGAAGCGGATAGCCGCCATCGGTAAAGATTTGGCCGTCTGGTATCAGTCTCAAAAATGGCTGGCACTACTCACCGATGACTACGCCCCGGAACCCTGCCCGCAGAGCTGGGCGGCCCGCTTATCGACGGTGGCATCCTGCATCCAAGGGGGATGCACTGATGATGAGACGGAGAAAGTCTGGCTGGACTGGTTGCAGGACCCGACCAGCCCGGCATACCAGGGGATCCTGGGCAACATCCCGTCAGTCTCTGAAGCGATCTACAGTGGTACAGCCGGATATACCAATCTGAAGGTCGTACTGGGCTCGAAGGAAGTGAGTGATCTGATTGATTCAAAAAGAGTTCAGCAGGCAACGGCCCATATTGCGCTGGCGATGAGCGGAGGCGTCTCAAGGCTGACAACCAGACTGGCGCGGTCTGCCCAGGACGGTTACAGCCGGGTGGTTCAGGGAGTGATTTATCTGGCCTCCAGACAGAAGGTGACGGTTTTTACGCTGGATATGACGGTGCATCAGTATCAGACGCTGAGCCGAAATATTGCCCGCGCACAGCTTACCGCCACGGGAAAACCTGCTCAGTTCAGCGGTGAGTTGCAGAACGGTAAACGGCTGAAGCGGAGTCTGTCAGGCGGGAGCTTTTTACAAATAACCGATCCGAAAATACTCGAACAGCGGATAGCGGTCACGCTGGTGAGCGAGATGGACCCTGAAAAATTCGCTTCACACTGGGAAGCTGGACCGATAAAGGGTGTTCCGGATTTCTCCAGCTTTGCTGAGCTACGCATTTCAGCGGTCACCCTGGAAGGGGCCGCTAGTAAATCCATCAGGCTGCTACCAAAGCAGGTGCAGCAGGTGCTTGACGAGCAGGTTCAGCTGTCTCGGCGGCTGGTGAGCAGCAACACTATGGGCGGTCTGCTGGGTGGCGGGATGCTGTTTCTGCAGGTCGGGGCGCTGGCAGGTAACATGCAGGCCGTGATGGATGCGATAGGACATGAAGTGGATGCACAAATCGTGTTGCTCTCCAATATGACCATGGTGGCCAGTTCAGCGGTGGAGACCAGCGGTTTTGTTCATATGCTGGTGCGGGCGAACCCCTGGGATTTAGCGCCTAATGTTATTGTGAAAGGTGTACCTGAGTATGTACATCCGCTGATACGTATGGGCGGTGTGCTGGCCGGGGTTTCGGCGATTTTTGATGGGGTTGGGATGATTGTTAAGGCTTACACTTCCAGCAAAAAAGGGGATACTGAAGCCTCTATATGGTATTCGACAGCGGGGGTCGCCACTGGTATAGGTGGGGGAGTTGCCATTTATGCCGCTTTAGCCTGCCAATTTGCCTTGTTAGGTCCCGCAGGAATAGCAGCTGTGCTGATTGTGGCCGGTGCGATGATGGCTATCCAGGCCGCCAATGCCGTCAGCAGCGCGTTTGAAGTCTGGCTGCGCTGTGGCTGTTTTGGTGTGGAGAGTAAGCGGGGAGATAATGACCGGATATGGAATGTCTCAGTCCTGGAAGACCTGAGCGATGCCCTGATGGCGTATGAAGTGATCGTCAGCGGGATGGAGGCCGAGGTGGACTACCAAGATATTATCGGTGAAATCGCGAACGATGAGGATGTGATAAAAATGCGCGTGCGGTTGCCGTGCTGTAATGGCACGTTGTCCGCATGGGATCTGAAGCTCACTGCAAAGGGCAGTGGCGGCAGCGTTCAGCTGTTGAGCAGTCGCTACCCGATTTCCGGCAGTGCCGATACACCGGTGTCCCCGGGGGATGGATCTTCATTGCCGCGCCACCCGCGCCATCCCAATTACCCACTGAATAACACCCTGACGGAGCGCTGGGACGGCAACAGTCTGGTGCTGGAAGGCGAGGCGTGGGTTACCCCTTCCCGTTACAATTTCGCCTCATTGTCAGTGGATTACTGGACAGACCGTGACGATCCTGAATGTCAGATGATATTAAACCTGACTGTCGCAGATTAGCCCTTTAAGGAATGGAAACAAGAATGAAAGAACAGGAAAAACAACCCGGTGCTCCGTGGCCCGCGGATGCGCAAACCGTGCGGGATGCGGTGAATGCGTGCTTTTCACGCAAACCTCGCCTAACACCTCCCTTAAAGGGATGGCAGGAAGATTTACCCGGAAATCAGGAGTCACAAACGGCCATTGGCCAATTAATTCGCGTGACACAAATCAATGATACCTGGCTGGAAATACCTCGTTATGAAAATATACTGTGGGGGGGAGCATGGTTTGGGGGGGTATTTTCGTTGTTTTTCTTTCTTTGTGCTTCTTCTTTGATTTTTGTTCAGGGTTTTTTTCATAATACAGGTATGTTTTTTTTCCCATTCTATATTTTTTGCCTGTTTATTGCGTTTTCTGTGTGCTTGCTTCAGTTAAGAATGGCATTATTCGTCCCCCGCGATCAACCCATTCGATTAAATAGAAAACGACAAAAGATCTATCTATTCGACTACCACAGAAATCACTGGAACCCGTGGGGGAAATGGCCTGCGACGGTCCAGGTATTTGACTGGGCTGATATCCACGGCGAAATAGGCCACGAATCCGATCGTTACGATCAGGGCTTTCGTTTGTATTGTGCTGTTTGTAACCCCGGCACCCATGAAGTGATCGAGCGCTTTATCCTGAACCAGGCCATGAGCCACCCGGAACCTCAGCGCAGGTTGTGGAGCCACCTCTGTCAGTACATGCAGCACAAGCCGGTGGTGATGGATCCGGTCTATCCGGGAAGGCCGGATAACTGGAAACCCCGCAAAAATATGTGCTGGCCGGAAGACCTGGAACATGAATCAACCACGGCTCCATATAAAAATCAGCTGCTCAAGGAATGGAGGTCAGAATGAAAGAACAGGATAAACAGCCCGACAGCGTGTGGCCTGCGGATGCGCAAACCGTGCGGGCTGCGGTGAATGCACGCTTCTCCAGTAAGCCTCGTCTGACCCCGCCCTTAAAGGGTTGGGAGGAAGACTTAGCGGGAAATCAGGAACCGCAGGAAGTGATTGGGCAATTAGTTAGGGTGACAGAAATTAATGACACCTGGCTTGAAATGCCGCGCTATGAAAATATTATTTGGTGGGGTGGGGGGGTGTTGATTGTAATCATATTAATTATTGTTATTCCAATGAGCCTATTTATTCTCATCGATTTTTTTTGCGACTTTTTAAAAACAGGTGATGGCTGGGGTTTTTTGTTGGGTTTTGTTGCGTTTTTTTTCGTTTCATTGTCAATGCTAATTTTGAATTTAAGAATGGTTTTATTCGTCCCTCGAGACCAACCCATCCGCTTCAATCGCAAACGCCAGAAAATTTATATATTTGACTACCACAGAAACCAATGGAACCCATGGGGGAAATGGCCTGCAACGGTCAAGGTATTTGACTGGGCAGATATCCACGGCGAAATCGGTCATGAATCGGATCGTTACGATCAGGGCTTTCGTTTGTATTGTACTGTCTGTAAACCCGGCACCCATGAAGTGATCGAGCGCTTTATCTTAAACCAGGCAATGAGCCATCCGGAGCCTCAACGCAGGTTATGGAGCCACCTCTGCCAGTATATGCAGCACAAGCCGGTGGTGATGGATCCGGTCTATCCGGGAAGGCCGGATAACTGGAAACCCCGCAAAAATATGTGCTGGCCGGAAGACCTGGAACATGAATCAACCACGGCTCCATATAAAAATCATCTGCTCAAGGAATGGAGATCAGAATGAAAGCACAGGATAAACAGCCCGACAGCGTGTGGCCTGCGGATGCGCAAACCGTGCGGGCTGCGGTGAATGCACGCTTCTCCAGTAAGCCTCGTCTGACCCCGCCCTTAAAGGGATGGGAGGAAGATTTACCGGGAAATAAGGAACCACAAACGGTCATTGGGCAATTAATTCGCGTGACGGAAATTAATGATACCTGGCTTGAAATGCCTCGCTATGAAAACATAATGTGGGGAGGGGCATGGCTGGGGATAATGGCTTCATTGGTATCTATTATTTGTGCTTCCTTTTTTATTTTCGTTCCGGGATATTTGAACCACTTAGGGATATTATTTTCTATTTTCTATTTTCTATTTTCTATTTTTATTTTTTTTTGTTTCAATGCTTCTTCTGAATTTACGAATGGCATTGTTCGTCCCCCGCGACCAACCCATCCGATTAAATAGAAAACGCCAAAAGATCTATCTATTCGACTACCACAGAAATCACTGGAACCCGTGGGGGAAATGGCCTGCAACGGTCAAGGTATTTGACTGGGCAGATATCCACGGCGAAATAGGCCACGAATCCGATCGTTACGATCAGGGCTTCCGTTTGTATTGTGCTGTCTGTAAACCCGGCACCCATGAAGTGATCGAGCGTTTTATTCTGAACCAGGCGATGAGCCATCCGGAGCCTCAACGCAGGTTATGGAGCCACCTTTGCCAGTATATGCAGCACAAGCCGGTGGTGATGGATCCGGTCTATCCGGGAAGACCGGATAACTGGAAACCCCGCAAAAATATGTGCTGGCCGGAAGACCTGGAACATGAATCAACCACGGCTCCATATAAAAATCATCTGCTCAAGGAATGGAGATCAGAATGAAAGCACAGGATAAACAGCCCGACAGCGTGTGGCCTGCGGATGCGCAAACCGTGCGGGATGCGGTGAATGCGCGCTTCTCCAGTAAGCCTCGTCTGACCCCGCCCTTAAAGGGATGGGAGGAAGATTTACCGGGAAATAAGGAACCACAAACGGTCATTGGGCAATTAATTCGCGTGACGGAAATTAATGATACCTGGCTTGAAATGCCTCGCTATGAAAACATAATGTGGGGCGGAGCGTTGTTTAGTAGTGCAGCTTTGCTAGCACCACTGATGATGTTTTTTTACTCCATTTTTATAGTTAGTTCAAATTTACTCTTTTTGATTGTTTCTATTGTTGTATTTTTTATTGTTCTATCAATTTTTTGGTTAAATTTGCGAATGGCATTATTTGTTCCTCGAGACCAACCGATTCGCTTTAATCGAAAGCGGCAAAAAATCTATATATTTGACTACCACAGAAATCACTGGAACCCGTGGGGGAAATGGCCTGCAACGGTCAAGGTATTTGACTGGGCAGATATCCACGGCGAAATAGGCCACGAATCCGATCGTTACGTTCAGGGCTTCCGTTTGTATTGTGCTGTCTGTAAACCCGGCACGCATGAAGTGATCGAGCGTTTTATTCTGAACCAGGCAATGAGCCACCCGGAACCCCAGCGCAGGCTGTGGAGTCACCTTTGCCAGTATATGCAGCACAAGCCGGTAGTAATGGATCCAGTCTATCCAGGAAGGCCGGATAACTGGAAACCCCGCAAAAATATGTGCTGGCCGGAAGAGCTGGAGCGGGAATCCACAATGGCATTATAAATGCCATTAATTGTGAAATAGTAAAATTCAGGGTTTGACTATTTATTAAAAATTAATTTTTTGCTTCTGATTTATTTAAATACACATCACTGTTTTATTTCAATAGGGATTGGAATCCTCTATGCCTGTAAATCTGAATATTATACCTGGCCTGGCGGTGCGCCCTTCGCCACCCAGGAAAATACGCTGGTTAGGTGCATTGTTTTTCTTTATCGCAATAGGGTGGGGAGTTATTCGTTTTTCAGGATGGGCGTCAGAATGGACGGAATTCTGGCTCTTTGTCGCAGGTATCCCTTCCGTTGTCTGGTTAGTGCTGATGATTTGTCGTCAGGGGGTATACCTGCTGGAATGCATTCATGCCAGTGCATGGGATCAACGGCGTGAAGAAGTCATACTACAGGAAACACGGCGTGGACGCCGGGCGTTGCAGATACTCGGCGTTGAATGTTTTACCGCGCACTCAGCCATGATTAATGCACAGTTTTCTGCGTCGAGTCAGGAACTGTTTCGTGGTGAAAATAAATTAACTCCGCAAACTTCCTGGGAGGGACATCATCATATTCGCCATAGCCGCCTGCCTGTTACGCCCGGCCAGACGAGTGAGGATTTGCTGTTAAATTGTTTTACTGAAATTTTGAAAAAGATAGCGCCAAAATTTTCATCGCTTCCTCCCGGCAACCCGGTCGCAATTTTGCTGGAATATTCCTCGACTCTTTCTGGCGAAAAGATTCGAGATGTGTGGCGTTTTGCCTGGCAAAAAAGAGCGTTCCAACAGCCCGTTGAATTCGTAAAAGGAAAGGGGCTGGGGTATGTAGATGACTGGCTCGATTATCGAATTAAAGATAACGCAGTATTGCTGGTTATTGCTTTACAGATTGCACCTGAGCAGCCAGAAATGACGACAGAAACCGTCGTGGCGTTATTACTGGCAAACCGGCTCACTCAGAAAACATTGTCGCCCCTGGCATTACTGCATCGTCCCGAAAAAAGTGGCGCCGAGGACCTTGAACGCGGTGTATTGCAGGCGGGCGAATGGGTTCCCGTGCGTCCTGACACGTTAAAACACCTCTGGTTGACAGGGTTGCATGCCGAAGGGGCTCAGAACGCGATTACCTTGCCAGGCAAAGCCCCTTTCGTGGGAATTGACAATGTTTCCGCTATACACCACCCCGACATGACTCTGGGCCACGCAGGTTGTGCCTCGCCATGGCTGGCTGTCGCCGCTGCGGCTCAGGCCGTACAACTCAGGGATGAAGCGCACATGATTATCAGCAGTGAACAAGGACAGGATGACATCTGGAGCGTAGTCGTTGCGCCCTGTGTTATTCAACAGGAGAGCGTGACGTGAGGCTTTTTTCAATACCTTCAATTCCTTTTATCAGCTTCAAAAAACCAGAGAACCGGTTCCTGGCGGCGTTGCTGCTGTTGTTAATCGTCGGCGGAACGCTGTGCTGGTTGGTATGGCAACATCCCGAACGTCTCGGCCTTGTCGGTGGAACGCCGGCACGTGAGCACTGGCTGCTGGGACTGTGTACCGGTACCGGTATGCTGCTACTGGGCGGGCTGGTGATGTATTTTTCCCTGCGCTCGGCAGGCCGGAAAAGTTTTGATGCCACCCGGCATCAGGCCGCAGGAGATGATATTCCGGTTGCGGTGAGCACGGCAACAGATCATCAGCCACAACATACTGAGTTCACGCGCCTGAAACAGCACCTGCGTTCCCGCTATGGGTTTTTCTGGCGCTATAAAGTCCGGATGTTGCTGGTGGTGGGGGAGGACAGCCTGGTTTCATCGCTTGTTCCGACGCTGAAACAAAAGCAATGGCTGGAAGGGGAGCGCACGGTGCTTATCGACGGCGGGAGTCTGCACGGCAGTCTCGACGTGCCCCGTTTTGCGGCCCTGCGCCTGATCCGTCGCAGTCGCCCGTTTGATGCAGTGGTCTGGGCGCTGTCTCCGGAGCAAAGTCAGACGCCGGGCTGGATGGATAACGGCCTGCGCACGTTACAGCAAATGGGGGCGGTGCTGCGTTTTCAGCCCTCCGTCTGGCTCTGGCAGGTGTGCGACAGCCTCTGGTCACAGGATGAACGCGTGGTCCAGCCCGTTGGCGTGCAGTTTCCTCAGAATGTCACGTCGGAGAAAGTGGTACAGCAGTTACAGTTGCTGTTGCCTGCGCTGCGCGAACAGGGTTTACAGCAGGTATTTCAGTCACAGTCCCATGATTTTTTACTGCGTCTGGGACACGAACTGGCTCAGGGCGGTATTGCACAATGGCGTCAGCAATTGGCCCCATGGCTAGCGGAGTACGCCAGACGAATCCCACTGCGCGGCTTGATGTTCAGCCTGCCACTGGCAACCCCGACTCCGGCCGTTGCCGGGCTGCATGAGCACCGTCACGAACATTCTGTCCTCTGGCAGTGCGTAGCTGACGACAGCCCGCGGGCATACGGTAAACATATTGGCCTGCCGTGGGAGCAGGGTGTGTATCACGGCCTGCTGGTATTGATATTGCTGTGGGGGCTGGGGAGCGTGGTTGCGTTTACCACTAACCGTCACCAGATGGTGGCATCGGCCCTGCGGGCGCACTCCCTGGTCAACAGCCGTCAGGTGTCGGATGCACAACTGATGGCCTTGCAGGCTCTGCGCAACGATATCGGGCGGCTGCAACAACAGAACATTGAGGGGGCCCCCTGGTATCTGCGCTTTGGCCTGAATCATAATCCGCAACTGCTGGAAAGGCTGTGGATGTGGTACGGCCCGGCCAGCCAGCGCCTGATCCGCGATGCCGCCGCCCAAAGCCTGCACCAAAAACTGACCCAACTGGCGAATCTGCCCCCGGATAGTCTGCAACGCGCCACGATGGCAAAAACCGGCTACGACCAGCTCAAAGCCTACCTGATGATGGTACATCCGGAAAAAGCACAGGCTGATTTTTTCAGCCAGGTGATGAAGTCTGTTGCACCGCAGATCAAGGGGATTTCTCCAGGCCTGTGGCAAAGCCTGGCACCGGATTTATGGTCCTTTTACGCCGCTAATCTGCCCACCCGTCCCGACTGGAAAATCAGCCCAGATAACGCTCTGATTGCCCAGACTCGTCAGGTTCTGCTGGGGCAGATAGGCCGCCGGAACGCCGATAACACCGTTTACCAGGCTATCCTTACGCAGGCGCGACGCAACTATGCGGATATGACGCTTGAGGAGATGACCGGCGACACCGATGCCCGGCAGCTATTTACCACCGATGAGTATATTCCGGGCGTGTTTACCCGCAGGGCGTGGGAAGAGGCAGTTCAACCGGCGATTGAAAAAGCGGTAACCGCCCGACGGGATGAAATTGACTGGGTGCTGAGCGATAACCGTCAGCAGGTCAGTCAGGATGTGCTGCCTGAAGTGCTGCAACAGCGCCTCACTGAGCGCTATTTCTCGGATTTCTCGGCCACCTGGCTGCGGTTTCTGAACAGCGTACGCTGGAACAAAACGCAGAACCTGTCGGATGTGACCGACCAGCTCACCCTGATGAGCGACGTACGCCAGTCACCGCTGATAGCGCTGATGAACACGCTGGCAGAGCAAGGGCAGACCGGACGGCAACATGCCGCCTTATCGGACTCGCTGATAAAATCCGCCAAAGAGCTGCTTGCGGATAAACAAGAAGAGGCTCCGGTGATTGACCAGAAAAGCGCAGAGCTGACTGGCCCACTGGATAAAACCTTTGGTCCGCTGCTGATGCTGATGGGGAAAGCGCCATCCACGACGGCCTCCTCCGGCGATAATATACTTAGTTTGCAAACCTATCTGACCCGCGTGACGCGTGTGCGGCTGAAGCTTCAGCAGATTGCGGATGCCGCCGAACCGCAGGAAATGATGCAGCTACTGGCCCAAACAGTCTTTAGAGGCAAAAGCGTTGACCTCACAGACAGCCAGGAATACGGCAGCCTGGTTGCCGCCAGTCTCGGAGCGGAGTGGAGTGGCTTCGGCCAGACGATGTTTGTCCAGCCGCTGAAACAGTCCTGGCAGGCGGTGCTGGAGCCCGCTGCCGCGAGCCTGAACGACCAGTGGCGTGACAGCGTCGTGAACGAATGGGACGAAACTTTCGCCGGGCGATACCCGTTTGCCGACAGCGACAGCGATGTTTCCCTGCCCGCGCTGGCTGATTTTATCCGTCAGGACAGCGGACGGATTGACCAGTTCCTCACCCGCGAACTGGATGGTCTGTTGCATAAAGAAGGTCATCGCTGGGTGGTCAATACGCTGAACACCCAAGGGCTGACGGTCAATCCAGCCTTCCTGAAGGCGGTTAATCAGTTAGGTGAAATCTCCGGCATTTTATATCCAGCAGGCAGTCAGGGGATCCACTTTGAACTGCGGGCGCGTCCGGCTCCGGATGTGGTGGAAACGATGCTGACGATTGACGGGCAGAAACTGCATTACTTTAATCAGATGGAAAGCTGGCAGGGGTTCCGCTGGCCAGGAGACACCTACCAGCCGGGCACACAGCTGACATGGACCAGCATTGATGCAGGCGCACGGCTGCAGGGGAATTACCCCGGTTCGCTGGGGCTCATCCGCTGGCTGGCACATGCTGAAACAAAACAACTGGACGAAAGTCGCTGGCAGCTCACGCTCACCATGCCGGACACTCGAAAGATACGGTGGATATTACGTACTGAGCGCGGTAGCGGGCCGCTGGCGTTGCTGAAGTTACAGAACTTCCGCCTACCGGCGCAGATATTTGGTGCAGACACGTCATCACAAACCGAAGGCTCTGCTGACGAACCGGATGAGGTGAATAGCCTGCTCAGTGAGGAGGCGACTAAAAAATGACTAAGCAGACCCCTCCTCATCATGCCCAACGGGTGATGGCGCTTGTGAGTTCCCATAATTCTGGCGTATTCAAGAGTGTGGATACCTGCGTGAGCCCGATGCCGCGGCCCCGTGGCAGTTCTTATCGTTTTTACCGTGCAGGGAGTGGCTGAGCCATTATCTGACTCACCATCACGCCAGTATCCACGATGAAAGTTCGCTTTCCGCTCGGGCGCTAGCTCGACATCAGCCGTACATCGAGTTTATGACCCTGGCGGAATGGCGTACCGATTTGCTGGCGCTGGTGGTTTCTGAATGAGTGCAACGCAATGGTTAATCGCTCGTATGTTCTCTGACGCTGCCGCTTTATGACGCGCTGGAGCAGACGCTGAACGCGATAAACATCGACAGGCAGAAGGGCTTCTGGCTGGCCGTCCTGCCGGTGCTGTTTTATCTCTGCTCAGAAAATGCTGACTGGGGCACGCGGCAAGCCCCCGTCCGGCCGGTTCCCAAAAAAGTGCGTCACGAGGGATTGCGCCTGTTTGAACCCCCCGGTGGTGGATTACCAGGATGTGTGCCTGTGGGTGGGCTGTGCCCTACGCCAGCTTGAGCAACGGCGGCAGGCGTTATCTGATGAGCTGAACCGGTCTGGTTCCGGGGCCCGTCGGGTGTGCCCGCATATTCGCCGGGCGCACCGGCAGGGATACTGGCGGGGTAAACGGCAGCCGGAGACCGAGCGGCAGTGTGTAATGAAATGGATAGCGCCGGTGTTTGTCAATGCCGGCGATGATGAACTGCTTCAGGCGGTGGTTCGCAGCCTGAAATAACACCGACAGGGATAACGCTGAGATGGGCACATTATCAACGCTGCTGATGGCCGCAGGTTGTGAACAACAGGTATTACTGCAACAGGCCCAATGCCGGCTTGCACTCTGGGATAACTGGTTAATTCCTGTCACGGATGACCACCCAACGGGGAGCGACCCCGGTTACGATGACGACTTTCAGCGTATGCGCGAAGAGGTGAATAAACTCTCCGGCGTGGATACCGGGCTGGTGTGCCAGTCCGCAGAAAAACTGCTGACGGAGGTCTGCAAAGATACCCGGGTGGCGACGTATTACATCTGGGCACGCTTACACCGGGATGGCGAAGCGGGGCTGGCCGAAGGACTGGAACTACTGGCGGCGCTGCTGACCCGCTACGGTGACACGCTCCATCCACAACGTGCCAACAGCCGCAAGCTGGCGCTGGAATGGCTGGCTGGACAACGGATGCTGGACAGCCTGTTGCGCTACCCAGAGGTCACCCGCCCCGATTTTGAACGCATCGCCGGGGCGCTGGCGCTGACGGAGCAGTGTCTGAGCCTGTGGGATGAATCCGCCCGCCCGCATTTCACTGCCCTATACAGTGCGCTTGAAAACCGGCTGGCACAGTCGGGCGGGCTGAACGCGGTCGTGCCGCAAAACAGTACCACGGGCAGCCAGCCTGCGGCGGATCAGGGCTCCACTCCCCAGCTCCAGGCCGTACAGTCAGGGCGCGAACTGTTGGAACAAAGCAAGCTGCTCGCCCAATATCTCAATGACCAGCCTCAGGGCTGGCTCTCGGGTCACCACCTGATGAAATGCGTGCGCTGGGATACGGTGCATCAGTTACCCCCTCTGGATGCAGCCGGTCGTACCCGATTAATCGCGCCTCGCGGCGACTATCGCGCCCAGCTCAAGCGTTTGTATCTGCAACAGAACTGGCAGGAACTGCTGGAGCAGGCCGACAGCATGTTCAGTGAAAGTGTTAACCACTTCTGGCTGGACGTGCAGTGGTACCTGTATCAGGCGCTGACGAAACTGCCCTCACCCTGTGACCGCTGGGCAGAAATCATTAAGCAGGACTTACGCCTGCTGCTGATGCGCCTGCCGGGGCTGGAGGGGCTGGCGTACAACGACGGTATGCCGTTTGCCGATGAGGTGACGCAAAACTGGATAACTCAGGAGGTGCTGGATGCGCCAGCAGACTGGAACCAGAAGCAGAGCGGTACGGCGGTGCAGACCGGTGAGGACGATATTCTGCAACTGGAGCCTGAAGCCCTGCTGCTTGCCGACAGCGAAGGAACAGAAGCGGCGCTGAACTGGCTACAGCAGCGGCCCGGAATGACAACCCCTCGCCAGCAATGGTTGCTCAGGCTGCTGATGGCACGTGTGGCGGAACAGTACGGTAAAAATGAGATGGCACTGCATTTACTGGGTGAACTCAATGAACGGGCAGGTCAACTGACGCTGAACCAGTGGGAGCCTGGGCTGTTGTTTGAAGTAAAAGCACGCAGGCTGAAATTGCTGCGGATGAAGTCCGGGCGCAGCGAGGCGGATAAAGCACGATTAGGCCCGGAAATGGATGCGCTGCTGGCGGGGCTTATCGCCCTTGATCCGGCACGGGCGACGGTGTTGTGTGGCTAATCAATGGAGAGAAAAACATGCCAATGGGCTATTACCTGGTCATGGGTGACAAAACGACCTGCGGGGGAGTGATCCTCGAAGGTGACCCTACGCATCTGATTATGGGCAAACCAGTGGCGAGAGAACTGGATCGCGTGACATGCGGCAAGTTACCGCCCTATATACAATTTCCCATATCCGGGAGCATTCCCGGCGACGTGGTGAATATGCGCAATTTTGCCGGGACTTTGCACAGCAAAAGTACCTGCCCGTGTCAGTCAAGGTTTATTCCGTCGATGGTGAATGATTTTTATGAGATGGCCCCAGCAGGCGGCGGAGCTGGTAATAGTGCTAGTGCACAGGATGAGCCGGATCAACACGCACAATCTGCAAAAAAAGATCAGTTTGGCAATCGGAATGGCAGTGATAGTGAAGCCCCAAATGACGACGATTCAGATAACGACAATAAAAAATTATCCTACACCATAGAACTGTCCGGTAACAAAATTCTTACGCCTCTTAATATTCCTGATTTTGAGGAGATGATATCTGGAGGCGATACAAAGAATACAGAAAAAATTGATTTTGTAATCACAAATACTGGCGATGAACCCGGGGGGCTCGCTTTGGAAGTTGTGAACGGTAACACATTGTTATATTCAGAGTATAAACTCAGTGAGTTTTATGAGCCTGGTGCTCATCACTGGTCCTGGGATGGATACAGTAATAAAGGCATTCTTGATACTAAAATGCTAAAAAGCCCAGATCTATTAGTCAGATTGATTGCAGTGTCGGATGAACAGAAGATTAGGATTGATTATGTTCTGAATAATTCTGCTGAACAAGAAGACTGGGTGGATGTGAAGGTCAATAAGAATACGCAGTCAGTAGATATTGAATGGCGGGTAGGGTTCGAGGACGGTGGAATATCGGGTTCCAATACAACATTAAAACCCATTGGCTATGCGGGTTTACAGAGCCTAGCCAAAAGTGGCATTGAGTTTTATTGGTCAAGGAATGGCACAAGGGGAGGAGGGATAGGTGATGGTATTGTTACTGACAAGGGTAACTATAAGGCCTCAGTAGTCGCCATTATCAATGCCGAACCTATGATGTCAGAGTTCGATTTGATTGAAAATCTGGATAATGAATATGGGCGTTCTACGAGTCTCGTAGGATTAAGGAAAGTGAATCACAACTTGGGTTATTATTATGATAGATATCTTCAGGGGAAGGAGAAAGACGGTTATATCGCGACTGAAAATCAGTTTAAGCTAGACTCAGCTCATGAGATGGGGCATATAGTGCTTAATAAATATGCGCCGCATTCATCCCCTGATTATTCATGGAGTCATAAAGGGACTTCGACGGTGTTTACACAAGAATCTCTTTCGAATAATAAAATGCCAAGAACTGGAGAGGTTGATTTAATGAAATATTCTGATGATCATGCATCAGCTATGGTTCAGTATTTTAACTCGGTAGCGGCTAGTGAAGATGTTAATGGTTTAATATGGCTCAGTAGGGTGAAGTTTAATGCGTAAATTTTTGATGGTAATTATTTCTATTGGTATGATCTCTGGATGTACATCACAACGTTTATATGGAGGGGCGATTTATATCGTCAATTCTTGTGAGAAAACAATTCATGTTGTCGCAGATAGTTACACTTCAAGAATATCACCCGTTGGAGGGGGGGATGTAACTCAGTTTGAACTTGCTACATCAAATCGTGAAATTATTGCTGTTTTCATTCTTGCGAAATCTGACCAAAATATAGCGCATATTTTCTCCGAGGAAGGTGCTGATTTCAGGGTGATAATATCTGATGGAAAAAAAGAGAAAGTCTTTCACGGCCAGGAAGTCTACCGTCTTTCTGAGAATGTAACGAGTAGCAGGGATCGAAAGCATGACGATGTTAATTATGAAATACGCAGTAAAGAAATATGTCCATAGTTGATATTTAAAAAGCATGGACGTGCTTATTTCACTAAGATGCATATTAACGTAATTAAAATGTAATTCAGGATCCTCACCGTATCTATATCCTCTAAAGAAGAAACCATGGACGACTTAACCCTGCGTTATTTTGACGCCGAAATGCGTTACCTGCGTGAAGCCGGTGAAGAATTTGCTCGCGCGCATCCCGACCAGGCTGCCGGACTAAATCTGGATAAAACCGGTGCACGTGACCCCTATGTTGAGCGACTGTTTGAAGGGTTTGCTTTTCTGATGGGACGCCTGCGTGAAAAACTTGATGATGATCTGCCGGAACTCACTGAAGGGCTGGTCAGCCTGCTGTGGCCGCATTACCTGCGGACCATTCCTTCTCTGTCGATTGTGGAATTTATGCCAGAGTGGACAGGGATGAAAGAGTGTCTGCTGATGCCCCGGGGGTTTGAAGTACTCTCCCGGCCGATTGGTGAACGCAACACTCGGTGTCGTTACACGACGACTCAGGATATCACGCTGTTACCCCTGTCGATGCAGCGTGCTGAACTGGACACGGAATCGGATGGCCGCTCAGTGATTCGTCTGCGTTTTCAGTGCGGGGATCTGGCGGACTGGAGTCAGGTTGATTTACAGCGCCTGCCGCTTTATCTGGACGCTGATGCTCCGTTGGCCTGCGCGCTACATGAAGCGCTGACTCTCAATGCGACACGCCTGTGGATACGTCTGCCGGGGCAGCCCGATCGCCAGCCGTTCGATGGCCGTTTTGCCCCTCAGGGCTTTAGCGAACAGGATGGCCTGTGGCCGAAAGGTGACAGCAGTTTTAGCGGTTACCAACTGCTGCTGGAATACTTCACCTTCCGCGAAAAGTTTATGTTTGTCGCACTCCACGGCCTGCAAAACGTGGTTCTGCCAGCCCAGTTGCCGTGGTTTGAGATTGAAGTGGTGCTGGAAAAACGCTGGGAGTATGACTTCACCTTCTCGGAGCGAAATCTGCGGCTGCACAGTGTCCCGGTTATCAATTTGTTCTCGCTGGAATCCGATCCGCTGCGGCTGGATTCATTGCAAACCGACTATCTGCTGCGTCCGATGCGTATCCAGGACGGGCATACCGAAATTTACTCGGTCGATTCGGTCACCTCGTCGCGCCATTCAGGGCAGCAGGTGTATGTTCCCTTTAGCAGTTTCCGTCATAAGGGCGGCATGTTGCGGCATGAAGCGCCGGAGTATTACTACCACACGCGGGTCAAGCGTGGTCCATCAGGGTTGCACGATACCTGGCTGATACTGGGCGGTGAGGCGTTTGATGACCATAGCGTACCAGAGGATGAAAACCTGTCCCTGAGTCTGACCGGGACTAATGGTCAGCTCCCGCGCAAGGCGTTGCAGAGCACGGTGCTGGACACCGTCGTGAAAACGACGGCGGCCAACGTGCGGGTGCGTAATCTGTGCGCGCCGACGCAGCCTTGTTATCCACCGAATCGCGATCGCTTCCATTGGCGGGTGCTGAGTCATCTGGGCAGTAGTTTTCTGTGGATGATGGATAACCCGGAAGTACTGCGCGGCACGCTGGCGCTCTATGACTGGACGGACAATGAGATGAACCGCCGCAGGCTGGCGGCGATTGTTGATGTGAAACACCGTGAAATTGAGCGTTTTGAGCAGGGCTATCTGCTGCGCGGCGTAGAAATCGATATCACTCTCGACAGCCATGGTTTTGCCGGGACCGGAGATATCTGCCTGTTTGGCGAAATGCTCAACCACTTCTTTGCGCTATACACCGATATCCACCTGTTTAACCGCCTGATTTTAACACTGCAACCCACCGGAGAACGTCTCGAATGGAACGAGAATCACAACCGGCGCATACCCGGTTAACCCAGCGACTGAGCCACGATATCGGGCGTATCAATTTTTATCGCTTTTGCCAGTTGCTGGAGCGCGATGCGCCGGAAAGTCCCGCGCTGGGTAGTACTTCGGACCCTGCCGATGACCCGATACGTTTTCGTCCGCACCCTGGAATGGGGTTTCCGGTCAGTGAGCTGAAAGCGATTGAGCATGACCTTCAGCAGCCCGACGCCCGCCCGACGGTGCGCACAACGTTTATGGGACTGTACGGTGTCGATTCGCCTCTGCCCACCGGCTACCTCGACGACATTACGCAGCAGCGGGAAGGACACGAGTCGCTTGAAGCCTTTCTCGATATTTTTAATCACCGTATTCTGACGCAGTTCTATCGTATCTGGCGTAAATACTCGTATCCGGCGACGTTTGAGCCTGGTGGTCAGGATAAAACCTCGCAATGCCTGCTGGGGCTCATCGGGCTGGGGATCCCCGGAACGGCGAACCATGTTGCCACGCCGGTATCACGGTTCCTGGCCCTGCTGGGGATCATGCGACAGCCCGCCCGGACAGCCGAAGGGGTGCAGGCGCTGGTAAAACTGCTGGCCCCTTTTACTCAGGCGCAGGTCGTGCCGCATTGTCTTCGCCGGGTACCCATCGCCTCGCCAGCGGGGTTTTATGACGACATGCCGCTGTGGCTGGACGGGCGAACGGTTCTGGGGGATGAAGCGCTGGACGTGAACAGCCAACTGCTGATCACGTTATTTACCGAAAATCAGTCCGAGGCGCAGGGCTGGCTACCTGAAGGGCAGTGTTATCGCGATTTTTTGGTGCTGCTGCGGGTCTACCTCGGCTGGCGCTACAAAGCCCGGACAGAATTGACGCTACCAACCCGGCTACTGCCAACTCCACTACTGGGGAATGACACGCTCCTGCTGGGATTCAACGCTGTTCTGGGTTTATCCGGGGACGATGTTCCCGCATCGATGCCGTCATACTATACCGTTGAACTGGGCCATTACTGCGGCCTGTCACCCGCAAAGTCAACACAAGGAAACCGTCGTGTTAACTATTACCATCATCCGTCTCTGTAAATCTCTGCTTCCGGTGCTGGTTTTCTGTCTGGTAGGTTGCGGACTGACGCAGAGTGTATCGGATAGCGTCTCATCCACCACCAAATCGCTATTTTTCAAACAGATTAAGACCCTGCATCTGGATATTACGGCCCGCGCCGTGCTCAATACAGACAGCCAGGAAGCTGATCCTTCGCCGGAGGCGGTGATGGTCCGGGTTTATCAGCTCAAAGACCGGAGCAATTTTGATAAAGCCAGCTATGAGCAACTGGTTCATGAGGGTGAAACGTTACTGGCTGCCGATCTGCTGGCCAGTAACAGTCTGGTGGTGACACCGGGAAGCGCCAAACCGCTCGATGTTCCGATGAACAAAGACGCTAATTATGTGGCGGTTGTCGGCCTCTTCCGTGCCCCGGATATCGAGCAAAATAGCTGGCGTCTGGTTCTGAAACGAGACGAACTGGATGCCGATAAACCCTGCACCATTGAACTGAGCACTCATACCCTGAAATTGCTGTCTGAGGAGAAATAATGCCAGGTTCTTTTTCGCCTTCGCTTTACGAACAGTTGCTCGGCAGTTTTTCCGGTGGATTGGCGCTACAACAGGTCAGTGAAAAAAATCAGCTGATATTGTCGGTGCTCGACAATATGCAACGCATCCTGAACTGCCGGGCGGGTACGCTGGCGCATCTCCCGGATTATGGTCTGCCGGATATGAGTATCATCCTGCACGGGATGCCTGGCACCGCACATGAATTGATCACACAACTCTCGGCGGTATTACTGAAGTACGAACCGCGTCTGAAAGCCATTAACGTAGTGTTGCTGACTCAGGTCGAACCGGGAAAACTGGCTTATGGCATTGATGCGGAACTGAAGGGCGTCGGCCTGGTGCGCTACGGTACGGAGTTTATGCCGGAGGGCAAAATCCTGGTACGCCATCTGAAGCAGCAGCACTACCTCGATATGGAAATGATCTGACAGAAGGAGTCGCAATATGAATACGCTACCCAGGCAAAACCTGAAAACAGGGTCAGATCCCCGCTCGCTGGCGGACTTTATTGCTTTACGCGATGAAATCAGCAAGCTGACCCACCCGGCACGCCCGGATGTTGACTGGCACAGAGCTGAACAGCTTTCGCTGGCGCTGTTCCGGCAGAATGGTGTTGAGCTACAAACCTGTGCCTGGTACACCCTGGCTCGCACCCGTACCAGTGGGTTGCAGGGGCTCAATGAAGGGCTGTCTATACTAGCGGCACTGGTTCGCCATCAGTGGGGGGCAGTCTGGCCGCCGCAGGCCCATGCGCGGATGGATATCCTGAGTAACCTGGTTTCCAGGTTACAGCAGGTGCTGCGCGGTTTGCATTTTCAGTACGCTGACCTTGGTCTGCTGTATCAGATTGAGCAGCGATTGGGGCAGTTATGTGACACATTGCAACAGCTTGAGTTAAAGCACCTGAGCCAGTTTGACACGCTGCGCACGCTTATTCATGCCGCTGCGGCACGCCTGGAAAGCATGGACAGCCATGGCGATGCGGGAGGATTATCGTCACTTTCGCCCGCAATGAGCAATCCTCCCGTGCTGGAGACCACGCTGACCCCGTCCACACAGTTTGTCTATGTGGTCGATGGCAGCGATCATTCGTTACCTCCTGTACCTCATGGTCGTCGGAGATGGGGGGCTTTTATCACGGGTGCGCTGACAATGGCGCTGATCGGCGGCGGGGGACAGTGGGGTGTGAAGCAATGGCAGCAACGCTCACTCGATACTCGTCTGATGGCAACGGTGCAGGCGCTTCCTGTCGTATTGAGTGATGCAGAACAGAAGCAGCTTATCGCGCAACAACCCGACAAACTGACCTCGCTGGCAACGCCTGTGTTGACTGCCACCCGTCAGCAACTTGATCAGGTCTCACCTCTATGGGGTATCTATTACCGCCAGCAACTGGTGCAACAGGCGTTGACGCTATGGCCTGAATCAAAACAAACCAAAGCCCTGACTCAGGCGTGGCAACAGCAACTGACCAGTGAAGCGGCAAGCGAGGCGTCGCTCAATGACTGGCATCAGGCGCAAGAACGATTACAGCAACTGACGGCCCAGCTTAACGCCCTGGATGGTGTAAAAGGGCGCTATATCACCGGTTCGGAGCTGAAAACGCAGGTCTTTGCCATTCGTCAGTCGCTGGAGCGCACGCCACCTCTTGAGGAGTTGCTCCGTCAGTTAGAAGCACAACAGAAGGCCGGGGAGGTGCCCGCCGCACAGATGAAAGAAATTGAAAGGCGGCTGGAGCAGTTGGTCCAGCGCTATACGCTTATTCGGGGTGCTGGGGGGCAATAACTTCAGGAAGGGCGAAAAAAAGCGAAATGTCTCTGGATAGTGCTTTGAAAGGATGACGATTTGTAAGCTACGTTGTCAGGTTCGATTGTTAGCTTTGCTAATTGCTAAGCGTTTCCAAAATGGACTATGGTATGGCCCAGTGCGATAAGGGGGGATCTTGAATTCGATTAATTATCAGTTTGTTACAGATATGAAATAGAATTCCGTCCGTTCCGCCACTTATTAAGAGAGCCCTGAGCTAACGCTCAGGGCTTTTTCTTGTCTGCAGTTTAATTATTGCTGTAAACGCAAAAATCCTCTGCATTTTTCGCCCTTTTTCAACATACCGATAACACGCGATAATCATCCTCAGTTAACGAACACTATGATTAAAGAGGAATTATGACTATCCCTGCATTCGGTCTCGGCACCTTCCGCCTGAAAGACGACGTTGTCATCGCATCTGTCAAAACCGCGCTTGAGTTAGGCTATCGCGCCGTGGATACGGCTCAAATCTATGGCAACGAAGGTGCTGTAGGTCAGGCGATTGAGGAAAGCGGTGTGCCGCGCAAAGAATTATTCATCACGACAAAGATCTGGACTGAAAACCTCAGCAAAGACAAATTGATCCCAAGTCTGAAAGAGAGTCTGGAAAAGCTGCGTACTGACTATGTCGATCTGACGCTGATCCACTGGCCTTCTCCAGGTGATGCCGTGTCTGTTGAAGAGTTCATGCAGGCGCTGCTGGAAGCCAAAGAGCAAGGTTTGACGCGCGAAATCGGGATCTCCAACTTCACTATCCCATTGATGGAGAAGGCGATTGCCGCCGTTGGTGCAGAAAACATTGCGACCAATCAGATTGAGCTTTCCCCTTATCTGCAAAACCGCAAAGTGGTTGACTGGGCAAAAGATCACGGCATTCACATCACGTCTTACATGACGCTGGCTTACGGCAAGGCGCTGCAAGATGAGGTGATTGCGGGTATTGCTGACAAGCACAATGCAACGGCTGCGCAGGTCATCCTGGCGTGGGCAATGGGCGAAGGTTATGCCGTGATCCCATCTTCAACGAAACGTGAAAACCTGGCGAGTAATCTGCTGGCGCGGGATCTCCAGCTGGACGATGAAGATAAAAAAGCGATCGCCGCGCTGGATTGCAACGATCGCCTGGTGAGCCCGGAAGGCTTAGCGCCAGACTGGGATTAATTCAATCCACCCTCTGTAGCCTCAAAACCCTCTCACAGCTCCTTCGGGAGCTGTTTTATATGGTCGCTCAGAAAGTCGATAAACGCCCGAATCCGGGTACTGACGGCACGATCGCTGTAATACACCGCACTGAACGGCATCTCTACCGGCAGCCGTTTATCCTCCATCAACTCGACCAGTTCACCCCGCGCTATTTCTTTATTAATCATATAGTCAGACAGGCAGGCGATCCCATTCCCGCTGAGGCAAAGCTGTTTCAGTGTCTCTCCACTGTTAGAAGACAACCCACTGGTAACCTCATGAAGCTGACCGTCGCTGCAGGCAATCGGCCAGGTATTCAGCGATAACGGTTCGGTGAAGCCCAGGCAAAGATGGTTTTTCAGATCTTCTACCGTTTCCGGCTTTCCATACTGCGCAATGTAATCGGGAGAGGCGATGATTTTACGGTAGCTGGTAAAAAGCGGACGGGCACGCAGGCTGGAATCAGTCAGCGTTCCGGCGCGGATCGCCACGTCCACTTTACGCTCAATCAGATTGATGAAGGTTTCAGAAGAGACAAGCGACAGCGTCATCTCGGGATAGCGTTCCCGAAAGGGTTTCACCAGCGGCATCAGGAAATGCAATACGACGGGCGTCGCCGCATCGATACGCAAAAGTCCACGCGGTGTACTCCGCGTTTCCATGATCTCGGTTTCAGCTGCGGCCATCTCCTGCAAAATCGACTGCACGCGACGGAAATAGCGCTCTCCTTCCTCCGTCAGGCTGAGCTGGCGCGTTGTCCGGTTTAGCAAACTCACCCCAAGCTTCATTTCCAGCTTTTTGACGGAGCGGCTTATTGCCGAATTGGCCTGTCCCAGTTGCTCCGCAGCCCGGCTAAAACTCCCGCTTTCCACTACAGCCACGAAGATTGCCAGCTCTTCTGAGGTTGCTTTCATTGTTGCACCACCTGCAAAATTCTATTGAGATTTTGACCATTTTTGTTATTTAAACACTGGCGCATACTTCGTGTCATCTTAATCCTGATGACACGGAGTATTTTATGCCACTGGCGCTTCTGGCCCTGACGATCAGTGCCTTCGCAATCGGCACGACCGAATTTGTCATCGTAGGTCTGGTTCCTACGATTGCCGATCAACTTTCCATCTCTTTACCTTCTGCCGGTTTGCTGGTCTCTATTTATGCGCTGGGTGTTGCGATTGGCGCACCGGTTTTGACCGCACTGACCGGACGTTTTCCGCGCAAACAGCTGTTGATGGCGCTGATGGTGCTGTTCACTGCCGGTAATATTCTGGCCTGGCAGGCCCCGGACTACACCACGCTGGTGATTGCCCGCCTGCTGACCGGTCTCGCGCACGGCGTGTTCTTCTCGATTGGTTCAACCATCGCAACCAGTCTGGTACCTAAAGAGAAAGCGGCATCTGCCATCGCCATTATGTTCGGCGGTTTAACGGTTGCACTGGTGACGGGCGTTCCGCTGGGGACCTTTATCGGCCAGCATTTCGGCTGGCGTGAAACCTTCCTGGCCGTTTCGCTGTTGGGTGTGATCGCCCTGATTGCCAGCGCGATCCTTGTGCCGTCGAATATTCCGGGCCGTGCGAGTGCCAGTCTTCGCGATCAGGTGAAAGTCCTGACCCATCCTCGCCTGCTGATCATCTATGCCATCACGGCTCTGGGTTACGGCGGTGTGTTCACAGCGTTCACCTTCCTGGCCCCGATGATGCAGGACCTGGCAGGCTTCTCGCCGAGCGCGGTGAGCTGGATCTTGCTGGGATACGGCGTCTCAGTGGCGATCGGTAACATCTGGGGCGGGAAACTCGCCGATAAACACGGTGCTGTACCCGCGTTGAAATTCATCTTCGCGGCTCTGGTGGTGTTGCTGATGGTGTTCCAGTTTACCGCCTCCATGCAGTACGCGGCCCTGGGAACCATCCTGGTGATGGGTATCTTTGCCTTCGGTAACGTACCGGGTCTGCAGGTCTATGTCGTGCAGAAGGCCGAGCTGTACGCGCCTAACGCGGTAGACGTCGCCTCTGGTCTCAACATCGCAGCCTTTAATGTGGGCATCGCGCTGGGTTCCATTATCGGCGGGCAAACGGTTGAGCACTTTGGTTTAGCGCAGACGCCGTGGATTGGTGCGGTGATCGTTCTGGCTGCCTTCCTGCTGATTGGCCTGAGCGGTCGTCTGGATAAACCGGCTCGCATTGCCCTGGGATAAGCATGAGTTAGCGCTTGCTTACAAAACCAGACAGAGGTTTATGAGTAATTGCGTTGAAAGTGTGACCTAAAATCCCTATAACAGTAGAACCAGTCCGTTTTCCGGGCTGGTTCAATGCTATAGAGGTCGTTTCCAAAAGTGCGAAAAAATACCTATGCCATGCGCTATATTGCCGGACAGCCTGCGGAGAGAATTTTGCCTCCGGGTTCGTTTGCGAGTCTTGGCCAGGCATTGCCCGCTGGCGCACCCTTAAGCAGCGATGACAAAATTCGCGTGCTGGTGTGGAACATCTTCAAGCAGCAGCGCGCCGAATGGTTATCCGTCCTGAAGAATTTTGGTAAGGATGCGCATCTGGTGTTGTTGCAGGAGGCGCAAACCACGCCTGAACTGGTCCGGTTTGCGACCACTAACTATCTGGCCGCCGACCAGGTTCCCGCTTTCGTTTTACCCCAACATCCCTCTGGCGTCATGACGCTCTCCGCCGCGCACCCGGTTTATTGCTGCCCGCTGCGTGAACGCGAACCCATTTTGCGACTGGCTAAATCGGCTTTGGTGACCGTCTATCCGTTGCCGGATACTCGCCTGCTGATGGTGGTGAACATTCACGCCGTGAATTTCAGTCTGGGTGTAGATGTCTATAGTAAGCAGTTACTTCCCATTGGCGATCAGATCGCGCATCACAGTGGGCCGATTATTATGGCGGGGGATTTCAACGCCTGGAGTCGTCCGCGTATGAATGCCCTTTATCGCTTTGCGCGTGAGATGTCCCTGCGTGAAGTGCGCTTTACCGACGACCAGCGGCGTAAAGCCTTTGGTCGCCCGCTCGATTTTGTCTTCTACCGTGGTCTGAACGTGCACGAAGCTTCTGTGCTGGTCACGCGCGCCTCCGATCACAACCCACTACTAGTCGAATTCAGTCCCGGCAAACCTGATAAGTAATGGTGCGTCAGGTCTGCCGTCGGGCAGGCCTGCGCAGGTACTGCCCTTTATTTTTCTCACAACCAAAGGACAGTACGATGACAACACAATCCCATCATGACAACGTAGAAAAACAGTTCGGCTCTCAGGCAAACGCCTATCTGACCAGCGCGGTACACGCTTCTGGCCGCGATCTGGTGCGTCTTGGCGAGCGACTGGCCGCCTTCCCGCACGCGCAGGTCCTCGATTTAGGCTGTGGAGCAGGGCATGCCAGCTTTGTCGCCGCGCAGCATGTCGCGCAGGTCACGGCCTACGACCTGTCTGGTCAGATGCTGGATGTTGTCACCCAGGCCGCGAAAGACAAAGGGTTGAGTAATATTTCGACCCGACAGGGCTACGCCGAATCACTGCCGTTTGACGATGAATCCTTTGAGATTGTGATCAGCCGCTACTCGGCGCATCACTGGCATGACGTGGGCCAGGCATTACGCGAAATCAAGCGTGTGCTGAAGCCGGGCGGGATTTTTATCATCATGGATATCATGTCGCCGGGAAACCCGGTGCGCGATATCTGGCTGCAAACGGTCGAAGCCCTGCGCGATACGTCACACGTTCGCAATTATTCCAGTGGTGAATGGTTCGCGATGATCACCGAGGCAGGTTTAATCTCTCGCTCGCTGGTAACCGACCGCCTGCCGCTCGAATTCTCCTCGTGGATTGCGCGCATGCGCACGCCGGACGCGTTAAGCCAGGCCATTCGTTTGTATCAGGAGAGTGCCTCGGCGGAAGTGAAGGCGTATTTTGAATTGCAGGAAGAGGGATCTTTTACCAGCGATACGATTCTGGCCGAAGCGCAAAAAGCGGGATAAGCACAAACAAAAAAGGCACCGGGGGAATCGGTGCCTTTTTTTTATCGGACTGGCTGTCAGGAATCTGGCGTGATGCTGTTTTTCACAAACAGTGTCAGCTGATCGCCTGGCTGCAGATTGGCCGTATCGTCGTTCCAGCGCATCACATCTTTGATGTTCACGCCGTGCGTTTTCGCGATACTGGACAGCGAATCACCTTTGCGTACGCGATAGGTAATGCTATCGCTGTTGCGGGCGAGACGCTGCGCGCTGCTACCTGCGCCAACCGTCAGGTTCTGGCCCACTTTCAGGTTAGAACCGCGCAGATTGTTCCACTGCTGCAGATCTTTCGTGCTCACGCCGAGACGTGATGCAATGCCTGAAATGGTGTCGCCTGAGCGAACCTTATAGCTACGGCTGCTGACGGATGAAGCGTCTGCGATCAGCGTTGACTGAACGGCAGCGATTTCACCGGATGCCAGCGACTCACGTAGCTGCGCAGCATGCTTCTGCGGCACCAGTACGTACTGAGGCCCATTGGCACCCAGCGTTGAGCCTTTCACGCCTGCATTGAAGGTCTTCAGCTTCTGCACCGACATACCCGTCATATCAGCAACCTGTTTCATATCAACCGGGCTGCTGAGGCTCACTCTGGCCAGCGCACGACTTTCGTCGGACGTTGGCAGCTTGACGCCATAACGTTTGCTGTTCTTGAGAATATCGCTCAAAGCCAGCATCTTCGGTACGTAAAGCTTGGTTTCCTGTGGCAATGAGAGGGACCAAAAATCGGTGGGTTTACCACGCGCCTTGTTCGCTTTCATTGCCTTCAGTACACGACCTTCGCCGCTGTTATACGCTGCGACCGTTAATAACCAGTCACCGTCAAACATCTTATTCAGACGTTGCATCATGTCGAGAGCGGCAGTCGTTGAAGCGACCACATCCCGACGCGCATCGTAGCCGCGAGTCTGTTTCAATCCATAATTGCGCCCTGTGCTCGGTATGATCTGCCAAATGCCTGCGGCATTGGCGCCAGACGTCGCGTGCGGGTCAAAAGCGCTCTCCACTATGGGTAGTAGTACCAGTTCCATGGGCATGTTACGTTTCTTAACTTGCCCTGCTATCCAGTACATATACGGCTCTGCCCGTAAAGTTACATCGTGGAGATAGCTCTTATTACTTAAATACTTCTGTTTCTGATCGCGAATCCGGTTGTTTTCCGGAATTCCCATCTTCAGCTCGTCGCTAATGGAGGCCCACAAGTCCTGTTCCTGCGCGAATGATGTCCCATCGTCCATCCAGCGCGCCTGACTTGTAAACTTCCCTGCTTCCCCTTGACCAGCTGCAGAAAGGCTCTGTGCGTGCTGCTGAACGTTACCAGTATTCTGGCACCCCGCGAGCAGGACAGAGGCGAGTAATATCGCTTTTGCCTTCATGTGTGTGTCAATAGTTGCTTAAAAGACGAGCGATGATAACGGCGAATTTTTTAAAAGGCAACCCGCAATTGTCAGAAGTTATCTTTCTTTGACCGTAACCATGCAAAACGTTCTTCAGGTTGTTGCAAATTTGTTTCTTGGTTAATTTTATTAATTAAATCAACGTCATCGGTTCTTAAAAATAAATTTATTTTGCGCTCATTTTTCAGAATTACGGGCAGTGTATTTTGTTTTTTTACCCGTAACTCATTCACTTTGTGGTAATAATCCTGAATCGCAGGATCCTGTGGCAGGATGCTCAAAGCAAACTTCATATTTGCTAATGTATACTCATGCGCGCAACAAATAAGCGTCTCGTCAGGAAGGGCATTAATTTTCTGGAAGGATTGATACATCTGGGTTGGCGTGCCTTCGAACAGTCTTCCGCAGCCGCCGGAGAACATTGTGTCTCCGCAGAAAAGATAAGGGAAACTGAAGAAAGAAATGTGTCCGGAAGTGTGACCTGGTGTGGCAAATACAGAAAAATCGCATCCCAGTATGAGGATTTTTTCGCCATCTTCGACTACCCGCGTGGTTCCTTTATCTTGTGTCTCCTGGGGGCCGTATACCACTAAATGAGGAAATTTAGCCCGCAGAGCCGGAACGCCGCCAACGTGATCGTTATGATGGTGAGTCAGCAAAATGGCCTCAGGCTGCCAGCCGTTTTCCTCAATCGCCGTTAAAACCGGCGCAGCTTCACCCGGGTCGACAATAATGCAGCGCCGATCGTCGTCCACTAAAACCCAGATGTAGTTGTCCTGAAACGCGGGAATGCTGATAAGATTCATAAATTACCTCTCATAACGTAACGGGTGTGTTGATGAAGCCGGCAAGGATACCTCAGATTGTCTCAGCACCAGAACACTGGTCCCAGTTGCGATGGGGTGAATACTATCGCGAGGCGCTGGAGCGCCAGCTCAATCCCTGGTTTGCCAAAATGTATGGTTTTCATCTGCTTAAGATTGGCAACCTCAGCGCGGAAATCAACTCGGAAAGCTGCGCCATCTCTCATCAGGTGAATGTGTCGCTCAACGGCCATCCCCTTCAGGTTAAAGCCGATCCGCTCCATTTGCCATTCGCTGAGAAATCTGTCGATGCCTGTCTGATGGCCCACACCTTGCCCTGGTGCACCGATCCGCACCGTTTGCTGCGCGAAGCGGATCGCGTGTTGATCGATGACGGCTGGCTGGTGCTCAGCGGTTTCAACCCGATAAGCCTGATGGGGCTGCGCAAGCTGGTGCCAGTTTTACGCCGCACGCCACCTTATAATAGCCGCATGTTCACCTTCACCCGTCAACTCGACTGGCTGTCATTGCTGAATTTCGAAGTGATGTATTACAGCGGCTTCCAGGTTTTACCCTGGGCGGGGAAGGGCGGGAAAATGCTGACAACCCATCTGCCAGCACTCGGATGCATGCAGCTCATCGTGGCGCGTAAGCGAACGGTTCCTCTTACGCTCAACCCGATGAAGCAGAGCAAATCAAAAGCACACATTCGTCAGACCGTCGGCGCGACGCGACAGTACCGCAAACCCTGATCAGGATTCCGGCTGATAACCCACGTCGTCGTGGATCGGATTCATCGCCGCTTCGCGAGCCAGAACGTCACAACGTTCGTTTTCCGGATGTCCCGCGTGGCCTTTTACCCATTCCCACTTAATAGTGTGATGGCTCAGCGCCGCGTCCAGACGTTTCCAGAGATCGACATTCTTGACCGGTTTCTTATCGGCCGTTTTCCAGCCACGCTTTTTCCAGTTGTGGATCCACTGGGTGATGCCCTGACGCACATACTGACTGTCGGTGCTGATCACGATATCGCAATCTTCTTTTAATGCTTCCAGCGCAACGATGGCAGCCATTAGCTCCATGCGATTGTTGGTGGTCAGACGAAAGCCTTCATTAAAGGTCTTCTCATGCTCACGGTAACGCAAAATGGCGCCGTAGCCGCCCGGTCCTGGATTCCCGAGGCAAGATCCATCGGTGAAAATTTCTACCTGCTTAGTCATCTCTGGTAGACTTCCTGTATTTGAAAATGATCAGTAAAACGACGAGTCTGACATAAATGACCGATATGAGCACTGCAATTACACGACAGATCGTCCTCGATACCGAAACCACCGGTATGAACCAGATTGGCGCGCACTACGAAGGACACAAGATCATTGAGATCGGTGCCGTTGAAGTGATCAACCGCCGTCTCACCGGCAATAACTTCCACGTTTACCTGAAGCCCGATCGGCTGGTGGACCCGGAAGCGTTCGGCGTTCACGGAATTGCCGATGAGTTTTTGCTGGATAAACCGACCTTCGCCGAGGTTGCTGATGAATTCATGGACTACATTCGCGGGGCTGAGCTCGTCATCCATAACGCCTCGTTCGATATCGGCTTTATGGACTATGAGTTCAGCAAGCTCAACCGCGATATCCCGAAAACCAACACCTTCTGTAAAGTCACCGATAGCCTGGCGCTGGCGAGGAAAATGTTCCCCGGCAAGCGTAACAGCCTCGATGCCTTATGCTCGCGTTACGAAATAGATAACACCAAGCGTACGCTGCACGGCGCACTGCTCGATGCCCAGATTCTGGCGGATGTGTATCTGACCATGACGGGCGGTCAGACATCGATGGCCTTTAGCAATGAAAACGATACCCGCCAGGCGGGTGATACAAGTATTCAGCGCGTGGTGCGTCAGGCGAGCCGCCTGCGCGTCATTTTAGCCAGCGATGAAGAGGTTGCCGCGCACGAATCGCGTCTGGATATCGTGCAGAAGAAAGGCGGCAGCTGCCTCTGGCGCGCGTAATGCGCCCTGTTATGCTGCTAAAATCACCGTGTGGGCGAATTTTGCAGCAACTGATTCAAAAGTTGAGAAAAAGCGTTGACGGGATCGGAACCAAACCGTAATATTCGCCTCGTTCCCAAGGGAACAATGCGGAGCGGTAGTTCAGTCGGTTAGAATACCTGCCTGTCACGCAGGGGGTCGCGGGTTCGAGTCCCGTCCGTTCCGCCACATTAGAAAGCCTGAATCAGCAATGATTCAGGCTTTCGTCATTTAAGCCTCCTGCAATTCTTATCACGCCCTCATTCTTAGTTAACAAAAAGTTAATATTCGTAGTGCAATTAATTAACAATTGTTCAGTTTTGGTGCGTTTGTTGCACTTTCATTGTGCAAATTCAGTCTCTCCCTCCCCTTAAAACATTTCTGCTTGTAACAATCTTGTAAAAATAATCTCTCAAGAATCATTAGCTTACTTATCGTTTTCCAGAAAGTTCCTGAACCAATGATTTATTGGTTCAGGAATTGCTTAGCTCTATGTGCAATAAGACGTTATCTATATCAATAACTTATTGTTAATAAAAATAAAGCAATGATGAGAGCAGGCGAACCAATATGGAAAAACCGTCACGGTTTCTGGCTAATTCCAGCACCGCGCTTGAGCAGCTGCGCGGTCTAATCAATCAGCACGAGTCAACACCAGGCATTCCGCTGCCCACGGAACGTGAGCTGTCGGAAACACTCGGCGTAGGGCGACGCGAAGTCCGCCGTGCGCTGGACGTGCTGGAAGAAGAGGGACGCATCTGGCGTAAGCAGGGGAAAGGCACTTTTATTGGCCCCGCTGCACCGGTTGAACCTCTGGCGCTTCAGGGGCTGGTGCAACAGACCAACCTGCTGGAAGTGATGGAAGCCCGCCTGCAGCTCGAACCCGGCTTAGCCCGTCTTGCGGCACTGCGTGCCACCAGGGAAAACCTCGCGCTGATGCAGCGCATGCTGGAACGCATCGATAAGGTCAGCCCGGATGACCGCGATCTTAATGAACTGTGGGACAGCGCCTTTCACCGCGCTATTGCCGAAGCCGCAGGCAACCGCCTGATGCTGGGCTTGTTCGACGCCATTGATGCCGTCCGGCGCGAACCCGGCTGGCAGCATCTGCGTGAGCTGGCGCGAACGCCGGAGCGCGTCGACAGCTACAACGACCACCACCACAAAATCATGACGGCGATTATCCATCGTCAGCCCAATGAAGCAGCCGCCGCCATGCGCGAACACCTGCTCACCCTGCAAACTGCCCTGATTCAGGCCATCAACCTTGAGGATGATTCCCTGTTATGACGACGATCCCTTTTAAGGAGGCAGCGCCGGTCCTTCGCCTGCACAATCTGAATGTGAAATTCGCCGGATCGCCGGTGAGCGTGCTAGACGGCATCTCCCTGACCGTGAAATCCGGTGAAACGCTGGCGCTGGTGGGTGAATCCGGCTGTGGAAAAAGTATCACCTCGCTGGCACTGATGGGGCTGCTGCCCTCCAGCGCGCAAATCGTCAGCGGTGAAATGCAGTTCCGCCGTCACGACCTGCGCAAACTCTCTCCGCGGGAATACGCCGATCTGCGCGGCAGCGAGCTGGCGATGATTTTTCAGGAGCCGATGACGTCGCTTAATCCGGCGTTCACCCTGGGCGATCAGCTTAGCGAAGCGGTGATTCGCCACCAGAAAATGTCGAAAGCCGAGGCCATGAAGGTGGCGCTGCAGATTCTGGAAAAAGTGCAAATCCCGGCCCCGGAGATGCGTCTCAAATCTTATCCGCATCAGCTCTCCGGCGGGATGCGCCAGCGCGTGATGATTGCGATGGCGCTGATCAACCATCCGCGTCTGCTAATTGCCGACGAACCGACCACGGCGCTGGACGTCACCATTCAGGCGCAAATCCTGACGTTGCTGAATACCTTAAAAGCCGAAACCGGCACCGCCGTGCTGATGATCACCCACGATCTGGGCGTAGTGGCGGAAGTCGCCCAGCAGGTGGCGGTGATGTACGCCGGACAGGTGGTGGAGCAGGGCAGCGTCGAGAGTATCTTTGCCGATCCGCAGCATCCGTACACCATCGGCCTGATGGGATCTATCCCGTCCCTCGGCGCGCGGAAAGGCCAGCTGTCGACGATCCCCGGCAGCGTCCCGCTGCCTGAATCCATGCCGCAGGGTTGCCGTTTTGCCACCCGCTGTCCGTTCGCCCAGACGCGCTGCCACGATGAAAAACCGCAGCTTCACACCATGAGTGCGGGCCATCAGGTGGCCTGTTTCCGCGTACCGCTTGAGCAACACATTGCGCTGGGAGAAATCGCATGACCACCCCGATCCTTGAAGCTCGTGACCTGAGCAAACTCTTCCCCGGCCCGAAAAAGCTCTTTACTCCCGCCCGTTTTGTCACGGCCGTCGACCGGGTGTCACTTGCCGTGATGCCGGGCGAAACCCTGGCGATCGTCGGCGAGTCTGGTTCCGGGAAATCCACCCTCGGGCGGTTGCTGCTCCGCCTGCTGGCGGCCAGCGAAGGACGCGTATTTTATCAGGGCGAAGAGATCACCCACGCGTCCGGTTCGCGCCTGAACCAGCTCCGTCGTGAGCTGCAGATCATCTTCCAGGACCCCTTTGCCTCGCTAAACCCGCGCATGACCGTGGAGCAGATCGTCGGTGAACCCCTGTGGCTGCACCAGAATATGAAAAAAGCCGACCGCCAGTATCGCGTGGCGGAGCTGCTGAAAACCGTCGGCCTGCCAGCCGCCTGGGCCGGGCGCTATCCGCACGAATTTTCCGGCGGGCAGCGTCAGCGTATCGGCATCGCGCGCGCCCTGGCGTCCGGGCCAAAGCTTTTGCTGGGCGATGAACCGGTTTCGGCGCTGGACGTTTCCGTTCAGGCGCAGGTGGTGAACCTGCTGGAAAGCCTAAAGCATCAGCTGGGGCTGACGATGGTTATCGTCGCCCACGGCCTGGCGGTGATCCGCCACATGAGCGACCGCGTGGCGGTAATGTATCTCGGCCAGATTGTCGAGCTGGCGACCGTCGATGAAATCTTTGACGCGCCGCTGCACCCGTACACCCAGGCGCTGATTGCCTCTGCGCCGCAAATGCAGCCGGGCATGCAGCGTGAAACCCCGCTGCTGCAGGGCGATTTACCGAATCCGGCGAACCCGCCGTCTGGGTGCCGGTTCCACACCCGCTGCCCGTATGTCTCGGATGAATGCCGCCAGGTCGAGCCCATCGCTCAGGTTCTGGACGGCGGACGTCAGGTCTCATGCCACCGCTGGCAGGAGATCAACCGCGATCGCAGTGTTATCCAGATTGCACCGCCATCCGCCGCCTTTTTGCGCCGCCGCGCGCTGTTTGAACATGCGGCATCACTCTCGTCTCTTCCAGCAAGGAACTCATGATAATGACAATGCGTAATTCTCTTTTGACCGTACTGGGAAGTGTTATGTTGTTGGGCGCGGCGATCCCCGCGCACTCGGAAAGCGTTCTGCGAATCGGCCTCGGTGCGGATCCGGATATGCTCGATCCTCATCTGGCGCGCACCTATTACGGGCGTTTCGTCTTTGCCTCCCTGTGCGACAGGCTGGTGGACGTGGATGAAAACCTGAAAGTCGTGCCGGGCCTGGCAAAAGACTGGTCCTGGAGCGAAGACAACAAAACCCTGACCATGAATTTGCGTGAAGGGGTGACTTTCCACGACGGCGAAAAATTCGATGCCGAAGCGGCAAAATACAACCTCGAACGCGCCCTGACGCTGAAAGGCTCCCTGCGTAAAAGTGAAATCTCCTCCGTCGAATCGGTGGAAGTGAAAAGCCCGACGCAAATCGCCATCCACCTGAAAACCCCGGACGCCGCGCTGCTGATGCAGCTCACCGACCGCGCGGGCGCGATGATGGCCCCGGAAGCGGCTAAAAAGCCGGATTTCGCCGCCCATCCGGTCTGCTCGGGGCCGTACAAATTTGACAGCCGCGTCTCTCAGGACCGCATCGTTCTGAGTCGTTTCGACAACTACTGGAACAAAGAGGCCTACCATTTCGACAAAATCATCTATCTGCCGATCCCGGACGCCTCCGTGCGCCTGGCTAACCTGCGTGCGGGTGACTTGGATCTGACAGAAGGCATCGCTGCCAGCGACGTGAAAACCGTTGAAGCGGACAGCAAGCTGGCGCTGGCGAAAGTCACCGGCCTTGGCTATCAGGGCATCACCTTCAACATCAATAACGGCAAAGTCCCGGCTAACGATCCATTCAAAGACGCGCGCGTGCGCGAAGCCTTCTCCCTGGCGATCGACCGCGAGGCGCTGAACCAGGTGGTATTCGAAGGTTTGTACACCCCGGCAAACCAGGCGTTCTCCCCGGTCAGCCCGTATCACGTTAACGTCCCGGTTCCGGCGCGTGACGTGGAAAAAGCCAAAGCGTTATTGAAAGAAGCGGGCATCAACGGGCCGCTGAACGTCAATCTGCTGGTGCCGAACAACCCGACCTCACATCAGGTGGGCCAGGTGCTGCAGGCGATGACGGCGGAAGCAGGCATTAACCTCAATCTGCAGATGACTGAATTCGCCACGCTGCTCGACCGTCAGCAGAGCGGCGACTATCAGCTGAGCTTCTCCGGCTGGTCCGGTCGTCCGGATCCGGATGGCAGCATCTTTGGTTTCATCAACAGCAAAGGCAACCTCAACGACGGTCGCTACAGCAATGCGCAGGTCGACGAATGGCTGACCCAGGCGCGTCTGAGCACCGATCCCGCCGCCCGCCAGCCGCTGTACGACAAGGTCGTGAAGCAGCTGCAAACCGATATGCCGATCGCTTATCTCTACTTTGAGCCGCGCATTTTTGGTCTGAACAAGAGCGTGCAGGGCTTCAAACCGTATCCGGACGGCATCGTGCGTCTGGCGGGCTTGTCGCTTGCTAAGTAACTGAGGGCATGAGGAGAAACCATGCTGGAACTGATTTGCAAACGCCTGCTGCTGGCGATCCCGACCTTACTGCTGGTGAGCATGATGGTCTTCGGGCTGCAAAAATTGCTGCCCGGCGACCCGCTGATTGCGATGGCGGGTGAAGAGCGCGATCCGGCGGTGATTGCTCAGCTGCGCGCGGAACTGAATCTCGATGCGCCCCTGCCGGTGCAATATTTTGACTGGCTGACGCGCGCGCTGCAGGGCGATCTCGGTGTCTCTTTACGCACTCATGAGCCCGTCACGTCGCTGATTGCCAGCAAACTGCCGGTGACGATGGAGCTGTCGCTGCTGGCGATGATCATCGCGCTGGTGTTTGGCATCAGCATGGGGATCCTCGCGGCGGTCAACAAAAACAGCTGGGTGGATCACAGCGCCAACTTTGTGGCGATCTCCGGGATCTCGATACCGCACTTCTGGCTGGGGATCCTGCTGATTCTGGTCTTCTCGGTGAACTTACAGTGGCTGCCCGCCTCGGGCTACGTGCCGTTCAGCGAAGATCCGCTGCAAAACCTGCGCACGCTGCTGCTGCCTGCGTCGGTGCTCGGCACCGGGCTGGCGGCAACGCTGATGCGCCACACGCGCGCCTCGATGATCGCCGTGCTGAAAGCCGATTACATCCGCACCGCGCGGGCAAAAGGGCTGCTGCCGAAAGCGGTGATCCTTAAGCACGCGTTTCGCAACGCGCTGGTGCCAGTGATCACACTCACGACGTTGCTGTTTGGCGAACTGCTGGGCGGCGCGGTGCTGACCGAACAGGTCTTCACCATTCCGGGCTTTGGCAAAATGATCGTCGATTCCGTGTTTAACCGTGACTACGCGGTGGTGCAGGGCGTGGTGCTGATCGTCGCGATTGGTTTCCTGATGCTGAACCTGCTGGCGGACGTGCTCTACGTTCTCATCAACCCGAAAATGCGAGGCTAATCATGGCAGAACTGACGACCCAAACCGTGGTACCGGCGCTGCCGCGCGCGCAGAACCGGGTGCTGAAGAAATTTCTCGCCAACAAAAGCGCGGTAATTGGCGCGGTGATTGTCGGCATCTTTGTATTGATCGCCCTGATCGCCCCCTGGCTGGCGCCGTTTGACCCGGTGAAAGCCAACTTCCTGGCGGTGCGAAAGCCGCCGTCAGAACTCTACTGGTTTGGCACCGACGAGCTGGGGCGCGACATTCTCTCGCGCATCGTCTGGGGAGCACGAACCTCCCTGATGGCCGGGTGTATGTCGGTGGTGATCGCCGTGGTAATTGGCGTCCCGCTCGGGCTGGTGGCCGGTTACTTTCAGGGGATTTGGGACGGGGTGATCTCGCGCTTTATCGAAGCGCTGCTGGCCTGCCCGTTCCTGATCATGGCGATCGCGCTGGGGGCGTTTTTGGGCCCAAGTCTGACCAACGCGATGATCGCCATCGGGCTGTCGGCGATGCCGATCTTCGCGCGTCTGACGCGCGGCCAGGTGATCGCCATTCGCAACGAAGAGTACATCGACGGGGCGAAGGCGATTGGCCTGCCGGATCGCTGGATCATCGTGAAGTACGTTCTGCCTAACGTGATGTCACCGATTCTGGTACAAGCCACGCTGGCGATTGCCTCCGCCATTATCGCCGAGGCCAGCCTGTCGTTTCTCGGTCTTGGCCAGCAGCCGCCGAACCCTTCCTGGGGCTCGATGCTCAATACGGCAAAAGGTTTTCTGGAACAGGCACCATGGATGTCTGTTTTCCCCGGTATCGCCATTTTCCTCGCGGTACAGGGCTTTAATTTACTCGGTGACGGGCTGCGCGATGCGCTCGATCCGCGCCACGACTAAGGAGTCATGATGACCAAAGCGCTTGATTTTACGACCGGTTACGATTCACGACGCCCGCCAATGATGGGGCATAACGCGGTGGCCACCTCGCAGCCGCTGGCGGCGCAGGCCGGGATGCGGATGTTACAGCTGGGCGGCAATGCTGTTGACGCCGCGATCGCCACGGCGATGGCGCTCACGGTAGTGGAACCGACGGGCTGCGGCATCGGCAGCGACGCCTTTGCGATTATCTGGGACGGAGAAAAGCTGCACGGTCTGAACGCGTCAGGCCGTTCGCCTGCCAGCTGGCATGCGGATCTGTATGCGGGTCAAACCGCCGTGCCCGAGCTGGGCTGGGACGCGGTCACCGTGCCGGGCGCCGTCTCCGGCTGGGTGGCGCTGGCCGAGCGCTTCGGCACGCTGCCCCTGACGACCCTCGCGCAGCCGGCCATTGAATACGCGCGCAACGGTTTCCCGGTATCGCCGCTGATCGGTCATCTGTGGCAGCGCGGGTTTACCAAACTGAAAGATCAGCCGGGCTTCAGCGCCTGCTTCGCGCCAGAAGGGCGCGCGCCGCGCATCGGGGAGATCTTCCGTAACCCGGCGCAGGCAAATTCTCTGGAGCTGATTGCCAAAACCAACGGCGAAGCCTTCTATCGCGGCGAGCTGGCGCAGAAAATTGCCGCCTTTGCCAAAGAGCATGGCGCGCATCTGACGGCAGAAGATCTGGCGAACCATCGCGTAGACTGGGTGGAATTGTTATCGCGTGATTTCGCCGGCGGTTCGGTGCAGGAGCTGCCGCCAAACGGGCAGGGGATCGCCACGCTGATCGCGCTCGGTATTCTCGAGCAGTGCAGGATCGAAAAACATCATCCGGATTCTGTGCAGTCCCTGCATCTGTCGATCGAAGCGATGAAACTGGCGCTGGCGGATCTCGACCGCTACGTCGCCGACGAAGAGCATATGGAGTTTGCGGCGAAAGAGCTGCTGAGCGATCGCTATCTGAAGTCGCGCGCGGCGCTGATCGACCAGGATAAGGCGTCTGATTTCACCTACGGCGCGCCGACGCAGAGCGGGACGGTGTATCTCTCTGCTGCCGATTCCAGCGGAATGATGATCTCCTTTATTCAGTCCAACTTTATGGGCTTTGGTTCCGGCGTGGTGGTCCCGGATACGGGGATCAGCCTGCAAAACCGCGGCTGCGGCTTCGTGCTGGATCCAAAACACCCGAACGCGCTGGCGGGCAGCAAGCGTCCGTTCCACACGATCATTCCAGGCTTTGCGATGGACGGGCAGGGCAAACCGCTGATGTCGTTTGGCGTGATGGGCGGGCCAATGCAGGCGCAGGGGCACATGCAGATGGCGCTGCGCATTATGCTGCATGGGCAAAACCCGCAGGCGGCGATCGACGCCCCGCGCTGGCGCGTGGTGCAGGGCCGGGAAGTGATCGTCGAATCGACGTTTGATCGCAACACCATTGCAGCGCTGCGCGAACGCGGGCATCAGATCGTGGTGGAAGATCCGTTGCAGGATTACAACTTCGGCGGTGCGCAGGTGATCTATCGTATGCCGGAAGGGCATTACGTCGCCGCGACCGAAAGCCGCAAAGATGGACAGGCGTTAGTGAGTTAAACCGTGCGGTTGGAGCCCGGTGGCGCTGCGCTTACCGGGCCTACGAAAACAGATGCGAAAACAGATGTAGGCCGGGTAAGGCGTAGCCGCCACCCGGCTTTTTTTCATCCAATGCTAAACGGATCCGCATCCTGCCATGCCGGAAACTTCTCGCGGTACTCTTTCAACGCCGTCAACGACAGCTCGGCGTCAATGCGCGTCGCCTGATGTGGCTCGGCGGTCGCAATAATTTCCCCCTGCGGATTCACCACCCGGCTGTCGCCGCGATAGTGATGCCCGTTGCCATCCGTTCCCACGCGGTTACACCCCACCACGTACGCTTGATTCTCAATCGCGCGCGCCACCAGCAGCGCCTGCCAGTGCAACGAGCGCGGGGCAGGCCAGTTGGCGACGTACAGCGCCAGATCGTAATCGTTGCGGTTGCGGGACCAGACCGGGAAGCGCAGGTCGTAGCAGACCAGCGGCAGAATGCGCCAGCCGCGCCACTCAAACACCACGCGCTCGTTCCCGGCTTCGTAGTGATGATGCTCGTCGGCCATGCGGAACAGGTGGCGTTTGTCGTAGAAGTGTAGCGTGCCGTCCGGCTCGACCAGCAGGAAACGGTTCACCGGGCCGCGTTCGGTCTGCAGCGCGGCGCTTCCGGCGACGAGCGCGTTGGTTTCCTGCGCCTTGCTGTGCATCCAGGCGACCACTTCCTCCTGCGGCAGGGACTGCTTTGCCGCCTCCATGGCGAATCCGGTGGTGAACATTTCCGGCAGGACAATCACGTCGCGTCCGGCGATCTCTTCGAGCTGGCGATCAAAATGGCGCAGATTGGCGGGACCGTCCATCCACACCAGGGGTTGCTGTAAAAGGGTAATCTTCAGACCAGGCACAATCAGGACTCCTCGAAAGACGGCTTTTTGACACTGTAGCACGGGAAAAAGAGAAAATGTGGCAATAAAAAACCCCGCACGCGGCGGGGTTTGTGGAAGCGTTTCGTTTACGCCGCTTCAGGTTTGCGGACTTTCTCCGGCAGCTTTACCGGCTTAGTCGCCAGCTCGTCGTGCTCGAAATCATCCACGTTGATGCTGCGCAGACGGCTCTCTTCCGCTTTCACCAGCACGGCGGCTTCATTCTGATCGATGATGCCACCTGCCAGCGCCTGTTTCGCCAGTTCATCCAGACGGGTAAACGGCAGGTTTTTGCCCAGCTGTTTACAGATTTTCTGGTGAATCGGATCGGCGGCCATCACGTCCAGCAGCGCCTCTTCCAGCAGACCGACCGGGTTATGCGGCGTCGGTTTCAGGTATTGACCGCGACCGATACGGGAGCGGGTCGCGCTTGGCACCTGCAGGATCTTCGCCACTTTGTGATCCAGAATATCGGACGGTGCCAGATGATGACGACCGGTCGGGAAGATGACCGCGCGCAGAGCGCCTGCCACAAAGCGGTTCGGGAAGTTCGCCAGCAGATCGTCAATCGCCTGTTCTGCCTGATACAGAGCATCCTGAACGCCCCAGTGGACCAGCGGCAGATCCGCTTCATGACGGCCTTCATCGTCGTAACGCTTAAGTACTGCAGAGGCGAGGAACACCTGGCTCAGGACATCGCCCAAACGCGCAGAGATACGCTCGCGACGCTTCAGGCTGCCGCCCAGGACGGCCATCGACACATCTGACAGCAGCGCCAGGTTTGCACTCAGGCGGTTCAGATGCTGGTAGTAACGTTTGGTCGCATCGCCCGTTGGCGTGGAGCTGGTGAGACCGCGCGTCAGGCCCAGCCAGAAGCTGCGCATTTTGTTGCTGCCTACGTGGCCGATGTGTTTGAACAGCAGTTTATCGAACGCATCGACGTCGTTGTTTTGCGCCGCCGCCATCTCTTCCAGCACGTATGGATGGCAGCGAATCGCGCCCTGACCGAAGATCATCATGCTACGGGTCAGAATGTTTGCGCCTTCCACGGTAATGGCAATCGGTGCGCCCTGATAGCCGCGCGCCAGGAAGTTGCCTTCGCCGAGCATAATGCCTTTACCGCCGGCAATATCCATCGCATCAATAATTGACTGCTGTGCGCGGTGGGTACAGTGATATTTCACGATAGCCGACAGCACGGCCGGTTTTTCACCGAGCATGATGCCGTAAGTGATCAGCGAGGCCGCCGCGTCCATCACGTAGGCGTTGCCTGCGATACGCGCCAGTGGCTCTTCGATCCCTTCCATCTTACCGATGGAGATTTTGAACTGACGGCGGATATGGGCGTAAGCGCCAATCCCCATCGCGACGGATTTCAGGCCGCCGGTAGAGTTCGACGGCAGGGTAATGCCACGACCGACCGACAGACATTCCACCAGCATACGCCAGCCCTGACCGGCCATTTTCGGGCCGCCGATGATGTAATCTATCGGCACAAAGATATCCTGGCCGCGGGTCGGACCGTTCTGGAACGGTACGTTCAGCGGGAAGTGACGACGACCGATTTCAACACCTGGGGTAGAGGTTGGGATCAGCGCACAGGTGATACCCAGATCTTCCTCGTCGCCCAGCAGTCTGTCCGGGTCAGAGAGTTTGAACGCCAGGCCCAGGACGGTGGCGATAGGGGCCAGCGTAATGTAGCGCTTGTTCCATGTGAGGCGCATGCCCAGCACCTGCTGGCCCTGCCACTCGCCCATGCAGACGACGCCGGTATCCGGGATCGCACCGGCATCAGAACCCGCTTCGGGGCTGGTCAGCGCGAAGCACGGGATTTCCTGACCACGCGCCAGGCGCGGCAGATAGTGATCTTTTTGCTCTTCGGTGCCGTAATGTTGCAGCAGTTCGCCCGGGCCTAATGAGTTAGGTACGCCGACGGTGATCGCCAGAATGCCTGACACGCCAGCCAGTTTTTGCAGCACGCGAGCCTGAGCGTAAGCGGAGAACTCCAGGCCGCCGTACTCTTTCTTGATGATCATCGCGAAGAAGCGATGCTCTTTCAGGTACGCCCACAGTTCCGGAGGCAGATCGGCCATTTCATGGGTGATCTCGAAGTCGTTGGCCATGCGGCACGCTTCTTCTACTGGCCCATCGATAAAGGCTTGTTCTTCGGCGGTGAGGCGCGGCTGCGGGTAGTTATGCAGCTTTTTCCAGTCCGGGTTTCCCTGGAACAGATCGCCTTCCCACCAGGTGGTGCCCGCGTCGATCGCCTCTTTTTCCGTGCGTGACATCGGCGGCATCACTTTACGGAAGCCGCGGAACACCGGGGCAGAAATCATTGACTTACGCATCGCCGGGACGTTAAACGGCAGCAGGATGATGGCCAGCGGCAGGACAAGCCAGATATTCCACAGACCCGCGAGGCCAAGCGCGGCAGTCCACGCCAGCAGAATCAGGCTACTCAGAACTAAACTTACGCGGTGATAGAACAACACACCGAGCAGTACAACGGTTGCGATAATGCTCAAAATCATCATAAAGAAAAGCTCCCTTGCTTGTAGGAGGTCTGACCACTTGTGATGATATGGTTGTAGTGGATGTTATTTCTTTTAGCAATGCATTCACAAAATAATTACAACCTGGTTCACATTGTTCGGGTTTTCGCAGGCACGAATCATCAAAACGCCGGAGGATTTGCATGGCTTTAGCTTCTCGGTTTTACTGCTATCCGGTACACTCCGTTTGTTATTCATCAATACTGAAGGATTATCCTCATGTACCAGGATCTTATTCGTAACGAACTGAACGAAGCTGCGGAAACGCTGGCTAACTTTCTGAAAGATGAAGCCAATATTCACGCGATTCAGCGTGCGGCGGTTCTGCTGGCAGACAGCTTCAAAGCTGGCGGCAAAGTGCTTTCCTGCGGTAACGGTGGCTCCCACTGCGACGCCATGCACTTCGCGGAAGAGCTGACCGGTCGCTACCGCGAAAACCGTCCGGGCTACCCGGCGATTGCGATTTCTGACGTGAGCCACATCTCCTGCGTGGGTAACGACTTCGGTTACGATCATATTTTCTCGCGCTACGTTGAAGCGGTAGGCCGTGAAGGCGATGTTCTGCTGGGCATCTCGACCTCCGGTAACTCTGGCAACGTGATCAAAGCGATTGAAGCCGCGCGTGAGAAGGGGATGAAAGTCATCACCCTGACCGGCAAAGATGGCGGCAAAATGGCGGGGACGTCGGATATCGAAATCCGCGTGCCGCATTTTGGTTATGCTGACCGTATTCAGGAAATTCACATCAAAGTGATCCATATCCTGATCCAGCTGATCGAAAAAGAGATGGTTAAGTAAGTCTTCGCTGGGGGCATTTTGCCCCCGCTGTTGTGGAGGTGAAGTATGTGCGAATTGCTCGGGATGAGCGCCAATGTGCCAACCGATATCTGCTTTAGTTTCACCGGGCTGGTGCAGCGCGGTGGAGGAACCGGGCCGCATAAAGACGGCTGGGGCATTACCTTCTACGAAGGCAAAGGCTGTCGCACGTTCAAAGATCCGCAACCCAGCTTCAACTCTCCCATCGCCCGCCTGGTGCAGGATTATCCGATAAAATCTCGTTCGGTGATCGCCCATATTCGTCAGGCAAACCGCGGCGAAGTGGCGCTGGAAAATACCCATCCGTTTACCCGTGAGCTGTGGGGCCGCAACTGGACCTACGCCCATAACGGGCAGCTGACCGGGTATAAATCGCTTGAGACGGGGAATTTCCGTCCGGTGGGCGAAACCGACAGCGAGAAGGCCTTTTGCTGGTTACTGCACAAGCTGACGGAGCGTTATCCGCGCACGCCGGGCAACATGGAGGCAGTGTTTAAATACATCGGCACGTTGGCCCGCGAGCTGCGTGAGAAGGGCGTGTTTAATATGCTGCTGTCGGATGGGCGTTACGTGATGGCGTTCTGCTCGACTAATCTGTTCTGGATCACGCGACGCGCGCCCTTTGGTGTGGCCAAGCTGCTGGATCAGGATGTGGAAATTGATTTTCAAACCGAAACCACACCTGACGATGTGGTCACGGTTATCGCCACTCAGCCCCTGACGGGGAATGAAACCTGGCAAAAGATTATGCCAGGCGAGTGGGCGTTATTTTGTCTCGGGAACCGCGTAGTTTGACGCCAGCTGCGGGTGGACGACTTCATGACTCAGCGGTTTGCTGACGATGTAGCGACCATCCGCGACCGAGACGGTCGGCGGTTTGTGCGTCTGCTGGAAGTAGTCATACCCCGGTTTCAGCTGTTTCCAGAAATCCGCGTAGGTTGAGTACTTATGACGCTCCATGTTGGCATCGGTCATGCGGAACGGATAGATGCTGACCTGAACACCCGACTGGCCGAAGACTAACGCGCCGGTGACAAACTGGAAAATCTCATCAATACCGCTGTCCGTCATGGCGTAGCAGCCAATGGACACGCAGGCACCGTGAATCATCAGGTATTTACCTTCGTAACCATGCGCCCGATCGTAAGCGTTCGGAAAGCCGATATTGATGGCTTTATAGAAGCGGCTGTCGGGTTTGAGCTGATTGCGCTGAACGGTGTAGAAACCTTCAGGACTTTTAAAATCACCCTGACGTTGTTTCGGGCCGAGGCCACCGGAATAGTTACAGATTTTGTAGCTATCAAGCAGTTGATATGTCTCGCCCATTTTGACAAATAGATCGAGCGTGCGTTCTTCCTTGAAGATCTGAATATAAACCGGTGATCCCATTAATTGCTGTTTATATTCTTTGCTGACCGGTGTGGTTGAGCTGTTGCTGCCAAGCAGCCCTGCAAACGTGACACACGGGATCAGAAGCATCGCAATGAACAATGCGATTTTACGCATACTACAAGTTCCTTGATAAAGCCAAACCAACTTGCCAGGACGGCAAAAGAGACCCGAAATCAGAATACTCTGGATTAGGAGCGCTCACATTAGCATCGCTGCATTTTTTCGCAAGAGTGAACTAATGAGTTTACAAATTAGTTGGCATTTATAACTTATCCGGCGGCGTTTGAATCCAGGAACTTTGCGAAATTGTATGTGATGTGAACAGGGTGATACTTTTCAATTCTGATTCTTTAACTGTATACTTATCCAGTGAAAGGTGAGGGTTGAGTATGCGCAAAATAATCCATGTCGATATGGACTGCTTTTTTGCCGCAGTGGAGATGCGTGATAATCCGGCGCTGCGGGATGTCCCCATCGCCATTGGCGGCAGCCGCGTTAAACGTGGCGTGATCAGCACCGCCAACTATCCGGCGCGCAAATTTGGCGTGCGCAGCGCCATGCCGACCGCGATGGCCCTCAAACTCTGCCCGCATCTGATTCTTTTGCCCGGTCGCTTTGATGCCTATAAAGAAGCCTCGGTCCACATTTGCGAAATCTTCTCCCGCTATACGTCGCTCATCGAACCGCTCTCTCTCGACGAAGCCTATCTCGATGTCACGGACAGCGTGCACTGCCACGGCTCTGCCACGCTGATGGCGCAGGAGATCCGCCAGACCATTTTTAACGAGCTGAACTTAACGGCCTCCGCGGGCATCGCCCCGGTTAAATTCCTCGCCAAAATCGCCTCAGATCTCAACAAGCCGGACGGGCAGTACGTCATCACTCCCGATGAAGTTCCGGCGTTTTTGAAAACGCTGCCGCTGGGCAAAATTCCCGGCGTCGGTAAAGTCTCGGCCGCCAAACTGGAGACGCTCGGCCTGCGCACCTGCGAAGACGTGCAGAACAGCGATCTGGCGATGCTCCTCAAACGCTTTGGCAAGTTTGGCCGGGTGCTGTGGGAGCGCAGTCAGGGGATCGATGAGCGCAGTATTAATAGCGAGCGCCTGCGTAAATCCGTGGGAGTGGAACGCACCCTGGCGGAAGATATTCATGAGTGGAACGACTGCGAAACCATTATTGTCGAGCAGCTCTATCCCGAGCTGGAACGACGGCTGGCGAAGGTCAAACCCGATCTGCTGATTGCCCGTCAGGGCGTGAAACTCAAGTTCAACGACTTCCAGCAGACCACCCAGGAGCACGTCTGGCCGCGCCTGAATAAAGACGATCTGATTGCAACGGCCAAGAAAGCCTGGCAGGAGCGTCGAGGGGGAAGGGGAGTGAGGCTGGTGGGGTTGCACGTCACGCTGTTGGATCCGCAGCTGGAGCGGCAGCTGGTGCTGGGGCTGTAAAAAAGCCCGGTGGCAAGAAGGTAAATGCAAAACGGCAACCAGGTTGCCGTTTTTAGTGTTTGCGCCCTCTCCCGTGGGAGAGGGTTGGGGTGAGGGCATCAGACCGCACCCATCCCCATCCCCACTAGCAACTTACTTAGCCGGAATAGATTTCAGCAGTTCGGTCAGCAGCGTCCAGTAGTGGCCCACGCTTTCGATATGCACCTGCTCATCCGGAGAGTGCGGACCGGTAATGGTCGGCCCAATGGAGACCATGTCCATATCCGGGTACGGTTTCTTGAACAGACCGCACTCCAGACCCGCGTGGATCACCTGAATGTTCGGCGTGCTGTTGAACAGACGCTGATAGGTTTCACGCACCAGCGCCATGACCGGAGAGGTCGCGTCTGGCTGCCAGCCCGGGTAGCTGCCCTTGGCGGAGGTTTTCGCGCCAGACAGTTTGCCCAGAGATTCCAGCATGCTCACCACATACTCTTTACCGCTGTCGATAAGCGAACGGATCAGGCAGATGATTTCTGCGCTGTCGTCAGTCATGGTCACAACGCCGACGTTCAACGAAGTTTCTACGACGCCTTTCGCCACGTCAGAGTTGCGGATCACGCCGTTTGGCGTGGCGTTCAGCAGCTGAACAAAGCTGTCGCGAGACTGAGTGGTCAGCGCCGCTTTATCGCTGGTGACGGATTCCAGAACCACGGTCAGGTTTTTCTCTTTTACTGACAGTTCGTTTTTCAGGATATCCAGGTAGACGTTCGCCAGGTTTTTCAGCTCGTCGGCTTTATTCGCCGGGACCGCGATGGTGGCGAAGGCTTCACGTGGGATCGCGTTACGCAGCGTACCGCCGTTGAAGTCGACCAGACGCAGATCCAGCTCGGCCGCGTGACCGGCCAGGAAGCGCGCCAGCAGTTTGTTGGCGTTACCCAGACCCAAATGGATATCACCACCGGAGTGGCCGCCTTTCAGCCCTTTCAGCGTCAGCTTGAAGGTCTGGAAACCAGCAGGAATGGCTTCACGAGTCAGCGGCAGGGTAGAGATGAAATCAATACCACCGGCGCAACCCATGTAGATCTCACCCTCTTCTTCAGAGTCGGTGTTGATCAGGATATCCGCCTGCAGCCAGTTGGCCTGCAGACCAAACGCGCCGTCCATCCCGGCTTCTTCGGTCATGGTCAGCAGCACTTCCAGCGGGCCGTGCTCAACGCTATCGTCAGCCAGCACCGCCAGCGCGGAGGCCATACCGATACCGTTATCCGCACCCAGCGTCGTGCCGCGTGCTTTCACCCATTCGCCATCGATGTACGGCTGAATCGGATCTTTAGTGAAGTCGTGGTCGGTGTCGTTGTTTTTCTGCGGAACCATATCCAGGTGCGCCTGAAGCACAACCGGTTTGCGGTTTTCCATACCTGCGGTAGCCGCTTTACGAATCAGAATATTGCCTACCTGGTCACGCTCCGCGTGCAGGCCTTTTTCCTTCGCCCAGCCCATAATATGTTCGGCAAGCTGTTCTTCGTGATAGGAAGGGTGAGGAATGGAACAGATTTTGGCAAAAATATCCCACAGCGGCTGTGGAGATAATTGAGACAGTTCAGACACGATAAGTCTCCTTGTCGTGGCGCTGCAAACAAGCTTGCAGGTCACAGGGTTAGCAGGGTGATAGTCAGCACAAGTCGGGCTTGCGAGATGAGGTTGAGAATACCACTTTCTCCGTCCGCTGCTAGCATAAAGCAAGTAAAAACTCCCCGCTGGGCCGCTTAACACTGGTTTTTAGTGCGTCAGATCTCTATAATCTCGCGCAACCTATTTCCCTTCGAACACTTTTTAAGCCGTATATAAACAGGCTGGGACATCACATGAGCGAAAAATACGTCGTCACCTGGGACATGTTGCAGATTCACGCGCGCAAACTGGCTGCACGCCTGATGCCTTCTGAACAGTGGAAAGGCATTATTGCCGTGAGCCGTGGCGGTCTGGTACCGGGCGCACTGCTGGCGCGTGAACTGGGTATTCGCCATGTCGATACCGTCTGCATCTCCAGCTATGACCACGATAACCAGCGCGAGCTGACCGTGCTGAAACGCGCTGAAGGCGACGGCGAAGGCTTCATCGTCATCGACGATCTGGTGGACACCGGCGGTACTGCGGTTGCGATCCGCGATATGTATCCAAAAGCGCATTTCGTCACCATCTTCGCCAAACCGGCTGGTAAGCCGCTGGTTGACGACTACGTGATCGACATCCCGCAGGACACCTGGATTGAACAGCCGTGGGATATGGGCGTGGTCTTCGTGCCGCCGATTTCTGGCCGTTAATGACAGAACGAAATTATTTTTAACGCCCGGTGATGCCGGGCGTTGTTTTTTTTAGCCTCCAGCGCGTTACAATGGACTCTATGTGACGTAATCATGGAGGCAGCGCGCAATGACCCAGGCGAATCTTAGCGAAACCCTGTTCAAACCTCGTTTCAAACACCCGGAAACGTCGACGCTTGTTCGTCGCTTCAACCCTGGCAATCAGCCTGCTGTGCAGTCCGCCCTGGACGGCAAAAACGTCCCGCACTGGTATCGCATGATTAACCGTCTGATGTGGATTTGGCGCGGCATTGATGCCCGTGAAATTCTCGACGTGCAGGCGCGCATCGTCATGAGCGAGGCCGATCGCACCGACAGCGATCTCTACGATACAGTGGTTGGTTATCGCGGCGGCAACTGGATCTACGAGTGGGCCTCTCAGGCGATGATCTGGCAGCAAAAAGCCTCCCAGGAGCAGGACCAAACCCTCAGCGGCAAGCACTGGCTCCACGCCGCCAACCTCTACAGCATCGCTGCTTATCCACATCTGAAGGGCGACGACCTCGCTGAACAGGCGCAGGCGCTGGCGAACCGCGCGTATGAAGAAGCCGCCCAGCGTTTACCGTGCAACGTCCGCGAAATCGAGTTCACCATTCCCGGCGGCGCGCCGGTCACCGGATTCCTGCACATGCCGCCAGGCGAAGGCCCGTTCCCGACGGTGATGATGTGCGGTGGTCTGGACTCCCTGCAAATTGATTATTTCAGCCTGTTTGAGCGCTACTTCGCACCAAAAGGGGTCGCGATGCTGACGCTGGATATGCCTTCGATCGGTTTTTCCTCGAAGTGGAAGCTGACGCAGGACTCCAGTTTATTGCACCAGCATGCGTTAAAAGCGCTGGAGAATATTCCCTGGGTGGATCACACCCGCGTGGCGGCATTTGGCTTCCGGTTTGGTGCTAACGTCGCGGTGCGTCTGGCGTATCTCGAATCGTCGCGCCTGAAAGCGGTGGCCTGTCTGGGGCCGGTTGTCCATGCGCTGCTGAGCGATCCGACGCGTCAGGGAAGTGTCCCGGAGATGTATCTCGACGTCCTCGCCAGCCGCCTTGGCATGCATGATGCATCAGACGAAGCGCTGCGCGTGGAGCTGAATCGCTATTCCCTCAAAACGCAGGGTCTGCTCGGGCGCCGCTGTCCGACGCCGATGCTGTCCGGCTTCTGGAAGAACGATCCCTTCAGCCCGGAAGAGGAGTCGCGTTTAATCACCTCGTCATCTTCGGATGGCAAGCTGCTCGAGATACCCTTCAGCCCGGTGTATCAGAATTTTGACAAAGCACTGAACGAGATTACACGCTGGATCACCCAGAGATTGTGTTAATAGATTGCTAAATTTTGATGGTTTGGTAAAACAGTGGCTTCACAAAAGGAGATCGCAATGACGTTACCGAGTGGACACCCGAAAAGTAGACTGATTAAGAAGTTCATGGCTCTTGGCCCGTATATTCGAGAAGAGCAGTGTGAAGAGAATCGCTTTTTTTTCGACTGCCTGGCTGTTTGCGTCAACGTGAAGCCTGCACCCGAAAAACGGGAGTTCTGGGGCTGGTGGATGGAGATGAACGCGGAAGAGAAGCGTTTTACCTATAGCTATCACTTTGGTTTGTTTAACAAAGATGGCCACTGGGAAGCGACAACTATCAAAGATCAGGAAGTGATCGATCGTCTGGAGTTGACCCTGCGTGGTTTCCACGACAGAGCGCGCGAACTGCTGGCGACGCTGGATTTAAAGCTCGAACCCGCTGATGACTTCACTAACCAGCAGGTTAAGCTCTCCGCTTAACGCTTTACCCGCCTAAGCGACAGACAATAAAAAACCCGGCCACTTTTGCGCCGGGTTCTTTTTTATCCAATATCAGAACTGGTAGGTCATACCGACGGCAACGATATCATCGCTGCTCACGCCCAGTTTATTATCGTCGTCCAGCTGGTTGATTTTATAATCAACAAACGCGGACATATTTTTGTTGAAATAATAGGTCGCGCCGACGTCGATGTATTTCACGATGTCTTCATCGCCGATACCTTCAATATCCTTACCTTTAGACTGGACATAGCCCAGGGAAGGACGCAGACCGAAATCGAACTGATATTGTGCGACCACTTCGAAGTTCTGCGCTTTATTGGCGAAGCCACCGGAAATTGGGGTCATATTACGGGTTTCAGAATACATCGCCGCCAGGTAAATATCGTTGGCGTCATATTTCAGACCGGTTGCCCAGGCTTCCGCTTTATCGCCTTCGCCGCGCGCCAGCAGGTTCTGTGCGTTGGTACGGTCAGAGTTGGTGTACGCGCCGCTGACGGCGAAATCGCTGCCACCGAAGTCGTAAGTCAGAGAGGTACCGAAGCCGTCACCGTTCTGTTTCTTAGGATCGCGACCTTCGTTTTTGCCCTGATACTGGAGGGTCATGTCCAGGCCATCGATCGCGCCGAAGAAGTCGGTGTTGCGATAGGTCGCAAGACCAGTGGCACGCTTAGTCATGAAGTTATCGGTCTGCGCGGAAGAGTCGCCGCCGAATTCCGGGAACATATCGGTCCAGGCTTCCACGTCATACAGTGCGCCGAGGTTACGGCCATAGTCGAAAGAGCCGAAGTCTTTCAGCTTCACACCCGCAAAGGCCAGACGGGTTTTCTGCGTGGAATCGCTCTCGGCTTTGTTGCCGGAGAATTCAGCTTCCCAACGGCCATAACCGGTCAGCTGATCGTTAATTTGGGTTTCGCCTTTAAAACCAAAACGGACGTAAGTCTGGTCGCCGTCTTTAGTATCGTCATCACTCAGGTAATGCATTGCTTTTACTTTGCCGTACACGTCCAGTTTATTACCGTTTTTATTATAAACTTCAGCTGCGTGTACAGATGCGGAAGCCACTACGCCCATTACCACTAATGCCAGAGTGCTCTTTTTCATTTTCAATCCTGATGTTTTATAAAACGCGCTAATATTCGCTGAGCAATAAGATTCGGCTTATTACCCCGTGAAAAACAGGAAGGGTTTTATCGTCTGCGGGTGAAGGTTTTATGACAAAGTAAGAATATGTTTAAAAAAGTATGTTTTATTTTTTCAGTCATAAATCTGTCAAAATCTGCCGCTACGCTTCCTGATCCCGCGCAACAAAGTGGCGTGCTCAGTGCGCCAGCAGTTGGCAACGGCGCTGAGTCCTGTTAAAACGTCTGATTGACATCATTTTCCCTTATTGTTGAATGGCAGAGAATCATGAGTGACAGCCAGACGCTGGTCGTAAAACTCGGTACCAGTGTTTTAACAGGCGGATCGCGCCGCCTTAATCGCGCCCACATTGTTGAACTTGTCCGCCAGTGCGCACAGCTTCATGCCGCAGGTCATCGTATTGTGATTGTTACGTCAGGGGCGATTGCCGCCGGGCGTGAACATCTGGGCTACCCCGAACTCCCCGCCACCATCGCCTCTAAACAGCTGCTGGCCGCGGTCGGGCAAAGCCGTCTGATTCAACTGTGGGAACAGCTGTTCTCTATCTATGGCATTCACATCGGGCAGATGCTGCTGACTCGCGCCGACATGGAAGACCGGGAGCGCTTCCTGAACGCGCGCGACACCCTGCGTGCGCTGCTGGATAACAACATCGTTCCGGTCATTAACGAGAACGACGCGGTGGCGACGGCTGAAATCAAAGTCGGCGATAACGATAACCTCTCGGCACTGGCGGCGATTCTGGCCGGTGCGGATAAACTGCTGCTGCTCACGGATCAGCAGGGTCTGTTCACTGCCGACCCGCGTAATAATCCGGAAGCACAGCTGATTAAAGATGTGCACGGCATCGATGACGCCCTGCGCGCCATCGCCGGAGACAGCGTTTCCGGGCTGGGCACCGGCGGAATGGGTACCAAGCTGCAGGCCGCCGATGTGGCGTGCCGTGCGGGTATCGACACTATCATCGCTGCGGGCAGCCGTCCGGGCGTGATTGGCGACGTGATGGAAGGCCTCTCCGTCGGCACCCGTTTCCACGCTCAGGCTTCTCCCCTGGAAAACCGCAAACGCTGGATCTTTGGCGCACCGCCAGCCGGTGAAATCACCGTGGATGAAGGGGCGACCTCGGCGATTCTGGAAAGAGGGAGTTCATTACTTCCGAAAGGAATTAAAAGCGTGACAGGTAACTTCTCCCGTGGTGAAGTGATTCGTATCTGCAATCTTGAAGGTCGCGATATTGCCCACGGCGTCAGCCGCTACAACAGCGACGCGCTGAGGCGCATTGCCGGGCATCACTCACAGCAAATCGACGCGATTCTGGGCTACGAATATGGCCCGGTTGCTGTGCATCGTGACGATATGATCATTCGCTAAGGAGCCAATCATGCTGGAACAAATGGGCGCAGCTGCCAAAGCCGCCTCTTATAAACTGGCGCTCCTTTCCAGTCGCGAGAAAAACCGCGTTCTGGAAAAAATCGCTGACTATCTGGAAGCTCAGTCGCCGCAAATTTTACTCGCCAACGAGCAGGATTTAGCCGACGCGCGCAACAACGGCCTGAGCGAGGCAATGCTCGATCGTCTGGCGCTGAACCCTGCGCGCCTGAAAAGTATCGCCGACGACGTGCGTCAGGTCTGTAATCTGGCCGACCCGGTCGGGCAGGTGATTGATGGCGGGCTGCTCGACAGCGGCCTGCGCATCGAACGCCGCCGCGTGCCGCTCGGCGTCATCGGCGTGATTTATGAAGCGCGCCCGAACGTGACCGTCGACGTCGCATCCCTGTGTCTGAAAACGGGTAACGCGGCAATTCTGCGCGGCGGGAAAGAGACGTGGCGCACCAACGCGGCGACCGTGAAAGTCATTCAGCAGGCGCTGGAAGAGTGCGGCCTGCCAGCCGGTGCGGTTCAGGCCATCGAAAGTCCGGATCGCGCGCTGGTCAATGAAATGCTGCGCATGGACAAATACATCGACATGCTGATCCCACGCGGCGGTGCAGGTCTGCACAAGCTGTGCCGCGAACAGTCGACCATTCCGGTGATCACCGGCGGGATTGGCGTGTGTCATATCCTGGTGGATGAGAGCGCCGAATTAGCGCCAGCGCTGAAGATTATCGTCAATGCTAAAACCCAGCGTCCGAGCACCTGCAACACCGTTGAAACACTGCTGGTGCATCAGGGTATCGCAAAGACGTTCTTGCCTGCGCTAAGTCAGCAAATGGCCGAGAGCGGCGTGACGCTGCATGCGGATGACAACGCGCTGGCACTGCTGAAAGATGGCCCGGCCAAAGTGGAAGCGGTGAAAGCGGAACAGTATGACGACGAGTATCTGTCGCTGGATCTGAATGTGAAAGTGGTTGCCGATCTGGACGATGCCATCGCCCACATTCGCGCCCACGGCACGCAGCACTCCGACGCGATTCTGACCCGCACCCTGCGCAACGCCGATCGCTTTATCAATGAAGTGGACTCTTCGGCAGTCTACGTCAACGCCTCAACGCGCTTCACCGACGGCGGTCAGTTTGGACTGGGTGCCGAAGTGGCGGTCAGCACGCAAAAACTACACGCCCGCGGCCCGATGGGTCTGGAAGCGCTGACCACCTACAAGTGGATCGGCTTCGGCGATGATACGATTCGTGCGTAAATAAACGAGGGTGATGCAAAATTAGGCATTTGATTCGCAAGGCCATTGACGCATCACCCCGTTAGTTTTAACCTTTTGCACCGTGGTTACGCTCGTAACCGGCCTCTCAGGGCCGATATAGCTCAGTTGGTAGAGCAGCGCATTCGTAATGCGAAGGTCGTAGGTTCGACTCCTATTATCGGCACCATTTCAAACTCTCCCCAGGTCTACCGAAATCAACTAAAAGCCCGTATACTGCGGTTTATGGCCCGTATCTTATCTCCTGTTATCAGCTGGACTCAACCGAAATCAAGTCGCAGTTGGGGGCATAAGTGGGGGCATTCTGTGTTCGGTCCAGGGAGATGCCCCCAATGAAGCTTAATGCACGACAGGTAGATGCTGCTAAACCCAGAGAGAAAGCCTACAAGCTAGCAGATGGTGCAGGCTTGTATCTTGAAGTTGTTCCTTCTGGTTCACGATACTGGCGGATGAAATATCGATTCAATGGAAAAGAGAAGCGTATGGCTTTTGGTGTCTATCCGGCAGTGTCCCTTGCACAAGCGAGGGCACTGCGTGATGAAGCTAAGAAAAAGCTGGCCGAGGGTATCGATCCGTCTTTCGCAAAGAAAGAAGAAAAGCTGGTTCGCGATGTGCAGCTCAACAACACGTTTCAGTCTGTGGCGCTTGAGTGGCACGGCACGAAGGTAAGCCGGTGGTCAGAAGGCTATGCCTCCGACATTATCGAAGCCTTTAACAAAGATATTTTCCCTTATATCGGCCAGCAGCCGGTGAATGAAATCAAACCACTGGTTCTGCTGAATGTGCTGCGTCGTATGGAAAGCCGTGGCGCGACAGAGAAGGCCAAGAAGGTTCGCCAGCGCTGCAGCGAAGTCTTTCGTTACGCCATCGTTACCGGTCGTGCGGAATACAATCCTGCAGCGGATCTAACCAGCGCGATGTCAGGGCATGAATCGAAGCATTATCCCTTCCTTACTGTTGAGGAGTTACCAGACTTCTTTAAAGCTCTCGCAGGCTATACAGGAAGCCCGTTAGTTGTTCTTGCTGCTCGTCTGCTGATCCTTACGGGAGTTCGCACCGGCGAGCTTCGAGGTGCTTTCTGGAGTGAGTTTGACCTTGAAAAAGCGGTGTGGGAAATACCTGCAGAGCGTATGAAGATGAAACGGCCTCACCTCGTGCCCCTGTCTACCCAAGCACTAGAGATCGTACAGCAGCTCAAAGTGATGTCTGGGCAATATCCTCTTGTGTTTCCTGGGAGGAATGATCCCCGCAAAACGATGAGCGAAGCGAGTATTAATCAGGTGTTTAAGCGGATTGGGTATAAGGGGAAGGTAACGGGGCATGGTTTCCGTCACACGATGAGTACGATTTTGCACGAGGAAGGGTTCATTTCGGCATGGATTGAAACCCAGCTTGCGCATGTCGATAAGAATGCGATTCGCGGGACGTACAACCATGCGTTGTATCTGGAAGGGCGGAGGGAGATGATGCAGTGGTATGCGGATTACATTGGTAGTATTGGATTATCTGGACTCATAATTGCTTCTTTCAATACAACTGTTTAAGCGGACAGAAAGGATCACAATCTTAAGTTTGGTACCTTCAAAATGGAGGGACTGACAGTGATTTTTTTGATATTAGCTCGCGTTAAGCTTTAGGAGAGATTATCTTCTTTATTGCAATATGTGCAGTTCCGTGTAGTACTCAAACAGGCTTGATGTAGTGAGGATGGTGTAACACAATCTACCTATTCTATCCACTCATTCGGATTCGGGTTTACAGGAATCCGGATGGTTTTTGGGTAATGAATTTATTCCTGCAATGTAGAAGATTTTTGATTTAAAAAGCTCTTTTCCTAGAGCAACTCCTGTAGAATACTCACGGTTTACCATCTGAGGAATTAGAAATGGACTTATTTACCGATGTGGTTTCATTAGATAAACAACACCCAATATATAAAATGATTAAAGAAGATGAATACTGGGCTGAGCGTGATGTTTTAAATAAATGGGCCCAAGGGTTAAAGGATAGAGATGGTAAATTCGTTAAAGAATTTCAGACGACCTTCGAACCATGCCTTTGGGAACTATATATACATGCGTATATGAAAGAAATTGGGCATATTTGTGACTTCTCATTTGATGCTCCTGATTTTGTAATAGTTAGAGATCACGAGTTTTGTATTGAAGCTACAATTGCATTACCTGCTATAGGACAACCACATGCTCACAGCTTTGATAATAATACAAAATTGGGGGGATTTAATGAATTCAACTCTCAGGCAGCGATCCGTATAACCAATAGTTTCATGGGGAAAGTAAATAAGCTAAGAGAGCGCTACTCAAAACTTGAGCAATGCAGGAATAAACCATTCGTCATAGCAATTGCTTCATTCGACAGACCTTTCTCTCATTTTTCTGCTAGCAGACCGATTCTTGCAGCGATGTATGGCCTGTATCATGATGAAGAAGCAACGATGGCATCAAACGCAGAACAGGTTATTTCTTATAATGTCGATACTGCTCTAAAGAATGGACGTACTGAGATTGATATCGGACTATTTTGCACTCCTGATTTTTCAGATGTTAGTGCAGTCATTTATAGTAGCTTAGCAACTTGGGGTAAATTAAGAGCGCTGGCTGATAATCCATCCGCTCCAACTGTTTTTCAGACATTCACCCCTAATCCAGACTCTATTTATCCAAATGTCCATACAGCACAAAAATGTGACTATAAAGAACACCTTTTGGATGGTTTGTATGTGCTTCATAATCCTTTTGCAAAGAACCCATTACCCCCTGAGGCGTTTGGACACCCTAGAATTGCTCAATGCTATATGAGAGAAGGTGGATATTTAGATTTTGAAGCGCCAGATGATTTTTTGTTGCTTAGATACTTAATTTCACTTAAGTGCACAAAATAGTTCGGCTATAGCTAATCTGGTGTGCATGAGGTTTGCAAAAATAATGTCGTCAGTTGGATTTCATTCTCCTCTTCAATATTTTCGGCATTAGGTTTAATTTTGGTATGATGCTTTTATAGGTTAAGGCGCATGCAATGTTAAGATTTGATAATTATGGCTTGTCTGAAATCAGGATAAAGATATGACTATTAGGAATGAAGATGTTCACCAATATAACTATATAATTGAAGAATTAAGTTTGCAAGATAACCTTGAGGATTGGTCAAAGTGTTCAGAGTTATCAAAAGTTGATAAGGAATTTAAAAAACTTATTTATAAACTAGCCATAAAATTATGGATAAAGCGCAAAATAGGCGATGGCTCTTTGCTTTTACATCCAGACATACAAGAAGAATTAATTAAAAGAGATTTTGAACCACTTTCTCTACATAAAAAAATGATCTGGGCTAGTCAACTTGCATCTTATAATGGTCAGGATAGTCGAGAGTATTTTAAAAGAATAAAAAAAAAGATAATTGCTAAGTATGGGGTTGTTTGGTGGGAAGATGTTTATAATAGAGTGAAACCCGCATATGCTACAAGGCAGCGGCTATTAAAACAGATTGGCAATATGGGTGGTGCAACAGGTTATTTTGCCTCAAAAAGTAGTTTTCTTGGTGGTATATTAATGGAATCTAGAATGGATATACTAAAAATGATTCCAAAAGAGTAGTGTTTACATATTTTGGTTGGAAATGTTTACAATTCGCTATTGCTTAAAAGATATTGGGCAATAGCGAATTGAATTATTTAATGATGTTGGTTTTTTTTGCCGATTGAATGAAATACACCCAAGAGTGGTTATTTTTATTTTCAATGTTTCTTAATGTATTTTTTGCTCCATAATAAATTCCGAATGGATTTGCAATTGAAGGGAATGGTAGGTTGCTTAATACTGCTTCCATAATGGATTTTGTGATGTTAGGTCTTATTTGTGTGGCTAAATCCCATAAGGCTTCATCTAAATCAGAATTAAGTTCTAAATCGATATTTTTGTCATTCTTCTCGATGGAGAAATATTTTTTTCTAAATGCTTTAATATATTTATCGTCTCTTAATTCTAAAATTTGATCCCAGGTTAGTTCTTCAAAGTTTGGGATGATTAGGTCAGTTGCGAAAAGATTTTGTATGTCGGATGTTTGTTGTACTGAGTTAACCGCTGAGGCAACCACGGGGGCAAAGTTAATATGAAGGTTTTTATGGTTTTTTTTCAATAGGAAATTAAATCCAAGATCGGAGCTAATATCTCCCCACACTATGCTTGCTGCCTTATATTCACTATTATGGTTATGAATTCCCATCTCTTTGTCTATGAGGGCACGTCCCCATGAAAATTTAGATATGGTCTCACTTTGATGTTCTGAAACATAGTTCCTGGCTTCATTATTTAAGCTTTCTGGGTTTTCGAATAAATCCCATAAATCGATAAATAAATCTTGGAATTTTTTATTTTTGGAAAGATTTAGTTTCTCTTTTAAATCTTTTTCATCGCTTGCAAAAGTTGATGTATATTCAGGCAGGCTTGCGAATAAGTTATTGTTTCCTATTGGACATCCGTATCTATTGAATATTATTTTATCAAATAAAATAGCATATCTTTTATATATGCCTTGGATGGGAATGTTTGAGCGCTTAAAGTTTATAACATTAGGAAATGATGAGTAAACGTCCATTTTATGGTTCCCATATTGGTAAGTTTGATTGACCAGGTTTCCCCACGACTATTGCTACGCTTTGCTGAGCTCTCGTAATTGCAACATAAAATGTTGCGGCGGCAGTACTTTCAAGATACTCGTTTTTCTGAATAAAAGTCTCAATTCCTGAGGTCGGAATTATTAGGATTCGTTCGAAAGTTGAACCTTTAGATGCTTTGAAATTAATAAAATCGAAATTATAGGCCTTGCCGCTGCTTTTTGAGTTTCTCAAGCATTGTGGTTTAAATGTTTTGATGTAATCTTCAACATGCTCCTTCATTACAAGAAAAACCCCATCATGACATGTAACAGTGTGATTTTCAGATTTTGTTTTAGGAAAGCTCCATTCAGGTGAAAAAATAGTATCAGCATAATCAGATATTAAATGATGACATCTCCAGGTTGTAAAACGTTCAATTATCTTTATTATTCCTTTCTCTTCTCTTTCCAAAAACCAAGAAAGCATATTAGTATTTTGATATTTTTTATGCTTACTTCCTCTTGGATTGGTTGATAGAACAGCTTGCCGCATGTCTCCAACCATTTTCAAATTGATAGCCGTTGCTAACAAAGAATCTAATATGTCTAAATCGTAGCCGCTCAAATCCTGAACTTCATCAATAAGTATTTCATCATAAATAGACTCAAGTCTAAAAATTAATGCCCCTTGGCTTACATTAATCAGTTCTGCACTTAGTCGAGCTAGCTCACAAGCGTAAGCATGGTTGTTTTTATCTAAAAATCTGTTGATACCCTTTGCCATCATGTATGGCCTTCCATCAAAGTTAAATCCCAGAATTCTTTGTCCAGGGAATTTATAAGGGAGGAACGGTTTGGCAAAATGTCGGATTAAAAAAGTGAACCACCCAAGTACTTCAATATTTGAGCTGTTTCCTGCACAATGAGATAACCGATTGCGAATTTCATTTTGGTTGAATTGAGTAAATGTTAAAACTAACACTCTTTTTTGACCATCTATTCTCGCACAATGATCAATGATTCCTTGTGTTTTTCTTGAACCTGCTACAGCCAAGATTAACTCATTGTTCATAAATAAACCTTATCGCATCGCTCATGTATTTAGGTGGTGTGAGTGCCTTTTTTGAGACCGAAATTCTCAAGGCCCCTTCTGTTTTTTCTCTACTCATCCATGTTAAAAGATCTGCTCTATCTTCTATGTTTAATACTTCACGAAGTAACTTTTCACCATTGTGGTGAATTAGTTGTGGCTCTAATGTTGTCCCTGTAACTACACTTCCAATAAATAGCTCTCTTCTGTTTTTTTTCAGCCATCCTTGAACTGGGAGCGCAAGATCTTCTGGTGAAATTCCATCGTTATCTCGGAGAGAGGCTACAGGCCTATCGAGAGCGGCACATAACTCCAAACATTTTGCTAGTGATAGTCCCCTCATGCTTATAACATCAATACCGGCCTCCATAGGGCGCAGCTGGTATGTATCTTTGAAAAAACGTTCGAAAATTATTTCGTCAGATGGGCCTTCGACCAATACCACTTTCTTTGCCAAGACCATTCTGAGTGTGTCGTAACCAGGCAGTTTCTGGAAGTAAGAAACAGTATCTGGAGATAGGCCATTGATTCTGCTTACAGATTCATTGCCAATTAAAATTAACGAATCTAGTCCGAGTCTATTCAATACGAAAGTACTATGCGTTGTAATGAATAATTGCTGACTAGCGCTGGATAACTTTTCGATTCTAGAAAGTAGTGTTGATAAACTGGTATGTGAAAGATGGTTCTCTGGTTCTTCTATCATCACAAATTTTGTCTTTTCAGCGTGACGCCCCATAGACAGAGAAATTTTGATGGCAGCTTGCTGACCTTGCCCAGACATAGAAAAAGGGACCTCATTGACATGAGGGGATACAACGCCTTCCCAAGAGGTTCGACTACTTTGATCCATATCTAAAATGATGGTTTTATCATGTAATGAGGCATTTAATTTACTTATTCTTTCATTGATATCACCAAGTACACCTCCGGCCATAGATGCTTTAACTTGTCTGTATGATAAGGATATTTTTGCCCTTTCTATTGGAGCAAGATGATCATTAATTATTTGCCTTAAATGATAGTCGATTGATGTGGAGGATCTAACAGTTTTAGAATCTATGATGGCAGTTGTTAATTGCCGAGGCCTATTGAGAAGTTTCTCATCAGCAAAAGAACGCCATTCTATACGGTAGAATTCTACAGGTAATATTTTAGTAGGGCATATAAGCCATTGTTCTATCTCCTCATTATATTCACTATTGGGCAGTACGTGGAATAATACACCAGGGCATGCATTTGTTGGATGATCGCTATTAATAGCTCCACATAGATTTTGTAATTCTGCCGTATTATCAAAAAAGAGCTCAATTTTAATCTCAGGTAGACTAATGTTTTCACCTCTTTGTCTTCTTTCAACAAAATCAGCGACTAGCTCTGTGTTAAACCAATACGGATTCAGTTCATCATTAGCTCCTTTTCCGTTGATTCTGCCTGTTAGCGCTAAGGCTATTGCTTCCATTAGGGTTGATTTTCCAACCTCATTCCCCCCAACTATCAGGTTGAGCTTTGGATTTGGCTCTAAAATCAATTGTTTGTAGATTCTGTAACCTGAGATTTTAATCTTTTTTATCACATTGTATTCCTTGGCGCATAAGCCAGCTAAACCAATAATGAAGTGTGTATTCCAGGAACTGTATAACACTTTAATTCACTAGATTTTAGTGTATTAGCCGTAATTATTGATCATTAGCAAAAAAAATCCTTCTAATAACACATGTGTTTTGTCGAATGTGAATATTGATTTTGGTCCTTTTGGGAGTATCCTAACTTCAATTAGGATAGGAGGCCATAGAACAGGAGGCCAGATGTCACTAACATCCTTAAAACTCTTCAAAAATCATCTCCGATGAAACCCGTTAGGGATCGTACTGCTGCTCAGAGAGATGGGAGAACTGTGTGTGTGCGACCTTTGCACTGCGCTAGAACAGTCACAGCCCAAGATCTCCCGCCATCTGGCAATGCTTCGGAAAAGTGGCCTATTGCTGGATCGCAAGCAGGGGAAATGGGTTCATTACCGCTTATCTCCGCATATTCCTTCCTGGGCTGCTCAGGTGATTGAGCAGGCCTGGTTAAGCCAACAGGACGACGTACAGGCCATCGCCCGTAAGCTGGCATCGGCCAACTGCTCTGGCAGTGGTAAGGCTGTTTGTCTCTAAAAATTTTACCTGTACACATATGTTTTTATGAATGTGAGTTGCAAGAGATGATAACGTTAACGTAGGTGTTTAAATCTTTATGTCTCGTCATGTGTCGTCAAGGAAGCGGTTACTATTCATTTGCGGGTGCAAGAATTGAACGAATATTTGTTCATGTTTAATCGCGATCGTGTAGGTGGCATGGTGAATGGACTTATCAGTAAGTGGCATGGTTGACAATGTTTTTTCTTTCCAATATGTTAAGCATAAGGTTAGCGCGACCCGGCAGCTCACGGCCAAAGCGGAATGCAGCGCAGACTTATCAAATTTTTATTTTGGTTAAGTGTCTTTGATTCTTATGGTTCGTGAGCTCATAAGAAATATAAGGGACTTAAACCATGAAACGATTCCCCACTCGCGCTGAAGCTGAAGCCCACGGAAAGTATCTTTCTCGAACACTCAATATCTGCCGGAGCTACGCTCAGGATGTGGTCGCATTACGTTATAACTGCAATAATTGGTCGGAACTGAGCAAAGTCTTTGGTCAATTTAGTGATAAATACATGTCTTTCTATGGCCTCCCAAGCCCGGAAGATAAGTATGCGTTTAACCAGCTCCTGGTTCCGTATATCGCTGAACTGCAGAATGCCGTTCATTCCGAGATTCATGTACCGGAAAGCCTGATTTGTAAGGTCGCTCAAGGCCGATATCCCCAAATATCAGGAAAAGTCATGTCAGCCTTTGTACGCGAGTGCGAGGATTCTCCCCCTGCGAGCCTCGAAGACATTATTGATCTACTCGAATTTTATGATGATACGGCTAGCCGGGCAGTAGCAGGTAACCGTAAGCAGATCGCGGTTAATAATCCCTGGCTGGAGCCTTGGGTATTTGGTTTACGTTTTTATGCCTATTACCATTTTGAAGGCAAAATGGTCACCATTTTAAGCCGGGAGTGGGATCTAGATATTCACGATAACAACTTACCACGTGGTCGTGACAGGGCTTTTTCACGGCCATGGTTTCAGGATTATATGGTCGGCTATCTCTCCTATCTTGTGGAACAATTTATTGGGCTAGGTTATGACGGTACAATTAAGATTTGTTGTATCAATAACTATAGCGCTCTGAATTACCATCTTGGGAAGCCCGAGCCTCGCGGGCGTGTTGGGATCCAACACTTATACCGCGTATTGCTTGATTGCGGAGGGAAAGGCAAGTGGACATTTAGCCAAGATGGACATAAGCATGACTTCGGTATAGAGCTTCAGTTTGCTTCTTTGACCTCATTCAAGAAAGGAAGAAAATGAGATGAACAAAGCTGGGAAAATAGCGTACTCGTGGCTAAAGGATCAGAGTGAGAACGAAAAAATTCGATTTATTGCACAGGCTCTAGGGAGTGCTGAGTATCAAGGATTTATGCAAACAAATCAGCCTGAAAAGCAACATGCTCATAACCTGCCTTTAAGTTTTCTGAAATGGTATCTACCCCAGAAGCTAGTGGTCAATTATCACGGGGAGGAGATGAGTTTGAGAAGCGTACCTGAGGCGCTTGGAGACAAACTCGAAATCCTGCACACTTGGATGCCCACTGGTCAGTTTGCTCCCTCGCGCAATGGTTCCTACGTACCATTGGGTACTGACTTTGTTTGTACCGCTTTGATGCGCCCTTATCGGCAAAAACAACAGGAAGTATGTCTGGAGCAGGCCTGGCAGCAAGCTATCCCTCTGCTTCGATCACCTGAGGTTAGCAACGATGACGTATTCATCGCTCCATGGCTGAACTATGAACCCTATCTAAAAGGTGAAACTGATGTGTACTTCTTACTGGATGAATCCCACAAAAGAGTCAAAATTGGGATGTCTGGCAATCTCAGGCAACGCATCGACACGCTGAAACAGCAACACAATGCTAGCCTGCGCTTGGTCTCCATCATCCCTGTTGGGGGCGTGGAGACAGAATCTGCGTTACACCTTTATTTTAAAAAGCACAGGTTAGATGAGAAAGGGCTTGGCCGAGAGTGGTTTACTTATTCGGATGAATTACGAGAGTTCATTGATACTTTGAACACTTATGCGATCAGGAGTAACTGCCTGAAAGCTTATGGCATCGTTTGAGGTTTCCCTCTTCGGTGGAAGCTCTTAGATGTAGGGCATGAATCCAATAATCTTGCTCTACATTCGTACTTGCAGGTGTGAAATAGCGTTTGGCAGTTGCTTAAAATTAGGATGGTAAATAATTAACTGGAGATGCTAACCAATATGAAGAACTTGGCTACACATTCAGAATTCTTGTTATGATAAACGAACGCTTAAACATTATTTAGCGTGAGTTAAATTGCAATGCTGAATGATTTGTTGTTTTATATTTGCGTGGTGAATGCATTGTTCAATTAGGAGTGGTTTTAAACTATTAAATATTCTTTCCTGCTTCATTTAGGTTTCTACTACATCTGCCTGACTCAGGGGCTTACGGCCTAAAAATAATTTTAGTTACATTTTGTAACGCCTATTTCATTGCTCGTCCGATTGCACACAAATAACATCATTGACAATGAGCCTCATTCTAATCATGGACATAGCTGCGTGACTTCAACGAGTTCCGGGACGGATATTCAGGCACAACTCATTACATCAACATTCATCGATACTATATTTCAGGAAACATGGCTTCTCGCGCTGTCTATTAGGAATATTCCAGGTGTCGTTGTTGATAAAGCGCTTTATCAGCATTGCGAAAGCATGATTGAACAAGTTCAAGAAGCTCTCAATAAAGCTGGTGCTACCAGCCATCTTTCCGATGAAATTAAGTTTGCACACTGCGTTTTTTTGGATGAAGCAGTGATGACTCAGCCAGATACCGACGTGTCTGTCTGGTATTCAGAGACTCCATTACAGGGCCGTTTCCTGGATAGTCTTCATGGTGGTGAACACTTCTATGAACATATCAAAAAGCTGCTGAGAGAACCTGCACCATCTGAAGCCGTGCTTACCTGCTACCACCGCATGTTGATGCTGGGCTATCGGGGAAAATATATCCGTGAGGGCGGCGAGCTGAACGAAGAACGGCAATCGCTACTGAAACAGCTGAGTGAGCTGTTACCAACAGTCAAAGGCAAAATCAACACGCCGATCTTTATTCGCAACCGTCGCCCGGACATTCGTTTCTGGCGGCGTTCACCGTGGGTAATGCGCATTCTGGGATTGCTGCTGATTGTTGCCGCGTCCTGCGCGATGAGTGTTCATCTGCACTATTTGCTCGGACAGTGGTTCACGCTGAGCTGATAACAACTGACCAGGGAGAAGCAGGTCATGAGCGAAAATACGTTTACCCTTCAGGGAAGCAAGATTCCGGTCTACAACCACTACCAGCTGAAAGTGCCGGAGCTGCAAAAACAACGCCCGGACATTCAACTGTCGGTGCTGCGTTTCAGCGGTGAAGAAGTCCTGAATACCCCGTGGCGCTACTCGATTGAGCTGACCAGTGCGACTCCCGATATTCCCGCCGATGTGCTGATCAACACCACGGCACAGCTTCTGTTTTACCCGGACGGAAAGCCCTGGCAGGCCGTCAGTCCTCGCGTCATGCGTGGTGTCATCACGTCTTTCCAGCAGTGCGAGCGATCTGCCGATACCACGCGCTATGTGGTGGTGCTGGAAGCCAGCCTGGCATTGCTGCGCAATAGCCTGACCTACGCGGTGTACCAGAATAAAAGCGTCATTGGGGCTGTCGAAGATATCCTGAAGCGCTGGGAGTTCTCCAGCCTCGACTACCGTTATCAGCTGAACACGCAGTACCCTGTGCGGGATTTCTTCATCTCCTATGCCGAGAGTGACCTGGCCTTTATTCAGCGTCATCTGGCCCGTGTTGGCGTGTTCTACTACTTTGCATGGGATGATGAAAATCACCGTGATGTTCTGGTGCTGGGTGATAACGGGTACGCCTTCACGGATGGCCCTCAGATTGCCTTCCGTCATCCTTCAGGTTTGTTTGATGGTGGTCTGGAATCGCTGTGGGATGTGACGGTCAACCGCCATTCGGTTGCCGGGCAGACGCGGGTGAACGATGAATATTACCGCGAAGCCCAGAGTGATATGCAGGCGCAGCTGGAAACCGATCTGGAGAAGCTTGCGCTTACCGGCGAAGAATACCGCTATGGCGAGAATTACAAAGAGCAGGGCAGGCAGGCCGCAGAACAGCCGGAGCAGGGCCGCTGGTTCGTCAAGCGTCGTCGTGAACGCCTGGTAACGGAACAGGTTGTTTTTGACGGTAAATCGAACGGCATGGATATCCGACCGGGGATGATTATCCATCCACAGGGTAAGAGCTGGGAAGATGCCCCGAACGGGTTGTTAGTGGTATCGACCTCATCCCAGCGAATTTCCCGCGATACGGCCTACATCATCAGCTTTACTGCCGTTCCCAATCGCCAGCACCTCTCGTACCGTCCTCCGTTGTTGGCCCGGCCACACATCGCCGGTACGCTGCTAGCCAGGGTGACAAGCCCGGTTGAAAATGCGCAGTATGCCGAGCTGGATGAAACCGGGCGCTATCGGGTGCGATTCCAGTTTGACCTCAACACCACCTGGCAGGCCGGTTTTGAAAGCCTCCCGGTGCGCCTGGCAAAACCTTACGCCGGGAACGTTTACGGCTGGCATTTCCCGCTGATTGCCGGAACAGAGGTGATGATTGCCTTCACCAACGGCGATCCTGACAGGCCGTATATTCTCTGCGCCATGCATGATTCCCGGCATGAAGACCACGTAAATCTCTATAACTATCAACGTAATGTGTTGAGAACTCCTGCGAACAACAAACTGAGATTTGAGGATCGGCGCGGGGCTGAGCACGTAAAAATTTCGACGGAATATGGCGGTAAAAGCCAGCTTTCGCTCGGTCATATCGTTGACAGTTCGCGCAACAAACGCGGTGAAGGCTTTGAGTTGCGAACCGACAGCACCGGCACACTCCGCGCCGGTAAAGGGCTGTTCCTGACCGCTGATGAGCAGGCCACGGCCACCGGGCAAGTGCTGGATATGTCTCCGGCGATAAGCCTGGTGAAAGGAGCCATCAGCCAGATGACCGACTGGCACACTATCACGCAGTCACATCACAACCTTCAGCCTGATGCCACACACCTGAAAGCCTATCTGGCTGCTGCCGATCAACTGAAATCTCCGGCCATGCTGCTGAGCGCTCCGCAGGGTATTGGCGTGGTCAGCCAGGAAACCGTTCTGGTTAACAGCGGCCAGACGCTGCACCTGCAAAGCCAGGGTGAAGCCAATATTGCCAGCGGGGAGCGTATTTCCCTGAACGCCAGCCAGACCATTTCACTGCTCGCACAGCAGGAAGGCATGCGCATGGTGTCCGGCAAGGGGCCGCTGACCATCGAATCGCATGGCGATCTGCTGGGGCTGACGGCCCTGAAGGATGTCACCGTGAAGTCTACGCAGGGCGAACTTCATTTCGCGGCGAAGAACGGCATTGTGCTGGGCTGTGGTGGCGGGTCAATTCGTATCACCCCGCAGGGCGCGATAGAAATCCATACCCCAGGGAAGCTGAGCCTGAAAGGCCAGCACGTCTGGGATGCGCCTGCCAGCGTTGAAACACAGCTGCCGGAACTGCCGAAATCGGTGTGTAAGGACTGCCTGAAGAAAGCGCAGGAAGCCGCTGCCGCCTTCGCGGCGCGAGGATAAGGACAGGTCATGACAACGACACCACCGATAACGCTCAAAAAGCACATGCTCTGGATGCAACAGGCTGAATCTCTCTGTTCCGCAGCCGGGCAGGATTATATCGATGTTCTGGTAGACCAGGCCGGAACCGACCAGCCGCTACAAAATGCGCTGCGCCAGTTGTCGCCAGAGGCGCTCTGGTTTGAACTGTTCGAGGGAACCCCGGAAGGGGGAACGCTGGAGTATTCGCCGGTCGTCATGCGTCTGCATTTTGCTGTGACGAGTCACCGGATGTGGCTTGAGCAGCTGCTGGAATACTTTACGGACACGCCGCGCCTGACGCTGCTGATCTCCCCCCTGGCCTTTGATTTGCTGAGCCGCCACTTGCAGGCCTTGTCGCAGGTGCAGTGGGAGGAACAAACCGGCCTGCTGCGGTACTACGATAACCGCGTATTCCCATCCCTGCTTGCTCACGTTCTCACCCCTGAACAACAGGCTGCGTTTACGGATATCGCGCTGTTCTGGGGCTGGAGAGACAGAGACGGCGAGATTGTCTGGAAGTCAGGCAGTTTCTTACCGACGCGCACGCTGGCCGATGACCCGGAACTGAGCCTGGTTGATGATGCTCAGGTTGGCCTGATGGGGTGCATCGGTGATGCCGAAACGCTGATGAAAGAAAAAAGCGTCAGCAATATCAGCAAGGAAAGCCATTTTGCAGACTGCCTGGAAATTGCCTTCAAAGCTAACGGTGCAGGATATTTCGGTGCATTGCAGGATTTTGAGGGATAACGCGATGAAGCTGACCCGCAGTGCTCTACTGGTTAACAGCATGCTTTTGGCCGCGCTGCTCAGTGCAGGCTGTTCACCGTCAGCACGTTCGCCATCAAGCGCGGCAAATATCAGTGGCATCAACCATGTTGCAGGGCAAACAGTGAACTCGTTTACGGTTAACGGCTACGGCGGTTCGCTCACCGGTAACAGCTGCTGCATCATGCTGCCCGATAAATGGCAGGCCGGGTTAACCGCCAGCATTAAATGGGAGTCAGATCCTAATGCGAATGAGCCAATTGCCATGAAGAAAAATGGGTTTGGTTATGATGAGTCTGCATACGCAAAGCATGCTGAAAAATATCAACAGCACTCCACAGTCGTCGAAATTCCAAAATATGACCAGGCATGCGGCCTGACGGTTCACTTCTTGCCTTGTAATCAGGTCAAAGTGACCACCTCTTGCTACGGCTATGGTGCGCCTGAATATCCGGTGAAGGAGCCACTCAATATGAAGGAGCCTGCGTCATGTCCAGTGAATTAAGCCTGATTGTGTGTTTATCAGGACAACAAATTGATAAGGAAGGATATCCGGGATGAAGATAAATCGCATGCTGAAGGTGTGTTTCGCTTTCCTGATGGTTTTGGTTGCAGGGTGCGCGAACGCAACTGACACAGAAACTAGTGCGGCCAACATCAGTGGCATCAACCACGTAGCTGGGCAAACCGTGAACTCATTTACCGTGAATGGTTACGGCGGCACGTTAACCGGAAACAGCTGCTGCATCATGCTTCCCGATAAGTGGCGGCCTGGGTTAAAAGCCAATATCAATTGGGAGGTAGATCCAGATGCATATGCATCCCTTCCACCTTTAGGTACAGATGAATACAGAAAGGCGTATGCGCAACATGCTGCTAAATATCAGCAGCATTCCGCAGTCGTTGATATTCCAAAATATGATCAAGCGTGTGGCCTGACAGTTCACTTCTTGCCTTGTAATCAAGTCAAAGTGACCACCTCTTGCTACGGCTATGGTGCGCCTGAATATCCGGTGAAGGAGCCACTCAATATGAAGGAGCCTGCGTCATGTCCAGTGAAATGAGTCTGGCTTTACCGTGCTGGGCACCACCTGAATTCCCTGACGGTGGACGCTTAACGCTGTCGGAAACACAGGTAAACGCCAATTATAAAAAGCAGATGAAAGAGGCCGATGATTTTAAGGCGCAACTGAGTGCGCAGGTCGGCGTTAAGCTGGGCTTTACCTGTAGTCAGAGCCTGCACATCAGCCTGTTTTTTGATGGTACGGGCAACAATGAGCACAACGATACAAACGCCTCACCTTCTCACCCGACGAATATCGCCAAGCTGTTTCATGCCACTTATGCGAAGACAGCTGAAGCCGATGGCTATTTTGCCTACTACATACCTGGCGTGGGTACGCCGTTCCCTGATATTGGGGAGATGGATTACAGTACGGATGGTCTGGCTTTCGCTGCCGGGGGCGAAGATCGTATCAATTGGGGCTTATTACAGCTGGCCGATGCGCTGACCTTTGCCATTACAAAGCAGCACATACCTGCACCGACGATGAAAGCCAGCCTGGCAGGGATGCGTGAACCGTTGCCCTTCACGGGCGAAGTGAACCGCCGTCTGGCGATGAATAAGTTTTTGCAGCCGCTGGAAGCGCAGATCCCCACTCATCAGCCGCACCTGATTAACGTCAAATTGTTCATCTACGGCTTTTCCCGTGGCGCTGCGGAAGCCCGTGCTTTTGTCAGCTGGTTAACGCAGTTACCCGATCCCAAAACGAAACTTCCATACGACAAGCTGAAGCTGGCCGGACTGCCGGTGAGTATCGAGTTTTTGGGCCTGCTCGATACCGTTCCCTCCGTGGGCGCGGCGCACATCCTGCCTGGAGCCGCAGGTCATATGGGCTGGGCTGATAATACTCAGCAGCTGCCCGATGAGGGAAAATTCCCTGGCCTGATCAAATGCTGTCGCCATTTTGTTTCTGCGCATGAACAGCGCCTGTGCTTCCCGCTGGACTCCATTCGGCGGCCAGATGGCAGCTACCCACCAAACTGTCAGGAAGTCATCTATCCAGGAATGCACTCGGATGTTGGCGGGGGGTATCCTCCGCGCGATCAAGGGAAGTCATGCGGTGGTACGGGTGAAATTCTTTCTCAAATCGTTCTGCATGATATGTACCTCGCGGCGTTTGAAGCTGGATCGCCATTAACCGTTCAGCCGTCTTGTTTAACCGAATTAATAAAAGATAAATCGCCCTCACGTCTGATGAACGTCAGCACACAGAACGAATTCGATTTCAGCAAAGAGCTTATTAATCGTTTTAACATCTGGCGGCAAACCCTCCTGAACACCACGTTGCAGGGCAATAGTGCTGATGCCGAAAGCCAGGACGGGTATCGCGCCTATCAGCTGTCGCAAACCCTTGAAAGTGCCATCACCGAGCAGATCGGCTGGATCACCGCTTGGCGTATTGGCCGTTATGCTCATGGCAGTGTTACCGCGCAATATTTCTATAAGAACGCCCCGCAGTTGGATGAGGCCGGACTCGAAAGAGAGGCCGAGACGCACGATGAAAAAATGCGGATCATCAAAGCTGCTCGGGCCAAAGTGCTGAAGGAACGCAAAACGCCGGATGTGAATAATCAGGGGATTCCAGACCTCGACCCGACCACTGCGCAGTACCAGCTGCGTGAAGCTGCCCGTGAGTTCCAGAGCGACTACAAGGAATGGGGGCGTGACATTAACGGCAGCTTCATTGATAAGACCAAGCAGGTCGTTCTTGATGTGATCCCCAAGCATGCTGTTTTCCTGATTAATGGCGATGATGAAGCCGCTGAATATGAGGAAATGAAAGCAGACGGCAATCGGTTATACCCGCAGCTGTTCACCGATAAGCTGGGAACCGGAATCCGCACTCAGCCCCGCGCCGAATTACTGGCTCTCTACGACGAGCAGATCCACGACTCCCGCGCCTGGTTTATGCAAAGCACTCTGGGTGGCCGTGAACCCTGGGGTGGCTACTTCCGTTATCGCATGATCTACTGCGGCAACAAGGCCAATAAGAAACTGCAACTGATCTCCGTGGAGGGCAAAGTTGTTGGCGCACAGCCAACCTCTAACCGGGTTGTGTATCTGGTTGAGCCAAAGTCGGCATACAAAGGTGAAGTCCATAAGGTGACGGATCTGGCGACAGGTTCGACGCAGACTCTTACCGCCGGTGCGCAGTCGGCATCAGGGTATGAACCCGGCAGCGTTGCGTCACAGACCCGCTCAGACACCATTAATGAACAGCACCAAGCGATGATGAATTCCTCCATCGATATGCTGAAAGCGTCGGGAGTGAAAGTCCTGTGAGCCTGAAAAAGCTGATTCGCGTGGGAGATACCCTTAAGGAATATGGCGGCGAAGTGCTGAGTGGCAGCTATGAAGCCTTCGGTAAGCCGGTGGCCTGCGTGGGGGATAAAGCCCGGTGCAATAAACACGGCATGACCACCATTACCCAGGGCGCACCAGGCAGCACGGTTAACGGTAAGGCCGTCTCGCTCGACGGTCATAAATGCGCCTGCGGCTGTACGCTGGTCAGTTCACTCAGCACGATGGATGTTCACGGATGATCTTCCCGCCGCGTTACCCGGAGTATGCCGAACTTCATCCCGCTCGCTGGCGGCGATGGTGGATTGCGCTGCCGGTGATATTGTTCCTGGCCGCGATGGCAACGATGCTGCTGTGGCCGGAAGGCAAACCTACCCGAACGCTCTCCTTCTGGTTCTGGAGCCTGGTGTGTCCGTTGATCGTCTGGCTGGTCGCCGTGGCACTGCGCTGGCTGGTCTGGCTTCAGTCCGTTTCGAACCGTGAGACGCACCGGGAGGAAATAGCGTCCTCTGTCCGGGCCTGGTGGCGACACCGTTCGCGAATGCTGCCCGTGGAAGCCGTGATGCTGGTTACGCCAGTGGGTGATAAAGAGGCTGACCATCAGGCGCTGTTGTCGCCGCCGTTTCCTGTGGTTCCGGTCACGGTTGATGATCCACAGGGCAATGTGCTGCTGCATTGCCCGAAGGTGCTGGGGCTGGGAGGCCGGGAAAGTCGGGCGAATTTGCTGGCTCGCTATCTGGCCCGTCTGGTGCTGACCCGCTTGCGCGAATCCAGTGAAACCCGCCCGGTGCAGGTGTTTTGCTGGCTGGGCGATGAGCAGAGCCTGAGTGCGTTCAGCCTGGTGCTGGAATCCGATGGCATTCGCCTGCCGGAAGACGTGGTTCAGCTGCAAAGCGCTGCCGAACTGGACAAAGTGATTGATGCCATGCCCGACGATGACCAAGCCCTGCTGCTGTGTGCGGGGTTTGGTGAGGCAAAACCCTCAGCGGAATACACCGCTTCGGAAGCCGGTTTTGCCTGGCTGTGTGGACACCAGGCTGAAGCCCTGATGACGCGCAGCGAAATACTCCAGCCTGACGCGGGGGAAACTGCCGCGCAGCTGACGGAGCAGCTTAGCCGCTATGCCGGTCTGCGCGGTGTGCCAGAAGGCATGCTGGCCGCCGATTCATCCTCGATGGATGCACTTTTGCCGTCCGGCTGGTCAGCCGTCGATTACGTTCTGATGCCGTGGCTGGGTCACGCCGGGCCGGTTACGCCTTTTGTCATGCAGTCTCTCGCCGCGCTGTCAGCCCTTCAGGGGCAGTCCTGCGGCTGGACGGCGACATTGATGGAATCTCAATTTATTACAGGAGTTTGCGTTCCCCGTGGAAACCTCCCGCACTGAACCCCATCACTCATTATTCTGGCTGGTCACTGGCTACGTCATCGCGATCACCCTGCTGATATTGCTCGGGGCGTTGCTCTGGTACTTTGCGGGAAGCGGCTTTGACCTGCCGGAACTGCTACCGGGGCAGATAGCCTTCCGGGCAGTGATAGTCTGGCTGGTACTCATCTGGTTTTGTGCGCCGTTCATTCTGTGCTGGAAAGCGCTGGTGAAGCTCAAGGCGCGGGAGGCAACCGGTGCTGCCGGGAATAAGAAACAGCGACCACCTGAAAACCAGCTGGTGAAAGATATTTCCACCCAGCTGCGCTTCCAGTACGGCAGACGCTGGCGCAGCAAGGTGCGCATTATGCTGGTTGTCGGGGAAGAAAACGAAGTGGAGCAGGCCATTCCGGGGCTGACGACGCAGCACTGGCTCGAAGGGCATGGCGCATTGCTGCTGTGGCATGGTAGCCCGGTGGATGAACCGGATGCCTTACAGCTGAAAGCCCTGCGCAAAATCCGTCGCCGTCTGGCCGATGCGTTTATCTGGGTTGTGAATGAACAGACCGCTCTCTCGCACGATACCCTCGATACCGTTGCCCGTCAGCTGCAAAAACAGTATCACCTGTTGGGCTGGGAAGTGCCGCTGTGGTTGTGGGAAACCCACGCGCCAGCCTGGGAGCAGCCTGGGCTTCCGTTGCAGGGAACCGGCTTCCTGTCAGCGCCGGGCGATGAGGCTGATGATTTTCGTCATTCCCTGAACCAGCTTGAAGCGGCCCTGGTACAGCAGGGGATGCAGCAGACGCTCAATGACCGCAGGCATACGTTCCTGTTGCAACTGGCCCACAGCCTTCGTGAAGGTGGCACTGAACGTCTGACGCACACGCTTTCACAGCTGTCAGAAGGCGCACGTTCTCTGCCGCTCGGCGGGATGGTCTTCAGCCCGGCCATCATTTCGGGTGCGGCCTCCTTACGGCATGCCTGGCAACCGGGTAAAGCCTGGCTGGATTTACTCGCGCAGCGCTGGCGAAAACCGGTGGCAACCGGCGTGTCGTTACGCAAATCTTTACTGCTGACCTGCACTTGCCTGCTGGCGTTCTGGCTGGCGGCAACGGTCTTTTCCTGGGTAGCGAACCTGCGTCTGATGCAGGCCGATCAACAGCTGGCGCAGAATGCTACGGATACACGCCAGCCACTGCCGACGCGGCTGATGGCGCTCTACCAGCTGCAACATGAAATTGAACGCCTGCAACACCGCCAGAAATACGGTGCGCCGTGGTATATGCGCATGGGCCTCAGTCGTAACGATGATGTACTGGACGCGCTCTGGCCGTACTGGCAGCAGGCAGCGATGCCGTTACTGAGGGATGCGTCAGCGCAGCACCTGTCCTCGCTGATGAACAGCTGGCGCAATCTGCCGCCTGACGACCCGCAGCGAGCCACGCAGTCGAAAGTGATGTATGACCAGCTTCGGGCGTACCTGATGCTTTCCCGCCCCGATAAAGCTGACCCGGACTTCTTCAGTGCGACAACTATGCAGTTCTGGCCGCAGCGCGAGGGTGTGCAGGATGGCACATGGCGTATGGTCGGCAGCAGCATGCTGGCGTTCATGATGCAGAACCTTCCGGCCCATCTGGATTGGCGAACCACACCGGACATGCGTCTGGTCAGCGGCATGCGGTCAGCCTTGCTTCGCCAGATAGGGGCCAGCAATGCGGAATCTACGCGCTATCAGAAGATGATTGAGCAGGTATCCCGTGATTATGCCGATATGACGCTGAGTGCAATGGTGAACGGCACGGACAGCAGCCAGCTGTTCAGCACCGATGTCACCGTACCCGGCGTATTTACGCGTAAGGCCTGGGAAGAAGAAATTCAGCCTGCCATCGAGAAGCTGGCGAAATCACGGCGGGAAGAAATCGACTGGGTGCTGAGTGATGCCCAGCATTCCGGCGATGCCACCGGCACGGTTTCGCCTGACACGCTGAAAGCCCGGCTGACGGCGCGATACTTCTCTGATTATTCCGGGGCGTGGCTTAAATTCCTCAACAGCCTGCAATGGCATCAGGCCGGAAGTCTGTCGGAGTCGATTGAACAATTGACCCTGCTGGCTGATGTGCGGCAGTCGCCGCTGATTGCGCTGATAAACACCCTGAACGTGCAGGGCCGTGCCGGGCAGACCGGGGGCGACCTGACCGACTCGCTGGTGAGTTCAGCGAAAAACCTGATCCACCGCGACAAGGCGAAAGAGGCCATTCAGCAGGCCGGGAATGAGGCGCACGGCCCACTGGATGCGACCTTTGGCCCGTTACTGTCGCTGACGGGCGGGAACGGCTCGCAGAACAGTCTGAGCCTGCAAACCTTCCTGACCCGTATCACCCGTGTTCGCCTGCGGCTTCAGCAGGTGACAAACGCGCCGGATCCGCAGGCGATGATGCAGTCGCTGGCGCTGACCGTGTTTCAGGGCAAGGCGGTCGATCTCACCGACACCCGCGACTACGGCAGTCTGATTGCCGCGAGTCTCGGTCAGGAGTGGAGCGGTTTCGGCCAGACTGTTTTTGTGCAGCCGATGATCCAGGCCTGGGAACAGGTGCTTTCGCCGACCTCGGAGAGCCTTAACAGCCAGTGGCAAAACGATATCGTGACCCCGTGGAGTGCGTCGTTCGCAGACCGCTATCCGTTTACCGATCGTCAGAGTGAGGCATCACTGCCCGAGCTGGCGCAGTTTATGCGTTCCGACACCGGGCGTATTGCGCAGTTTATACAGACCCGCCTGGGTGGCCTGCTGCGACTTGAAGGCGATAAGTGGGTGCCGGATGCGATGAACAGCCAGGGGCTGACCTTTAACCCGGCGTTCCTGAATGCGCTCAATCGCCTGACTCGTGTCGCTAACGTGGCCTTTGCACATGGCGATGTGGAGCTGCATTTCCAACTGATGGCCAAGCCTTCCCGCGATGTGGTGGAATCCGACCTGACGCTGGACAGGCAGAAACTCCAGTATTTCAACCAGGAAGAAAGCTGGCAGACCCTGACCTGGCCGGACAACCGCTGGCAACCCCAGACCACGCTGACCTGGCGCACGGTGAAAACCGGCGCTCGACTCTATTCCGATGAGCCGGGAAGCTGGGGCTTTATTCGCCTGCTGGATAAAGCACTGGTGACAGATCTGGGTGATAACCTCTATCGCGTGGCCTGGATCACCCCGGACGGCGTGGCGCTGAACTACCAGCTGCGCACGGAGCTGGGGAAAGGGCCGCTGTCACTGCTTGATCTGCGCGGGTTTGTGTTGCCATCACAGATTTTCTCGTCCGGTGGCGCTGCCGCTGCGGGAATCCGCACTGGAGGTGAATAATGAACATCCGGCCATCCCGTTATTTGTGGTTATGCCTGCCACTATTGCTGCTGAGCAGCTGTGGTCTGTACCAGAAAACAAAGCAGGGTACACAGAGCGTAGCGAAGGCGATTTTCTATCGGCAGGTGGAGACACTGCACCTGAGCTTCGCCGCCCGGAGCGCCATTAATGCCGATGATGCGCAGCAGGCGATGCCGCTGCGTATCCGCGTCCTGCAACTGAACGACCGCAAGATCTTTGACAGCACGGAGTATACCGATCTGCTGACACAGCCGGATTTGGTGCTGAAGGAGTCATTGCTGACACAGCGCCAGCTGAGCGTTTATCCCGGTCAGACGGTCAACCTCGATATTCCAATGGATGAAAAAGCGCAGTTTGTGGCGGTGGTCGGGCTGTTTCGCAAGCCGGACAGAACCCGTGGCACCTGGAAGCAGGTGCTGAGCCGCGACTCGCTTGACCCGGATGAGCCGCGCGTCATTGAAGTCCGTGATAACACGCTGCTGCTGAAACCGGTGAAAGAATGAATGATCATGATTTTCTCAAATATTTCGACAGTGAAATGCGCTGGCTGAGAGCGGCGGCGCGTGAGTTTGCTGAACAACACCCGGAGGCCGGTCGGCGGCTGGGTATCGACCGACAGTCTCATAAAGCTGATGATACCGTAGAGCAGCTGTTCCAGGGCTTCTCGCTGATGATGGCCCAACTCAGGCGCAAGCTGGATGACGATATCCCGGAGCTGACGGAGCCGCTTCTGGGCCATCTGCTGCCGATAGCCAACCGGACACAGCCCTCGATGGCCGTGGTCGAGCTGACCCCGGAAATGGTGGCGCAGGTCAGGGATGTGGTGATCCTCGCTGGCACGACACTGCTGACCCGGCCAATGGATGATACCGGGCTGCGCTGCCCGTATCGCACGACCGATGAACTGGTGCTGCACCCGCTGGAGCTGCACAACGTCCGACGACAGTTTCGCACTGACGGCCATCAGGTGCTGACGCTGCGGTTTTCATTCAGCCAGTACGCCGACCCGTCGCAGACGGATTTGAGCCAGATCCCGCTCTATATTCACGGCGATCGGCCCTTACAGTCGATGCTGTATCTGGCGCTGACGCATCATGTCTCGCATATCACGGTGCGCCTGCCACAGACCGGCAATCTCGACCCGCAGCCATTTCACGGCAAACTGTCGTCGCGCTGGCAGCAAAACTGGTCGTCAGTCTGGCCGGAGAGCGACAGCCCGGCGCTGTGCGGTGAAGTTCGCCCGTTACTGGAATACTTCAGCTTCCCGGCCCGGTTTGCGTTCTTTACCCTGACAGGTCTTGAAACGTTGCCGCTCGGAGAAGACTGTCAGCATTTTGAGCTGGAATTTCATCTGAGCAAGCCGCTGAACCGGGATATTCCCGTGCCGGAAGATATTCTGCGTATCCACTGTGTACCGCTTATCAATTTGTTTACGCTCAACGCTGAACCCCTGAAGGTGGAGCCTGCAACGCTGGATTACCGGCTGCGGCCACACCGGCTTCGAGATCATCACACTGAAATTTACAGCGTAGATAAGGTGGCCGCGAGCGAGACGCTGGACAAGCGCCAGTACGTACCGTATCGGCAATTTCGGCACAAAGGCGGGATGTTGCAGCGTAAAGAGAGCTGGCCGGAACGGTACTTTCATACCCGCATCTGGCGCGGTGTAAGTGGTCTGCATGAGACGTTGCTGATGCTGGGCGGTACGTCCGGTGAGCAGGATCTTCACGAAGAAAATGCCACGCTGTTTATGAACATCACCTGTACCAACGGCAACTACCCGCGCATGACGCTGGATGCTGCGGTCTTTGATGGCGTGACCACGACCGGTAATCAGACGCTGCGCTGCCAGACCCGGCATGCGCCCTCGATGCCGTGTTACCCGCCATTATCGCAGCTGCACCAGTGGCATATCATGGCACAGCTGCATCCCCGCGCCCTGAGCCAGATGATAAGCGATGCAGAAAATCTTCGGGCGGTATTGCAGCTGTTTAACTGGACGGAAGATGAGAACAATCGTCGCCGGATTGAGGGTATCCGGGAGGTCAGCTATCAGCAGGCGTACAATTCTTCCCGTAGCTGGCACGGAGTACGCATTCGCGTCGGGCTGGATGAAACACAGTTCAGTGGTGTGGGTGATGCGCGGTTGTTCTGCGAATTGCTGGAGCAGTTCTTCACACAGTACGCCAGCGTTATCCGCTTTACGCAGCTGACGGTGGTGCTCACCGAGTCCGGCACGGAATGGGCGTGGCCGGAACGCCGGATTGACAGGGTGCTGATGTGAACGACGCGGAAGATAAGAAAACGTTGCCGCCTTTCTGGCTCGACAGCGACGGTAACGATCAGACTGCCCGGTTTAATTTCTACCGCTTCTGTCAGTTGCTGGAGAAGGCTGGCGGGCATTCGCTGGGTACAGGTTTTTATCCTGACAGTGACCCGGTGCGCTTCAGGCCCGATCCCCATTTAGGTTTTCCATCCGGCGAGCTGAAGCGGACTGAAATCGACCCGGATAACCCGAATGCCCCGCCGACCGTCAGAACAAAATTTCTGGGATTGTACGGTGTGGATTCTCCACTGCCGACTGCCTACATTGACGATATCAACCAGGGGCGGGAAGGGGCTGATGCAATGGCCGCGTTCCTTGATATCTTCAATCACCGGCTGATGACGCAGTTTTACCGTATCTGGAAAAAATACAGCTACCCCGCAACATTTGAAGACGGCGGCACGGATAAGTTCTCCCGCAGCCTGATGGCGCTGACCGGCATTACCCACAGCCGGGAACTGCCTGCATCACTCCTGCTGGCAATTATTCAGCCGTTGCTGCACCCAACCCACACGACTGAAGGTGTGGCCGCCGTGATCCGCAGCCAGGCTCCGAATACACAGGTAAAGGTCATCCCGCATCACCCGGTCTGGATGCTGGTGGCTGAGCGTGCGCGAATGAAAATTCACGGGGGAATGACGCTGGGTGAACGCCCGATTCTGGGGGATGAAGTCGAAGATGCAAACTACTGCATGCGCATTGAAATGAGTACCGAGGATGCCGATGAGGCGAAAGGGTGGATGCCACGGGGCCAGCTGCGCAGGGATGTGTTTGCGCTGCTGAAGACGTACCTGGGATGTGATTACGATGCCAGCCTGCACCTGACCATCCCGGTTCGCCTGCTGCCTCGTCCGAGGCTTGGCGACCCGGATCTCTTTTCAGGATACAACATTATGCTCGGGCTTCGGGATGACAATGAAGATCAGATGCCGCAGACAATGCGGATGAAGGTAGGGAAATTGCGGGGGAGGGATTTTGACGAAGAGTAGTTTCTCTGGCTCCTACAATTATTATCGATTTCTGCCACCAGAGTTGCATCGGAATGCCGACGCACTGATTGACTGGCTGGCTACCGTTCCTTATCTGAAGCCTGAGCATTGCCCACATTGTGAGAGCCCGGTATTTCATACCAACGGCAGATCGCCGAAAGATCAGATTATTAACTATCGGTGTAGCCGCTGCAGGAAAGGATTTTCACCGCTGACGGGGACGTTGCTGGCCCGGAGTCGGCATATTCCATTATGGCCGGTGTTTGCCGCCGCCCGTTTATCAGGACTCAGTTCAGCAGAGCTGGTGGCCGCACTTAAGATTTCTGAACCAACATGTCTGCATAAGGATCGCGTTATAGCCAGCGTCATGCAGACTTACTGGCCTGTACTCCATGCCTGGTGGGTGCCCCATTACGAGCGACGTGCTCCCGCTTTTACGCCGGAGGTTACGGTTGAAGCAGAACGGCTGAAAAACTGGTATCGGACGTTGAAAACTCTGGAGACAGCAATTTGTCCGCATTGCGGAGGAACACAGACTGTCCGAACGAAAGAGCGTCCATGTTTCCGGTGCCGTCCTTGTGACCGTTATTTCAGCCTGCTGGGTGGGCTCCCTGTCGCCAGCCTTCGCTTTTTTGAAAGCTGGGGTGAGGGTATTAATGCTCTGGTGGCCGGAGACAGCGTCACTGACATTAAAAGGTGCATGAAAATGAGCCTTTCTGCGGCAATTCTGTGGGAAAAACGCATGATGCTCATGCTTGAGATAATGGAGCTGCATGCGCTAAAGGCCTGGATACTCTGGCAGCGAAATCGCGACCGGCATCGTCGCGCCATGCTTGTACATCATCAAGGTTTACGCTTCTCACAGGACGGACTGGTAAGATCGCAGCGCAAGAAAACCTGAAGTAGGAGAATGTGCTGGGGTCTGATTGCGATAAATGCCCTCATGAAATCGTTGAGTTTGGCGCTCTGGTTGCTGGGAGATAAAAGGTGGTGACAAAGGGAGTCCAAACGCACTGAACTGGCTCCACTGATCGATACTTTCCTTCACGTTTCCAACACATAAACCCAATCACAACATTTTGGGCATACCTTATCTCCCTGCCAGCAGACATGACACCAACAACATCTCCATTGCCGTATAGCCGTGTTAATAGGTGAAAGGCGCTTTTGTGGAGGCGGTATAGTTTGTGATGAGGTTTGCTCCTGCACTGTCAGGTGCTTGTTGAATCGACATTTATTAAGTCGAGCGACATTGTTGATATGCCCTGGCAGGTGCACAAACGTTTTGGTCGCTGTCAGAGGGTCAAACTGAACACCGATCTGCAGTTTGCAGTAAATGCAATGCAATGAATCAAAATCAACCTGTTGAACAGAGTCTGGTGTAACCCATTCACCATCTATAGTGACGGCGTGAGTGGCTAAAACGAAGTAATTCATCATGAACTCCGGAACAAATAAAAAAAGCCAGCATGGTTAGCTGACTTTGTGGATAAAGGGGGAAAGGAAGTATTCCCGTCTGGTATAGTGAGCAAGATTTACCGACCCCTTTTTGTTTTCTTCCTTTTTTTGAGTGAGCGCACTTCTCCACGGCCGAAGGTTCTGGCATTCCCAGGCAGGACCAGACGGGCGCAGGCATCGATTTTGGTGATGTAGCTCAGCGCCTGAAGTAACCCTTTATCCTTACTGTTGTCCCCACGCTCCAGTTTGCCGAGGCAGCAGTTCGTATAACGATCTTTGTGCGCATTGCAGTTGTAGTAAGTGCCTTTGCCTTTGGTGATGGTGTTTTTCCAGCATTCCCCGAAAGCATGAGCAATCACGCCATCCTGTTGTGCTTTGTTGCCATTTAAGATAAACAGCATGTGGTAATGAAATTTACGTTGTGGGCCATATTCCAGTTTCCACACTGTCCCGAGCACATGACGGAACAATGGATTCTTTTGCATGTGACGAAACAGCAGCTGACGATGCTTACGGGCGTCATCAGCAGTGATGTCAGCCTTATGCTCATTTGCCCATGACAAATCTATCCGCAACACCAGCAGTCGGGAATGACACTCCTGCAGGTGCCTGATGTAATTCATCACTCCCTTCAGGTTCTTCACTGCAACCCGATGGTACTTTCTGCATGTCTGTTTAAACCCTGCCTGACTGACTGCATGTCGGTAGTCCTGCACCAGTTTGTTCAGCATCTCTGCCGTGTTAACGGTATCTGCTCCCACTATTTTCCCGTTATGGATACGGGCATATAAATCAGCGTTATTAAATAAACACTGGAATGTCGAAATGCGTGGATTAGCTATTCGTTCTTTCATTGCGTCTTCCGGCAACATATTGAGATAACGGATGGCATCAAGAATGATGACTGACTCCGCGCTCTCTTTATAGCCAGACCTGTTAAACAGAATAGTGAAGGGTAATTTACGTCCTCTGCTGATAGCTTTAAGGCAGCTATCCAGCTGTTCTAATTTGAATCTGAATTCATTATCATCAGAGATGATGATGTGGGGAGTGTTATTCTCAATATGATACTCAGCATGAGATAACAGGAATGATTCGGGTAAGTGCATAATGTACATCCTGAAGCCAGTCAGTAATGGCTGACTGGCAATCTATAAGCGTGGTTATTGGATGAGTGTCTATATCTGATATTCAGTATGAATAGTAATGTCAGAAATAGTGTCTGTGTGATAACAAAGTCTAAGTGTATGACGCTATTAATGAGTGTGATATATCGTGTTGTATGGAATGATATTGATTTATGATTGAATGTGGATTAAATATAATAATAAATAAACCGACTTTGCAAATTACATCAAGACTATATGCCATAAGGCATGAGAGCATAAAAGCAGGGTGTAAAGTTAGTGACCTTTTTCATCACTATCTTTAGTGTCTTTTATGCTCTTGACTTATCAATACGGGCTTCTAACCATTCTTTTACTTCACGTTCAATCCAGCGCGAGCTACGGCCAAATTTAACAGGCTTTGGGAATTTCCCTTCCTGCACCATTTTATAAAACCACTTATCGGACAGGCTGGTCAGTTCAGTAATGAACTGCATGCTGACAAATTTATCTTCGTAAATGTTAATCGTGCTCATGACATGTCTCCGGGGAAAGCATCAGGAGGACGCCGGATGGCATCCTTTCATGTCATAGGCATCGTATGTATGACTTTACTTTTTATTTAATCTGTTTCCTGCAATGTATATATACACACATTACATACTGAATATGGCTACTGGCCTTTTCTCTCATACAGCCTGGCTTGAATTGGGAGTGCTGTTCATCTCCATGTGCAGAGGACAGATACCACTTCTAGCCGCACCAGTGGGCTATGAAGAAAGGAATGAGGTAAAATTGAAGTCGATGGATGGTGCGTAAATGCCACGTGACACGGGTTCATTCCTATGAATACAGGGTGTGGCATCTATTTCTTCAACGTAAAAAACAGCACATTTATCGTGTAAGAATTGGTTCGTTATCGTGTATAATGCTGCGTTATTAGTGCGTAATGATTACGTAGTAACTTATGTTAATGAAGGACCATATTGTATGAAAGTACCTGGTGACAGTGTTTCAGAGAAAGACATCAGAAGGTGTCATTTTTATATCCGTCACATGGCCGATAATAAAATCCCTGTTCATTCATTTGGCTATAATCCTGATGAAGTCTGCGAGTCCATTAATCAATCACTGTGTAGCCATTTCAATTCATCCGTGGAACGGGCTCGATTCATTGGTAATATGAAAATGGAATGTGATTACTCGCTGGTGAAGATCGATGATTTTAAATGGCTGGATAAAGATGAACGGGCTGCTTACTGGTTCTGGTCATTTTTTCTTTCCCCAAGGGAAATGACCGTTCATATGCCCTCCGCATCCAGTTCTTCAAATGTTCCAGATATATCATTTCCATATCCAGTCACTCCCCCGGGAAGTATCCTGCCGCTCAGTATTAATACATCTCATAAAAGCCGGGTGGATTCTATTATTCAGTATTTTGACCAGTGGAAACTTGACAGGCATGTGGATGCCCAGCTTTTTTCTCAGGGCTTTTCTCCCGCAAAAATGAAATCGCAGATTATCATTCAGTTAAAATCCAGATGGTCGGAAATATACAGTGAGAAAGACCCGTTTGGGTTTATAAAAGACAAGTCGGATGAAAATATGTCATGGGCCTGGCGCTATATAAAAAACTATCCTCATCCATTATTTGATCACAAAAGTCTGGCTCCTGCATCAAAGAAAGAAACCGAACTGGCACTGTACTGCGTATGGGATACTGCACCAGATGATGGCATTGCAAAAAAATACTTCATGTCTGAGTTTAAGAAAGCCTGGAGCCAGAAAAAATTCAGAGACAGCAGTAAAGACACCAGGGTGCTGAATACTCGACTGCCAAAGGATGTGAAAGAGAAACTAGACTTTATGGCCAGGAAATATAATAAAAGCATTGCTGATATGGTAAGTTATCTTATCGAAGGTGCATATCGTTCTCAGAATAAAGATAAGTAGCAAGCCTCCTTATTATCTCTTGGGCTGATTTTATGTCGGTCCAAATAATCTCGCCTTCTTCCAGATAATTTCAAACCTATATCACCCTAATGAACCAGTCGGCCGAGTGTTGTTCAATTGTTGCAATTGATTGATCTGTCACGCCGATCGATACTCCCATTGATGATAGTCATTGGCTATTGATTGTTATTTATTAATCGTTTTTATAATAGATGATAACGATCAATCCCTGGAAACTGATCTGTAATAACGATTATCCCATCCCACTCCAAATGCATACGATCAGGTGGCCTTTTGTGCAGCAAAGGGCCACTTTTCGTTTGTAAAACAACAGTAAGGAATCTCTATGTTGAAGGTCACTTCTGCACTCTTTCTCAGTGCAACCTTATTCACCGCGACTTCGCACGCGGCCATTCAGGAACAGCAGTGGGGTAACTGGTTTGGTAATACCAGCGGAATGGAATTTTCAATAAACGCCGACAATGATGTTGGTGAGCGCATTACCTTCACTTGCAACGAAGGTCACATGGGCGTCACCTACAGCAAGCCAGACAGAAATTTTCTCATATCTTCTGGTGCTGGACTGAAAGAGCCGGGGCTGAACATCAACTCAACCCATTATCGATTAGGCGAAGCTGCATTTATGGCGCTCAAAAACACCGGTGATGAAGGCGTGCTGGAAGTCACTGAAGCCAGTAAACCATTGTCCAAACCGTTCAAAACCGCAGGTCTTCAGGAAGCGCTGAAAGAGGTAACCTGGCAAGACTGCATCAGCCGTTAAGCACCTTTCTTCGCCTATTTTTCAAAACAGCACAGTTTGCTGTTTTAACCACTCGTTGCTGGAGTCCGGGTACGCCCAGCAGAGCCAACAACAAACGTCCTCAGGGTGTCACTATGACAGAGTTCATTTCACGCTTATTTATAATCTCAGTGCTTTCGTTTCCTGCTCTAAGTTTTGCCATCACCATTCCCGGTAATATTCACCCAGAGCGATACACGTTCTTTCTGACAGATAACGGCGGTGAAATGCTTCGCGAAATGAACGATGCAGCAGTCAGCGTAAAACTCAACAACAAAGTTGGTTTTAGCGCTGAGGCACAAAGCAAGGCTGCTGCTGCGAACATATCTCCTTTGCTGTATGCAGCATCACCGCTTGAACAGAACTTTATCCGCTACGACGGTAAACCGGTTAAGGCTCTGACTTGCCTCATCACAACCCAAACCATGCCGGGTAAGAATAAAAATTACACCTGGGAGGAAACTTACTGCCTTGATGAAACCGGTGCTGCCTACATCGGCACAAAAGGCTGGCCGTCACGCGCCATCGTCGAAAAGAGCTGTGAGGTGGGTGCCTCCGGTTGTCCTGTATATCTTGGCCTGAACAATGATCCACCGACCCTGCGGAACGATGCTGCGCAATATATTCCTTACAGCAGCAAACGCGTAAGTGGGCAGAAAGAAAGTAACTCTCAGCCAAAAGCAGCAACTGGAGATATCGTCGCAGAGCAGGATGGTTATGTGGTGAATTACGTCAAAGCCAGCAGTTGTGCTGACAACAAACTGATTGTCAAAAACACAAGCTCCGGGAAAACTGCCGCAATTGCAGGATTAAATGGTTGTTCATTCGACCCGAAGAAAAATGCAGTAATTATCTTTCCTCTAAATGAATACGTCGGTGTTTACAGTGGCCCCACAAACGCTTCTGAGGAAATAGCCTCCGTCGATCTCCCCTGATTACTCACCTGGTCCGGTATACGCTTCCTGCGGTACCGGACGTTTTATGGAAAGACCTATGAAAAGCCAAAAATTCCCGGACGATACAGCGCCAGATACAGCACCTCTGGATCTGACCTGGCCCGTTGTTTTCAGCGTCGCGGGACTCACTCTGCTAAGAAGTAAGTCGGTCGTATGCCAGACTATGGGAGCCAGCCTGATGACCTTTAGTCTGATAAGACTCATAAAAAAACTCGCCATTCTTGCCTGAAAGTTGATTCCCGGCAAAAGCTGAAGTGTCGCGTTATCAAAGGACTGGCTGCAATAGCAGAGGGCAGAATTAATGATGATGCCTTTGTTTTTTCAGTATGCGGCAAAGCGTATGAACACCTGCCTCCCGTCATAAGGCGAGTCGTGAAGTACGAATGGTGCATTCGATGCTTCCAGTACGGTAAACCTTTCATTCTGCGTCGATTACAACATCAGCAGATCGACGAGCTAATCTCGCCGACATTACCTGACGGTGAACTGTCGCCACTGCAAGAGCTGCCACCCGCTACTCCCTGAATACCCTCCATAGCCACTTCACAGAAGTGGCTTTTATGCCCATTCATAAAGGAATTAACTATGACTCGTTTAGCCAGCCGCTTTGGCTCGGTCAATCTTGTTCGCCGCGACCGCCCGTTAACCCGCGACGAACTGGCGCATTATGTGCCAAGCGTCTTCAGCGAAGAAAAGCATGAATCCCGTAGCGATCGCTATACCTACATTCCGACAATTACCCTTCTCGATAACTTGCAACGCGAAGGCTTCCAACCGTTCTTTGCCTGCCAGACACGCGTGCGGGACCAGAGCAAGCGAGAGCACACCAAACACATGCTGCGCCTGCGTCGCGAAGGCCAGATCACTGGCAAACAGGTGCCAGAAATCATCCTGCTTAACAGCCATGACGGTTCAAGTTCATACCAGATGTTGCCTGGGTTATTCAGATCGGTTTGCCAGAATGGACTGATTTGCGGTGAGTCTTTCGGAGAGGTGCGCGTGCCGCATAAAGGCAATGTGGTGGAGAAAGTCATAGAAGGGGCTTACGAAGTACTGGGGATATTTGATCAAGTGGAAGAGAAGCGTGATGCCATGCAGTCGCTGATATTACCGCCACCTGCACAGCAGGCAATGGCGAAAGCGGCATTAACCTATCGCTTTGGTGAAGAGCATCAGCCGGTGACGGAAACGCAGATACTCTCTCCACGCCGCTGGCAGGATGAAAGTAATGACTTGTGGACTACTTACCAGCGTATTCAGGAAAACCTGATTAAAGGTGGGCTGTCCGGTCGAACGACCAGAGGTCAACGCTCCCATACACGCGCTGTTAAAGGCATCGACGGAGATGTGAAACTTAACCGTGCCCTTTGGGTGATGGCCGAGAATATGCTGCAACTTGCCTCATGAAGCTTTTTACCAACCCTATCTTCACGCCCTGCCACTAAACCGGCGGGGCTTTTTGATTTAAGGAGCAATTATGTCCGCACTCAATTTATCCCCGGTATTCCTGCCAAATGAGCAACGCATTATCCGTCGGGCGTTACGACTATTGGAAAAGTATCAGCGCCAGCCGAATGAGTCTTTTACTTCCACCTGCTTCACTAAGACCTGGCTTCAGCTACAAATGGCTCACATGGAGCGGGAAGTTTTCATCGTGATGTATCTCGACAATCAGCATTGCCTGCTGGAGCGAGAAACGCTGTTTACTGGCACGCTTAGCCATACCGAAGTACATCCTCGCGAGGTGGTGAAGTCAGCTCTGAAACATAACGCCGCTGCGGTCATTCTGGCGCACAACCATCCGTCCGGCACGACAGAAATCAGTCAGCAGGACAAACATATTACTCAGAGGATTATGAAAGCCTTGGCTCTGGTGGAAGTTCGTGTGCTGGATCATCTTGTGGTGGGAAACGAGGTTGTGTCATTTGCTGAGCTTGGTTTGCTTTAAAGGGAGGTTTTCATGTCATTAATACCAGCCCATGAATGGGGGCTAAAAAGCGATATTGTTCCACGGTTTGGTGCCAGATTAGTTCAGGAAGGCAACCGGCTACATTACCTGGCAGACAGGGCTGGGGTGATGGGAATGTCCAGCGATACCGAATGTCTTAAACTGGAGGAAGCATTTCCGCACTTTATCAGTCAGATGGAATCAATGTTGACCACTGGCGAGCTGAATTCCCGCCATGCCCATTGCGTCACCCTGTACCACAACGGTTTCACCTGCGAAGCCGATACCCTTGGCAGTTGCGGCTACGTTTACATCGTCGTCTATCCCACTCAACGCTAACTAATTTTGAAAGAGCAAACATGAATACTCTACCTGTAATCATCCCACAGGCGGCGAAGCAATGTCTGCCGCCCGTAACTGTCTGGCAAATGTTGCTTACTCGCCTGCTTGAACAGCACTATGGTCTGACGCTACACGACACACCTTTTAGTGATGAAGCCGTCATACAGGAACATATCGATGCCGGTATCACTCTGGCTAATGCCGTTAACTTTCTGGTGGAGAAGTATGAGTTAGTCCGTATCGATCGCTGTGGATTTTCCTCACAGGTACAAGCACCATATTTGACTGCGACAGACATTCTTCATGCCAGGAAAGCGTGCGGGCTGATGAGCCAGTGTTCTTACAGGGAGGTAAGTAATATTGTTCTTAGCCGATCACGGCTGTGAGGAGATGGAGATCTGAGAAGGTTTCCACGATACGTGAAGAATTTGATGAGATTAACGACTCGATGAAAGGCTCATCGAGTCGTATGAATACCAAGGTGGGGGCATAAATGGGGGCATTTATAAAGATGAAACAAGGAAATATTTATATTTATCAAAGGATATTGGTGGTTTGTTATGTTCCTATTATCGCACCATTTCAAACTCTTTTTAAAATCCACCAAAACCAACTCCCCCACAAACTCCCGCTTTCACCAGCCCCAATCTCGCATTATCCGAACAAAACCCTCCTTAACCCCACATAGATAATGCAATAATTCCGCCAACCATCGCGCTAACAAGGAAACCCTCATGATCATCCAGGAAGTATTACATAACAAAAAAGACTACCTTGAACTCCTTCTCTTAGGCGATGAGCAGGAGGATATGATCGATCGCTATCTCGACGCAGGGCGGATGTTCAAGCTGGATGATAATGGCGTGAAATGCATTGCCGTCGTTCTGGCGTTAAATAGCCACGAGTGTGAACTGAAAAATATCGCAACCGATCCTGCATCCCAACGAAAGGGATATGGCAAGGCCATGATCGAATTCCTGAAAAAAACCTACTTCACGTCTTTTAACACCATGTATGTCGGTACCGGCGATGTGCCTTCAACCCTTGATTTCTATCAGCGTTGTGGATTTGTTGAGTCCCATCGGGTGAAGGATTTCTTTATCGATAATTATGATCATCCTATCTTTGAGGGCGGCATACAGTTACGTGACATGGTTTATCTGAAACAAACCCGATGACCACTACAACCCAAAATGAAATTTCTGCAAAAAGGGAGCGACATAATCGCTCCCTTTCATCATCACCCTTTCGGGAAAATCCAGACGTGCTTTTCCGGTAACGCCAGGTGGCAATGCTGCGGATCGCGAACCTCAGTGCCATAGGCACGGATCACAAAGTCATCGCCGCTGGTGCGGAACAGGTATTCCCAGCGATCGCCGAGATACATGCTGGTCAGCAGCGGGAGTTCGAACTGATTTTCCCCTGGCCCGTCGACTAACGCCACGCGTTCGACGCGAATCACCGCCGTGCCTTCCTGGCCGCTTTGCACACCCTCGGCGGCTTTGCCCCACAGGGACCAGCCGCTGCCTTCGATGCGCGCTTTGCCGTCGCGCACTTCGGTGATTTTGCCGTGCAGACGGTTGTTGCTCCCCATAAACTCGGCGGTAAACAGTGTTTTTGGCGAACCGTACATCTCCTGCGGCGTGCCCTGTTGCTCGATTTTGCCGTTGTTGAGCAGCAGGATGCGGTCAGAAATCGCCATCGCCTCATTCTGGTCGTGCGTCACCATCAGCGCCGACAGACCGAGCTTGATGATCAGCTCGCGCAGGAACACGCGGGCTTCTTCCCGCAGCTTGGCGTCGAGGTTCGACAGGGGCTCATCCAGCAGGATCACCGGCGGGTTGTAAACCAGCGCACGGCCAATCGCCACGCGCTGCTGCTGACCACCAGAAAGCTGATGCGGATGGCGTTTGCCCAGATGACCCAGCCCGAGCTGATCCAGCACATCCTGAACCCGCTGGGTGATCTCTTTGGCCGGCACTTTGCGCAATTTCAGCGGATAGGCCACGTTCTCAAATACCGTTTTATGCGGCCACAGGGCGTAGGACTGAAACACCAGCCCGAGATTACGCTCTTCGGCAGGCACTTCGCTGCGCGGCGTTCCGTCATACACTTTGTTGTTGCCGATGACGATCGCGCCCTGAGTGGGTTTTTCCAGCCCGGCGACGGCGCGCAGCAGCGTGGTTTTGCCGCTGCCCGATGGCCCCAGCAGCGACACCACTTCGCCGCGCTTCAGGTTCATGGACACACCCTTTAATACCGGATTGTCGCCGTAGGTTAAATGCAGATTATCGACCGTTAACTCAATCATGTAATTTGACTCCAAAACGAAGGGCAATACCCAGACCGACGACCACCAGCAGGATGTTAATAAAGGAGAGCGCGGCCACGATATCAATCGCGCCTGCCGCCCACAGGGAAACCAGCATCGAGCCGATGGTCTCCGTGCCCGGCGAAAGCAGGTACACGCCGGTAGAATATTCACGCTCGAAAATCAGGAACATCAACAGCCACGAACCAATCAGACCGTAGCGAGAAAGCGGGATCGTCACGTGGCGGGTGATCTGTCCGCGCGTGGCGCCGGTGCTGCGCGCCGCTTCTTCCAGCTCCGGCGCCACCTGCAGCAGCGTGGAGGAGATGAGTCGCAGGCCGTAAGCCATCCACACCACGGTGTAGGCCAGCCAGACGCTGAAGATGGTGCTGCGAAGCGATCGCAGCCAGACAATCAGGTTATCGCGCAGCCACTGCGACCACGGCATTCCGGAAAGCCAGCCCGTTTTCAGGGCGTTATCCAGCCACATCGGCAGGAACAGGAACACCCACAGGAACGCCAGACCGGCAAGCAGGCCTGGCACGGCGCGTGGTACCAGCACGCTATAATCGAGGAAGCGCGTGGTGTTGTCCGGCTTACGGTGCATGGCGATGCCGATAAACAGATAGCAAACCACCGCCAGCGCGCCGCCGAACACGCCAATTGCCATCGAGTTGACGATCGCACGCAGCAGGTTCGGCTGCTGCCAGATGGTGCGGAAAGTGTTGATCGACAGCTCATCCCAGACAGACACGCCCACGCCCCAGTTGGAGATAAACGCGCGCAGCACCACGCCCAGCAGCGGGACGCCAATCGTCACCGTCAGCCAGAAGGCGACGACGGCACCGGCGACCCAGCGCCATTTGCCGAGAGGTAACGCACGTGCCTGAGAGGCTTTGCCTTTCATGGTGACAAAACGGTTGGCGGTACGCATCAGGCGGCGCTGGAGCATCACCAGCGGGATGGTGATACAGATCAGCACCACCGCGACGGCGGCCATCAGATGATAAGACGGCGTGCCGAGTTTATTGGTCAACTGGTACAGGTAAGTCGCCAGCACCATGTTGCCTTCCGGATCGCCGAGCACCAGCATCAGGCCGAACACTTCCAGCCCGAGGAAAAACAGCAGCACGACGGCGTAGAGAATAGAAGGGCGCACCATCGGCAGACTGACGGCGGTCATCACCTGCAGCGGCGACGCCCCGGCAATCCGCGCGGCTTCTTCCACATCAGACCCGACGCTGCGCAGCGCCGAGGAGATATACAGATAGGCGTGCGGAACGTGCGTCAGCCCGGCAATCACCACGATGCTCGACATGTCGTAGATGTTCCACGGCACGAAGCCGATCAGCGACTGCGCCCACAGGGAGAAGAACCCCACCGGACCTGCGGCCACCACGTAACCAAAGCCGAGGACCATCGGCGAGACAAAGATCGGCACGAGGATCAGCGGCTCGATCAGGCGGCGGCCGGGGAGGTCGGTTCGCACCATCAGGAAGGCCAGCACGCCCCCGAGTGGAATGGCGATCGCGACCAGGCCGAAAGCGAGAATAAATCCGCTTCTCAGCGCTTTATAAAAATCCGGGTCGGTGAAAATGAAGCCAAATGACTCCAGGCTCCACTCTTTCGACGGGGAAAAGAACGGCGCGGATAAGAAGCTTTGTATCACGATGAACGACAAAGGGATGTAGATCACCAACGCCGTGATCAACACCACCACGCCGCGTGGCAGGCTTTGCCATTTTCTTTGTAAGGCTTGCATAGGGTTTCCCTGGCTGTTGACCCTGAGGAACGACATTTGTTGCCGGATGCGCTGCGCTTATCCGGCCAACTTTTTGTAGGCCCGGTAAGGCGTGAGCCGCCACCGGGCAATCAGACATAGTGAGGTTATTTACCTGCCGCTTCTCGCCACTGTTTGATGTAATCGAGGCGTTTTTTCGGCTGCAGGTATTCCAGCAGGCTTTCATCCACCGGAATCGGCTTCAGGGCATTGCCCAGCATTTTGGTCATGCCGTCGATGTCGTTTTTGCCTTCGATATCGTTACGGATGGACGGGATATCGGCCTGGTTCGCCAGAATGCTCTGGCCTTTCTCCGACAGCACGTAGTCAAACCACAGCTTCGCGGCGTTGCTGTTTTGCGCCTGCTGGCTGATGAACGACACGCGTGACAGCACCAGGGTGTAATCCTTCGGATACGAAATGCCGAGCGACGGGTCTGTTTTCGCACGCGCTTCGGCGTAAGAGCCCAGAATGTTGAAGCCAATCAGGTTTTCGCCGGAGGAGACGCGTTCCATCATGGTGCCGGTGGAGGACTGCACGGCTAAACCGCCTTTGGCGACGTCAGCCAGGGTTTTGAAGTAGTTCGGATCGGCTTTGGAATCCTGCACCGAAAGCATAAAACCGAGGCCCGATTTCTCGATATCGTAAGTGGTGACTTTGCTTTTGAATTTATCGGTCTGGCTGGCGATCAGTTTTGCCAGCGCGGCGTGAGAATCCGGTACTTCGTTCGCCGGGATCATGCGCTTGTTATAGATAAACACCACCGGCTCGTAGGTGGTGCCGTAGGCTTTGTCGCTCCATACCGCCCATTTTGGCAGTTGGCTCTGCTCAGGCGATTTGTACTCCATGGCATAGTCGGTGGCGAGCTTCAGGCCGGTGTCCATAGAAGAGCTCCAGACCACGTCGCCGCTCCCACTGCCGGACGCCTGTTCGCTGATAAAACGGTTGTACAGTTCGGTACTGTTCATATCGTTGTATTCAACTTTGATGCCCGGATAGGTCGCCTCAAAACCCTTAATCAGCGGCCCGGCGGCTTTGGTATCGGTGGTGGAGTAGATCACCACTTTGCCCTCTTTGGTCGCGGCATCGACGACTTTCTGATAGTCCGCCGGATAGCCTTGCGGCAGGGCGGACAGGGCAGAGACAGAGAACAGCACAGTAGCGGTAAGCAGAGAAATACGGAATGTTGTGTTCGACATTGTAATTAACCTTTCAGTTACATTTTATTAGTCAAAACTCAACATAGCGGATGGCGATTTACAGACAATAGGGGGGAACGAGCTCTGTTGCCGAAGTGTGATTGCTGGCCTTTTTTTAGCAATTAACACCATAGAAACCACGGGTGATTGGTTTTTTGCCGGGTGGCGGCTGCGCCTTACCCGGCCTACAAAAGCCACAAGGACACGAAACGTAGGCGGTTGTTTTAAACCGCCCATCCCAAACCTCCCAACCGACAAAAGCGTGATGACCTTGTAGGCCCGGTAAGCGCAGCGCCACCGGGCGGATGTTTTAAACAGTGCAGCGGATGCCTTAAGGGGAATGGTGGGGGTTCTGGTTCAGTGGGGAGGCGGAGTAATTAATACAGCTTGTCCTCATCATGCTGATTAACACGAATATCTATAGACATGCTGTAATGTCCTGAAACGTCACTTCCGGCCGCATACTGGCATCCGCAGCTTAAAGCATGCGATGAAAAAATGTTTATGGAAACGGTGGCGTCATGGTTTTTTGAGCATCAGCAATTGCTGCAACGGTAAATGCCTGGCGGGAATTGTATTTTTAACTCAATTTATGAATGAGTCGTAAGAAGTGAAGCATCCGCTCTTCGCTCAAAACAGCCACTCCCCCCGCATCCCAAAACCTCCCGGCCCTCAGGCCGGGAGCAGTCCCGTCAACTCCCTCCACGAATCAAACCATCCTCCGGTTTACGGCGGATCACCGGGATATTGCCGGTATCGTTCAGGGGGTAGGGGAAGGTTTTGAGCCAGGTGGCGACTCTGCGCTGGTTAATATCAATGAAGCTCAGACCTTCCAGGCACCCCCACAGCTCGCGGGTATTTTGCGGGGTAATGACGATACAGTCCGGCATGACGCGGATTTTGACCGGCATTCCGTCGAAAAAACCGGCTCTTTTCAGCCATTCGCCCTGAAGGGGAATATAGCTCTGGCGGATCCGCGAATGCAGCTCGCAGCAGGCGGCGCTGGATTCTGGAGTGTCGGCTCTGGGGTGGATTGCGGCGGCATCTGGCGCTTTTCCGTGCAGACGCCGGGCGCTGGTTTTGCGAGTCACCTCGGGAAAACGATCATTAGCCTCTGATCCTGGAAGATCTGTTTGGGCCACGATGGGATCTGGCATACACTTCTGAACAGCCATAAATAACTCCTTATAAGTTGTTTGTGGTTAGCGGCGTGAAGGTGTTCCTGCACCTTTGCGCTGCGTCTTCTTAATTACGTTACTTTCATTCCTTCCTTTTAATTCCCTGGTTCGAACCTTGTTAATTGCGCGCGTGCCTATTCTACCTTGCTGGATATAAATACAGGCGCTGTCATTACCGGCAATGTTAGTAAATGCGAGGACGCTTCCGCGAAAAGTGAAGGGGAATGTAACGGTTGCAGGAATGGCTGAACGGAGCCCGCGAATTGCCGGGTGGCGGCTGCGCCTTACCCGGCCTACAAAAGCCACAAGGACATGAAACGTAGGCCCGGTAAGCGCAGCGCCACCGGGCGGTTTTTATGGGACTTTTCGGTATAACCTGCGTGGATGACCGATGCTGCCATACTGTAGCTCCGCGCTAATCAACTTCGCTTCCACACAGTATTCCAGGTAACGCCGACAGGTGGTTTTGCTGATGCCGGTTTTTTCCACCACCTGTTCCACGGACCAACTGGTGTCGGGATCGTCGGTGAAAACCTGCTTCACCCGCTCGAGGGTATTGGGCTCAATGCCTTTGGTTGATGGTACCGCGGAGGTGTCGGCGGCGGGGAGATTAAACAGCTTGTCCAGCGCGTGCTGATCCACCACTTTTTGCTGGCGCAGGGTGTGGACCAGCAGCATAAAGCGCTCCAGCGACGCTCGCAGGCGCTGGAAAAAGACCGGTTTGATGAGGTAATCAAACGCCCCGCTGCGCATGGCGTGGCTGCAGGTCTGCATATCGCTGGCGGCGGTGATAAAAATCACCGAGCATTCGAAGCTTTTCAGCAACGGGCAGTCAATCAGGTCCACGCCCTGACCGTCCGGGAGATAGTTATCGAGCAGGATCAGCCGCGGCTGGTGGCGTTGCAACAGGGCGCGGGCCTCCTCAATCGTCCCCGCGATCCCGACCACGCGCAGGTGGAAATTCTGCTCGATATACTCGCGATGCAGCCCGGCAAGGTGCGGCTCATCTTCCACAATGACGACATCAAGCGGCTGGCTGTGCGTCATGGACTCCTCCTGTCTCAAAAGGAATGAACACCGAAAACAGCGTGCCCTGCGGCGTGTTGTCCGTCACTTCAATACTGCCACCGGCCCCTTCCACATAGCCTGCCACCAGATAGAGACCAATTCCGTGCTCGGCCCCCGCCGGTTCTTCGCCTTGCGGTTTGCTGGTCACGCCCTGCTCAAACAGATGCGGCTTGAGGGTATCTTCCACGCCGCTGCCCTGGTCGGCGACTTCAATCAGCAGATCCCGATTGCGGTCCGAAATATAGAGTTCAACGGGCGCGCGGGGCAGGGGCGTTTTCAGCGTGGCGTCGACGGCGTTATCCAGCAGATTACCGATCACCGACATCAGCGCCGTTTCGCTGATCCCCGGCGGAATGCGCATCAGCTGGCAGACGGGATCAAACTGCAGCTCAATCCCTTTTTCCCGCGCGCTGACGTATTTCCCCAGCAGCAGCCCGCACAGCGCCGGGGAGGTAAAGCGCGAGGAGACAAAATCCAGCACCTTCTGCGCGCCCTCCGACTGGGCCTGAATGTAGCGGATCGCATCCTCATAGCGCTGCATTTGCAGCAGGCCGACCAGCGTGGCGGTCCAGTTCAGCTGTTCGTGGCGCATGATGCGCAGGTTGTCGGCGTAACGCCGGACCTGGCTTAACTGACTGCTCAGAGTATTGATGTCGTTTTTGTCGCGAAAACTAAACACCCAGCCGTTGGCTTCGTTCGGATCGAGCGCGATCGCCACGCGGTTGACGATCATCTGCTTCTGATTCAGCACCGTAATCTGATCGTGCTGCGCCATCCCGCTGTCGGCGAAAAAGGCCGGGGGGAGGTGCACCACCTGCTCCAGCGGTTTGCCGATCAGCTTCTCTTCGGACTGGGTCAAATCGAGCAACTCCCGCGCGGCCCGGTTAATCAGAATCAGCTGCCGCTCGGCGTTGACGGCAAACACCCCTTCATACATCGCCTCCAGCAGCGCTTTTTGTTGCCGGACCAGCAGGGCAATCTCTTTCGGCTCCAGCCAGAACATCTGCTTTTTCACGTTGCGGGTAAACATCCACGAAAAGAGAAACAGCAGCAACAGCAGAGCCAGACCATAAAACGCTGCCTGCCACAGCAGGCGGGCGTTAATGTTGGCGATGTAAGAGGTGAGATAGCCGATGGAGACAATGCCGATCACCTGATGCTGAGCATTGAAAATCGGTGCTTTACTGCGTAGCGACACGCCAATTCCGCCCTGGCGCATCGAGATAATGGTTTTGCCGCGCAGCACCTCGGCGTTATCACCGCCAATCATCGGCAGGTTCAGGCGTTCCGGCGATTCGGAGTGATACAGATGCTGCTCGTTCACATCGCCAATCACAAAATAGCTGGCATCGCTTTGCTCGCGCAGCGGCTGGATCATGCGGGCGATACCCTGGAGATCGCGGGCCGCCACTTTCTCTGCCAGACCCGGCATCAGGGCAATTTCGCTGGCCTGCACGCGGGCGCGCTGGCCTAAATCGTGGTGCAGCTGCTTGTCGATGACGTGATACAAAATCCCGCCCAGTATCGCCAGCAGCAGGCAGGAAAAGAGCACCAGCGACAGAAAAAGCTTCACCTGAAAAGGGAGTCTGGGTTTCATATGACCTGCAACAAAAAGGGCCAGAGGACATTTTCGCAGCCTAACATGGGGGCAGAAGCCCCGGAATCAGGATGTTGCAGAGTTGTGAACCTGGCTAAGACTTCAGGAGGCCAACACGCACGCCTGGCCCTGAATCATCACCCTGACCAACACCCCTTTTTGCCAGTGCTGCTGGCTCAGGGTTTTGATCTGCAGCGCCGTTGGCCAGTCCGGGGACGTTAAGGTCAGAGTCGAAAGATGGCCGGTAAAATCCACCTCGCAGATCGTCGCCGTTGGCTGCGGGTGATCAGCCGTGATCATCAGCTGTTCCGGGCGCAGCATTATGCGTCGGTCGCCCGTTTGCTGCAGATGACTTACCGGCACATCGCCCAGGCAGCACCGCGCCATGCCACCGTTCACCTGTGCCGGGAAAATCAACGCGTCACCGAGAAACAGCGCGGTCTCTTCATCTACGGGCCGGGAATAGACTTCCACCGGCGAGCCGACCTGAGTAAAACGTCCGTTGCGGATGACCGCAATCTGGCTGGCAAACGACAGCGCTTCCTGCTGATCGTGCGTCACCAGAATCGTGGCGACACCGGCCTGCTCCAGCAGATCCGCCGTGGCTTTGCGCGTGGCGGCACGCAGGCCGGTATCGAGCGCCGAAAAGGGCTCATCCAGCAGCATCAACGCCGGTTTCTGCGCCAGCGCGCGGGCCAGCGCCACGCGCTGCTGCTGACCGCCGGAAATCTCATGCGGCCAGTGGGAGGCGAGACGATTATCGAGAGAGACCAGCGCCATCAACTCCGCCACGCGCAGGCGATTCTCCTCTTTCGAACCTTTCAGGCCGTAGGCGATGTTGTCGCCCACTTTCATATGCGGAAACAGCGCCCCTTCCTGCGGCACAAAACCAATGCCTCGCTCATGAGCGGGGATAAAGGTGTTCTGGTCGAAAAGCACCCGATCGCCCAGCACGATCTGCCCGGCATCCGGGGTTTCAAACCCGGCTAGAATACGCAGCAGGGTGGTTTTACCGGAACCGGACGGCCCGACGATCGCCGTTCTGCTTCCGGCCTCCACCTTCAGACTCAGGTCGTCCAGCACGGTGGTCTGGTCAAATTTTTTCGAAATGTTCGATAACTCAATCATCTTACAACCCTGCCAGTTTTTGTGACTGCACGTAGAGAATGCCGGTGAGCGGCAGCGAGATCAGGATCATCAGCAGGGCATAAGGCGCTGCGGCGACATAATCAATTTCACTGGTCAGCGCCCAGAACCCGGTCGACAGCGTGCGGGTGCCGAGGGGAGAGAGCAGCAGCGTGGCGGTGAGTTCATTGCAGACGCCCAGGAAAACCAGCGCGGCCCCGGCGGCAGCACCGGGCGCGGCAAGGCGCAACGTCACGCTCCACAAGGCGGCGGAGGGCGTTTTGCCTAAGCTGCGGGCCACGTTTTCCAGCTCAACGGGGGCCTGAGCGATGCCTGCGCGCATGTTAATCAGCGCGCGTGGGGCGAACATCAGCAGGTACGCCAGAAACAGTGTGATTTCGGTCTGGTAGATGGGGCGCGCGTAATGGATGGTCACCGTGACCAGCGCCAGTGCCACCACAATACCGGGCAGCGAGCTGGTGAAATAGTTACAGCCTTCCAGCATGCGGAACAGCGGGCGAGGGTGACGCACCGAGAGCCACGCAATGGGCACGCTGGCAAGCAGCGTTAATGCCGCGCCGCTGGCGGCAAGCACCAGCGTCTGCTGGAGCGACATCCACAGATTGGTCTGATTCCAGTTCTCAATGCCGCCCAGCCACAGCCAGCGGCTGAGTACCGCCAGAGGCACCACAAAAGCCAGCAGGATAACCGCAAAGGCAAACATCTGACCCAGTACCTGGAAGAGGGCATTCAGTCGCCAGTGTTTTTGTTCGCGAGGCGCACCGGCCCCGACGCGCGCATAGCGTGCCTTTCCGCGCATGGCCCCTTCCAGCGTCAGGATCGCGAGACAGCACAGCGCCAGCACGCCTGCCAGCATATTGGCCGCCGGGCCGCTGAACGTCGACTGGAACTGGTCGTAAATGGCGGTGGTAAAGGTGTCGAAGCGGATCATGGCATACAGCCCGTACTCCGCCAGAAGATGCAGCGCGACCAGCAGCGCGCCGCCCCATACCGGCAGCCGGAGCTGCGGCAGGACAATGCGAAAAAAGACGCGCAGCGGCGGCGTGCCTAATGAGGCCGCCACATCTTCGAGCGTCGGGTCCAGACGGCGCAGCACCGCGGCGACCGGAAGATAAATAAAGGGGTAATAGGCGAGCACAGAAAGGAAAACGCCTGCGCTCAAACCGTGAATCGAGGGCACGGCGCTCACCCAGGCATAGCTTTGCACGAACGCCGGAATGGCGAGCGGTGCAACCGCCAGCATCGACCAGAGCCGACGGCCCGCGAGGGTGGTTCGTTCCGTCAGCCAGGCGAGCAGTACCCCCACAAACACGCACAGGGGCACGGTCACCAGGACCAATAACAGCGTGTTGCTGAGCAGCTCAGCAACACGCGGACGAAAGATGAGTGCTTTAACGGTTTCCCAGCCCGTGTCAAAACCGATGTAAACGATGAAGGCAGGGGGGATCAGCGACAGCAGCGAAAACACCACGGCCATTATCACCATCACGGGCGCGGGACGATGCGGTGAGACCGGCCGCGGCGCGATAGATTTTTCGGAAACATTCACAACGGACATTCAGCACTCACCACGTTCGTTACGATTAAAGCAGGCCAGCCTGCGTCATCAGGTCGATCACTATTTTGCTGTTCAGCGATGACGCCTCGACTTTCGGCGCATCCAGATCCTTGAGCTGAACCAGTTTCGGGTTGGACGCGGCATTCACACCCACCGCATATTCAAAGGCGTCGTTGGTGCGCAGAGATTCCTGGCCCGCTTTGCCGGTGACCCACTTCATAAAGGCCTGCGCCTGTTCAGGGTGTTTGCTGGACGCCAATACGCCGCCGCCAGAGATGCTGACGAACGCACCCGGATCCTGATGTTTAAAGTAGTGGAGCTGGGTGTTTTTGCTGTTTTCACCGGTCTTCGCCTGGTCGACAAAGCGGTAGTAGTGATAGATCACGCCGCCGTCAATCTGCCCGGCATTTACCGCTTTCATCACCGTGCTGTTGCCTTTGTAGGCCACGAAATTGGTTTTCATCCCTTTCAGCCACTCCAGCGTCGCTTTTTCCCCTTTCAGGGCCAGCACGGCGCTGACGATCGCCTGGAAATCAGCGCCTGACGGAGACGCCGCCCAACGACCTTTCCACTCCGGTTTCGCCAGATCCATCAGCGAGTGCGGGAGCTGTGCTTCAGAGAGTTTCGCCGGGTTGTAGACGAACACGGTGCTGCGGGCTGCAATACCCGTCCAGCGGCCATGTTCCGGGCGGTAAGCCGGGGCGACCTGAGCCAGCGTCGCGGCATCCAGCGGCGCGAACAATTTAGCGTTATCGACCAGCACCATCGCCGGGGAGTTTTCGGTCAGGAACACGTCGGCAGGGGACGCGCTGCCTTCCTGCACCAGCTGATTACCCAGCTCGCTGTCGCCGCCGTTACGCAGCGTCACTTTGATGCCGGTTTCTTTGGTGAAGCCATCCACCCACGCCTGCACCAGGTTCTCATGCTGCGCGTTATACACCACGATACCTTCGTTGTTGTCGGCTGCCAGTGCCAGCGGCGACAGCAGCATCGAGGAGGTCATCATCGCGAGGGAGCACAAAGACGATACGCCAAATTTCATAAGTTAATCCTTCATAAAAGTGAGTCATTAGCACCAGAAAGCATAACGAGGCGGATTACAGCACAATTATTATTGGATGATAATGAAAGTTATTATCACTTATAAATAAGACAGCGAAATCGGGGGGAACACCGTTTTTACGGCATAAAACACCAGTTTGCCGAGTGTGGTGGTGTGAAAGATTAAAAAAAACTTAAGAACGGGAAATTATTTTGCCATACCGATCGAATCTCGAGGCGAACTGTGTTTTTAATAGACGATTCAGTCATTTATTGACCGAATGTGTTTTTTCAGACTCTTAACGGTCTGAGGAGCTGTCAGCCCCCTTAACGGCGAAAGGTGGCGCAGAAATGCCAGATAATCGTTGCAAACACCCTTCTGCGCGGTGCAGATGTAAGTGCCAGTACAACAGAATTAAGCAACAGAATAATGCTGCGCACTCTTTATTCAGAATCACGAGAAACGTGACCTTCGATAACATTTTGATAACTTTGTATCACCTTTATTGCGAGGTTATTCAAACCTAATAGCCATCCCTGTGTCATTATGATGGTAAGCCTTCACCCCCTGTCAGGCTTACCCTGCCAAAACTCAACCAGGTAATGACGTAAAATACATACATATTTCAAGCATAAGATTTTTGATATATATATTTTGTGAATATTCCTATTTTTATTATGGGGCAGCGTTATTTGTCTTAGGAATTTTCTTTGTTTGTTTCTTCGGAAGCCTGATTTGACGGCATTCTTCATGAAAATTGAATAGTTCTTTAGCTCCGCTAAAATATTAAAAGCGGTTATGTATCCTTTACCTTGAAATTGATTGCTGGTAAAAAGAAGCTCCAATATTTACGTGAGTGCTCTATCTATATTTATAGATAAATTTATTCAGGAGAAAAATATATCATGGCAGATTCATTTCAATCGGAAATCCCCAAGGCGCGCGTTAATATTCGCTTAGATTTACACACCGGCGGCGCGCAGAAAAAAGTAGAACTCCCTCTTAAGTTATTGAGTGTAGGCGATTTCAGTAACGGCAAGGCCGAAGGCCCGCTGTCTGAACGCGAAAAAATCAACGTTAATAAGAATAATTTCAACAGCGTACTGTCCGAACTGAATCCCGAAATCAATCTCACCGTAAAAAACACGCTGGCAAGCGATGGTTCAGAAGAAAATATCCGCCTGCAATTCCAGGATATGAAAGATTTTGAACCTGAGCAGGTGGCCCGCCAAATCCCACAGCTGCGCGCGATGCTGGCGATGCGCAATTTGCTGCGTGATTTGAAATCCAACTTGCTGGATAACGTCACTTTCCGGAAAGAACTGGAAAAGATTCTGAAAGACCCTGCCCTTAGCGACGAACTGCGTAATGAGTTAAATGCACTCGCCCCGATCCAGGCTTAATACTGGAAACTATTAACGGAATAATTACGAGTAAAATGCTTATGTCTCTTAATAACGAATCCCAGGCTCACGCTGGCGGCATGACCGTGGAAAAAACACTGCCACAGGGCGGTGTATACGCCTCTCTGTTCGAAAAAATCAATTTAACGCCGGTCTCTGAGCTCGGCGAACTGGATGGTTTCCAGGACAATAATGTGATGGCGGAAACCTCTGCCGACGCGCGCGTGACCGCGGCGGTACAGGTCTTCATGCAGTGCCTGAAAAAATCCGGTCAGACCGTCGAAAAACTGGATAAAACCCTGCTCGACCACCACATCGCCGAGCTCGATTTCCAGATCAGCCGTCAGCTTGATGAAGTGATGCACAACGACGAGTTCCAGAAAATCGAATCCGTCTGGCGCGGCCTGAAACACCTGGTCGATAAAACCGATTTCCGTCAGAACGTAAAACTGGAAATTCTGGATCTCTCCAAAGACGAACTGCGTCAGGACTTCGAAGACTCCCCTGAAATCATCCAGAGTGGCCTGTACAAGCAGACCTATATTGCAGAATACGACACCCCGGGCGGCGAGCCGATTGGCGCGGTGATTTCTGCGTATGAATTCGATGCCAGCCCGCAGGACGTGGCGCTGATGCGCAACCTGTCTAAAGTCTCTGCCGCGGCGCATATGCCGTTTATCGGCTCCGCGGGCCCGAAATTCTTCCTCAAAGATTCGATGGAAGAAGTAGCCGCCATCAAAGACATCGGTAACTACTTCGATCGCGCCGAGTACATCAAGTGGAAATCTTTCCGTGAGACCGATGACTCCCGCTATATCGGTCTGGTGATGCCGCGCGTGCTGGGCCGTCTGCCGTATGGTCCGGATACCGTTCCTGTGCGCAGCTTCAACTACGTCGAAGAAGTGAAAGGCCCGGATCACGATAAATATCTGTGGACCAACGCCTCGTTTGCCTTCGCCGCCAACATGGTGAAAAGCTTCATCAACAACGGCTGGTGCGTGCAGATCCGCGGCCCGCAGGCCGGTGGCGCAGTGAAAGACCTGCCAATCCATCTGTACGATCTCGGTACCGGCAACCAGGTGAAAATTCCGTCAGAAGTGATGATTCCGGAAACCCGCGAATTTGAATTCGCCAACCTCGGCTTCATCCCGCTGTCGTACTACAAAAACCGCGATTACGCGTGCTTCTTCTCGGCGAACTCCACCCAGAAACCGGCCCTGTATGACACCGCCGATGCGACGGCCAACAGCCGTATCAACGCCCGTCTGCCGTATATCTTCCTGCTGTCCCGTATCGCCCACTACCTGAAGCTGATTCAGCGTGAAAACATCGGTACGACCAAAGACCGCCGTCTGCTGGAGCTGGAGCTGAACACCTGGGTACGTGGCCTGGTCACTGAAATGACCGATCCGGGCGATGAGCTGCAGGCCTCTCACCCGCTGCGCGACGCGAAAGTGCTGGTGGAAGACATCGAAGACAACCCGGGCTTCTTCCGCGTGAAACTGTACGCCGTACCGCACTTCCAGGTGGAAGGAATGGACGTCAACCTGTCGCTGGTCTCGCAGATGCCGAAGGCAAAAGCGTAATCAGGAGACGGAATGAAAATTTATCGTCCGTTATGGACTGACGGGGCCTTTCTGGCCCCGCAACAGTTCCAGCAACAGTCCCGTTGGGATGCATACGTAGCGGAAAATGTGGCCCGCATGGGAATTGCTCATCCGTGGGGAGTGCTGGCGGCAGAATTTGATGATGCTGCCCTGGCTCTCTCACGGCTGAACGCCGTTCGCATCGTGGCCCGTTTTCCGGACGGCACGATCGTCGATTCCGACTGTGCGGACAACCTGCCGCCAGTCTGCGACCTGTCAACGGCTGCAGACCGCGATTCTGTTGAAGTCTTACTGGCTCTGCCGCTGCTGAGTGCTAATGGCGGCAATCTGGATGACGGTCAGGACAGCGAGCGCCCGCGCAGATGGAAATCTGAGCGGGTTAACGTGCAGGAGCTGGCGGGCCACGAAAGCGGTGAGTTGGCTGTGCTTCGTCAGGCGATGACACTCCGGTTGTCCACCCAGGAAAACACCGCTTACCTGACCTGTCCGGTGACGCGCCTGGTGCGTAATGCTCAGGGCCAGTGGAGCCGCGATCCGTCGTTCATGCCACCGCTGCTGTCCTTATCAGCAAGCCCGGTACTGGTAACTGAGTTCGGCGATCTGCTGATCCGTCTGCAGGCTCGCCGTCGGCGTCTGATGGCTATGCGTCGCGAGAGCAATGAGCGAATGGCGGACTTTGCCGTCGCCGACGTCTCACTGTTCTGGTTACTCAATGCCCTGAATAGCGCAGAGCCGGTCCTGGCTGAACTGTTGCAGTCGCCTTCCCGCCACCCGGAGCTGCTGTATCGGGAGCTGGTCCGCCTGGCAGGTAGCCTGCTGACCTTCTCACTTGAGCATGACGCCGGAGATATCCCGGCTTACCAGCATGATGCGCCAGAGCAGGTTTTCCCACCGCTGTTGACGTTGCTCGACAAGCTGCTGGAAGCCAGCCTGCCGTCGCGGGTGATCAGCATTCAGCTGGAACATATCGATCAGATCTGGAGAGGCTCTCTGCACGATGCCCGTCTTCGTGAAGGGGCGGATTTCTATCTGTCGGTTCGCTCATCGATGCCGAATCATGAGCTGCAGACCAAATTCCCGCTGCTGTGTAAAGCGGGCAGTCTCGACGACGTCTCCGATGTGGTGAACGTAGCCTTGAGCGGGATGGTGATCAAACCGCTCAGTCACGTTCCGGCGGCGATTCCGTTGCGTCTGGAAAACCAGTACTTCTCACTGGATCTGAGTACCGATGCCGCGCGGGCCATGCTGGAAGCGGGTAGCTGTACGTTCTATACCCCAGGTTCACTCGGTGATGTGAAACTCGAACTCTTTGCGGTGCTGCGCACATGAAGACATCCGATCTCAGCCAAATCGAACACATCTTTTACCCAGGCTGGCTGATGGTCAGTCAGTTACGGGGCGGACAGGACGTTCGCGAAGGTGAAAAACTGTATCGGCATGCCTGTCGTCTGGTTCAGGACGCCCGCGCGGCTCTGACCGAGGCGGGTTACAGCGATATCAGTCGTGACCACATGGTGTATGCCCTGTGTGCCTTGCTCGATGAAAGCGTACTTAACCGCGGTAAGACCGATGATGGCTATCTGGCCTGGCGAAAAGACCCGTTACAGGCGCGCTTTTTTGGCACGCTGAATGCGGGCGAGGAGTTGTGGGAACGTATCCGGAACCTGCTTAAGGAAACCGCGCCGGATCAGGCGGTACTGCTGTGCCTGTATCGCACGCTCCAGCTCGGTTTTGTCGGGCAATATCGCGCGCAGGATGACGAACGTCGCGAGGATGTTATCCGGGCGCTGAGTGAACGGGTTCCGCCGTTTACCCTTGCGCAGGATGCACCAATTGTCGCCCGGGCATCACGCCTGCGCAGCGGTCGTCGCTGGTACTGGCTTTCCTGGGTTACCGGTGCCGTGGTGCTGGTGGCGCTCTGGTTTTTCCTCTCCTCCACCCTGTCAGGGATGGTGGCTCAGATTGGCAGCATGGGGTAGATGATGCGTGACGTTTACCGGAGCCTGCTGACTACCCTGAGTGGGATTTTGTGTCTGTGGCTGATCCTGGGATTCTGGCCGCTCTCGGTGGGAAGCCGGATAACGCTCAGCCTTCTGGTTCTGCTGGTTTGTGGCGCGTTGCTATGGCGACAGAGAACCCTGTCACTCAGCCGGGAGGAGGCGCTCAGGGATATTCAGGATGACAGCCTGCCGCCGGAAGATTTTCAGGGGGCAGTCGTGCTTGCCTGCGGAGACAACGCCGCGCTGTTTGCGACGGAAAATCGTCATCGGGAAACCCGTCAGGGCTGGTATCTGCGGGTTAAAGATGCTGAGCAACTGCCGTTGCTGGTCCAGCATCTGAGCCTGGTCCGTCCGGCGCTGGTGTCCCAGATTTCGGTATTACTGGCCGTTCTGCCGGAAAGCCATCTTTCTGCTGATGCGTTTGCGCAGCAGCTGCGGGGCTGGCAGCGGGCGGTGGTGCAGTGTCGCAGCACACTGGGCAGTCTGCCTCCTCTGTGGACGGTCAGCTGGATTTCACCGCCAGCGGCAAGTGCGGATCCTGAGCCGGTCTGGTTTACCACCGTCAGCACTCGCTCGGGCATTCAGGTTCATCAGCCCGGTCAGGGAAATTTATCCTTAAGCGAATGGACCCGGGAAACGGATGCCGCAGGTCGTCTGTCACGACTGAGCCAGGCCCTGTGGCTTGACAGTTTTCTGGCGTGGCAGGCCAGCGCGGTAGACAGTTTGCTGTCAGTCCGTCAGAGCGAGCTTCCGGCCATGAAACCCTGTGCTCAGGGGATCTGCATGCTGCCGGTCAGCGGTGCCGAGGGCAATCTCTGGCAACAGCATATTGCCGCGATTACCGCGCTGGAGCCTGAACAATCCCGGTCTGAGGGTGAACCTTTACCGTTGCCCGAACTGCTGCTGTCAGCACTTCCCCGGCATCGGGGGATCAGTCGCAGGATGGTGTTCTGGCGTCACATTGGGCTTATTGGCGGCGTTTTCCTTGTGCTCGCCATGCTGGCCTCGTTTATCAATAACCAGCGGTTGATCCAGAGCGTTGGTGACCATCTGGCGCTGTATCACTCCCTTAAGGGCGAGCCTTACCAGCCGAAACTCAGGGCGCAGCAGCGCCTGCGGGCTGATGGTGCCTTGCTGGATGACTGGCTGCGCCGTGGGGAACCCGTTCGCTATCGTCTGGGCCTGTATCAGGGATTGCGCCTGATCCCGCCTGTGGAAGCGGCGCTCAGCGACTGGGCACCACCGCCACCGCCGCCTCCGGTGATCAAGAAAATCGTTCAGGGGCCAAAGACTGTCCGCCTCGACAGCATGTCCCTGTTCGATTCCGGCAAATACGACCTCAAACCTGGCTCCACCAAGCTACTGGTGAACTCCCTGGTGGGCATCAAAGCCAAACCGGGCTGGCTGATCGTGGTCGCCGGGCACACGGATAACACCGGCAATCCTGGGCTAAACCAGACGCTCTCCCAGAAACGTGCCGAAGCGGTGCGCGACTGGATGCGCGACACCGGTGACGTCCCGGAGAGCTGTTTTGCAGTTCAGGGCTATGGCGAAAGCCGCCCCATCGCAACCAATGAAACGCCGGAAGGCCGCGCGCTCAACCGTCGTGTCGAAATCAGTCTGGTACCTCAGGCCAATGCCTGTCAGATACCGGGCAAACCCCAGACGCCATCGCAGGATGATGACGTCGTCCAAAACAAAATGGAGAAGTAAAAATGGCAATTCCAGTTTATCTGTGGCTGAAAGATGACGGCGGTGCAGACATCAAAGGTTCTGTCGATGTGAAGGACCGCGAAGGCAGCATCGAAGTGGTTGCACAGGATCACTGCCTGTACATCCCAACCGATAACAACACCGGCAAACTGACCGGTACGCGTATCCACACGCCGTTCCTGTTCACCAAGGAAATCGACTCCTCCAGCCCGTATCTGTACAAGGCGGTGACCACCGGTCAGACCCTGAAATCGGCTGAGTTCAAGTGGTACAAAATCAACGACGCGGGCCAGGAAGTTGAGTATTTCAACACCAAACTGGAAAACGTGAAGCTGGTGAAAGTTGCACCAAAAATGCACGACATCAAAGATCCTGCGATGGAAAAACATAACCATCTGGAAATGATCGAACTGCGTTACGAAAAAATAACCTGGACCTACAAAGACGGCAACATCATTCATTCCGATTCATGGAACGAACGTACTACCGCCTAATTTACCCGTCATATTTCGCGCCGCAGATGCGTTGGCTGCGTTCGCTCACCCCGGTCACATAGTTACCTATGCTCCCGGGGATTCGCGAACTTGCCGCCTTCCTGCGACACGAACTATTTAGGGTAAATGCTTTTGTGCGGACAGGGTTTCCTGTCCGCAGTTTTCCTGAGCGTCTGCGTGCCGGGCGCTCAGGAAAATCACAATCCGCCTCCCTGACCTCATGCGCTTTGGTTCACAGCGAAGGGCGGTAGCGTGCCCGGAAAAAAGAAGAGAGAAAAAATGGAAAACTCAGCCGTCCTGTTACGTCGCCTTAACCCTTACTGCGCCCGTGCGCTGGAAGGCGCCGCTTCCCTGTGCCAGACCCGCGCCCACGCCGAAATCCTGCCCGAACACTGGCTGCTGAAACTGCTGGAGCAGGGCGAAGGCGACCTCACCGTGCTGGCGCGCCGCTACGAGTGGGATATGGACGGCATGTGGCAGGCGCTGCTGGGCTGGCTGGATCAGCTTCCGCGCTCGGTGCGCAGCCGCCCGACGCTCTCTGACTCTCTCAACACGCTGCTGAAACAGGCCTGGATGGCCGCTTCCTTGCAGGGAGAAGAGCAGATCCGCAGCCAGCATCTGCTGAGCGCCCTGACGGAAAGCCCGAAACTGATTCGCTGCGACGGCCTGTGGCCACTGCTGACCCTCGGCCAGAGCCAGCTCGAACGCCTGCGTCCGCTACTGGACGCCCAGTCCGACGAACGTGCCGAAGTCCAGCAGGAAGAAGAGCTGGCGCAGACACATGGCGGCGAAGTCGAGTTTGTCGGCCGTCCGGTGGGTGCAGAAGTGAAAGAGGGCGAACTCAGCCCGGCGCTGCAAAACGCGCTGGATAAATTCACCCTCGACGTCACCGCCAAAGCGAAAGAGGGCAAAATCGACCCGGTGTTTGGCCGCGACACGGAAATCCGTCAGATGGTCGATATCCTCTCCCGCCGTCGTAAAAACAACCCGATTCTGGTCGGCGAGCCGGGTGTGGGTAAAACCGCGCTGGTGGAAGGGCTGGCGCTGCGCATTGCCGAAGGCAATGTCCCGGAGTCGCTCAAACCAGTCATTCTGCGCACCCTCGATCTCGGCCTGCTCCAGGCGGGCGCGGGTGTGAAAGGTGAATTCGAACAGCGCCTGAAAAATGTGATTGACGCCGTGCAGCAGTCGCCGGTACCGATTTTATTGTTCATCGACGAAGCCCACACCATTATCGGCGCAGGCAACCAGGCGGGCGGCGCGGATGCGGCCAACCTGCTGAAACCGGCCCTGGCGCGCGGCGAACTGCGTACCATCGCGGCCACCACCTGGTCTGAGTACAAACAGTATTTCGAGCGCGACGCCGCGCTGGAGCGCCGCTTCCAGATGGTAAAAGTCGACGAGCCGGACGACGACACCGCCTGCCTGATGCTCAGAGGCCTCAAATCCCGCTACGCCGAACACCACAACGTGCACATCAATGACGACGCGGTTCGCGCCGCGGTGACGCTCTCCCGCCGCTACCTGACGGGCCGCCAGCTGCCGGATAAAGCGGTCGATCTGCTCGACACCGCCTCTGCCCGCGTGCGCATGAGTCTCGACACCGTCCCGGAGCCGCTGACCCGCATCCGCGCACAGCTTACGTCGCTGGCGATGGAGAAGCAGGCGCTGCTGGAAGACCTGGCGGTGGGGCACTCCACGCACGGCGAGCGTCTGGCGGCGATAGAAGCCGAAGAGGTGAGTCTGATTGTCGAACTGGACGAACTGGAAACCCAGTACGGCCAGGAGC